>NZ_CAAAHX010000004.1:123562-380305 GCF_900639865.1 Legionella gresilensis
GCGGGATCGAGTGCTAGGGTTGAATCTGGATTTTGCGAACAAGTTGCGGAACGTAGCGAGATTAAATAACTTGTTTTTTTATACCTACATCTCGCGGTTTAGCCGCCGGATTCAGAGATGTAGATAGATTTAGGGTAAAGGCATTTGTCTTAATAAACTTGCTTAATCAATTGAAAAATAACTGCGCTAAGGTGCTTATGGTGAACAGCTTAAGGCGAAAAAATATGACAACGTCAAAAACTTGTACAATAAAATTATTAAATAAGAATTACGATATTAAGTGCCCTGAAAATGAAGTTGATAATCTACAGCTGGCTGCAGCTAAATTAAATGAGCAATTATTACAGAATAAAAAAAAATTTAAACAGCTAGATGATTTTCAAAATTTAGTTTTGGCCTCCCTACATGTTAGCCATGAGCTCATTGTCTGCCAGAAACAGCAGGAACAGCAAAGACACCAAGTTACCCAATTTATTAATTCTTTAGAAAATAAGATAAATCAAGTAGTCAATGGCAATCCTTTTATCGAAGAAAAAATAGATTGAAGTACCTTTTTAAACTTTAATTTATTAGGCTCTAAGTGAAATAACCCTTCTAAAGCTTAAGGATTAATAGAAAGCATCTTTCTTTTCTATTTTTTAACTGTTGATTTAATGGTCATGTATTGTAGTCGGTGCTATACTCCATTTAACCGACAGTAGCTAGATTTATGAACCAATGCACATATTTAGGGAAGCATCCTGTAGTTAGCGTTGTGCAAGCCCACCTTGAAGTGGGAAGCCTGAACTAACTCATCCGCTACCCACTTGAACCCAAGGGTTCAAATCTCATGCTGTCGGCTACCTATATATCAAAACTCTTTAATTGCTCCTTGTAAGCTAATAACTGATCCCTTACTTTTGCTGCTAACTCAAATTCCATATTTTTTGCATGTGCATACATTTCTTTTTCAAGTAACTTTATTTGTTTTGCTAATTGTTCAGGGGTCAAAGATTTATAAGTTGGCTGGCGCTCAGCAACTTGGTTTTTACGCTTAGCACCTCCATAAGCACCTTCCATAATATCTTGGACGGCTTTGTTGATGCCTTGCGGTGTAATACCATGCTCAAGGTTAAAAGCAATTTGTTTATCCCGTCGCCTTTTTGTTTCATCCAAGGCACGTTGGATTGAGCCTGTAATTCGGTCTGCATATAAAATTGCACGGCCTTTAATATGACGAGCGGCACGGCCAATGGTCTGAATCAATGACCGATCAGAACGTAAAAAACCTTCCTTATCAGCATCTAAAATAGCGACTAACGCTACTTCAGGCATATCTAAGCCTTCCCGGAGTAAATTAATGCCAACTAAAACATCAAACTCACCTAAACGTAAGTCGCGAATAATCTCGACACGTTCAACGGTATCAATATCAGCATGTAAATAGCGTACTTTTATCCCATGCTCGCTTAAATAATCTGTTAAATCTTCAGCCATGCGTTTGGTTAACGTTGTTACTAAAACACGATAGCCTTGTTTAACGACAAGATTGATTTCAGAAAGTAAATCATCAACCTGATTTTTTACAGGCCGTATTATAACATCTGGATCAACAAGCCCAGTAGGCCTTACTACTTGTTCAGCTATATTATCAGCATGTTGCATTTCAAAAGGGCCTGGCGTTGCGGAAACATAGATTGTCTGTGGTGAGCGCGCTTCAAACTCTTCAAAACGTAACGGTCGATTATCTAGCGCTGATGGAAGGCGAAAACCGTAATTAACTAAGGTTTCTTTACGTGAGCGATCGCCACGATACATTCCACCGATCTGCGGTACTGTGACATGCGATTCATCAATAATTAATAATGCTTCTGGGGGTAGGTAATCAAACAGTGTAGGAGGGGCTTCACCTTGCTGTCGTCCTGACAAATAACGAGAGTAATTTTCTATGCCGGAACAATAACCAAGCTCTAACATCATTTCGATATCAAAACATGTACGCTGTTGTAGCCGCTGTGCCTCTACTAACTTATTTTGCGCAGTAAATTCATTAACACGCTCACGTAATTCTTCTTTTACCAATTCAACTGTTTGTAATAATTTATCTCGCGGCGTTACATAATGAGTTTTTGGAAAGACGGTAACGCGTGGTAAGCGTTGAATTACTTCGCCTGTTAGCGGATCAAAGCTTGCTAAATTTTCTACATAATCATCAAATAATTCAATACGAATAGCTTCTTTCTCAGCATCAGCAGGAAACACATCAATAACATCACCATGGACTCTAAATTGACCTCGTTCCAAGAAATTCAAATTACGGGTGTATTGCATTTCAGCAAGGCGTTGTAAAATTTTACGCTGGTCACATTGTTCTCCACGGGATAGATGTAATAACATACGCAAATAAGAATCAGGATCGCCTAAGCCGTAAATGGCAGAAACTGTAGCAACGATAATTGCATCTTTGCGTTCAATTAAAGCTTTTGTAGCTGATAAACGCATTTGTTCAATATGCTCATTAATAGAGGCATCCTTTTCAATAAACATATCAGAGGAGGGGACATAAGCTTCAGGCTGATAATAATCGTAATAAGAGACAAAGTATTCGACGGCATTATCAGGAAAAAACGCTTTAAATTCGCCATAGAGCTGTGCTGCTAATGTTTTATTAGGCGCCATGATCAACGTAGGTCGCTTTAATGCCTGAATAACATGAGCAATAGTAAACGTTTTACCTGAACCAGTTACACCTAAAAGGATTTGGCGCGCTAAGCCTGATTTTAGACCATCAATTAAGGAATTAATCGCTGTAGGCTGATCGCCCGCTGGTTTATAATTCGAATAAATTTTAAATATGTTTTTCATTTCAACAATAACCTAATTTGATTTAAAACTACGAAAATCAATTTAACAGGAGCTTTAATATGTACATTGCACTAGCTAATCGCGTGCAGCAAGTAAAACCTTCTCCTACCTTAGCTGTAGCAGCAAAGGCCACTCAAATGCAAGCTCAAGGGCTTGATATTGTCAATTTAGGAACAGGCGAGCCTGATTTTGATACCCCCAATCATATTAAAGAAGCTGCCATTGCTGCTATTAATGCTGGGTTTACTAAATACACAGCAGTTGACGGTATACCTGAATTAAAACAAGCTATTCGCGATAAATTTAAGCGAGATAACGGTTTTGATTATCAATTAAATCAGATCCTTGTTTCTGTTGGCGGTAAGCAAAGTATTTATAATCTTTGCCAAGCTCTTATTAATGACGGTGATGAAGTTATTATTCCGGCGCCTTATTGGGTATCTTATCCAGATATCGTTTTATTAGCTGGTGGTAAACCTGTTATTATACCGTCTATGCCGGCAAATCGCTATAAAATTAACCCTAATCAACTTGCAGAGGCTATTACCCCTAAAACAAAATTATTGTTCCTAAATAGTCCTTCTAACCCCTCGGGCGTAGCTTATAGTATAGCTGAATTACAAGCACTTGCTGAGATTTTGCAGCGTCATCCACATGTTATAATTGCTACAGATGATATGTATGAGCATATTATTTGGTCACACCCATTTGCCAATATCTTAAATGTTTGTCCTGATCTTTATGATCGTACTATTGTTCTTAATGGTGTTTCTAAAGCATATGCTATGACTGGCTGGCGCATTGGTTATGCTGCAGGGCCTGCCTCCCTTATCAATGCGATGAAAACCATCCAGTCTCAAGCAACGTCTAATCCTTGCTCAATCGCCCAGCGCGCAGCGGTCGCTGCCTTAAATGGCGGTTTGGAAACGGTACAGGACATGGTTAAAGCATTTAAACAACGCCATGATTACCTTGTTGATCGACTTAATAATATAAATGGCGTTGAAGTTATTCCAGCTGATGGTACTTTCTATATTTTTCCTAGTGTGCAAGAAATTATTACGCGCAAAGGCTTTGCTAATGATATCGAGTTTGCAGAAAAGTTATTACAAGAGGAAGGTGTCGCCTTAGTGCCTGGGTCCGCATTCGGTAATGAAGGTTGTATTCGTTTATCGTTTGCAACAAGTATGGAATGTCTACAAAAAGCCATGGATCGCTTGCAGCAATTCTGTCAAAAGTAAAAAAAATTCAAAATACTTAATAATACTATTGACCCACAAGCGGAATCGATTTAAGATTCCGCCTCATTCCCCGGTAGCTCAGTCGGTAGAGCGGATGACTGTTAATCATTAGGTCGGCGGTTCGAGCCCGTCCCGGGGAGCCATATTTTATATGGCTTCTATACTGATTCATCAAAATTTCAAATTTTACGTGTCGAATATGTGGGGTCTTCCCCAAATTAGGGGGCACAATAATCAACCGCATAACACTTTCACCCTTATACGATAATTTTCAAAATTTTTAAAGCCATAGGCACGTCGTTGGATGAGTTTCATCTTACGATGAAAGCCTTCAGTGATGCCGTTATTTTTAGTAAATCGCCACATACGCACGACTTCTTCTCGCCAGAGATACAGGGTTTTAGCCAGGGTTTGTAAAGGAGCAAGAGGGTCTTCCCCATTTACGGGGGCATTAATCAAGAACACAAGACTTTAACTCTCAACCTATAATTTTCAAAATTTCTAAAGCCATAAGCACGCCGTTGAATGAGCTTCATCTTACGATGGAAGCTTTCAGTGATACCGTTATTTTTAGTAAAGCGTCACATTCTAACGATTTCTTCCCGCCAAAGAAAGATAGTTTTACCGAGGGTTTTTAGAGAAGCAATAGGACTGTCTTTGAGCTGCTATAATCGCTTAAGGAAGAGTAGAATGAGTCGAGCGCACTGTTTAGCAGTACGATGCTTTTTCATCAATAAGCGATGTAGTCGTTGTTTAAAATAATAGAGAGCGGCAATGGCAGGTTGTTTGAGTAAATAGGCATCGCGACGGTTTAACTGCTTAAGGGTTAAGTTAGCAGGATTAGCTCTAAGACGCGAATTCTGCTTAAGGAATAATTGAAAAAAAGGCCTCACTATGATCAAATTCGTTGTGCGAACAATAAAAATGATCTGGAGGCCTACAATGAATTTAGAGGAAATATTCTGTCTTGTCGATGATTTTTGTCAAGAATTTATACCTCAATGGGAAAAGATGCTTTTAGCTGGCGGCAAGCGTCAACGTAAACGGTCAGGCAACTTAAGTGAAAGTGAGTTCATCACCATTTATCTATTATTTCAACCATCCGGTTATCGAGATTTCAAGCACTATTATCATAGAGAAGTTTTACAAGGGCGTTTAAGAAAAGCTTTTCCTAAAGCACTATCCTATACGCGATTTATAGCAAGGCTACCAAGAATTTTGTTCCCTTGTGTGCTTTTTTACAAAGTCTTTGTGTCCCCTTTGATGGCCTAGGCTTTATTGATTTAACCTCCTTTGCTGTTTGCCATAACAAAAGGACATCGAGCCACGCTATTTTTCGAGATTTTGCAAAACTTGGAAAAACGACTAAAGGGTGGTTTTATGGATTTAAACTGCATCTTATCTCTAATAGTCAGGGACAATTATGTGCTTGCAAACTAACCCCAGGTAATTGTGATGACCGAAAACCAGTAGAGCAGATGACACGTGATATGATTGGAAAGCTATTTGCTGACAAAGGATATATTGATCAAAAGCCCAACCAGACCCTACTCGATAGAGGCTTGCAATTGATTACAGGAATTAGAAAACGAATGAAAAATAAACTAATGCCGCTTATGGATAAGATTTTTCTACGTAAACGTGGGCTTATTGAAAGCACCAACAACCTACTTAAAAATGTCTTTCATCTTGAACATACTAGACACCGAAGTCCTATTAATGGCTTTGCCAATATGATTGCTTCATGTATTGCTTATGCACTACATCCTAACAAACCTGCTCTTAAGCTTGATGATAATGAGCGATATGAATTAATAGCTTAAACAGAATTCGCGTTATAAATAATTTTAATTAACTAATTCTGATACCTATAATGATAGAAGAATAGCAATATTAATGATGAAATGGATAAATAATACTGATTACGCACTAATTCCACAGCGACTCTTGCTAGGTTTGTAACAGTGATTGAAATTATATCCTTGTTATTAAGTCTAATTATTTTAATGTTAGAATTAATAAGTACAGGTATGGAGAATTTTTGATGAGATTGACGGTAACTCAGCTTGAGTGGGTAAAGAAATTTTATAATCCTACCTTTATAAGGTTTGTGATAGTTGGCACTCTAAACACGCTTATTAGCTATCTTGTATATCTTTTTCTATTAAATGTTACCACACTGAATATTGCTTATTCTATTACTTATTTATTAAGTGTCGTTACTTCTTATTTACTTAATTTAATTTATGTATTTAAGGAAAAGCATTCGTTTAAAAAGAGCCTTCAATTTCCTCTAATCTATTTGCTACAGTTTATTTTTAGCGTAATTTTATTGAACTTTTTTGTTTATTTTTTGGGTATGAATGAAAAGATTGCGCCATTGCTCATTATTTTACTTTTTGTGCCTATCACTTATTTCCTCATGCGAATAATTTTGACAAAAAGTTAAAGCAATAACGCTATAATTTAGCCGGCTTGTTCTGGATAACCAGGTGGTCTTGGTCCACGAGAAATATCAAAGGGCGTTGGTGATTTGTAATCATCTGCTTTATTATCTGAGGCGAGAAAAACGCCTTGTTTTTGTGCAGTTTGCGCAAGCTCTAATTCCACTTTTTTTGCAGGAATTAAATTTTTATCCATTAGCCTTGTAACAAATGCATCGTAGTATTTTGATGAATCACCACGAAAAGAAATACTTAGTTTATTATCTACCCGAATTAATGTGGCATTAAGCTTAATATTTTGATCGCTCAATTCTTTTTTAAATTGTTTGAATTCATTATTTATCGCATCATATAGAGTGGCAAGATCCTTTTGTTCATCTATATCCAGCAATTTATTTTCTTTAAAAGTAATCAAGCCCTGGGATAAATTCAAAGATAAGAAGATAAGGGCTAAATCATTATTATAGCCATATAGGAGGTCTTCTTCGGGTGATTCATGCCATACCTCACTAGCTTCTAAAAATGAAGATAATAACATTCCCTCTATAGGAGATGGTTTTAAATTGAGTGAGGGTGTACCTTCGTTCTCATACAAATCACCTGGATCACGCACTGATAACTTACCTTTATCACTGGAACCGCCACCGCCACCCCCGTGGCCTTGACAAAAAGTTCGGCCAAGGGCTTTACACATACTACAAATGGTTTCAACGGGTTTAGCTTTTGCGTCTCTTCTATCTCCATTTTCTAACTTGGGTGGAGTACCAAGTGCTGATAACGTAGCCATGTCTGCTTCCTTAATACTTTACTAATGTTATGATCTTAACCTTAATTAGAGGACTATTTAGGCAAATTGAGGCTTTTTTTACAATTTATTTGCAAAAATTGCATGTATGTGGTCTTACGTTAACACATCAATTGATAAATTCTCCTAAGTTTACGTGTATTTATTTAATATTAGAGTGATGGCATGGTTAATAAAATTGTTTCTGGTGGCCAAACAGGGGTAGATCACGCAGCGCTTAAGGTTGCAGCGGAGTTAGGATTTATGACTGGAGGATGGTGTGTAAAAGGCGGGTTAGATGAAAATGGTAGTTGTATCTTAAATCAGTATCCTAGTTTACAAGAAACTACTACATCAGATCCGGCTAGACGTACAAAATTAAACGTTCGTGATTCGGATGGCACCTTAATTATTGTACCTAATTGGCCATGGTCTAATATGCAAGATGGTACCGGTTTAACAATTCAAGAGGCTAAAAAACAACATAAACCCTATTTAATAGTTAGTTTATATAAAGTTCAAACAAATAATTGCGTAGACTGGGTAGAGGTAAATAATATTAGTGTACTTAATATCGCAGGGCCTAGGGAGTCAAACAGCCCCGGTATTTATAAAGAAGCATATAGATTTCTTAAGGGGTACTTATCCTTATTTAAGGCTCTTCCTTGATGTATTCTTAATTGCATTAAACAATTTTTAAAAATTATAGATCTGTCCTAGCCTTTAATTAAGGCCATGTTTGTTCTTATTTTAGTCTGAGAAAAACGAAGACTATATCTTAGGCAATTAGAGTTTGAGAAGTTACTATAAAAGTTTATACTTTGGCGCTTAATCTGACTAATAATTGTATATTATGAAAAAAAATTTTAAACCCTCAGTATTTTTATTAGAAAATAATCCTAATTCTCGAGGCATGCACTTCTTTTTAAAAAAAAAGTCATTTGGTATAGGAGAACAAACCCAAAGTGATAGATGGTCTACTTGTAAAAAAATACAACTTACTATCTTTTATGATATAGCTGATAAAGCAATGCTAGAAAATAATAGTAGCCATGGGATTTTTCATTCTGGTTTTGAATGGAACATACTTGATGAAGAATTAAAGCATTTAAAAATTACACCAAAAGAAACCATAATTATCGATGTAACACTGCTCATTCAATATTCTCCAGATACCTCTTTGGCTGTAAAAATAATGTCTTATCCTAGTGTAGAGGTCGCTAGTGCTCTGCTAGTGTTAGGTGGGTTTTTAGCATTAACTACTGCACTCATTACTTTAATACCGCCTGTTGGCGCTGCAGTAGCTGTAAGTAGCGCTAGCATTGCATTAGTTGGTGGCATTCTTCTTACGATAGGTTTAACCCTGGCACTTATTTCACGTCATTGTCAAAATAAAGTAGATAATGCACCTTTAAAAGGGGAGGTTAATTTAAGTGTAGAGCAACTCGGTAGGCCTGATTCAAGAAGATCAGTTAGTCAGCAAGCAAAAGAGGTTCTAATGCCACAATTTTTCTCTGCCAAGAAAGCCGAGAGTGAAATTAGTGAAGTTCCCACAAATATCTATAGTAATAATTGAGCCTTATTAGTGTATAAGTTAGACGCTCAACCTATAATTTATCCTTGTTTATAAAAGTTATTTTCCCTCTTAAATTTAGCAATTATAAAATTTTGTACTATGTTTAAACTGTAGTAGTGAATTATGGACTATTAACGAAAGAGGGAAGAATATGAAAAAGTTAATACTCACAGCAACTTCTGTTGCTATACTTTCAGCAGCCTTAGCTGGCTGTGGTTGGAATACTATGGACAACATGGGTGGCGCTGTCGTAAGAACAAGCACAGGTGTTGTCAATACAACTGGTGCAGTTGTTACTGATACAGTTGGTGGTGGTGTAGCTGTGTTAACAGGCCAACCTGTTGTTTATCGAGATATGGTTGCTTTCCGTAAGCATGGTGTTATTTATCATAATGGTCATACTTATACAGTTAAACATGGCCGTTATGTTATGATGCACTAATTTAGTTTGCCTTTCATTAACTAGTTTAATGAAAGGCATCTTTTTACCTACGGTTAAGTAAAATTTTTCTATGCTATCTAATCTTCTATTAAATTAAAGTTTATCTACCTTACTTGATAAAAATTAACTTACCTCATTTGCTTAATCTTATCGGAAAGCGATAAAATTATAATTATTTTCTATACTTAATTAGTGATAACAGAATAGATTATGCTTAATTATTTGTAATATTTAAAAAAGCCTAAATAAGCTGGATAATTAGCTAAAGCATTTATTAATCTAATTCATTATTTCGGGGAGTGGCGCTTATGAGGATAATTCTGGCTGGCTTGCTTTTAGTAACAAGTAGTTTGTTAACAGGTTGCTGGACAACTCAATCCGGACAGAAGTCAGGTATTATTGTCAAAGTCGCAAAAGAAGGTCGTTACTGGGGTACGTACGAAGGGGAGTTAATTCGTGGTGGGCTTGATAATGCAAGTGGCGCAACTGGCAAAGAGTTTCATTTTACGCTTGGTCAATTTAAATCAGATTTAGTAAAGAAAGCCATTTTAGCCATGGAAAGCAATAAACATGTTATGCTGACTTATCATTGTGAAGCATTTACTTTTCCTTGGAGTGGTGAAACAAAATGCTTTGTTGATGATATTAAAATTTTAGAGTCTACTATTAAAGGGCCTTAAAGTAGTTTTCTAGTTAGCAGGCTTGTGAATAAAACCCTAAATTTAGGGTTTTAATTAATTTAACGTTAATTGATCAATGAATGCTGCACCCATTAATTGTGAAGGTGTTCGATACCCACCTTTTACTTGATTTTTTAAGAGGTGTTCGACAATTGCTAAGCTACCTGTTACTGTAAGGGCGTATCCATTACCAGTGGTAATACGAATAGTTTTACTGTCACCCTTAGTGTTTTTTACTTCTCCCCAAACATAGGTAACTAGCTCTTTAAGTTGTTTAGCATCTGGGCCTTTTTGAGCTGCAGCCTTCTTTTTTAAAAATTTTTGTACAAAGTTTAATTTTAGAAGCCACCGTAAGTAATTGGCTTTTTTGAGGAAAGATAGATTCTTTGGAGAGATAGGAAGATAAACTTCAATATTAGGTATTTTTGTTGTGTAATAAGCAGTGCTCACATCGCCCCAGGGAATAGTGGTGGCTAATTTTTCACCTTTGCCAAAATCAATTTTACGTGTTTTCCATCCTAACGGGACCGTTTTTAGTTCCCCATTAATACGCACCTTACCTCCCTCTGCCAAACCTTCGACAGCCGTTTTTGCTGTGCCTGGCGACAAAACAGAGTTAGAATCAAAGCCTAGCGCTAAATAGTTAGCATCTGGCAGCGCTTGCTTTAATTTTGCTGCGACACAGTCAGTTGGTATAACGTCGAATCCTGCCCCTGGGCAAAGTACGATTTGGGCTATTTCTGCCTGCTCCTTTTGCCCATAAGCATATTCAAAAACACTGATCTCACCCGTAATATCTACATAATGTGTATTAGATTGAATACATGCTGATATTAATAGTTGACTTGTAGAGGAAAAAGGACCAGCGCAATTTAAGACTATTTTTATATCAGTGAGTTGTTTTATTAAGTCAGCTTGCTCGAATAAATCAAAAACACGGCTCGTAAATCCTAGTTCATTAGCCAATAAGTGAATTTTATCAGCGTTACGTCCAGCAAGAATTGGGCTTAGCCCTCGAGCTTTTGCTTCTCTTGCTATTAATTCACCTGTATAGCCATTCGCGCCATAAATCATCCAATTATTCATTATTTTATTCCCTAAAATAAATCTGCTTAGAATTCACGTTAAAAGATAAAAGACCTACTCTAATAAAAAAGATTTTAAATGGCCTTTATTCTAAAGCTTATACATTTATATTTTTAAGCCAGGAACAGAAAAAAGTTGTCTATCCTGAAGACGTAAAGCCGTAAGGCGCCCGCCCCATAAGCAGCCTGTGTCGAGAGCATAAATACGAGGGTGAGAACACCTACCTTGTAGGGCAGCCCAATGGCCAAAAACAATATCCGCCTCAATTTCTTGCCTTCCTGGGACAGAAAACCACGGTATGAATTGGAGTGGAGCTTCCTCAATAGTCCCTTTATATTCTAAATGTAGTTCACCATGAGATCCGCAAAAACGCATACGAGTAAAATAATTTGTAATAACTCGCCACCGCTCAAAACTCGTAAGATGAGGTGACCAAGAATTCGGTAGGTTGCCATACATATGATTTAGATAAGCCTGGTAATCTTCGCCCTGTAAAACAGCTTCTAATTCTAAAGCACATGCTTTAGCAGTAGCTAAATCCCATATAGGGGCTATGCCAGCATGACACATGACAATATTAAATGCTTCACTGTAATAAAGAAAATGCTGTTGACGCAACCAGTGTCCTAGCTCATATCTATCATCGGCCATTAAGATTGATTGCAGCGTGTCATCTTTATTTGTTCTCGAAGCATTACCAAAGAGCTTGTTTAATAGATGTAGGTCATGATTTCCTAATGTCATCGGCGATTTAATAGGTAAATCTTTAACAAATCGAAGGACCTCTAAAGATTGGGGGCCGCGGTTGACTAAATCGCCAACAAACCAGAGTTTATCTGTATGCTCATTAAATTGTATATGGTCAAGTAGACGTAGAAGCGGCTCAAAACAACCTTGTATATCACCAATAACATAGTCAGCCACGCGATGTTAATCCAGGATTTAATTTTTGCTCTGGCGTTTTTGAGACGGTTGCTTGTTGCCACTGGCCAGCTGTATTTAATACCTCTAACGAATTAGTAACATTCGTTTGTTGCGGTGCAGTAAAATTACTAGAAAATTGCGCTGAATGAATAACTTCAATATCCGATATGGTTGATGTTTTGCCTGTGTTTAAATTATAAAATTGGACTGAAGCAGGTAAGGCAACCGCATAATGACTAAATACAATACCACTTTGCATTTGCTTAGTATTATTTTGCTCAAAGCGAGCTAAAGTGCTACCGTCGGGGCCAACTTCATGTAATTTTAAAGATAAAAAAGCATTTTGAGCAGCTTGCCAGTTTTTATATTCAGGATGCTCTCGAACAAACCATTTAAAAATATCAGGACACATTAATAAACCGCCTGGTACCATATATAAAGGTGCCTTATTAATCATAATAATTCCAGACTCTAGAGATTTAGTCAGCCATTGGACGAATTGTGTTCCTATTTGTTGTTCCAGCTCACTAATGGATTCTGGAACTCCACCAGTAAAGGTACCTGTCCTGCCATAGCGATTATTTTTATTACTTGCAAGTTTAAAGTTTAATTGATTGAGATATCGTTGTATTGCTATTGCATCCGCGCGAATTAATATAGCGCCCAGTGTTCCTGCTGAATACAGATCTTCATTAAGTAAGGCAAGCCAAACAGCTAAAACTTGCGTATTAGAAACAATCCAACTAAAGCCGCTTGTTGGCATTAACGTTCGGGCTAAAAGAATGTTTAAACGCTTACGTAAATCATTATCATTTTCTTTTTGAAAAGAGTAATTATAACAGCTACCTATAGAAGCTAAGTCTTCTAGTAATGGGTTCCATAATTTTAGGAATTGCCCGTTATTATCATAAAGCTCTACTAGATAATCAATTTGTAATTTGCCAATGCCCTGTAATAAGGCTGCAGAAAATAAAGCATATTGCCATAATCTTTGTTCTTCGGAATAATCTGTCTCTTCTTCTAAGAGGACAAATTTTTTAAATAAATTAAGTGCTGCTTCAGTTCGATTAAGCGCATAATCTAATAGACCGCCTTGTTGAGAATAATAACTGTTTGAAGTTTCTGGTAAATTTTGTACATGATTAACCAAATTATGAATAATACTTAAACAAAGGCTATCAAAGCGTGATTTCTCTAAAGAGCACGCGCTACCAATTTGCTCTAGCAATAAAGCCCTTTTCTCTTCTGAAAGTATTTCTTCTACAGTTAGTATTCGTGTTAAATCCTTTAAGGGTTTAGCCTGTCCTATACCTTTTTTACTGTATCGATTAAACAAGTTAATCTCCAAAAATTTAGCCATGATTTATAAAATTACCGTTTATTATTTAAATTTATTTTTTCTGCTAAAAAATTAGCCACTCTAATATAGTTTAGTAGACTAATTTGTTCAGGCCTATAACCAGCATCAATCCCTAAACTAGTTAATTCTTGTGCACTAATAAGTGATTTTAAATTATTAGCTAAGGTCTTACGTCGCATCGAAAATGCAGTTGCTACTAATTTTTGTAATATTTTAAGGTCAGCATCTGGATGAGGTAAAGTTAAGTAAGGCACTAATTTTACTACCGATGAATTGACCTTGGGCTCAGGATAAAAAGCCTCTGGCGGTACATCAAATAAAGGGGTTACTTCACAATAGTATTGTACGATAATACTTAATCGACCATAGTCCTTATTACCAGGTTCTGCGCTTAACCGTTCAACCACTTCCTTTTGCAGCATAAAATGCATGTCTTTGATATTTTTAACAAAAGATAACAGATGTAGTATTAAAGGGGTAGAAATATTATAAGGTAAATTACCTACAATACGTAACTGATTCCCCCAGGTATCATAAGGAATAGTTAGTGCATCGGCAGCTATAATTTCTAATTGATTTGGTTTAAAAGCCTGGCTTAGGAAGGCCTGTAAATCTCTATCAATTTCAACAGCTCTTAGTTTTTTTAAATGTTTTAACAGTAAATTGGTTAATGCGCCTTTGCCAGGGCCAATTTCTAAGACATTATCATCAGGATGTAAGCTAAGTGCATTAATTATATTTGCAATAATGGCCTGATCTTTTAGAAAATTCTGACCAAATCGCTTTCGTGGCTTATGGTTCACTTAATTACCTCAAAACACCTTAAACTGTACTTAAGAGCATATTATATCGCTTTAAGGCTGTATAAAGGTATTATTTTAACTTGTAATTTACAGTCTTGACAGGAGTTGAATAGATATTAATGGGTTAGCTACGGCTGAAATTATGCAACGTAAAATGAGATGTTCCTATTAATTTTAAGCTGCATAATTAAAAATTTTGCAGAAAGGTTGCTCCCTATCAAGAATAAAATTATGCTAATTTAAAACTTAACTTATCAAGCGAGTTCATGTTAAGCCACTTATTAGAATTAAGACAACGTGCGTTGCTTGTAATAAGTATTTTTCTATGCTTTTTTGTATTGTTTTTTTATTTCTCGCAACAACTATTTTATTGGCTCGTAAAGCCGTTGCTTTCTATTTTACCGGCTGATAATTTTATTATTGCAACTCAAATTACGTCTCCCATTCTAACACCACTCAATTTAGCTGCTGATACAGCCTTACTCTGTACCGCACCCGTTGCACTTTATCATATTTGGCAGTTTGCAGCGCCAGGACTTTATGCACGTGAACGACAAAAGTTAGGTAGTAGTATCTTATTAAGTATCTCTTTATTTATTACTGGCGTGCTGTTTTGCTTTTACATTGTATTACCTTTTATGTTTCAATTTTTTACTAAAGCAACACCTTTTCCGGTTAAGATCATGCCTGATATGGCAAGCACACTTGATTTTATTACGCGGATGTTGCTGTTATTTGGTTTTTGTTTTCAAGTACCTCTCATCTGTTTAACTTTGGCTCATTTAGATTTAGTAAGTATCACTGTTTTACGGCAAATTCGCCCTTATGTTATTGTGGGCGCCTTTACCATTGGTATGTTATTAACGCCACCTGATGTTCTATCACAAGTTATGCTCGCGGTCCCACTGTGCATTTTATATGAGCTAGGTATTATTTTAGCGTCCTATAAACAGAAAAATACTTAAGTTTGTAAACATAATAACCGATAAAAAACATGTTCTACCTTTATTAAAGGAAGGTAACATGCAAAAAGTGGCAAAGTTTAATATTGGTGATTGTGTTGTGCATCAACGGCAAGGTTATCGAGCCGTCGTTATCGATATCGATCCTCTCTTCCAAGCTTCGGGGCGCCCTAACCCCCAAGCAACTAAGCGTGATTTTGCTACTCGCAATCCTTGGTATCGTTTATTGGTTGATAATAGTAGTCAAATAACTTACGTGGAAGAGTGCCATTTAAAACACGATCTTTTTGAGCATGAAATTGATAATCCAAAAATTTCTTCTTATCTTAAAATACAACAGGGTCGTTATTGTAGTAATATAAATAGGCACTAAGTATTCCTAACCATTAATATTAGTAGGCCTACAAAGGCAATTAAAATGATAGCTAATATTCCCATGGTAAAAAAACTTTTATTTAAATTGTCGCGGCTAAATAAATCGGGCCTAGATTTAATACTGCGATACATAATCCATATAATTAATGCTGCACCAATAAGTCCTAAAATTTGATAAACCGTTTCCATTTAATTACTCCTTCTTTGCTTCAAAGCTAAATGCATCAGAATATATATGATTAATTGGAATTCCGTGGGCAACTAAGGCATCACGAATGTCATAAACCATATCAAACGGGCCGCCAATAACAATTTCATATTTATTCAAGTCATGTGGGTGTTGCTGAACTATATAATTAGCAATTTTATCTTTTATATTAGTATTAGATAAAAGAGGAAAATAACGAAAATGGTCAACATGGGCTTGCCATTGCTTCACTTTTTCATCCATATATAAATCACTTTGAGAACGTGCGCTCCAATAAAGCTCAAAAGGCCTTGAATCACCTGTAGCTAATAATTGTTCTATCATTGCTTTAATAGGTGCAAAGCCAGTACCTCCAGCAATAAACAATATGGGCGCCTTAGTTTTTAATTTATTTAAATGACAATCACCAAAAGGTAAACGAATGTTAACTGCGCCTCGTTTTTTGATTTCAGCAAAGAGGGCGCGATTACAAAGGTCTTGTTGGACATGCCGAATATGAAGCTCATATTTATGAGAGCCTAAAGGCGCGTTAGCGATAGAATAACTTAAATACTCATTTGCTAAAAAAATTTGTAAATATTGTCCCGCTTGATAATCAATATAATGACTAGGCGATAGGATGATTTTCATAACCCTGTCGGTTAGCGGTGAAATACACTCAATCTGGGCGCTAATTAAAGTTTGATTCACAATGATAATCCTAAATGTTGCCAATAAGCTTCTACAGTCTGTACAACATCCTTATCCATAGTTATAGGCTCACCCCATTCACGCTGTGTTTCACCGGGCCACTTACTTGTTGCATCTAATCCCATTTTCGAACCTAGCCCTGAAATAGGTGAGGCAAAATCTAGATAATCAATAGGTGTATTATCCATTACAACAGTATCACGTGAGGGATCCATGCGAGTCGTCATTGCCCAGATAACATCCTGCCAATTGCGTGCATCAATATCATCATCACAAACAATGACAAATTTTGTATACATGAATTGTCTTAAAAAAGACCAAACGGCCATCATAATTCGCTTAGCATGACCAGGATATTGTTTTGTAATTGTAACGATAGCCAATCGATAAGAACATCCTTCAGGAGGCAAATAAAAATCAACAATTTCCGGAAATTGTTTTTGCAATAATGGGATGAATACTTCATTTAAAGCAACGCCTAAAATAGCTGGTTCATCAGGTGGGCGGCCAGTATAGGTACTATGGTAAATAGGTTGATCGCGATGAGTTATTCGTTCTACCGTGAAAACGGGAAAGGCCTGTACTTCGTTATAATACCCCGTATGATCACCATAAGGACCCTCTGGTGCTTCAACGCCAGGCTCTAGATAACCTTCTAATATAATTTCAGCAGTTGCAGGTACATGTAAATCATTACCTATGCAACGGGTTAATTGAGTGCGTTGGCCGCGTAGTAGTCCTGCAAAAGCATATTCAGATAGTGTGTCAGGAATCGGTGTAACCGCTGCAAGAATAGTGGCTGGGTCAGCGCCTAAAGTAACGGCAAAAGGAAAACGTTCCCCAGGGTAAGCTTGCTGCCAAGCTTGAAAATCTAAAGCACCACCTCGATGAGATAACCACCGCATAATCAGTTTATTTTTACTTAGCACTTGTTGGCGATAAATACCCATATTTTCTCGCGTTTTCTCAGGGCCTTTAGTGGTTACTAATCCCCAAGTAATCAAGGGTGCTGCATCTTTAGGCCAACAAGTTTGAATCGGTAGACGATACAAATCAACCTCGTCTTTCTCCCATACATGGGTTTGGCAAGTTGCATAATTGATGTATTTAGGTGCCATATTTAACGCTTGCTTTAAAAGAGGTAACTTGCTAAAGGCATCTTTAAACCCTTTAGGAGGTTCAGGCTCTTTTAATGCCGCTAACAATTTACCTACTTCTCTTAAAGCTGTAATACTTTCTTCACCCATACCTAATGCAACCCGTTCTACTGTCCCAAAAAGATTAGTTAATATAGGCATTGACGCTTGTTTAGGTTGCGTAAAGAGGAGCGCCGGTCCTTGGACCTTTAAAACTTTATCGCTAACTACCGTCATTTCGAGATAAGGCGATACAGGATAGTTAATACGCTTTAATAAGTTACGGGCTTCAAGTTGTTCAATAAAATCCCGCAAGTCAGAATACTTCATATTATTTTAGGGTAAATCGTTTAGTAGGGATTATGTCATAGTCTTTCTAGGAAAGAATAGTTTTTATTGTATATCGCCATCCACCAAGCTTTATACTGCGTTGCAAGTTCACTCGGATCAGTCATGTACTTTATGTACACTCCTTCGCCTCGCTTCACTTGCGTCTTGTCTAAAGCTTGGTGGGCAGCGATATATATGACATTCACTAAGCTCTATACTGCGTTGCAAGTTCACTCGGATCAGTCATGTACTTTTATGTACACTTCTTCGCCTCCCTCACCTGCACCTTGTCTAAAATTTAGTGGTTGACGTTAGATTAGAATCTTAAGTCTTACGCTAGGCTTGCCAGCAAGATTAAAAATGGTATAGTGCAGCAAGATATGATTTAAATTTAACCATGAAGACTTTTAAGGTTTGATGCTTTTGTTAAACATGAGGTTAATACGTTTAGTGCTTGGTTGGGCCCTAGCTATGGTTTTAGGGGGGCTTAATCTTTATGCAGCTTCCATCACGACTCCTCGTAAAGAAAGTAGCTCATTATATCGTTGGGTAGAGGCGCCTAAGCAAGAAGCTCTAGAAGTTAGCCAGGCAAGCCAACGTTTAGAAACAGCCATGGCTAATCCTGAATACATGCTCAACAATTGGGTTGAATTGCCAACCGCGCCAAGTGTAAAGAATAAGAAAATTCAACATTTAAGTTTAAGAGAAGCTATTTTATTGGCTTTACGTTATAACCCCAATATTCAAAATGCTGAACTTGATAGAATTATCCAGCGCTATCAGTTACGTCTGGCCAATAATGAATTTGAATTGCAGTATGCTATAGAGGGTGCGGCTTCGATAGAAAAGAATCGCTTTAGTGGTGTAGGTAATAGTGTCAATAAATCTCTCTATGTTTCACCGGAGGTATCTTTAAAAACTAAGTATGGAACAACATTAAGCGTAGGTATAGATAATAATGTACCTAATTATAATACTTTTACGCCCGTACTTAATTTCTCTTTTAATCAACCATTATTACGTGGTTTTGGTAAAAATGTTAATGAGGCAAGATTATTAGATGCGCGTGACGCAGAATTCATAAGTAAAATTAACTTAAAACAATCCATTATTGACCAAATCACCCAAGTAATTAGTGCCTACCGTAATTTGATCTTAAGTGGTAATAATTTAGAAAATCAGCGCCGTCAGTTAGAAGAAGCGCATCGCACTTTTGAAATTAATCAAAAGAAAATTGCAGCAGGTCAGCTAGAACCTACGGGCAATATCCAACAGTCTTATCAAATTGAGTCATTAAGCTTGATGGTTGAACAAGGCGAGAATGATTTTAAAACAGCAGCGCAAGATTTATTACAAACAATTGGCCTTGATCCAAATATGCACTTGGCTGTACCTAGTGATGTGAATTTAGATAACGTTAAAGTGCCAAGTCTAGGGCAGTCTATTGATATTGCGCTTAATCATAATAGCCAATATTTAGCACAAAAAATGACGGTGAAAGCGGATGAAAGAGCTTTTAATTTGGCTAAAAATGAGCAACTCTGGGAACTTAACTTAAGCGGTGGTGTTCAATCAGGTACAACATCAGATGTAACCGGCCTTAATCGAGGTTTAAGAGGCATTTATAATGGCCGCAATATAAATGAATCAATAAACTTATCACTTAATATTCCTATTAATGATGTCGGTCGGCGTAGCCAATTAATCAATGCTAAAGTACAGTTAGAAAGAGATAAATTAAATTTGATTGCCGCAAAGCGTGCCCTTATTACTACCATTACTAATACAATTAATGCGATTCAAAGCCAGGCTAAACAATATCGCTTAGCAGAAAAGCAAGTTAGATTAGCTAGGCAATCTTATGAATTAGAAAAGAAAAAATTACAAGCTGGAATCGCAACGGCACTTGATGTAAGTAATACCCAAAATCAATTAATACAAGCTCAAGCAGGGCTGATTAGTGCTAAAATAGCCTATCTTAACCAAATTTCAGCCCTGCAGCGCTTATTAGGTACAACCTTAGATGAATGGCAGATTAAGCTTAGGTACGGTCAATGAAAATTATTTCAACATTAACAATTACATTATTAGTAATACTTCTAATAGGCTGTAGTGACTCCAGTAAGCCTACAGCAAGTAAACAACAAACTTATACTGTTAAGTCAGAGCCTGTTCATAAAACCCTGTATTTTACCGGGACTATTCAGCCGCTTCATGAAAGTGCTATTACATGCCCTATGGATGCTGTCATTGAAACGATGAATTACAACTATGGACAAGTGGTTAAGAAAGATGAGGTAGTCATCACTTTAAATTCGACAGAGCTACAGAAGCAATATAATGAAATTTTAACGGATTACTTAAAAGCTAAGGATAATTTTACAATTGCAAAAGCTAAATTTACAGGTACAGATGAACTGTGGAAAGCAGGCCTAATTGCTAAAAATAATTATTTAAGTGAAAAATCTAGCTTAGATACAGCACGTGTTGCACTAATGCAGTCAACGCGAAAGTTGACAGAAATGTTAGATAAAATTGATGATACTGATGCGAAAAATTTATCAACTTTAAGTATTGCAGAATTTAATAAAGTTAAAGAGGCTCTAACAAGAAATCATAATCTTATTCATTTAAAAGCGCCTGCCCAAGGCATATTACTTTCTCCACCTAAATCAGGAGAAGAAAAATCAGGCCATTTAAAAGTGGGTTCAGCGGTTAAAGCAGGTCAGGTGATCGCTTTAATTGGTGATTTAAGAGGAATTAGTGTAGAAATTGACGTGCCTGAGGTGGACATTGATAAAATTAAGCCAGGTATGCAGGCTAAAATAACCGGTGTTGCTTTAGGTAAAGAAGTTTTAGAAGGTAAATTAGTAGCGATTAATGCGCAAGCCTCAAGCACAGGAAGTAATGGTCTGCCTTCTTTTAATGCTACAGTTGAAGTTAAACAGTTAACAGCCAAGCAACAAGCGTTAGTTAAAGTAGGGATGAGTGCAGCGATTGAACTTTCGCTGGAAGGAAATAATCAATTAGTTATTCCGATTGCGGCTATAAAGCGTGAAAAGGGTAGCAATGTAGTTCGAGTTCTTGCAGATGGTAAAATTGCCACTCGTCAAGTAGCCACAGGTTCGGCCCTAGCAGATAAGGTCATTATAGAATCGGGCTTAAAAATAGGTGATACAGTAGTCTATGATGGATAAGCCACTTATACAGATTAAGGAGTTAGTTAAAAATTATTCTCTAGGAGGAGTCACAAGTCAGGTATTAAAGAGGGTTTCATTATCTGTTGACTCTGGTGAGTTATTGGCTATTGTAGGTGCCTCAGGTTCAGGTAAATCGACCTTAATGAATATTATTGGTTTACTTGATAAAGGCGATAGTGGCTCGTATCTCCTTAATCAGCGTAACGGTGCAGCACTCAATCAAGATGAATTAGCGGCACTTCGTAATTTACAAATTGGTTTCGTGTTTCAGCAATTTAATCTATTGTCACGCTTTACAGCCAAGCAAAATGTAGCATTACCCCTCATTTATAGAAAAAATATCAGTGCCTCAGAAATAGATGAACGAGTCATGCAGGCTTTAGCGCGCGTTGGTATGGAAACATTTGCTGAGCGTCGTCCTACGCAACTATCAGGTGGGCAGCAACAGCGAGTGGCCATTGCTCGTGCCTTAGTTGGTGAACCTCAAGTTATTCTTGCTGATGAACCAACAGGTGCTCTTGATTCAAAAACGAGCACAGAGGTTTTAAATTTATTTCTAACTTTGCATGCTGAAGGTCGGACTATTATTATGGTAACGCATGATAATCAAGTTGCTGCTAAATGTAAGCGTCGTATTACCATAATAGATGGCCAAATTGTTGCTGAGAGTCAGCCATGAATTTATTTAGTCATTGCCAGCAAGCAATCATTAATTTAAATGCAGCCAAACTGCGCTCATTTCTTGCCGTATTAGGCATTTTGGTGGGAACTGCTGCGGTGGTGGCTTTAATTAGTTGTGGTCAATTGGCGACTGAGAAAGCCTTAGCTCAGTTCAAAGCACTTGGTACTGATTTGCTGGCTGTCTCTTTATTTCAACAAGAACAAAAGCAAAGTTCGCAAAGTGGTGGTAATGAAGTGCCCTTATCGGTTTGGCGGCAGATTCCTGATAGAATTTCAGCGGTGAAAGAAATAGCGCCCTATGCAACAGCTTACCAAACAATAAGCTTTCAAGGATTTCCGTTAAGAGGCGCTATCGTTGGTGCTGATGATGCTTTGGCACGAATTATTCATATTGATATGGCAGAAGGTCATTTTGTTTCCTTTGTTGAATCTTTTGAACATTATTGTGTGATAGGTAGTGGACTGGCAGATCAGTTAAAACAGCTCACTTTAGATAACCCTATTGGTAAACAATTACGTATAGGCCAGGCAATGTATACTATTATCGGTATCACTAAGCCGTGGCAAGAAAGTGGCTTTTTTAATGAGGATATTAATCAAGCAGTAATAGTACCCATTTCAGGCGTAGCCTTAATTAGTAAGGATACAAAGATCAATAATGCTATTATGCTTTTAAAGCCGAATAGCCCAATTGATGAAGTTATTTCTGAGCTTAAACACTACATCACTACTTATGCTCCTAAATTAAGTGTATTTCCTCGTAGCGCCAAGCAAATTATTGCTAGTATGGAAAGTCAAGGACGTATTTTTACCCTACTCTTAGCAGTTATTGGTAGTATTTCTTTATTAGTTGGTGGTATTGGCGTCATGAATGTCATGTTGGTTTCTGTTAGTGAACGTAAAAAGGAAATAGGAATTCGTAAAGCAGTTGGAGCGCGTAACCAAGAGATTCAAATGTTATTCTTAGTCGAGTCAGTTATTTTGTCATTATTAGGCGGAGTTTTAGGCGTCATTTTAGGACTATTGTTTACAGCCGGTGTTGCTTATTTTAGTGGTTGGACATTTATGCTCTACTTATTGCCGCCTGTTGCTGGTTTTGCGGTTTCCGTTGCTACAGGAATTTTCTTTGGCTTTTATCCTGCTAAACGGGCAGCTAAAATGGAGCCTATTGTTTCTTTACGTAGTGAATAATAGAAAGCGATCTAATTTTTTATTTATCCCCCCTTGAATTTTGCAAAATAATTAATATTTATTAGGCATACCCTATTTCATAAAGGAGAAATTAAGTATGAATAATTTAAAGCGTGATTATTTTCCATCATTATATCGAGACATCAATTCTTTATGGGATAATTTTTTAAGAGGTCAGCAACAAGATGATTCGTCCTTTGTCACCACGAGCACTTGGGCACCCTCAGTCGATATTAAAGAAGATAAAAATCAGTTTGTTGTTATTGCTGATATTCCTGGTGTTAATAAAGAAGATATTCATATTTCACTTGAAAATAATTTATTAACCATTCAAGGAGAACGCAATTTCGACAAAACAGAAGAAAAAAATGGTTATACTCGAGTAGAACGTGCACAAGGACAATTTTATCGTCGTTTCAGTCTGCCTCAGACAGCCGATGATGCCAAAATTAGTGCTAAATACAAACAAGGCGTTCTTGAGATTATTATTCCTAAAAAAGAAGCTGCTCTTGAAAAGAAAATTGATATTCAAGTCGAGGAGTAATTTTAATTTCAAGACCTTGGGAATTTTTATCTAAGTAAAAGCGTTAGTTAATACAAACTAACGCTTAATTTAATTACTAAATAATAGTACAGGGTAAGCTACAATCCTGTTGGGCTGGCGCCTGCTGTTGCTGTTGCTGTTGCTGTTGCTGTTGCTGTTGCTGAACCGGAAGCACATTGCGTGTGATTGCTCGTTGCGCATATTCCCTTATTTCACTCTCGCTCCATCCTAGGGATAAAATACCAGCATAAAAAGCTTCTAATAAAAAGCTTGCCTGACATAAGGCATCAGTATTATTTTTTTCACAGGTTCTATCTTGAGTAAAGAGTATAATTGCTAAAACTAATTGTGCTGCTGCAAGTAAACCTAAGGCCCCATTTTGTAACCGATCTTTTGTTTCTATATCAGAACGAAAAGCAGTATAGAAACCGGTAATGGTTTGTATAATCTTCTGTGGAATTTGGACAATTGGGGTAATATTGTCGCCCAAATTCGCTATAAAATTGCCAACTATTTGCGTAAAGGCTGCTACTTTCTTAGCGCCTAAGCCTGAGGCTGGTAACGCTCCTTGGCTGTTAGCTCTTTGTATTGCTGCTGCAATTTCACTGACCCCCCAACCTAGTGATAAAAGACTTGTGTAGAATATTTCTAACAGAAAAGCACTTTTACATATTGAGTCAGAATTATCATCGCAAATTTGATGTTGAAATAATAAGGTAGTAGCAACACCTAATTGAGCTGTAGCTAGCACTGCTAGTATCCCATTCTGTACTTTTTCAACAGTCTCCACGTCAGAGCGAAAGAGCGTTGAAAATTCAATAATTGCCTGAATAAATTTTTGCGGGATCTGTGCCGTTGGATTAAAATTACCTGATGTACTAGAAGCAAGGCTAGATATGATTTGAGTTAGCGCACTTGATTTATGAGCATTAAGCCCTGCTTCAGAGGTCTTGATAGAGTCAAAAAACTTTTTTGGCATTACTTTATCCTAAAATAAACTTTTAAAGCCTTATTTTACCCAAAAAATAGCCTATTTGTCTAATATTTTTTCAGAAAAAGATTTGTTTTCTTATATATTTTAACTAACCCATTGTAAATAAAATCAAATTGTCTTATCATCGCACAAAAAATTCAATTGCTGATTATAATGATTTTTTTTAAAGCCAAAAGAACCTTTGAAGAACTTAAAGAGACACTCAAAACAGGGAATATAAAACAGTGGTGGCTAAATACTCGAGATACATACTCAAAATTCAGCAAACTTGCAACCTATCAAACCCATTTGCTAGATAAAACAATAGCAGCATTGGATGAGCAGGTAGAAAATGGAGTTTATGCCTATAGACTAGATCAATTAAAGGCACTTCATACTCAGTTATCTAACTGGGAATCCATACACGCTATTCATTCTAAGACTTCTAGTCGAAGCATACAAGTAGAAATTTTAAAAAATTGGCTTGATCAACAGCTCTATTTTTCTAACCATACTCAAATTAATTTATCCATCAAGTATGAAGAAACGGTCTCTACAGCGCTTAAAAAATTAGATTTAAACGTACCTTCTAATTCACAACCTTTAAACAAGCAAAACTTATACTATTGGTGGAAAGATAAAAGTAATCTTGGGTTTTTTAGTTGGCGTACTAAAGCAACTAAAGAATTAGATGATCTTATTTATTGGTACTCTACTAGTGTGATTATTGATAATTTGAATGCTTTACAAAAAATTATGGATGGTATTGAAGTTTGGCTGAATGAGCGTATAAATATTAGTCATCCTGCACGAGTTGCAGCGGTTATTAATTTAAAAAAAGTTGTAACTTTAGAGATGGCAAGAGAGCTGCAAGGTGGCAAGCAGGATAATTTAAATTCTATATTAGTTAATTCATTTAACTAGGATATAATTTTATCTTTTTATTCAGGTTTTATGTACCCTAAGCTAATAAGCATTGCTTTAATTCATATTTTTGTAATTTGCCTTAGTAATGTTCTTGTGCAACATCCCTTCACGCTCCTAAATTTTCATACAACTTGGGGTGCCTTTTCTTATCCGCTGGTTTTTATCTGTACCGATTTAACGACTAGACTTATTGGTGCTACTGAGGCTCGTAAAGTTATTTATTTTGCTATGTTACCAGCCTTAATTTTATCCTTTTTTATCTCAAATTGGTTTGATCATGGCTATCTATGGGTTTTAAATGTAATTGTCTTTAGGATTGCATTAGCGAGTCTCCTTGCCTATGTTCTAGGTCAATTATTAGATATTTTTTTCTTTCAGAGATTAAGACACTATGGGCCATGGTGGGTGGCTCCAAGTATTGCTTCAATTTTTGGTAATATATTAGATACTTTTTGCTTTTTCTTTATTGCTTTTTATCATAGTAATAATCTTTACTTAAGTGCTCATTGGGTGGAAATTGCGACTGTGGACTTAGGATTTAAAATTTTAATTAGCTTAATATCATTTGTTCCTCTTTATGGTTTGTTATTAAACTGGCTAATTAAACAGCGCGCGTTTGCAGATTTAAAAACTATTTAAGCATGGCTGCAAGGGCAATACACCCTTTACCAGCATGTAAACCAATGGCAATTGATACAGGATCAATAAATAAAGGTTCTTTTTTAAATGCTTCAGTTGTCATTGAAGCGAATTCGACTGCTTTTTCTGCAACACCTGCATGAATAATACAATAACTATCTAAATCCTTGTCTTGTATTAGATTACTCACATTAATAACAAGCTTACTTAGCGCTTTAACTTCATTAAATGCCTTATCAACGAGAATGACTTTACCTTCCTTATCTAATGAAATAATAGGTTTTAATCCTGCATAATGTGCAACTCTCCCTTTTAATTTGCTTACTCGACCGGAGCGTATTAAGGAATCAAATTGATTTACCATAATAAAAAAATAAGTTTTACTAATTTTTTCTAATACAGCTTCTTTAATTTCACTTATCGATAAATTTTGGTTAATTAACTCGGCAGCATAATTTAACAATAAACCCTGGCTTCCTGAAACATGACAAGTATTAATCACGTGAATATTAGAGTAGCGGTTGGCAACATTTACTATTGCATTATAAGTACCACTTAACACTTGAGCCACACTAAGAATAAGAACCTGTTCATAATTTTTTGCCAGATAACTGATTTTTTCATTTATAAAAGCATAGGTAGGTGATGAGGTAGTGGGATAGGTTTTTAATGTTGCTAAAACATTAAAAACCTGATTAGCATCAAAACAATAATGATCTAATAAATCATGCCCATCTAATTGAACATTAAGTGGTATTAAATGAATTTGATGTTGATCTAATAGGTGTTGAGGAATACTAGCACTTGAGTCAGCAACTAAAGCAATGGGATGCTTTCTTTCGTAAATGGATTGATATTGCCGCAACATGTCATCTACTTTGGAATATTGAATTTTGCCAATTTCGCGCAAATTAGTAAAAATCGTAGGAGGATCATTACTATGTATGTGAACACGACATAAATTTTGATTCGTGGTAACAACCATACTGTCACCTAAATCCCTTAATAAATGAGTTAGTTTTTTTTGGCTAAGGTCATCGCCTGCTAATAAAGCTTCATTACAATAACGATTTATTGGTGGCTTGCTATGGCTAGGAAGCTCATGTAAATTTTGTTCAAAATTAAAATCCACCTTTTCTGGTTTTTTAGTTGGATGTGCTAAAAATTCAGTAAAGCCTTGTATAAAAAAATTAAAGCCTAATGCACCAGCATCCACTACGTGCGCCTCCTTAAGTAATTGCAGCGTCTGCATTGTTGACGCTAGCGCTTTATCAACGACATCCTTTGTCTTTTGTAAAAGTATATTGAAACAGGCAATATGTGCTGCGTTATCGATTAAACTATTAGCCCAGGCATCCATCACAGTTATAATTGTTCCCTCTACAGGATTAACAATAGCTTTGCGAACACTAATACAAGCGGCTTTAATCAAGTTAGCAAAATCGTTGGTTTTTAATGTATCCGGTAAAGATATCTCTAAAAAGCCATTAAAAAATTGAGAAAAGATCATCCCAGAATTACCATGAGCTCCTAAAATACCCGCATTTGCTAAGGATTGGCAGGTTTCAGAAAAAGTAGGCTTAAGTGATGCATGAGTAATGATGGCTTGCGCTGTTGCTGCCATATTATTACCTGTGTCGCCATCAGCAACAGGAAACACATTAATTGCATTTAATGCTTCGCGGTGCTCAATAATGGCTCGACAAGCATTAATAATTGCCGAATAAAACAATTCGACATCAAGTTTAAGTAATGTCATTGTTTTAATTAAATTAATTAGGGTAAATTAAATAATAGACTGAGTTTGTAAGCTCTGCATCCTTCTAGGGTGTTTTTAAATAAATTTTTATATAATTTAACCTCAAAATTTTAACAAGATAAGATAGTTGATTTTATAGAGCCTATTTTCTTGGTGGATGATTGACTAGAAGAAAAAAACCTTTGCCTATTATTGGTTGGCGAATTTAAAACTGGCCTAACAGCAGTGCTTATATTTTCTGGTCTATATGCCTGCTTCCTAAGTGCCCAAATTTTTTCATATTTAATTTCCTTATTTTTATTTAAGAAGGATTGCCTTGAACGATTTACAAAATCATCATGGGTTAACCTAGTCAATTTTTTAATTGAAGTATAGCTTGTTAATGAATCCAAATTTTCCTCTTTTAGAGGTAGGTTAAATGGAATAGCAGAGATGATCTTATTATCTTTTTCTGTTAAAAATCTTCCTAACTCATCTGGGGCATAAATTTTGCCTTGATAAAAGTGTATAACAGTATACCCAGCCCTTAATAAAGAATGTTGAAATTCACCTGCTAACAAACGGTTTTTTTGCTCTGTTCCACAACAATACAGATAGATTCGATGAATTTTATGAATGATACTCAGAAAGTCGAATTCAAATCTTGAAACAAGTTGGCCAATATTAATAATGGAAGCTTTATCTGCAGAACTAAAATTGGCTAAAATGTTAGGATCATTATCAGCGCCGTGTGCCAAAATATATACTAGACTATTGGGCTCAATATCTTCAGCATCAAAGTCATCTTGATAGTAAATAATCTTGATCTCTTCTTCTTTGTGTAACTGGTAATTATTTTTCCATATCTGCGCTGCTTCGCCTAAGTTTCCATTGTTGGCACGCTCAAAAGGAATATACAAAATTATCATATAAAATCTGTCTAAATTATTTAAAAAAAATTAAATTAATATACATTCTTAGCTTAAAGGTGAGTAATTTTATAGTTAATTAAGATATTTGCAAGACTTGTTAGCAATGGTACTAGAATTAAAAGTGCCCATGGAGGATGAAAAATAAAATTAAGCGTCATTGTATTAAAATAATAGTTAATCACAATCGCTAAAATAATAGCGAGTAAACCTGCATAAAAACCAATAATAGCTGCTTCGCTACTTCTAATCCAAAAAAGGGCTTTTTTCTGCGCACCTAGCAATTTTAATATATAAATTTCTTGTTGTTTAATATCATTAAAAGCAAGCATCGCTAGAATGGCGATGATGATACCTATTAATAGAATAAAGACAGTGATTAAATTAATAACCTTGCTTATATTGCGGAAAATTGTTTGTACTTTTTTAATAGTACTTGCAATATCAATAATTGTAATTCCAGGAAATTGCTTAACTAAATTTACTAATAGATATTGTCTTTCTTCAGGCAAATAAAAACTTGTTAAATATGATTTAGGTAAATTAACTAATAAGGAAGGACTAAATAATATAAAAAAATTAGGCTTAAAGTTTGTCCAATTGACTTGTCGAATACTTGTAATAGAGGCATTAATTGTTTGTCCTTCTATGCGAAATCCTAGTTTATCACCTATACCCACACCTAATTGCCGCGCTAACCCTTCTTCAATAGAAATCCAAGTAGGTTGATTTGTTTGCCAACTACCTTGAACTATTTTATTTTCTTCAGGTAACTGAGTTGACCAAGATAAATTTAATTCTCTTTGTAGTGCATTAATATCTCTTGCTTTATCACCTAATTTTAAAGATACAGCTCTATCATTTATAGTAATTAATCGTCCTTTCACAATTGGATATAAAATGGCGTTTTCAACTTGATTTTGTTTAAGAAAATTTAAGAAAGTAGATGCTTGCGTGGGCTGAATATTAATAACAAAAAAATTAGCTGCATCTGCCGGCAATTGTTGTTGCCAATTGTCAATTAAATTGGTTTTAAATAAGTTTAAGGTTAGTAGCGCTGCTAGCGCCAAACCTATTCCTATAAATTGTAGTAAACTGTTCGTTAAATTACGATTTATGCTTGTAAAGCCAAAACGCCAAACAAAAGAAATTTTATTTTTTATAAGGTTAATAAAGAAATTAGTTATCAATAATAAACTTAACGCAAAAACGGCAAAATATATTAACCCTATAAAGACGATAATAATTAGCTGCCAAGAGCGAATATATAAGAAAGCGAGGCCCACTAATGCTAGAAATGTAATAAGATAATTTAAAAAGGAATATTTATTCACTTGATATTGAGATTTAAATAATGTTATCGCTGAAATTTTACGTAAACTTAAAAGGTGAGGAACGGTAAAACTGAGTAATAATAGGATACCAGTTGAAAAGCTTAGTAGAGCAGGTTTGAAACTATAATCAACTTGAAAGTCTGGTAATAATCCTTTTAGCCAACTAAAGAGGAAAGGTTGAAATGCGTAGCTTAATAAAATTCCTATTAAAGATGCAAAGAAACCTAAGATAAGGATAATGCCTAAGTAAATAAGAAAAATATCTTTTTCTGCAGCACCAAAACATCTTAATATAGATATATGTTTTTGATGTCTTTGATTATAGCGATGCATAGCCATGCTAATGGCAATTCCAGCTAAGATTAGGCTCATTAAGATACCTAAATTTAGATAAGCTAAGGTACGTTCAATCGTTTTAATAAGCGCAGGATTTGCTGTTTTATCTTGCCAATTTTGTTGTTCGCTTAAAGGTGGATTTAGCGAATTTTTTAGTTGGGTTAATTGGTTTTCTGTGCCCATTAATAACCATCGATAGCTTACTTTACTCCCTGTTTGGATAATTTTAGTTTTAGCAAGATCGGCTTGATTAATAATTACCCGTGGTGAAATATTAAACCAGTCTCCTGTTTGCCCGGGCTCTTCAATTAAGATCCCACCAATCACAAAGGTTGCCTCGCCGATAGTAATTTTATCACCAACCTTTGCAGGCAAAAGAGAGAGCAATTTTGCTTCAGTCCATAACTGACCTAATGCTGGTGCATGATTTACATTGGTTGCTAAAGCAAAGGGTTGAGGCGCAATTTTGATAAATCCCTTTAAAGGATAAGGAGAGGTAATCGCTTTGACTTGGACAAGCTGTAATTTATCATTGACCATGGCCATACTTAAGAACGAAATGGTTTTGGCTTCTGTTAACTGCAACGCTTTTGCTCTTTTTTCCCAATTATTAGGAAAAGGTGAATTACTTGTAATCGCCACATCTGCACCTAACATTTGCGCAGCCTGTTGGTTTAATAAATTTTCAATAGAAAAAGTAATATTATTAATAGTACTCATACAGGTTACTGCAATAAGTAGCGCTAAGCATAAGAGGCTCAGTTCACCGCTACGCCACTCGCGTACAAAGGTACGTATAAGTAAAGGAAAATTCAGCATTGTAGTTGTCCATCTATAAGTGGCCAATGCATTTGGCAATGTGCGGCGAGTGTATCATCATGAGTGACAATGACTAAGGTTGATTGATATTGTTGATTGAGAGAAAACAATAAATTTATAATGGCTTGTCCTGTTTTTTTGTCTAAATTTCCTGTTGGTTCATCTGCAAATAAAACAGCTGGTGTAAGAGCAAAGGCACGAGCAATGGCAACGCGTTGTTGTTCTCCTCCAGATAATTGGTTTGGATAATGCTTTGCTCGTTTACTCAATCCCATTTGTGTAAGCCAATCCAACGCTATGCTGGTAGGATTTTTTTTTCGATTAATCTCTAAAGGTAACATTACGTTTTCAAGTGCATTAAGATTGGGTAGTAAATGAAAAAATTGAAAGATAAAACCAATCTGCTCTGCTCTCAGTTTAGCTCGGCTATCCTCATTAAGGCTGCTAATTTCTTGTAAGCCATAATAAACTCGGCCTGATGTAGGCTTTTCTAAACCAGCCATAATATTTAAAAGGGTTGTTTTACCGGAACCAGAAACACCGGTAATAGCTATAGTTGCACCGGCAGGAATACTAAGATTAATAGAGTCTAAAATTGTTAAAGTTCCATCATCAACGGGAATGCTATAATTAACATTTACCAATTTAATTATGGCGTCCGAGTTAATCATGATTAAAAAATCCTTTTGGATAATATGTTTTATTTTTATAATAGCACCACTTTATGCAAAGACGATTCTTGTTCTTGGTGATAGCCTAAGTGCAGGGTTTGGTATAGAGGACGGTAAAGGTTGGGTAAATTTATTAAATGAACGGCTAAAAAAAGAATCGCTGCCTTATCAAGTTGTTAATTACAGCACTAGTGGTGATACAACGGCTAATGGGCTTGCTAAATTATCAGATGCATTAGCAAAATATAGACCAAACATTGTGATTATTGAATTAGGCGCTAATGATGGGCTACGCGGCTTATCTATTGCTGATATAAAGCGTAACTTAGAAAAATTAATTATTAAGTCACAAGAAAGATCAGCAAAAGTACTTTTACTTGCAACTTTACTACCACCTAATTATGGCTCAGCTTATTTAAACAAATATAAACAAATCTATATGGATTTAGCAAATCAATATCAAGTTCGGTTAATTCCTATGTTTTTAGAGGGAGTTGCAGGCCATCCTAACGCGATGCAATCAGATGGCTTGCATCCCAACGAAGAAGCACAAGCAAAAATATTGGATAATATTTGGCCTACTTTGCAGCAAATGCTTTAAATATGGAAATAGATTACACTATAATCTTGAGTTCTTAAATTTAACTGTAGTAATAAGCAGCCTTACAGAAATTACGGCATAGATCCTGCATATTTATCTTTTACCATGATAAATATATATTTATACCAGCATGGGCTATCAGGTTAATACATTGAGAACCTATCTACTTAATGAGAGAAAAAAATGAAAAAGTTGATATTTAACTTATTGCCCTATCTTTTGAGTTGCTTTTCACCTTTTGTTATGGCTAGCACAAATTGGAATCAATGGGTTGCTAGTGTAAGGCAGGAAGCAATTAATCAAGGGATTTCAGCGGAATTATTTGATGAGGCATTTGCTGATATTCGTGAGCCTAGTCGGCAGGTAAAAAGTCTGGCCCGCTCACAACCCGAACACCGTCTAACATTTTCAAAATACTTAAATACACGCGCAGATAGTTATCGAATTGCGATGGGACGTAAACATTATGGAAAGAATAAAGCTCTTTTAGAAGAAGTAGGCCAACATTTTGGCGTTGATCCGTGTTTTATTGTAGCTTTCTGGGGTATGGAAACAAGTTATGGCTCTTATATGGGCAATTTTCCAGTTATAAAATCATTGGCAACTTTAGCTTATGATTCATCAAGGCCTGATTTTTTCCGTAAAGAGCTATTTATTGCTTTACGTATTGTTAATGATGGCCATGTTACTTTAGATCGCTTTAAAGGTGAGTGGGCGGGTGCTTCTGGCCAGCCACAATTCTTACCTTCAAGCTGGGTACAGTTTGCAGTCGATTATGATGGTGATGGACGTAAAGATATTTGGTTAAGTAAACCTGATGTGTTTGCTTCGATTGCTAATTATATGAAGAAAAATGGTTGGCAAACAGGTCAGCCTTGGGGTATTCACGTTAAATTGCCTAAGGGATTTGATAAGAATTTAGAAGGTAAATCTATTGTCAAAAAAGTAAGTGAATGGAATGCTATGGGTGTTAGAACAGAAGACGGTCAACCCTTGCCTTATTCAGAACTAGACGCAAGTATCGTACAGCCAAATGGTGGTCCAGTTTTCTTAGCTTATCCAAATTATAAAATGATTTTACGCTATAATAACTCTATATATTATGCGGGTGCGATTGGTTATATGGCTGATAAAATTTGTAATCGCATAAAGTAATAGATTTATTATCTTTAAAGTGGGGTGTAATATGACTACATACTTAGATAAAACAGATAGTCTAACTCCACTTGCTGAACGTATTATCTGCCATAAAGCAACGGAATATCCTAATACAGGTATTTATAATCATCTAGTCGGTAGAGGAACTTACCTTTGTAGGCGTTGCGGTTTGGCATTATTTAGAGCAGAAAGCCAATTTCACTCTGGTTGCGGATGGCCTAGCTTTGATGAAAATATTGATGAAGCCATTAAGCAATTACCCGACCAAGATGGAATGAGAACAGAAATTTTATGTAATAGATGTGATGCGCACCTAGGCCATATCTTTGTCGGCGAATACTTAACTCAAAAAAATATACGACATTGTGTTAATTCCGCTTCTATTGATTTTGTTTTAGATAAAACAGTCTTAGATACTGAAGAAGCTATTGTTGCAGGTGGATGCTTTTGGGGTATTGATTATTTTTTAAAACTTATACCTGGCGTATTAAAAGTTGAAGTAGGTTATATTGGTGGTACTGTCCAAGAACCCACTTATGAACAAGTGTGTCGAGGGACAAGTGGTCACTATGAAGCTGCTCGAATTGTGTATGATCCATCTCTTGTCAATTATTCTGATATTATTAAACGGTTTTTTGAAATTCATGATCCCACCCAGCGCTCAGGCCAAGGGCCAGATATTGGGCCGCAATATCAAAGTGCTATTTTTTGTTATGATGATCACCAATTTCTTGCAGCACAGGCTTTAATACAGACATTAACAAGCCGTGGCTATAATGTTGCTACTAAGCTATTCGAAGTGATGCCTTTTTGGGCCGCCGAGGATTATCATCAAGACTATTATGCTAAGCATCATAAAGCCCCTTACTGCCATCGTCCTGAATTACGTTTTGGTTCATCTTAAAATGAAATTCTTAGCTAGCCTTTTGGTGAATTTGAGCGGCATTCAGATTAAACTTAAAGGTGTCAATAACGACCTTACTTGATATCATTTTCAACACCAATCTTAGGTAGGCTACTAATTAATCCTTGTTCTTATAAATGAGATCTGCTTGTTCAGCTTTTTTTTGATTCTCAAGCAATTGTTGTTCATTAAGTTGGGTTTGCCAAAAATTAGTGAGCTGCATTTTGAGAGAATTAAGTTGACGAATAAACTTGCCTAAATGTTCAGCAAGCATTGGTAATTTATTTGGCCCAAAGGCAATGAGCGCTACGATAATGATAACCAATAACTCACTCATGCTCATGGCTTTTTCTCATCATTGTCTTCGTTTAATGCTTTGCGAAAGCTTTTAATTGCACTACCTATATCCGAACCAATATTTTTTAGCTTATTCGTACCGAAAAGAGCAATAATAATTAAAAGGATTAATAATAATGACAATGGACTAACTCCACTTAATCCCATATCAACTCCTGTTATTAAGGTTACCTACATAAATTAAACCGCCAATTAAAGCAATAGTAAAGGCCGTAGCCGTTAATCTTTCTGGATTAAGTAAATTTAAATAGCTAAGTAAACTTATTATAAGCATCGTGACGAAAATACCGAAGCCTAAACCTTTAAACCAGTTGCTCTGAGTTGATCTAAGGCGTTCTCGATTAGCGAGATTATTTAAGGAACGAATCTTCTCTTCTTTACTAAGTACTAATACTTCTTGTAGTAGGCGAGGCATGTGAGGTAATTCTTCAACAAAGAAGGGAACATTTTCACGTAACCGCCTAAAAAACGCTCTAGGTCCTAACTGCTCTTTTAACCAATTTTGTAGAAAAGGCTTTGCTGTTGCCCACAAATCAAGTTCTGGGTAGAGCTGCCTGCCTAAACCTTCAATGGCTAGAAGTGTTTTTTGTAAAAGAATTAACTGAGGCTGAACCTCCATATTAAAGCGTCGAGCAACTTGAAAAAGTCGTAAGACCACTTGGGCGAACGAAATATCTTTTAATGGTTTTTCAAAAATAGGTTCACAAACAGTACGAATAGCGCTTTCAAATTCTTCAACACGCGTATTTCTAGCCACCCAACCAGATTCAATATGCAGTTCTGCAACCCGACGATAATCCCGATTAAAAAAGGCATAGAAATTTTCAGCTAGATAGCGTTTATCGTTATCATTTAAAGTACCAATAATGCCAAAATCAATACAAATATATTGCGGTTGTTCTGGATGGTCATAGGAAACAAAAATATTGCCTGGATGCATGTCAGCGTGAAAAAAACAATGTTTAAAGACTTGGGTAAAAAAGATTTCTACGCCACGCTCTGCCAATTTTTTAATATCAACATGATTCGCTTTTAATGCAGTAATATCACTAATTGGAATACCATGAATACGCTCCATAACCATCACATTTTCACGGGTATAATCCCAAAAAACTTCAGGAATATATAATAAAGGTGAGTTTGGAAAATTGCGGCGCAATTGGCCAGCGTTACCTGCTTCTCGTTGTAAATCAAGTTCGTCAATTAAGTTGTGCTCAAATTCTTGAACTATTTCTCGAGGTTTAAGTCGCTTACTTTCCGACCAATAACGCTCAGCAAGGGAAGCGATGGCATACATAAGGCTAATATCTTGATCAATGATTTTACGCATATTAGGACGTAAAACCTTTACTACCACTTCTTCACCTGTTTTTAATTTTGCTGCATGTACCTGGGCCATTGATGCAGAAGCCAAGGGTTCCGGATCAAAGTATGCAAAAACATCAAAGGCTGAGCGCCCAAATGCTGATTCAATAATAGCTAACGCTTTTTCGCTTGGAAAAGGTGGAACATTGTCTTGTAATTTACAAAGCTCCAAAGCAATATCAGTAGGAATAATGTCAGGTCGAGTAGATAGTGCCTGGCCAAATTTAACAAAAATTGGTCCTAAATCTTCTAATGTTTTACGAAGTGCCTCACCACGTGTAAGTTGCTCTTTGCGAAACCAGTTCCAAGGGTTTAAATAAACGATGAAACGTAAAGCAGAAAAGAGTGGAATTGAAACAATAACTTGATCAAGCCCATTACGAGCTAAAATAGTATTAATATGAATTAAACGTATTAACTGTTTAATGGATTTCATTGCTTATCCAAGAGATTAATTTGCGCATGTAAACGCTCAACATCCAACACTAAGTGATCAATATCAGTAAAAAAGTTTTCTACTTCCTCAGGAGTAGGAAAAAGCCGCAGCTCTTCTTGAAGATAATCAGTCATATTGTTTTGTAAGGAGGCGCTTAACTGGCGTTTAAAGTCTACCCCACGTCGAATCATAGAACCTAACTGATAGGCGATTACGTCACCTGTAAAATGCGCTAAATGACCTTCCCAGTCAATCTCAACTTCATCAAATAATTTTTTGATAGCTAAACCTAGTTCAATATCACCTGATACTCGCATTTTATCATTGAACAGTGAACGGGCTTTAGATGCAGGTAGAAAGCTTAAGCGTATAAGACCAAGAGGGTTACTATGAATAATAGTATCTGGCTCATTTGTAACGCGCTCTAATAAACAGAGTTGCTCTGCTTTAAAAGTAATATAAAAGTTAACATTTAATGGTGCAATAATAATTTCAATTACTTTCCCTTCAAATGTTTTAATTTTTGTAGGCATACTTTCATCTAAGAAGAGAGCCTGATTAATAGCTGCTTGTAACGCTTTTAAAGAATATTTTTTAATCATATCGTTCTCAATATTTATAGGCGATATGTAAAGCAACGATACCACCATTTAAATTCAAATACTGACAATCTTCAAATCCGGCTTCCTCAATTAGTTTTTTTAAATTTTCTTGGCTTGGATGCATACGGATCGATTCAGCAAGATATTTATAGCTATCAGCATCATGAGCAATAAATTGACCTAATTTAGGTAGAATATTAAAAGAATACCAATCATAGATAGTTTTTAAACCAGGAACATTAGGCATAGAAAATTCTAAAACTAATAATTTACCGCCTGGTTTACAAACACGAAACATCGAGCGTAATGCCGCTTCTTTATTAGTAACATTACGCAAACCAAAAGCGATAGTAATACAATGAAAACTATCATTATGAAAAGGTAAGGTTTCAGCATTAGCTTGAACATAAGCAATGTTATTAACAAGCCCTTCATTAATTAACCTTTCGCGGCCAACGTTTAGCATTGCAGAGTTAATATCAGCAAGAACAACATAGCCCGGATCACCTACTCTTTGGCTCAATAATCGGGTTAAGTCACCACTTCCACCTGCCAAATCTAGAACAGCCTGCCCTGATTTAACTTGACTTAATTCCACCGTAAAACGTTTCCAAAGACGATGTATGCCAAGCGACATAAGATCATTCATTAAATCGTAATTTTTGGCAACAGATTGAAAAACAGCTCTAACCTTTTTTTCCTTTTCATGCCAAGCGACAGGGGTAAAGCCAAAGTGGGTCGTTTTTTCTTGCTCACTCATTGATTTAAACTTTTAAAATTTAGCTCTATATTACCTGATTGACTAGAAAATAGTAATTATAAATCTTTCAAACTCATTAAATTAACATAAGTTTGATCTAAAAAAGTAAAGCTTTTCTTACTAAATGAACCTAAGCTCCAATTATAGCGTCACCCACTAAGTTTTAGACAAGGCGTACCGTACTTCGCCGAATGAGCATACAACGCAGTATAAAGCTTAGTGGGTGGCGCTATACTTACGCATTTATGCGGAAACTGAAATTAAAACAATTTATTTTACTATAGAGCTTAACTTTAAACGTTTGCTAGGCCGAGGCCCAACAAAGATTTCTTAATTATTTTCTTAAGGGAATGTTTTGATTGTAAGGGTACGTTTTATGCAAGATAGCTAGCAAATAAATTACTCATTTAAGCTATTGAGAACTTGGCCTTATTGGATCGCTTGCTCCTGTTGCTGAAGTTGGATCAGCATCATCCATAAGGAATATATCGTCACTCTCTTCAGGTTCTTCCTCATTATCGAAGATTATTTCATCTTCTGAATCAGAAATAGATGGAAGATTGTTTGAAGGGTTTACAATAGCTGGCTTAGTAGTATTGGAGGAATCGTTGGCAGTGCCACTATCATTATTTAAGGCAGGGGGTGCACTTACAGCCGGAGCCCCTGTAGAAGTACCATTTGTTCCCTTAGTTGTATCATTGAGATTTGTACTTATATCATTTTGCTCATCTGTTTCTTCAGTCGTTGAAGAAGTAGTGCCACTTGGTGTAGCGCTTAAATTAGTATTAACATCTGTGTCATTAGTAGTATTACCACTTTCATCAACTGAAGTTGGTGTTGTTGAGTCAACGGTACTATTATTTATGGAAGGATTATTAGTAGTATTACCTTGTTCATCCATAGAATTAGGGCCAGTTCCAGTATGAGGTGCTGTTGGGTTAGGTGTATTACTTGAATTCAATTGAGAAGGGGGCGGATGATCAGGTTGTAAATGAATAGTTTGATCGGGGTTCTCAGTTATAATGGGAGTAATCTTTTGTGATTCAATGCCACTTAGTATTAATGGTGATGTCTTAGCATTTATAACTGTCGAAGCAAAAAATAAAACAGACATATAAATAGTAACTCTACTCATAGTAATCTCCTTTGAACCTCTCTTAAAATCCTTTATTTATAGTGTAATTTATTTCAAGCCTCTATCAGTTATAAATTATTTTTCAAAAAAAATTTAATATTTAATTAAAAGAATGGCTTATTTACTAATAAAGTTAACTAATTATTTCTTGCTACCTCTCTAACTATAGCCGTTTATTTGTGAAAGTATAGCACCCCCCACTCAGCTTTATATTGCGTTGCAAGCTTGTGCGGCGAAGTACAGTACGCCCATGTAAAATTGTTTGCCTCTCTCTTCACTTGGACCTTGTTTAAAACTTAGTGAGTGGCGTCTATAACAATAGCATTTAACTGGCTAAAAAGTGGTTTTATTCTGTTAAGAAAATTATAATTGGCCTAAGGCTATGATGTAAGCAGTTTCATCAGGAGGCATTTGGTTACGTTGGGCATGCCAGAGACATTCAGCCAAACAATCCATCATTTTATGTTCAACTAATAAGGGATCTTGATAGCGCACAATCAATTCCTTAAAACGGTTAGTAATTCCTACAGGCCGATTAGTTGCAATTTGTTCTCGAATAGCTAAGTGCAAGCCCATATGTAAGAATGGGTTAGTTTGGCCTAGTTCTGGAAAATACTGCTGGTTAAGAGAGGCATTATTTTCCTCTAAAAGAGAATGATATTCAGGATGCGCTAAAATAACATCAACAAGTTGTTGTTCAAGTGGCGTAAGCACCTCCTTTAAAGAGTATTTTCGCCAACTTGTGAAAAAAAATTGTCTGGTATCTTGTACACTATTACCAACAAACATAACCACCTTGGATACCAATTTCAAATAATAATGAATATTAGCCTATTCGCCATTAAACAACAATTAAATATAAGAAGCACTTTATTGTTAAGCTTATAGAAATCTGGGTTGACAACTTCTTGGTAAGTATGCAATATTATCAATGCGAGGTTGGACTTGCTATGTGTCATTCCACTGGGTCAATTGGCGACACACTGATTGGCCCTTTCTATTAAAATCTTAATCTTCATTAACATTCCTCAACTAGCTCTTTTTTTTACAAATTGCAATAAAAATAAATTTATGGTAAACCAACATAGTACGTCAAAGGATGGAGTAGTCATTATGTTTGGAGTCTTATTTAGTAGAAACCCTGTTCAATCTTCTTCTCAATTGAATTTACCTAAAGATAATTTTAATTATAAAAGCCTTGCCCATTTAGAACTTATTGAAAAGCAAATTTCGCGTTTTAAGGAGTCCGCAGATGCTTTAAAAGCAATTGATTATAATATCTTTTTAGGTGTGATTGTAGGTAGCTCCTGTTATTTGGGCGCTTATCTATTTCCAGTGGTCACACTATCTATAGCGGGTTTTAGTCTAGCAGCGCATGCTCATGCTAAACGTTCAGCAGCTTATGAAAAATATCGTCAATCTCTGGATGATTTAATTACTATATATAATTGGTCTATGGGTAAGAACACAGGTGATCATTGGTATAAGCTGGCTATCAAGCCCATACAAGATTTAATTTTAACTCTGGGGCCTTGTGTCGCACCTGATGTAATTCACACTTGGACTGCTGATGATTTAAAGCCTAATAGTCTAAATCCAAGGAACTTTTTTGGTGGGCGTCGTAATGATATTACTCAAGAATTTGAAAATCAATTAGCGCGCTTTGCTGCAGGCACTCAAGTTTCTGACTTAACTTATCGCATTTATGGCCAACATGGATTTAACGACTTATTACAAACTTTGAAAACCACTGTAGCTAGTCAAGTCAGTAATGCGGCGGTTAAAATCTTTAATTATCAACCTGGAAATTAACGTTAGTTTGGCATAAAAGAGATAAAAAGTTCTTTGGTGCTGCTAAATAAACGTTATTTTTGTAAAATGCAAAGCAGCTGTGCAAAATATAAATTAAAATAAACGAGTTCGACATAAAATATTTTACGTCGAATTCCGTTATTACATGAGCATTAATTTTGCGCCTAAGAATATCATCAAGCTACCGCTTCCAAATTCAAGTCGACGCCAGACAGTTTCCTTAGTCAAAATTTCAGAAAAAAATTGTGTCACAAGTGTTAGCAACACCAGCCAAAGAAAGCTGGAGGTAATAACACCTAAGAAAAAGGCATTTTGATGTCCCGGAAATTGGCTACTGCTACCACCAATTATAATGAGCGTATCAATAATGGCATGTGGGTTAAGTAAACTAAACCCTACGGCAAGCAAAATAATTTGTAACCGATTATTATGCGTTTCCTTTAGCTTAGTATTCTCAGATGATTTTTTCAGCGATTTATTTAAAGCACTAATACCATAATAGAAAAGAAAAAGTGCGCCTGCCCAGGTAATCCATGTTTTTAAAGACGGATGAAGATTAAGTAATTGGTGTAAGCCTGCCACACTTGCAGATGCCAGAATAATATCGCATATCCAACAAACAGCCGCGGATAACACTGCATATTGACGTAGCGCACCTTGGCGAATTAAAAAGATATTTTGAGGGCCAAGGGCTGTAACGAGAGATAAGCCTAACGCTAAACCACTAAGATAAACTAACATAGTTTTAGCCCTCTTTAAAAAAACAGGCTTCTATTATCGCCTAAATTTAATTATTATTAAAATTAATAATTTTAATAATTGATAAATTTTATTTATGAAAATAGATTATCGTGCCTTATGTGCATTAGATACAGTCATTCAAACTCAAAGCTTTGCAACGGCGGCCAAACAATTATTTATAACGCAACCGGCCGTGAGCCAACGTATAAAACAGCTGGAAAATCAGTTTGGGCAGCCTCTACTTATAAGATCATTACCTTATACTGCAACTCCGTTAGGAGAAAAGTTATTAAGTTTATTGCGGCGTACAAGACTGCTTGAAGAGCATTTATTGCAAGAATTAAATCTTGATACACCAAGTCGGTTATCAATTGCTTTGAATCGAGACAGCTTAGAGACATGGTTTATGAAGGCGCTACCTAAAATAAATAGTTTAAACGCTGTAAATATTGACATTATTACTGATGATCAAGAATTAACTATTGATTATTTGCGTAAGGGTATTGTTTCTTCATGTTTAACCAGTTATGCCAAGCCTTTACCTGGTTGCGAATGTGAGCTCTTAGGGCATATGGATTATTTACTAGTAGCTTCTCCTAATTTTATTAAGCGATATTTTAAAAAACATCTTTCTATACCGGAAAATATGATGTTGGCGCCTATTTTAGTTTTTGATAGTCGGGATAAATTACATGAACATTACTTTCAACATTTTTTTAAAATTTCTTTTAATCCAAAACGCTATCATATGGTGCCATCTGTAGAAGGATTTAAGCAATTTGCCTTACAAGGTTACGGTTTTGGCTTAATTCCCAGGCTCGATATTATAGAAGAGTTAGAACAAAATAAGCTTATTGAAATTAATCCTGGTAAGCGCTGGCTTATGCCTCTTTACTGGCACTATTGGCAAGTATCCGCTCACCAGTATCAAAAATTTATTCAAGAAATAGCCAGTGAGGCAAAATTATACCTTATTTAACTTATTAAAATCGTCTTTAATTTAGTCCACATATAATTTAAGATTACCTGCTTTTGGTTTAACCACTTGAGCAAGTATGTTTTTTCACCCCCAATACTTTAAAGGTTGAATGATCGATAATAGAAGTTTCTATAAAAAATTATAAAGAAATAGAATTCCATGAAAACTAGATTGCAAGTTATGGCTTCTGAAGTATAAAATGCCTGATTATTTTGAGCATTCATGAAGTCAGTAGTCTGTTAATTAAGGAGGGAGCGTGCGCTCTTTGTTGAAAAGTAAGGCAATATTGCTTTTTGTTTTTGGCATAACTAATTTGTTTAATGTATACGCAGATACAATAAATAAAAATGAAGCTAATACTGCCAATACAGCCAATGTGACTAATACAGCTAAACCAGCTGTTCCAAAAAATAGTACAGGCTCAACAAATGCGGCAAGTACTGCAACTAATCTTAACGCCACGAATAAGGCAGGAACTTCTAATACGTCATCAGGTACAGGGAATGCTGCGGGTACTACTAATACAACTAATACTGCGAATCAAACAGGAACATCTAACCAAGCGAATGTTACAACACCGATTACAAATGATCCTAAAGAAATACCTAATACTGGTACTGCTAATCAAGCACCAAAAGTAATTGAACCTTATCTTCAAGAGATTTATCCCACGTATCCACCTACTAAACCGGCTACAGGCGTGCAAGAAACTTTAATAAAGCGTGGCGAATATCTTGCTAAAATGGGCGATTGTATTGCTTGTCATACAGACGTTAAAGGCGGAACACCTGCTTATGCAGGCGGATTACCGATAGCCACGCCATTTGGTACATTTTATAGCCCTAATATTACCCCAGACAAAGAAACTGGCATTGGTAATTGGACTGAAGCAGATTTTATTAGAGCTTTAAAAGACGGCCGTGATCCACATGGTAGAAATTATTTTCCTGTCTTTCCTTATGTCTATTTTTCCAAAATCACAGATGACGATGCACGTGCATTGTACGCTTACTTTATGAGTATTCCTCCTGTTAAGCAAAAAAATAAATCACTTCCTTTCCCTTTTAACATACCTGGCGCAAGGTTTGCTCTCTGGGGATGGAATCTCTTATTTTTCTTTCCTGAAGAAAATGAATTTGTTTATGAAGAGGATAAATCACCGGCGTGGAATCGAGGCAAATACATTGTAGATACACTTGGCCATTGTAGTATGTGCCATACGCCACTTAATATATTTGGCGCCCCGAAGCAGCGCTATTATCTAACAGGAGGTTTCATTGATGGTTATTGGGCACCTAATATTACAGCTGCTGGATTAGAGTCTGCAAGCCATCATGAAGTCGCTGATGTCTTTAAGAAAAGTGAATTGATTAATCAAGCAGGTCCTGTTGCAGGACCAATGGCTGAAGTAAATCATAACAGCCTTAGTAATCTAACTAATGAAGATAGATTGGCTATTGCTACTTATTTAAAAACGGTTGTTAGTGAAGAGCGCTTAGGCGTGGCTGCCTCGGAAAAACAACCCACGTTAAAGCGCGGCAAGCAAGTTTATATTAACGCCTGTATTGTTTGTCATCAGAAAGGGATGATGGGTGCACCTATCATTGGTAATGGTGCAAATTGGTTTAATCGCTTAAAAGATAGTGGGTTAACCGGGCTTTATCGTCATGCGATATATGGTTATAACAGCATGCCTGTAAAAGGGGCCTGCGTAACCTGTTCAGATAATGATATTATTTCAGCGACAGATTATATTTTAAACAGCTCACTATCGCGCTCTCAGTGGCGTGATTTACAATCAGGCGGCTCGAAAAAGTACCCTTCTAATGGAAAATTAGTTTATAACGAAAATTGTAGTGTATGCCATAACGAAGGAAAAAATGGCGCACCTAAACTTGGTGATAAAGCAATATGGGGACCATTAATTGCTAAAAATATGGATGTTTTAATTGAAGATACTATTCACGGTGAATACCATCCTAAAAATGGTGGCTGCAAAGTCTGTTCAACCGATGAGATTATCGAAGCTATCAAGTATATGGTAAGCCAGTCAAAAACTGAGGGTAATTACAGTTTATGGTAGGATTTTAAGTTAAGTGGATAACAATTTGATTTAAACGTTAAGCCATAACTGCAGTTAGATTATGGCTCATGAAAAGGTGAGGATGGGGATGCTAAATAGGTTTCAGGTAAGTAAAGTGCTTACCTTTTTGGCTGGATTAATAATCAGCTCAGAGGCAATGGCCAGAGATGAGTGGCAGCTAAATATGTACAGAGGTGTTACTCCATTAAGTAACGACATGTATAATTTACATAATATTGCCATGATTGTTTGCTCAATTATTGGAATAATTGTTTTTAGCGTCATGATTTACTCTCTTATTTATCATCGAAAGTCTAGAGGTCATGCGCCAGCCACGTTTATACACAATAGTCGTTTAGAAATTTTTTGGTCTATCGTTCCCTTTCTCATTTTAGTTGGTTTAGCAATTCCAGCAACGAGTATTCTCCTAAATCTTGAAGATACGGCAGAAGCTGATGTTACAATTAAAATTGTAGGTTACCAGTGGAAATGGCAATACCAATATTTAGATCAAGGAATTAGTTTTTTTAGTAATCTAGCGACACCATTTAATCAAATTGAAAATAAAGATAAAAAAGGGCAATGGTATTTGTTGGAAGTAGACAAACCTTTAGTCTTGCCTGTAAATAAAAAAATTCGCTTTTTAGTAACGTCTAATGATGTTATTCATTCTTGGTGGGTACCTAAGTTAGGTGTAAAGCGTGATGCAATGCCTGGTTTCATGTATGAAGCGTGGGCGAGAATTGAAAAACCTGGTGTTTATCGAGGCCAATGTACCGAATTATGTGGGATAGGCCATGCTTATATGCCAATTGTAGTACAAGCTGTTAATGATGAAGACTTTACAAAATGGGTTAATCAACAACCTAAAGTTACTGATCAGTATTCTAGTACAGCTACTAATACGCAGGTACAAAAAAATATGACTAGCGAAGAACTTATGGCAGCTGGTAAAGCTAAATATGAGCAGGTTTGCGTAGCTTGCCATAAGGCAGATGGAACAGGAATGCCTCCGGTTTTTCCGCCTTTAAAAGGTAGTTCAGTTGCGGTAGGTAAGCCAATTTCAAGGCATATAGAAATTGTTTTAAATGGTGTCCCTGGCACAGCAATGCAGGCATTTAAAGATCAGTTAACTGACGAAGAGATCGCTGCCATTGTAACGTATGAGCGTAATGCATGGGAAAATAACACAGGTGATGTTATTCAACCTGCTGATGTTTTAAATGTGCGGCAAGGTAATAGTCAAGAACCTAAAATGGTAAATAAAGCTCAAGCTGGAGGTTTACGATGAGTGAAGTAATAACCCACGACGTTGATGATCATCATGATCATGGGCCTGAGCAAGGCAGAGGTATCTTAGGATTTGCAAAGCGTTGGCTGTTTACAACTAACCATAAAGATATCGGTACCCTTTATTTATGGCTTGCTATGATTAGCTTTTTTGTTGCAGGTGCCATGGCACTTGTAATTCGTGCCGAATTATTTCAGCCTGGACATCGATTTGTTGATCCAAACTTTTACAATCAGATGGTTACTCTCCATGGTTTGATGATGCTATTTGGTGTTGTTATGCCAGCTTTTACAGGTATGGCTAACTGGCAAATTCCCATGATGATTGGCGCGCCGGATATGGCATTACCTCGCTTAAATAATTGGAGCTTTTGGTTATTACCTTTTGCATTTGCTTTATTAGGATCCACTGTATTTCATAGCGGAGGTGGGCCCAATTTTGGCTGGACAATGTATGCGCCGTTATCTACTAAATTTGCTCCGCCCAGTACTGACTTTATGATTTTTGCCATTCATATGATGGGTCTTTCCTCTATTATGGGGTCAATAAATATTATTGCGACTATTTTAAATATGCGCGCACCTGGCATGACTTTAATGAAAATGCCAATGTTTGTTTGGACTTGGTTGATCACAGCTTTTCTCCTTATTGCCATTATGCCAGTGTTAGCAGGGGCTGTAACCATGATGCTAGCTGATAGACATTTCGGCACTAGCTTTTTTGAAGCAGCAGGTGGTGGAGATCCTATTCTCTTTCAACATATTTTTTGGTTTTTTGGTCATCCAGAAGTGTATGTTTTGGTATTGCCCGCCTTTGGTGTGATCTCAGAAATAATTCCTACTTTTAGCCGTAAACCCTTATTTGGTTATCATTTTATGGTTTACGCAACGGTTGCTATTGCTGGTTTATCGTTTATCGTTTGGGCACACCATATGTTTACAACCGGTATTGCGTTAGGTGCAGAGTTATTTTTTATGTATGCTACGATGTTAATTTCTGTACCTACAGGCATTAAAGTGTTTAACTGGGTAAGCACGATGTTTAAAGGTGCTATGACTTTTGAAACGCCTATGCTCTTTGCCGTTGCTTTTGTGTTTTTATTTACTATAGGTGGTTTTACCGGTTTAATGTTGGCTCTTGTTCCAGCTGACTATCAGTATCAAGATACTTATTTTGTCGTTGGCCACTTTCATTATGTATTAGTTCCTGGTGTCATCTTTGCACTTCTTGGCGCGACTTATTATTGGCTACCGAAATGGACGGGCCATATGTACAATGAGCGATTAGGTAAGTGGCATTTTTGGCTATCTGTGATTTCTGTTAATGTTGCTTTCTTTCCAATGCATTTTCTAGGATTGGCAGGTATGCCCAGACGTATTCCTGATTATGCTTTGCAGTTTACAAACTTTAATATGATTTCATCGATAGGTGCCTTTGTTTTTGGATTTGCTCAATTACTATTTCTCTATAATGTTATTAGAACAGTCCGTAGGGGACATAAAGTAACTAATCAAGTTTGGGAAGGGGCGCAAGGCTTAGAGTGGACCTTATCTTCGCCGCCTCCTTATCATAGTTTTACGATACCTCCCAAAATTGATTAACAAGAGGATATCCTTTAATTGCTTTGCTACTTATAAAGAAAGTTAATAGAAAGTAGTTACGTAGAGGAATAAGTTAGTGGTAAAACGTCATACGCGATTAACGATCATTTTAAGTCTTATTACGCTTGGCATGTTTGCTTTTGGTTTTGCATTAGTGCCAATCTATAATCGCTTATGCCAGACCTTAGGAATTAACGGTAAAGTTAATAGTCAAGTAGAGGCATATGAGGCTACTGATAAAACGATTGATAAAAATAGAGAGATAACTGTTGAGTTTGTAGCTACGAACAATGGTAGTGTGCCGTGGGCTTTTTATCCAAAAACAAAAAAGATTAAAGTGCATCCAGGTGAAATTGCCAAGCTTGCCTTTTATGCTGAGAATCAAAGTAATTTTCGTATGACAGTCCAAGCAATACCGAGTGTAACCCCAGGGATTGCGGCTAAATATTTAAAGAAAACAGAGTGCTTTTGCTTTACTCAACAAACTTTAAATGGACATGAAGCAATGAATATGCCTTTGTTGTTTCATTTAGATACTGATTTACCAGAAAAGGTAAAAACAATAACCTTATCCTACACTTTATACGACGTTACCAACCGGGTAATTAATTAAATAAAGTTTAAGTTAAAAAGATAGAGATAACAGGAGAATTAATTTATGGGAGCGCATGGCACCTATTACATTCCCAAACCAAGTCATTGGCCCTTAGTAGGCTCTATAGGGCTTACAACAACATTAGTAGGCGCAGCATCATGGTTACATCATGATTGGTATGGGCCTTATATTTTTACCTTAGGTTTTGCAATACTTATTTTTATGATGGTTGGTTGGTTTGGCCAAGTCATTTATGAAAATCAAAAAGGATTATATGACTCGCAAGTTGATCACTCATTTCGCTGGGGAATGACTTGGTTTATTTTTTCAGAAGTTTGTTTTTTTGGCGCTTTTTTTGGTGCTCTCTTTTATACCCGTTATTGGGTTGTACCTATGTTAGGTGGGGAAATACACCCGATAACCCACTATACATTGTGGCCAGATTTCAAAGCGACTTGGCCTTTGCTTATGAACCCAAATAATCAAATTTTTGCTGGCGCCAATGAGGCAATGGGTGCTTGGGGATTAGCAGCGATAAATACGTTAATTCTTTTAACCTCAGGCGCTACCATTACCTGGGCACATTGGGCTTTAAAATTAAATAAAAGAAAGCAACTTATCGTTGGTATGGCATTGACAATTGCGCTAGGTATTTTGTTTTTAACATTACAATCTTATGAATACCATGAAGCTTACACAGAAATGTATTTAACTCTAGATGCTGGTATTTATGGTACGACCTTTTTTATGCTTACAGGATTTCATGGCCTCCACGTGACTATTGGTACTATTATGCTGATAGTGATCCTCATACGTTGTATAAAAGGACACTTCACTCCGGAACGTCATTTCGCGTTTGAAGCGGTGGCTTGGTATTGGCATTTTGTCGATGTGGTGTGGTTATTCTTGTTTGTGTTCGTCTATTGGCTATAAAGTAACCGTTTAGCCCTGTTCAACGAACAGCTGTATTTAACTCATCTTGCGAGAAAAACAGGCAAAAAACTGCTAACATAGATCGCTCTACTGCGTTTTTTACTGGTTTTTCTCTCAATCTGTTCTCAAGTCAGACAGTTCACTAATAATTAGAATTTCCCGTGAACACTTACGTATGTAATAGATCTCTTAATGGCGGCAATTTAAGAACTGCCCTGTCCTTTCCTCGTAGGTGGAAATCCATTTCTATGCTGGCATAGCGCTAATATAAGGATAGATTTCTGCCTTCGCGGAAATGACAAAATCCTTAAGTTGTCATTGTTACCTGATCTATTACTTAGGTATAGAAATAATATTTTATATTTGTAGTACTTTAGCCTCGTTTACCAAATATCATAAAGAAATTAATTTGACAAAAAGATAGATCATATTTTTGGATTCGAACTAATTTTAACTAATAATTTGCTCAATCACCGTTTCTAATTCTTGTAACGAATTGTAGTGAATCACTAAGGAACCCTTACCAGCTTTACTATGTTTAACATTTATTTGTGTATTTAAGTGCTCTTTTAATTTTTCTAGATGAGAATAAATTAATGAAAATTGCGGCAAAGATTCACGACTGTTAGGTTGTGGTAATTTATCAGCCTCTTCTTTGAGTCGGTTTACCAACTGTTCTGTTTCTCTTACTGAAAGATTTTTAGCAATAATAATGTTAGCAACCTGTACTTGCTTTTCTTCATCAAGAATAAGTAGAGCTCGCGCGTGCCCCATGTCTAAATCACCATTATCGAGTAACTTCGTCACTTCAGGCGAAAGTGTTAACAGACGCAGAAAATTACTAACTGCAGCTCTGGACTTAGATAATAAATCAGCAATTTGCTGGTGAGTTAAGCCAAACTCTTCAATTAATCTTGCCATTGCTCGGGCTTGATCTAAAGGACTTAAATTCTCGCGCTGCAAATTTTCGACCAAAGCCATGGCTATAGCAGTTTCATCATCTACTTGTTTGATAATAACTGGCACTTCAGTTAAGCCGGCTAATTGGCAAGCGCGCCAGCGACGCTCTCCAGCAATAATTTCATAGGCTCCATTAACAAGAGAACGGGCAAGAATAGGCTGTAGTAAACCTTGTTGCTTAATAGAACTGGCTAATTCATGCAATGTTAAATCATCTATTGCCGAACGCGGTTGATATTTACCAGGCTGTAGGCGATCAAGCGCTAATTTAACTATTATTTCATGTGTGCTTGTATTGGAAATAAGATTGGGCGCGGGTGTACTAAGTAAAGCTGATAAATTACGCCCTAAACCTCCTCGTTTGCTAGACATAAATTACCTCTTAAATTGTAACAGATTGTTTTTTGATAACTTCAATGGCAAGCACCATGTACGCTTTAGCCCCAGAAGACGTTTTATCATATTGTATCGCAGGCATGCCGTGACTAGGTGCTTCTGCTAAGCGAACATTACGAGGGATAACCGTACGATATATTTTATCACCAAAGTGTTGTATTAATTGTTTAGAAACTTCTGAACATAGGCGATTTCGAGCGTCATGCATTGTTCGCAGAATACCTTCTAATTGTAAGCGTGGATTTACCGAGCTTTTAACTTGTTCAATAGTAGATAATAAAGCTGCTAAACCTTCAAGCGCGTAGTACTCACATTGCATCGGAATAATTACTGAATCTGAAGCAACAAGTGCATTAATAGTAAGAGTGTTTAAAGCAGGAGGACAATCAATCAATATAAAGTCATAGGAAGTATGGATTGATTGTAATGCTTTTAAAAGGAATGTTTCTCGATGGTTTCGTTCCATTAAACTAACTTCAGCTACAGTCAAATCACCATTAGCTGGAATTAAATCAAAGCCGCATACCGTCGTAAGACATGCTTGTTCTGCTAAACAATCACGTAAAATAACATCATTACAGGTATGCACAAGGGTATTTTTATCAACGCCAACACCCATTGTGGCATTTCCTTGCGGATCTAAATCAACAAGCAGCACTCGCTGGCGATTTGCAGCAATAGAGGCAGCTAAGTTGATAGCGGTTGTGGTTTTACCTACACCACCTTTTTGGTTGGCAATTGCTATAACTTTCGCCATATTTTTATTCCTTGGTTTTATTATTCTTTATAATTACGCAGCAGCGTTCACCTTCTAAGCCTGGTATGCTATATGCTTTAACTTGATAAGGAAAGCTAATCCCTTGTAATTCATCTTCTGGATAACGTCCTTTCATGGCGAGCCATATTCCAGCAGGCGCAACTAATTGTTGCGTCCAGGTTATCATTTGAGCAAGGTTACTAAAAGCTCGGCTCATCACTGTATCAAAACCTGGCGTTGGGCGATACATTTCAACCCGAGATTGTTCAACTATAACATTATCAAGTTGCAATACTCGTTTTGCCTCTTGCATAAAACGAACTTTTTTACCATTACTATCTAAAAGTACAATTTCTAAGCTAGGGTCAGCAATGGCTAAGGGAATTCCTGGCAGACCTGCTCCCGCTCCTACATCAATTATTCGTTTCCCGTAAATCCAGGGCAAGATGACAAGGCTATCTAACAAATGCTTAATGACCATATCATCTAGATTACGCACTGCAGTCAAATTATAAGTGCGATTCCATTTTGATAAAAGCAGAAGATACTGAATTAATAAATCAGGATTGATATTTAAATTTAACTGCTTTAATCCCGATTTTAATAATTGTTCTGCTGCATTATCTTGTGAACTCATGCTGGCGCCTTATGCTTTTTAAGATAAATGAGCAATAAAGATAAAGCAGCGGGAGTTACACCAGAAATACGACCGGCCTGTGCAATGGTTATAGGTCTGATTTGACTTAATTTTTGTACTATCTCAGCTGATAAGCCTGAGACTTCGGCATAGTTAAAATCAGCAGGAATCGCTGTTGCTTCATGTTTACGTAAACGATCAATATCCATCTGCTGACGTTCAATATAACCGGCGTATTTACTTTGTATATTTAATTGTTCAGCTACCTCGTCAGCAAGAACAGGTAACTGAAAGCTATCTATAGATTGTAATTGTTGATAATTTATTTCAGGCCGTTTAATTAAATCTGACATACGGCAATCATGCTGTAACGGTGTACTAATGATAGGCGCAAGAACGGCATTATCATTAACGCGTGCCCAAGTATTAAAGAGTTTGTCTTGGCCTGTTTTAATTGCTTCTTGTTTAATATTAAACGCTTGCCAACGTGCTTCGCTTACTATGCCTAATTCATAGCCTTTTGCTGTTAAACGTTGATCAGCATTATCTTCACGTAATAATAAGCGATACTCAGCTCGAGAGGTAAACATACGATAGGGTTCTTGTGTACCGCAAGTAATTAAATCATCAATTAATACGCCTATATAAGCTTCATCACGACGTGGAGACCATAATGGTTTTCCTTGTACTAATAAAGCGGCATTTAAACCAGCAATAATACCTTGCGCGGCTGCCTCTTCATAACCCGTAGTACCATTAATTTGACCTGCAAAGAACAAATTTTTTATAGGTTTTGTTTGTAGAAAGGATGTCAAACCACGAGGATCAAAATAATCATATTCAATGGCATAACCTGGGCGGGTAATATGCGCGTTTTCAAATCCTTTAATTGTACGTACGAATTGGAGTTGTACTTCATAAGGTAAGCTTGTTGAAATACCATTGGGATAAATTTCAGACGTAGTTAAGCCTTCGGGCTCAACAAAAATTTGATGAGAGAGTTTATCAGCAAAGCGAACAATTTTATCTTCAATAGAAGGACAATAGCGTGGTCCAATGCCTTCAATAATGCCAGCATACATCGGTGATTGATGTAAATTTTCTAGAATAATTTCATGGGTTTCTGCCGTTGTCTGCGTAATATGACATGGAACTTGCTGCGGATGTAAAGTTACATTGCCTAAATAAGAAAAGACAGGGGTAGGCATATCACCTGGTTGCACCGTCATTTTAGAATAATCAAGGCTACGTCCATCAATACGAGGAGGGGTTCCCGTTTTTAATCGTCCTACTGGTAAATTTAAATCTCGTAACTTTTGTGCTAGCGCATTGGCAGGAGGATCACCCGCGCGTCCACCAGCGTATTGCCGCATCCCTACATGAATTTTACCGCCTAAAAAAGTACCTACTGTAAGGACAATAGCGCGCGCATAAATTGTTAACCCCATTTGAGTTACCACGCCTGTTACTGTGTCACCACTAATAATTAAATCATCGACTGCTTGTTGAAATAGAGTGAGATTAGGTTCTGCTTGTAAGTACTGGCGAATTGCTTGCCGATAAAGAACTCGATCTGCTTGAGCACGCGTAGCACGGACTGCAGGGCCCTTTGAAGCATTAAGAATTCTAAATTGAATACCTGCTTGATCAGCCGCTAAGGCCATCACACCATCTAGTGCATCAATTTCTTTAACTAAATGCCCTTTTCCAATGCCGCCAATGGCAGGATTACATGACATCTGACCTAATAAGTCGAGATTATGCGTGAGTAAGAGTGTATCAGCACCAAGACGTGCGGCTGCAAGTGCCGCTTCCGTACCAGCATGACCTCCACCGATAATGATTATATCGTAAGTTTTTTTCAGATTCATGATTTAAAATTAGGCAACAAAAGAGGTAATTATACACATTTTAAAAAGGAAAAGTAATTGAAGAATACAAAAGTTAGATGCCTGTTAAGGCATCTAAGTAAAAATAATAACTATAAAATATTACAAGGTTTACATTTAGATTCATGTGCATGTTCTTCATTATGCTCATGCTTTTTATGCCCTAGATGACTCAGTTTTTCTTTAAAGCGAGCAAACGTGCTATGACGATTATTACTAACTTTAGGTAGTTCAGCTGTGTGTACTGTTTCTGGTTTATCTTCTCTAATTTCTTGCTGTTTAATATTACTAGTATTTACATAAGATGAAGTTGTCTGATGTTGTTTGTTAACAGCTTCTGCCATAACACTAGCTGTTTGGAACTGAGAATAAAGTATGCTTAAAGGATCTGCATTACTCATTACATTTGGTTTAAGTTGCTCTAAACCTGAATTAATAACAGCTCTTTCGTTACTATTAGCTAACCGTTGAGCAATTTCTGCTTCACGACCAATTAAGAAAGATGCTACCAAATGTGGATGTTTGTGAAATAAAGCTGGATTGAAATCAGAACTAGTGAATGCCTGATGTGGCTCTGAGCTTTGTAATAGGGTTAATAGTCTTTTAAGCACAAAAGCTTCGCCTAAGGCTGGTCCAAGTTTGGTTTCCGATAAGCCTGCTCGAACATTTTTATTTAATTCTTGTATTTGATTATCAGGCGTTTTAAGAACTAAGTTATAGACTAGATCTGTTAATTCTTGCTCAGTTAATTGAATTTTTAAATCCCTAAATTCATTAAATAAGTCAGCATTAAATTCATTGTCCAATAGACTATTTTGTGGGTGAGGATTTTGCTGATCAGCCATAGCTTGAATACGGTGGCGCACCTCTAGACCTCGGCTTAACACACGATGGAAAGATTCCTCAGTCTCTTGATGATGACGTAACTCTTCTGATTTTAAACTAAGAGAACGTAATTGGTTATTTGGGCACGCTAAAACCATTTTAGTAGCTACACTAATCTTATCTTGATAGCTTAATTGTTCTAAACTATCGCGATTTTCAGCCATTGTATCACTATCTTCAAATAATTCTTTGTAGGGATTAGGTAAGTTTTTTAACTCTTCTACGGTGTACTTAGGCATCTCACTCTCCTTTTTGTAGATATCCTGCTGCGATAAAATGAGATATGTTGGTAGAGTTTATTTCGATATGCTTTATTAAAGCGACCTTAATAGAACTGCTTACATATCTATTAACTTATGGCTTAATTTAGCCAAACTTCTTAGTGAAGGTTATTATAGTAACCAAATCGCTTAGAGATGCAAGTCAAGTTTTAAAAAGCTAGATAAAAAATTACTTAAGTTTTAGTCAAAACTGACGATGATAGCTATGAGTGTTGTTGCCTCAACAAGAATAAAAAGGAGAGGGCAATGTCTAAAATTAATTTGTTGCAGGATGCTTTTCTTAATGAGTTACGTAAAGAGAAAGTGCCAGTATCTATTTTTTTAGTAAATGGTATTAAATTACATGGTGTGGTAGATTCCTTTGATCAATATGTAGTTATGCTTAAGAATTCAGTAACCCAAATGGTCTATAAGCATGCAATTTCTACAGTGGTACCTGCAAAGCTAGTCAAGCTACCATTTCATGAAGAAAATGAAGCAGAACAACAGCCAGGGAATAGTTAATTTTCTTCTAGAGGGATGTAATTTTAATTAATAAACTGGCTTGTATTATTTATACATAATATGAATTTTAGTGCTAAGCTGTAATTTAGCATGATAAAATTTAATTTGTTTTAATTATAAAATAGATGAGGTATGAGTTTTGTTTGAACGTCCGCAAGGCGGTGAGCGTGCCGTTTTGGTGCAATTGGCTTTACCAGGACTAGATACTGAGCAAGCATTGTCTGAATTTAAAGAGCTCGCATTATCAGCGCAGGCTGAAATTGTTGCTTGTGTGCAAGGCGCACGCTATACGCCTGAGGCTAAATATTATGTTGGCCTTGGTAAAGCAGAAGAAATTCGTGAACAAGTTGTTATGCATAATGCAGAGCTTGTTCTAATAAATCATGATCTATCTCCTTCACAAGAGCGGAATCTTGAACGATTGTTACAATGTCGTGTGGTAAGTCGCAGTGGACTTATCCTTGATATTTTTGCTCAGCGTGCCCAAACATTTGAAGGAAAACTACAAGTTGAATTAGCACAATTACAACACTTATCAACTCGTTTAATTCGAGGTTGGACTCACCTTGAACGGCAAAAAGGCGGTATTGGTTTGCGTGGTCCTGGTGAAACTCAGCTTGAAACAGATAGGCGTTTATTACGTGAACGTATTAAGACGATTAATAAGCGATTAGAAAAAGTTCGGAAAAATCGTGATCAGAATCGGCGGGCGCGTAAAAAGGCAGCAATGCCCACGGTTTCTTTAGTTGGTTATACTAATGCTGGTAAATCAACTTTATTTAATACGCTAACTGGCGAAAATATTTATGCTGCCAATCAACTTTTTGCAACATTAGACCCTACAATGCGAAAAGTTCAGCTTTCTGGCTCTGCCTCCATCATCCTTGCTGATACAGTAGGATTTATTAGAGATTTACCTCATCAGTTAGTTGAGGCATTTCGAGCAACTCTTGAAGAAACAGAACAAGCGGATTTATTATTGCATATTATTGATATTGCCGATCCAAATTGGCGTGATACAGTTAGTGCTGTTGAAAAAGTATTAACAGAAATTGATACAGCAGATATTCCAATTATTCAAGTTTTTAATAAAATTGATCAACATGAGGGTTGGCAACCTAAAGTTGATTGGCAAAAAAATAATTGCAAAGTTTGGCTTTCAGCTAAAACAGGGGCAGGTATCAGTTTATTATTGGAAGCTATTGCAACTCAGTTACAAGGTGTTGCACTAGAAGAAGAGTTTTTTATACCTTCAAGTCAGGCTCGTCTACGTGCTCAACTTTATGAGTTAGATGCCATAGTAAATGAGACTGTAAATGAAGATGAAGATGGGTGGTATGTAACTGCTAAATTAACGCAAACACAAAAGCGTATGTTATTTGCAGATAAATATAATCTTAATTGAGCAATCTATAGCGCCACTATATGAGATTGTCTTCTATTCTTAAGGCTTAACCATGCGTTTAAAAATTTGGATTATTGGATTATTCTTGCTTAGTATTACAGCAAGTTATGCAACAGTGCTGACAACCCTTAATGGTGAAAAAATTCCTTTTACCAGTTTAAAAGGCAAATGGGTTTTAATTAATTATTGGGCAAGTTGGTGTCAACCTTGTATAGATGAAATTAAAGAGTTAAATCAGTTTTATCAAATTAACAAAGACAAAATCTACTTATTCGCTGTGAATTTTGATGAGTTATCTAAACGCGAGCAAATGGGATTAATTAAGAAATTAAATATCAATTATCCGAGCTTAGCTCATGATCCACGAGCCATGTTAAAGTTAGGTGATTTACGAGGCGTTCCTGCAACTTTTGTTTTTGACCCAGCTGGAAATTTTCGAGAAGCTTTATATGGCGGCCAGACAATAAATTCTCTAAAGAAAGCTATTGAAGGTTAACTCTAGTTCTATATGACAACTAACCTGTTAAATGATTGTCTAATTTTATTATTCTAAAACTAGGAACTGGTTATGCCGCAAATAGAAGTTAGTCAATGTTTAGACGGTGTATTAATGCGAGAAGGTGCTGGAGTGAAATTACATCGTTACATTGGTCTTGAGCAAACCAATCACTATGAGCCTATTTTATTATTTGATTTTTTTGATAGCAGTGAGCCTTTAGACTATTTAGGCGGTTTTCCAGCCCATCCTCATCGTGGTTTTGAAACAATTACTTATTTGTTGCAAGGTAACTTACTACATGAAGATAACCATGGGCATCAAGGCCTAATTGGTCCTGGTGATGTGCAATGGATGACAGCCGGCAAGGGAGTGATTCATTCTGAAATGCCTGCGCAAACTGAGGGTAAGTTAACAGGGCTACAATTATGGTTAAATCTACCTGCAGCTGTTAAAATGTCGCCGCCGCGCTATCAAGAATATGCAGCAAACCAATTACCTGTAGAGCATCACGATAATGGTGTTATAGTAAAGGTTATTGCTGGCAAAACGATAGGTGGTACTGAATCGCCTATTCAAGGTATTGCAACAGAGCCCTTGTTTCTAGATATTAAATTACCTGTTGATACCCACTTTACCACTTTTATTGCCGATACCCACCAATCTATTTTATTTAATTTAGAGGGAAGCGTAAGTATTAAAGGTAAAAATATTGAAAAAAATCAATTGGCTATTTTAAGCCCGGGTAAAAATTTAACTCTTAAGGCTGAGAAGGACGCTCATCTTTTACTTATTGCAGCTAAAAAGCTAAAGGAGCCTATTGCTCGCTTGGGACCTTTTGTAATGAATACTCACGAAGAAATTATGCAAGCAATAGATGACTTTCGTAATCAACGTTTTTAATTTATTTCTTCAAGATGACTTTTTTTAAGTCCACTCTATATTTGTTCTAAAAATAACCGTAAAGTATAATTTTTAAATAAAATTATCTTGGCTCTGCCAAGTAAATGATGTATAATCGCTGTGCACACAGAGCTGCTAATCGTCATTATTAAGGTTTAAATCCTCTGCAGCTTCATCTATTACGGTTAAATCTATATGAGAGTGTCATGGCGATAACATTAATATTTTATATCATTTTGCTGCTGAGTTTAGTTTGTGTTATAGGCATGTTTTATAAGTTAAAACAGCAGAGCTCTATAAACTTATCAATTTTGGATTATATCAAATTAATTGGTAGTGGTATTATCGCTTTTATTGCTGATACTTTAGGAATAGGTAGTTTTGCTGTTAATGTTGCCTTAGCTAAGTTATTAAATACATTTCCTGATGATCAATTGCCAGCTGTAAATAATGGCGCTCAAGTTATCCCCGGCGTTATTGAATCATTTTTCTTTATGAAACTTATTGATGTCGACTTAAATACGCTATTGACCTTGGTTATTGGTGCTTGTATTGGTGGCTTAATTGGCGGCACTATCGTTAGCCGATTAAGTAAGCAAGCAATACGTTTAGGCATGATGTGTTGCTTTGCTGTTATCATTGCTTTACTTATTTGTCATCAATTACGTATTATGCCTATTGGTGGTGATCTAGTAGCATTACATGGTTGGAAACTAATAATAGCGTTTATTGCTATGGTAATTTGCGGTGGTCTAACATCAGTTGGCATAGGTCTATTTGTCATGGTGCAAGGTATTTTATTTTTGCTAAATGTGTCCCCGCTAGTGGCTTTTCCAATCATGACGACTGCTGGCGCTATGCAGCAGCCTCTTACTACACTTGTATTTTTACAACAAAATAAAATTCCTTTAAAGAAGACATTAATTTTAAGCATCGCAGGATGTGTTGGCGTTTTACTAACGCTACAAATATTTACGCATTTAACTGTCACTTGGTTACACTCCCTTTTACTTTGCATCATGATCTATAATTTATATGCAATTAGCAGAACTTATTTTTATAATAAATCTTTGCAGGCTGAAGCTAAAGCAACCATGCCTTTGACAGTAGTGGATTAATTTTAACAATATATATTGTTGACCTTAGTCAAAAAAGCTCTTATCGTCTTTGTGAGTTACTTGACTAAAGTGCAAATTTCTTATACTAAAATTTAGTGCTTAGAGCAAAATTATTTTACATTAGATCTCTTTTCAGCCGAGAGTGCTCATCTGTGGTAGTGTAGAAGGAGGTCTATTTTAAGGACAAGTAGCGAGCTTATAATTAACGTGAGTTCGACATATAAGAGACGTAGGCTCTTTTATGTCGCTAGACGAACGTTATCCTGTAAAATGCGAAGCATTTATACTGGATCCAGATTAAATGTAAATAAACTCGACATAGAATATAGCAAATATATTTTATGTCGAATTCACGTTAATTAACCTTTGTATTTAGTGATTTAAGGATGATCCATGAAAAAAATAATAATGTTTTGCTTCAGTTTGCTATTAACTTTAAATACTTATGCATTTAATAATCGCTTTGATACTATGGTAATTTTTGGTGATAGCTTGTCAGATAATGGTAATTTATATAATTACATGTGGCATTATTTACCTTGGTCACCACCTTATTATTTAGGTCGTTTTAGTGATGGGCCTATATGGACCGAATATCTTTATGCCGATCTTTTTCCTGCAAATTATACAGAAGGCTTTCAAGATTATGCCGTAGGAGGAGCGGGGGCTGTACTCTCTTATAAAGAAAATTTACCCTTTACACTTGCGGCAGAATTAAACAATTACTTTTATTGGCATACCTATGGTAGAAAAGATACTACGTTATATACTATTTGGATTGGCGCTAATAATTATATTAATGAACCAACGAACGTCGAAGATTTAACAACCGGTGTTGTCAATGCAATTGGTAATGCTGTAGACCGGCTCATTGCTAAAGGTGGCAATAAATTTGTGCTAATTAATCTCCCAGATTTAGCTCGTTTGCCTCATGCTAAAAATTCCTCGAGACAATGGCTATTGACTTACTTAGCTGAAACTCATAATCGTAAATTAACGGCTCGCATTGACGAATTAAAATTAAAGTATCCTGACGTTTTATTCCTTTATTTTGATGCTTATAATTTTTTTAATCAATCTATTGATCATTCCGAAGATTACGGCTTTATAAACACAGATGAGCCTTGTTATTTAGGAAGTTATACAGGTTGGCTAACTACTTTAAAACCAAATGATGAAACCTTGTTTGCAAGTTTAAAAGCACGTTCACCTAAATTAACGGAAACAGAATGGTTATTAATAAAAGATAATCCTCAATTATATGAGGCAGCTTTAACCAGTTATTTGTATAATTTGTTACCTGCAAATGAAAAAGAAGAAATGCAATGTGGAAGTTATGTTTTTTGGGATCAAGTTCATCCCACAACAGCTGTTCATAAAATAATAGCCGAGCAAGTGAGAATATTAATTGATAAGGCAGGTTTACAACCTGTATTACCCGAGTAAAAAATCAAGAAAGGTTTATTGATGACAGATGATTTTATAAGTAAATCGCAGCGGAAAAGAGAAGCGCATGCGCTACAGGATATGGGTAAGGAATTAATGTCTTTACCTGCAGCCAAATTGGCTGTTCTTCCCTTACCGGATAATTTACGTAAAGCAATAATGGATGCGAAATCGATTAAAAGCCATGGCGCTTTAAAGCGACAAACACAGCTTATTGGTAAGATAATGCGCTCTGTAGATAGTGAGGCAATAATGGCAGCCTATTCAGAAATAAAGGCAGAGGAAAGTGCTAAAACTTCTGCATTTCATGAATTAGAACAATGGCGAGATCGTTTAATTGGTGAGGGTAAGTCTGCACTTACTGAATTTATTAATGCCTATCCTAATGCAGATGCGCAATCTTTACGCCAATCAATTAAAAAAGCCATGGATGAAAAAATAAAGGGTCAACCTAAGGGAGCAAGCAAGGCATTATTTCGTTTGTTAAGGTCTTATCTACAATGAATTATTCTTTATTTATTAGTTGTGCAAAAGGTTTAGAATATCTGCTTGAAGCGGAATTAAAAACAATTGGATTACAAGTTACGCGTATCAGTCCTCAGGGTGTTTATGGGGAAGCAAATGAGGCTATGATTTACCAAATATGTTTATGGTCGCGTCTTGCAAATCGAGTTCAGTTGATATTATTTAGTGGCCAAGTTTTTGAAGAGCAAAGTTTATACAAACTTTGTCATCAATTTCCTTGGCAAACAGTTTTTACTGCTGATAAAACATTGGCCATTGAGTTTCATGGTACCTCAACACATATTCGTAATTCTATGTATGGCGCTCAAGTCATTAAAGATGCGATTGTTGATCATTTTCGCAAATTAAGTGGACAGCGTCCTACTGTTGATAAAGATAAACCACAAATTCGTCTACATGCTCATTTAAAAAATAATGTATTAACCGTAAGTTTTGACCTAACAGGCTACAGTCTTCACCAGCGTGGGTATCGCTTGCAATCAGGGGAGGCACCATTAAAAGAAACGTTAGCTGCTGCCCTATTATTGCGTGCTAATTGGCCACAGTTAGCAGATAAGGGTTATGCTTTTCATGATCCTTTCTGTGGTTCAGGCACTTTAGTTATTGAAGCTGCAATGATGGCTGGTCATATTGCGCCAGGATTATTGCGTCAAGATCAATCATTAATTTATTGGGTCAAGCATCAACCTACTTTATGGGAAAAATTGCGTGCCCATGCCCTTACTCAAGTCAAGCCCGCTAAATTTAAATTAAAGGGAACGGATACTAATCCTAAGCTAATTGCTCATGCAAAAGCTAATGCAGAGCGAGCCGGTGTATTGCCTCTAGTCTCTTTTACCCAACAGGCAATTAAAGATTGTCGTGCAGAAAGTGCACATGGATTGCTCATTTGTAATCCTCCTTATGGAGAACGTTTAGCGGATGCTACACAACTTATTCCTTTGTATCAACAAATAGGTACAACAGCTTATAGCGCTTTTCAGGGTTGGCAAATGGCCTTCTTAACTTCTAATCCCATGTTAGCTAAAGCGGTAGGATTACGTGCTGTCAAGCAATATACTTTTTTTAATGGGCCTTTAGAATGTAAATTATATTGTTTAAGTTTAAATACAGAAAATCGCTTAAAAAATAATGCTAATGTAGCTACTCTTTCAAGTGGCGCTCAAATGCTTATCAATCGTTTACAGAAAAATTACCAGCATCTCAAAAAGTGGGCAAAGCGTGAGCAAGTTAGCTGTTACCGCGTTTATGATGCTGATCTTCCTGAATATGCATATGCTATAGATGTCTATAATGACTACGCTGTTTTACAAGAGTATGCAGCCCCCACAACTATTGCGCCTCATAAAGCAGAAAAGAGAAGCTTAGAAGTTATGCAAGTTGTGCCAAAGGCGTTAGGAATTACTGCCGATAAATTAGTCGTTAAGCAACGCAAGCAGCAGAAGGGAACAAATCAGTATCAGAAAATAAACCAAACAAAGCGAACAATCGTTGTGAATGAAGGAGGAGCAAAATTTAAAGTTAACCTTTATGACTATTTAGATACCGGCCTCTTCTTAGATCATCGTTTATTACGCTTAAAGTTTGCTACCCTAGCTAAAGGGGTACGTTTTTTGAATTGCTTTTGTTACACCGCTACGGCTAGCATTCATGCAGCCCTAGCGGGTGCTCTAACAACCAACGTTGATCTTTCAAGAACATATCTTAACTGGGCCCAAGAAAATTTTAAATTAAATAATTTAGATTTGACTCAACATCATTTTATTCAAGCCGATTGCTTAACATGGCTAAAAATAACTCGTGATAAATTTGATGTTATTTTCCTTGACCCCCCTAGTTTTTCTAATTCCAAACGCATGACGACTACCTTAGATATTCAACGAGATCAAGAGACATTAATTGATAGTGCAATGCGCTTGCTTGCGCCTGATGGCAGCTTATATTTTTCAACTAATTTTCGCCAATTTAAATTGCTTCCTGCCATTAATGAAAAATATAAAGTGCAAAATATTACTGCAGAGACACTTGATCTAGATTTTAAGCGTAATAAACGTATTCATCATTGTTTTTTAATTAAACGTTTAGAATCTTAGATTAGGTTCATCGTAGTTAAGGTTAATTAGAGTTATGAAAAAATTAATTTATTTGGTTAATTAAAGAGGCCATCTTGCTGAATTTTACAATTATGTTAAGAATGTTGCATAATTGTAAAATTAATTATATAGTCTGTTCTTTAGACATTGGAGGACTAAAATGAGCAGACCCAATTATCCGCAACAATCAACTAGTACTATTTTAGTTGGCTTAAATTCTGTTCCAACACCTACGGTTGTCGTTACGCAAGCCAATAGGAACCATCATCACCACCAACGCCAATATCCTATAACAGTACAACCGCAACAAATTATAGTGCCGACTTCTAATCCTCATCCTCATCACTATGTAACTAACACGCAGGCACCTGTACATTACAATTCACCCCTTAGAAACCATAGTAGACGGGATCCACAAGAAGATTGGCATAATTCCCATACTCATAACCACTCTTATCACCCTCATAGATAAGCAATAGTTAAATAACCTTGTTTGATACCGTGATTATTTTACGGTATCAAATTGTTTATATGGCTATAAGCAAAAACAAGCACATACAATAAAAAAGAGATAATATAAATTTTTAAACTTACATTAGACTTCGGACGCTGTAAGTGAGGAGACAAGGTCAGTCGAAAAAAGGTGAAAAAGCGCAGTATACAAGAAGTACATGAGCATCTCCATCTACAGGGGGACAGGCTTTGAAGACTTTTTTCGGATGAGATTGGCTGTCAATAGCAGTGTCCGAAGAAGTCTATTAATTAGTCATTCTATTAGGCTGCCAATGCACATCATCAATAAACATATTAATGTATTTCATATTGCCAGTAAGAATTGGATCCTTGCTCATTATTTTTAATTGATAGGTGATAGTAGCGTTCTCGACATAATGTGGTTTTGATAGAAGAGCAATAAAATTTTGTGGGTGGCCAGAGGTGGATAACATAACTATCGTTGCATTAGGAGGGATAGCAGAGAAGTGATTACGTATATTTTTACCCGCCAATAATTCAATAAATTGCGATAACGGTAAAATACCCGCTTGCTTCTTTGGTTTATCAGTAAAATAACTAATATAGGTTGGTACATCTCGTAAGGTTAAGCTATAGCTATGATCTTTATTTTTAATAAGCTCACCTGTGCTTGATTGTTGTAAAAATAAAAAATTACTATTAATCGCCCAAGTAAAACTTGTAAATAAAAGTAAAACAGCACTTATTAAAGCTTTCATATAATTTCCCCCGTTTATTACCTTAATTATTGATTATAAAACATTTATTAATATATCTTGTAAAAAATATATGGCCTTTTTGTCCAAATCTAGAGTAATAAACAAGCAGCTATTAACGTTTGCTGCTACTATTAATTTAATTAGAATAAATTAGCAGATAGTTTATCTAATAAACGACTACAGGGCAAAATTTAATCAGTAAAATAAATATGAGGTATTTAAACCGCCTACTCCAAATAATTTATTAGCAGTAAGGCGTGATGCGTATTAGATTTAAGTTATAAAACTATAGAAACTGCTCTTCAAGGAGCGTGATTAATGAGGATAAAGCAATCAGCTAAAAATTCTAGTTTGCAGCAAGAATCTGCTTACCTAAAACAAATTATTAAAACCCAATCCTTACTAGGGCAAGCAAATTTTAATTTAGATGCATTTATGCAGCTTGTTGCTGAACAATTACAATTACTTACGCCAGCAACAGGTGCGGTGGTTGAATTGGTTGAAAAAAATGACATAGTTTATCGAGCGGCAACGGGCCTGATTGCTAATCATCTAGGTTTACGTCTTAGTAGACAGAGCAGTATTTCTGGTTTATGTGTTGCAAAAAATGAAGTGCTTTATTCAGAAGATACGGAGCAAGATGAGCGTGTTAATATTGAAGCTTGTAGAAAAGTGCGGGCACGTTCGCTTGTTGTTGCTCCTTTAATTTATGAGAGCCAGCCCATTGGAATTCTTAAGATTTTATCTGATAAACCACGCGCCTTCTCTATTAATGATATTCATATATTACAATTAATGGCTGGTTTTATTTCTTCAGGTTTGGCACATCAAATTTTACATGAAACCAATGAACGTATTTTAAAGGAAAGAACCAAAACTTTAAAACAATTACAAGTAGCACAAGAAAAATTATCCTATTTAGCTCATCATGATTATTTAACACAAATTTTTAATAGAAAATCATTTGATGATATATTGCAGCGCTCAATGGCACATGTAAAACGTCATGGTTGCTTATTAGGTTTAATATATTTAGATATTGATTATTTTAAATCAATTAACGATACCTATGGACACGTGATAGGGGATAAATTATTAAAGGCATTTAGCGCACGTGTTAAGCGCGGTATACGCAATACTGATATATTTGCTCGTTTGGGTGGTGATGAATTTATCATTCTTTTAGAGGAATTAACTTCCCAGCAAGATGCTATTATTATAGCTAATAAACTTATTAAAAAAGTTAGTGACCCATTTAAATTTAATGATCTGACTTTAGTGATAACCACAAGTATTGGTCTTGCTTTTTATAGAGGAGAAGAAGATTCCCATACTAAGTTATTGGCAGATGCTGATTACGCACTCTATCAAGCTAAACAGGCAGGTAGAAATAATTTTAAAATTTTTAACAGCAAAGATTAACTTGTTAAATTTTAAATATGAGCGAACGTCCATTTTCCTATGATAAACAATACATTACCGGCACCTTCGGCACCTGGAATATAAGTCGCTGATAAAGTTAATTGGCGATAAGAAAATGACGCCCAAGGCAATATGCCAGGAAAAGGAATATTATTAAATATATCAGGGCGAGCTGTGACTAAAATCGAATAACCTATACCCAGGTGTGTATGTTCATTGAAATGAGCCATTTTTAAAAAAGCATACCCTACCGCTGGTTCAACGTTCTTATGAGAATCAAGAAAGGCAATAGCAGATAATCCATGCCAATCTCCTTTTTCATCGTAAAAGCCTTTTCCTAAACCGCCACCCCATGCGTGTTCATTATAAGTTTTAATTTTTTTAGCACTATAAGTGTAACGATTATGCCAGGCATACCCAGAGAAATAGAGCTCATTATCGCCTTGTTCCCATACTTGATGTAGCCGTTGGCAAGCAGCTTTGAACCAATACGGCCAATTTACACAATGCTCGATTTCTCCAGCATGGCTATATTGCAAAAAGAATGTTAGGAACAGCACGATGATGGCTCGTTTCATAAGTTTGCAATTAAATTTTAGTCTTAATTCCCAGATAGAATATTTAATGCTAAAGTGACTTTAGCATACTATTGTTATAAAGCTAATATTTACATAGGAAAGAGAGCATAACATGGACTTGTTTCGTAAAAAATTAATTATTGAGCATAGTCATTCTGAGGGTCATTTAGCGAAATGTTTGTCTGCTTTTGATCTAATCTTTCTTGGCGTTGGTGCTATTATTGGCGCAGGTATTTTCGTTTTAACGGGGATAGTAGCTGCTACTCAAGCAGGACCTGCAATTATTTTTTCTTATGTAATGGCAGGATTTGCGTGTGCATTCTCAGCTTTATCTTATGCTGAATTAGCTTCTTTAGTAGGCGGGTGCGGAAGCGCTTACGGCTATGCATATGCTGGATTTGGCGAGTTAATTGCTTGGATTGTAGGTTGGGATTTAATTTTAGAATATTCAATTGCTGTATCCGCAGTATCAACTGGTTGGAGTGGTTATTTTAATGATTTGTTAAAAACAATGAGGATAGGTTTACCCCATCATTTGTTGAAAGGCCCATTCGATGGTGGCTGGATTAATATTTTAGCCCCAAGTATTATTCTTTTGTTAGCAGTCTTGTTGATTTGGGGCGTAAAAACAAGTTCACGTTTTAATAATCTGATGGTTTTCATTAAATTGGCTGTAATATTACTATTCATAGTTATAGCAAGTATGAATGTCGAACCAGCGAATTGGTCACCATTTATGCCTTTTGGCTGGATAGGTGTAATGCATGGTGCTTCATTAATTTTCTTCGCCTACATCGGTTTTGATGCTGTATCAACAGCTGCTGAAGAAGCTATCAATCCGCAACGTGATTTACCTTTAGGTATTATGGGTTCATTAATTATATGTACAATTCTATATATTATCGTTTCAGGGTTATTAACTGGAATAGTGCATTATTCTTCATTAAATGAACCTTCGCCTATAAGTCACGCTATGTTACTTTTAGGGCATAAGGTTGCTGCAGGTTTAATTGGTGTTGGCGCCATTGCTGGGTTAACGACAGTCATGCTTGTTATGTTTTATGGGCTTACACGTATTTTTCTTGCTATGGCCAGAGATGGCCTATTACCTAAGCTCTTTGCACACACCAGCACTCACTCTAAAACGCCCATAAGAATTATTTTAATTTGTGGTATTCTTATGGCCCTCATTGCTGCCATAATCCCGATAAGTGATTTAGCTGAATTAGTAAATATCGGTACTTTGTTTGCCTTTATAATAGTTTGTATAGGTGTTATTATTTTACGTTACAAACACCCAGAATTACCGCGACCTTTTAAAACACCCCTTATGCCTCTTATTCCAGTACTTGGAGTAATAAGTTGTCTTTATCTAGTTATCCATTTACCTTGGGTTACAATTCTACGCTTTGTTATATGGATGGTTATAGGCTTAATTATTTACTTCGTTTATGGTCAGTTTCATAGTACTTTGAATACCGCAAAAAATTAAAAAATTAAGACCAAGGATCTATTTTGGCTAAGGACAGTAAAGATAAAATTTACCCGATGTCGCGCGCATTAAAGCGACTAGCTGAGACCGCAGCAAAAGAAAAAAAAATGACTTATGGGGGTATTGTTGAAGAATTAGGCGATCAAGGCTTAGGTTTTATAATTGTTCTTTTTGCTTTGCCAAGTGCCCTTCCTATCTCAGCCGTACCCGGCTTCTCTTTTATTTTTGGACTTCCCATTGTTTTTGTTGCATTGCATATTATTATTGGAAGGCACCGAATATGGTTACCAAAATTCTTATCAGAAAAGGCAGTTAACACTGAGACGCTTTCTAAAATAATAAAAAAAACTTTACCCTACTTAAAGTATATTGAAAAGTTATTGAAACCACGCTTATGCTTTATGACTTCTCCTATTATGGAAAGAGTACATGGTGTTGCGTTACTTCTATTAAGTCTACTTCTATTATTACCTATCCCTATGAGTAATTTTATTTTTGCCGGTCTCATCATTTTGTTTGGATTGGGTTTAACAGGTGAGGATGGTTTGTGCTTATTAGTGGCTTATTTAGGCGCTATTTTATATGGCATATTTGTGACCACTATATTTAAAGCCATTTTTTAATAATTTTAATATTTTTAAATTAGGACTTACGAAAAACCATAATCTCTTCGTTAAAAAGCATTTTTAATTCGGTCATTTAGTCTATCTAAACTCCCTCATTAAAAATGTTTTTTGCCTTGACCTTGGTGTTTTTCGTCAGTCCTATAAATAAGCTTTAGTAGTGAGAATATCTAAACTTTCAAGTAAGAATCTACTTAAAAAACAACATAGTAGCGGCAGCTACAATACCTGCTCCAGGAATTGTTAATAACCATGCAAAAAATATTCTTTTTAAGATAGATAAGCGTATTTTTTCTAAACCGCGGCTAACGCCGGTACCGGTAATAGCCCCAGTGACAGTATGAGTAGTAGATACAGGGATTCCAGATTCAGTAGCTATAAAAATGATAATAGCGGCGCCCGTTTCAGCCGCACAGCCCCGTAGAGGGTTTAGCTCAGTAATTTTGGTCCCCATTGTATGTACAATACGCCAGCCGCCTGCCAAGGTGCCTAGGCTGATGACTAAATGGCAGCTAACAACGACCCAAAAAGGTACATAAAAAGTATCTCCTAGCCAAGAAGAAGAAAATAGCAGCACAGCAATGATACCCATTGTCTTCTGAGCATCATTACCGCCGTGGGTTAAGCTTAAGAAAGCTGATGAAATTAATTGAAAGCCTCTAAAAGATCGTTGTAAAGTTTGTTCATTGTGATTTTCGGTAAACCTAACAATCATCGTTGTTAAAAAAGCCCCTAGTAATAAGCCAGCAAGAGGCGAAATAAAGATACCAGCTAATACTTTAAGGAAACCTGCAGGCTTTAATACCCCAAATCCTGCTTTAGCTAAAGCAGCACCTGCAAGTCCACCAACTAATGCATGTGAAGAGCTTGAGGGTAAACCATAATACCAAGTGAAGAGATTCCAAAAAATTGCACCACACAAGGCAGCGAGAATTAAATACGGTTCAACAATACTTGTATCAATAAGGCCACTACCAATCGTCTTAGCAACAGTCAAATTGAAAACTAAAAATGCTATAAAATTAAAAAAGGCTGCCCAAATAACTGCTTGTCTTGGGGTTAGAACGCCGGTAGTAACAATAGTAGCAATTGAATTAGCTGCATCATGAAAGCCGTTAATAAAATCAAAAATAAAGGCAATTAAGATAACAAACAATATAAAAAAAGGGTCCGAAACCATCATCTATCCATGTTTTTAAATTTTTTATCTTTAGGAAAAATTCTAATTTGGGTAATTCTAGCCTTCTTCATCGCTTCAATAATGGCAAAAAAATCTACAAACTCAATTTGTTGTCCAATTGTTGGTACAGAACCAAGTTGATTTAAAATTAAACCCCCAACTGTTGTAATTTCTTCTTGCTCACTTGTAAGTGTCAATGGTCTTTGTAAGACTCTTTCTAAAGCAAATATGGGGCAATTTCCTTTAACAGTTAGACTACCATCAGGATGTTTTACCCAGGCATCTCGAGTTTTATGAAATTCATCTTTAATAACGCCAAGAACTAAGTGTAATAAATTATCGAGCGTAACGAAACCGGCAATATCACCTTGGCGATTGTAGACCAAGGCAAAATGTGGCATGCCACTTTGAAATTGACATAATAAGGTTAAAGCAGGTAACCTGTGTGAAACTTTGGGAATGGGTCTTGCCAAAGCTCGTAAATCTAACAATTCATTATCATCCTTATTATGTAGTAAGGGTTGTATATCCTTAACATGTAAAAGGCCAATTATTTTTTTTTCTTTCTGACTGTAAACAGGATAGCGGCTATAGCGATAACGCTCTAATGTTTCAAGAAGTTCTTTTTCTAAGATTGTGCTATCTAGCATTACCATATCATGATAAGAACACATGACATCAATTGCTTGTAATTTAGCAAGTTCAAGTGTGTGAGCTAAGATATTACTTTCCTGCGAGGTAAGCTCGCCATGTAATTGGCTTGAACGAAGTATAAGTTTTAATTCCTCAGTAGAATGTGACTGCTCACCAGGGTGCACTTCATCTAAACGTAGCTTTTTTAAAAAGAAATTAGAACAAGAATTAAGAAGCCAAATAATGGGGTACATTAGCCAATAAAAAACATACAGAGGTACTGCTGTCCACAGACTAATGCGTTCACTTTGTCTTATTGCCCAAGACTTAGGAAGCAATTCACCAATAACAATATGAAGAAAAGATAGCAGCGTGAAAGCGAAAGTAAAGCTAATAAACTCAATCAGCCCTGGCTTAGTTATACCAAGATATATTAATAAAGGTGAAAGTAAATTAGCAAAGGCAGGTTCACCTACCCATCCTAAACCTAGAGAAGCTAGAGTAATACCTAGCTGACATGCAGATAAATAAGCGTCTAGTTGTTTATGTACGCGAGCTAAAATGACACCGCGCCAAGGATACTGAGCTGCAATAATCGCCACTCTTGTGGACCTTAATTTGACCATAGCAAATTCTGCTGCTACGAAAAAGGCATTAAGGACAACAAGAATAAGGCCAACAATTATCAAAATAATGTTGATCATAATTAAATATAATAACTTGTTTTAGTCATTATTTGAGATGTTTTATTCATTAAATACTTTAAAATGTTAGGAAGTTCAACCGCGCCTGCTTGTTTAGCCATGTCCGCATGATGAGCTTCATCTTCTTGCATTTGCTTTAAAATAAGTGCCGTTTTTTTATCTTCTGCAGGCAGTTTTTCTAAATGTTTTTGTAAGTGAGCACTTACTTGTAATTCTGTTTCTGCTAAGAAGCCCAAACTAAATCGATCGCCTATTAACCCTGCAAGCGCACCTATTGTAAATGAACCAATATACCAGATTGGATTTAATAAGCTAGGTTGGCTGTTTAATTCAATTAGACGTTCTTCACACCAAGCTAGGTGATCAATTTCTTCTTCTGCTGCACTTATCATTTGTGCTTTTACATCAGTTAAACGCGCTGTTAATGCTTGCCCTTGATAAAGGGCTTGCGCACAAACTTCACCTGCATGGTTTACTCTCATAAGGCCGGCGACATGTTTTTGCTGATTATTTGTTAATGTCTCTGTAAAACTCTTATTTTCAGTTGGAGATGAGCGCTGACTAATTCGTTTTTGTGGCGGCAAAAGTGTACGTAAGGCCACGTCAACTTCATGGATCATTTGATCAAGAAGACTAAATTTTCTCATATTGAGCTCACTTACATTAGCTAAACTGAACTATTAAATTTATAAATCTAAGTTTAACATTAAAATACCTTTATTTAGATAATAAGGAATTATGACTTTTAATTCTAACTGTCAATTACTTTCTCAGCAGACAACTCTCTATTTAAAAAAAATATCAAACAACTCAATCATTAACCTAGTGATTTTTGTATACTTATTAATATTTAATGAAAGGGTACATACTTTTAATTGAGTTTTTATTAAAGGTTAGTTAGAGTGTTTATTCTTTTGGTGAAAAGGATTTAACTATGACGCTTTTACATTTAATTATTTTAATTATTATTGTAGGTGTTGTGCTTTGGGGGATTAATGCATTTATTCCTATGGCACCTATGATAAAAGGCTTATTAAATTTCTTAGTTTTTATTTTGTTACTTATTTACATTTTGCAATTCTTCCATCTTATTCCGACTATAATACCATTCCCAAATTTCCCTAGGGCGGGGTAGGTATTAATTACTGCCAAATAGTATTTATTTGGCAGTAAGAGTTATTTAAGGCCCAGGTGAATCATTTATATTATTACTTGGTGGAATAACAGGGCCTGCTGGTGCATCTTCATTTACCATGCTATCATCCACGGTTTTTTCATCTTTATTTTCAGCTTTCTTTGCAGTTTCTGGAGACTTACTGCCGACCTTTGGCATTGTTTGTGTAGTAGTGTCCTTCTCAGTAGGACTCGCTGTAGGTGGCTGTAAGTCTGCATGAACTAGTAGAGGTATAGCAAAAGTAGCTCCCAATATTGAGAGTAATTTTTTTTTCATACTATCTCCTTGTAATTTAATTTTAAAATGTTTAATAGTGCCAAAATGAATTTTAGCGCTATCTTTTATCAATGTTGATTTGGGTGAGATAAATAACTTCCGTAATAATCAGTCATTGTTTTTTTCCAGGCCTTAGAAGACATATCTGGCCAATGTTCTTTATCAAATCCAGGTGAGGCTGCTAAAACTTTTTTATCAATGGGTACAATAAAACATTCTCGTTTTAAATCATAAGAAAATAAGCTCCAAGGAAGAGCGAATAATTTTTTGCCCATACCTAAAAAGCCACTATACGATAATACTACATAAGCGACTTGTCCTTGTAGTTTATCAAGCATAAGTGTTTCAATTATGCCTAAGTTTTTGCCTCGTGAATCTTTAACATCAGCTCCAATAACATCATCGGTATTAACTATTTGCATATTCATGGCTAACCTCCACTTTTTACATTGACAATGTTTGTAGATTTTATCCATTTGATGATAAGTTATTTGATAATTATATGATCTTCTATTGATGAGTACTCAATAAAGTAATCATTATATTTTTTATAAATTATTTTCCTGCAATGAAGTAATCCTCACAAAAAGGCTTAGTATCATTATTTATACCTACTTTTATTTAATAATAGTAGTGATAAACATAAGCAATTCTTAAAAAGGGGCAATAAACACCTAAGTAGCTGCCAGTTTAACTACTTATGTGTTTATTGAGATCTACTCTTTAATTGGTATCTTAATAGGGGTAGGGTGAATAATGTTTCCAGTGTTTATAAGATGGTCCATATTTGCCTTTATAGTACCAATTATTATACTTGTAGCCTTTATGCCAACCATGATGATAACCATTATCCCACCAAACCTTTTTGCCAGGATAGTTATGGTATTTCCAGGAATTATTATGTTTCCAGTATTTATTATATTTCCAAGAGTTATTATATTTCCAATGTTTATGCCCATAATGAGCTAGCATCATCTTATTCCCTGTAGAAAGGGCTTGATTAGAACTGGAGAAAGCAACAGGTGTTATAATAAATGATCCAGAAAGAACAGCAATTTTTACTATTTCTGTCATCTTCATATCCGACTCCTTAAATAATTGTTAAGTCTTCAATGAGCTAATAAAAATAAGCAGTCATCATTTAGCAGTATAGGTAGGTAAACTATTAAGTTCAAATATTAAACAAATAATTTTTAGTAACGGGCCTATCTAATAAGCTAAGTAAAGTAGGTGAAGAAATGAGATAAGGAACGTAATAAGTAATATTTAAATGATCAGAAGCTGGAAAAAGAGAAGAAATAGAGGCTTACTTTTATTTAAGCTTTTTTAAGGCTATCAGATAATCATTTAAGATAAAGTACAATTGAAACTTATTTTTTATCTTTTAATTTCTTAATGATTTGCTGACAAAAAAAAGGTAAATCAACTGGGGTTCTTGAAGTAATTAAATTATTATCTACTATCACCTGTTCATCAAGAAATTGAGCACCTGCATTAATTAAGTCATCTTGAATAGACTTAACACCGGTTACTTTTTTTCCGTTTAAAATTTTAGCAGAGATTAGTACCCAACCAGCATGACAAATAGCTGCAACGATCCTACCTTGTTCGTAGGTATTCTTCACTAAACGGACCATGGCCGGTTGCACACGCATTTTATCAGGGGCATAACCTCCTGGAATAATGATGGCATCAAAATACATACTACTTGCTTCTTCTGCCGTAATATCCGCTTTTGCTTCATAACCTAGTTTACTGGTATAACTTTTGATTTCTTTTCCTATAATTAAAGGTTCTATCCCTTCTTCTTGTAAGCGTAGATAAGGATACCAAAATTCTAACTCTTGGTAGTCATTCTCAATTAAAATACCAACTTTTTTATTAGTTAGTGCCATAGCCTTACCTCAATTAGTATGATAGTAAATTTAAAATCTATAGGGCTTACGAAAATACCAATTTCTTCGTTAAAAAATATTTTTAATTCAGTCGCTTAGTCTATTTAAACTCCGTCATTAAAATATTTTTTGCCTTGACTAAGATATTTTTCGTAAGTCCTATTGAAATTTATTAAATTTTGCTACTTACAGTATTAAATTAACATTAGCTTTCTAAGCAAGCAACGTTTCTTGACCAGCTAATTATTATATAAACTTAATTATAAATCATTATACAGATTTAACCGGGGAATTTATAAATTTATTAACTAATCAAAAATTATTGCTATGATACAGGTTTAATTTTATAAGTGTTGCTGTGTTTAAATTTCCACAGATAAAAATTACTGATGGCACGATTGAGGCTTTAAAATGGCTAGCTTTGCTATTTATGACTATCGATCATGTTAATCGCATTTTTTTTAATCCAAGTTATTATCCTGCCTTTTGTATTGGGCGCTTAGCAATGCCTTTATTTGCTTTTGTTTTTGCTTATAATCTGGCCAGGCCTGTAAAACTTACCAGTAAAATTTATTTAAAAATGAGTAGAAGGCTCTTATTATTCGGGCTCTTAGCAACTCCTGGCTATATCATGATGCTACATTTAAAAAGCATTCTGCCCTTAAATATAATGTTTACACTCTGGGTCGCTGCAACAACCATTTTTATTTATTCGCAGAAAGGAGGGCAACCTCTGGCTTTTTGTATATTTTTCGTAGGAAGTTTATTTGTTGAATTTAGTTGGCCTGGGGTGGCTTTAAGTGTTTCATTTTGGCTTTACTTGCGTAAACCTTCAATATTATTTGCTACTTTTATTTTAATTTCATATCTTTTATTAAACCCAGTCAATAATAACAACTGGGCTATGGCAACAATCCCCATTATTTTTTTAGCAACTTTAATAGATATTCACTTTCCAAGGTTACGATATCTATTTTGGATTTATTATCCTTTGCATTTAACAGTATTAGTACTTATTAAAATGTTGATATAGCAGCAATAACTATTTGGCTAATAATTATTCAATTTCCTTGCTTGCCTTAAATGCTTGCCAATCCTCATCATGTTTAAAAATGTAGCGGCATGCATGTTCAATAAAGAAGTCTCTATAGCGGATACCAGCACGTTCACAGTATTCTGTTATTTCGTCATACACTGCTTTACTTATTCTAATACGAAATTGGGTCTTCTTTTCAGCAGCAGGTTCCTGCGAAATAAGCATCTTATTCCTCACTTTAACACGTAAAACAAGCAAATAATTATAATCAATCATTGATTTAATTCAATTAACTAATGAGAAGTTGTTAATATGAAGTAGTCATGATAAGGTCTGACAGTTGACTTAACTAAGGAGAACCCATGAAAAATTGCTTTAAGATAGCGGTTATAGCAACGTTACTGATGTCGTTGTTTGGGTGCCAAAATAATATACTTTCCAGCAATAGCGTACCTTTTATGAATTCTGATAGCGCAATCATTGATTCAGTGCGGGCTACTTTTGCTAACAATAATCAACTTGCAGGAATACCCATTGAGATACAATCAACTAATGGTATTGTAGAATTAAGTGGATATGTTAAAACTATTCGACAAAGTGATACAGCTCTTGAATTAGCAACTAAAGTGCCTGGCGTAAAAGGTGTACAAAATAATTTAATAGTTAGAAAATAAAATTAATTTAATTTTTAGTATCCAATACTATTTCGTTAGTACAAGGTATTTTTAATTAAGGCCCTACGTGTTAAGTCTTAGGGCCTTAAGTTTATAACTTAACGTGCAAATTCTTGCTTACTGAAGGCCACTCTATCAAGAATAGTTTCTTTAGTAGTTGCACGTGCCTCAATTAATTTATAGCGTTTAACAGCACCTTCTCGATTAGCAATTTGTATATTTAGCCCTGGCCTTGCGTTTAATTCAAGCATTAAAGGGCCATGATCTCTATCAAGGACAATATCCACACCTAAATACCCTAGTCCAGTCAGCTCATAACAACTTGCAGCAATCTCAAGAATTTTATCCCAATGCGGAACCTCAATATCTACAATTGGATTTAAGGTATCGGGATGATAATCAATCGCGTCATTATGAAAAACCCCACCTAAGGTCTTTCCAGTTGCAAGGTTAATTCCTGCGCCAATGGCACCTTGATGTAGGTTGGCCTTACCGCCTGATAAGCGTGTTGGTAAACGAACCATGGCCATAGCTGGATAGCCTAATAAAGTAATAACACGAATATCAGGTACACCCTCATAACTTATTTCTTTAAAAACTGAATCGACAATAACACGATGTTCTATAATGGCATAATCAGCATGGCCACCAAGGCTATAAGCCCCTGATAACAAAGATGAAAGGTGATAGCTTAGTTCTTGATCGGTGAGTAATTTACCATTTATTTGTCTGTAACGTCCAAAGACGCGCTCCGTGACAACAATAATGCCATCGCCTCCGGCGCCATGGGCAGGTTTTATGACAAAATCTTTATAAGGAGATAAAAGTTGTTTAATTTCTTTTATCTGATGCTCTGTTTCTATAATTTTATAAAGTGGCGGAACAGCAATGCCTGCTTTTAAAGCCAAGTGCTTAGTTTGTAATTTATCATCTACTAACGGATAGAGCTTACGGTGATTATAACGTAGTACATAATCACTATTACGTTGGTTAATACTTAAAATGCCTTTCTGTTTCAAACGACGATAAACATGCCACATTAAGGACCTCCAGCTCCAGCCAGCACTTTAAAGCGGAATAGTTCAAAGAGCCGATAGCCTCTATATTGGCCAACAAATAAAATTAAAGCCAATAAAACTAATAATAATTCTGGAAAAGCAAAAAATAAGTATTGAATTGGAGAATAACTCATAGCCCCAAAAGCAATAATGGCTGCAAATAAGCTACCTAGCCCTGATTTAATGGCCTCACTTGGACCACGTTCGTCCCAGGTTATACACATTCTTTCAATAGTCATGGTTAAAATAACCATAGGAAATAGTGCAACAGAAAGGCCAGATTCAAGGCCTAAGTTTTGACTCATCACACTAATAAAGATCATTAAAAGAATAACAATAGTTAAGATAGCTGCAAGCCTTGGGACTAAAAGAAGCCTAAGCTGATCTAAGTAAAAGCGAGCTAATAGGCCAAAAGAGACTATAAGGATAAATAGTGATATACCCCAAATAACATGTGTTTCTCGAAAGGCAAGTGCGATTAACACAGGCATAAATGTCCCAAATGTTTTTAAGCCAACAAAGTTACGCAATAACAGAATAATAAAAGCGCCAATGGGGACGGTAAGTAAAATCTTATAAGTTTCTTGGGCATTAACGGGTAACTGAAGTAAGGAAAATCGTAACATCTCCGAATCTGTTTGTAAGCCCCGAGCTTTAGCAATAGTTAACGCATTTATAGGCGTAGGTGAGATAGTTAAATTAAATGCCACTCGTTTACCACCTACGACAGTGTATAAAGGTTCAGAACCATATTGCCAAACTAAAAAGTTTTTGGGTAAGCCGGCACTGCCAGTGCGGGGATTAATATATAACCATTCTTTACCGTTATAAACAGCCATAAAAGATTTAAATTCAGCTTTATTTTGCTGGCTTAAATAAACGCCTTTTACAGGCATGGCATAAATCTTAGCTTGATTTAATATCAATATTGCTGCATTAAGGACATTATCTTCAGAGAAATCACTACCGATTAAAAGTTTTGCATTCCCTTCTTTTTTATTGAGTTCTTTAATTGTTCCTTGGGCAAAGGTTTGAATATCTGCCGAAGACTGACGAACTAAGTTAGTAATATTATTAACCGCCGATTTTTGGTTTTCTGCCAGAGACAGCATTTTAATAGCGGGTGGTTTAGGTAGAGTTGCTTCATTAGTATCTGTTTCACGAAATATTGCTCGATAATAAAGTGATTGATCACCGGCGCCTCGGCGTAATGACCAGACTGTTTGTCGATTATAACCAACTAAATTTGTTGTAATGCCATAGTTATGTGAAACAAAGTACTCATCTAAAATAGCAAAATAAGGGGGCATATAAGGAATAATAAAATTCGCTTTAACTGGCGTATTTCGTTCGGCTGTGAAACGAAGATTTGCTTCAACCATCCAGCTATTAACAGTTTCAGTATCAGTAAGAGGTACATCTAAAAATAAATGGCGATATAAAAATAATCCTATGCCTAGAACAAATAAGGTTATAATTAAACCGTAGACATGATGTTTATTTGACTTCATTATTATTCAACACTGCTGGTTTAACGTTAAAAGTAATACTTGGATCTACTAATCCTGAGAATGCTTTAATAGCATCTCTTCCTAGCAGAAGAGGATATAAAAAGCGTTTACGATTAGCTAAATTAACAGGAATAGTTCGTTCTCTATCACCCAATCGAATACGTACAAGTACAACAGGCCTATTTAATGGATCTTTTTTAGATTTTAAATTTTCACCTGCTCTTACTTTAATTTTTACATCTCCTAAATATTCAGCGATAAATGGTATGTCACCTTCTTTGGTAGGAACAAGAAAACTTAAATAGATTTTGCCATTTTGTTCCACTTGTTCAATATGAATCGCACTAAGGGAAGCTGACTTTGCACCTGTATCTAGTTTCGCTGATAAAGGAAGATTTTTATCAACCAGGATGGCTTTTTCAACATATCCATAAACAATTTTGTTTTCTCCAGCCATTGTATATCCTGAAAATATTATGCAAACTAAAATGAGCAATGTAGATAACTTCATCTCTTTCTCTCTAGTTAACGTGAGTGCAATGTAACAGATCTTATAATCTGTCATGCTACACTCGCTTTTGATAACGTTCGTTTAACGATATAAGAGAAACTTTATCTCTTTATACTGAACTCTCGTTAGTTAAATCTATGAATCTTACCAGTTTAGTGACACTATGCCCAGGTTTCCAAAAAAGGCTAATACAGGAAAATTATTTTCAATTTAAAAAAAATCTCATTAAACCTCTTCAAACTACCATTGGAGGTCGATCTCGTCCGAAAAAATTCTATTTATAGCAGCTAACGATGTTCTTTAATTTGCTAAATGCAAAGAAGTAAGTCCAATTAATCCTGTAATAAAATAAAAACTTGCCATTTTAAAGCGTTGTCCTTTACGTAAAAATAGGCACAGTACGGTTAATACAATTAAAGCAGGGTAAGTAAGTTGTAGAATAGGATTTAGAAAAGCTGCAATGCCTTTAAAATCTAATAAAGATATAATAAATGCAAAACCTGTTGTAAGTATTAAAAAAATAAAAAACTTATCCTTGTTCACTTTGCAGGTTGTAGCAAGGTAACGCGCAAATAAATTGTTTAGAGCGACTGCAGTAGTTAAACAAGAAAAAAACATCGTAATAGCCATAAACAAAGTAGCTTGGCTACCTAACGCTTGCGCAGCAATAGTAGGCAAAATTAACTCAGGCCTAACATCAGCGAGGAAAACCGCATAATGAGAGCCTAGGTAGACTAAACCTAAATAAATAAGTCCTAATAAAGTAGCACCTAAAATACTTGGTTTAATTGCAAAACGAATAATTTCTTGATTAGAGGATTTTGGAAAATCTTTTTGTATTTGCTTAAAAATGAGTGATGAGAAGAAAAAAGCAGCAAAAAGATCCATCGTTTGATAACCGGTTAAAAAGCCAGTGCTGAAAGCTTGATTAGCTACAGTTTTATGAACATTTGCAGGCGCTTTGATTACTGCAATGAAAATTAAAATAATAAGGGTAGATAATAGTAAAGGGCTCATCCATTTTCCTAATGCTTTAACCATAAAGGTATCGTTTAAGCAGAGAAAAAAAGTAATAAGACAGAAGGCTAAGCTAAACCACATTAAAGGAATTTGTGGAAAAAGATAACTTATACTGCCATACGCAACCGTAATACAGCGGGGGACAACACCAAATGAACCTAAAAGAGATAAAATAAGAAAAGGTAAAAATGCGCCTGCTAATTTTCCTGCTTCATTAAAAAAGCGCAGGTAATTACCATGATAAAGTTTTATTACAAATAAACCTAGCAAGGGTAAAAAAATACCAGTTAATAATAAACCTATAAATGCTAAAAACCAGTGTGAACCACCTGTATAGCCGATTTGTAAAGGAAATACTAGATTACCAGACCCAAAAAACATTACAAAAATTGCGAAACCATAAATTAATGTTAATTTATACTGCTGCTGCATGAAAAAATTTTCCTACTGATTAAAAATTAAGGTTTAGCCTAAGGCTCTATTTCCGGGTTTCAATAGATAGTTTAAGCTAGAGCAAAGTTTGAATATTGAGCGAACGTAAACGGCCTAACCGGCCACATCATGAATTAATCGAAGGTTAAAACTATAAGTCACTCTTTTTTTAGTCATTAATAAGATAGCTAGCTGCATAATTTTAAGTGTGCAATTATATGTCACAGTAGCTTCTTTATACTCATTTATTGACCATTTGGCAAGAGATAATTGTATATCTATGCAGTAATATAAAAATGTTACTTCAATAATGAAGTTTTAGAACAAGCTATTAAAGATTATCTACTTCACGATTGGAGTAAATTTAATAGGTAAAAAGTTTGCAAACTAAGCAAAAAATATCCGCCATTAATCTAATAATTATAAGGATACAGAGGAGCGAGCTAGCTAAAGAATAATAAAGTTTTACTTTTAATTTTAGATAATTATGGTAATATTGTCGATGGACTAGTTATTCTGATTTATTTTAAGCCAAGCTGAAAAATATATTGCCATTTATGTGGAAGTCATGTAAAATGCGGCCCATCTTAGCCGTTGCATTAATTCCATGACGACCAAGAGCAATTTAGCGGATGATAAAGACTCTTCAAGTGACAATGAAAGTTCTATTTATGCTATCGCCGGTAGGCTAGATGTACAAAGCCGCTTGTTGGCTAGACAACTGCATGAAGCTGGCCATATTTATCTTCTGTATGGTTTACTAGATGGTTTAAATCTTTCTTATAGTACTCTTAAATATTTCTTCGACGTTATTTTAACTAATAGTAAAACCTCCTCATCTGATGCGCTGCATGAATGGACATTAACGCCTACAGGGATATTAGTCGCAGCAACTGAATCAATCACATTAATTGTCTTTTCAATGCTTGCTAATCATTTTAAAGACAGCGACAAGAACCTTTTTAAACGCTATATCGCTGTTACATGGCCTTATCTTCGCGATTCATTAAAAGGGCTAAAAAATGGCTACAAAGGAGTTCGTAGTGCGATTCAAGTTGCTAACTTATTAGGCGGTACTAATTTAAATCTTTTAATTCTTCCAATAGGTTTAGCAATAAGTGGCTTAACCATTTTAAATCGTATTTGGCTACGTCATATGATAGGTCTGCGCAAAGATATGATGAGAACAAATGCTATATTATTGGCATCCATTGAGAATAATGAAAACTTATCAAGCGAAGACTACGAACGAATAAGAAACTCTATTTTTAAACAAACTCAAGAGGTAAAGAATAGACATCGATTCGCTTATATAGTAACAGCATATTGTGGTACCGCAGATAGCCTCTATTATTATATAGGGGTACTCACATTATGCTCATTCAATTGGCCATTACTATTAGCGATGGCTAGCCTTTGTATTACTTATTCTCTTGTTTGTATTGCAACACGGATCTATGAGGAATATGACAATCAGCGTAAGCTTAAAATTTCGCAAATAAAAATTGATCTCGCATTATTTATTAAAGAAAATACGCCAATTTTGCAAGCTAATTTTGGAAGATTACAAGAAATATCTGAACTTATCGCGCTAGGTGATAAAACGCAAGCGCTGCTTGAAGAGCAAGATAAATTAACCATCAATATAAAAGCAACCTTATTAAAGCTTAAAAATAAACGTGAGCATCTTAAGTCTTTATCAACCTTATCACCAATACAAGCTTGTTTAGAAGGAATGAGACATGGATTAGCTGCTTATGGCGCTCTTTCTAGTGTGCTGTTTGCTATTGCAACAATCATTGTTTTTAGCACAGCGACATTTCCGCCAGCGTTAATTATCAGTTGCATTTCTGTGGGCATTATATTTCTAGCCGGCTTTGTTGCTTATTCAATGTATCAACATTATAAACATAGAAAGAAGGAAGTTAGTATTGTTGATAAACCTTATGAACAGCTAAATGACATGTTAAAAGAGTTAAAACAAATACAGCAACGAAATATTAGTCTAATAAGAGATTCAGAGCATGCTCAAAAAACGAGGGATTTTAAAGAGGAAGTAAAAAAAGTTATTGATGATGGTAAAAAAGTGCCAACTGCACCTGAATTTGTTTTTCAACAATGGTTTGAAACAATACGCTCTTTTTTTTCGGGGTTAAGTAAAGGTAATAAAGCTGTAGATTATACACTGAATCCATTGCAAGAGTTAGCAAGTGACGGACATTATCATGATACGCCAGTTATGATAGGTATTTCATTTGCCGCCTCAGCATTATATGCCTTTACCATGGCGCTACGCGCTCACGCTCGAAGCTTTGGCCGTCCTCCTATATCGCAGCCTAAATCTTCTATCACTAAACAGACAGCTAGTGTTGAAACAAATCCTAAAGTTGACTCAGTCCCATCCAAAGATGACAAACCGTATCATACTCCCCCGATAATTCGCCAAATTAACGCAGAAGACACTTTGCCTTCGGAACAGCTGCTACAGCCGCCCTCAGGAAGCCAAGATTCGATAGTGGCTGGGAGGGCGCCTGATAATTCTCAAAATATTCAACATACCACTCAAACCCCAACCCAGCCAGTTCAAATACCCCGCTCTACCTCCTTCTTTCATACTAATCGAAGCTCAAAGGCCCAAACAGAAAAAATTAAAATAACAACAAATAGTAGTTTTTCTGGTAAACATAGCGTTGCGAGAGAAGAGGTAGAAACACTTAAACAAGCTAATATGACTAGCCCTAAGTCCGATATGCGCATAGCTAAGAAACAAAATTTTTCTCAGTCTTTTAGGCTAGGTTTATCTGGCTTTTCATTATTTTCTAGGAAAGAAAATTTTATTCCACCAACTATAGGTGCTATAACACCAGGTTAGTTAGGCAGTTTTAAAATAGCTTTATGTTATAATTATTTAGTTATGTCTTTTCCTGCTGATAGAGTTGTGGATTTAAATTAGGATCATTGTACATTTTTAATTGTCGATAAATTCTAAATGTTCGTGTCTGGCTTTTAAGTTCGTTAAGTAGTTGTTCTAAACAAAGATATAATTGGTTTTGTTGCTGTATTAAAATATTAAGCTTTTGTTGGCACTGAAAAATATGTTCTTTATCAACATCTTGACGTAAAGTTTGTTGTTTCATGTGATAGATCTTAAGAGCGAGAATAGAAAGCCTATCAATAATCATGCCGGGTGTTTCAGAATGTATAGGACAGCTATCTGCGTAAGGGGCTGGTTTTAAGCAATTAAAAAGCCATTCATCAATTGCTTCCATTCGATTATTACGCTGCTGGTTGTAATAATCAATCTCTCGTTTGGCGCAATAAACAAATTCATAACCCATGTCATCACGGCGCGCTTTGTCTTCAGCATGCCAAAGTTTATAGTTAAACCCATGGTTTTCTTCAACTAAAGCAAGAAAGTTTTTATAACTATAAGTTACTTCATTGCTTTTCCATGCGATAATGCAACTACGATGTAAGTTAACGATCTCAGCAACTAATACATTAATTTTCATAATTAGTTTATTACTGTGAAAAGCTTCAGTGTATCATATTTTTAAATGGGAAATTGTAGAAATTAAATAAACTTTAATAGACCTCTTTCCAAACTGCCATAAGCAGCCAATTTCTTTAGAAAAAATAGCTTCAAAGCTTGTCCCCATGGAGATGGGGGCCTGTCCCCATGTAGATGGGGATGCTTATGTACTTCTCGTACACTGCGATTTTTCAGCCCTTTTTTCTAAGAGCATGTCTTGCCTTTGACAGTTTAGAAAGAGGTTTAATAAAGGCTTACCGGTGTTAATTACCAATTTCTGCGCAAAAAGTGTAGTATTAATAAAATTACTAAATTTTGTTATAACTTAAGAAGCTAAATTGGTAACGTATTTGAACGTTATCTTAATTTATAGAATGACTTAATTAACGTGAGTTCGACATGAACGAGACAAAGGCTCTTTTATGTCGAATTTACGTTAATTAAGAGACAGAAGGAGATTTTCATGAAAATTTGGGGCACAATGCTGCTATCATTGTTTGTAAATACTTTAGCTTATTGCCAAGTTGCATTTCCTACGAGTTGTAATCCTGTTGCTGTAGAAGGTGAAACAGTCATATTAAAAACTAAACAGCCAACGCTCTATTTAATTTACAATAATTCCTCTAATGATTTGTGGATTACGCATCCTGTTTCAGAGCCAAGTGCTAGTGCTGGGTGGAGTAGTCGCCTTGAAGCGCAGCATTGGTCGGCCTTAGCGCTGGATAAGAATTCTTTTGAATTAAGCTGTATTGAATCAAGACCTGGGCATGAGCAGCAAATTCCTTGTACTGGTATATTAGCTATATGTCATTGGCCAAAGGTAAAGTTACCATCAAATGCCACCGGGACTTTTTGGGCTGGTGAAAATATGACTTTAGAATCTTTAAGTGCATACTTAGGAGGAAGGGGCTTTCAATTACCAGCCGCTCAATAAATAATAAACAATGGCCTGAAAGTACAAATTAACTATTTATAATGAACTTAAAAATGTGGTGCTTGTGAGTAAAAAGAAAAAAGATCCTCACTATCAACGTGAGAAAGAGAAATATGGTTTACCTATTCCTAGCCGAGAATTAATTATGCAAGTGCTAGAAGAATATGGTCGTCCTATGTCACGTAATCAATTAATAAATAAACTAGAAATTCATTCAGAAAATGAACAAGAGGCATTAGGTTTTCGCTTAAAAGCGATGCTCAGAGATGGGCAAATCATGCAAGATCGTCGTAATAGATTTTGTCTTTTGCAGCGCATTAATTTAAAAAAAGGAACAATTCAGGGGCATCCTGATGGCTATGGCTTTTTTATCCCGGATGATGGTAGCGATGATATGCTTCTATCAGCAACCGAGATGCGGGCAGTTATGCATGGGGATATGGTCCTTGCTTATCAAAGTGGCCAAGATAGACGTGGGCGGCTAGAGGGGAAAATTCATGAAGTTATTGAACATGCCAACGTAACAGTTGTGGGCCGCTTTTTTACTGAGCAAGGTGTGGGTTTCGTTATTCCCGATAATAAACGCTTAACTCAAGATGTTTCTATTCCCCTAGAGTTTGCTAATAATGCAAAACATGGCCAAATTGTTTTAGTGGAAGTGATTGCATTTCCTAGTAAACGAAACCAAGCGATTGGAAAAGTAATTCATATCCTGGGTGAGCATATGGCGCCTGGTATGGAAATTGAAGTGGCTATTTTTGCTCATGGTATTCCACATCAATGGCCTGAAGATGTTTTGGGTTTTGTTGCTAAAATTTCACAACATGTGACACCAGAGCAATGTGTTGGCCGTACCGATTTAAGACATCTTCCTTTTGTCACTATTGATGGTGAAGATGCTAAAGATTTTGATGATGCTGTTTATTGTTACAAGAAGCCAAAAGGTGGTTATCAACTTTATGTTGCTATCGCTGATGTAAGTCATTATGTTCCAATCGGTTCGCCTTTAGATAAAGAAGCTGCACGCCGTGGTAACTCTGTGTATTTCCCAGGTAAAGTTGTTCCTATGCTCCCCGAAGCCTTATCAAATGGAATTTGTTCTTTAAATCCACATGTTGATAGATTATGTATAGTTGCTGAAATGGCAATCAATGCAGAAGGTAGAATCACTCGCTCTAAGTTCTATCGAGCTGTTTTTCATTCACAAGCCCGGTTAACTTACACGCAAGTGGCAAATTGGTTAGATAAAAATACTGTTGACCCAGATAAACAAGCAGTTTGGGCAAATTTACAAGATTTATATAGCCTCTATAAAATATTGCTTCAAGCACGTAAAAAGCGCGGGGCAATGGATTTTGATACAACAGAAACCTCAATAGAATTTGATGAAAATAGGAAAATTCAGCGAATCGTACCCGTTGTGCGTAATGACGCTCATAAATTAATTGAAGAATGTATGTTAGCTGCTAATGTTGCAACGGCTCGTTTTTTGGAGAAAGCAGGTGTGCCAGCGTTATATAGGGTGCATGCTACGCCTGATGAAGATAAAATTATGGCATTACGGCAATTTTTAGGAGAATTAGGTTTGCGCTTAGGTGGTGGCAAAAAACCGCATCCAAAAGATTTCCAAGCTACTATTGCTTCTATTGGTGATAAACCTGAAAAGCATCTAATAGAAACAGTTATTTTACGTTCTTTAAAGCAAGCTCAGTATGCTGAAAAAAATGATGGCCATTTTGGGCTAGCCTATCCTGCATATACCCATTTTACTTCGCCTATCAGGCGTTATCCTGACCTCCTTATTCACCGCGCTATTGGTCATCTCATTGATAATCAACCGATTGAAGAATTTGTTTATACTGAGGAGGATATGAGTCGACTTGGTAAGAACTGTTCAGGGACTGAAAGACGAGCGGATGAAGCAACTCGAGAAGTGATTTCCTGGTTAAAATGTGAATATATGCAAGATAAACTTGGACAAATATTTGAGGGGACTATTTCAGCGGTTACCGGGTTTGGAATTTTTGTTGAATTAAATGAAATATTTGTTGAGGGTTTGGTGCATGTAACTTCTTTAAAAAATGATTACTATGAATTTGATCCTATTAAACATCGCTTAAGAGGGACGCGCTGTGGCCAAACTTACCGACTTGGCGACAAAATTACTGTACTTGTATCTCGAGTGGATTTAGATGAGCGAAAAATTGATTTTGAATTAGCTGAAGCTGAGGACGCTAATAATGAGTGAGCAAATTATGTATGGCATACATGCTGTAACTGCTCTATTAAAGCAAGAGCAACGGCCTGTAAAAAAGCTTCTATTGAATATGGAGCGCCGTGACCAACGTCTGCAGCAAATACTTGACTTAGCAACGGCTCGTCATATTTTTATTGAGCGATTAACAGCTCAACAGATGAATCAACGGTTTGCTCAATTTACTCATCAAGGTATTGTGGCCTATGTAGAGGCATTGCCTACTTTTAGTGATAATGACTTGTCTTCCTTACTAAAAAAAAGTAAAAAGCCACCTTTGTTATTAATCTTAGATGCTATTACTGATCCACATAATCTAGGTGCTTGTCTACGCACTGCGGATGCAACAGGCGTTGATTTTATTATTTTGCCAAAAGATAAAAGTGCAAACCTGACACCAGCAGTAAGTAAAGTAGCGTGTGGTGCTGCTGAAACGATACCGTTAGTACGTGTGACAAATTTAGTACGCAGTTTAGAATTTTTAAAGCAGGAAGGTGTTTGGATTTATGGGGCTGCTGGCGAAGCTAACAAAACGATTTACACGCTGGATTTTAAAATACCTATTGCCTTGGTATTCGGGGCTGAAGGGCAAGGGATGCGCCGCTTAACACGCGAACATTGCGATGAGTTATTTTCTATCCCTATGTTAGGAAATGTAGAAAGCTTGAATGTCTCTGTAGCTGCTGGCGTTTCTTTATATGAAGTAGTTCGTCAACGTACTGTCTAAATGAAATTTAGTCACGTACTCTATTAAGCTTGTTCCTTAGCAATATACTATAATTTCAAGCATAGCTTAACTTTAAGTTATTAGACCTCTTTCCAAATTATCAGTAATAAGGCAAGGCCGGTCGAAAAAAGGGCTGAAAAAGTACAGTGTACAGGAGCATCGCCATCTACATGGGGACAGGCCCCCATCTCCATGGGGACAAGCTTTGAAGACATTTTTTCGGTTGTGATTGGCTATCAATACTAGTTTAGAAAGAGGCCTATTGTGAGTACATTAAGTATATATAATACTAATAAAAGGCTAATATGACCCAGCTTGGAAATATAAATATTAATCAAAGACGGTATCAGGAATTTGACAAGCGCCTTCTTGCTGAAACTAATCTCCTTGAGCAATGGTTTATTGAGCAAGTTTTTATTGAAAGAGAGTTAGAAGCTGGATCAGAAATTGAGTTATTTTTATTAGATAATCAGTACAATCCAGCGCCTAATAATTTAAATTTTATTAAAAAAGTTAACCAACCGGCACTTATTCCAGAAGTAGGAGCCTCTCATCTAGAAATTAACTCTTGTCATGTACATCTATATACAGATGGCTTAAGTAAGTTACATCAAGATATTTTAGATTTATGGCGAAAATGCTGCAATATTGCTCGCCAAAATCAATATCATTTAGCGTTAATAGGCACATTACCTACAGCAACCGAAAAACATCTTGATATAAAATACATGACCAATAAAAAGCGTTATCATCTTATTAATGATAGTATTCAAGATCAGTGTGCAGGCCAGCCAATCTTAATTAATCTTGTCGGTGCTGAACAACTTAAATTTCCCTTGCATTCTCTGACTGTTAATGGACTGATTTCAGCATTTCAAATACATATTCAAATTGGATTAAGTCAATCCGTTAAATATTATAATATTGCTCAAGCTATTGCAGGCCCAATGCTAGCTTTAGCGTGTAATAGCCCCTTTATTTTAGGTAAACATATTTGGGCAGATTCTCGCGTTTTTCTCTTCGAGCAAGCGATGACCTTACCTCGTTTTGATAGGGCTTCCGGTTTTAAATGCTGTTTTTTTGGGATTGGTTATTTAAAAAATTCTTTCTTCGAATTATTTGATCAAAATTATCATTTTTTTCCGAGGCTTATACCGGAAATCTCTTATAAATCGTCTGAAGATAAAATGTTTCATGTAAGGCGACAAAATGGAGTCATTTATCGTTGGAATAGGCCAGTCATCGATTTTAATGATAAAGGTCAACCACACTTACGAATTGAGCATCGGGGTTTATCATCTGGGCCTACAATTGTAGATATGATTGCTAATGCGGCTTTCTTTTATGGTTTATTAAGTTATTTTTCTTTACAGGCGACGCCTATAGAGTATTTATTACCTTTTTATTTAGCAAAGAAAAATTTCTTTGAGGCAGCAAGATACGGTTTTAATGCAGAGTTTGTTTGGTTTTTAGGAAAAAAGATTAATGCCTCGCTTTTATTAAAAGAATTAATTCCCCTAGCTCGCCAAGGATTATTAGCATTAGGCATAAATTATGCTGATATTGAGCTATATTTAAACATTATAGATGAACGTATTACAACAAGAATGAATGGAAGCGCTTGGCAGTGCCAATTTATAAATAAATACGGTTGCGATTTTCACAATATGCTAGATAGCTATCTGAATAATCAGTATCAAGAATTACCTATAGCACGGTGGACTATCTAATATGGGGATTGTAAGTCAAATCAATAGAATTAAATTTTTTTTCCAAAATTTTACGGAAAAAGAATTAATTTTTCTTGTTAATTTTATAAGTAGGAAATCATTTGATCCGGGCGATTTAATTATTTCACAGGGTAGTGTTGGTGATTGCATTTATATTATTGAAAAAGGTAGCGTTGATGTTTTTATTACTTTGCCAGGTGATCTTATAAAACCTACTTCTATTTTAACTGCTCCACAAATTTTTGGCGAAGAAGCTTTTCTTAGTAGTGAATTAATGACTACAACTATTGTCGCTAAAACACCGGTTTATTGCTTTTTGCTTAAACGTTCTGTGTTAGAAGCATTACGTCTGACTCACCCAGAAATTTCTTTTAAAATTGAATGCGCTATTGTTAAGCAAACTAATGAAAAAATTATTAACAATGGAAAAAAATTAGTTAATTTTCTTCTAACTTTGCAAGCTAAGCATAATTTACGCGCCGATCATACAGAATACTTGATAAATAAAGAAGCGACTTATCAGGATTTAAATATTAACTCTATAAATAGGCAGCTTTTAGATAAGTTAGCATTTTTAAACAGACTAACCAAAACACAAATTGACGAACTTCTTATAATAATGCGAGCGCGTTTATATGAAAAAGGATATCAATTAGATCAAGAAAGCTTAGGAAAGATTAGTTTAGTTTTTTCAGGCGCGGTAATGTTTTTTTTAACTAATCAAACTAAATTAGTTAAATCAATAGGTATTGTGAGCATAGGTGAATTATTTTTACAGCCCTTATTGGCGCAAAATTTAAAGTCGTTTTTTAAATTTGCGACATGTGAGGAAAGTATCATTTTAGAGCTAGATATTCAGCAATATCAGCAATTAAGGCATTTAGATCAAGAAGTTTTTTATAAACTAAGCCAATACATTCATACGGCTTTTGTGCGTTCGCTTTATATGATAAATCGGCAGTTCATAAGAATTGATTGTGAATACATGAATTCCATTTCATGAGGGTAAAATGTGTAGGGTTCTTATTTATTTAGGTAAACAACAGGTGCCCTTATATGATTTATTATATGGGCCTGATAACGCTTTGGCTCATCAGAGCTATGCGCCTAAATTAATGCAACATATTCAAAATTTAGCTGGTTTAGGTTTTTGCGCATGGTCATCTAGCCCGCCTGAGCCACTTATTCCTTTCTATTATAAAACAACATCATTACCTTTTTTTGATAAGAATTTATACCGATTATCTAAGAAAATTTGGGCTAATTGTTTGTTGGCTCATGTAAGAGGGGTTGAATATAGTATTGGCGAAGTTATTTCGGAGCAAAACATACACCCTTTTAAATTAGAGACTACACAAATTGCTTTTGCTCATAATGGTAGTTTGGCTAATATGGCTGAAATGAAATATGCCTTAAGTCAAGAAATGAAGCCTTCTATCTTTGCTCAAATAAGAGGTACAACAGATAGCGAATGGCTATATGCTTTATTTTTATCCCAATTAACCGACTATACAATTGAGGTTACTTTAGATGAAGCCTTTAACGCGGTTATTAAAACCTTAGCTATTGTTCGCCATATTAGGAAGAAATGCGGTATTAAAATTGCTTCACCGGTTAATTTATTTTTAACGAATGGCAATTACTTAATTGTCACTCGTTTTGTTTATAACTTTGGCCATAATGAAAATAGTGTACAAAAAGCTCACTTAGGATATCACAGCTTATGGGCTACTTTTGGGGAGTCTTATGGTAGTAGTGGCGGTATTTATAAAATGTCTGGTAGTACCAAACGGCAAAATATCTTATTTGCTTCTGAACCATTAACTGCTGATAGGACTACTTGGATTGAGCTGCCTGAGTATTCAATTACTAAGGCTTGGTTTGAAAATGATGAAATTGTATTTAGGACTTCTGATTTAACTATCTGAGCCTAGCTATTGTTATGATGCTTTTCTGTTTAACGTGAGTTCGGCATAAAAGAGACAAAGATGCTTTTGTGTCGCTAAACGAACGTTATCCCGTAAAATGCGAAGCATTTGTACGGGATCCAGATTAATATAACTAATAACTAAGTTAAACATATACAGGATTAGTTATTTATAAATAGGATTAAATTATGCCATTAAAAATAACCTTTCTTGGAACAGGATCAGCATTTACTACAGGAGATGATAACTTCCAATCAAACGTACTGTTGGAAAGCAATGGCGATTCTTTATTAATTGATGCGGGTGCTGATTTACGTCTTTCGCTTTTTGCATTAAATCGCAATTATCACGATATTCGTAATATTTATATTACCCATTTACATAGTGATCATATTGGCGGCCTAGAGTGGCTTGCATTAGCCACTTATTTTGATGACGCTTATCCAGGAAAACCAACTTTGATTGTTGAAGAAAAATTAATGCAAGCACTTTGGTGTTCTCTGGCTGGAGGACTTAGTACCTTAGCTTATCAACAAGCTTCTTTAAATACTTATTTTAATGTACAAGCTATCGGTGAGGAGCATTCTTTTACTTGGCAGAAAATTAAATTTAAGTTAATACAAGCTATTCATGTATATAGTGACTATCACTTATTACCTTGTTATGGACTTTTATTTTCTTGTGGTTCTTTTCGTATATTTTATTCAGCCGATACGCAATATAACCCTTATTTAATTCAACAATTAAATAAAGAGGTAGATTTGTTTTTTCATGATTGTGAGACTCAAGAAATTAAGTCTGGCGTGCATGCGCATTATAGTGAGTTAAGACAATTACCAGCTGAGATTAAGGGTAAAATGTGGCTTTATCATTATAATAATGTGCAAGCTTTACCTGATGCTAAAGCGGACGGTTTCCTGGGCTTCGTAACTAGAGGTCAAAGTTTTAATTTTAAATAGAGTTCTTGCAAGAGCTTTAATGATTGCTATCAGTAACTATTATGAGATATTTAAAGAAGAATAATATAGTGCTACCAAATTCTACCTTATACGCTCACTCTAAAGTGCGTAAGTAGCACTATCTAAACTAGTTAAAGTTCCAGAAATTGATGCAAAGTTTTCGTCAAACGTTTTACGAGCTCATCAATCTCTTCTTCGCTAATAATAAGAGGTGGCAATAGGCGAATAACATTATCAGCGGTAACATTAAAAATAATTCCATGCTCAAGCCCAATCTTCCTTGCATCTGCTGCCGGTCGGTCAAGTTCGATGCCAAGCATTAAACCTCGACCACGAATTGCACATAAGTTTGAGCCTAATTCTTGCATTAATTTTTCTTTAATTAAGTTACCATTGTGCTTCGCTTTTTCACATAAATTATCACGCTCAATAACGTTTAAAACGGTAAGAGCAGTAGCACAAGCTAGAGGATTACCACCAAATGTTGAACCATGATTTCCGGGCTTAAAAAGATTGCAAGCTTTATCACGCATTAAACAGGCGCCAATAGGTATTCCATTGCCTAGACCTTTTGCGGTTGTTAATATATCAGGGTAAATATTATTATGCATGTAGGCAAATAACTTTCCTGTACGACCATTACCTGTTTGTATTTCATCTAAAATAAGAAGCCACTCATGCTGATTACATAGTTCTCTTACAGCACGTAAATAGGAATCATCAGCTACATAAATACCGCCCTCACCTTGAATGGGTTCAATCATGATAGCAACAATATCATCGCGATTTTGTGCAATTATCTTTAATGCCTCAATATCATTAAAAGGTGCTCTTATAAAGCCTGGTACTAAGGGCTCAAAACCCGCCTGAACTTTACGGCTTCCAGAGGCAGTTAATGTTGCCATTGTGCGTCCATGAAAAGCTCTATCCATAACTATAATAGATGGTGTTTCTATTCCTTTTTTATGTCCATAAAGTCGGGTAAGTTTAATGGCTGCTTCATTGGCCTCAGCGCCGGAATTAGCAAAAAAAGCCTGCTCCATTCCAGTAAGTGAAGTTAATTTTTCAGCTAGCTGTTGTTGTTCTTTGATCTGAAAAAGATTCGAAGTATGAAGTAGTTTAGCTGCCTGTTGTTGGATTGTACGCGTAACATCCGGATGCGCATGTCCTAAACCACATACTGCAATACCGCTTAAACCATCTAAATAGGCTTTTCCTTGCTCATCATAAAGCCAAACACCTTCACCATGAGTGAAAGTAATAGGAAGCGGGCTATAGCTCGTAATCAATGTCATTACAACTCCTTTATATACAAAAAGCTATCATCAATCAATATTTATTTTTAAATAGATTTAAACGGTATGCCTTATATTAGTAAGATGAAGCTAGATTATTTGATACAAAATCCCAATTCACAAGAGACCAGAAAGCTTTTACGTAATCAGGTCTTGCATTACGATAATCAATATAATAAGCATGCTCCCAGACATCACAAGTAAGTAATGCTTTTTGGCCTTTAGTCATAGGTGTATCTGCATTACTTGTGCTAATAATTTGTAGTGCTCCTTCCTTATCTTGAACTAACCAAGCCCATCCAGAACCAAAAGTGGTAATGGCCGTTTGGGTAAATTTCTCTTTAAACTCATCAAAGGATCCAAACGCCTCAGTAATAGCATTTGCAAGTTCTCCTTGTGGTTCACCACCACCATTTGGACTTAAACAGTTCCAGTAAAAAGTGTGATTCCAAACTTGGGCCGCATTATTAAATATGCCACCTTTTGAATTTTTTATAATATCTTCTAAGTTTGAGTTTTCAAATTCAGTATTAGTGATTAACTTATTCAAATTCGTCACATAGGTATTGTGATGCTTGCCATAGTGATATTCTAGTGTTTCTTTAGAAATATGAGGTGCAAGAGCATCCATTGCATAAGGCAGAGGAGGAAGAGTAAAGGCCATAAAGAATCTCCAATAAAAGTTAAAGTGTTAAGTTTAGCAGGATGTTAAACATATTCAATGTAGATAAAGATAAGTAGCGAGTTGCGAAACAAGTCTAATAGAAGAGTTGTAATAAAAAAATAACTTAATTTATTCTATAATAAGAGGGTGGTATCGAATCTTCATTCAGTCAATTTCAAGTATGTAGCTTAGCTTCGTAGCCAATCTTTAGTTGCGAATTGTTCGTATTTTCGCCATAATTAGGACCATTTAATCGTAGAGGTGACTTCAGTGGATACAACGGAAACACTTAATAAAATTAAACAGCAAATTGCTGAGAATGCAGTATTACTTTATATGAAAGGTACGCCAAAACTACCGCAATGCGGCTTTTCTGCCCGTGCAGTTCAGTGTATTGATGCTTGCGGTGTCGACTTTGCTTATGTTGATATATTAGCTAACCCAGATATTCGCCAAACGCTACCTCAATATGCCGATTGGCCTACTTTTCCTCAGCTTTATGTTAAAGGTAAATTAATTGGGGGTTCTGATATTATTACTGAACTTTATCAACAAGGTGAATTAGAATTAATATTACGTGAAGCTGTGGCTCTCTGATTATTAATTCATTTACTTAAATAGATTAAATCCATCGTTTTTATATCTTTATATAAGCAAAAGCTATAAATTGTTTTAAGTTGTAAAGTGCAATTTGCACTTAACCCAGGAGATAAGATGAGCGTTTTAGTTGGCAGAAAGGCCCCTGATTTTACTGTGCCCGCTGTACTAGCCAGCGGTGAGATAACTGATAAATTTAATTTACATACTGCTTTACTTAATAAATATGGGTTAATTTTCTTTTATCCTCTTGACTTCACGTTTGTATGCCCATCCGAATTGATCGCTTTAGACCGACGTATGGAAGAATTTAGAAGTCGTAATGTGGAAGTGGTCGCAGTATCTATTGATTCGCAGTTTACGCATAATGCTTATCGTAATACAGCTTTAAGGGATGGCGGTATAGGACCTGTAAACTTTACTTTAGCTGCAGATATTACTCATAATATTTGTCAATCTTATGGAGTTGAACACCCAATCGCAGGCGTTGCATTTCGTGGTGCTTTTGTTATCGATAATAAAGGTATAGTGCGTTCACAAATCGTTAATGATTTGCCCATAGGCCGTAATATTGACGAACTAATTCGAATCATTGATGCGGTACAGTTTTTTGAAGAAAATGGTGAAGTTTGTCCTGCTGGTTGGGAAAAAGGAAAGGCAGGCATGAAAGCTTCTCCTAAAGGCGTAGCTGAATATTTAACGACTTACTCTGAAGAATTATAATAAAGACGACGTAGACTCTTAAAGCCAGTAAATACCATGTTTTAAACATGGTATTTATATTAGTCAAGTATTCAAGAAAATTTTTCCTCCCATGCATTTAACATGGCACAGAAAAGATCAGCCGTTTTCTCAGCATCATAAATAGCAGAATGAGCTTCACTTTTATCAAATGGAATCCCTGCAGCTTCTACCGCTTTAGCTAATACTGTTTGACCATACATAAAACCTGCTAAGGTTGCTGTATCAAAGCAGGTAAAAGCATGAAAGGGCGATTTTATATTAGTTCTTTTAATCGCTTCCTTTAAAAAAAGGAGATCAAACCAAGCGTTATGTCCAACCAGAACAGCTCGTTGGCATTGATTTAACTTTAGCGCTTGTTCAATAGGTGCAAATAGATTTTGCAAAGCCTCCGTTTCACTAATAGCAAATCGTAAAGGTTGAAAAGGGTCAACCTGAATAAAGGCTAGAGATTTTTCATCTAACTCTGAGCCTTCAAAAGGAATAATATGCTCGAAATAAGTCGCTTCTCGATTAAACAAGCCTTGCTCATTTCTGTTAATTAAAACAATACATACTTCAAGTAATGCATTTTTGAATGGATCAATACCAGCCGTTTCTATATCTACTACTACAGGTAGGAACCCTCGGAAACGCCGTTTTAAAGTTCGCTTAACTTTACTGTCATGCCCTTTCATCTAGGATACTCCAAGGTATAGTACTTCCCGCCGCAATAGGAATAACTTGCTGGTCACCTAGAGGCAAGGCGTCTGGCACCTTTTGCGTTTGTTTAACAAGTATAAGTTTTTGATTATTAATAGGATAAGCATAAAAATTAGCACCAAAATGACTCATGAAAGTATTAAGCTTGTCAAGTTTATCCAATTTTTCAAAAATTTGTGTATAAAGTGCTACAGCATAAGGAGCTGAATAAATACCTGCGCACCCACAGGCAGTTTCTTTGGATTGTTGGCTATGAGGCGCACTATCAGTGCCTGCAAAAAATTTGGGATTTCCACTTACTGCTGCTTGCTGTAGAGCTTTTTGATCTTTCTCATGTTTTAAAATAGGTAAACAGTAATAATGAGGCTTAATGCCGCCAGCTAATAATTGATTTCGATTATAAAGAAGGTGATGTGGCGTTATCGTTGCTGCCACATTATTCGGCGCAGTATTAATAAAGTCAACGGCCTCTCGGGTAGAGATATGTTCTAAAACGACCCGTAATTTAGGAAAATTTGCAATAATGGGCTGCAACTGTTCTGTTATAAAATTAGCTTCGCGTTCAAAAATGTCACCATGCACTATTTCACCGTGAATTTGCAAAACTAAGTCAAGTTGCTGCATAAGATCAAGTAGGGGGTAAAGGCTCTTTAATGAACGTGCACCAGCCTCTGAATTTGTTGTTGCACCTGCAGGATAAAGCTTTGCTCCAGTAATAAAAGGATAGTTCTTACTTTCAATAAGATCTTCGGGTCTTACTTCCTCATTAAGGTAGAAAGTCATTAAGGGCGTGAAGCGATACTTGTTAGGGGTATTTAATAAAATTCGTTCTCGATAAGCTAACAGACTGTTGAGTGATGTTAATGCCGGTTTTAAATTAGGCATCACTAGTGCGCGCTCAAAATATTTAGCAGTCGCTAAGACTGTATCCTTTAAAGCTAACCCATCTCTTAAATGCAGATGCCAGTCATCAGGACGATTAATAGTTAGTTGCAACATAAAACTTATTACCTAATATTAAAAGAATTATTAATTTTTTTATTATAGGACTTATGGAAAACAGCCCTCTTTTCGTTAAAAAACAGGTTTAATTCGGTCATTAATCTAAAATCCCTCATTAAATCTATTTTTTGCCTTGATCTGGCTATTTTTCGTAAGTCCTATATGTTAAGAAATAAACCTTGCTAAAAAAAATTTTCATTAATTTAAAAATTTCTATTTACTAATTTAAATTAATCTTTTATAAATTCTTATAGCATGAAGAAAAGATAATACCAAATTTTCAACAACTTGTATTTTTATTTAAATTAAAAAGTATTAATTTAAGAATTTAAAATATGAGATTGTACATTAAATAGCTTACTTTTAGTTAGATGTAAATTTTATAGATGGCGGGCAATTAATAACTATGCGCATAAAAGAGACATATATTGGCTTGCAATATCTAATTAATTAAATTTATGATGAAATTCAAGCGAAATAGTGTTGACTTTGCGAAAGTGGCGTTTGATAATTTGCCCATGTACGTTCTCGGTTAGAGCGATGATTGCGTACTGCGGTCAACACCATGTTTGGTTTGGCAATAAAAACCGGAAATTAATAATAAAAAAGTGGAGATGAAGCATGTTAAATCTAAAAAAAACAGCAGTAGCTGTCCTTGCTTTAGGTAGCAGTGCAGTATTTGCTGGAACAATGGGTCCTGTATGCACCCCCGGCAGTGTTACTGTTCCTTGCGAAAGAATGGCTTGGGATTTTGGTGTGCAAGCATTGTACCTCCAACCTGTTGTTGATCACTATGCAGGTTACTATTTAGACCCATTAGGTGGCCGTCATTATAATGAAGTTGAGCCAGATTGGGATTGGGGCTTTAAATTAGAAGCTTCTTATCACTTCGGAACTGGTAACGATCTTAACGTGAACTGGTACCACTTCAAGAGCGATGATAACCGCTCAAGCTATTTAGTTTACAGCCCAGAAATTATAAGTACTCCTGGTACTTTACCTATCGCTGCTGGTAACTATCCTGTTGGTGTAAGCGCTGAGCCTTCATGGGATGCTGTTAACGTTGAATTAGGTCAACATGTAGACTTTGGTGAATTTAAAGACATTCGTTTCCATGGCGGTGTTCAATTCGCTCGTATTAAGCATGAGCTTGGCATAGCTGCGTTCCCATCTGCAGTTAGTCCTTTCCCAGCTGCAACTGCTGCTGGCTACACTAAATTTGACGGTTTCGGTCCTCGAATTGGTGCGGACATGACTTTCAACCTAGGTAATGGTTTAGCGGTATATGGTAAAGGTGCTAGCGCCCTCTTAATTGGCGAATCTAAGTTCCGCGATAGCGTTACTACTTTAGGTACATTCTCTGGCGCTGGTTATGGTGAAAGAGATGCATTAGTTCCTGAATTAGAAGCTAAATTAGGAGTTGCATATACTTACGCAATGCCACAAGGTGATGTGACTTTAGACGTAGGTTATATGTGGATTAACTACTTTAACGCTCAACATACAGCTCTTACAACTAGTGACTTTGCTCTTCATGGTCCATTCGCTGGTTTAAAATGGGTTGGCAACGTCTAATCTAACTTAAAAGCTTTTTAACCCATCACTTGCTGATGGGTTTTTTTTTACCAAGGGAGTAAAAATGGTGAAGAAATTATCTTTAATGATACTAGGCTTATCGGTAAGTGGAATTGCCGCGGCTGGTATGTATTCTACTCCTCCTGTTCCTACTTGTGTTCCAGGTGATGTCACGGTACCTTGTGAAGCTAGTTTATGGAATTTTGGAGTACAAGCTTTATATTTACAAACTGAGTACAATGGCTCTCGCGCGTACTTACCTGCTCCTGGCGGTTTAAAAGCTGTTGAGCCAAATGGAGGGTGGGGCTATCGTGTTGAAGGTTCCTATCATTTTAGTACTGGCAATGATATTACTATGAACTGGTTACATTATGATGTTGATGATGATAACTTAGGTACTTTTAGTGGTCAGTATGTGCAGTTGCTGTCCACTGGTTCGGCTGTAGTACTTCCAGCTAGTTTTAGGGGTTTTGTTTCTAATAAGTTAGAACAAGTTAATCTAGTTTTGGGTCAGCATGTCGATTTCGGATTATTTAAGAAAATCCGTTTCTATGCAGGTGGTCAGTACTCTGATATTCAAGCTGACGCAGAATGTTTTTACAATATTAGCCCAATTTTTGCTGCTGCAATTGGCGGTGTAAGAGGCCCTGTTAATTCAGACTTTAATGGTTTTGGACCCACCATAGGTGTTGATTACGCATATATACTACCTTATGGATTTAGTCTCACTGCAAATGCATCTGGCTCTATTTTATATGGAACAGCTCGAATTGAATCGATGAATATCTACAACAATGGTCTAATTGTCGGTTCTATGTATGCAAGTCGTAAGCAAGTAGTACCAAGCCTCGAAGCTAAAGTTGGAGCGGCATATAATTACCCCGTTGCTCAAGGCTTATTAAAGATTGAAGGTGGTTATCAAGCTCTGAACTATTTCAATGCATTACAAGGTCCTTCATTGGTAGCACCGACATTGCTTACCAATAGTGATTTTGGATTGCATGGCCCTTACGTTGGTGTTAAATGGTTAGGTCTTGCCTAATTCTTACATAACTTAATATCTTGATGGTTGAGTGCAAACTTTAATTAATTTAATGCTTAGGTCACTCAATCAATTTGATAGTAAAGTATTAGCGCCACCGCCGACTGGCTGTATTTGCGGCTTCTTACTTGAAAATAATGTTTTAAAATGCTCATATAGGTAATTATGCTGTCCATTTTTAACATTATTTTCGCTCAACCTGGTTTTAATCAAATCTTTTGTCAAGTCGATGACATATTCTCTATTTATTACATTTGTATTTGGTCTAAAAAATAATGTGAGCAATGACGACTAATAAATTAATTCTAAAATAAGCGACTAAAACTCGCACAACTGGCATTATCAGGTATATAATCTAGCGGCGTTTTTGTTAAAAATTTGTTTAGTTAACCAAAATATGTATAAGTCATATTTTTAGAAAGCAATCAATTGGCAAGCGCAATGACCAAGAAGTAAAAAAATAAGTCAGGAGTATAGCGCGTGAAACCTAAAGCAATTATTTTGGCCTTAGCCACTATTCCCTTCTCTTCAACACTTATTGCTGCCGACTCAGATCAACTGCAAGCAAAGATTAAACAGTTGCAAGAACAGACAGAAACTTTACAGACTCAATTAAAGGATTTAAAAAAACATCTAGTAAAAAAATCTGCTGATGCAAATGGTACTGAGCCTAGACAGGTAAAAAAATCCATATCGCGTAAAAATGCACAAGATTTATCTGCTCCAATTAATAAGGCAACATCTCCTGCACCGGAGGCGCAAACTAAAGCTAAAGGGAATAAGATAGTTAATTTTCAAGAAAGTCATCTTGTAGTCCATACGCTTGAGTCGCATCCAGAGTCAATTAGTTTTTATCCAACCGCTTTAATAGCCGATAATCGTATTATTACCTATATAGCTGGAACTCCTGTTGTAACATCGCCTTATTTAGGGGACAGGCCTGCTTTTGATGGTTCTGATTATATTGTCAATATTTCTAGTATTAATCGTGATATTCGATTAATGCAACAACGCCGACGTTTATTTCGTGCTTATCAGCAAATAGGTTATCCTATCCCAAATATTCCGATTATTGCTGTTAGCGGCAAATCCGAACCAATTGCTACTTTAAATAGAACAGAAAGTGGTAATTCTCAAGGTGATTTTAACTTAGGCTCTAGCGAGTTGGACGTTGCTGCAATTTTAAATAAAGACGTAGAGGCGTACATATCAATTGCATATGACGAATCCCCACCTGCCATAGGCGGGCCGAGAATTACAAATTCGGCATTTAGTTTAAACTTAGGGTTCGTTAATATTGGCGATTTAGATAAGTCACCTTTTTACTTTACTGCCGGACAACTCTATGCACCCTTTGGGAAATATGCAAGCTCCATGATTAGCGCACCACTTACAATGACTTTGGCGCGCACTAAAACTAGGCCCTTTATTTTAGGTTATAAATCACAAAATGATCCTGGGCCTTATGCTGCAGCCTATGGTTTTGTATCTGATACGACACGGGGTCATGACGGAGTAGGTGGCGTTAACTTAGGTTATATATTTGGTGAGGGGGATTTCCTTGGTGAGCTTGGCGCTGGGTTAATTGGCTCTCTGAATGATTCACAGGGAATGCAAATTAATGGTTCGCCTCCACTGACTACTTTTGGTGGCTTTGGATCGGCTACAAATGGCTCTGAATATGTTAAAAAAGTTAATGGTTTAAATTTACATGGCAATGTTAGCTTTGATCGCTATAGTCTAACTGCTGAGTGGGTAGGAGCGGCTAAGTCATTTAGGGTACAGGACTTAAGTTACAATGGACGCGGGGCTAAACCGCAAGCATTCCAGCTTGAAGCAGGCATGACTTTTAGGGCCTTTGATAAACCAGCATCAGTAGCAATCGGTTATCAACGATCAAAAGAAGCGTTGGCACTAAATTTACCGAAGCAACGCATTAGTGGTGTATTTAATATATCAATTTGGAAGGATACTGTTGAAAGTATTGAGTATCGTCATGATATAGATTATGGTGCCAATAGTTATGCAAATGGCGCTGCACCACCAGGCGTTATCAATGCTAATACTTTCGGAACTGGTCGTGCTTCTGATGCGGTAGTTGCTCAGATAGGTGTATACTTTTAGATTGTATAAGGGGCTTAAGCTTAGTGTAACGACTTAAATAATAGTAAATATTAAATAGAAAGATGGCTACATTTGCTTAAGTCTGTTTACCGTTATCGCTTGATTCATTGAAATACAATGTCTAGTTGATAGTTTTAGGTTAATTATGTAGATGGAGTAGATATGACAATTAAATCTGATCGCTGGATAGAAAAAATGGCTCGCGAACATGGAATGATTTCTCCATTTCAATCAGGTCAGGTACGTGAAAATGACCGGGGGCGTATTATTTCCTACGGTGTATCTAGTTATGGATATGATGTACGCTGTGCTGATGAATTTAAAATATTTACTAATATTAATTCTGCTATTGTTGATCCTAAAGCTTTCGACGCGAATAGTTTTGTGGATATTCAGTCTGATGTATGTATCATACCTCCTAATTCATTCGCTTTAGCACGAACGATAGAATATTTCCGGATTCCCCGAAATGTTTTAACAATCTGTTTAGGAAAATCCACTTATGCACGTTGTGGTATTATTGTGAATGTTACACCTTTAGAGCCTGAATGGGAGGGGCATGTTACTTTAGAATTTTCTAACACGACACCATTGCCCGCAAAAATTTATGCCTATGAAGGTGTAGCTCAAATGTTGTTTCTAGAGTCAGACGAAGTTTGTGCTGTCTCTTATCGAGATAGGGGTGGCAAGTATCAAGGGCAGACAGGTGTAACTTTGCCCCGTACGTAATATACGTAATATTAGTATCAGCGACCAGCTCTTACTATCGAAGAGCTGTTAGTACATCTTGCACGAAAATAACCCCTCAAAGCTTGTCCCCCTGTAGATAGGGATGCTCATATAGATAGCTATGCTGTGCTTTTTCAAAATTATTTTCGTGCAACCTGCTCCCAAGTCCAATCCTTGACCAAGGTACTAAAGTACCCGTGATTGATTATGCGCTAGCATAATAGCTGCCATAGGATTTCTTCTAATTTAATGGCTTTAAAACTATTCTTCAGCCTCTAAATCAATTTTATCACGTGAAGCATCAACGCGTTCACGTAACTCTTTCCCTGGCTTAAAGTGAGGACTATATTTGGCCTCAGTAACCACTTTCTCACCTGTTTTAGGATTATGAGCATTACGCGGAGGACGATAATGGAGAGAAAAACTACCAAATCCTCGAATTTCAATCCTTTGACCGTTTACTAAAGCATCGCTCATTAATTCAAGTATGCGATTAATACTATCTGTGACTTGCTTTTCAGGAAGATGTGTCATTTTGGAAGCAAGGCTTGCTATGAGTTCAGATTTAATCATACCCACCTCGGTTAGCCGCGTTTTCATATCGCTATCCCTTAAGACACCATAGTAGATAGCAGTTATCAATATCTTTAGTATAGACTCAGAACAAAATTATTCAATTTATCAATTAACTGTAACAATACTTTGCTTATTATTGCAATATAATTAACGTAAGTTCGTTATAAATGAGCTAAAGGCTCTTTATGTCGCTAAACCAATGTTATCCTATAAAATGCGCAGGATTTGAGCAAGATTCACTACACAATAAACAAATCCAACTGTTTATTAATGTTAAAGCGTTTTTTAAATATAAGGAAATTTATTAATCTTCTATACGTTGTTGAATATAAGCATTGATAACTCCCCAGCTCACCTTAAGCGGTACAATCCTTGTTACAGCAAAGCATTTTGAGGTAAGTAACTTGCTCGTTGAAATGACTAATGTACCTGGTTTGACTTGTTCAACATGTTTGCTTATTTGCTCCCAAAGCTCAGCAATGAACGTCGTTGCATTAATAAAAATAATAGTTCCATCTTGAATAGATGAATCTAAAAAATTTTCGTGTTTTAAAATTATTTTTTTAGCTTTATCTTGGTAGCTTTCTATTTGAGCTAAGCGTTGTAGTTGTTTTTGAGCGCACTTATGGAGAGGCAAAAATAATTCAATACCATAGCTTTTACAAATATCAAATACCATAGTGCAGGCAATAACAGCTTTACCTGTACCACTACCAAGATCATAAAAGACGGTATTTGGTTGCAGCTTACACAGTGATAATAGAGCAATAAATGATTCGAATTCAATCTCGCCATAGGTATATTCAATAGCATCATGATGAGCTCGCGCTGCTTTAGAAAGGACAAAACCATTAACATCTTCATATAATTTATCAAAGATAGGCTGATGAATATGAAGCTGGAGTGCGCGTTGCCACTTTTTTATCGCTTTACTTGTTCTATTCTGATAAAGAAATAGCAGAATAAGACTTATTAGTATTATGCTGATTAAAATAATTAACATGTTAACTTTTTTGTTGCATATAGCTAGCTAAGATTTTATCTTTTTCTTGATGAGAAAGCTGTGGCCAAGCTTTCATTAAAACTCGTCCTGCTTGCCGCTCACTTAGCGCCTGTTGATGGCTTTCCCAAGGTGTCTCATTGCTTACATATAAACTAATTGCAAACGCAGTTATAAAAGTAGTCGCTAAAGCCAAGGCAATTGAGCGCCATTGAAAAGCTTTTAATAGAGCAGCACTTTTACGCATAGTTAAAGTAGCTACTTTTTCTACATGAAGACAACTTTCACTTGAGATTCGCCGAAAATGATCAATATCATAAGCTGCTAATTGACTATTAATCTGTTTGAGTGCTTGCAAAGTATACTGCTCTATTTGCTTATGTCCTAATATCATGAGATTGCTAACTTCTTGCTGTTTTAAATCTAAGTTAGCTAAGATTTCTTGGCTAGTTTTCTCTAATAACCCAAGATGTGATTCACCATCCTTTAATGCTTTTTCAAGGTTAAATCTTAACCTTGCCACCCCTGCATGAGTTAATATTTCCTGTAAGCTTTCAAGTTCTTGGTGTAAGTGTTGCAGTTGATAATTTATTTTTTTTTCCTGTCTATGAGCATGGGTTTCTAGTTCTTGTTGCCAGGCTATCATCTTAGATTCAGCTATTTCAAAATAGGCAATAAATTCCCCTAAGTGACGTAATAGTTCTTTTAATTTTGATATATCAGAATCATGAAGTGCTTCCATAATTCTTCTCCTATTGTTGTTTAGTGTTAATACCTTAGGGTGATTGTTAATAGTGCCATGAAATTATATTTGTTACCTGCAGATTAATAATCTATCTTTTAAAAAGTTAAACTTTTCTTGTCTTATTATTTACATGAAGACGGATGATTAATTCCTTTAAAAGAGAAAACTATGCTAAAGCAAACGCTTATTTTTTTGATAACTTTTATCATTGTAGCAATGATAAGTATGTATTTGCTTCAGCGTCAGTTTATTTATTTTCCAGCAAGACTAATGCCAATTCGCCAATTTTTTGCTGCTAATGATATGGCAGAAGTTTATTTAAATACTGAGGATGGATTAAATCTCCTGTCTTGGTATAAACCGGCAGAACCAGGCATGCCGACCATCATTTATTATCATGGTAATGCAGGACATATCGGTTATCGCATGCCATTTATTCGTTATTTTTTAAATGAAGGGTATGGCGTGTTACTGGTTGAGTATCGAGGCTATGGTGGTAATGAAGGCAGAATTAATGAACAAGGTTTATATTCAGATGGGCAGGCGGCAATTAAATTTTTACAAGAACAGGGTACTTTGCTTGCAAAAATAATTTTATATGGTGAATCATTAGGTACAGGTATAGCTACTAAAATGGGTTCCCAATATAAAGTTTGTGCAGTAATATTACAGTCGCCTTATACAAGTCTTCAGGCTTTAGCGAAAGCCCATTATCCTTGGTCTCCTCTTCCTGTATGGGATAAATTTGATTCACTTAAGCGGATTCATGAAATCACGGCGCCTATACTCATTTTGCATGGTATACAAGACAATATCGTGCCTTACGCGCAAGGGCTTGAGCTCTATAAAAAAGCCAATGAGCCTAAAGAATTTATAGATATTGAAAAAAGAGGGCACAATGATCTTTGGGATGAACAATTTTTTGGTATAATTAACAAATTTATGCACAAATATTGTCTTTTTAAGACTTCTTAACTATAAATTAAGTGCAAGGGTAATGATTTTATTTAGAAAATAATCTATTTGTTTGTTTTTTAAAAGGTATTAAAAAGATTAGAATTAATATTTTCTTAATCTTAATGAAATAAAATATAGATATAACTTTTATAATGAGCGGGTTATGGCAACTAACTTTTTCATAAGTCAGGGAACTTTTCCACATCGAGCTTTTGTCGACGTTGGCAGTAAAAACGGAGATTGTGGCTTTCGTGCTATAGCTGCAGCCATTATCGATAATGTCTTAACTCGACGTAGGTTAAACCAACCCTTGCTCGTTGCAATTTTAGAGCAGCATAGTAAATATTTTAATTTACCGCAGGCAGCAGGCTTATTAACGCCGATTGAAAGGTTACTGCAGCTTATTGATAGACCTAGCGCAATGTCAAAATTTTTAACCGAATTTGCTTATACTTTAAGACAGATTGCTGTAGATAAAATATCTAATAATCCAGAGCGGTATCGTGGTGCATTTATAGATGACGATGGAGATATATCAGCTACTGCCCAACAAATGCGCCAACCAAATACTTGGATTGATGAAACCGCTATTGCTGCTTTAGCAGAAGCGTTAAATATTTCTATTACCGTGAATTTTGTTGATGGAGAAAAAAATTAGCTCTAAAAACAGAATATGGTCCAAGATCGCAATTGAACCAGCCTGAAGGTATTATAATTCAGGTAGAAAAAAAGCACTATAAGCCTTATTTACGGAATATTAATAGGTTTCAAGCCCTTCCTGCTGATACGAATCCATTACAGCCAAAAGAATATGAAGTAATGGATCCCCCTTTAGAAACTATTTTAGAGCGTATTAATGCCGAAGATCAGCGTTTAATACAGGATTTTGAAAAGAATAAAGTCTGGTTAGAAAATCTCATTAATGACAATGAAATCTCTGTAGATGAATTAATAGATGTCTATATTGAAGGAATGAAACATAGTGACTATTTAGAGGGTCGTATTAATAGTAAATATATTGGTATAGAACATGGTTATGAAAATTTCTTTAGTGCAATAAAAAATGCGCAGCATCAGAAACAAAAAGGCTTAGTTAAAGACACCACTCAGACATATAACTTTGAGAGTTCTGTTACCCAAGGCCTTATTCATGCGTTAGCACGAGCAATTAGTATTGGCCAGCTAAATGCAGATTCTATTTCCGATTCCCTAGAAAGAGCGCCACATAAATCTATGCTAAATCAGGGCTAAACTTAAGAAACAGAAAAACCTTCCGCTTTCATCCAAGTATCACTTACAAACTTAGACATGTAATTTCGAATGGAGTCCGGCAGAATTACTAAACATTTCTGGCCTTTACTTAATGTTTTAGCGGCTTGCAAAGCACCCCACATTGCAGCGCCACTTGAGCCACCAATGAGGAGGCCTTCTTCACGAATTAGGCGTCTAGCAGTTATAAAAGAATCTGTATCATTAATTTTAATGTACCCATCGATTAATTTATTATCCAATACTTCAGGAAAAAAATCATAACCTATCCCTTCTACATGATAAGGTTTAACTTCTTGGCCTCCTCCTAAAATTGAACCTATAGGATCAACACCAATAATTTTGATATCTGGATTAAATTCTTTTAAACGCTTAGCAATACCGGTGATTGTTCCCCCAGTACCTACACCTGCAACAACCATATGTAAATCAGTACCAAAATCATCAATAATTTCTTGAGCTGTACCATAATAATGGGCATTAGGATTATAGGGATTGGCATATTGATCTAAAATATGCGCGTTAGGAATTTCTTGTTGTAATTTTTTTGCAAGCGAAATATGACTATCAGGATCATTCCAAGCAGCTTCAGTAGGGGTTCGATAAATCGTTGCGCCTAAGCGTTCTAAAACAAACTGTTTTTCCTGACTCATTTTTTCAGGCATAGTAATAATCACATTATACCCTAAAACAGCGCCTGCTAACGCAATGCCTATTCCCGTATTACCCGAGGTTGGCTCAATTAAAGTATCACCTGGTTTGATGACACCATCACGCTCAGCTTGTTTTACCATTTCATAGCCAATCCGATCTTTAACGGAACCACCTGGATTAAAAAATTCACATTTTACATAAAGCTCGCAGGCAAGTCCTTCGCTGAGTCGATTAATTTTTATTATTGGCGTCTTACCTATCGTTTCAAGAATATTTTGATAAATCATAATTGGACCATGAATAATAAATATAAAAATAGTATAACGGTCAAAAAGATTGCCGCATATTAAAATTAGTAACTTTTATGAATTATTTGTTAAATGTTGTTTTTCTTCTTCTTTAACATAAGCATCAACATCAGGCTTAACCTTTTTTCCATGTTTAGTTACATGCATTTTGGTTAATTCCGCGCCAATAAAAAGGATTTGAGCTGTGTAATAAACCCAAATTAGAATAACAATGAGTGAGCCGGCCGGGCCAAAAGCATTGGCAACATGGCTTTGTCCTAAATAAATACCTAATAACGTCTTACCAATAGTAAATAAAACAGCTGTCCAAAACGCGCCCCAAATAACATCGCGCAGCGTTAATTCTACATCGGGTAGAATTTTAAAAATCATAGCAAATAAAAGAGTAATTACAGCTAACGAAATAGCAAAATTTAAACCCCAGGCAATTAAATCGCCTCCTGGTAATATGTGGCTTAAATAATCACTCATAAAAGTAATTACAACGCTTAAAATCAGTGATACAAGCAATAAGAAAGCGACACCTAATACGATAGTAAATGATAAAAATCTATCTTTTATAATTCCCCATACGCCGCGTCCTGGTTTAGGCTCAACACCCCAAATATAGTTTAAACCCATCTGTATTTGTCCAAATACCCCTGAAGTTGCAATAATTAAAAGAATAATACTTACAATTTGTGCTGTGATGCCAGAGCTAGGCTTACTAGCATTGACAATCATTGTTTGAATTAAATCAGCGCTATCTTTGCCTACTAATGAACGAATTTGATCAATTATTTGTCCTTGGGCTGCATCATGACTATAAACTAAGCCTACTACGGAGGTACAAATAATTAGAAAGGGGGCTAATGCAAATGCAGTATAATAAGCTAGGGCAGCAGCAAATACGGCAATCCGATCTTCACTATAGTTTGCATAGAGATCTTTTAAGTAATCAATATATTTGTTCGATGACATAATCTTCCCTTATAAACTTATTCTTTGAAGTATAGCGTCACCCACTAAGCTTTATAATACGTTGCAAGCTCATTCGGCGAAGTACAGTACTCCTATGTACAATCCTTTGCCTTGTTTCATTTGCGCCTTATTTAAAGCTTAGTGGATGACGTTATAAATGCCGTTATAAAAGCCAGCCGTTTATTTTTTTACATTTGTGTTTTAGCTCATTTTTATACTATTAAGTAGATAGTATAAATTATAGTTTATTCGTAATTTTACATCTGCTAACAGTAGGACTAAACTTTAAAATAAATAATAACAAGGATGATACTATGAAAAAAAATCATTTATTTATAGGGACTTTTTATGCTGCTTTATTTGGCGCGCCACTGTTGCTTGTAGGTTGTGATGCATTACCAAGTCTATGGGGCGATAATAATAGACCTTATTATTCAAATCCTAAGAATATTAATTCTCAGAATAATTATAAATATAATAAGAGAACATCTAGAGTTGAAAGTAATCCAACTTACGGCTCATCAGTTATAAGGACTAGGGCAGCTAACACAACAACAAATGCGGCACAAGCAGCTACATCTAATGATACTAGTAATACTAGCAATTCCAGTGTAAGTTCTGCAGCCATGACAGCGCCTAAGGCAAGTACTACAGCAGGAAGTGCTTTAGATTCGCCAATAGTACCTACAATGACGCCTGCAGTTCAGTAAGCGCTTAACTAGATATAATTTATTTTATAGTGTTTGCTATTAATCAAATACTACAGTAGCTATTAATAACCAGTATAATATCTGAGTTAGGAAAAAAATATTATACTGGTAGACTTTCAGGAAAATAAAACCATAACTGGTATAAACACAATTAAAATTTTTAATAGTAGTAATAATTATGAATGAATTAAAACAAAAAGCTGCAATAGCTGCATTAGATTATATAGAGGACAATAGTATTTTAGGTGTAGGGACAGGTTCTACCGTCAATTTCTTAATAGAGGCACTTGCAAATATTAAACATCGTATTGATGCCTGTGTTGCAAGCTCTAAAGCGACTGAAACTCGCCTTAAAGCTATTGGTATTCCCGTAATTGATTTAAATGTTGCTGGTGAACTACCACTTTATATTGATGGCGCGGATGAAGTAAATAAGCAAAGAGAAACAATAAAAGGTGGAGGTGGCGCTTTAACACGTGAAAAAATTTTAGCAACTGCTGCCGAGCGGTTTATTTGTATTGTTGATGAAGCAAAAGTAGTTTCACAGCTAGGTAAATTTCCAGTTGCGGTTGAAGTATTACCTCTGGCCCGCAGTTTCGTAGCACGCGAAATTGTAGCATTGGGAGGCGATCCGGTTTATCGTGAGGGTTTTATTACCGATAATGGTAATATTATTTTAGATATTTACAATTTAACCATTAATCAACCTCAAACGTTAGAAAAAGCAATTAAAATCATTCCCGGCGTGGTCGAAAATGGGTTATTTGCTCAGCGTTTAGCTGACAAAGTTATTGTTGGTAGCTCAAATGGCGTTACAACCTTCTAAAGCTAAGTCTCATGCTAATTAGCAATATTGAACTATTATTTTTAAGCAAGTGAAAATCAGAAGGACTTCACTTGCGAGTTTCGAAAGAAGTCTAGTACATCAGCTAACTTAACCCTGCTTACTTTTCTTTTAATCTTTTTCCATGAAAACGTAAATGATCTTCGATAAAACTAGCAATGAAATAATAGCTGTGATCATAACCCTCTTGCATCCGTAGATTAAGCGTAACATCAGCCTGCTTACAAGCTTCTTGAAATAGGTTTGGTTTTAACTGTTCTTCTAAAAAAGGATCCTGTTTTCCTTGATCAATTAAAATAACTTGATGAGGCCATCCTCTAGCCATAATTAATTCACAGGCATCATATTCTTGCCAAATTGCTTTATTCGTTCCCAAATAACCGGTGAATGCCTTTTGTCCCCAAGGGGACTGGCTTGGCGCACAGATAGGCGCAAAAGCAGAAACAGAACGATATTGCTCTGGATTTTTTAAAGCCAAGGTAAGTGCGCCATGACCTCCCATCGAATGACCAAAAATTCCACAGGCCTCTTCGTTAAGTGGCGCATAGGCTTGCAAAAGCTTAGGTAATTCCTCCTGAATATAAGTAGCCATGCGATAATATGTTGACCATGGTGTTTGGGTGGCATCAAGATAAAATCCAGCACTAACACCAAAGTCATAATTGTCTTGATCGCCAGGTAAATTAATCCCGCGAGGGCTAGTATCAGGAACAACAAGTGCTAAACCCAGTTCAGCTGCAACTCGTTGCGCTCCTGCTTTGGTAATAAAGTTTTGCTCATTACAGGTTAACCCGGAAAGCCAATATAAGACTGGCACTTGATGTTTAGTCGCTTGAGGCGGCAAGAAAAGTCCAAAACGCATAGTGCATTGCGTGGTTATAGATTGATGAGCATAAACACGCTGCCATCCACCAAAACAAAAATGTTCTTCAATAAGCTCCATAGTCATTAAAATGCAACCTCAATATAAAAATTTAAAAAGTAACTACCGTACGAATTGATTTTCCATGGTGCATTAAATCAAACGCATCATTAATTTGTTCTATAGGCATAACCTGCGTAATTAAATCATCAATATTAATTTTCCCATCCATATACCAATCAACAATTTTAGGTACGTCCGTACGTCCTCGTGCGCCCCCAAATGCTGAACCTTTCCATACTCTACCCGTTACTAATTGAAAGGGTCGAGTGGATATTTCCTGGCCTGCGCCAGCTACGCCAATAATGGTGGAAACACCCCAACCTTTATGACAGCATTCTAAGGCTTGGCGCATTAAAGTCGTGTTTCCAACGCACTCAAAACTATAATCAGCGCCACCTTTAGTAAGCTCAACAAGGTAGGCAACTAAATCTTTATTACCTATTTCTTTAGGATTGACAAAATCAGTCATGCCCATTTTTCTTGCTAGAATCTGACGCTCTGGATTAATATCAACACCAATAATCTGCTCTGCCCCGACTAAGCGTGCTCCTTGAATGACATTAAGTCCAATACCACCTAAGCCAAAAACGACTACTTTAGAACCAGGCGTAACTTTGGCTGTGTAGATTACGGCACCAATACCTGTAGTGACACCGCAGCCGATATAACATACCTTCTCAAAAGGAGCATCCTCACGAATTTTTGCTACAGCTATTTCTGGTAATACTGTGTAGTTAGCAAAGGTTGATGTACCCATGTAATGAAATAATTTTTTACCATTCATACTAAAACGACTGGTTCCATCGGGCATTAACCCTTGTCCTTGAGTGCTACGTATTGCTTGGCAAAGATTTGTTTTTTGAGAAAGACAATATTCACATTGACGGCACTCCGGTGTGTATAAAGGAATAACATGATCACCAGGTTTTACGGAAGTGACGCCTGTGCCTACCTCTACCACAATGCCTGCACCCTCATGGCCTAAGATAGCTGGAAATAGCCCTTCTGGATCATCACCTGACAAAGTAAATAAATCGGTATGACATACGCCTGTTGCCTTAATCTCTACCAGAACTTCACCCGCTTTAGGGCCATCAAGATCAATCATTTCAATAGTTAGCGGTTGTCCTGCTGCATATGCTACAGCTGCTTTTACTTGCATTAATTTATCTCCACTAAATAGATATTTTATTGCTAATTGTATTGAAAAAATAAGAAAATCATAAGATAAACTTTAATTTCTGATTTAAATCTCTAAAAAATGCATTGTTTACCCTTTTACCGTCACTAATTAAGATAAACTAATCACGCATTTATTACCTTATATTGAGTATTAAAATAATTTTTTTAGCTTTGCGCAGGACAAAAAATTAATAGGCAGTCTCCGGTGAAAGCGATTGCTGTAATAGAAGTAGGCTAATAGAAGCAGAAAAGAGGTTATATTTATTGAAAGGATTTATGAGGATATCGCGATGGTGAGAGCAAAAATCTTCTATCTCTACATAATTTACGCACCTGCTAAGGCGCCAAAAAGAGCTACCCTTATAATCTCTAAAAATACATGTTTTTGCGCGTGTTTTACACATCAAGCTGGAAGGCTGGAGACTATTTCAATAAATATATTATTCATTAATTAAACTATCTTATTACTTCTTTAGTACTGCCAATCTGATGCTTTTTGTAGATAGTGAATTTTTCCATCTTCATCTAATTTTCCTGCCGCAATTGCTTTCTGTAGAGTGTAATCCCTATAAAGGCCAGGGTGTTTAGTGAGAATTTCTCTTTCTGGTGTTGCGTCTTGATTAGGTGGCCCTGGTATGGGTTTAGGCGTATGAAAGAAGGTATATTTCCGATTATAATTAATTTCGTCGGTATAAATTGAGTTTTTAACAGAAACTTCATACCCATAATTAAGATACTCTGAATTTTTTATTGACCCATCAGGGCGAGTACTTATATCTATAATGCGCGGATCCCAAGCATCGACTTCCCAGCGAGAAAACTCAATTTCATTCTCTAATTGAATAAGAACTTCAATGTAGACATGGTCGACTTCTTTTGATTTAACAACACGCAGTCTTGCGGTTGCATTATATGCCTCAATTCTCTTACCGATTTCAACTAGAAGATAGTCTGCTAATTCATGACAATTTCCTATACCTGTATATTCAATAAAATCATGTCGATAAATATATGCATGTTCCAGAGAATTCTTTAGAGGGGGACGAGCAATAGTTGAAAAATAATTATTTTCTTTAATTTCACGGTGAAACTTTTGATAACCGCTTTTTTGATTATTGATTGCAATGTGATCTCGTGTATAGAAAATTGCTTGGTTGCATAATTCAACAAATTTTTTTCTAGTTAGAGGCATAAATTAAAACATGATTAAAGGGTGTTTATATATTGTACAATTTTTGGCTTAACAAAATATTAAATATAATTAATTTCGATCAGGTTTTTAGGGCAAGCGAATATTAAAAAATAAGTATGCTAATTAACTTTTTTATAAAGCTTTAAATTTTTAATATGTACTTGCTCTGTTTTTTCAAACGCTTATTCAATTTCTTAATCTTCCCTTAAGGTTTAGACATTATACTCCTAACAACAATTAAAAGGAGTTCTCATGCGAGTGTTAGTTGTTGAGGATAGTACTTTCAATGCGTTTTGTTTAACTCGCTTATTACAAGTGTTGTATACGCAAATCAATGTTACTGTAGTTAATGATAGCTTACAGGCATTAGCTTACTTACAAAACAGTATTCCTACCCTTATCATTTTAGATGGTGATTTAAAAGCATCGGATGGATTAGAATGTAATGGTCCAGCTTTAGCTCATACTATTTGGGCTAATTATAAATATATTCCTATTATTGCTTGGACAAATTCAGAAACTATGCGGCAGGCATTTGCTGATGTTTTCCGCCTGCATAATAAACCTTTTCATGACTATCATTGTTGGCAAAAAATTGTTAGCCCAGAACGTATTGCTCGATCGTTATCTTACTTAATTAGACAAGAACAAAATTTTGCTAAAGAACAGATAAGCGTCGATCATTTATATATTTAAGGTTGGCAGCTTAACTAGGAGAGCACATGAAAGTTAATGTGCTTCATCCCAATTTGTTCCTACACCAATTGAAACCTGTAAAGGTACTACAAGTTCTACAGCATTTTCCATTAAGTGATGAATTTCATTTCTTGCCCATTCTATAGCATCCTGCTGAATTTCAAACACTAATTCATCATGAACTTGCATGATCATACGTACACTGTCAGGATTAGATAGTGATGTTTGCCATTTGAATACTGCAATCATGGCTTTTTTTATAATATCTGCCGCAGTACCTTGCATAGGAGCATTAATAGCCATACGTTCGGCAGCTCTCTGCCTAGCTAAGTTCCGTACATTAATATCAGGTAGATATAAACGACGGCCAAAGATTGTTTCTACATATCCTTGCGTATGTGCTTGCTCGCGTGTTCTTTCCATATAGTCCAAAACACCTGGATAACGCTGAAAATAACGATCCATATAAAATTGGGCGTCTTGCCGATCAATACCTAGTTGCTTGGCTAACCCAAACGCAGACATACCATATATTAACCCAAAGTTAACGGCCTTTGCCCGACGCCTTTGTTCAGAAGTTACATCATCAAGTTTAACTTGAAAGATTTCACTGGCTGTGGCTGTATGAATATCCCAACCACTTGCAAATGCTTTTAAAAGGTTAGGATCCGCTGATAAATGCGCCATAATACGTAGCTCGATTTGTGAATAATCAGCTGCGAGCATGGTATATTGAGGTGGCGCTATAAAAGCGGTACGGATTAAACGGCCTTCCTCACTTCGAATAGGAATATTTTGTAAATTAGGTTCACTGGATGAAAGACGACCTGTTGCTGTAATCGCTTGATTATAACAGGTATGAATACGCATAGTTTCTAGCTTAACTCGTTTAGGTAATGCATCAATATAAGTTGATACAAGTTTGCTTAAGCTACGATACTCTAAAATAATAGCTGGTAGCTTATAATTGTAAGCAAGTTCTTGTAATACAGATTCTGCTGTTGATGGCTGGCCTGTAGGTGTTTTTGCAAGAATTGGTAAATTTAATTCATCAAAAAGAATTTCTTGTAGCTGCTTAGGTGAATTTAAATTAAATATTCGTCCAGCAAGTTCCTTTGCTTCTTGCTCCAAGGTGATTAGCCTAGATTTGAGTCTTTGCCCATGTTTCTCTAAAGTAGGAATATCAATAAGCACGCCTTGTCGTTCCATCTCCGCAAGTACTTGCAATAATGGCATTTCAATATCTTTAAATACCGTATCTAAAGGTGATTCTAATAAGGTATTAAGTTTATTATGAAGCGCTACAATAGTTATAATTTGACTTATTGCATAGGTAGCAGCTTTATTAAGGCTAACATGATTTAGTTGCTGTTGTTTGACCCCTTTTCCTACAACACCTTCATAAGTAATCGTATTGCAACCTAAATATTTTAAGGCTAAGGTATTCAGATCGTGTTGCCCTGTACTATTTAAAACGTAGGAAGCAAGCATAGTATCAAACTGGATACCGGCTAAATGGATGCCATAATTTTTTAAAATATTATAATCATATTTTAAATTGTGCCCAATCTTACTTACTTTTTCATTCTCAAGAATAGATTTTAAAGAATCAAGAGTGGCATGCGGATTTAATTTGATCTCGGGATCCTGATGAAGAAATGGGATATATACATTTTGTTGTTCGTCTAAAGCGAGCGATAAACCTACTATATTTGCATGAATAGAATTTGGATCAGTGGTTTCTGTTTTTATGTAAATTTGTGAACTAGATTGCAATAATTTTATAAAATTATTTAATTCTGCTTCCGTGTTAACGATATTTAAATCTGGCTGGTGGACTTCTTCAGTAGACTCTTGCAATTCTTTAGTTTCTAGTAATTCTTTTAACCAAGATTTAAATTCTAATGCCTGTACCAGAGTAATTAATTTTTCCTTATCTTCTTTTTTAATTTTTAAATCGGTTAATGTTAAAGGTAATTCTACATCTGTTTTTATCGTAACTAATTGCTTTGATAGAGGTAAGAAATCTAAACTTTTACGTAAATATTCTCCTATTTTACCGGTAATAAGATGGGAGTTTGCACATAGGTTATCTAAACTTTCATATTGCTCAAGCCACTTAACGGCTGTCTTAGGTCCACATTTGGTCACGCCAGGTATATTATCAGAGGTATCACCCACTAAGGTTAAGTAATCGATAAACTGCTCGGGCATGACACCAAATTTTTCTTTAATCGCTGCGCTATCCATGACTTGGTTAGTCATAGTATTTATAATAGTTACATGTTCATTAACTAATTGCGCCATATCTTTATCACTGGTGGAAATGATGACCGGCTGACCTTGCTCTGTCGCTAGACGGGATAAAGTCCCAATAACATCGTCAGCTTCAACGCCTTCGATAATTAATAGAGGCAATCCCATAGCGGTTAAAAGCTCAATTAATGGTGCAAATTGTACATATAAGTCAGGTGGCATTGCGATGCGATGCGCTTTATATTCAGGGTATAAGTCATTCCGAAAAGTTTTACCAGGCGCGTCAAAAACCACAGCAACTTGATCACATTGGTGATCTTTAATTAATCGCTTGAGCATGCTAGCTACACCGTAAATAGCGCCTGTTGGCTGACCCTTTGAGTTTGTTAAAGGAGGTAGGGCATGAAAAGCGCGGAAAAAATAAGAAGAACCATCTATTAAAAGCAAAGAACTAGACATTATTCAGTAGCCTCATATTGCTCTAGGCGAGTACTTAGTTCATTTATTTTATCATTAAGTAGACGTAAATTCTTACGCATACTGGCAATACGAGTTACCCCTAATTCTTGTTCAAGAGCTTTCTCTTTAGGCCTTGCCGGATTGCCTAAATACACATTACCAGCTTTAAGGTGCTTTTTAGGTGGAACCCCTGCACGCGCACCGAGTATAACACCGTCGTCAATATGAACATGATCACTAACACCGACGTTGGCTGCAAAAATAACATGATTACCGCTTACTGTACTACCAGCAATACCTGTAAAGGCACATAAAATATTATGTTGGCCAAGCTTAACAGAATGTGCGACTTGAACAAGATTATCTATTTTTGTCCCTAAACCAATAACCGTTGCACCTAAAGTGGCGCGATCAATGACAGTATTTGCACCAATTTCAACATCATTTTCAATAATAACTTTACCCTTATGAGGAACCTTTAAATGGTGACCATTTATAAAGGTATAACCAAATCCATCCGAGCCTACAACACTAGATGCATGGATACATACGCGCTCACCAATTTCCATTTCATCATAAATGGTAACATGAGAATGTAAGGTACTTTTTTGGCCAATTACCACGTTTTTCCCAATACTTACATGGCTTTTTAAAATACACTGATCACCAATTACGGTACCTGATTCAATAGTTACATAAGGACCAATAAAAACATCTTTTCCAAGTTTGACATCAGGAGCAATCATAGCAGTTGGATGCACACTTGCTACAGGCTTAGTATGAGGATAAAAGAAATCTAATAATTGAATAAATGCTTGGAAAGGATGAGCAACCTGAATAATGGGTTTAACTGAATACTTAACTTCGGGGCTAGTAAGGATTGCTACTGCCTCTGATTGCTCAGCTCGTCGTAAATTATCTAAGCCATCAGCAAAAACAAGAGAGCCCGCAGTAATATTTTCAATTGGCGATAAAGAAGATACAATAATATCATCAGCACCAATAACTATACCTTGCACTATATTAGCTATTTCATATAGAGAAATACTCATTAATTAACCTTCTAGTTTGCGCAAATGGATCGATTATAACGCGTTGCGGGATGACTTGCGAACCATGTTTTTAGATTTTTGTTTACTAAATTGGGTATAAGACGATTGAATAATTAACAATGTAATCTTATTTAAGACTACTGTAGTCTTTAAATACCTCGACGTAGTAACAAAGCGACATTAGCGCCTCCAAAAGCAAAATGATTGGATAAGACTATATCAATTAACTTTCTTCTTGAAAAATTAGCAACATAATCTAAATCACAAGCAGGATCTGCTTCAGTTAAATTAATGGTAGGCAGTAAAGTATCGTGTTGTAAACTTAGTGCTGTTGCAATAATTTCCATCGCTCCTGCAGCGCCAATAGCGTGCCCTGTCATTGATTTTTGCGCAGTGATTGGAATCTCATAAGCTCGTTGCCCAAATACATTTTTTATTGTTTCTGTTTCTGTTAAATCATTTAATTGTGTCCCAGTCCCATGAGCATTTATATATTGCACATCATTAATTGATAGTTTGGCATCATCAAGTGCTGCATGGATGGCTCTCACTTGTCCTTGACTACTTGGGGCTGTAACATGATAAGCATCACAGCTTGCTCCAAAGCCAATAATTTCTGCAAAAATTTTAGCGCCTCTCGCTTTAGCATGCTTAAATTCTTCTAAAACTAAAATCCCTGCGCCATCAGCCATTACCATACCGCTGCGATTTTTAGAAAATGGGCTACAAGCGAGCTCTGGTTGCTCATTTTTAACAGACATTACCCGTAACTTACACCAAGCAGCCATAATAGCTTCCCATAATAGTGATTCTGTTCCTCCACATATTGCAGCAGCCATTCGACCTTGTGCAATATGTTGATAAGCACTACCTATTGCTTCTGCTGAAGAAACACACGCATTTGATATTGTAGAATTAGGCCCACCTAAACCAAAGGCAATTGCAATATGATTAGCAATGGAATTAGGCATAGCACGTAAAACACTTAAAGCTGGAATTTTTTTCCAACTTTGATTGAAAAAAAAGTCGTAAGCTGCTGATTCTATTTCTGGGGTACCGCCCAAACTTGTGCCTATGAAAGTACCTGCAGTTTGCAATTCTGTTGGAGTAAGGCCGGCTTGTATAAGGGCATGATAAGCACAATAAAGAGCATACTGAATAGCACGCGGGTAACGCTTATATTTCTCTAAGTTTTCTATTCCTTCTAAAGAAAAATCAGTAATTTCTCCCCCGATTTGTGTAGGATAAGGGCTTGGATCATAACTTTGAATCCGTTTAATACCAGATCTTCCTGCAATGGCTGATTGCCAGAATGGCTGTAAACCATTGCCAATAGAAGATACAATTTCCATCCCCGTGATTACCACCCTTTTTTTCATTCCTTACCCTTAAGCTATTCTTGCAAGATAGAGGTTAGTGGGCTTAGCCAAATTAACAAAGTAAATACTGCTATTTGGACATAACCTATTTTTATTTAGCTCCCATTTAAACGCTTAAGCATTTATTACGGGATAATATCCTTTTAATGACATAGCAGAGAGTTTGTCTTCTGGATGTCAAAATCAAATTAAATTATGTACTTGCTAGATTTTGAAAGCAATACTCAGTAATTGCAATTACTATTCATTTAATATTCATAACTATTATCTAAGAATGAAAAAAGTAAAATCTACAAGTTAGGCAAGAACTTTAATAAAGAAAGGAAGGCAACAGATTTTGTAACTTTACTACACTAATTGCCCAATAATCCTGTTTATCTTTCACTTTAAAATGATACTTTTGATATAATTTTAGGGCTCTTTGATTGCTTGCTTCAACACTTAAATCGATAGTTGTTTTTCCCATACTTAATGCCTCATTGATACAATGTGCTAGTAATTCACTGCCTAATCCTTTTCTTTGATAAGAAGGAAGAACGGCGATATCTGAGAAATGGGCTATATCTGGTTTCCATTGAATATGCGCTTTGCCTATAGGCGTTTTATTCTTTAAAGCCAATAATATAGTGTTGTTTATATCATTTAATAAATAAGTAAAACGCTCAGTCATATTTTGATGGACAGAAAAGCAGGATGCATCAATAGCACATAAGTCCGTTAAGTCGGCTAAAGTTGCTTTACGTATAGATAATCGAGGCTTACTAATTAATAACGATTCCTCACTGTGTCTCATCATATAGTATTCACTATGATGATAATTAAATCCTGATACTTCTAGCCAAGGGAGTATTGCAGATGCTGGAAAGGAAATAATAACGTCATTCATATTCTTTTGTTTAAGCAATGACATAATTTGAGTGAAAAGCTTGGTTGCTATGCCTTGATTGCGATGGGCAGGATCAATGAGTAAGCTTGCCTCACAAGCATGCTCATAAAAAAAATATAAGGCTAAAAATCCAATTAATTTATCGTTTTCATATAAAAGAACATTACTTTCAGTTTCTCTTTTTTTTATTAAAATATCGTGATATAGCGTTGGCAAACCACCATCTTGAATTGCGCAAAGCGCAGCTAATTTACTAACGTGGTCTAACTGGGTTGTACTTAGCTGACTATTACGTTTAAGCATAACAACTCTTAATACAATTTAATAAAATTTAGCCTATTTATCGAGATCACGTATAAATTACTTAATTGTTTACGGATATCGGCCACTTAGCGCCATAAAAGAGACTTCGTCTCTTTCATGGCGAACTCACGTTAATTATATTTTCTTATTCAAAGATTAGGGGAAGATAATTATAATTTCCAGAAAAAACAGTATTTAATTTAAAAATGAAAATTAAGTACTGCAAAAATAATCTCAATTGTAATAAGTATGATAATAATAATTTCAAGGTTATGAGAGTGGCGATTTTCTAGATAACTATTAAACATCTCAAAAATCTCATTAAGAGTATCTAAGCGATGATTAATAGCATTAACCCGGCGCTGAATATGTAAATAACGCTCAAGCATTGTATAATATTCTTCTAAGGTAGGGTGTTGCCAGAAATATTTAGGATGATATAAAAAGTTACTAATTAAGTTCATTTCACTTTTAGCACCTAGAATCTCGCCAATAATTTGCCGAATTTGCATACGTGGTATTTGCATCTGTCCTGTTGTGGATAGTGCTTGAATGACGGGCGAATATTTTTCAATTAATGCTTCAATAATGGTTTCAAAATATTGTAATTTTACTGACTGTGAAAAGCCGTAAGATAAACTTAATTTAAGCTCATCACTATCCATATCTGCATCAAGAGAAATACAATCGACATCAAAAAAGCCGTGAGGCTCAATAGATGTTTTATCACTTACTCTATAGGTAAATTCATCTCGTACCAAAACAGAAATTGGCCTGATTGCAAATTGACGAATCTTATCAAGATAAGGGTCGACTTGATAACGTTTAATTCCCCATGTAACTACTGTACCATTTTTAAAAGCGAAAATGGTTGAATTAGGTAGTTTGACTGGAGAAATTCTTAAAACATCTCGTGATTTAGTCGTCGGATAATAATTTGCTGAAGATTTAAAATAATGATCGAGACGAGTTAAATCAATTGAATTGGCAATGCAATAACTTAAGCACTCCATAACGGCAAAAACCTTACACAATTTGACTCCTGATAAATACTTATTTATCAGGAGTAATTTAAACTATCAAAATTATAGCTTAATTTATAATTAACTACACGCTTTCTTCTTCTCTTACAGAAAAGGCCTTTTTTCTGTCGGTGGCACCGCTTAACCACTGAGGACAAACTTCAAGTACTTCAGCGATCTTATTTAACTGCTCGGAAGAAGGCAAGATTTGGCCAAAAATCATGCCATTAGCAAGATGGCGAGTTACACCAAAAACTTTGGCAACGGCTTTTGTCTTTTCTGATATTTCTTCCGGAAAACCTAATAAAGATAACTCCCGATTAAATCGTTGCGAGAACACTTTAGTATTCATTATTTCGCTCCCTGAAATTAATTAATGATTACATCTACACCGGGTTAATCCTAAACCGCCAATCCTTGACGTAAGTAAAACTGTTATAACTTATTTTTTTTTTTTAGAAAAGGGTTTTCATTAGGTGTCAGTAAATATTTATTTATAGACGAAGAATAGAGAAAGCTACAAATTTACCATTTAGACTATTAATTGGCGGTATAATTGGTTGATTAGACCTCTCTCGCAGTAGAATTTCGAAAGAAGTCTATTATAGTCGCCACAATAAAGATTTATTATTCTTGGAGTTGCGAGCTGAAATAATTTAGATCAAGCTCCCTAGCGGCTTTAACATCATCTAAACGCATAACTGATAATTTAGTGGGCGCTTGTTTTAGCAGTTCCGGTTGCTCTTCCGCTTCCCTACGAATTGATCCCATGCTAGCAACAAACGCATCTAGCTCTTCTTTAGATTCTGTTTCTGTTGGCTCAATGAGTAAGCATTCAGGTACAAGCAAAGGAAAGTAAGTAGTTGGTGCATGGAACCTATAATCTAATAAGCGTTTTGCTAAATCCATTGCAGTAATATTAAAAAGCTTTTTCTCTTGGCTTAAAGTTAATACAAATTCATGGCTAGCTCGTCTTTGAGGATAAGCTGGGTTAAAGCCTACTTTGGTTAATGCTGCTAATAAATAATTAGCATTTAAAGTCGCAAATTCTGATACGCGTAATAATCCTTCTTTACCTAAAAGTCGAATATAAAAATAGGCACGTAGTAAAATACCTGCATTACCCATAAAACAAGATAATCTACCAATACTTTGAGGATAATCTGCTTTAGTAGCCCATCGATAAGTTTCATTTTCCTTGATAACGACGGGTTGCGGTAGATAAGGTAATAAGCGTTTACTTACCGCGACAGGCCCAGCTCCGGGGCCGCCACTTCCATGAGGGGTTGCGAAGGTTTTATGTAAATTTAAATGCATGACGTCAAAGCCCATGTCTCCTGGACGCACACGCCCTAAAATAGCGTTTAAATTAGCACCGTCATAATAAAGTAAACCACCCGCCTGATGGACAATCGCGGCAATTTCGGTGATTTGCCGCATAAATAGACCTAAGGTTGATGGGTTTGTTAGCATAATCCCAGCAGTTTTAGGGCCAACTTTCGCTTTTAATTGCTCTAAATCAATATCACCATCTTTAGCAGTAGAAATTTCAACAATTTTAAAGCCGCACATAACAGCTGAGGCCGGATTAGTACCATGCGCTGCGTCAGGAATAATCATTTCATTACGCTGAGTATCGCCTCGGGATTGATGGTATGCCTTAATCATAGCAACACCGGCAAACTCGCCTTGTGAGCCTGCCATCGGTGTTAAAGAAACACCACTCATGCCGGTAATTTCAAGTAAATAAGATTGCAATTGATGAATAATTTCTAAATAACCTTGGCTATCTTTTTCTGGCGCTAAGGGATGACGATTCACAAATCCTGCAATAGAGGCGGCTTTATGCACCCCACGTGGATTATATTTCATTGTACAGGAGCCCAGAGGAATAAAGGTTGTATCAATGGCATAATTTTTTTGTGATAAGCCAGTATAATGACGTACAACCTGCAATTCAGAACAACTTGGTAGCCGGGGAGGTATTTTACGTAAAAACTGCTCTGGTATACTCAGCGGTTCTGTGTTAGGCCTCGGAGCTTGGCTTATTGCTTGTCGCCCAGCCTGAGAACGTTCGAATATCAACATAATATACTCTCCGCTTCCTCAATAAATGGTTTTAAGCTTTCGCAATACATCACAGGCGAAAATTCTAAAAATTCATAATCAGCGATTTCAGCTAAATAATAGGGGTCTTTCTTAAACACAGACTCAAGGTATTCTTTATTATTGCTTGCAGCAATAATAATACCGCCTACACGAGGTTTCATTGGCCCAGAGGCAATTAGCAAGCCTTGCTTATAATAATAATCTAGGAATTCACGGTGCGCTTGAAGATATTTATCAACTTCAGTTAAGGACGTTTTATAAGTTAATTGAATAATAAACATACAGCCTCACTTTAAAATGCTTTTTAATTCATCGATATAAAAATTAATCTCTTGTTCTGTACGCATTTCTGTGGCACAAACAAGTAAAGTATTATTAAGTTCAGGATAATGCGCTTGTATAGGATAGCCACCATCAATACCACGCGCTTTTAATTTATCCAAAATATTTTCTACTGGCGTTTCAAATTGCAGTAATACTTCATGAAAATAAGGGGCTGTAAAAGTTTGCTTAACGCCTTTTATTTGGGTAAGTCCTTTTACTAATTTTAGGGTATTTTTATGACATTGTTCTGCAACTTGCTGCAGGCCAGCTGGGCCAAGTAAGCTCATGTGAATTGTAGCTGCCGTTACTAATAGGCCTTGGTTTGTACAAATATTAGAAGTAGCTTTTGCACGGCGAATATGTTGTTCTCTAGCTTGTAAAGTTAAACTAAAGCCTGTATTACCTTCTTTATCTACTGTTTTACCAATTAAACGTCCTGGCAGCTGTCGTACATGTTCAAGACGTGTGCTAAAAAAGCCAAAATAAGGTCCGCCAGAAGCCATAGGTGCGCCTAAAGGCTGTCCTTCACCACAAACTATATCAACGCCATGTGAGCCCCATTGGCCAGGTGGTTTTAAAAGGCCTAATGAAATAGGATTAACGCAGGCAATGGAAATAGCTTTATTATTTGCTGCCCAGGCAGTTAATTCATCAACAGGCTCAAGACAGCCGAAAAAGTTTGGCTGCACAATAACTAAGGCTGTAATATCCTGATTAGTATATTTATCCACGTCAGCTAAAGTTGTAGTGCCGGTTTTACAATCGAAAGGTAAGTTAATAATTTCAATATGTTGGTTGCGGGCAACTGTTTCAATTGTCGCTCGATAAAAGGGATGTAAGGTTCCTGCAACTAAAACACGATTGGTTTTGCTATGTTTGTTAAGTCTTATAGCCATTAAAATGGCTTCAGCTACTGCTGTTGCGCCGTCATATAGGGAAGCATTCGCTACTTCCATGTCTGTCAATTCAGCAATCATCGTTTGAAATTCATAAAGCAGCTGCAAGGTACCTTGACTTGCTTCAGCTTGATAAGGCGTATAGGCAGTTAGAAATTCGCCTCTACTTGCAATATCCCATACTGCTGCCGGAATATGATGGTCATAAGAGCCGGCGCCTAAAAAGCAAATACCGTTATTGTTCGCCTGAGCTAAATGAGATGCTTCTTGAAGCATTTGCATCTCAGTGATACCAACGGGAATATCTTTGAACCCTTGAAAGTGGAGTTGTTTCGGTATTTCATCAAATAATTCATCGGTACTAGACACACCAATGGTTTCTAGCATTCGTTTGACATCTTCTTTTGTATGGGGAATGTAAGGCATAACTAATCTTCCTCAGCGATCTCAGTTTCGTATTGGTCTGCATCAAGTAAGTCACTCAAATCACTATTTTCATTTAAACGAAGTTTTACTAACCAACCAGCGCCATGAGGATCAGTATTTACCAGAGCTGGATCATTAACAATAGCTTGGTTAACTTCAATAACGGTTCCACTAACTGGCGCATAAAAATCCGATGCAGCTTTAACAGATTCTACCACACCTAGCTCGTCACCAGCGCTAACTTCTTCACCTTCTTTGGGAAGATCAATAAAGACTAAATCGCCTAGAAGTGTTTGTGCATGATCGGTAATACCTATTAAGGCTTCATTGCCATCAATTTGGACCCATTCATGTGTGCGCGTAAATTTTAAATCTGACATCAACCTATCCCCTTAATTATAGAATTTAATTAGTATTAATTTTAGCTTGATATAGGCTTACCATTTCGAATAAATCTAGGTTTAGTTACTTGAGCTGAAATCTGTTTCCCTCGAATATCTACAAAGGCTTCGTGTCGAGTTTCTATCGGTACCCGAGCAAGGGCAATGGATTTTCCTAATGTTGGTGAATAAGTACCGCTAGTTATGATGCCTTCATGAGGTGAATCAGGAATTATTACCCGTTGACCTGTTCGCATGATCCCTTTTTCATTAGTAACTAGGCCAACAAATTTACGTTTTATACCCTGTTGTTTTTGAAACAATAAAGCGCCCATGCCAATAAAGTCTCGATCTTCTGGCTGCCATTTAACAGTCCAAGCTAGACCTGACTCCAGTGGTGTTGTAGTCTCATCCATATCCTGGTCATATAAAAGCATGCCTGCTTCAAGTCTTAATGTATCTCGAGCACCTAGGCCACATGGCTTAACGCCAACGTTTAATAAATCAGACCATAATTGATTAATTTCAGACGCAAGAACAATAATTTCTAGACCGTCTTCGCCTGTATAACCTGTCCTAGCAAAAAAAGAGTTATCGACATCAACACATTCAAAGTGCGTGAGTGTTGAAACGGCGTCACTTTGCGCAGGACTTAAGATACTCATCGTTTTAGCTATTGCTTCAGGCCCTTGTACCGCAAGCATAGCTAGCTCTGTACGTTCTTGTAATCCTACCGCAAAGCCTTCACTTTTCTTACGAATCCAGGCGAGATCTCTTTCTCGAGTTGCAGAATTAAGCACGATTCGGTAATTATCTGGGGCACGTTGATAAGCAATAAGATCATCAATAATGCCTCCATGTTCATTACACATACAGCTATATAAAGCGCGGCCACTATGCTCTAATTGGTCGACATCATTAGTTAGCAGTTTGCGCAGAAATTGTCGTCCGCCGGCGCCTAAAATATCAATAATTGTCATGTGTGAGACATCAAACATGCCTGCATCAGTACGAACAATATGGTGCTCTTCTAATTGGGAACCATAATGTAAGGGCATTTCCCAGCCATGAAAATTAACCATTCTAGCCCCCGAATCTAAGTGGCTAGCATGCAATGGTGTTTTTGCAATCATTTACTCCCTCGCTCCATACAACTTTTTATATTGATTATACCTTGATAGGTGCTTACTACAAGTGCAACATATTACCTAGGTTAAATCATCAATCTAATAACCTATGTTATAAGTTATTTAAGAGGTCTAATAAGTGCTCATATATAAATGAGCTGAATTATATAATTTGGGTGGTAGTTCATTTTGAATAAGCCAACAAGTATTTACATTAAATTCCATTTATAGAAGCAATGGTTGTCTACAATAAGCGAAAACCCTCTCTTTGTATAAATAGTAGTTTAGAACAATCTTAATTTTTAAATATGGTTGATAAAAAATAAATGTTAAATTTTCTGATTAAATTTAACATTTTTGTCATCTAACTTCTAATTCTAAAATAAGCTATATCAGCCAGAAAAAGCATTAAATTTCTAGTGGCTTACTTGTAACTTGTTGATTAAGATTTAATTCATAGTTTTTAAGCTCATCTAAAAATGGCTTAATCCCTTCTTTCTCAATGATTTCCCAAGCACGAATTACTGCTGGGCTAACACAAGTGCTTTTTATAGTTTCTAATTCTGGAATTAGATTATTTTCTATATAAGCATATTGAATGAGTACAAAAGGAAATAGCCGATTGGTAACGCCCGTCCCTTCCTGCTGATACTTCTTGATTAAAACACTGTGATCATCAAGCTTCGCAAAGTTTTCTTCTATATAACGAAACATCAGTAGTGTGCAGATTGCATAAATAAGATCCTCTTGTCCATATTTTGGCTTTTTAGGAGGAAGAGCAATATAATCCTCTGCATTGAAAATTAAAGGATAACTCATTGATTTTATATCGGGATTTAAGATAAAGGTGATAGTTGGGTGATTATTAACAAATCCTTTTTTCATACAATCTATAATACATTTAACTAAAGGCTCACCTTTTTTAGGCCATATTTTTAATTGTATTTCTGGTATAAGGTGTTGTGTTAATTCTTGGATCAACTCTGGAGATAGTGGGATTTTACTTTGAAGATCGGCTATTACACCGTATTCCCAATATAATTTTGGTGTTTTTATTTTATTTCTATTGTTACTATCTGGAAAAAACTCTAGTTTATACATTTAAGTACTTCCTTTATTTTCTTATTTATTTGTTATTGCTAATTTAAACTTAAAATAGTTACTTGGGAGATTAGAAGTATGCTTATATTTTACAATCTCTAAAATTCTAGAAATACACTAAAATTCCGATTGCCTAATAAAAAAATAATAATAATACCTGACTAAAAAAATAAAAAGAAAATTTGTAGAGTGTTTGGTGGGTAGGCCTTAAAAAACGTAAATGAAATTAATAGGGGTTAAACACTTCAAAATTACTACTGACCACTAAAAGACAACAAATTAGCGAGTTTATACAAGAAATTTATTAGATATAGGTTATATGGCTTATACTTTATAGATACCAAGTAATTTTTTAAGGTATGTTATGCAAGAGGTCACAGTACAGTCTTGGGGAAGTCGTCTTAAGGACTCTCTTGTAGGTATCTTGTTTGGTTTTATTTTGATTGGAATTGCTATTTATCTTATTTTTTGGAATGAAAATCATAGCTTGATTATGGCACGATCCTTGTCAGAAGCCTGTAAAGTATTAATTAGTGTTCCGCCAAGCCCCATTGATAGTAAAAATAATTTACGCGTAATTTATGTCTCCGGCCTGGCAACGACAAACAATAAACTTCAAGATCCACTCTTAAATGCTGATTTAGTAGCTATTGCTTTAATTAGAAAGGTAGAGATGTACCAATGGCAGCAAGAAGAAAAAACCAGGACTGAAAAGCAACTAGGTGGTTCTGAGCGTACGATTAAAAGTTATATTTATAATAAAGTATGGTCAGAAAATTTAATTAATAGTTCGCAATTTAAGGAAAACAATTATCAAAACCCGGTAAGTATGCCTGTGCATTCAGGACGGCAAGTGGCATCAAGCGTTACATTAGGAGACTTTACCTTACCGCCTGCTTTAGTAGATAAAATTACTGCAACTACTCCTGTTGATTTATCGCAAGTTGATCTAGATAAGTTAACAAAGCAATTTAATAAACCTGTGCGGCTCATTAATAATGAATTGTACCTAGGGCAAGATATTCAAAATCCCCAGATAGGCGATTTACGAATTTCGCTCTCAGCAGTTCTTCCGCAAGCAGTTAGTATTATTGCGCAGCAAGTAGGTACAACATTACAAGCATATCATGCGAAAGCAGGGGAGGACGTATTACTTTTATCCCCTGGACAAGTTTCTCATGCCGGAATGATTAGAGAAGCGCAAGATGAAAACCGCATGACCATGTGGTCAATTAGACTTGTAACACTAGTTATGGTAATTATGGGATTTGCTTTATTAATGCGTCCATTAGCTGTTTTAGCAGACGTTATCCCTTTTGTGGGAACCATCATTGGTTTTGGTACGGGTTTAATTGCTGTAGTATTAGGCATTTGTTTATGGGCCATTTTTTTAGCTATAGCTTGGTTTACAACAAGGCCATTTTTTGCAATGGGCTTATTAATAATTGTTGTGCTTGTAATCTATTTACTTTGGAAATCAAGGGCCGATAAAATGGATAATAATGATAAGACTATTTCTAATGTAAAGTAGGCCTTATCAAGTTTATTGGCTTTAAGCAATTGTATTTTAATTGATTTTTTAGCGCTCCTCTTTTAATCATTTTAGACCATTATCAATTGACAGGTCAGCTCACTTTCAGTAGTGAACTAATTTTTAATAGGTCTAATTTAAATAATCTATACTTATAAAGTAATTAAAAAATAGATAGGATTAGTCGTTGTGTTAGGTGAATTTATTTCTTGGCGAGGCGCTGCTGATATTACTTGGCTGTTGTTATTGCTTCTATTGCTTAAACATTTTTGGCAAGATAGGCAAGCCCTTTTAAAAGCCCGTACTTGGTTTTTAACTAAAGGACGGATTACTCGTTTTCTTTGGACTAAAGATGGTTATCATTTATGGCCTAAAATTGAGTACACTTACCACGTTTATGACAAAGATTTCTTAGGCGAGTATTTCTTTCTAGACACATCCCACAATAATCCTAATAGTAAGTACTCTCGTAGAGTGGCTTATCGGGCAGCAGTGGCTTTTGAGAAGGATGAAGATATTGATGTTTTTTATAATCCAATTGATCCACAACAAGCTGTTTTAGATGTAAAAATTCCAACTAAGCTGAATTTTATTATTGTTTTATTAGCTTGCCTTATTGTGGTGCATTTGGGGGTAATTGTTCGTCAGTTTTTTTAGGAGGCTGACATTCACATAGCGGTTCTATGACTTTTGCTTGCAGTGCATTAATAGCCAGTCCTCTTACACCTTGATTACTAGGAACTTGACTAAAATAAATAGTCACTTCAAGGGTTTGTTTTTGTTGAAATTGTGGATTTTTATAGACAACTAATAAAGGCATGGTGGCTTGCCATTGATTCTTGTTTAGTGATTTAACTGCTGGCGGCATAGTAGCTACCGCACTAACAAAAAAATTATTTTTCATGACTGTCTCAGGAAGCTTAGACGCATTAAGCGCATCACTATAAGAAGTCCAGCCTTGTGCTGTAAAATAGCGCGCTATTTCACGCTGGCGTTGAATAAAGTTATTAAAGCTATAAGTGTAAGTCGCAACAATAGCTTCATTTGCCCATACCGCAAGTTGCGTATTATCTGCATAAGTTATTAAAGGACATAAAAGTAACAAAGTTTGAACGAATTTAAGAAAACGATACATAACTTAATCCTTGCCTTTAGGTAAGAGCAGTAAAGTAGCATACTTATAAAATAGATAATCACCAAGTTATTTGTTGATAATTAACTATTTGTGGTATCCTGCGTAAAAATAAGCAGAAAGTAAAATTATTATTCTTTGTAAAGAGTATAATAACTGTAAATTGGAATTAACTTTAAAAAGTATTTGCTGTGATTGCAAGCAAAGGTCATTACAAATTAGTCTAAATATAATAATTAAACAGTAGACTTCTGCGGAAACTGTGATTGACCGGCAATGGCAGTTTTCAAAGAAGTCTAATAAATTACTGCAAGATTAGTCGCTATATTCATATATTCTTTATGAATGGCACTAAAATCGCTTTCTGAATTTTATAGGCCTAACGCAGTAATGTAACTGCTTAGAATGAAACTTGTTTGAATTTAATAACATTTTTCAAAAAATTAAAAATCTTAAAGAAACCATAATTAAACTTATTTAATTTTGCAGTAAGTCTGTAAGTTAGAGATAATTTCTACCTAATAATAATCAACAAGGGAGAAAAGGTTGGTACGTAATAATAACCCTTTTTATTTTGCTAACCGTGAAAATGTTAGCCGTTTTCTCAATCGTTGGGATCTATTATTACTGATTTTAATTTTATCTATTTTATTTTTATTGGGCTGGACTGGCCAACAGATGGCTGTTCCTTATCAACTGGGCGATCCTTTATCTATCTCATTAAGCCCTACTAAATTACCATTTTATGCGGCACGCACAGTGTTGCGTATGTTTATTGCATTAATTTTATCAATTTTATTTACCTTTATTGTAGGTACTTTGGCAAGTAAAAATAGACGAGCTGAACAAATTATTATTCCTGCGATTGATATTTTACAAGCTGTTCCCGTTTTAAGTTTTTTATCCATTACAGTAACAGGTTTTATTCACTTATTTCCTAATAGCTTATTAGGTCCTGAATGTGCTTCTATCTTTGCTATTTTTACAGCTCAAGTATGGAATATTACTTTTAGCTTTTATCAATCTTTAAAGACTTTACCAGATGATTTAAAAGAAGCAGCAGCCATGTTCCAATTATCGGCTTGGCAGCGATTCTGGAAAGTAGAAGTTCCATTTTCTATGTCGAGTTTACTCTGGAATATGATGATCTCCATGTCAGCAAGTTGGTTCTTCGTTGTATTATCCGAAGCCATTGTCGTCGCTCACCAACAAATTCGCCTACCAGGAGTAGGATCATATATTGCTGTAGCCATTGAACAACATAATTTAGCAGCCGTTGGTTATGCCATTTTAACCATGATTATTGTTATTTTCTTATATGATCAAATTCTTTTTAGACCCCTTATTGCTTGGTCTGAAAAATTTAAAATAGAGCAAAGACCCGACGAGGAAGAATATCAATCATGGCTTATTGACCTAATTCGTGGTAGCCAATTAATGAAACGCTTAAGGAATAATGCTTCGATTATAAAAGAAAAGTTTGTCAACGCTCGTTGGCTTAGTCATGGGCCACCCGTAAGTAAAGAAATTGATCTTCATCACCAAAGACGTCTAGACTGGATATGGAATAGTTTTGTTCTATTAGGTATAGCGAGTGGTAGCTGGTTTTTATTAGAGTTTATTTTAGCTAAATTAAAATTTAGCGACATTTTATATGTTTTTGCCTTAGGAGCTGCGACAGGTACAAGGGTTATTATCTTAATTGTTTTAAGTTCGCTTATTTGGATTCCTGTTGGCGTATGGATTGGACTTAGGCCAAGAATTGCCCAAAAAATTCAACCAATTATTCAATTTGTGGCAGCATTTCCGGCTAACTTATTCTATCCTTTAATTGTCATTGCTATTGTTCGTTTCAATTTAAGTGTTGAAATCTGGGTAACACCATTAATGATACTTGGTACTCAATGGTACATTTTATTTAATGTAATCGCGGGCGCTTCAGCTATTCCGCGGGATCTTTATCTCGCTGCAAATAATTTTGGTTTATCTGGTTGGCTTTGGTGGAAGCGATTAGCTTTACCAGGTATTTTCCCCTTTTATATTACAGGTGCCATTACAGCAGCGGGCGGCGCTTGGAACGCGAGCATTGTTGCTGAATTAGTTAGCTGGGGAAATACAACTTTAAGAGCTACAGGCCTTGGCGAGTACATTCAGGCAAGTACATTAGCAGGGGACTTTCCTAGAATTGCTTTAGGTACTGGCATGATGTGTTTATATGTGCTTGCGTTTAATCATTTATTATGGCGACCCTTATATCGCTTAGCACATGAGCGTTTTAATTTTAACTGAGGTTTTAACAGGCTTATGCCAAATGTAATTATTGAGTTAGAAAATTGCCGTAAATCATTTAAAAAAGCATCTAACCAAGAACTTTTGGTCCTTGAAGATGTTAATTTTAAATTACACGAAGGAGAAATTGTTGCTTTACTTGGTAAATCAGGCTCAGGTAAATCGACATTACTACGTATTATTGCAGGTTTAGTCCCTCCTTCAGCAGGTCGCGTCACTTATCGAGGCCAACCCGTTATTAAACCGGTTGCTGGAATTGCTATGGTTTTCCAATCTTTTGCGTTAATGCCTTGGTTAACGGTGCTAGAAAATGTGGAGCTGGGCTTAGAAGCACAAGGTGTGAATAGAGAAGAGCGTCGAAGGCGAGCAATTGAAGCGATTGATATAATCGGTTTAGATGGATTTGAATCAGCTTTTCCTAAGGAGTTATCCGGAGGAATGCGTCAAAGGGTGGGATTTGCTAGAGCTCTCGTCATTAATCCGGATGTTTTATTAATGGATGAACCTTTTTCCGCTTTAGATGTTTTAACAGCAGAAAATTTAAAATCAGACTTACTTAATTTATGGCAAGAAAAAAAGACTAATACTAATGGAATATTATTGGTTACTCATAATATTGAAGAAGCTGCAACACTTGCTGATCGTATTATTATTTTTGGTAGTGATCCTGGGTATATTCGAGCAGAATTAAAGGTTTCTTTACCACAACCACGTAACCCTGAGACGGCTGAATTTCAAGAGTTAGTTGATAAAATTTATACGGTAATGACGACAGGCTTACGTGAAAAAGCCAAGCGTGCGCAACGAGAGCGCCAGATTGGTTTAGGTTATCGTTTGCCTGATGTAGATCCATCGGAATTATCAGGGTTAATTGAAACAATGACTTCGTTTAGTGAGCGCATTGACTTGCCTGAACTTGCTGATGAATTAATGATGAATATTGATGATTTATTTCCCTTGTTAGAGACTTTAGAGATTTTAGGCTTTGCAAGAGTCTCAGATGGCGATATTCAACTGACAGAACTTGGTAGAGAGTATGCAAATGCTGATCTGCAAACGCGTAAGAAAATATTTACTAAACGTTTATTAGATAAAGTGCCTCTTGCGCGTTACATTCGGCATGTTTTAGATGAAAAAATCGGTCACCGGGTGTCAGAAGAGCGTTTTCTAACTAAATTAGAAGATTACTTTACTGAAAAAGAGGCTGAGCGTGTTTTACGTACGATGATTGATTGGGGACGTTATGGCGAAATCTTCGCTTATGATTTTAATACCGGCGTTTTAAGCCTAGAGAATCCAGGCATATCTGATGAAAGGTCAGAGTCAGTACATTAATTTTCATTTTGAGTTGAGATAACAATGAATAATTATAACCCTATTGGATTGTCAAAATTTGAACTCGATACCCCTTGCTTGGTAATAGATAAAAATAAGTTATTGCACAACTTGCAACTTATGCAGCAACATGCTTTAGAGCATAATGTGCAAGTAAGGCCACATGTAAAAACACATAAATGCTCAAAATTAGCTGCTCTTCAGCTGCAATATGGGGCTATTGGTATTAGTGCTGCCAAAGTTGCTGAAGCTGAGGTATTAATTGCTGCAGGTATTCAGTATATTTTAATTACTTCACCTGTGGTAACCCCAACCAAAATAACAAGACTACTTAATTGTGTTAAGCAAGCGCCTGAAACAATGATTGTGGTTGATAATCAAAATAATGTAGCTACTTTAAATGCAGCAGCTCAAGCTGAGCAAATAAAAATTAATGTATTAATTGATATTGATCCGGGTATAGGACGAACTGGAATAAAACCTGAAAAAGCGCTTGAATTGGGCCGTTTTATTCAATCATGTCAAGGATTAGACTTAAAAGGCTTACAATGCTATGCCGGTAATTTGCAACATATTAAATCTTATGAAGAGCGACGAAAATCTTCCTTAGAAGTGATGGAGATGGCAAGTAATTTCGTCAAAGAATTTAGGCAAGAGGAGTTACCTTGCTCAATTCTAACAGGTAGTGGCACAGGTACTTATGATATAGACATTGAGGCGCCTGAGGTTACAGAAATTCAGCCAGGCTCCTACACCGTGATGGATGTAGATTATGCTGTGATTGGTTCAAAAGAAAATCCGAATTATTTTCATACTTTTCAACCAGCCATGACTTTATTAACTACTGTAATTAGTGCTAACAGACGAGAACATGTTACTGTGGATGCCGGTACTAAATCTATCTATGTTGATAAACATCAGCCTAAAATTATAAAACCCAAAGGATTAAGTTATGACTGGGGTGGCTTTGGTGATGAGCATGGAAAGATAATGACCATAGATGGTGAGCTACCTAAACTAGGTGAGGTATTAGAGTTAATAGTACCGCATTGCGATCCGACTATTAATCTATTTGATAAATTTTTTATCTGTGAAAATGATATTGTAGTCGATTGTTGGGATATTGATTTAAGAGGTAAATCTCAGTAACAAGCGTAAGGGAGGGATAGGTGGTAGATTGGGCGGGAATTTAGCGGAAACTATCAAGTTTAATAATTTAATATCGTATTTTCGTGCTATTAATTATAAATGTTCCCTAATTTTTAAATATTATGAAATATTTTTTATTGTTCACAGGTAGTGATCAAAAATCTTATTTTAAAGAAGAATCTGCTCTGCCAAAAACAGAAAAGCCCTTAGGTTCTTATTCATCTAAAATTGAAGTTGAAACCATGCGTTTTAGAACCTTTCCGGCTGGCAAAATTTTTTCTATGCATACAGCTTCTACTAAGCAATTTATTATTTATCAAGGAGGTGAGGTTGAAGTAGAAGCAAGTAGTGGAGAAACTAAAGTATTTAAAGCAGGTGATGTATTATTTGCAACCTCACTATTTAAATCTAATTATAGAAAGTAATCGTTTGCACTGATTATAAAACGAATTTCTTGAATCTAGAATTAATAATTACTTAATCTAAGTTTTATATAATATATATATCTAACTGAAATTAGCTAAAACTATGTGGGAACTGCTTAATATTTTTGAGTTATCTAAAAAATTAGGTGAATTTATCGCCAGAGCTTTGCGCCGTTTTTTAAAGTTAAGCCCTACAAGAGTTGCGCCTGAAGACAACGGCACGGCTAACTATGCTTCATCAGATCAAAAAGTGAATGGCACTAATGATAATGAGGTTTGTAGGCAATATTGGGAAGTATTACAAAAAATGTCCCAAAAGGAGAAGCCAGAAATAAGGCAAAAAGGGAAACAAGAAAAAAAAGAGATAGAGTTAATTAACTCTTTGAAGGGAAAAGCTCTTAAGGATGACAAAAGTGCTGTCGAGTTGTTTAATCATCCTAATCTAAAAGAGCATGTTACTTATGACGAGTTATGTAAAATAATTTATGAACATCGGTCAGCTGAAAATATAGTTTCCTTAGTGGAATTATTAACTAACAAGCATCAGATATCTTTAACTGATTTAGCCAAACACTCAGCTGAGAATGCTTTAATTTTATTAAAGAGTCGTTTTTTAATTCCTTTTAAAGCAGAAGACTTAGCTAGTATTTATTATACCCACCGCCATGAACTAGCTTTCCTTCAAGCAATGGGTAATGCGAAAAGCGTTTACCCAAATAGAAATAATATACCGCCTATATCTTATATTTTAAATAAAGCAATAAAGGAAAGTACCCTATCAAGGGTAGAGGAGATAATAAAGAAAAGTACAACACTTATATCTCTCTTAGCTAAAGAATTCAAGTTTCAGCAAGGGCAGAAGCACGAAAAGCGTAAACTACAAATTGAATTGCCAAAACAAAATCCTTATGAAGTTTTAGGGGTAGAAAGAGATGCTTCAGAAGACCAGATAAAAAAAGTATATCGCCAAAAGGTAATATTAGTTCATCCAGATAAAGTTGAGACTGTCGAGGCAGCAAGGTTTAAAGCACTTAATGCAGCTTATGAGTTTTTAATGGATAAAGAGAAACGTGCTGCTTGGGATAACGCATATCCCGAAGCACCAAGAGCACAACCTGTTTATAAATAATATCAGTAAATTAAAGTATAAAGGCTACCTTTTTAAGGTAGCCTTTATAAACTTAAGAATTAGCTTTTTGATTTGTTTGATTAACTAAAAAATTAAGAATTTTGACTAGCCTTTCTTCATTTTGGGCCATTTGCAAATCTGTTTTATATTGGCCATTAACGACAAAGGAAGGTACCACGTTAATATGATAAGCTGTCATTTTCGCATTACCTTTATTAATTTTCATATCAACAGTAGGCGAATGCATAAATGCACTTTCAACGGTTTCTTTGTCTACTCCTTGCTTAATAAAAAAATTAATCATTGCTTGATTATTATTAAGAGAGGCTTTATCTACTTGAATCGCTTTAAATAAAAGAGGATTTAATTTATCACTTAGATTTAATAGTTCAGCAGTGTAGTAAGCTTTAGCATAATATGACCAATCTTTATTAAAGACTACAGGTACGCGAATGAATTGAATGTTATCATTTTGCTGTCTAACCCATTGCTCTACATTTGATTCAATGCGATAACACCAAGGGCAGCCAAAACTAAAAAATTCAGTAACCGTAACTTTAGTATTTTTTGTTGGTACAGCAGATTTTATTACCTCATAATCTTTTCCTATAACGAAATTTTCTGCTTGGGCAAACATAGGAAATAATAAAAAAAGAACTAATAAACGTTTTAACATAACTTATTTCTCACTTAAAAGTTTAATGTAAACCTTGAATATAGTAAGCAACTGCTTCCATATCCTCTGGACTCATACGATGGCTAATATCCCTCATAATTTCATTTAAATCATTACTACGCTTACCTTCTTTAAATGCCCGCAATTGTGCAATGGTATATTGGGCATGTTGTCCTGATAAAACAGGGAAGTTTGCTTGTGCATTTCCTGTTCCTTTAGGACCATGACAGGCAATACATGCTGTAATATGTTTACTTAAATCGCCACCACGATAAATTGCTTCGCCTGATTTAACATATTTTTGTGGCGTAGCACCTTGATTAAGAGGTAATTTAGCGTAATAAGCGGATAAATCTTTAATGTCTTGATCGGTTAAAGTTGCTGCAATAGCGGTCATTACAGGTACGTTGCGAGTGGTTACCTTTTTATAATCATATAATTGTTTTTCTAGATATAAAGCATGTTGGCCAGCAAGATTAGGCCAAAGTGGGTTTGTGCTATTTCCTTCTGGGCCATGGCAAGCAACGCAAGTTGCTGCTTTGGCGGGCGCTACTGGCGTTTTATCAGCAGCTTGTACAGCGAATGTAGACATAATAGTAATAGCAAAGACTATTTTTTTCATCCTAACCTCAGAATTATCCTTCATTTAATGGTACACTGCTTAAGCAAAAATCCCAAAATGAAAATGTATAATAATGTTAAATAATCTGTATTCAAAGGCCTATTTTTTACAAAGCGCAGCAAAGGTTTCTCAATTGCCAGCTGATACTGGTTACGAGGTTGCTTTTGCAGGTCGTTCTAATGCTGGTAAATCAAGTGCTTTAAACTGTTTGACAGGGGTTAAGCAATTAGCACGTACTAGTAAAACGCCAGGGCGCACGCAATTAATAAATTTATTTGCTCTGGATGAGGAGCGACGCTTAGTTGATTTACCTGGCTATGGTTATGCAAAGGTTGCACTACAAGTTAAACAAGATTGGCAGAAAAACTTAGCCCATTATTTGGAAGTTAGAGAGTGCCTTTGTGGTTTAATTTTATTGATGGATTGTCGGCACCCACTCAAAGACCTTGATCAAATGATGGTAGAGTGGGCCGTAAGTAGACAAATACCTGTACATATTTTATTAACTAAAGCTGATAAAATCAGCCGTAGCGAAGCTAAAAACACAGCTTTAAAGGTACGCAATCATTACCGTTTATTACCCGAGTTAATTACCGTTCAACTTTTCTCTTCATTAAAAAAAGAAGGGATTGAGGAATTAATTAAGGTATTAAATACTTGGTATCAATGGCCAGATGAAGATGTCATCGGTAGTGAAAATACATAAATCAACTATCTTTTATAGCATTCAATAACCAAATTATTAAGGCGCAATAAATTTAACTTCTTCATTAAGGTTATTCATGGCTTTAGCTGTGTCTATCATAGTGTTATAAAAACCATATCTGTTAGTTGCTATAACTGAAGTTTGATTTATTTTACTTTTAATTAGTTGCTCAATTCTTCTATGGCCCTTAATAGCTGCCATCTCATCTAGAAGCTGATCCATGTGAAAAACGTTTTAAAAAACTGGGGCAGGCAATGGATAATTAATTTGATGGAAAGGCTTACTTTACAATGGCATGATCCGTACGAGGAACTTTGTTCCTAATCTAGATAGCCTAAATGCCTCGGGCAAGCCTGCGCGTAGGCGGGGGAGCAATTATTAACACGCCCTAATTTATTTTTGAAATAAATCATCTATCGCTTGCGGGTTAGCAAGTGTCGATAAATCACCAAGCTCATCAATAGACGTTACCTCTTTACTAGCTATTAAGCGTAAGACACGGCGCATGATTTTACCGGAGCGTGTTTTAGGTAGGTCGTTAACAAAACGAATAGCTTCAGGCTTTGCAATAGCGCCAATGGCTGCTTTCGCGTTTTCAACAAGCTCTTGTTCCAATTTAGCACTAGGTTTAGAAATTTCTTTTAAAGTTATAAAGGCATAAATACCTTGGCCTTTGATTTCATGAGGGAAGCCAACCACCGCAGCTTCAGCAACTTCCGGATGAGCAACTAATGCACTTTCAATTTCTGCTGTACCTAAGCGATGGCCAGACACGTTTAAGACATCATCAATGCGACCATTAATCCAATAGTCACCGTCTTCATCACGACGAGCACCATCCCCGGTAATATAGTAGCCATTATGAAAATAACTATTACGATAACGCTCATGCTCGCCTGCTATCGTCCTTGCTATGGAAGGCCAGGGTGACTTTATGGCTAATATACCCTCACTTGGCCCTTCAATCTCATTATATTTTTCATCAAGAATTACAGGATAAATACCTGGCAAAGGCTTACAGGCAGCACCAGGTTTAAGTGATTGCGTCTTGTTATATTGTGGACTAATCATAATACAGCCTGTTTCAGTCTGCCACCACGTATCCACAATTGGGCAACGTTCTAAACCTACTTTCTCATAATACCAACGCCAAACTTCAGGATTAATTGGCTCGCCGACACTACCTAGGAGGCGTAATGATTGTCGGCTAGTATTTTCTAACCATTGCTCCCCTTCACGAATTAGGGCTCGGATAGCGGTAGGCGCTGTGTAAAATACATTCACTTTATATTTATCAATTATTTTCCAGCAACGTGAAGGATCGGGCCAGGTAGGCACGCCACCAAATATTAAAGTAGTAATGCCATTACAAAGTGGCCCATAAAGTAAATAACTGTGGCCTGTTATCCAACCTATATCTGCTGTACACCAAAAGATGTCTGTTGAGCGACAATCAAAAACCTGCTGAAAACTGTAAGCGACTTGAACCAAGTATCCTCCAGTTGTATGGATTAAACCTTTAGGTTTACCTGTACTGCCTGAAGTATAAAGAATAAAAAGAGGATCTTCTGCGTCCATGATTTCAGGCGGGCATTCTGCAGTAACTGTATTTTTTATTTCATGCCACCAATAGTTTTTTACTGAATCAAAGGGTATCTTTTCTTGGCTGTGTTTAATGACTAACGTTTTTATAGTTAGGTTCTTACTAGCTTCATCGGCATTCTCTTTTAAAGAGAATAGTTTACCACCACGCTTATAACCGTCACTGGTAATAAGTAGCTTACTTTGTGACGCTTCTAAGCGTTGCTTTAAGGCCATTGCTGAGAAGCCGGCAAAAACCACAGTATGAATTGCGCCTATACGTGTGCAAGCAAGCATGGCAATAACGGCTTCAGGAATCATAGGAAGGTAGATAGCAACAGTATCCCCCTTTTTGATACCTAATGATTTTAGCCCATTTGCCATCAGACAAACTTCATGATGAAGTTCAGAAAAGGTTAATGATTGTTGTTTATCTTCATTATCACCTTCCCATAAAATAGCTGTTTGATGTGCTTTTGTCGGCAAGTGTTTATCTAAACAATTAGCACTAACATTTAATTTACCATTAAGAAACCATTGAATTTTACCTAAGTTAAAATCACCACTTGAAAGGGTATCCCATGGTACAATCCAATCTACATATTCTTTAGCAATATTAGCCCAAAAGCTATCTTTCTGTTCTTGCCCAGCCATGATTTACCTTTTGATAGTTTTAATGATTGCTGAGAAATCAAGCTGTCCTAATCCTTCTTCATTAAATTGCTGATAAATTGCAGCTGCTTGTTTTCCTAGGCTTGTTTCAATTTTAACTTGTTTAGCAGCTTCTTGACTTAATAATAAATCTTTAAGCATCATAGCTGCTGTAAAACCTGCTTGATAATCTCTATTGGCTGGGACATCTGGGAGGAGGCTAGGAACAGGTATATAATGACTGGTTGTCCAACATTGACCTGAGGAGTTATTAACTACTTCAAATAATTTATCAGGAGCAAGCCCTAATTGTTCCGCAAGCACAAAGGCTTCAGAGACTGCAATCATACTAATTCCTAAAATCATATTGTTGCAAATTTTCGCCGCTTGTCCACTGCCAGCAGGGCCTGTATGAAAAAGTTTTTTACCCATTGCCATAAGTAAGGGTTTAGCACGTTCAAATGCTTTTGTCTCTCCACCTATCATAAACGTTAAAGTTGCTGCTGTAGCGCCTTTAACGCCACCTGATACAGGTGCATCAATCATTAACAGTTGATGCTCTATAGCCTGCTGATAAAGGCCCTGGCAAGTGGAAACATCGATTGTTGAGCAGTCAATATGTAAAGTAGAGGGTGAGGCAGCTGCATAAAGTCCATCATTAAGGCAGACTTGTTGTACCTGCTTTCCTGTTTGAAGCATAGTAATAATAACATCTTGGTGGTGCGCTGTTTGTTTTAAATCTAAAGCAGCAATACCGCCTGCACTAGCAAAATGTTCTAAAGCCTCTGATTGTAAATCATAACCTGTTACGCGATGACCTGCCTTGACTAAATTAAGTGCCATTGGCAAGCCCATATGTCCTAGTCCCACGAATCCAATGTGAGCCATTTTCTCTCCAATTGATTGTTTAACATGCTCACTTACATTTTATTAACAAGTGAGCGTTTAGGGATTTGCATCTTTTCAATTTATTTAATGAGTTGGCATAATAAAAGCATTAGAAGCACTTTTATGAACAGGCCATTTACTAGTTACAGTTTTAATTCGGGTATAAAAGTGAATACTCTCTGTTCCATGCATATTAGTATCACCAAAAGAAGAGTGCTTCCATCCGCCAAAAGGGTGACTTGCAACAGGAACAGGAATTGGAATATTAATACCAACCATGCCTACCTGTACACGTTGGCTATATTCACGGGCAAAATAACCATCTTTAGTAAAGATTGCAGTACCATTCCCATATTGATGTCGATTAACTAAAGAAATAGCTTCATCTAAATCATTAACTCGTAATATTACTAAAACAGGTCCAAAGATTTCATTTTGGTAAATTGTCATAGATTCTTTAACTTCATCAAAAAGAGTTGGCCCTAAATAAAATCCCTCTGCGTGGATTGGGTGCTTGAAAGAACGCCCGTCAACAAGCAACTTAGCGCCTTCTTCAATACCTTGATCAATAGCTTGAATAACGCGCCCTCTATGTTCTTTGCTAACTAATGGGCCCATATCACAACCTTGTACATCGCCTGAATCAACTCGAATTGCTTGGATTAAAGGTAATAATTTATCTAGTAATTGATCAGCTGTTTTATCACCTACAGTAACAACGACTGAAATGGCCATGCAGCGTTCTCCTGCAGAGCCATAAGCAGCCCCTACAATCGCTTGTGCGGCTTGCGCAAGGTCTGCATCTGGCATAACTACGCAGTGGTTTTTAGCACCGCCAAAAGTATGGGCACGCTTACCATTTGTAGTTGCTGTTTTATAAATAAATTCCGCTACTGGTGTTGAAGCAACAGCAGTAAATGCATTTATATCGGGATGTTGTAAAAGATAATTAACAGCATCTTTATCGCCCTGAACACAATTGGCAACTCCTGCAGGTAAACCTGCATCTGTAAGCAACTCTAGAAGGCGAATTGGGGCTGAAGGATCTTGCTCTGAAGGTTTAAGTATAAATGTATTGCCGCAGGCAATGGCCGGAATCATCATCCAGACAGGTACCATTACAGGAAAATTAAAAGGTGATACACCGGCGCAGACACCCAAGGGTTGCCTTAATGTGTAACAATCAATATCAGTAGACACTTCAGGTGTAAAATGACCTTGCAGTTGCGACACTAAGCCACAATGAAGTTCAACAACTTCTATTGCGCGGGCAACTGAACCTAATGCATCATCAATTGTTTTACCATGCTCTTGGGTGACAAGCTTTGCTAAATCACGCTGATTTTTTTCTAGTAGATCGCGAAACTTAAATAAAATACGTGCTCGTTTTACAGGCGCGGTATGTGCCCAATCAGACCACGCTTCTTTAGCTGTTTTAACAGCAAGATCGCAAATTTGCTTATTGGCTAAATTTACAGTACCAATCTTTTCACCCGTAGCAGGATTATAGAGCGTACGTTGATTTGCACTATTATCATTATCCAGCTTTTGGCCACCAATATAGTGAGAAACAATATAGACCATCACTAAACTCCTTTTTAGGTAAACGTCTTTCAAAAATGTTTATTGTTAGCAAGACAGCTTAAGCTTTGGCTACGAATTTAAGTCATCTAAGCCTCAACAAGTAGTTTTGAAAGAAGCAGCCTTCTATTTATTAATCACAAAATGTAGCCAACGTGACATAATAATGTCGTATGTTATCAGTAAATAAAGAGCTGCGTGATTCAATGACTTCAACATGACTATGTTCTTGAGCTTTTTCAAGCGCATTTAGAATTGCTTCATTAAGGCTTTCTTCCGAAAAGCCTGTATAATCACGTGTTTTCGATATTATCATCCGTTAACTATCCGTTCATTAATTGGAGAAATTTAGTTTAGCACGATAAACTTTGAAGGTCTTGTTATAAATTATTGACAATAAATTGTGAAGTATAAGGATTTATTCAATAATAAATCACCAACGCGAGCAAGGAAACTTAGCTATGGGAAAAACAATATTACGTGTTGCCGAAGGAATTGAACTCACTTCTACGATAATGGCTAATCTAAAGAGTATTCTAGGCCAAGATTTAACACTAGAAACTTATTCTAACACTCCAAATTTAGAAAATATTTATACAAAGCGCATTCAGATATTACATCAGGCCTTTCAATTTATTGTCAAAGCAATACCACCCAAAGGGAATGAAAAAGAATTAAAAGATTATATTTCTTGGTGCTTAAGGTCTTGTAATCTCTCTCCTTGTAAAGTGCTTTCTGAATATCAGGATACGTTGGCTCGGTTCACAGCTTTGCTTGTTAATGGATTACTAGATTATTGGGATGACTTTACTTCTCTAGAAGAAGCTCAAGCTAAAGAGATTGCTATTGAGATGCTAAATAGAGCAGAGCAATATCTTATTATGAAAGAGGGGCGTCCAAATTTAGCTACATTGAGTATAGAAACAACCTTTAATGAACCCAAGCTAATTTTACAATGGGATGAATCACTACCGCCTTACACGGAAGAAACACTTAATGAATTAAAAGCGATCAAAAATAGTAACTTATGGGTGACTCCCGATTGGTTTAGACAACTTTCTCCTATTCAACAAATTTTTGTACATGTAAATGAAAGCCAACCACTCAATAAAGAAAATCTAAGAAATAACTTAGGTATATTAGAAACGCTTTGGAAGTATGTAAAAGATCATACGGAGCAAGCGAATTTACTTAAAGATTTAGAAATTATTTCAGAGGACAAGTTACCAAAACCTTCCTGGTTTTCTCACTTAAGTTTAGGTCATCAAAAAATATTTAGAGAGTTAGCTGCGCAGGTTTCTAAAAATGGATTAAATTGTGTTGAATATCACTTAACCGAGATAGGTAAATCATTAGATAATATTCCAGTCAATAAAGAGGTTAGTGAGGTTCCTTATTGGTTTCTAAGGCTGCCTGCCTATGAACAATTATTCTTGAAAAGAGTTCTCTCTGAAACTAATAATATAGCTGACGTGGTTTCTTACTTACCTAGCCGCTTACGGTCTTTGCCTTTATTAGCAAACTTTGGTAAACATCAATTATTTTTGTTATATCCAAATGGACAAGTAAAAGAATTAGGTCAGGCAAGGCTGCGTTCTAGTCACTTAAGCTCAAGAGATTTAGAAGATGAACCTGCTATCCTAGGTCAAGAGCATAGTAATCGCAATGTAGCGCAAATTTGTCATTATTTAGGTAAAAGTCGTGCATTATTTATTCAGACTTTAATTAGCCCGATTTCTTTACCTAGTCAAATATTACCGGATCCAATTTTAGACAAACATAGACGACATGCTATAGAGCGCCTACGCTCTGAACACAAAGAAATTAAAATTTATACAAGTAATCATCCATTTAATATAGCTAAATACTTAATTTATACAAGTTCTTATGATCAAGATTGCTTAGAACTATTAAATAGCGTGCAAGAAGAATTGCGGAATATTACTGAGCAATCTAAAGATTTAAAAATTGATGATAATTTTGCAACTCATATTGCTTGTCTTATTGAATTATCTTATACCTATCCAAAGATATTTAAGCAAATTAGACAATTTATAGAAAATCCTAAGCTTATAGAAGACATTGGTACTTCTGCTTATGAACGTTTTATTAAGCAGGTTTTTAGTGAAAATAAAATACCTGTATCTTTTTGTTCTAGTTTATGGCCGGATAAAGAATTTAATAAAGACAACGTAATTAAAAGCTTAGATTACTTGATCTCTTTAAAAGGTTCTAACTCTTTAGCATTTAACTTAGCTAAACGGTTAACTGATTTAGCACAGATTTGTTGTGAGTACAATAAAGTGCTTAATTCAGGCTATGGTACAGCAACAATCTTTGATTACCGTTGTAGGGAACTATGGTTAAGTTCAGTTGAGAATTTAATTATTATACTTATAGAAGGGCTTAGTTATGGTTCCTGCGTAAGTGGAAAAGATAGAAAAGCATTAGAAATAATTCATACGGATGCCATGCTAATTTATCGTGAAATTTATGGTACTTGGCCAAGCTTTTTTGATAATAAAGAAGCAAGAGGGCATTTTGAAAGTATATTTGTGGATTTATATATTACCTGGCATGCGCATGTTCATGCAGGCCGAAATGCTGATGGTGCCCAAGGAATTAAAACTCCTGCAAATTATTTACCTAAAGATATAGTAGAAGCCATTAAGCTAAGAGCAGGAAAACAGTCGTTAACTATAGATGATACTCTAGCTACTAATAATGAAGTTAGACGAATTGCTGGAATTGCATCTTATACAAAACGGAAGTATGCTCGTTGTGTTGTGGCTGCAATGCAACTATCTGAATCTAGCATAGAAACACTATTAGAAACTATAAAGTTGTTAATAGGTGAAAAAGGATATTGGCAAAAACAGCTAAATTATCGCCTGTTTGCTACTTCACCAAAAGGTATAACTCAGATTCAAAAATTATTTGATGACACAATTACGCAAAGTTCATCTTTAGAAATTAAGACGCGTATGCTTGCTGATATTTACTATATTGTTTCAGAGAGGCCAGACAAATCTGAAACAAGATTGAGTGGAACAGAAGCATTTTATACTTGTATAAGGAATTTATATGCATCAACTGATCCTGAAGCCCAAGTTAATTTGATTTTACAGCAATTGCTAGAAACTAAAGCTAAATCCTTTGAAGATAATATAAAAGAGACAAGCCAAGTCTTATCAAATTAGAGAATCTTACAAGAAGAGTTATAAATCTATAGGGAGGAAAAATGTTAAATGTTAATACAGGTATTATTTGCGATGTAATTATTAAAGCACGACAATTTCAAGCAAAAGAAGAGGTAAGTTTTCCTGAGATGACAGATGATATGGATGCATCGTATGTTTTAGCTGATTATGCTGACGATATGGTCTATCAAGAGGTTGTTGGTGCAATTAATAATTTAAGACCTGATCAGCAAGCAACCCTTGTAGCATTAATGTATTTAGGTAGAGGTGATTATGTGCCTGAAGAATGGGATGAAGCACTAGCTTTTGCAGTAGAGCGCTGGACCGAGCATACAGGTGAATATCTACTTTCTAGGCCAACTATGCCAGATGACATAGAACGAGGTTTAGAGGCGATGGGTCTATCATGTGAAGAATAATAGATTCATATTAAGTTTATCTTAACTCAAACGAGCTATGAGCTAAGAATTAATAGTTCAAGAAGCTAGTTTGTCTATATCTTGGTGAAAAGGTGTAAGACAAATCATTTACACTAAGAGGTGTTCTAAACCATAGTAGAGCGCCTGCAATTGTGTTACTTTTTGACAGCAGAGAACAATGCCTGGCATAAAGGAAGCTCTATCAATGCTATCATGCATAATAGATAATGTTTCACCTGGATTACCAAATATGACTTGTTGTCTTGCCATAATACCGGGTAAGCGTACCGAATGTATGGGAATTCCCTGATATTTACCACCACGAGCGCCTGGAATTAATTCATGACTTCGATCTTCTATCTCGGATGCACTTCGTGTAGCAGCGATCATTTCTGCCGTTTTTATAGCCGTCCCTGAAGGAGAATCAAATTTTTGGGGGTGATGAGCTTCAATAATTTCTACTTCAGAAAGATAACGCGCTGCAAGTGCTGCAAATTGCATCATTAAAACAGCGCTAATGGAAAAATTAGGCGCAATAATGCCACCTAATTTTTTGTTCTCGCATAGTGATTCTAAATGCTGAATTTGATCTTGTTTTAAACCTGAAGTACCAATCACAGGATGGGCACCACTATCAATAATGGTTAAACAATTGGCATACACACAATCAGCTCGGGTTAAATCAATAACGATTTGTGCTTTTGTATCAATAATAGCGGTACTTAAATTATCCTGCCGGGATAGGGCACCAACTAATTTAAACTCAGGGTGATTAGTTATTGTTTCACAAGCAAGCGATCCCATCTTACCACGTGCGCCATTAACGATAACACCAATCACCATAATTTAGCTCCTAAATTGCAATATAAGCCACTTAATAATAATTATTCTTTGCTAAACTTCTTTTTGTTTAAATTCTGATTTTCTTTTACTGTACGCATAGCCCATATTGTTGCAGGAGGCCAACCAATTAGAGTGGCTTGCATAAACAATGCTACAATTGCTCCACCTGGATTATCATAAATTAATAATACTAACCAAGGAAAAGCAAAAGAAAGAAAGGCCCAAAACATTCTCTTTAACATTTTTAGGTACCTACTTAATTAATTTAATTTACTATACACAATCTCGCTAATTAGTAATACTTTTTAATCTGGATCGCTTATGAATCCTACGCATGCATAGGAAAATGTTTTACGAACTAAAGAGCCTTCAACTCTCCTATCTCAAACATACGTTAATTACTAAGTTTTACTTAAAGTATATTATTTCTTTACTTAAAAACCAAAGCTTACTAACGCCTGCTTGAGCTTAGGCATTGCATTGGAGCAACAAGTAATGTACCTTTACCAGGCATTAATGGGCGAATATAACTTTGCCTGCTTTAATTAAGAAGAAATTTTTGCATTATGAGCTGGTTTCGCTTAACATCGCGCAATATTTTCAAACATTGTACTTAAGTTTTTCAATTAAGGTATCAAGCATGAGAAGGTACGAACTTCATCCTTACACTGCTGTAATTAATAAAGCACAAAAAAATCAATCGAAAAAAGCTAAAAGTGATGCTTTAACATGGTTGGCGGCCACTTTTCCGCAAGCTTTTGATAGTACAGTGCGTATTCGCCCTTTAAAAGCAGGTATTATGAGCGATATTTTGCAACATGCAGATAAAGCACATTCGTTAGGAATTTCTCGTAGTAAGATTCGTGAAGCTGTCGTCTTATTTACACGTCGATTAGATTACTTAATTTGCTTAAAAGCGAAAGAAATGCGTATTGATTTAGACGGCAATCCAGTTGAACCTGTTACGACAGAAGAAGCTGAACGTGCAGCATTAAAAATTAAAAAGCGGATCGAAAAAAATATACGAAATACTCGCAGTACAGTGATAGTTAAGCCAATAGGCAATAATTCATTACACCAATCTAACTCTAATCATCAAGCAAGTACATTTAACCTATCTAGCTATTGCTCTTCTGACTCTCATTATATTGAAAAGCCCCCTCTTTTTAGTACAGCCGATAATACAAATACCCTTTCCAAGCCTACAGTAACGATAAAGCGCAAACCTTTGCGTCACTATGATCCTAGCGCTGTAGCTCGTCTAAAAGAAAAATTAGGCATAGCTCGTAAGAGTGAATAAGAAGCTTAATAAATATTTAATATATGCTACTTAGGTTATCCGGTAAGTTTTGGTTTATTAGCGCTAACATAAACGATAATCTAAAGAAAAAATATTTAAATGCAATAATTAAATCGAAATTGTTTCCTTTATATAGGATGGTCTTGCAAAAAATGATCATATATAAAGGAAACTCATAAATTTTATTTTAAATAGAAACAAATCAGCAACTAAAATAAAAATTTATCTTATGATAATTTTAATATCACGAAATTTTTAAGCTTGCTGGTTGTTGGAGCGAGTATACTGTACCTAGTAATTCCTGTGCTTCTTCACTCATTTTATTCATAATTTTTTCATTTCTTAGAATATCATCTACAATATCCGGGTTATTTGTAGCGATTTCAACCACATTGTCATCGGTAAGTGAGTTACTTAATAGGGGTTGATTCAAAACAAATTTAGCCGTTTCAAGATGTTTTTTAGCTAAAATAACTATAGCGCTACTAACCCCTGGACGTTTTGCCAAAATGCTTAATTGCTTAGGGGTTTTTAAAATAGCATTGGCTGCTTCTGGATGAATATCTGCAATGATTAAAAGATGCAGTGAGCCTAACTGTAGACGTTGAAGCAGCGAAGAAGTTATCTCAGGAAAAGCTTTAATAATAGTCTTAATATCTTGAAAACTAATTTCTCTGGTTTCAAATTTATCGCTTAATTGTTCTAATAAACCGTTAGCAACTTTTACATTAGATAAGGCAAGTGCACATAACTCTGCACCGTTAAATTGAGAAACATATCTTGGCTGCTTAAACATTGAAATTAACAAATCGGGATCTGTCTTAGCTCGTTGCAGCATTTTTTCCAGAGCAAGTTTGTTTTTTTTCTCTATCTGCTCAGCGTTTAGCGTATTATTATTATTGTTAATGTCTGTAACAATTTCTTCATATTTTAAACTCATATTCTTGCTTAGCGCTTGTTGAATTATTTCTTTCTTTTCAGCTATTTCATCATGGGTTTTGCTTTTAATTGTTACTTCTGATTGTTGCAAGAAGAAAGAAGTAATGCGTCTAAGTGAGGGTACTCTACTTTTTTTTACAAAATCAATTAGATTTTCTAAATTAGCCTTAATTGGTGATGTGTCTAAAATTTTTTTGTTTTTTTCATTTAATAAATGCAAAAATAAATTTAATGAAGAATAATTAATAGTATTATTTTTAATTTTATTCGTTATTTCATTTTCAATTTCATTAAAATCAGTCTTATTATTTTGGTTTAATAAACTATTTAAACTTTTTACTGAAGAAAGTTGACTAATACTCATAAGATCAACAGCTTGATCAAGCCTATCATTTTTTATGATAGCTTGTATTAATTTATAGGCTAGATCATTGGGTATTAGTTCAAATAAATCTTTTAAGGAAAATGGCTCACCATTATACTTTGTAGATTTAAAAAGTCGTTCTAGTAAGGCGCTATTGGTTAATGCATTTTCTAATATATTTAGTAGTTTCTTTTGATCTTTATTGTGAATACTATCGATAAAAATTCCTCTTTCCGTACTTAGTACCTGGTATATAGTATTGCCTACCCTAATTTTACTCTTGTGATGTAACTTAGTTTGCAAAGTAAAAAGGTATTCTGGGCTAAGTCCTTCATCTCTTTTATATTTTAATTCAATATCAAATTCTAATTGTTTATATAAAGAAGAATTATTATCAAACATGTATTCTCTAGCCCAACCAGGAATTAATGCTTTATCTACGGTGCCTTGTTGCATTACAGAACCAAACCATAGGCGACTTAATGTTTCATTATCTTTAATAAAATAAGTAAAAAGTTTATTATCATTTAGAATACGATTAAATAATTGAGCCGCTAAATCAACAGGTAAAGCCGCTAAAATGGTTATTAAACCTTCTAAATCGTGAATTCTTAATCGCAATAGTTCATTATCAGATGTAATAAATAATTGAAAAAAATTATTAGTAAGTTTATCAGTTAATAAATCTTTGGTAATTTTAAGGAATTCAATAAAACTAATATCATCTTTCCTATTAAAAAAATTATCTAATAATTTATTTGGGATAGATTGTAGTATTTTGTTTTTTACCGAATTTTTTGGCAGCTTATAGTTTTTAACAGTTTCGGCGAACTTAACCAAACCCTCAGTAGTTGTTGTATCACAAGAAAACGCTTTATTAATTAATTTATCTCGAAGATGAGGATATCTTTCTGAAAATTCGATAATGTTTTCTTTATCACCAATAAGCTTATTAAATTTTTCAATATTAAAATTTAATATTTTTTCAAAAAAATCTTCAATGTAATTAGGAAATTCTTCATCAAGAAAATCTATCCATATATTTAATCTATATTCATCTTTAATCAGTCTATCAAACTCATTTTCATCCTCTAAAATAGATTGAATTAAAATTTCGGCATCTTCAGTATTAATAGTTAGGAGTGTTTGTTTGAATTCATAAGTAGTAGGAATTAATCTTTTAAATTCTTGTTTATTGGTGGTAATAAAACTCATTATTTTAGAGATTTCATTATCAGTTAGAGGCGATCTTAATAAGGCAATAAGTTGGTCATTATCTTGGATAAGGCTATTAAAATGAGTCGATTCAAGTAATTTGATAATAATTTCTTGGTATAAATCTTGAGGTGAGCTATTTATTAACTCTATTAAACTATAAGCATCATTAACTTCATATTCTATGCTGTTAAGTATTAATTTCATGTCAGTTATATACCTCTTATTTATAAATTTATAAAATTTTGAAGAAGAGGTATTTTAAACATCATGCTATAAATAGCAACAGAATGTGTATTTAATGCTGAATTAAACATGCTTTCAACTAAGGAAGCGTTTGCGTTTAACTTGATAATTTGTAACAGATCACCTAATGGCGGCAACTTAAGAACAACTCTGCCTTTCCCGCGTAGTTGGTAATCCATTTCTATGTAGGCACAGTGTAAGTGTAAGGATAGATTTCCGCCTTCGCGAAAATGACAAAATCCTTAAGTTGCCGCTGTTACCTGATCTATTACGATATTTTTCAGAAGCTGGATTCAATAGCTAAATTATGTTTATTCTGCAATAACCTTAATGATTTCCATGCAATTTGTTCCGCCAGGTTCACCTATAATTTGACCACGAGTTAATAAAACTAAAGAATCAACCTCCAATAACTTTAAGCTAGTTAAATGGTTAATGATGGCCTTTTTTATAAGCTCTACTTGTAAAGGATGAAAATCATATAAAATAGGAAAAATATTATTTACTAAACTGAGCTTATTAACTGTTCTAGGGTTTGCACTAATTGCATAAATAGGTACTTTACTTTGATGTCGCGACATCCAAATTGCACTTGCACCTGATTCAGTTAATGCAACAATTGCTTTAATAGGAAAGTGATTGGCTGTATACATGGTTGCCATCGCAATAGCTTGATCAGCACGATCATAATGGCAGGTATCTTTCTCAGGCCTGTTATATAAGAAAGAAGCATGTTTTTCAGCACTTAAACAAATTTTATTAACCATCTCAATAACTTTAACAGGATATTGTCCTGTTGCAGTTTCCGCAGACAACATAACAGCATCAGTACCATCAAGAATAGCATTCGCTACATCAGATACTTCCGCTCGAGTTGGCTGTGGTTGATAAATCATTGATTCCATCATTTGTGTCGCCGTAATAACAACTTTATCCAAGCGCCTTGCTTGCTCAATAATTTTCTTTTGAATAGCAGGAACTTCTGCCTCACCTATTTCAACACCTAAATCACCACGAGCTACCATTACAGCATCAGCAACATTAATAATTTCTGCTAAATTCTCTAGCGCTTCTGTTCGCTCTATTTTTGCAATAATAGGTATATCAGGTGCATTTAAGTTAGCTAACAGCTGACGGGCCTCTACAATATCTTGGCCATCTTGTACAAAGGACAGCGTTAAGTAATCAACCGAAATTTCAACGGCTGTACGCATATCATCCTTATCTTTTTCAGTTAAGGCACGTGCAGCTAACCCTCCACCTTTCCGATTCAATCCTTTGTTATTTTTTAAAATGCCTCCTTCAATAACTCTACAAAAAATACGTGACTTTTCAACTTTAGTCACAGTTAATTCAATAAGGCCATCATTTAATAATAACGTATCGCCAGGTGATACTTCCTGACATAAGGCTGCATAAGTTACACCTACAAAAGTGCTATTCCCTAATTCTTTAGTGGCACAATCAAGAATAAATTCCTGATTAGGAGTAAGAGTAATTTGACCTTCTTGAAATTTACCAATTCGTAATTTTGGTCCTTGCAAATCAGCCATGACCGCAAGTGGCTGATTTAATTCTTGAGCAATCATCCGAGCTGTTGCAATCGTTTTAAGTACAGATTGATCTGCATGCGAGAAGTTAACTCGTAAAACATCAACACCAGCAGCTAAAATAGATTTTAACGTTTCTGGTGAGCTGCAAGCAGGGCCAAGGGTAGCAACAATTTTAGTTCTTCGATGTAGCATGTGCACGTTCTTCCAAGATAGCTACAGCCGGCAAGGTTTTTCCTTCTAAACATTCAAGGAATGCGCCACCGCCTGTAGAAATATATGATATTTGTTCGGTTAAATTATATTGATCAATAGCTGCTAATGTATCACCGCCACCAGCAATTGAAAAAGCATCACTGTCTGCGATAGCAATCGCTATCGCTCGAGTTCCATAGGAAAATTGAGCGAATTCAAAAACGCCTACAGGGCCATTCCAAATAATCGTTTTAGCCTTATCAACAATATCTAAATATCTACCCACAGTATCTGGTCCGATATCCATAATCATGTCGTCACTAGCAACACTCATAAGAGATTTATTGAAAGCTGGGCAGTTTTCATTAAATGATTTACCAACTACAACATCAGAAGGCAAGAGCACTTGACAATTATGTTGGCTAGCTGTTTCTAAAATAGCTCGAGCCTCATCAAGTAAGTCATCTTCACAAAGTGATAAACCTATTTCAAAACCTCGCGCTCTTAAGAAGGTATTGGCAATACCACCGCCGGGTATAAGGTAATCAACCATTTTTACTAAGTGATTAAGCAACGATAATTTAGAAGATACCTTTGCACCACCTACAATAGCAACAATAGGTTTTTCTGGTGCTTTCATGACCGTTTCTACTGCTTCTAACTCACGTATTAGTAAAGGGCCTGCAGCGGCAATTGGCGCAAACTTGGCAACGCCGTAGGTAGAAGCTTGGGCACGATGAGCCGTACCAAATGCATCCATAACAAAAATGTCACATAATGAGGCTAATTTTCTAGCTAATTGCTCATCATTCTTTTTTTCACCAGGATTAAACCGTACATTTTCACAAATGACTATTTCTCCTGACTTAACAGATACACCTTCTAAATAATTTGCTGCAAAGTGCACTGGATAATTTAATTGACTAGCTAAGTAATTAGCGACAGGCTCAAGCGAAAAACGCCTTTCAAATTTACCTTCTTCGGGACGGCCTAGATGCGATAAAACAATTACTGCAGCGCCAGCTTCAAGCGCGCGTTGTAAAGTTGGTATAGCTGCTTGTAATCGTTGATCGCTTGTAATTATTCCATCTTTAATAGGTACATTTAAATCTTCGCGAATTAAAACACGCTTATCACGTAAATCTAATTCACTCATTTTAAGCAAATTCATGACTAAAATCCCTTAACGACTCATCATACAACTAGCAGTATCGAGCATACGATTAGAGAAACCCCATTCATTATCATACCAAGCAACCACTTTAACTAAATTGCCTAAAACTTTTGTTTCGTTGGTATCAAAAATAGAAGATGCAGGGCAGTGGTTAAAATCACAAGAAACTAAAGGGTCTTCATTAATATATAAAATATTACTCTTAGCACGACGCATGATATCATTAATTTCTGATACATTTGTTTCACGTGAGGCAGTAAATGTTAAATCAATAACAGAGACATTTAATGTTGGTACACGCATTGCAAAGCCATCTAATTTACCATTCAATTCAGGTAGCACAAGTCCAACAGCTGAAGCTGCCCCTGTTTTAGTAGGGATAATGGAATGTGCGGCGGCTCGTGCACGTCTTAAATCACTATGACTGCCATCAAGTAACATTTGATCATTCGTGTAAGCGTGTACAGTATTCACTAAACCCTGTTCAATTCCTACTGCTTCATGCAAGGCCTTAACGACAGGCGCTAGGCAGTTTGTAGTACAAGATGCATTAGAAACAATAATGTCACTTGCACGTAAACTCTGATGGTTTACACCATAGACAATCGTTGCATCGACATCTTTAGCAGGCGCTGAAATTAATACTTTTTTTGCACCTGCCTCAATGTGCTGCATTGCCTTGTCACGGTTGGTAAATAAACCCGTACATTCCAAAACTACATCTACATCTACATCTTTCCAAGGTAAGGCTTTAGGATCGCGTTCAGCGAAGACACGAATCGCATGATCATTAATAACCAAGCTATCTTCTTTAACAGCGACTTCATGACTAAAGCGGCCATGTGTAGTGTCATAACGAGTTAAATGAGCATTTGCTTCAAGGCTTGATAAATCATTTATAGCAACAATTTCAAATTCATCTTGTCGATTGTATTCATAAATTGCTCTTAAAATACAACGACCGATCCGCCCATAGCCATTAATTGCAACTCTCAGCGCCATACTTTTCTCCAAAATGAAAGATTCATTATGAATCAATTAAAAGTTATTAATAACATCAATTAGATGTTCTACTGTAATGTTTAAATAAGCGTAAGCTTCGTCGGCTGGTGCAGATACACCAAAGCGATCTAAGCCAATTACAGCGCCATCCAAGCCAACAAAACGATACCAATAATTCGTTGCAGCTGCTTCGATGGCAATCCGTTTGCGTATTTTGTTAGGTAAAACAGATTCCTGATATGCTTCGTCTTGAGCAATGAACTGTTCACAGCATGGCATAGAAACAACACGAATTTGTTTGCCTTGCTCTTCATTTAATTGTTTTGCTGCAGTAATTGCTAGATGAAGTTCAGAGCCAGTTGCTATAAGAATAATATCTGGCTCCTGTTCGCAATCGAGAATAGTGTATCCGCCTCGGCTAATAGCTTTTAAAGCATTCTCTTGATGAGTTAGCGCAGGTAAATTCTGCCGTGATAATAATAAAGCAGAAGGCCCTGTATGATGAGTTAGAGCCTGATACCAAGCGACAGCCGTTTCTGTCGAGTCAGCAGGCCGCCAAACATGAATATTAGGAGTCATTCTTAGCATAGCAGCATGTTCAATTGGTTGATGAGTCGGACCATCTTCGCCAAGGCCAATTGAGTCATGAGTAAAAACATAAATAACCCGCTGTTTCATTAGGGCACTTAAGCGAATAGCATTGCGGGCATAATCGGCAAAGACTAAAAATGTTCCACCATAAGGAATAAAGCCACCATGTAAGGCTAAACCATTCATAATTGCAGCCATACCAAATTCTCGCACACCATAATAGATGTAATTTCCCGAGCAATCTTTTGCTGTCAGTGCTTTACTACCTGACCAATTTGTATTGTTTGAGCTAGTTAAATCTGCAGAGCCACCTAACATTTCCGGCAATATTTTTGCATAATACTCAATACAAGCCTGAGAGCTTTTACGGGTTGCTATAGCTTTTGTTTGTGAACGACACTCATTAACAAACTCTTTGCTTAAGTCATGCCAGTTATCCGGTAAATCACCATTAATACGTCGTAAAAATTCCTGATACTGTGCTTTATTTTCCTGTTGATATTGATGGCACAATTGCAGCCAAGCATTTTCATGTCGTTTGCCTTGCTCAACCTTATTCCACTGATCATAAATAGAATCAGGGATAGTAAATGGTTCATGAGACCAGCCTAACTTTGCTCTTACTTGCTCAATATTGGTGTTACCAAGAGGTGAACCATGACATTTTTCGCTACCGGCAACAGGTGACCCAAAACCAATAATAGTTTTACAGATAATCAAACTAGGTTTATTTGTTTCAGCACGGGCTTGTCGAATAGCTTCTTCAATTGCTTCTGGATTATGGCCATCAACTTCTTCAATAACATGCCATTGATAAGCTTTAAATCGAGTAGCTGTATCATCAGTAAACCAAGCATCAACTTTACCATCAATAGAGATGCCATTATCATCATAAAAGACAATTAACTTTCCTAATTTCAAAGTTCCTGCGAGGGAGCACACTTCATGTGATAAACCTTCCATTAAACAGCCATCACCCACAAAGACATAAGTAAAATGGTTAACAATTTCTAAATCAGGTAAATTAAATTGATGAGCTAAGGTTTTCTCAGCAATGGCCATACCCACTGCATTGGCTAAGCCTTGCGCAAGAGGGCCCGTGGTTGTTTCAACACCAGGTGTCTCTGCATATTCAGGATGCCCAGGTGTTTTAGAGTGAAGTTGGCGGAAGTGTTTTAAATCATTAATAGATAATTTATAGCCAGTTAAATGCAGTAAAGAATAAAGAATCATTGAGCCATGACCATTCGATAATACAAATCGATCGCGGTCAAACCAATGAGGATTACTGGGACTGTGTTTTAGAAATTTTTGCCACAGAACAGTAGCAATATCTGCCATGCCTAAAGGCATACCGGGATGACCTGATTGGGCTTGTTCAACAGCATCAATACTTAAAACGCGAATTGCGTTTGCTAATTCGTTTGTAGAGCTCATTTATTTTCTTAGCTTATCACTGAGAGGGCTATTGTCGCTCAGAAGTTGTGATTCAGCAAGTTAATACAACCGTAAATATTATAGTCGAACTGATTGTAAAAAGCCCTGGATTGAATTTTATTTAACTATTAAAGCCTTAGTTATTTATTAAAAATGATTGAAATTGATTAAATAATTAACTGCTGTTGATTTTATTAACAAAATTAGTAACAATTTGGCATCGAAGCGAAATAAGAGCAACTCTAGGATAAAATATGACTGCTGTAATGCGCCATCTGCAAAAGACGATACAAATAATACCCTTGAAAGATAAGCAATTATGGCAATTCAGTGAACAACTAAAAAATAAAAAAAGTGATTTTTTTCTTCCTTTAATTAAGCAACATAACTTACTTAACCTTGAATATAATGTGCTTTGTACGCAATTGGTACATAATTATACGCGTAAAAACTATGATCGTGAGCAATTAAGAACAGAGCTTATAACAGCGCTTATGATGGCTGAATTATTAGCTCATTTATATCAAAATTATCTTGTAGTACCTCGCGAAGTTATGCGCCTGCAAAAAGAACAAGAGGTATATAAACATTTGTTAATCGAGGCAGGCGTTAAATTTCCATCAACTAATCTTTTTAATACAGAACCCTCTCATAATTTTACACAGAAAATTCGAGCTAAAATTGCTCAATATAATTGGCCGCGTCTTTTGTCTATTCGTAGCAAACGTTTATTAGATACGGCCGTACCTCTAGCTAAAGATTTAGAGAAATTTTGCCTCTTTGTTGCCACAGTAGATAAATATGCTAATCCTGTAGTGGCTTATTTAGGATGGTTATTTTTTATTCCGCGTTTATCGACTAACCTGTTTTTATTGTTCAAGCACTTAATTCCTGGATTTTGGATGGGAGAAGAGGAGAAAAAAATAGGCTGGACTACCCGTTTTCATGCTCAATTGCAGCGCCGATGGCCTGAAATTGGTAATGATATTGCATGGATGACTGGCGGCATCTTAAATTGTTTTATCTTAATTGGACCATTCTTAGCACCATTTAGTGTATATGTTAATGTGGGTCTTTTTGGTTATGATGTTCTTTTAGCAAGCATAAGGGCAATGCTTGAAATTAAACGCTTACATACTTTGAAAGAAGAATATAATAATTTAGCAAATAGTATCAAAGAGCAAGGGGATAAACAGGAGTTAATCGAAATTTACGAGTTTCAACAACATTTAGATACTCAATTAAATTATGAATATAAAAGATTATTATTTGGTGTATGTAATACCACTGCATTGTTGCTTGCTGCTTCCATAACAATACCAATCTTTGTTGCTTCACCCATTGTTCCTTTTATTAGCGCCTTACTTTTAGTATCGATAACAGTTGCGGGCTATTTGATTTGGCAAAATATTGAAAAGAAAAGACCAAATGAAAAAGTTGAGAAACTATTAAATTTACCGTCACCTTTAACCGCGCATAGTTTTTTTGCATCTAAGCAAGGCATACAAAAATCTAGTGAAGTAGATTTAGAGCTATTAGATCCATCGTTAGAATTGAATCAAATGTAAGCGTAGAGTGATTCTTAAGTTAATGCTACAATTTTTCTTTTTGCCGAGAAAATTATGTCACAGACTACGTTGCCTATATTTAGTCAATTTAAGCCGGATGCTTTTGTTGAGCAACTTGATGCTTTATTACAGAAAAATTTACAAAAAATTACGGAATTGCTTAAACAAAAACAGTCCTTTACATGGAATAATTTAATGCAGCCGCTTGAGGATATGGAAGATGCTCTTGAGCGCTTTTGGTCTCCTATGTCGCATTTACACGCTGTTGTTAATTCTAAAGCACTACGTGATTGTTATCAGGCGTGTCTGCCTAAATTATCTGCCTATGAGGCTGCTATAGGACATAATGAAACCTTATATAAAGCGATTTGCTCTATCGATGCAGAAGATTTAAATGTTATTGAACAGAAAATAGTAGCTGATAGTCTGAGAAACTTCGAACTTTCTGGTGTTGCATTATCTAAAGAAAATAAAGTACGTTTTGAAGCTATTCAAACAAGGCTTTCTGAATTATCAAATCAATTTGAAAATCATGTTCTCGATGCAACACAAGCTTTCAGCCTTCATATTACGGATGAGAATAGATTAAAAGGTTTACCGCCGCATGCTTTACAAGCAGCTAAAGAGTTAGCTGTTGAAAAAGGCTTAGAGGGTTGGGTTTTAAATTTAGAATTTCCCAGTTATTTAGCAATCATTACTTATGCTGACGATCGAAACTTACGGGAAACGTTTTATCAAGCTTATGTTACACGAGCTTCTGATAAAGGCCCTTATGCTGGTCAATTTGATAACAGCACTGTTATTGACGAGATACTCTCTTTACGCCATGAAAAAGCACAACTATTAGGTTTTGCTAATTATGCCGAATTATCCTTAGCAACTAAAATGGCTTCATCAACCAATGAAGTTAGCCATTTTCTTCTTGATTTAGCAGAGCGCGCTCATTCTCAAGCGAAAAAGGATATAGAAAAATTAAAACAATTTGCCCAAACTGAGTATCAGTTAGAGCAAGTTGAACCATGGGATATTGCGTATTTATCTGAGAAAATGCGTCACAAATATTATGATTTATCTCAAGAAGATTTACGTCCTTATTTTCCATTGAATAAGGTCATGACAGGATTATTTACAATTATTGAACGACTCTATGGCATTCGATTAGAAGTAGTACCTAATGTTGATACTTGGCATCAAGATATCACTTGTTATCGTTTAATTGACGAGCATAATATCGAACGCGGTTTTATTTATATGGATTTATTTGCTAGGCAAAATAAACGTGGTGGCGCTTGGATGGATTCATTACAAAGTAGACGTCGAGTAAATGGTAAAAGTATTCAACCGCCAATAGCAACGTTAACCTGCAATTTTGCTAAACCAAGTGCAAATAAAATGGCGACATTGTCTCATGATGAGCTTTCTACCTTATTTCATGAGTTAGGCCATTGTCTACACCATGTTTTAACTCAAGTTGACTATTTAGACGTATCAGGAATTCATGGGGTTGAGTGGGATGCTGTTGAATTGCCCAGTCAGTTTTTCGAAAATTGGTGCTGGGAGAAAAGCGCTCTTGAATTATTATCAGGCCATGTTGAAACAGGCGAACCTTTGCCCGAGAGCTTATATCAAAAACTGATCGCTGCTAAAAATTTTCAATCTGCAATGGCTATGATGCGTCAATTAGAATTTTCTTTGTTTGATTTTCGAATCCATCAGGAATTTAATACGGAGCAAAAGCAATTTGTACAGACGGTTTTAAATCAAGTTAGAGAGCAAATTACGGTTGTCCCTATTGTTGACTATAATCGGTTTCAGCATAGTTTTTCTCATATTTTTGCTGGTGGTTATGCAGCTGGTTATTATAGTTACAAATGGGCTGAGGTTCTCTCAAGTGATGCATTCGCACGCTTTGAGGAAGAGGGCATATTTAACGCTAAGACAGGCCGTGATTTTCTCCATTCAATTTTAGAAGTGGGAGGGTCAAAAAAAGCGAAAGATGCCTTTATAAGTTTTAGAGGTCGGCCTGCCACAATTGATGCTCTACTGCGTCATAATGGTATAAATTAGCCTAAGTTGTTGAATATTTAGTAACCCAGTTAAATAATGCTCGTATTTTAGGGATGGTTAATAATTACTATTTACGCCTATGTCCCGTAGCTTGTTCACGGGATCTATTGGATTTGGAACAGGCAAAGAAGCTTTAATTGTCAAGACCGATACTGGGCCCGGTGGACAAGCCACAGGACGTAGGGGAAAATTAAATTATCACTACAACGCTCTAGGCTAAATGATCATTTAAAGACTGCAATTATTAAAAAATATGGTATACTTATAGTGTTCCTAAATGGGGGGCGACTTGGCTTCGACGCGGGTTGCGAAACCTAAGGTGCATGCCGAGAACTTGAGAGAACTCTCGTAAATCAATCTCACTTAAATATAAATGCAAACGATGAAAACTTTGCAGGTGAAGCTATCGCTGCGTAAGCTTTGATAGTGTAACCGCACCGTGCGCTGCCAAAAAACCAGCGCCCCGTTGACCGAGCTTGCTTATTGGTATCGAATCAACGGTCATAGAAGATAAGCTAGCTTCTTTGGTTGTCTTGCCCATTGAAGCGAAATTTAAAGACTAGCTGTGTTAAATCCTGCCTATCGGAGAGGACGCAGTGAATACTAAAAGACAAGGCTAAGCATGTAGATCTAAGGGCAGAGGATTTGCGGACGCGGGTTCAATTCCCGCCGCCTCCACCATATTGACTTCCTAAGACATCTAAAAAAATCCAATAAGCCTTGATCTGTGAAAGAGGCCGAGAGATTTTCAGATTTCCTTAATCATCAACGAAAAATCATTAAAGATGCTGAATGGAAACAAAAATGGGGTAGGTTAGAATAGTTAAATCTCATGTGATCATATTGCCGCAAAATTACATAACCAATTGATTTTATAGTTTTTTTCATGTGACAGGCTTATTGGTGTTAGTAAATTGTTTTATTTCCAATCACTAAGTTTCATGTGATCATCTATTTACTAAATTAAGTAACCATTTGATTATAAATATATTCTCATGTGATCGTCATGTGCTAAAAAGGTTATGCGTTATGAAACCAGAAAAGCAATGGTTAGATTTAGCCTTACAACTTTTAGAAAAGAGTTTGAACCCACTGCCTCACGAACTTAATGAGTTAGATTGGAAGGCAGATGCTTCAAGTAAAGGCGCTCCAAATTTAGCGAAGCATATTTCAGCTTTTGCAAATTATGCATATGGCGGCTATTTAGTCTTTGGTATAGACGATTATGGGCAAATAAATAGTCTTGATCAGAAAAAAATCAAAGAAATTATTAGTAAAATTAGTAGTATCGCTAGAGAAGGCGTCGAACCTCAAATATCTATTGATCATGAAGTAACCGTTTATAAAGACAAAGTATTATTATTTATCTATATTAAAGAATCTAAGGAAAAACCGGTTCATTTACGCGGCAAAGGTATAGAAGAATCCTACATAAGGAGTGGAGCTTCGACTCATAAAATGTCGAAACAAGAAATAGGCTGGTGTTTGTTTATTACGATCAAAGGTACCCAGTTTTGAAGAGCAGGATGCTGACCTACCTACATCATCGAATGAAATTTTAAATAAAATAGATGTGGTTACTTTTTTAACCTCTTAAAAATACCTGTCCCTGGAAATGCCGATACAATAATCCAAAAATTGGAAGAATACTGTCTTGTTAAGCCTGAGAATCGTCAATATGTGATTAATAACTTAGGTGTATTACTTGCTGCAAATAATATGTCTCATTTTTCCGGTTATGCAAGACGGGGTATCCGTGTAATTTGTTATAAAGGTTCGTCAAAAATTGAAGCAACCAAAGATAAAACCTTTGGTCGAGGTTATGCTGTTGGATTTAATGAAATACTTGATTATATACAAGACTAACTGCCTAGTAGGGAAATAATTAAAAATGCCTTCAGAGAAAATGTGACTGTTTATCCTATCGTTGCAATACGAGAGCTTTTAGCAAATGCAATGATTCATCAGGATTTTAGTATTGATAGTACTCATCCTAAAGTCGAGATTTTTCGGATCGTATGGAGATCTCTAACCCAGGTACACTAATCGCGAAAACGTCTGTTGATAGATTATTTGGTTCTACGAATCCTCGAAATGAACTGTTTGCGAGAATAATGTATAAAACCCATATTTGTGAGGATAGAGGTAGTGGACTGATAAGAGCTTTAACCGGCATTGAATTATATGGATTACCACCACTGAAATTTGAAATTAGTAATATAGTTTTTAAAGTAATACTATACGCGCCTAAAAATTATCAAGATATGAGTAAACAGAGCGTGTAGAGGCTTGCTTTCAACATTGCATTTTAAAATATTTATCAAATGAAAAAATGACAAACGCGACTTTACGTCAAAGACTAGGGATTAGTGAAAAAAATTATGCTCTTGCTTCACGAATCATCAAAGATGCACTGGAACAAAATAAGATTAAAGTTGGTAATCCAGAGATTAAAAATGCAAAATACATTCATTATGTACCTTTTTACGCTTAAAAGCGGTGTTCTGCTGTTCGCGAACAGAAGAACAGTAAGCTAGTCGAATTGGCTTCAATTTCAAGAGTAACACCTGATAAAATGGGGCCTATTTGGGGGCTTTTTCAAAAATCACATTAAAATAATTATTTATTATCAATGGGTTGGATGGCCAATGTTATGGACGCCGCCCCACCATAACTTATTGATTGGTAATACGAATAAAGCTTTTATTACTGCGCTATTTGCTATTAGTTAATAAATAGAAGTTCCTCTAATTTTATGGGGAAATCATTCCACTTTTTTCTCTTTTACTTGTATAACTTTCTGCTTCCTCTATAGCAATGAGTAGTACCTATCTTAATCAGTATCTTATTCGAAATGGAGTCTATATTACTGCAAATAATGACCAAGGAAATGGGGAAATAAAACAAAATTCACTGAATCAGAACCCTAACCCTTGATTTAAGGAAGCTCTAAAGTAAGGCTCGTAGCGCGCAATAAAGTAGCCTTGATGCAGCGTAATCAAGGATTTTCAAAGATATGGTACTAATAAATACCCTTGATTTTTGCTGCATCAAGGCTATCTGATCTAAAACATACTTTGGTGTTGAACATCTTTAGATTCTATTGGAATTTCTAGTATGCTTTGTTCCTGTAGAGGAATTTGCTCTCTAATAAAATCAATACAGCTAGCTAATTTTTTATCTTCTTTTATTTCTGGAATTTCCTTTAGCTCGTCTAACTGACGTAATACCTTATCGAGTTTTTCTTCATTTCCTGCGGAATTTGGTTCCTTTTCAATTTGCTTTATTGTATTAACTAATTCTCGTAATGTAGTAATAGGTGTATTAAAAAGATGGCTCATAAAGGCTTTCCTGGCATGTCTATTTATGAAATTTTCTAATATTAATCTAACCACCGTTAGAGGATTTTCTGTGCTGGCAATAAGAGCTTGATTAGTTAAGTACTGAACCACCCCTTTATGGTTGTCTTTTTTGGCTACCTGAATTGCTTTTTCTAATTCTGTTGGCTGATTGCAAATATCAAGTTTAAAAAGCTGCTTGATAACACTTAGTTGTCCCTCTTTAGCTGCTAAATATAATAATTTATTTGCCATTCGGGTATCAGGCTGCTTTCCTGACGCAAGAAGACTTGAGATTTGCTGCCAATTTGTAGTTATATCGACTCTTTCTTCCTCCAATTTTCCTGCAAGTGCTTGTTCAAACTCATCATGTATAGCTATCTGTGCCATTTCAGAGGCTGCGGGTAAACGTTGAAAGTAAAGTTCAGAACGAGATATATTTTTTGTTGGCGCACTAAGGTCTTCTCTATTTTCTAGTGTATCTGGATTTACACTAAGTGAAGCTTCAACAAGTTGCCCTGTATATTTTTCAAGAATAAAGTCCATATAACGTTTGAACTCTGGATCTTCTTTCGGAAGGTCTTTTAAATTGGTAATACGCTGAATTAAATCCTCAAGGTTATCAATTTTATTAAAAATATCTCTAAGCTCTTCATATTGGTTAATTACTCCAAAATGACGTTTATTGAACAGCAAATAGTTTTCTAGTACAAGTTTTATCCCGGCAAGTAAATCATCTCCATTGTAAAAAATGCGCTGTAAACTCAAGAACTTACCTATTAAAGATCCCCTGCTAATATCTTGCAAAGTATCGGGAATTATTTTAGCGAATAGGTCTGGGTTAATAAGAGAAAGTTTTTTAATAAAATCTAATTTATCTTCTACAATACCTCGATTAAACAAGAAAATGAATTCTTTATCGTTTAGCTTAATTGATTGACTAGTATCTAAAAGTATAAGCGGCCTAATAATTAAAAAAAACTTCGAGTTAGATTCCATCTCTTTCAAAGCTAAATTAAAAATAGTTGTTATGATTTTAGGGTCAATAGGCTTGCGAGGGCCTGACACTAAAAGTCGGAGAGCATTATCCCAGTCTCGTAAATATGCTAAGCAGGTTAAGGTACGCTCGAATTCGCTTTGTGATGTAATTTTAATATCAGGCATAACCTCAGCAGATTTTTTAGATTGAAATCCTTTTTTAACAGCGCTATCAAATTCTTCTGTACATTTTATCTTTTTCGCTAAATCTGATGCACTCTTAAATCCTCTGCTGGAGGGTTGATAACCTAAGGAGAAAATTTTCTCAACTACTGAAAACTCTTTTTCTTCAACAGCTTTCTCTAGAAGTGTATTTAAAATATCAAGTTTAGGGCACTCAATATTTAAAAGTAATGGAATAACATCCCAGTCTTTTAGCCAAACTGCATACCTTAAAACTTCATCATGGGCGCTTGGTGAAGGCTGGGGTACTCGTTTAAAATAAAGTTCCAGTGCTTTATGCCATTGCTTACGAGAAGCAAGGGTTATGAATTCGTCATCAATTTTAGTTTGACTTGATAAATGAGACTGGGCAGTTTCTTCCAAAAATATTGCTAATGTACCTCTAGCATCACCCTTTATAGCCGCGTCTATAACTCGTTCTCGGCCTAGGACGTCTGTAAATACAGCAAGTGCTTCACTCTGTTCAACAGTAGCTAGTTTTATTATGGCTGTATTAATCGCTTTGTCACTAGGACTATATTCTTTTGCCGGCAGAGTGCATAAAATCTTTATAGCCTGCCAATACTGGGCTGCCGCTTCCTTATTTCCTTTTTTTGCCTCAGCTATTCCAGCCTCGGTAATTATTATTAAGAATGTATCAAGGTCTTTTGTTGGCAGCTGAAGGTTTTTTATTTCAGGATGGAAGTCAGTAATGACTTTAATTTGTTTCAGTGGTAAGAGAGATAATTTTTCTAGAATATGCATATAATTCTCAGGTTTATCTCTAGCTATCACCTGTAAAACATTAATTTGTTGAAATGGTAGGAGAGATAATTCTTCTAGAATTTGCATATAATTCTCAGGTTTATCCCTAGCTATCGCCTGTAAAATATCAGTAATAGCTGATTTGCTGGGACTATATTCTTTTAGCGGTAGAGAGCATAAGATCCTTAGAGCTTGCCAATATTGTGATGCATCCTCATCTCTTTTTGCGGCTTTTATTCCTTCCTCAGTAAGTTTTATTAATACCTCATTAAGTCTCTCTCTAGGAAGTTTGAAATTTATTACTTCAGGAAAGGAATCAGCAATCACTTTAATTTCTCTTAGTCGAACTGCGCATAACACTTCTAAAATAGCTGCATAGTTCTTTGCTTTCTCAGGTTCTCTAAATTCTACTGCTAATCCAGCTTCAATTGCCGTCTGGATTGCCTCATCAGTTACATCAATATCTAAAAATTGCGGGTTGTCTTCTATATTACGGTAGATGCTGGCTACAGTTTTATGAAGTCCGTTATGAGCCAAATAATTTAATCTGGTTTGAGGATCATCGGATATAGGCATACAAACTACAAACTAAATAATATATATAGGTCAATTTTAGTACAAAAAAGACCAATTTTGACTTAATTTAACCAAAATTGTAACAATTGGATTTAAATTTAAGCCTAAGGTAACAATTATGAATTATTTAAATGCGCTCAAAGATAGTGAGATCGTTAATATACTTAAGGCGAGGGTTAATTAGATAGTTTTCTGGAATAGCTAGTTAGTTCTATAGGAGACTCTCTTTGCCAATGCTAAGTCAATGGAAACTAGTCAATAAGGTATTCTTATATCAAATTTTGCTAAAGTATGTAGCGCTTTGGGAAAATGCTCTGGATGCCAATGATAATAACCTTGGTTTTCTTCTCCTTTAGGTGTATCTATTAAATTTGAATTCCCTAGTTGGTATTCTCCCACATGCCCTGTTTTATCCGAGTAAACTAAAGGCCAAGTTAGAAGTTTACTTGCTGGTGAATTATTATCTAAACGCACGGTATTAGAGGTAAATGCTTTAAAGTTTGCTAATGCTTGCTGTCGCCTTTGCTCTGCGAATAGCTCAGGATGTATTACGCTTTCGGGATAGTTTTTGATAAAATCATCTCCTAAGGTTACTCGGTAATTATGAATACGTTGAGCTATTATTTGTTCTTGACATGCGGCTTCATATCCTTGCTCAGGCCGGTTAATAATTGCAATCTCACTATCGCCGCCTTGACCACGCATACTACGTTCATTAGCATTGGCACTACCACAGATCATTAAATGATTATCAACCGTTAAAAATTTAGAGTGCACATAAATTGGGCTACGTTGAGCTGCAGCTATGAGTTCATTTCTTGTAACACCTACCTTAGATGCCAATTTATTATATTCTTCTGTTGGGCCATACCATTGAGCTAAGAAGTTAAAAGAAATAAAATGCCACCAAGGCTTATCCGTCCGTTTCTCAATTTCATTCATCATCCATTTTATAGTTAGCCATTGTAGCGTTCTTATAGAATCCACCTCTAATCTACCTGGGGCACTACTCGTGACATTGGGTAGCATGGGCAAGGTAACGAAAACATGAAATGGTGTATTTGCTTTAAATCGTTCCACAATTTTATCAACTAACGCTTGAGGAATAGGGTTAAAAGCTGCATGTTCTGGTTTAGCGTGGATTCCCGGCCCACCTATTAAGTATTGTGTTTCTAGCTCGATAGAACGCTTCGCCTCGGCAATAGCGTTTTTATAACCTAAAGCAATACTTCGCTCATAAGGTTTAGGTGCAGTCCAGAAATTACCATGAGAAGCTGCCATTGTAGAGCGTAAAAGCTGTGATTGCCATAGGGCTTTAGGTTTGCGAAGCTCTGTGTAATTAAGAAGTTGAGTATGGCCTAGATTGCGGCAGAAACGCTCTAAGCTGTGATAATGATGTTTATCTTTTGTTCTTTTATTCCAAAACTTTAATCTGCCATTATTGGCATTCTGCCAGGCAGAAACAAAATCGTTAAATATATCTGCAACCACAGGGCCAATGACTTGTTGATGAACATCCCGCCAGCCATAAGCATTAGGCGTTCTTTGCGTTGAATGATGCGCATCATCCATACGATCATGCGCAAGATCTAAACCACCATAAAAGGCTGTTAGTTTTCTTTTTTTGCTACCATCTTTGCGTGTAAATTCTGCATCGGTAATGACGGCTTTTGCATGATGAGTATTGAAATTATAAGTATGATTAACCGCTCGAAATTGTAAATTAGGAAGATCATTTAGGCCATTTTTGAGTCCTTTTGCTCGTGCAATTGAATCTAGATAAGCAATAGAGTCATGATGGTAAGTTAATTTGTTATCCCAAAATTGGGCCCATACTTTAATAGCAATAACTAAGTTAGGGTTATCGATGGCCTTTTGAACTAAAATTTTACCTAAAGTAAGGGGCGAGGTTTCATGTTCTGCTATGGTTTTAAGTTGTGGTTGTAAATAGTCAAGGTGTAGATTAATTTCCCAGCCTTCTATACAAATTACATATTTCGCATTTTGAATACTTCTGATAATAGAAGGGAAAGCACCTTGAAGTTGCTCTTTAGGTACAGACATATCTTCATAAGCATTTAAAAAATGGATAACTTGATTTTCTGATCGGGCCGGCGCATGGGCACGTCTAATTTCTGGTGCAGTTAAGCGCTTATGTGGTATGAAATTAAACTGTTGATAATTAATATAATAGCTATTATTTTTTTGTATTTTTTGAAATTTTTTAAGAAGTTTTTTGTATTGTACCTCAACAATTTCTCGAGATTCTAGAGATACATTGTCTGTTTGTTTTTTTAAATCTTCTATAAAGGCTTTTATTAATAAATAAAGCTGATGGCTGTCTATTGGATTACTAGAAGAAATAATAAATAATTGTTTGTGGCTTTTTATCAAGTCGACAAAAATTTTATTATTCTGATTGTTATTAGCAATATCTTTAATCTTAATTAATAGGTGCATACAGTCTGATTGTAATTTATCTTCTAAAATAACTATTAATTTGTCGAGAGTTGAATTAATGGCCCTTTCTTTTTCTGGTAGGCAACGCGTTATTTTTTCTCGAGTAAAGGCAATAAAATGTTCTATAACGAGTTTTACTCTATTTAAATAAATTCGTAAGTGAGAAAAACGAGGATCAAAAAGCTTTTGTATTTGACGTACCTGTTTACGAAATTCCTTAATTTCTTCATCTAAAAAACGATCTTTATGGGCTAAAAATATTACTTCCAGATTGGCCAGGGTTTGAAATAGCTCTTTTTTCTTCAAATCTATTAAAGAATTTAAATCGCCTAAAATGTCATGAAGAACTTTATATTTGTCCGCATGCATTTGACTTTTTTTGTTGGCTATTTTTTGTAAATGTTTTTTTATTCTCTGCTGATAAGCTAAGATTTCATAGATGGTTAATTCAGTCTCTTCTCTTTCAAGTTCAGTTAAAGTAGCTCTTGTCTGACTAAACCAACCTTTATAAGCATTTTTAGCTAATAAAGTACCTTCATTATCAGCAAGGCTTAAGTTAGCATTTAATCTAATTTTTGCAATATGAGCTTGAATGGGCCGAATTTTGACGGAGAAAAAATTATGTGTGTACATCAGTTACTTCGCTACCAATAAAAGAATAAATACAGTAAATATTTTAATTTTTTGTTCACTTTTCCTTTAAAGTAAGCAATTTTTAAAGTCACTAAAGAATAATAAACCTAACAATTAAACCTTATAATTTTTAATTATTAGATCGGTATTCCTAAAATGAATTAATAAGAAAGTAAAATTGATAAGGTTTTTCCTTGCTCATTTAATATACATTTAATTGAGGCTTATTATTATCTAATTGAATTTGCATTACAAGTTTTGATTAAGTAATTTTCTTTTGGTTTTTAAATTGACCAGGTGTTGATGGCGAATTACTTATAAGGATAAGGAAAATTTACTAATAAATGGTATAAAACATCGTCTTCTTAAGAAAACCTTAAGTTTTCTCCGTTAAGGTAACTTTCAGCAAAAAATTCGCCTCTAAAATCCAACCTCAAATGCAAGGGATTCAAATAGTTCCATTAATAAAAAAATTAGGAGTAGCTATGAGAAAAAAACCAAGCATTTTAGCGATGATGTCATTAGTGAGCCTATTGCCTATAACAGCAAGTGCTTCTGATAGTGATACAGCGTATAAATTTGAGGGCTTATCATTTAATGCAGCACTAGGTCATTTATCCGGCGAAGCACATGAATATGTGTATGAGCCAAATACAAATAAAAAAATAAGTCAGTTAGATTGGCGGATAGATAATTCATTAATAGCTAAAGCAGAGTTAAATTATGACTTAAGGCCTTGGCTAAGTATTAACGGAAAAGGTTGGGCAACTCTGGCTAAAGGCAGTGGATTTATGGATGATTATGATTGGTTAAGTGATAGACAATCACATTGGACAGACTGGTCTTATCATGAAAATACGCATCTTAATAATGCTAATGGAATTGATTTTAGTTTACAAACTTGGTTGCTTAATAAACCAAACTATAAATTAGGTCTTCTCGGAGGTTATGAAAAAAACTCTTTTAATTTTAGAGCAAAAGGTGGGTGTTTCATATATGAAAATGGCCGCCAAGTTGGCTGCTTTAGCAATAATGAGCCTGGAATAGGGTACCGGCAAGTATTTAAAACACCTTATGTGGGTCTGGCTGGGAAATATGCAATAAACAATTTTGAACTGAACTTATTACTGAAGTTAAGTAATTGGGTAAAATCAGAAGATCAGGATAAGCACTATTCACGTAACTTAACTTTTAAAGAGTGGGGGAATAATGCAAAATATCATTCACTGACCTTAAACGCAGGCTATTACTTTACTCAAAATACTAAAGTTTTCGCTGAAGCTTCTTATGCAAACTATGGCAATACTAGGGCTGATACTGAAATTAAAAGTAATAGTTTAGGAAGACGGCTATTTATTCCTAATTCAGCAGGTTTAGATAATAAAAATTATATATTAGCACTTGGTGTGCAATACACTATGTAATTAAACGTAAAAATTTTTTATACCGCGGTTTGGCCGCGGTATATAGACTATAAATAAGCTAGCTTTACTAGTAGCTTTCAACGCAAAGAAAGAGACAAATTACGTTAAATCCTGCCTGTTAGATTAGAAGCCTAAAGATAAGGCCACGGCTGTAAATCTACTTTTGATTAAGCAAAATTTCTATCCTACTATTACTTAAGTCTCTATTAATTCCAGGATAAGAATAAATGAAAAGACTTGGTTTGATTATTGTAACAACATTCATACTTTCTCCTATGGCTTTTGCGGATGATTTTAAGCATATGGATTGCAAGAAGATTGTTAAAGCATGCAAATCAGCTGGTTTTAAAGATAAGGATAAAAAATTTTGGCAAGGCTGCATGAAGCCTTTAGTTTTAGGGAGAAAAATCGAAGGTATAAGTGTCGAAGCTACTGAAGTAAAAGCCTGTCGTGATAAAAAAATTGCTGAACTACAGCAAGAATTAAAAGAATTTCAAAGTATTAAATAAAGTAGATAGCTTATAAAAGGGCTATTAATTTAATAAGAAAATATCTCTATTCATTTATTTTTATGGCTTTTTTTATGTTTTTTAGGATAAATTTTGAATAATTAGAAAAATTATTTATCTATTAATCTATAATTTAAAATACTGTTGTGTTTTTGGAGTAGTTTGTGGATCTTTATGATGCTGACTTTTATAGCATAATAAGGATGTTGTTTTTTTTCATGATGATTGGGCTATTTATTTTATTAGAGGCTTTTTATCCATTTCACAATTTAGGCAAGGACGGGGTACAAAAACGACGATTATTGAACTGGTGTATAGGTATTATAAGTATAATTATTGCTATTCCTTTAAGCACGCTTTCTGTTGCCTTGTTTTGTGAATATTATAATTTTGGTCTTTTTCATTATTTTAATTCACCTATTTGGCTAGTATTTATTTTGTGGTTTTTAATTAATGATTTTATGCACTATTCCTATCACCGTGTAGCTCATATGTATTCCTTTTTGTGGTGCTTACATAAAACCCATCATACAGATAAATCAGTAAATGCTACAACAGCTTTGCGAATACACCCTATTGAATTTCTACTGTTTACTCTCTATAAAATTAGTATTATTTTTATATTTGGTCCTTATTTTACCGTTGTCTTAATTTGTGACTTAATTCAAGCGCTCATTGTTTTTTGGTGCCATTCCAATATTAAATGCAATGAAAAGGTAGAGCGTTTTTTAAGTCTATTTATCGCGACACCTAAGTATCACATACTTCATCATACAACAGATACAGACGCTAGAAATTATGCAATTGTCACTACTTTATGGGATAAATTACTAGGCACAAGCTGTAAGCCAATGTTTAAAAAAGAAGAAATTAATAAGCTAAAACTTGGAGTAGAAAACGACTCTCAGGAAACACTTAAAAGTATGTTGATGTTAGATAAATTGCTTATTACATTGAAAAACATCAATTTTGCTCATTTTAAGTATAGCTTGCTAACAGTTGGGATGATGATTGGGTTTTGGTGTTTAGCTCTGTTGTATCCCCCTGTAATACAGGGACTTATCGGGATTAATTTATGGTGGTCAATCCTTTATTTAGTTTTGGCTTGCCATTTTACAATGATTGTTATCTCTATCTATCTTCATCGAAGTGAGACACATCGCGCCGTAAAATTTCATCCTGCAGTACGTCATGTTTTTAGGTTTTGGCTTTGGCTTGTAACGGGCGCTAGTCGATGTGAATGGGTTGCGGTCCATAGGGCACATCACCAAGCGACAGATACAGAGAACGATCCGCACAGTCCCATTATCCATGGCTTAAAAACTTTATTTACATCAGGATTTGAGCTTTATCATAAAGCGAAATCTGATCAAGTAGTCGAGAAGTATGGAATTATTAGCGATAACGATTACTTAGAGAAACATTGGTATAGTAAATATTCTACAATGGGACCCATCATTTTATTAGTGATTGAAATGATTCTAATTGGTATATGGGCTATTCCCTTATGGACACTGCAAATGATTCTACAAATTATATTTCAAGCTAGTGTTATTAATGGCTTAGGCCACTACTTGGGTTATCGTAACTTTAACACGAAAGATAACTCACATAATGTGACTAGTTTTGGGCTATTTATTGCTGGTGAGGAATTACATAATAATCATCACCAATATCCTGCTTCTGCTAAGTTTTCATTTTATTCTAATGAATTAGATATAGGGTGGGTTTATATTCTTTTGCTTAAAAAACTAGGTTTAGCACGTATTAAGCTAAAGCCACTAGCTAAAGCAAATCTAGAATTCAAAAAGTATCGCTTAAAAGAAGAGTAATATTATTTAAGTAGTCAAATTAAACCTACTGGTGACTTTGCCAAGTAGCGCATCTATTAGCTCCTTATCCAATTATTATGACGTTGTTTATATCAGTCAATCCTTCTTGCAAGCATAATCCTATTGCCTTTCTTTTAGTGGTTAAATTACATGATCAAATTGTGATTTTAATGTTTATTGTGTATAAGTTTTGTGATAAGTTTGGCTAAAATTTTTTACTAAGAAAAATACATGCCCAAAATTACTTCTCACATAAAAAAATATGATCGCTCTCAAGCTGAAAACATTTTCTATCAGGATAATGAGCAACCGTTTGGTTATTTTGAAATTCAAAACTCAAGGTATCGCGACAAGCAAGAAGATGCCTTAGCTTGGGAAACATTAGAAAATACTGTAGATTCATTAACACCAGAAGAAATTGGTAAGCGACTATGGACAACTTATCGCACTTTAGATGAACAATTTTTACAGAATAATTATAGGGATGGCACAACAGCAGCAACGACTATTTATGATGGAAAAGGGAACTTAATTACCGCACTATTAGCAGACGCTGCATCTTTTGCAGCGGTTTATGACAATAATAATCAACTTTTAGGGGTTGTTAGATTAAACTCAGTAATACATAAGCCAAAGGATCCTCTAGAAGAAAAACGTATTACTGATGCTGGCGGCACGGTTTCTTGGGGAAGAGTAGGTGGTCACCTTGCTGTTTCAAGAGCCATTGGTGATAAATACTTTAAAAAAAGTGGCGTTTGCTCTGAGGCAACAATTGATATTACTAGTATCAATACACTTGCGAAAACTTTTCAAGTTAGTCCAAATGCAATAAGAAAAGTACAAATTATTAATACCTGTGATGGTTTTACCGATGGTGCAAATGTTCAAACAAAAAAAGGACATGAGGAGTTTCTACTAGAGGCTTTGAAAGAAATTTTAGAAGCAAATGATAAGTTATCTGAAACAGAAATAGCTAAAGCTTTAGTGATTAAAGCAAAAGAAGCTGGCTCTACCGATAATATTACTGTTGCTATCCAAACAATTACATCCACTACACCGGCTTTGCTTCTTGGTGTTTATGATGGTCATGTTGGTTCCAAAGCCTCAATTTATGTCGCGGAAAATATAGGTCAGGAGTTTAGAAAACAATGTGAGCTTACGCCAGAAGCTTACGGGAATCAAACCCTTAGCGCAGATAAAAACATTGTTGTTTATAACAGAGATAATGCAAATAAACAAAGTATAAAACACCAAAAGAATGATCTCTCTACTACTGAGATAGCGCTTGAGGTACAGAGTTCGGATGGCTTAACGTCTAAAGAAGGACAACGAGAAGAAAAAGACCTACCTTCCCCTCAGATAAATATTCAGGTTCCTAACCTTAATGATATAAATACGAAGGCTACAGAACAAGACTTAGATGAAGAGATAAATGCTGAGGTAGTAAATTCTGATAACCAAGAAGAGTTTGTGTTAATCATTAATCAACTTTTAGAAGCTACCAAAAAATATCAAGCAAGTTTATCGCCAAAAAACCGAGAAATTCATGCAATAATTGCAAAGCTTCTTAGTACTTTAGATAACTCAGAAAAAAACCAAAATACTATAAAAAGATATTTTGAGCTTCTTAATGCAAAAGAATCAGGAAGACAATTCACTAATATTGAGATTATTCAAAATAATAAAGATATATCAACAAAACGCTTTATTACCGGGGTTGGAATGATTGTAGCTACCCTAGCGACAGGCATTATTCCCGGTCTTGCTATCATGGGTATAGTCTATGCTTTAACAGGTAAGTCACCTCTTAATTTATTTAAAACAAATAGTGAACTTTTTAAAGCTGATTTAACACAGATTAAAAAGGAGCATCATCTACCGGAGGAGCAAACCCACGGAAGTTCACTTCAGCCTTAAAATTAAATAACTGGCTGCATTATAAGTAAAAAAGCTTTAAAGTTGAGCCTTCGTGTATTGGAAGGCTCTTAATCTCACTGTTTTAAAGAATTAGAATAAACCCTTAAAAATTAAACTTTTTAAAATTCTATAAAATGTTAAAAATAAAATTAACTTTTGATGAGCAAGAAGTGAATTCTACAGCTGAGGAAATTGGCAAGAATTTAAGAAAATTTAATGAATCAAGAATAGGCCCTTTTGATTTTAAGCCCTTTACACTTTATTTTACTGATAAAAATGATCAAATTATTGCTGGTATCAAAGGTGAGATCTTTGAGCAAGTGTGCATGGTACAAATGGCCTGGGTTACAGAAAAAGAGCGCCATAAAGGTCTAGGCCACAAATTATTTAAAAAATTAGAAGAAGTCGCTTGCAATTATAATTGCGAATTTATACAACTTGATACAGCTCAGTTTCAAGCAAAACCATTTTATGAAAAGCTAGGCTACAGTACCGTTGCAACACTACCGAGAAATTTTAAGGGCTATACAACCTATATAATGAGGAAATATTTAAAAACTTCCTAAGGCACAAAGAAATCTAATTTAAAACTAAATAGATAGTGACCAAAGTTCAATATCAATTAAGCTAAACTTAAAGGATAAGTTTTATTGAGTTTAATCTTATGGTGTCAGATACCGATGTACTTATCGTAGGTGCCGGGCCAACTGGTTTAATGTTAGCTTTAGAATTAGCACGGCAAAAAATTAATTTTCGGATTATTGATAAAAAAGCACAAACATCTCAAATAATTAAAGCAACAGCCCTTTCTTCAATAGCTCTCGAGGGATTTGATGATTTTGGTTACGCCTCTCCTTTTATCCATGTTGGTAATGCAACGCAGGCTCTCGTTATTTATGCAGAAGGTCAACGAGTTGTTCATGCCCCTTGGCTAGGCATTGAATCGAAGTATCCAAATTATTTTTTAATAGGCCAGAACTATATTGAAAAATTTCAAGAAGAGCTTTTAAATCAGTTAGGTAGCCAAGTTGAATGGCAAGTAGAATTAAAAGACTTTATGGATGTAGGTGAGTATGTTCAAGCGAATCTAGAGGGTAAGCAAAAGGAAGTTATCAATTGCCGTTATCTTATTGGTTGTGATGGTGCCCATAGCTTAGTACAAGACCGAGCTAAGTTTACTATTAATAAAGGTAAAAAATACCCTTCCCATTATATTGTGGCTGATGTGAGCGTTCAAGGTGATTTAAATCCTAAGCATTGGTATCTTTTTTTTGCAAATAAAGGCTTTGCATCCTTAGGTTGCTTGCCCGATAACCGCTGGGGAGTACTAATCTCACTACCTAAATCAGATGTTTATGAACAAGGTCAACAACCTACCCTTAGTGAATTACAAAATTATTTCGATGTGCTGTCTCCTATCTCCACAAAGTTTTCAGAGCCACGATGGATATCCCATTTTCATACCTATTTAAAATTAATTAATAATCGTAGAAAAGGGCGAATTATTTTATGTGGCGATGCAGCTCATCAAGTTAGCCCTTTGACTTCTTTAGGTATGAATTCAGGTCTATTGGATGCTCGAAATTTAGGTTGGAAACTTGCTTTGCAATGTCAAGGAGTCGCAGCTGATAGATTGCTTGATAGTTATAGTGAGGAACAAAGGCAAACCATAATATCAGCAAAGTTACTTTCAAATTTAAATGAAAAATCATTTGGAATGACTGGATTTATCTCCAGAGAATATCGTGATCATGTTACTAAGTTGATGATGCAAATAGAGCCTGTAAAACGCTACTTTGGTGGCTTATTATCCCAGTCTAATATACATATAACTAGAAGTTCGATTATTGATACTTATGTAAACTCACCTATTCGTTGGTTACGAACTCGTTATCAAGTTAAAAATAGTGCTTGTCTACAAAACTCAGTTAACTTTAAGGGCCTAAAGTCAGGTGAAAGAGCCCCCGATGTTTATGCAGCAACGCTTAATAAAGGTGGTACAACACAGTGGCTATTTGAGAATCGGCTAGCTGGAAAACATAGTTTATTTATATTTTTATCCAACAATGATCTTAAAGATGAAATGTTACAAGCTATTGATACTATCATCCATAATATTCACCAACATTATAATGTATGGATAAATCTCTATTTAATTATAAGTAAAAATTATGAGTTGTCAGTTCAGTGGAAGACAGGGATCATTTTTGATGAGGAGGATAGAATCCATAAACGCTATGGCGCAATTAGTGAATGCCTTTATTTAATTCGACCTGATCGATTTGTTGGTTTTCGCAGTATGCCACCTTGTTGGAATAGGCTTGAAGTTTATTTAAAAAGAATTTTCAAGTTGAAATAAGGGTATTTTACTTGTATTTCTCAAATAAAACGTTATTTTATAACTAGGAGATAATTACTTAGGAAGAGTATGCCCACTAGTAAGCCTACCCAGTCGAACCCAATTGCGATTATTGGAAGTCTTTTTTTAGCAATTATTATTGATCAAATGGGTATTACATTTGTATTTCCTATTTTAACGCCTTTATTCATGGAGCCTACCAGCAACCTTATTTCTACAGGAATGGATAAGGGTACGCGCGATGTTCTTTTTGGCTTATGCCTTGCGTTATATCCTCTTTTTATGTTTTTTGGGGCTCCTTTATTAGGTGCACTTTCAGATCAATTAGGTAGAAAAGCAACACTTCTTCTTTGCTTGCTGGGATCAGCTGCAAGTTTTGTTTTATCAGCCGTTGCTATTAATATCGGAAGTCTTACATTACTTTTGTTTAGTAGGGCAAGTGCTGGCTTTTTTAGTGGCAGCCAATATATTGCGCAAGCAGCTATTGCTGATATTAGTCCTGAAGATAAAAAAGCTGTTAATCTAAGTTATATTATTGTTGCAATAAGTATTGGCATGATTTTTGGCCCCCTAGTAGGTGGCTATCTTTCTGACCCTAGTTTTTTTAAAGATTTAACTTATGCTACTCCTTTTGAAGCAGCAGCTTTACTTGCTTTTATTAATGCCTTGATTCTTTGGTTAATTTTTCCTGAAACATTTAAACGAACAACGCCAGTTAAATTCAATTTATTTGAAGGTTTTACACTATTAAAGGAAGCTTTTACAAACGTTAAAATTCGTCTGCTTTCATTTTTGCTTTTCTTTTTTATGTTTGGATGGACACTCTATTTTCAATCTATTTCTTGGTTTCTTTTTCAGCAATTTAAATTTACGCCAAATAAAATTGGCCTATTCATAGCTTATTTAGGTATCGCTTTTGCTCTTGCTTTGATGGTTATTTTAAAAGTATTAATAAAATACATTAAAAAACCCTCATACATAATCTTACTTTGCCTGAGCCTTAATGTGATTGCTTTATTACTAGCGCTTTTAATCCCTTACGAGGCAATCCAATGGATTTCAGGACCATTTATAATTGGCTCTATGGCTATTACTTATACATTAGTATTGGCACTTTTTTCAAATGCAGTTGGTGATGATAAGCAAGGTTGGATCATGGGGGTTTCTGGTGCATTTGTTGCCATTGCATGGACTTTGGCAGGTTTACTGGCAGGCCCGTTTGGCTATATTAATATTCATTTACCTTTTTTAATCAGTACTCTATTAGTAATTGCTGCGCTGATTCTGACTTTTCTACTGCAAAGAGGTAGCCCTGAATCAGTTAATTAATATTATCAAAAGACTGATTCAGATTAGTTGCTTAGTAGTTTAACGCTAAATTTAGTAGGTAACCTTCTTCATAAGAATAATGTGCAAATTTGTACCATTAAACCGCTAACATAAAATAATATGACTAATGTTGTGATCTATTTATTGCAAAAATTACAATTAAATTTTAGCCCGCTAAAAAATTAATTTATTTTTAAGCATTGAAAAGATCAATATTAAACTAGTACTCATCTCTAAATTATTTTTAATCTCCATAATTTAACCGTAAGCCTTTGATAATAAACGCATTTAATTGGTTAATTTAAATACAATTAATTATGTTAAATATAAAAATAAAAAAAATCTTGAACTTTTATTTGCCATAGTGTTAGCTATATTGGCCTTACGGCTTAAGTAAAATGCAATTAATTCAGCACTGGAAGAAACTTATGTTTAAAACATTCACTTCGATATATATGAATCCAGCTTCTAAAAAAGTACCTAGTTTTTTTAATCGGAATCTGTCTACAACCCGCTATGCAAAACCTCATAGCTCCTCCTATTTAGCGCAGCAACTTGCAGAATTAAAGGCAAGGAATATAAAGGCTGAAATTACGACTCTAAAAAAGGGAACAACACTTACTGGGTTAGATATGCATTTTGATGAGCATCTTTTACTGGATGCCTACCCGCTCTATAAGAAGGAAACGCTTAATAAATTATCCCCACAGGAAAAAGGATTTTTTCAGACGATGGGTAAGGATTTTTATTCTAGATTTGCTAGCTTTACCTTGAAAGAAGATGTTCAGTGCTTAAAAACAAAGACCCCTGATACGAATTCGCCTTTTTTCTATATTCATCGCGATGTTACCAAGCTCGGTAAGGCGGAAAAGATAGATAATATTATATCTTCAGAAAATAATACCGCTAAGCCAAATTTTTAAGTTTTTTCTTTAATAAAATTTTTTATATTATAAATATGGGTAAAATTACCCATATTAATTTTGGCCAAGATTAATTAAAATCGCGACTTGATTGAAAATAAACCAATTAAGAGGTTTTCAAGAATTAGTGATGAAATTTTATAATAATCTTGAGTCATTCTTATTCGCTTATGAGCTCGGTTCATTCTCTAAGGCAGGTAAGAAGTTAAATATTACACAAGCTGCTGTGTCAACTCAAATAAAGAATTTGGAAATTTATTTAGGTAAGACACTTTTTATACGTGAAGGTAAATATATTAAACCTACGTTTGCTGCTAAAAAGTTAGCTGTTTTAGTTTCTGAGCCTTTTTATAAATTAAGAGGTGCTATCGATAGCTTTTCGAAATATACCAACACGCGGGAAGGTATAATAAAAATAGGTTGCATTAATGAATTTGCTCAAAAGATTTTAACGCCTAAAATTGGTATTTGTCTTGAGCATGAAATTAAACTTAGAGTAAATTATATCAATAACAATCAGGAAGTAATTGATGCATTGCAAGATAATTTAATAGACTTTGGTATTACCTCAGTGAAATTCGATTATCCCAATCTGAAATTTATTAAATTATTTGATGATGAATTAATTTTTGTTGGAACTGAGCGCTGGAAGAATTACTTAGATCAAACGAATCTGGCTGCATTTGTTTCTAGCCTTCATTCATTGCGTTGGCTTGCTTATAATAATGATTTGCCATTTATCAAAAAATACATTGACTCTATATTAGATACAGTACAATTTATTGAACCTTATCTTACTTTTACTGATTTTAATGTGTTAGTTGATTTAGTTGCTCGTGGATACGGGGTAGCATGTTTGCCAAAAGCGTATGTCCAGCCTTATATCGACAATCAATCGGTTATTCAAATGCATTTTCCTAAAAATCCACCTCGATATACTGTGTATTTGGTATATAAAGCGGGTAGTTTGCTAAATAAACGAATGAAGTTTTTCAAAGAGCTTTCAGATAAGATGTCTGTAAAGAATTTAATAGGCGTATACTAGGGCACTTCAATACTACGAAGAAGTAGCGTTTTAGGAAATCTTTATCTAATTAATAACCAGAAGCTAATTTTAGAATAAGCTGGTTTTTTGATTTACAATCATATTTTTCGCGTAAATTTTCAAAGTGTCTCTCTACGGTACGTCTTGAAATACCAAGGAGAGAGGCTGTCTCATCCGAGGTTTTCCCACGTATATGCCACCATAGTACTTCTTTCTCTCTTAGCGTTAAATGTGTGTTGTGTGGAAAGCTTTTTTTATTAAAAGGGATTGCGAGGGAAATCGATTCCTTAATAAAGGCGGTACTCATGCGTTGCATAAACTCAAGGTGATTCGAAATTGAAAGTTTAGGTAAAAGTGGGCGAAGTGGAGCTAATTGGCTATCAAAATAGTTATTAAACTTAGATAATGTATCAAGATTGTTTAAATAGATATGATTTATATCTGGATTATCTAAGGACGCATCAAAGCAGTAGAATTTTAATACTTTATCCTTACTATTAAGGATTTCTAGCACACGAAATGAGTGACCGAAATTAAAATCCTGCAATAATTTATATGTATCCTTACAATATTCTTGATCCTTTTGTGAATAAGTATCTAGAAGATAAAAGCCTTTTTTGGGATAAGATTTTAAAATATTTAGAGGTTTATTCTTAATAATGCCTTGTAAAATACATTGACGTAAGTATTCATCATGACTGTCTAACCAAAAAAAATTACCCGTTTCATCCGCTTCAATGTAACTAAAATGATTAATTCCTATTTCTTTAAATAATACGGCGCATGTGTTTTTTACAAAATTAGTGTAATTAAGCAGGCGCAAGGGTTCATTTTCTAAGTTGATATGCATTTTTAAATAAAATAATTAAAAGCAAATTAAACATATTGATTAAATATATTACATTAAATGAATATAATATTCAATATTTCTGCGCTACCTGGCCGGTAATTCTTTAATTACGTTATCTATTAACAATTTTTTTAAGGATATAAATAAATTTAGGGGTAAAGAAATTTTTCGTTAATGTCAAATTGTTACTCTTCCTGTTAATAACAAGAGCAATTATAGCAATAAAGTTAATAAAAATTAAAGCAGGAAATAATAATGAGAACATTAACGACCATAATAAGTAAAAGTAAGAAAATAGTGGGGGCTAGGGATAATGCATCAGAAAAAGCTAAATGGCATTTAGGTTCATTACCTAGTATGCCAAGGATAAGTAGAAATAAGAGCAGTAATCAGAATAATAAGCTGTTATCTCAACGGTTATTTACAAGTAAAGAGGGAATAGGTAAAGGCAATACATTTGGGTCAAATTTAGAACAACAGCAAACAATTAAAAGAGATGATTTAAAAGGACCGTGGAAAATGAAGGTAGAACAATTTAAGCCTAATTTATCCATATCAGCATCAATTAGCTTTTTTAGCTCACTGAAAGAAGTGGAAGTTAAAAGTAAAATTGAAACTAAGGCAGAGCAAATACAGCCCCAAGTAAAAGCATTATGTCTTTTCGGTGGGGCAGCAACGTTAGCAGCGATTTGGGAAGTTTTAATGGTACAGCCTTATAAATTAAAAGGTACAGAAGTTGTAATAGTCAGCTCGCCGATGTGGATTGAAGGCATTAATGAGCAGCTCTGGGCAAATCAACCTTGGGGTCAACCAAAGCGTTATTTGCCAAAAGCAATGCGCTATGTTGCAGGAGAGCTTTTTCCAGATCATGGTGAAGATAAACCGTTAACCTTTAAAATGGTTAAGGATGTTGTAATCAAATTACGTGAATTACTTAAAGAAGCAGGCGTTAAGATTATTGAAGAGGAAGTTGAAGCGATTAAAGAAAGCAAAGATGGTTTAACTATAACGAAAAATGGTACAGAGCAGGTAATTATCCCCCACCATGACTACCATGTTATTCATAGTGGAAAGAAATTAATTGAAATACCAGGAATTAAATTACAGCATTTTGGTAATGCTTATAAAAAATCAGCAGAGGAATTAGCCCAGAGCCCAATGGCCATAGTGGCTTCTGGCTTAAATGCAATATGGGCAACTCGAGATTTTAAAGGTAAAACGAACCTTATTTATATAATACCTAAAGGTGATCGAATACTGCCAATGGACCATTTCGATTGTGTTTTACGATTAGAAGAAGCAGAGTTTTTTACAACGGATGATGAAGATAGAATAATAATCCGCGGCTTATGTATAAAAAATAATAAAGTAATGACGTGGGATGTCCATAAAGATGTCATTTATTCAGCTAAGGGGTTTGAGCTGTCTGATGTGGTTGAGGTTAATGAAACCAAAATTACCATAGTAGATACGGCAGCAAAACCACATGATTTATATAGTTTATATGATTTAAAAGGTGAAAAGCGTTTACATACAAATGATATGAGGGGTACTTTAGTTCCACCGGGAAACCTTGCTAGTAATTGTCGAAGCATCTTAAGTGCTGTAGGTAAAGTAATGAATGATAACAGTGATCTCATCTTGGGAGATGGCCAAGCAATTACTTCATTTGAGGCTTGGAAAGAGGCAACTTTTAATAAAGCCAAAAAACAAGGTGTGTCTGTTCATGAAGATTTTTATAAGCTGGTTTTTAACCAAATAAAATCTGTGACGACCCATTTTTTGCCTCATGATGACCAGTTATGGGAAGTGATGAAGCGTCTCTTTAATAAAGGAATATTGGTTGATGGCTTATTAAAGCCTATAAAACAACCGGTGGCAGTTAATTGCAATGGAGAGCCAATTTCTCTGACTCAGTTTGAAATTATATTTAGAAAACCTGTTCAGCTTGTAGTAGTCAATAAATCAGAGAAGCCCAAAGAAACTGAGTGTGAGGGAATAGATTTTAAGATGTAATAATAATAAACAGGGATTTGGAGCGAACTTAATAAATTTGTAAAAATAAAAAGAATAAAGTTTAGTAAAATCCAAAAGGAAATCGTTAATAAAAATAAAACAATAAAAATAAGTAATAAAAATAAACTAACTAATAAGAAAAAAAGATAGGGATGTGTTTTACTAAAGTAGAATTTTAGAGCTTCAAGTGTGCTTATTTAACTAATAACAATAATTAATGGTTAAATAAAAATTGCAACAAAAATAAAGCAAGGATGTGTTTAATAGGTTAAATTTATATGCCTATTTATAGACTCTTTAAACGAAAAAAGAAGAAAAACTAATAAAAACAATAAAGTCTAAACTGTCAAAGATAAGAATAAAACAAGGAAGTTATCTCTTTTTTTTAATTCAAAGCGATTATTTAGCTAAAATATTACAGCTTGAATACATAATTTAAGCTTGTTAACATTCACTTAAGTGGTAATAAAATCTTTATCAATGTCTTTAAAAATCGATTTAAACCATCCAATTTTTTTACTAAAAAATAAAGTCTACGAAATTAGTAAAAATTTTTTAAATATATTTGGTTTTAATTATTTTCAATACTTACGTTGCTTTGCTGATGGCTCTATAAATTGCCTAGTGACAGATACAAACTTATTTGAATATTTTCAGAAAATTGACAACGAGCCTGTTGTTTTTTCATCTTTTGGTGATGAACATACGAAATCCCATTCCTATTGGTTTTTTTGGGATGAAGAGTTACCTAGCATGCCGGTGCAAATTGCTCGAGAAAAATATAATTTCCATAATGGTATTACCTTAGTGAAGCGTAATAAAAATTATTACGATATGATTGCTGTTGCGCTTCCCTACGAGCACCCAAATCCTGGCTCATTTTATCTCAATAAATTTAAAGCGATAGAACAATTTATTTTTGACTTTGAATTACAAAATAAAGAATTAATAACGTTACTAAATAAAAATCCTTTAAAACTTCCTAGTGCCTATCGCGATGTAAATTATAAAGATATCTGCTTGCATCAAGATAGAATCATAGTAGAAGGAAAAACTAAATCGACTTACATCACTACCCAAGAATTAACCTGTTTAAGGTTATGGTTGCAAGGGGCAACACATAAACAGATTGCCAGGTGTCTCGATCTTTCGCATCGAACCGTTGAGACTTATTTGGTGAGAATTAAACAAAGGACAGAATTTTCTTCCTGGTCTGAAATAGAACGTATGTTGTATTCTTGTTCTGCTGTTTAGAATATTTGCTAGGTGTAGGTATTTATAACGGACAGACAAAATAATTTTACCTATTAAACTCTACGAGAAATAAAATTAATTTTGGAGAGTTTGATGAAATTAGCTAAACCTGCACAACATTTATTTGAACAATTTTGTGATGGTTATGAAAAGCGTGATCTATCTTTTACACTAAGCCTTTTTACGAAAGAAGCTAATGTTTGGGGATCAGGACTTGATGAGTATCGAGTAGGATTAAAGGAAATTGAAGAACAATTAAGGAGAGATTGGAGCCAGTCAGAAAGTTCTAAAATAGAAGTTGTACGCTTTATACCCACACCTGATAATGCCTTGTGGACTGCGGCAGTTTGTAATGCCCGAATTAAAGTTGCTAATGAGAATTATTTATTTGAGCATTTACGAGGTACTTTAATCATTGAACTAGAGGATGGTGCTTGGAAAATAGCGCATATGCATGCTTCTTTTCCTGACTATAGAAATGCAGAGAATAATTCTTTCCCAATTAGTTAACTCTAATGCCTATAATGACAAAAAAGAAATAGACTATTTTGCAAAACAATATCATTCCCACGAAAGTATTTTATTTCCGCAAAACTATGCCATTCCCGCGCAGGCGGGAATCTATTTTAAAATTAACTCTAATAAACTAGATGCCGAGCTTCAGCCCGTTACCAAACTTAAATCTAATTGAGAATTTCCATTAAAATGAAGTATCCTTGAGTTTATTATTATGTCTAAACCAATAGACAACGTTAAAATTATATAGTAGTTATTTTTATGAAAAATTCAGCATCTGGTGATTGCTACTTTATTTTTGGTTTCGGTTATACCGCCAAGTTTTTAGCAAAGGATTTAATGAATCGCGGTTGTAAAGTCATTGGAACTACTCGTGATAAACAAAAACTTTTAACCCTACCTAAACAGCCAAATTATTTTCTTATTAATTATCAATTTGATGAAGTCTCAGCTTATTTAAAAGAAGCAACACATCTTCTTATAAGCATTCCTCCAGTGCCTGCAGTAGGTGATCCTGTCTTGTCTGATTTTAGTAATTTAATTAAAGATAATAGACATCATTTAAAATGGTTAGGTTATTTATCCTCTACTAGTGTTTACGGTGATCATAAAGGTGATTGGATAGATGAAGAGTCAGTCTGCTTAGCAAAAGATGCTCAAAGTACTTTAAGATTAAATGCCGAAAAAGCGTGGATGTCTTTTGCAAAGCAATATCAACTACCCCTACATATCTTTAGATTAGCGGGTATTTATGGACCAGGAAGAAATGCTATAGCTCGTATTAAAGCAGGAAAAAAATTAAGTATTTATAAAAGTGGGCAATTTTTTTCTAGAATCCATGTTTCTGATATTGTATCAGTTTTACTTGCTTCGCTAGACCATCCTAACCCTTATTCAATTTATAATGTTGCTGATGATAAGCCAATTGGCTCTCATATTGTTGATGCGTATGTTTGTAAATTATTGAAACAATCTCCTTTGCCGCTTATTAGTTATGAAGAGGCGAACCTCTCACCTTTTGAGAGGCATTTTTATGCCAATAATCGTCAAGTATCTAATAATAAAATTAAGAGCGAATTAAAAGTTAAACTTAAGTATCCAACCTATCAAGAAGGGTTAAATCAATTATTTAAAGAAGAGCGCTAAGAAGTAGATAGTTTTTGCTTTTATTTTATAGCTCGGATTCATGCCAAATCCGGCTATAATTAATATAAACTAACTATAAAAATAAAAGGATTTCTAGAAGTATTTTTAAATCTTTATTAAGGCAAAAATTATGGCAAGTCAAACACATGAAGATTTATTAAATTACGTCAAATCTAAATCTAAACGTATTGCGCTAATTTACTCACCCATTGAGCTACATGAATACATTGTTGAAATAATTGCTAAAGATACTGTTTTATTTATTCATAAAGGCAAAAAAAATCGTCATTTTCACACACTTAAAGATGCAGTTGATTGCGCTTCAGCTTATGGTGCAAAAGAATTTTATCTATGTGTAGACAATACCCATGATGAATGCGGCTCTTTGACATCAGAACAGCCCTTTGATTATATTCCACTTCATGCAGGTTATAAGCCTACTAACAATTAAATTTAAATATTAAACAAAGAGGTGGGGCGGTTGGTGAAAAATTTAAGTACGAATAAAATGTCGCAATAATTATGCTAAATCTAACTCGTTATAGAAAGTTTATAATTAGTTTATATTGATAGTTTTACATCAGCTAAGTTAAGTAGCCAATTATCTTAATTACATCGAAGTATAGTAGCCCATAGCTTAATGTAAATAATTAAGTGTGCATAAGAGACGATATTATTGTTTTACTTATTAAGGTGCACTTATAAATTTCTGATCTAATGGAGTGCTTCTCGCTTCTTGTTCAGGCCAAACACGCTTAAAGAAATTAAATGAATACTGCCGACTATCAGGCTGAACAGACTCACATGCATTAGGGCATGTGGGTACTAATAAATGCGAAAGAACAATATGACCATTCGCTGTACGCGCGTTTTTATATTTCTCTTCAGAGACATAAAATTTATGAGATTTAGGATTATCCTGCAGCCATTCCTCTTCGGTAGCAGAAAGTGTCTGGCCTTGTTGCTTTTTGGCCGTTAACGCTTTCGTTTTTTCTTTTACGAAGGCATAAATTGATGCTTTGTTATAGGGAACTAATTTATCATCTGCAAAACGTTTTCCCTGTTTATCTTTTTTAGAGCGAACGACAACAAAGTCCCGATCATGGGGAGGAATCGCTGAAAATTGTTTTTCTACATTTAGAGACCAGCCACTTAAAACGATAAGAGGATTTAAAATCAATTTTACAGAACCATGAATAAACCAATTTAACCAAGTCTTAGGATGAAGAGGATTTGCTCCTTTAGGGGGGCGGCTACGCTGTTCAATAATGGCAGTTATAGAGCGAAATGAGCGAGCATCATATAATTTAACAGGTAAATTATCTTCTGCATGTAATGTACCAGCCGTATGTGCAGCGACATTTCCGCCTAAGCACTCGCCCATAAAACCGATATTCTGTGGATCTGCGCCTAATTTAATTAAACGTTGAGCTTGGGCAAGCGCATCATCATAAAGATCCTGTTCACTTTTTATAATTCCTTTACTTAAACCTATACCGCGATAATTAAAAGCGATAACGGTGACATTTAATTCTCTAGCATATATTTGATAAAGTTTAAGCCAATCTACAAAATTATTACTTCTAGGCATCGCCGTTATAATAAATCGACGTTTAGCTATGTCATGATTCGCTGATTTTGGATTACGAACCTCTACTGAATCAAGAATAGCATTATCTGGCGTTTGTAATTTATAGAAATAAAGGTGGCTTCTATTTTGGCGAAAATCATACCCTAAACGTTGCTGTAATTTTTGATAAAATCGCTCTTGTTGTACTTCATTGAGTTGTTCGAGGCCACGAAAATGAATCTGATCAGGTTTGAACTTCGGATTATCGCCTTTAATCTTAGCTTCGACCTTGCTAACTACTTTATCTAAATAACTATCAATATACTTTTCAGCACGTGGTTTAGGAAATAGGTGAGTTACCCAACTTAATAAAACATCTAGAACTTTTACTGTAATCGTATGATTAACCAAAAAATTTCGCCAGTTTAATAACTCTCTAACTAAAATATGTTTCTTCGGTAAAATATTAATAACATCCATTTCTTCCGACGACATAAATAAGGGATCAGGGTACTTAGGATTCTGGACGATAAGTGCGTCATCTTTTTCTTCCTTCCGAAAAAGTGGATTGATGACTAGATAACTAAGTAGGCGACCCACAAGTATTTGGAAAAGGGTATAAGGGAGTTTAATTAAATGTATTAAAAATTGACCAACTTTCTCTAAAGGTTTTTTCTTCGGATTCTCTAAACGGTAAAAGCCACCGTATTTACTTTCAGATTTTTTAAGATTTACATTTAAATTTGCCATAAATAATACATTTGCATATAAAAATGCGCAGTCTATACCATTTTGTGTCTTTTGTACAAGAATTATAAAGGGATAAAAATTATGAGAATATAAGACTAATACTTACATAAAATTTTAAAAACAGTTAACTACTATTAATTGTATTTTGGCGTAGAGAGATAATTAAAATTATTTAAAAGTAGAAAAATTGATTTTTAAGGTAAAGGAATATCTTTCTGTGTGGTATTTAAATTTTCTAGTTTTATTAGTTTTAGTGCATGCTCAACTCGCTCTAATGCGTCTTGTAATAGCTTCCCTGTTTTGCCCGCTGAGGCAGGGCCAACTGCTTGTTTAACTAACTTTAAATTCTCTGTTGTTGCTTTTTCCAGCACGTCTCTACAATAAGTAAGTGTTTCAAAAATAAAGCTATCTTTTAATTTTTGCTGTAAAATTGCAATTTCACCATATTTTAACTTAATTAGTTCGTCAAAGCTTTCACCTTCAGCAGCGGTATTGAACTTAGTGCATATTATATGTTTAAACTCTTTTATTTCTCCTCTTAATCGATTAATTTTTTCAAAAATTTCGTTAATCTCTTTCATTGACTTTTCAATTTCTACCCTTGCTTCTCTTATACATTCTATTTTTTTACTATTATCTACAGTATCAATTAAACGACGAACTGATGAGTGAGCATTTTCTTTTAAATAGATTTGCATTATTTTATCAATAACTTCTATTTCATGCGCTGCAAAGAGATACTTTAAATAGGTATTATTTTGTATACCGTCAATAGAACGCGTTGGCCTTACCGCAAAGAAATGCTTACCTTCTTCGGCATGATAGTCCGTATATTGCAATTGAGTTCCAGGCGCATACAATATTTCTAATTCTTCCTTCTTAAGTGATAAAGATGTAACATTTCTACCGATTGTGTTAGATACGCTGTTTTCTCGAAAAACGACAAAAATATTAGAATTTGTCTGAAAAAAACTATTATTTTTACTAGTACTTAAGAAGCCTCGTTCGACTAAAGCATGATGTAGTTTGCATGCTTCTAATCTTTCCTTTAAATAATTTGCATTAACAGGCGAGCGTTCTTTTCTATATGTTTTGCTTACAGAATCATCATGCTCTTCAACAGTCACTGACTTTCTAGAAAGGCCATGGGCTGCTATAGCTGCGCTTAATAGTATTTTAGGAATAATTTTATTTTGCTGTTTTGCTGGGAGACTTTTTAATAACCCCACTTGACCTTTGTTGCGTAAAAATTGTTGAATAATATAATGAAATTCAGAGGAATAGGCTGTTATGGCAAGTTTTTCTCCATAGTGTAAGTGTGTCCACTCTCTTTTTGTATCCCATTTTTCATAATCTTCACGCCTAGGTACCTTATCTAAATCGTCTAACTCAATCGCAGTCTTATTCCAAGGATGCTTGTGAATATAGCTTTCATAAGCTGTTAAGTGTTCATCTGAGAATAAGATATGTTCAAAATCAGGTTCATACAGCAAGATTTGCGTAACATTAAACAGCTTACCATCGATAGTAATTTCTAGCTCCTCTAACGCATTATAAGAGCAGTTCATGGTTTTATAATTACTTAATAAAGCATGTAATAATTCTTCAAGCATTACTGTTGCATAAGTTTTAAATCGTGGTCCTTGTCTAAGTTTTTGCGTTAATTCAGTGTTTAAGATAGCAAAAATAAAGTCGGCCCCCGTATTACTTCTAAGCAGTTGATAGCCTTCTGGATAATTTTTTTTAGCGGTTAGAAAACAATCTTTTAAAGATATTTGACCATCTGCTTTTTCATACAAGGTTAATATTTGTCTTAAAAAGTCTCTTTGAGCCTTATCATTTTTAGGATTTTTACAGGCCCATAATGCTTTATCATTAGTAATATCTTCTTCAATCCGAAAAAGTAATTCCTTGATTTCATAATATTCGGGAGGAAAATTAATGATTTGTTGAGTATGGGGTTGAATATTCTCTTTCTTATAATAAAAAGGAAACTCTCTTTTAAGGTGGGTTTCACATGATTTTAATCTTACTTTAAATTGTTCTCTAGCAGTTTGACTAGCTAAAGGACTTTTTTCGCAAAATACTACCATTTCTTTGAGTATATCTTTTAAAGAATAAGCCTTATCCTTAAAAATAATTTTTGTATCTTGTTCAATGCAGGCCTCTAAATGAGCTCTATCATAAAAAAGATGAATAACTTCCCCATCAAGTAATGTTTTTTCTGTAGTGAGAAAATTTTTTATGAAATCTTCTAAAGTTGTTGTATGAAGAGAAATATTATGCGGTGGCTTAACAGTATAGGGTATATTAAGGCTACTACAAATGGCTTGAAAACCTAAAAGAGCCTGCTCTCTTATTGCTTGCGGGGTATATTTTGGCACAAAGAGTAATTCTTCACTTTTATATGCTTTTTTGAGACATATTATGGTGTCGGTAATAGAGTTAAATAATTGTGACAATGAGACTTGCCCTTCTTCCAATAAAGTTTTTTTACTATTAGTTGTAATATTGAGATGGGCTGCAGCTTGTTCAATATTGTTAATGATTTTAGTGGTGTTTTCAGTAAATTTTTTCTTTTGTTCTTGGTAAGGATGAATACCATAGTTTGGCTCATTATTGGGCAATAACTTAATAATTTCTAAGCCCTCGCTGAATCCATAAAATAAAACTGCAGCTAAACTTAAATACCCGGTGGTATTTCTAAATACACCAATAGGGCTATCGTGATCAAGTTTAGTAGTTTTAGCATGCATCGCCAAAAGAGCTAAAATAGTTTCAGGTGTCAACAACTCAGCAATTTTTTTATCAAGTAAGATCATGCGATTTAAAGCTGCGCTACCATAAAAGTGTTGATCAAAATATTTATCATTACAAATCTTCTGAATTTTCTTTATATTTAATTTTGCTTGTGCCGTGATTGTAAAATCATGCTCGCCTGAAGAAATCTTAATCAGCATTTCCGTTAATAGTGAGGATATGGTACCTGGCATGCTATTTCCTAAACGGTTAAAGAAGACTATAAAATCCAGATATGTATATTAATTATACAATATTGAAATTATCTAAGGCTTAAGGGTACGATCACAGGCTATAAAATTATGAAGCAACGTAAGATTTTAATTTTATTAGTTAGCATAAAATAAATACAATTTCATACATTCAAGAAATATTTGCTCTTAAATTCTTCGCTAAACTAAAAATAAATAAATGAGTTTGGGATAATGATGAGGTGGCGTTTAAATCAAATACGAACACTTTTAGCTATGATGTTAGAAGTTGCGACTGCAAAAGGAAGAAAAGAGTTAAGCCCTTTGTAAGTATTGAGGCAGTTATATTGTGTGTTACCTTTAAAATATCACACAATTTAAAGCCGGTTAGACCAATGGTTAGACTTAACTGATTAATTCAATTAAATTTATTTATCAAAGTAATATTCACCCATATTTTCAGTAAAAAAGTCAGGTGTTTCATAATGTTGCAGAATTGCCTTTGCCTTTTCTAATAGAGCTTGATTCTTAAATTCTTTTAATAATTTAATGTCCTTATCAATATAATCTGGTCTATCAGCGCCAATAATAACAGAGCTAATATGAGGCTCTTGATAAAGGAAGGCCAGAGCTAGGCTAGTTAGTTGATTATAATCATGCTGGGTTAATTCAAGTAAAGCGCGTATTTTTGAGCCATAGGGTAGATTAGGATCATCAATGTGTTGTTTGACATAAGGGGTTAATAAGCCAGTACCGAGGCCGCCCCTGATAATGACACCCATTCCTTTAGCATAAGCTGCATCAATATAAGGTTTATTACGCTGATTAATTAAGCTGTATTCCATCTCTATGACATCAAAGAGATTCATATCAATCGCATGTTGAGCAGCTTCCCCATTAACCGAAACGCCAATAAAGCCTAACTTTCCCATCTCTCTTAATTCTTGCAAGGCGTGCACCGCTTCGCCTTTTTTTAAGACATCGATTGCTGTTTTATTATCTAAATGTAGTAACACGATATCTAATTTATCTGTCTTTAATTTTTGTAAACTCTCATGCACATCTTTAAAGATAGCTTCTCGGCTGAAATCATAATCCGCAGCAGGCTTTGCACAATAAACCTCATCATAAGCTTTTTGCTCGCAACGCGGATCAGTGGCTTTAATATTATGTTCGCCTGGTTTAGTAATTAGAAGATAATTATAAGCTGTGCGTGGAATATAACGTCCAATACGTTCTTCACTTAAGCCATAAGAAGAAGCTGTATCAATGACATTAATATCATTGCTTAGAGCCTGTTGTAATACAGCTTGTGCTACTGATTCCGACGGGTGTAAGCTTTCTTTGCCTGCGATACCCCAGGCTCGACCTAATTCAACAGTTCCTAAGCCAATAAAAGAAACCGATCTATCTATTTTTTTGATATAGCGTTTAGGCAATTCAGATGGCCGACTAGGCTCAGCCCTTTTAGAAAAAGAATAATGTCCTATAACTAGGAGTAACAAGCTTAAGAGAGAGAGTAAAAACTTCATTGTAAATTTCCTATCCTAAAGTAACGTCTATACTAAAGAGTCGCTCCATATGCAATAAATCGTTAATTCTTATGTATTAAATACCAACTTTTGTTGCAATGGCTCATAATTAATTTTATTTAGCACTGCAGCTATTCGAAGTTTAACAACGCAGTGCTTTTCCTTGCTTAGTTCCTGTGTTTACTAGCTACTCTATTAAATTTTAATCTTTTGGTGTATAATATGTACAGTTTGATTGTTTTTTGTAAAGTAGATTGCCTTGATAATCTTAACCCCAGAACCAGATCAAAACAAGAAATCATCGATTCGCCACATTATTATTAAAGAATCTAATATAACGGTTTATTATAACGGATTCGATGAATTATTAATTATGATGGATGTTGCTGATGAATTCGAAAAGCATGATCCTGCATCGACTTTAACCTATGTAATAGAGCATGTCACTGAGGGATGGAAGATTTATCATGCAGGCATTGATGCAAATTATAGTAACGATTGGCATTACCATTTTAGGAGAAAGGATAATTAGCTCCTTACCATAGGTGTGATATTCAGTCATTGTTAGATACCTTGCAAACATATTCGCTTCTTACAGGTGGACAGTATAATAGCTTATCACAGCAAATTCTTGAAATGAGCAAAATTAATAGCCCTTCTAGTCAAGTAATTACTTCAAAATTGCGTTTTTTTACTTATCCGGAAGAGTTAACATCAGAGGAAGAAGATTCCTTGCTGATGGCTCCGACCTAGGACTTTAGGGGTTAAGTAGACTAAAAATAGAAAGCGAACTTAAAGAAATAATTCTATAGTGAGCTGGCATAATTTTATATAAAGAGACGAGTTTGATCATGTTAAATTACGCGATCGAGGCTGCTATATTTAAACTACCTATTCCTTTTTTTAATTTTACCCATAATTTTTGGATCTTAAAAAATCTCAACGAAAATAAAATTATCGCGCAATTACATGGACTTGCGATGTCAAGAACCACAGGTAGAATTGTGCCTATTGGCTATCGGCGTGATCATAGTTTACGTGCCTATTGCTTTGTGTATGATGAAAATGCTGCTAAGCAATTTGGATTAACTGTTAGCTCTTTTGCTCTACCTATCCATGCATGCAATACGGTATATGCTAAAGGAGATGCCCTTAAACGTTGGTTAAAAGCCATAGAAGCCTTAGAAGCAATCAATAACTTAAATCTTGACTATCCTCGTGGCGGATTTTGTATTCCACTATCAAAAACAATCAACAGTAATTCCATGTATCATACGTTTGGGCAGGTAATGGATGTAGAAGTGTATAATTTTGCTGGTTTTGTACAAGTTGGACTCCAAACTTCTGTATATGAACAAATTAAAAGAAGCTTCGATTTTTAGTGCCCTATCCTATATTTAATAAAGGCCGAACGTCATCGCCGGCCTTAAATGAATAAAAAACCAATATGTTTATTTTAGTAATAACCAACACTCGGTGATTAATTCTGTTTCAGCAACTTCGTGATCAAAATTGTAATAGCAAAAAATACAAGGTAGATCTGCAAGTTCTTCGCCAGAATTAGGTAGCCAATCGCGATATAAATGATAAATCGTTTTATCAATGTCATCCCGCGAGCCTTTATGAACTGCCACCGCGTAACGCCCTTGAGGTAAATATTTCTCTTTTACAATACCATCAATTTTTAACTGTTTAGGCACCGTAATACCTAGATCAAAGCGAAATTCTTGAGAAGGAGTTGTCTTTGGATCATCATAAGCGAAGCCAAAGGCCTCCCCAGGGCTAGGTTTTAAGTTTATTGGCTGAGACTTTGCCCAGTCAATTAACTGATTTACACTTTCACCAACCCCCGCAGGATCACCTCTATGTTCTAAAACAGCTAAACGGCGGTCATGCATTAATTCTTTAATAACTACATTCATTTCTTTATCTCGTTTAGGCAAACAATAGGGCAAATCCTCCCATACGTGCCAATTTGGCTCGGATCTAAATAAACTAGGTGATTTACCACAAGTTTGTTTAAAAGCTCGCGTGAAAGCTTCATGGGATTCAAAGCCGGCATTGATTGCAATATCAATAATTGTTCTATCTTTTTCATAAATTAACTGATGTGCCGCCCGTTTTAGACGTAACCAGCGTATATATTGCTGTAAAGATAGCCCAGTGTAGGCACTAAATATGCGATGAAAATGATATTTGGAGAAGCAAGCAATCTCACTTAATTGCGTTAAGGTAAGCTTATCGTCAAGATGCTTACCAATAAATTCCGTGACTTTTTGTAACTGCTGCTCGTAATTCATAATAATCTCTAAATCATAAGTCCTGCCTACCTAATCATGATATTAACTTTTTAATGGTGTCGCTTGACCAATCTTGCTAACTGTAAGCTTATATTTTCTCTAAAATCTTTAGACATATAGTGTATTATTAAAATATATTGTATAATAAATTATCTATATAATTTAAAGTTAATCATCATGAAAAGTCGATTTGGCCAGCCAGATGTGGTTTTGGACCGTGTAACGGAATGGCGAAAAGATAAAAAACATTGGGAAGATATTTTCTCTTTTAAACTAATAACAAGCTTATCAACGTTACGTAAATTAGAAGATTCGTGGGATAAGTTCCTAGAATTCACTAAATTTTTAAGTGAATTAGATGCAACTTCTCGGTTGTATGGAGGAATGCCGGGCGTTAACATAACAGAGATACAGGCAGATGCTAGGGAGTTTTTAGGTAGTGCTGAGAAATTCTTTAAGAAAAATCTTCTAGGAGCATATAGACTTTCCATGGCGGAGTTAGAAAAATGGGAAGCACAAAAGGCGCAATGGGAAAACTTTTTTACTCTTAAATCCTTGCCTGATAAAGAAACTGCAGCAAAACTTCTCTCCTCTTGGGATGACTTTATCGCTCTAACTCGGTTAATAAGTGCAAATTCTACTGGTATTTATGCAGTTCAGCATCAAGTAGAAGCTAGGGATTTTTTACAAAGAGCCGCTACTTTCTTTGATAAGGATTTTAATAATAAAGAACCTGAAAAAACGGAGTTACCTACGCAAGATGAGGTGCAAAAGCTTTCCTTAGAATTGATAAAGAAGTGGCAAGTACGAACAGATGTAAAAGAATGGAGGAAAATTTTCTCTCAAAAACGAATTCCCGACGAAGAGATATGGTTAAGGCTAACTAGCACATGGGCAGACTTAGTATTAGATTTATCAAAGATAATTCCTGAAAATTTAAAGCTCACATGCCCTGCTTTACAACAAGACGCTTTAGATTTTTTAAAAGATGCTTGTAAGTTCTTTGGCAAGGATTTTGATAAAATTGAGAATATTTTAATTGACTTACCTCCAAGTCAGTTCTTTCAAAGGACAAATATTTTAGTTGATTCACTGCAAGGTTGGCAAGATCAGGCAAAAAAATGGGAAGAAATTTTTGATTCAGATACGGTAGATAATCAAAAATGGTTAACTTTAATCAAAAGTTGGGATCAGTTTATAAAGTTAACTCAAAAGCTAAGTGATCTTCAAGAACTTAATTTAGATAAGCAAAGAACTACCTTAGTTCCATATCAGAACCGAGCTAATGAGATTTTAGAAAAAGGCAAAAAATTTTTTCACCTTGAAGAAAGTAGGCTTTTAATGGTTAGCCAGAAAGAGCGATCTTTACCTATACAACACAATTTAGAAAGAATGTCCGTAAAGCAATTAGAGGATTGGCGTACGAAAAAGGGGCTTTGGGAAGGAGTTTTTGCTCTAGGTTTCCCATCAGAAGCAACCTGGACAAGGTTAGCTAATGATTGGGAAATTTTTAAAAGCATAACTCAAAATATATATCAATTTGAGTTTGGACCTACTCCTTTAGGTACTACGAGAAGTTCCTTGCAGCAGGAAGCCACTCAATTTTTAGAAAAAGCAAATGCTTTTTTTTATGGAGGATCACAAAAATCTATTGTAACCTTACCCGCTAAAAAAGAGTTACCTCATTTTGAAAACATAAAAATATTGCATAAATGGCAAAAGCAAAAAAAAGATTGGCTGAAAATTTTTTCTTTAAGGGCATTACCATCTAAAAATGAGCTGGAAATATTATTACGTACTTGGGAAAGTTTTATAAAGGTTTCGAAACAAATAGCATCCTTATCTAATAATAATTTAGGCTTCAATACAACTCAACTTCAACAAGAAGCTAGCCAATTTTTGGACGAAGTTAGCTATTTTTTCAACGAAAAATTAGTTGAGGGAGAACCTCAAATCAATCAATTAAAAATTATTCTCAAGGAACGAGTAGATGAATTAAAAAATTGGCAAGAGCAAAAAAGACAATGGGAAGCAATTTTCTCTTCTGAATTAATATTAGATAAAAAAGAACGCTCGAGTCTAGTCCAAGCTTGGGATAGATTTTTAAAATTAACTACACAATTGGCTTCTCCTAATTTAAGTACTTCTTCTCCTTTACAAAAAGAAGCTCAAGAATTTTTGCAAAGAGCACAACATTTTTTTTCAGATAGTAAGCGAGACAACCCTTTACCTAACTCAAAAGATTTAGAAAATTCTTTACAACAATATAACTGGGGTATACAAAAGAAACAATGGGAAAATATTTTCTCTTCAGTTCGGCCGTACCCAGATGGCCGTATGTGCTATACACTGCTAGAGACTTGGGATGAATTTATTGAACGAACGCAGGAAGAAGTGCGTACTCAATCTTATAAGTCCATGGAAGCCCAGCAGTTTTTAAGCAACGCAGCTAATTTTTTTGATAGTGAGTCAGGTACAGGCGAAGAAGTTCAATTGCCTACCCAGAAAGAATTACAAGTTCAATTAGATGTAGATATAGAAATGCATAGAAGCTCTTCCCAGCACAAAACGGAAAGCAAACTAGCTCCGCTAGCTCAGGAAATTAAAGAAACATTAGCGGCAGTAGATGAGTCAACAAAAAAACAAATGGCTCCATTTAGCAGTTTAATAGCAATTCAAAAACGAATTGAAAAGGAATATCAAGAAATAGAGCAAAGAATAAAATCAGAGACTCACTTAAGATCACGATTAGAGTGCCTCACACAGGCTAATGATAGTATTAGTCAATGTATTGAACAAGCCAAACAAGATTTACGTAGAAATATCTTAAATCCGGCAATAGATAATGTTCGCAGAGGTAAAGCTAGTGAAAGTATTACCGAGCAGTGTATAGTTAAAGTTAATGACTTTATCGCTATGTATTCTAAAGAATTAGCTAAGTCAGAAGTTGATCTTAATATTTATGAGGAAAACTCTAAGCGTGTAAAAACTGAAGATACACGATTAAGCTGTATTGCCGTTAATCCAGAACAAGCTAAGCTAATAATTAATACAGCGCGCGACCAACTTGAATCTGAAATAGTACATGATCAAGCGCAGTATATAGAAAATCGTTGGCGCAGTAAGAAAGGAGCAGAAGCCCAAACTTTATCTAATAATAAAGAACGTTGCAAAAGTACTTTTATCCAAGCTTATACAAAAATACTATTACAACATGATTCGTTTTTTAATCAGATACGAGCGGTTCAAGAACGAATTACTGATGAGATAAATAGGATTGAAAGTGAGCCAAATCATAATAGAAATCATATTGCAGCGCTTAAGTTAGTTAATGATAAGATTAAATCTAGTATTAATAAGGCTATAGGACTTTGTGCAGAGGAACTTTGGAGTAACCAAGATCTCATCACTACTAGTGTTTCAAATTTGAAAATTAAAGAAAATAATAAAACAGAAGTAAGAAACATTATTAAGACGGACATACTTGCTAACAGGACGTTAGACTTTAGTTGGCGAGAAAAAATTGGGCGATTTTTTGATAACCTTGTTGCAATGATTAAACCTTCATCTAAAACTGAGTTTTCTTCAGAGGAAATTAAAAATTATAATGATACGAGAAGAAATCAAACATTTTTTGGAAAGATGACTTCAACAGAGCATAAAAATATCGAAGAAATATTCAATGATATTGATAAAATTAAGGTTGGTCCAAACATATAGTACAGGGATGTATTATACTATCAGCTAACTAATACTTTAATAGTACTTTTATAAACAAGACAGCCTTTAAGTTGCTTTTTATATAATATTTATTGCGTTATAAATAGATAATTCAAGAGCAACGTCATTGCTAATCCATCTTAAGCACAATCTATTTATTGAAAGTTATAGCTTTCAATAAAAATTAACACTTTAATAAAATTATTTATCTTGAAATAAATAAAATTTTTTAAAATATTTAAAAATATAATTAAATCAATAACTAAGGATAATCAATTATTCATAATCCTTAATGACCTAATTTCATTTTACTTTCTTTCTCTTCAGGTTCTCTTAATTTTTCTTTGTTAAAGTTGAGAAAATTTTAATAAAAATTAGAGTAGACATGAAAACTTTGATAAAAAATAAAGAAATAAATCGCTATAATAATAAGCAAAATTTAACTGACGTATTCGAAAACTTAATAATTAATAACTATTCCTCTTATTTAAAAAATGATGAAGTTAACTGGAATAATATCGCAGTTATTATTTTACAAAATTTAGAGAAAAAAGGAATTAAAGTTGCTGATAAAATAATTGAGAAAATAAATTCAAACACTTCATATAATGATTTTATTCTGCAACATGTAATTAAGCAATTATATAGTTATCCAAATTATCATTTATTTTTAGAAAAATTTGCCTTCAAACTCGGTGCAACGAAAGATCGAGTAATTTCTTTAGCTATTTTAAAAGATGCAGGGATAACCAACTTACAGGAATTAGAAAAAATATTTAAAGAATTCTTGCTTGAGCAAAAAAAGTTAGCGAAGAATGCGCCAAATTTAGTAAAAATTAGAGATGAAGATGATTTTGAACAGTTAATCAGTTTACTTACAGCCAATCCAATATATGAGAATTTTTTACAGGCATTTACTCGTCAATTGGCTATCGAATTTAATAACTATCAAAAAGAGGTAAAAGTTGTAGCGCCAGAAATTATAACTCGAGATACATTGCTACCATTTCTTCAATCTATAAGTACTGATATTACGCTGCAAATTCCAAGTGCTGATCGTTACAAAAAAGGCATGCTTTATGTAACCCTTAATTATGGTTACTTGAATTACACTATATTAAAAGATAATGGGGAACTCCTTAGAGATACTATTCGTTTTAGTGAAATCAATAATCAAATTGATGAGCAAACTACGGAGGAAGAGTTAAAACAATATTTACCCAATATTCTTAAAATCACAGCAGCAAGGGGGCATACTAATCGCTTAGCTTTAAATAATACAGCTTCATTGCGAGATAGGGCGATAGATTTTATTAAAAAAGAATTTAATCCTGAGCTTCATTCAACTAATTTACCACCTAGCTGTTTTATACAGAGAGAAGAAGCAAAACTCCTATTAAATCAGTGGCTAAATGCAGGAAATTTACCGCAAGTGATTCATCATTTAATTGATGATAGTTGCCTACGTTATATTCAGCAATTAAATCTTGTTACAGAGCAGGCCAAAAATCATAGTGAGATGAGTACCTATATTAAGGCCGAAATTGATGCTGTTAGAGATTTAATGGATAACTTTATTCACCTTGCTGCATCTATGGACAAGCAAGATGGAGCATTTGATATACAAATTTTACAATTAATAAGTCATTTAAAAAATTTAAAAAGCTTTTACGATAAAACGCCATTATTATTTCCTAATGAAGCCTTTCCTAAAACGGATGGAAATTTTAGTGAATTTGTTAAAAACATTATTTTGCATGGACATAAAGATGAACTAATTGAATTTAGTAACCAAGATGAGATTTGGTGCTTAAAGTGGGATTCCTTAATAGATGCTTTAGTTGAAAATAGCCCTGTAGTTAAAGTCTTTAATAAAAAGACATCTAAAAGTGCATCTTTGACAGATGAGTCAGGTCACCTAATTTCTGCAAAAGTTATTTTTAGAGAAGAACTCAAAATGAGCTTATTAACTCATTTAAAAGAAAATTGTTTAAGCTACCACAGACAAGCTTTACAAAATTATCAAAAAGAACAAGTAGCAAAGCCAGCTGTGCAAACAGATGTAGATGACTTCACAAAGCAATTTAGTATTCCTACTAAGCCTTTTAAATTGCCTACTATCACTTTAGACGAAGCAAGGACGGAAGCTTATCGCCAATATAGTATGCGACATATATTAACGCTTAAAAGTTTTAAAGCTTGGACTAATAAAGAAAAATACTTGCAACAGATCCACAATCGAATTTTACAGCCTAATTTTATGGAAGGCATTCTTGATGAGCAGCTTAAACATGCACAAGTTGCTCAAGAAGAGTGGCTAACGGATGTATTAGTGCCTAAATTTTCGACTGCTCTTTTTTTAAATATTGCAGCAAGATTAATTACAGATTATCGCGTTGATATTGAAGATGTTAATAAAACAGCCCAGCAGCTGTGGTATAAAATATTGTCTTCAGACATCTCAGATAAATTAATGGTAGATTGGCAAGAGATGTCAACTAAAATGGCGCCTTTAGCTGAAACGCATTTTTATGAAGATTGTCAGGAAAAAGCAAAGCAACGTATGAGCCGGCTTTATCCTGATGTTGCTGAAGATACTTCTGAATATGATTTTAAATTTAAATCTTGCTTAGAAATGGAAAAAAATAAAGTTCGCAAGCGACTAAGTAACCAAGTTATGGCAGCATTTTTGGATAAGTATTTTGACCAATTTGCCCGTCAAGAAGACTTACACAAGAAGCCGCAATTTCCAATTGGTGAAAATAAAGATTACGTTTTTATTGGCCCAGCAGCAAGTGGTAAGAGTACTATCTCTAACCAATATATTCATCAAGATCAGCGACTAGATTATGTGTCAATGGCTACTGATGATTATCGAGGTATTTATTTACCTGCTACTGATGGCTTTGAATGTCAGCAAACGGATCAAATGTTTATCCGTACTCAAGATAGCGCTTATTTAGTAAGTGAAATTGTTGAAGATAGAATGCGTTCTTTAAAAGATAAAAGACCGAATATGATAGTGGATGGTGTTACTTATAAACCAGCTCACCGAGCTTTGGTAGAAACCAATAAAAATTCGGTTATCGTTTGTGCCTGTTTAGATGATGCATCTGAAGTGGTAAACCGTTCTTATAATCGAGCTATTCAGGAGGACTCTAGTTCAGCTGATAAAGGACGCCATGTAAATACCTCGAGCTTGCTGCATATGCATAAAACAGCAAGCCTCAGCTTAATTGCATACTGTCAACCTAATTCAAACATTGATGTTTACAACACAAACATTCGTCGTGGTGAAACGCCACCTCTGATCGCAACGATAAACACTCACGGTGCAAAAAATTTAATTATCCATGAGGAAAAAGGCGCACTTTCACACTTAACCTCTTTCTTTAATAAAAAACGGTTGAATGTAAGCGCACGCAACGCTAGTGGTTTATTTATCGCACAGCTGCAAAAACCGCAATTTCAAATTGAATCTCTATTCGCTGTGTTAAATTATGACTTTAATATAGTTCTTCAAGATAAGGATGGAAGTGCCTATTTAACGTTTAGAAAAAGTGGCAACGATAGTATTGAAATGACTATTCTTAACCCTGCACCAATTAAAGAGAAGTTATCACACCCAGGCAGTGAAAGTGAGCTGTTAAAGATGATGTTGCTTTATGGGCAGTATGGTTGCTTAAAGGAAGTTCGCAAACAATGCTTAATTCAAGAGCCGGATAGACTTGTAGAAGATATCCTAAGTAAAGCTATCACAGCAACTCAACCGATAGATATATCAAATCAAATGATATAACGCAATGATTAAGATGGGCCACAAAGTAGGCCCATCTTTTTTAAATTACTTTATAGCTTAAGTTAGGTCTAAATATTTTGCCTAGCTTAGTTGTGGCCTCTGCTTCAGCTGTCTGAGAATTATTTTGGTTTTAATTTGATAATGAGTAAAATAATCTTTAGAAGTACTACAGAAAAGTAGATTAACTTATTTTTTACTAAACAAATTATTTACACTAATTTTAAGAAAAAGTATGAGCAACATTGTAGAGGTAGTGGCTTATGAAAATAATTGGCCCGAGCTTTTTTTAGCAGAAGCAAGCTTAATTAAAGAAGCCTTAGGTGCTAATTGCATTACAATCTACCATATTGGTTCGACGGCTGTTCCAGGCCTAAGCGCTAAGCCTATCATTGATATTTTACCCGTTGTAAAAGATATTTCATTAGTAGGGAATGCTGTCAGTCAAATGGTAGCTATCGGCTACTGCTATCGTGGTGAATATGGTATTCCTTTTCGGCGTTACTTTCAGAAGTTCCAAGGTGATAAGCGCACCCATCATGTTCATATATTTGAAGTGGGCAATTCCGAGATTGATAGGCATCTGAAATTTCGCGACTGGATGTGCGCGCATGCTGATGATAGAGAGGCTTACGCTCAACTTAAAAAAGAGTTAGCGTTAAAATACCCTGATGATATTTTAAATTATTGTGAAGGTAAAGAGGCCTTTATCGCAACTATTGATAATAAAAGCGGTTTTACAGGTTTAAGAATGGTCCAAGCTTTAACCAAGCGAGAGTGGGAAGCAGTAAAAAACCTGCGTCAAAAATTTTTTGATAAAGGTACCATGAATGACCTTTATCATTGGACTTTTAAAGATTCTTCCCATAAGCATCTTATCTTATATAAAGAGTCGACAATCATTGGCTATGCACATATTCAATTATGCTCTAACAATAAAGCTATATTAAGAATAATAGTTATTGAGGAGCGGTATCGTAATTTAGGTTTCGGCAGTCTTTTTCTTAAATATTGTGAGAAGTGGTTGGCTGAGCAAAATATAAAGGAAGTTTTAGTCCCGTCATCTCGTGAAGCGTATCACTTATATAGGAAAAATAATTACGTGAAGATGTCTTTCAATGATCCTCAAAACTATCCCCATAACCCACACGACATTAAAGTTGGGAAAATTCTTAGGCAACGTTTAATCGACCAATAAAATTTATCAGATTTATGTGTCTTTGATGATAAAGAGTGAAAGAATAAAGAACAATTTTAAACTCTAAGCTCAAATAGTTTCTCCCTTAAATTTGGTGCTCATTTGCAATCATCTATCTTTGATTAATAAACAAAATACTGGATATTTTGCTTTTTGAATTAGCATCATGTTTTTTTACTAACAAGTATTGCTGTCAAACCTAATAACGGATAAAGTCAGTAGGGCAAATATCTTTTCAAAATCTTAATTTGTGACTGGTTTAATCAGGAGTACTTAATGAATAAGCTTAACAAAATAGGCTCATATGTAGAGCAAAAAGAGAAATTTATTGATAATGTACATCGTATCTTTAATAGGACTCCAGATGAAAAAGAACGTAGCATTCGAATAACAGCATTTAATACATTATTATTGTATGCAACTTATGCTACAGCGCAGGAATTAGACATCGAACTTGAAAGATGTTTTCCTGCAAACGATAATGAAAGCCAAAATACAATTAATTATATACGTGAGCAGCTAAGGGATTTAAATTGTCTATGTGTCGGAGCTTTAGGTAATACTGATAATACAAATCAACAAAGTAGTAGAGTAGCGAATGGCTTTTTCAGAGCTGAGCCAAATTTTAATAAAGAATTAAGTAAGGCATTAGTGGAAATGGTAATTAAAACTACAAAAGAGGCTCCGGAGGAAACATTTCAATCCAATGTCGCACCTTAAATAAATTTATTTAAGCTTTGAATATAAAATAGAGTGCAGCGCTCTTTAAAAGCTAATTATAATTTTAAGTTTTAGAAAAAAAATTAAGAAAAACTCGAATTTTAGGTAATTCGTAGTTGTAAGCGCGATAAAATATAAAAATTTCATACTGTCTAAATTGATATTGAGGTAATACTTGAATCAAATCTCCGCTTTCAAGCCAATGCTTAACTAAGGTATCGCCAGTTAAAAACAAACCGATACCAGCTAAGCAAGCTTGATTAAGCGCATCAAAATTATTCATATATAAAATTGGATTAGCACAAGGCAATTGATTTCCATTAGCAAGAGGCAAAAAATTTGCTGGTTTACGTAGTGTATGGGAAATGATTTTATAGTGTAGTAACTCATTAGCCGTCTCCGGCTTCCCATAGTAGGCAATGAATTCTTTTGAGCCGCAAAGAATATTGTTAGTTTGAAATAATTTTTTATATTTTAGGGCTTCAGTGACCGGTGGAATAACTGGAAAGCCAACCATAATATCAATATCATCTCTCGCTAAATCAGCATCTTCTTCAGAAAAAATAATTTCTAAATTTATTTTAGGATAATGATTCATAAAACTATGAAGATGCTTAAGTATCCAATCTTTAGATGTAATGGTAGAAACAAGAATTTTCAATTCACCTTGCGGTATTTCTTTACTTGATTCAACAAAGTGCTCAATAGACTCTATTTCATTTGCTATGAGTTTACAGCGTTGATAAAACAAAATACCAAATTCTGTTAATTTAACTTGACGTGTAGAGCGTTGGAATAACTGTTCTCTTAAGTTTTGTTCTAAGTTTTTTATTTGCTTGCTTATGGCAGTAGTCGTTAAATGTAAGTTATGTGCCGCTAAAGTAAAATTGCCTAACTCTGCAACCTTTAAAAAACATTTAATCTGATTATGGTTATAAAATCCCATGATTTACCTAAGATATTATCAACTTTTAGTTGATAATAGGTGAAAAAACAATCAATTTACAACCTTTTTCGTATCAAGGTATAATTAGATTTATTTAAACGAGGTATTTCTAATTATGAAAGTACAAACGGTAACTTATGCATTTCATCATATAGGCATACCAACAACAACTATACAACCTAATGAGCGATACAGCTCAACCTTTAAAATGTATACCAGTGGCGGTCAGGAAAATGAATTTCGTATCCAATATCATCGCTTTGAATCAGATTCGCCCTTGCACGCGTTAATAAGATCAAAGCCACATATTGCGTTTAAAGTAGACGATCTTATAAAAGCCATTGTTGGTAAAGAGGTCATACTTGGCCCTTATGAACCATTTTCTGGCTTTAAAGTTGCTATTATTAACGAATGCGGTATGCCTATTGAGCTCATCGAAACGCGCTTAAGCGAAGAAGAAATATGGCACGATGAGCATAAAGATTCAGTTATTTACCCCAAGGAAGATTAATAATTTCCTATTTTAAGGTTGTACTGAGGTAAGTTCCTTTGATTGGTTATCAAGGGGATAAATATGTTTACTTTCAAGAAACTTTTTAGTAATTTCAGCTATTTCTTTCGGATTCAAAGTCGAGGCATTAATCCTTAAAGCATTAGTTGTTTCTGATAATATTTTATTTGCCATGGGGCGAGTATTGTTAAAATAATCTTCAATTCTGTAATTGATAACATCGACCTTATCATCTTTACGGCCCCGGCTTAATAAACGACTACGCATAATATCCTTAGAGACTGCTAAGTCTATGACAGCAGCAGGTGAGCCATAGTAATTCTTAAAAAGATGCCATTGCATTAACGTTCTCGGAAATCCATCAAGTAAAACAGGCTTTGTTTGTTTAAATGCATCAGCTTGGTTCATTACTTCGATAACTTCTTGATCGTTTAAAAGCTTACCTTGTTCTATACGCTGTTTAAATAATTGAGCCTTGGGGTGCTTTGGATTATTAATAATAGTTCTTAATGATTCACCTATAGAAAAGTGATTAGTGTTGGGTAGCTGCTTAGCTAATACTCCTTTACCGCTGCCTGGACCACCCATCAATAAAATAATCTTGGGCAAAGTCGATGTTGAAGAACTTCCTAAAAATTTATTAAAAAATAATACGCTGTTTATCATTTTTATTCTTTTAATTTAATGATTATATTAACTAAATAATTACTATAAATTGAATTCAATTAATAATATATGAATCTATTTAAAGCATGCTGAATTATAGTAATTCTAAAAATCACCTATAGTCAAATAAGTTCTTAAGGTATTTACACTTCCTCAGCTGGTTGCATGATACTTTCTAATAAAGCGTGTTTATTGGAAAAATCAATATGATGAATAGTGCGAGTTATAAATTGATTTTCACAAAATACGCGCCAATGAATACGGCAAGCTTGATGATTATTCTCAATGATATAATAACTATTTAATCCGTCTTTACTTCGCTCACACATCATTGAGCCGGCATGTAGTACAAGACAGGAATAATTATCATTTTTTTCGATTAAGCCTAAATGAGCATAATGTAAGTGACCAGTACATACAATGTCGACGGTACTTTGTTTTAAATAATGCAAAAACTCTTGATCATTTTCCAAAGGTTTATGCAATCCCTCAAGATAATCAAAATTATGATGGAAAAATAATATATTTAATTTGGTATCTTGGATATCGAAATAACGCGTAATTGTCGCTAAATTTTTATGTGAAAGCTGTCCATCTTTTACTTGATATGGGTTAACACTGTTAATACCTAAAATACGTACTTCTTCATTACTATAAGTGATAGTTAAATCATTCGTGACATACTGTTTATAATTTTGGAAAGGAAAAAATAGTCGCGCTATTGGATTATGAAGAGGAATATCATGGTTCCCTGGTACAGTCAGCACTAAAGCGGATAATCGATTAATAAAATCTTTAAATTGTTCAAATTGCCAAGCCTTAGCACGCTGGGTTAAATCACCTGAAATGATGACAGCATCTGGCTTATGCTCTGCTATGTCATTCATAAAAGCGTTTAAGATTTGCTTATTATGCATACCAAAATGTAGATCAGAGATATGAGCTATTTTCATAATTTTTAGTTAATAAAATAAGAGATTTAGGGAGACTTCTATACGTTAAGGGCGTTGTAACAGTGAGCGTATCACCATCAAGAGAAATGTTTATCTTTTCTTTGTAATGCACCGTTACTTCAACTGGATATTGCGTTTGCTTAATTTCAAAATTGTGCTTTTTTGTAAATAAAACACGTAGAATTTCAAACAAACGTAGTTTGCCGTGCTTAAAATAATAAATGCCTAATTTCGCATCGTTAAAGCTATCGCGAACATAACTTAAAGGAAATTCATAAGAGTAAAGATTATTACTAATCATAAAAAAGGATGATTTAAGTAGGATATTAAAGTCATTGCATTTTATGAGAAGGGAGTAGCTTCTATGATAAAAGAGCGCTTTAATGAAGCTGGGTATATAGCTTATCCACTTGTTATAAAATTTCGTGTAATAATCTCGCTTTTCAGCAAGTTTTGGATAAAAACCGATTGAAGAGTTGTTAATAAAAACATTGCCATTCACTTCGGCGCAATCGATAAGGCTAGTTGAGTGCTTTTGTATAGCATCTATTAATTCATCTACTGTAGAAGGTAGGTCTAACTCTTTAGCAAAATGATTTAGCGTACCTAAAGGTAAAACACCAAGTATTGTTTTAGTATTTGCACACCATTGCGCTGCACTACGAATTGTGCCATCTCCTCCACCTACTAATAAAATAGGGTGATTTAATTGGCACTGTTTTATAGTTTCTTCTAAATTTGCAGGATGAGTTTTATAAAGTTGATAAGCAACATTTTGCTTAGTTAGTCCTTCTAGATAAGGAGTAAGTTGATTTGCATTTTTTGCCTTACTATTGACTATAACAGCAATATCAACCATAAAAATCTCCGAGAAAATGAAACAAGCTAGGCTAAAAAAATGAATTTTTCTTTCTATAAATAATACTATTGTATTTATAAGTCACTCTACAAGATAATTTTCAAAGCGTTGATATCCTGATAATATAATGCAAAAACTTTCTTAGAAAAACTATGCCTTCCTTTGATATTGTTTCAGAAATTAATACAGTTGAGTTACGCCATGCTGTTGAGAATACTAGCCGTGAAATAGCAACCCGCTTTGATTTTCGCGGTGTACAATCCAGTGTTGAACTCAATGATTTAACGGTAACTCTAAAATCTGAATCAGATTTTCAGGTTCGTCAATTAGAAGATATGTTTCGTAATCACTGCACCAAGCGTAATGTCAGCGCAGCAGGTACAGAAATAGAAGACGAGCCTATTCATAGTGGTAAAACATATTCTTTAAATATGAAATTTAAGCAAGGGATAGATCAACCTACTGCGAAAGAAATTATAAAATTAATTAAAGACCATAAACTGAAAGTACAAACCTCTATTCAGGGTGATAAAATACGCGTAACAGGTAAAAAGCGTGATGATTTGCAAGAAACAATTGCACTACTTAAAAAATCAGATATTAAAATACCGTTACAGTATGAAAATTTTAGGGATTAGAATACTTTCGTGGAATAAAATCGTTTTGAAAAAGATTGGTAATTTATTATCCTTGCAGATAGTGAAATGGGTATGAGCCTTTTAGAGGCACTTTAGTGAAGAGGTAGTTTAATGAAAGCAACGCGATTAAAAATTCCAGATGTAATCTTATTGCAGCCTAAAGTATTTGAAGATGCTCGCGGATTTTTCTTTGAAAGTTTTAACCAGGCTCATTTTGAAGAAATCATTGGGCGTTCAGTCCGTTTTGTTCAGGATAATCATTCACGTTCTGGAAAAAATGTTTTACGTGGCCTTCATTATCAGATTAAACAAGCACAAGGTAAATTAGTTCGGGTGACTTCCGGCGCTATCTTTGATGTAGCTGTCGATATTCGAGCTTCTTCATCAACATTTGGCCAGTGGGTAAGTGAAATACTTTCTGCAGAAAATAAAAAACAACTTTGGGTGCCTGAGGGTTTTGCACATGGTTTCGTTGTTTTATCAGAAACTGCTGAGGTACTTTATAAAACAACCGATTATTGGGCACCTGAACATGAACGTTGTATCAAATGGGATGACGTTGATCTAGCTATTGATTGGCCCACTGATGAGCAACCACAAATTTCACAAAAAGACGGGCAGGGTTTACCATTGTGTAAAGCAGAGTTATTTGAATAATAGGCAAACTAAATAATTAAAAGCCACTTAATATAAGTTAGGAAATAGTTATTTAAATAGGTAAAAGATAACTTATTTTCTATATTTTTCGATTGATCATTTTTATTAAGGAAGATTATGGTATTTAGCTCGCCTGTTTTTCTTTTCTTATTTTTACCCTTATTGCTCAGCTTATACTATTTATTACATCCGCGTTACAGAAACATTATTCTCCTTTTAGGAAGCTTGTTTTTTTATGCTTGGGGTGAACCCTTATATGTTTTGCTGATGATAAGTTCTATTTTATTTAACTGGGCAATTGGACTAGGTATTGCAACTATTTCGGATAAGAAAGGGAAATTTCTAATATTAGGATTTGGCGTTAGTGTTAATTTAATTACGTTAGCTTATTATAAATATGCTGCTTTTTTAATATCGAGTTTTAATATAGTTTTATTTAAAGTACTCCATTTTAACTTAGATGTTCATAATGTTATTTTACCTGTAGGTATATCCTTTTTCACTTTTCATGCCATATCTTATATTGTTGATGTTTATAGAGGTCAAGGCTATGTATTACGAAACCCGCTCAATATGGGCCTTTATATTTCTTTCTTTCCTCAACTTGTTGCTGGCCCTATCATACGTTATCACGATATTGCTAAACAATTATTAAATCGAACGAATTCAATAGCGAGGTTTTCATCAGGAATAGAGCGCTTTGTATTTGGATTAGGTAAAAAAATTCTTATTGCTAATACTTTAGGTCAGATTGCTGATCAGGCATTTAATACACCTAATTCTTCTTTATCTACTTCTATAGCTTGGTTTGGGCTTATTTGCTATACATTACAAATTTACTTTGATTTTTCAGGTTATTCTGACATGGCTGTTGGTCTGGCACGTTTATTTGGTTTTGAGTTGACCGAAAATTTCAATTATCCCTATATTTCACGATCGGTACGAGAGTTTTGGCGCAGATGGCACTTATCGTTGTCAACTTGGTTTAGAGACTATTTATATATTCCTTTAGGTGGAAATAGAGGATCTTGGTGGCGGGTACGGTTTAATCTATTTACTGTTTTTTTTCTTTGTGGATTATGGCATGGAGCAAGCTGGAATTTTGTAATTTGGGGTATGTTTCATGGTATTCTTTTGGTGATTGAACGAGGTGGTTTTGGGAAAAAAATTGATAACGCGCCAGCCTATATGGGGCATATTTATACCTTACTTATGGTCATGATTGGCTGGGTTTTCTTTAGAGCTGACACCTTAATTTATGCTTTAGTGTACCTTAAAACTATGTTTCTAGGGGGGCATGGGCATGGTTTTACACCAGAAATGGCTATCTATTTAAATAGCTATACATTTTTTATCCTTATTGTTGCGATCATCACATCTTGCCCAATTTTAACCTTTCTGGCACGTGACTGGCGTAATCGGTTATTCCCTGCGCATGTGCAAAAGGGTTATATAAAATTTGTAGAGGGCCTACAGCTATCTGATGCCAGCTTGTCTTTGATGGCTACACGTTTCGCAGTAACATCATTTATTCTAATTGGTAGTGTCTCTAAGTTAGCTACTACAACCTATAACCCGTTTATTTATTTTAGGTTTTGATATGGAAAATTTAAATAAGGAACAATTTTTCAATTATTTACTCGTTCTTTTTTTTATTATGTTATTAACGCTACCTTTAATTGGGATTAAATTAACGAGTGTTGATGCTGCAGAACAAAGAGTCCATAATAAGCGGCCTAAACTTATTTTATCTAGGGAAGGCTTTAAGCTATTCCCTCATGACTTTGAAGCCTACTTTAATGACAATTTTGGTTTTCGTAGTTATTTTTTAGATCTATATAATCAAGCTGTCCATTATTTATTTAAAGAGTCTGGCTCGCCCAGAGTTATTGTTGGGAAAAACGACTGGTTATTTTATAGTGACGATAGAAGTTTAGAAGATATTCAAGGAAAAGAGCATTTATCACCAGAGGAATTAGAAAAATGGGCCTTAACCATAAAGGAAAGGGGGACATGGCTAGCTAGTAAGGGAATAAAATATCGTTTTGTAATCCCTCCAGATAAACACAGTATCTTTTCAGAGTATTTACCTGCTAGTCATAAAAGGCATAATTTCTCTCGTTTTCAGGAGCTAATGACTTATTTAGGCTCTAATCCTTACGTGATAGATTTATTACCTATTTTAAAAGAAAATAAAACCCCAGATAGACCTAAACTCTACTTTCGAACAGATACGCATTGGACATCATACGGTGCTTATTTGGGGTATTTGAATATTATGAAATCATTAGGAAATGACTATCTACCTAATACAATCTTATATAAACGAGAAAATTTTAAAAATGGACCAAAAACTAAAAGAGATTTAGCGGTAATGGCTAGGCTTAATTTGTTAGAGGAAGATATTGTTCCTGAGCCAGATAAAAATTACTTTTACCCAGCTCAATTACTTGATCCTTTAGGATTTAAACAAAACGCATTTAAAACAGGAGCCACCTACGCGCCGTTTAAAACCAGAACTTTGCTAATTTTCCATGACTCATTTACCTCTGGTATGTCTAGATATTTTTCTTCTGGCTTTAAGCGAGTAGTTTATTTTTGGGGGATGCCGGATAATGAACAATTTGTACAACTTGTCTTACAAGAAAATCCTGACGTCGTAATAGAGGAGCGAGTTGAGCGCTCAATGCGATTTGTTCCTAATCCAGATTTATATGAAAGTTTAAAAAAATTAAACGATCCAAAAATGCATCAATATACTGATGTAGACTTAGCTAAAAGAAAGGAAGTATATAAGCTAATTATGAAGAATGCGCAGTTGTCGAAAGATGAAAAAGGGGTTTATATCAGCTTGGAGGGAGAGCTATGGGCTCGATTTCCTGAAGGGGAGGTTAAAGGTGGCGCCGTTGATTCCATTACACAAGAAGGGGATCATATTACAATATATGGTTGGGCAGCTTTTACTGACGCGAAAATGCCTGCCGATTATGTAGGTGTTATTGCTAATAATCGCGTTGTTTTTATTGATGGCGTTAATCTAGATCGAGCTGACGTGGCTAATTATTTTAATAACCCCACATTAACAAGAGTAGGATTTAAATTAAAAATACCTAATGAAATAGTGGGCTCGAAGGATAATATAAAATTATTCGCTATAAAAGATAAACAGGTTGCCTTTTTATCTTAAGAAAAATATGAGTACAAATTCAAAGATAGCACAAAGCCCTACCAATTCACTTTCAGCGGTTTCTCGTTGGCCTAAACAGCCCACGTTACCTTTTGCTTTAATGAGAAGTCTTATACTTAATAAATATTTAATTTTACAAATGACTAAAAGAGAGATAGCGAGTCGCTATCGAGGCTCCCTTTTAGGCTTTACCTGGTCTTTCATTAATCCTTTAGCTCTGTTAGTCGTATATACCTTTGTCTTTTCACAAATTTTTCATTCTCGTTGGACAGGCGTAGATAATACAGATCCGTTTCAATCTGGATTAATCTTTTTTGTAGGATTAATTATCCAAAACTTTTTTGCCGAGGTCTTAAATCGTTCTCCTACTTTAATTATTTCTAATAATAATTATGTAAAAAGAGTTGTATTTCCTTTAGAAATATTGCCAGTTATTACATTATGTACAGCTTTATTTAACGCGGCTGTTAGTATACTGGTATTATTAGTGTCTTTCCTCTTATTAACAGGCCATATCCATTTAACCCTTTTTTTCCTGCCAATTATTTTATTTCCACTTTGCTTATTTACAGCGGGGTTGGCATGGATTTTCTCCGCATTAGGAGTATTTTTGCGTGATATTGGGCAGTTTATTAATTTATTAACGATAATGTTGGTTTTTCTTTCTCCCGTATTTTATCCAATTACCGCTGTACCTGAAAAATATAGGCCCATTATTTTGGCTAACCCATTAACCTTTATTATTGAGCAAATGCGAGACATAATATTGTGGGGCAATTTACCTAATTGGAAGGGCTTAAGCTTTTATATGTTAGTCGCGTGTATTTTTGCCTGGCTTGGCTATAGTCTTTTTCAAAAAACAAGAAAAGGATTTGCAGATGTTATCTAATGATGTATGTATTAGTGTAAACAATCTCAGTAAATGTTATCAAATTTATGAAACACCTAAAGATAGACTCAAGCAATTCCTTTTTTCTCCTCTTCAGCAAAGATTTAAAAAGCAAGCAAAAAAATATTTTAAAGAATTTTGGGCATTAAAAAATATATCTTTTACTGTCACAAGAGGTGAAACTGTTGGCATTATTGGTCGTAATGGTTCAGGTAAATCAACTCTATTACAAATTATCTGCGGCACATTACTTCCAACTGAAGGTACAATAAAAAAAACCGGACGCATTGCTGCATTACTAGAGCTTGGTTCGGGATTTAATCCAGAGTTTACAGGTCGTGAAAATGTTTACATGAATGCCTCAATTCTTGGCTTGACTCGAGATGAAATAGACGAGCGTTATGAAAATATTGTCGCTTTTGCTGATATGAAAGACTTTATGGAACAACCTGTAAAGACCTATTCTAGTGGTATGATGGTAAGACTAGCGTTTGCTATTCAAGCTCAAATTAATCCTGACATTCTAATTGTTGATGAAGCGCTAGCGGTAGGCGATGCTAAGTTCCAGGCTAAATGTTTTGAACGTTTGCGGGTATTAAAAGAGAATGGAACAAGCATACTTTTAGTTACACATTCAAGCGATCAAATTATTAAGCATTGCTCGCGCTCGATTTTGTTAGATAATGGTGTAATGTTAGAAACGGGTAAACCCCTAGATGTTACCAATAGGTATATGGATTTGTTATTTGGTAAGCAATCGGTAAAAAGCCTTCCCACTCCTAAACTGGAAACCCAAAAAAATAGTCTATTGTCTAACCCTTTCCTAACGTATGATCTAAGTATTATAGAAGATGTGTTTGCTAGCCGCCCAGGTTATAATCCTAACGAATACCGCTGGGGCGACAAAAAAGCAAAAATACTTGATTTTTATATGCAGGCAGGCGAGGAACCTTATCCAATTTCTGTCTGTTCAGGCCAAACTATTTTATTAAGTGTTTCAATAAAGTTAATGCAAGAGCTTGTACGTCCAATCTTTGGTATCACCATTAAGACTGTTGAAGGAATTACCGTATATGGCACTAATTCAGAAATGCTTGAGCTATTAGAATTACAGAGAGCAGGGCTTCAAGATCAAGTTTACCAATTTAATGCTTCTTTCAACTGTTTATTAGCATCTGGGGACTACTTTATTTCTTTAGGTATTGCTACGCGCGAAGGGGAGGAGATTATTCCGCATGATAGAAGATATGACTCTATTCACTTTCATGTAAAGCCGCTAACTAACTTTTTTGGACTTGCTGATTTAGGTCTTACATTAAAAGTAAAGGAAATTTCTTAATGAATTTTTTATTTACTCTTGATTCTGTTTATATTTTAGATAGCAAAACGCAAGTCTGGTCTCGTCCCGATTATGAAAGCATTCCCTATAGTGATGGTGACGAGGTTGAAGAAAGGCTTGCTGTTATTTTAACCGAAGCAAATGACTTAAGTGTATTATCTACACAATTAAAAAAATACTGCACAAACTGGCCCTGGTCCTATCATTTAAGTAGCGCTAGAGCTAATATTTTAAGGCCTTTTCAAAAGGAGCTTGATGGCGCCGAAGTATTAGAAATAGGTGCAGGATGTGGAGCCGTAACTCGTTTCCTAGGAGAAAGTAGGGCAAATGTTGTTGCTTTAGAAGGTACTTATCGACGTGCTGCTCTTACAAGAATGCGTACACGCGATTTAAAAAATGTAGAAGTAGTTTGTGAACGGTTTGATCAATTTCAAGGAAATAAGAAATTTGATTTTATTACATTAATTGGTGTATTAGAGTACGCTAATATGTATATGTCTTCAGAAGAAGAGCCGCCTGTACTAGCTTTACTAAAACGAGTTTGTCGATTTTTAAAACCTGAGGGCAAATTAATTATAGCTATTGAAAATCAGCTCGGCTTAAAATATTTTGCTGGGGCGCCTGAAGATCATTTAGGCTTACCTATGTATGGTATTGAAGGGCGTTATCATAATGATGGGCCTCAGACTTATGGCCGGCAAGTTTTGACAAACTATATTAAGCAAGCAGGTTTTGCTTCTACAAATTTCTTTGGAGCTTTTCCAGATTATAAATTTCCGGTAACAATTATCGATGAACAAGGGTTTACTCATGAAGAATTTGACCCTATACCTTTAATCAACGCATCAGTTAAAAAAGATCTGCAATTACCTAGCCTTTTGTCTTTTTCACCTGAATTAGTATGGCCTAGTCTATGCGATAACAAGTTAGCTTTAGATGTTGCTAATTCATTTTTAATTGTGGCTAGCTTAGCGACGACAAACAAATTATCAAATACTAATACACTTGCTTACCATTACAGCACTGAAAGGCGTAGCTATTTTTGTAAAGCAACCATTTTTAAGCAAATAGAAGCTGGGGTCCTTGAAGTTCATTATCATTTGTTAGAACCTAAAACAATTAGACTAAAGACAAAATGGATCACTCATTCTTTAGAAAATAAAGCTAGTTATATATCCGGGAAATTACTTATATTCGATTTAATTAGGATAGTAACTCAGGATGGATGGCACATTCGTGAAGTAGGTAGTTTTTTACGTCGATATATAAATATTATTTTATCGTTATGTACTCCAACTATATCTAAAGAGGCACTTACTATTGATACATCTGTATCAGGTGAGTGTTTTGACATGGGTTGGAATATTATTATTAGTTCAGATGGCCAGCTTCATGTAATTGATAAAGAATGGATCATTAAACAGCCCTTATCTGTAGGTTTTATTTTATTTAGATGTTTATTGGCTTTGACCAATAGCCTTTCTAGGTTTGGGAAACCAGTTTATACTAATATAAAAACTCGCTTAGATTTCTTTCAGGAAGCTTATAGAGAAGCAGGGTTTGAAATTGATTTAGACAAAATAAAGAACTATTGTCAGCTTGAAGCAAATATATATAGTGAAGTTATAGGCTTAACTATTTGTAGTGAAGTATGCTGGCCACTTGATACTTTGCTCCCTTTTAGTAATTTAGGCCAAGCTATACAAGATAAAAATCAACAAAATACAGCTTTAACTTGTGAGCTTGAGCAGATAACTAAAAAATATAATGCATTAAGCAATCAGCATAAAGAGCTTTTTCAACATGCTAATAACCAAAATATTTCTATTTGTGAATATCAAAACCAACTAGAAGCTATTAAAAATTCTTTGAGCTGGAAGGTTTCTAAACCAATTCGAATTATAGGAAGCGCAATGTTAAAATTTCAAAGAGCTATTAAACTGGCAAATAAAAGTTACCAAATTTACAAGGAAGAAGGTTACCGAGAGTTAAAAGGAAGGGTACAGTCCAGAATGAAAAGTTATCCTTACTACTTGTATTCTGTGTTAATTTCTAGAGCTTTTATAAAATTCTTTAAATATTTGCTTTCTGGACAATTATTGAAAAAATGTCGTACATATGGCGGCATTAGAAAAACAATTTCTAATTTTTTAACGATCCCATCTCAAGTAGTTGCGGGCGCTCCTATAAAATATTGTTTGCAAATTCCGTTAAATTATTCATTTGAAAAATGGACAACGGATCCAGAAATAGCAGTCATATGCCATATGTTTTATGTTGATCTTTTAGAGGAAATTTCAGGTTATTTGAAAAATATTCCTTTTTCATTTGATTTATTTATCACAACTAATACTCAAGAAAAAAAGGTGGAAATTGAAAACTATTTTTTAGAGTGGGCAAAAGGATCTGTCAGTGTAAAAATCGTTGAAAATCGTGGAAGAGATATTGCGCCGAAGTTAATTGAATTTGCACATGTTTATTCTAAATATGAGTTTTTTCTACATATCCATACAAAAAAATCACCACATTACAAAGGAATGGGCTGGCGGAATTATTTATTTGAGACTCTATTAGGCTCTGAAAAAATTATTCAAAGTATTTTTGAGGCATTTAGGCGGGATAAAGATTTAGGCATGATTGCGCCTGAACACTTCCACTTACTTCGCCCGCATGTGGGATGGGCAAATAATTTTAAAATCGCTCAGAGTTTTGCAGAGAAGTTGGGAATAAAATTACAGAATAATAATCGTATAGATTTTCCTTCAGGGTCTATGTTTTGGGGTAGATCAGCAAGTTTAAAATCGTTGTTAAATGCTCATCTTACTTATAATGACTTTCCTATAGAAAATCAAGAAACAGATGCTACCTTAGCACATGCTATAGAAAGATTATATTTTTTCATATGCGAACATGCAGGCTATAAATGGATTAAAATCACTCTCAATTCCACAAAGACATCTAAGCATGATAACTCCATAACAAATCCCTTAGATTTGGCTAAATTTATTGATAATCACCAATACAAGTTAATCAATAATACAGATGAAGAAATATTACCTTTTTTATATTTAGAGAAATCAGTTTATGAAAGGTCAGACTATAAATACTTAGGTCTATTAAAATTTCAACACGAGCTTCATAAGCTAATTAAAGGAGAACAAAGTCTAATAGATTTTAACGAAGAATTTTATTTAGCTGCATATCCAGATGTGGCAAAGAGCGTTGCGAGTAGAAAAATTCCTTGTGGTTATATCCATTATTGTCTAAACGGCAAAGATGAAGGCAGAATATGGAGTAATAATCAGTTGCAAAAAAATTTTTCTGTAATGCCTAATTATCCTACAGGATTATTTGCTCCGAAAAATATTTATGCTTCTTTCACGAAGTATAAAGCTTTACCGGCTTTAGCAAAGAGTAAAGAGCCTTTTCTCCTTATTTTATTTTCTCATTTACAAGAAGACATTTTCTATGGGGGATATACTGCATTTTTTAATGACTTTGCTCCTATATTTACCCAATTTAAAAAAATAGTCTTATCAGTAGAATGTGAAGAATTTACGCCAAGCCTCGCAACTCGCTACGCTGAGCATATTGAAGTTATTCATGAGAGTGAGCTAAAAGACTTAGATTATGCTCCAACTCTTATTATTTGCTTTAATCATTATCTTTTTCATAAGGCATCTCGTTTATTTAATGATGTTAATAAAACAATTTATTATTGTCAGGAATTTGAGGCATGCGATTATCCTTTAAGTGAAAAATATATTGAAGTAGAAAAAGCAATTTATAGTGCACGCAATCTTATTCTTTCTACTGAGATTTTAAAGCGTTACTTAGTAAATAAAAATCTTGTTACGGAAGACAAAAGAATCTTTATCACAAGTCCTAAAATTGAGCCGATAAGTGCCTTAGAAAAGAAAACTAAAAAGCTTTTCTTCTACTTTCGTCCAGAATGTTTTAATTTAAGAAATTTATCAAATCTATTACGCGAGACTGCCGAAGCATTTTGTATGAAGCATCAAGACTATACTATTTATATGGTTGGTACCGTTGACACCCGATACTCTTATGAGGTCAATGGCACTCAAATTTATGTGCTAAGTAAGCTTTCCAAGCAGGAATATGTCGATCTTCTTTCTTCATGTGATGTGGTTGTATCAATGATTTATTCTGCTCACCCAGGCATTATTGCTTATCAAGCAGCTGCCTCAGGTATCCCATCAATAACTAATACATATGACAATCGCGACAAAGCATTTCTTAAGAAAATATCAAAAAATATTGTTCCATATGATCCTATTCGCGATGACCTCTTAGAGCTAATTGAATATGCCTTAACTTTACCAAAAGGTAATAAAGATTTTAATGAACAGCTATACTCTGGCCAGCAGGAGGGTTCATTATCTGATTATGTTAATAATATATGTAAGACAGATAATAAACAAAGCAGGACCTATTTAAGAAAGGTATACGATCAAGTTATTCAAGCTTAAATTAAATAAAAAATAATGGTTGAAATAGCAAGGTTATATAGAAGCTAACAATATACCTACGTTTATAATATTAATCTTGGCTGCCACAGTGACTGTGGCAATATCAAGTTGAATACCATTTAATAATGCAGCAAAAATTTACAGGATTATAGCTTGAAATTACAAAACTAATTTTTGGTTTCATTACAATGCTTTGGTATGCAGCAATTTTATCAAAAATTGAATGCAGCTTAAGCACAATTTAGCTTACTAAGGCTAAATTATTTATATACCAAGTTACAGTTTTCCGAAGACCACTTTCAAACGTTTCTTTTGGCTGCCAACCTAAATCGCTTTTAATTTTCTCTGCATTGATAGCGTAGCGTTTATCATGTCCAGGCCTATCCGTAACATGCGTAATTAAGTCAGCATATGAAGCTAATCCCTGCGGTTTTTGTGGAGCAAGCTCTTCAAGCAGTGTGCAAATACTGGAGACTACCTCAATATTTTTCTTTTCATTACAGCCACCAATATTATAAGTTTCACCCATCTTACCTTTAAGTAGGGTTTGATAAAGTGCTTGTGCATGATCTTCTACATAAAGCCAATCACGAATTTGCAATCCCTGGCCGTAAATAGGTATAGCCTGACCAGACAAAGCATGTATAATAGTTTTAGGTATGAGTTTTTCCGGAAATTGGAAAGGTCCATAATTATTAGAGCAATTAGTTAATAAGATTGGTAAACCATAAGTTCGATGCCAGGCTCTAACTAAGTGATCAGAACTTGCTTTACTAGCTGAATAGGGTGAACTTGGTGCATAGGGGGTCTTTTCAGTAAAAGCGTCATCTTCTAATTCCAAATCACCATATACCTCGTCAGTTGAAATATGGTGAAAGCGGAAAATTTCTTTTTTATTATCTGAAAGCTTTTCCCAGTATCTTCTTGCGGATTCTAGTAAAGTGTAGGTGCCTACAATATTGCTTGCAATAAATTCGGCTGGTCCATCAATTGAGCGATCAACATGACTTTCTGCAGCCAAATGCATAATTGCATCAGGGCGGAAAGAAGAAATTGCTTCATCCAATTTAGTTGCATTAACAATATCAATTTGCTTGAAAGAATAGCGACTACTATCTTTTACTGAAGTTAGAGATTGTAAATTAGCTGCATAGGTTAATTTATCAATATTACAAACTGTATCTTGTGTATCATTAATAATATACCGTATTAAAGCAGAACCAATAAATCCAGCGCCACCAGTTACTAAAATTTTCATATCGTCACCAAGCTAATTTAAGTTTTTGTAATAAATTTATGCAGAACAGCAGTAAATAAACCTAGGATTAAGCCCAAAAAAACACTAACAATTAGAATAAAGGTTTTTTTAGGCCAAATAGGCGAATTAGGTATTTCAATAGGTTTATCAAGATGAAAGAAAATAGGGCTTATTTTTTCACTATCTTTAGTAATGTTTTTATAGAGTTGATATTTAGCTTGTTTATTAAAAAGCTTAAGCTCTAACATATCTCGACGCATATTTTTTAGAACAGCTCTTGCTTGCTGATCAACAGAAGCTTGTTGCTTAGATAACCCTTGTTTTAAATAAACTAAGTTTAGCTCTTTATAAGTAGATGAGGCAGCTATAATCTCATCACTTTTAATCGCTTTATCTTGATTTAGTGCTAGCTTAACGGTATCAGTAATTTTTACTGATTTAAGTGTTTCGTCGTTATATCTTTTGTCTACAGCTAGAGCTCGTTTGGTTATCTTTATTTCGTTTAGTAAATGTCTTAGTAATTTTTTATTTTGCATATTTACTAGCTTTAAAATTTTCTGTGTTGCCTTGCTTTTTACAAAGGTTAAATAGTTAATAGTACATTGTTTAGCTTGTTCTGAATTATAACTCTTTACAGTAACACTATATTTCACAGAGTTAGGTTGAGGGGTTTCTCTAATTGTGAGGTTGGCGTTAGGTGGTTTACACTGCTGACCTACATTGCTTTTAAGAAAATTAATCTTTGTTGATTCAGCTATTAAGTCTTTCGTAAATGTACCGTAAATTTCTTCTATAGTGAAAGAAGGTATTGCTACTTGCTTACCTAACGTACGAATATCTTCACCTTGAGCGCGTTGATAATTTAATTGTTCTATTTCAGTTAGAGTTAAAGGCAAAATAACAGTTTGTACTTGATATATGGGTTTTGTATAGAAAATGTATAAAATTGCAGTAAATAAACTTAGAAAAGTAATGCTACTAATAATCCATTTTTTATACCATAGAAAAGCAAGATGATCTAATAAAGTCGGCTCACTATTATAAGTTAATGCTTTATGTTTTTCATTTTTATTCATAGTTACTAGCTTAGGTTAAATAAATTTTATAAAACTGATTTAGCAAATCTAATTCTTAAGTGGACAATATCATCTCCTTTTAGGGTGATCTTAATATAAGCTAGCGTTATTTACTATTTAAAGTGTTTCTCTTTGTAAAGTAATAGTCGCCTTTTTATTATAATTACCTTTAAAAGCTAAAAGAAGACATATGAGTGTAAAGGTAATTTTGTCTAGATTTTTACGCCGACATTGGAACGCATATAACGCCAATATAATCAATCCTTTTCGTCCCCGGTTTGCCCAGCTTTTTATAAAATTACTTTCAGATAAACCGACTAGGTTAGCAATGGTACGCGCTTGCATAAGCCACCAGCCATTTTTAATTTGTTTATAACGGTAATAATAAGCTTTAAGTCCCGCATTGACGCCCATTTCATTATTCACATGTTGCCTATAAAGCATGCTTGGTCTAGCATCTATAAACCATTTAAAATGATGTGCTCGAGCAAATGCATAACAATACCAATCATGAAAACTTATCTGCTGAGATAAATCATCTATATTTAACAAATGTTTTTTGAATGCCAAAGCAAATTGTTGTGTCATCACATAAGTACAGCCAGGGCCAGCAGACTCAAAAATAAAATCCCACTTTTTTTGCGGTTGTGCTTTATTAACTAATTTTTTTTTGCCATTTGGCCAGAAGGCAATAACATTGCTTGAATAGACTTTAAAACTTGACGTACCAAGAAGTGTGGCAGCTCTTGATAATTTATCTAAGTACCACTCGTCATCTTGATCAGCAAAAGCAATGTAATCAAACTGTGAAAAATCTACATCCTGAATTAAACGGAAAAAATTTTTAGCGGCGCAGCCAAATTTCTGGCCATGCGGTAAGATAATAACACGAGGATCACTCGAGGATAAGTCGTCTACCCAGCGCTCACTTCCATCTTCGGATACATCTACGCTAATAAAGAGCGTAATACGAACATCCTTTTGTAATAAAATCGTTTCTATCTGCTTAGGAAGATACTTTATTCCATTATAAACAGCCATGAGCACAGCATAATGAGCTTTAGGTTCACATCTATGCTTCATAAATGATTTCCTTGCGATGTGTTGTTACCGCCCAGTTTAAAGTTGCAGCAATACTCCATAGAACTAACATTAAGATACAAAATAAAAAATTTAATAATATATAATACTGCGGCGCAAAATTCATAAAAAGAGCGCTATAAGAGATTTTAATAAAAATTAAAAATGTAAAGATATTAGGATATCTTTTTAATAAAAAAGAGGAGAGCATAAATCCAGCTAAAAGAAAAAGATAGGCGGGTACTACTAGCGGCAATCCGCCATAAAGTAAAAATGGATAAAATTCTGTTCCAACATTAAAACGTGGGACGAAAATAGGTGTATAAAGATAAGCGTTTAAAGTCTCCCGACTAAAGGGAGAAAATTGACTTTGTAAGACTTCAGGATTTAAGAAATTAGATGCAACAACAGTGGAAAAATTAAAAATAGGTGAGGTTACATATAAGATAACCTGTTGTAGGCTAGGCACTAAGTTGGAAAGTGCATCGCTTAACGGATAAGCTTCAGGAATTAAATTCTGGCTAGAAGAGGGTATAATTAACATGTTACCGCTTCTAAAGAAGCCTAAAGAAGAAAAAACTGCACAAATGATAATGGGTATACAAATAAAAGTGAGCTTTGTTGATAGCTTATTCTTCTTAGCGCATAAATAGGAAAGTATATAACAAAGAAAAAAAGTATACCCCCCTAAAAACAGGCGGTTTCTATCGATGATAAGAATAGGAAATAATAATGCATATGAGCAAAGGAAGACTTTTATAAATCGATTAGAAACAAAAATAAAGGCTACTGGAATAAAAATCCAACAAAGTATAGTAATATGCCTGATGTATCTACCTACTCCTTTAAAAATAGCGTAAGTTTCTGGATGAAGTAATTTAAAACCATTAATGTAGATATCTAAGGGGCCACAAAGCGTGATAATAATGCAAGTTAAAAATATAATATATTTGTAACGTGGTTGTTTAATTATTGATGCATAATAATCCTGTAAAGCCATCTTAAATGGGAATAGAAGCGTTAATAATAAAATAGGTAAAGTAATAATAAGATAATAAGCGACAATACCAAAATAGAAGTCCTGAGGTATATAAAAAAAAGTCAAAAGCAGTATCACTGCTAGATAAGCGGGAAGTAAAAAATAAAAAAAACTAGAATTTATTAAGCTTTTTAGCACTCATCTAATCCTTTAATTAAGGCTGTTTAAGATGGGATAGTTATCGAGTTATACAGTTTTTACCAATTCATCCATAAATAGTGCAGGTTACTATTTTAAGTAGCTGCGTTCTTATATAACTTTCGCAGTTAGTATAAGGATTTTTTAATAAAAATAAACTATTCTTTATGCTGACTAAAAAGCATTTTTTAATGATCTTAGATTAAACGCGGTTTTAGGGTTTAAATACTGCCTTTATGTGAACTTTAAACAATGATGAATTTTCTATTTTCTTATGAGCTAAAAGCCATCCTTGCACAAAATCGGATATGAAAGAATATAAGTCTTAATTTTTAGCTATTTTCGCAGTTAATAATAACTAAATTTACTATTAGGCCTAATTAATAGGCGCTAACTAACTGCAATAACAATTAGTTAGTTAATTATTTTGACAACTTCTTTACCTTCAAATAGCAAGTTTAGTAAGTATGGCAATTAAAGCAGTTAGAGAATTAACTTCATGCAATTACTTCTTCTTCCAGATGACGAAGCAGATATTGACCATAAGCAGTTTTTTGGAAACGAAAAGCTTGTTCAAGTAGCTGTTCAGAATCAATCCACCCAGATGTGTAAGCTATTTCTTCTAAACAAGCAATTTTCAACCCTTGCCGTTGTTCGATCGTATGTACAAAATGACTCGCTTCTAATAAAGAATCATGGGTGCCCGTATCCAACCAAGCAAACCCTCGACCAAGAAGTTCTACATAGAGTGTTTCATCTTCCAAATAAAAGCGGTTAACATCTGTTATTTCTAACTCGCCTCTAGCGGAGGGTCTTATACTTTTAGCAATATCTACTACACGATTATCGTAAAAATATAAACCTGTAACTGCATAATTAGATTTAGGTTGAGCAGGCTTTTCCTCAATGTCTATTGCGCGACCTTGCTTATCAAAGGAGACGACACCAAAGCGTTCTGGGTCACGTACATGGTAACCGAAAATAGTTGCGCCTATATCTCGCATGGTAGCTGCTTTTAAATTTGCTGAAAAACTTTGTCCATAAAAAATATTATCACCTAGAATTAAGCAACAATTATCGCCATCAATAAATTTTTCTCCAATAAGAAAAGCTTGTGCTAAACCATCAGGCGAAGGCTGCTCTTGATAGCTTAATTCAATACCGAATTGATGGCCGTTACCTAATAATTCTTGATATTTAGGTAAGTCAGCAGGGGTAGAAATAATTAAAATTTCTCTTATACCAGCTAACATCAATACTGATAAAGGATAATAAATCATAGGCTTATCATAGATAGGTAGCATCTGTTTAGAAACGCCTAACGTAATAGGATGTAATCTTGTGCCTGAACCTCCAGCTAAAATAATGCCTTTATGTTTTTTCATAATGTTGATCCTAAAATTTCCCTAACTGCTCTTGCAACGCCAGGTTGCCAGCTTGGAAGATAAACAGAAAATGTTTCCTGTAATTTATGAGTGTTTAATCTAGAGTTTAGAGGTCTTAACGCAGGTGTAGCGTATTCTTTACTTGGAATAGGTAGTAAATCTTGAATTTTAAGTGCTTTGCCTAATTTTTTTGCTTCATCTAAAATAAATTGTGCAAAACCATGCCAGGATGTATTGCCACTCGCTGTTAAATGATATAACCCTGTTAAGTTGGGATTTAGACTAATTGCTTTTAAAATATGGGCAGTTACATCTGCTAAAAGTTCAGTGCCGGTTGGCGCGCCTATCTGGTCATCAATAATTTTAAGTGTTTCTTTTTCTTGACCTAAACGCAGGATTGTTTTAATAAAGTTTTTACCATAAGTGCCATAAACCCAGCTGGTTCTTAAAATCAGATATCGGCAGCCAGAGTTTATGACTTCCTGTTCACCTTGTAGCTTGGTCATACCATAAAAATTCAGGGGATTTGTTTTATCAGTTTCCTGCCAGCTTATGGTGCCCGAACCATCAAATACGTAATCGGTAGAATAATGAACCAGTAGCGAACCAAGTTTTGCACTTTCTTGAGCTAAAGTAGCTGTCGCTTGAGCATTGATTAATGTTGCTAAATGTTGTTCACTCTCTGCTTTATCAACAGCTGTATAGGCTACAGCATTAACAATTATATCAGGCTTAATGAAGCGAATCGTTGTAGCAAGTCCTGTTAGATCTTCAAAGTTAGCAACTAACTCGCTATGTCTATCAAGAGCAATTAATTCACCGAGAGGCATTAAGGAACGCCTTAATTCCCAACCTAACTGACCACTTTTTCCAAAAAGAAGAATTTTCATTATTAAACTTAAAGATTATGAGTTAAAGTATTAATCACTTCAGCAAGTGATTAATTATCACTAATTTGAAGTAAAAATAGCATTCTTTTTCCACTGAAGGAAGTTATTTAAAATGACTTGCTATTTTAAATAAATTAAAGTCGACCATAGTTATCTTCAAATCGTACAATATCATCTTCACCTAAGTATTCTCCACTTTGTACTTCAATAATAACTAAATTTAAGACGCCAGGATTTCCTAATCTATGAATACTACCGGCTGGAATGTAAGTGGACTCATTCATTCTTACTAAGAGTTCTTTATCACCATTAATTACCTGTGCTATACCACTAACCACAATCCAATGTTCACTGCGATGATGGTGCATTTGTAAACTTAGTTTTGCTCCAGGATTAACTTCAAGACGTTTAATTTTAAAATTTTTCCCCTCATCTAAAATAGTGTAATTTCCCCAGGGTCGATGGACAGTTTGATGTAATTTATATGCTTTATGGTCCGTCTCTTTTAAGGCCGTATAAATATGTCTTACATCTTGCGTCTGCTCTTTATCAGCAACTAAAACAGCATCAGGTGTATCAATAATAATAAGATTTTTAAGGCCGACGGTACTAATTAAACGGTCATTACTCTGAATATAACAATTTTCTGTATTGTATAAGAGTGCCTCGCCATTGACTCGATTACCAAGTGTGTCGGCTGTCGATAAGTCACCTAAAGCACGCCAAGAGCCAATATCGCTCCAGCCAATATCGCAAGGAATGACGGCAATAGCATTAGTACTTTTAGCAGCAGGTTCCATTAGCGCATAGTCAAAAGAATTACTAGGCACTTTGGCAAAATGCTCTTGCTGCAATTGAATTTGCGCTACCTTTGCGTTTTCTATAGTAATGGATTCTTCTATGCAGGCTTTAACTGTTTCATAGATATCACTGCAGTAATGTTGCAAATGCTTGATTACAGTTCCTGCGTTAAAGCAAAACATACCTGAGTTCCAAAAATAGCAGCCAGCTTCTAAATATGTTTGGGCTGTTTCTACAGTCGGTTTCTCAACAAATTGTTTGGCTAAGTATCCAAGCGTGTGTTTTTTCTCACTAGAAGAAGTTAATGGGGAATCTTCATTAATTTGAATATAACCATAACCGCTTTCAGGCAGAGTTGGTTTAATCCCAAAGGTTACTAGTTTTTCATCTTGAGCAAGTTGTATTGCTTGATCAACAGCATTTTGAAAAGCATCGGCATCATTAATTAAATGATCAGCAGGCAAAATTAATAAAACAGCCTCATTCCCATATTTATTAGCAACTTGTAGAGCTGCTAAAGCAATCGCTGCTGCTGTGTTGCGGCCAAAAGGCTCTAAAATATAAGAGAGAAATAAACCTTGTTGGTTGACAACTCGATATTCATCTTCCGTTTTAAAAAATAACTCACGGTTAGTAACAGTTAAAATCTCATTAATTTTTGGAATAGAAGCAGCTCGTAAGAAGGCCTTTTGCAAAAAGCTTTGTCCATCATTTAAACAAATAAATGGCTTTGGATGTAATTCACGAGAAACTGGCCATAATCTAGAACCAGCTCCACCACAAAGGATTGTTGGAATAATGTACATATAATTATCTTAAGTTAGGTTCTTACTTATTATCATAAAGTTAAATAGCACCATGTTTAAATAAAACTTTAAGTAAAGTCGAAAATAAAATTTTAATATCTAGCCATAAGCTGTAATTTTGAACATACTCTAAATCGAGTTTGATTTTTTCTCCATGATTGATGTGGCTTCGTCCATTAATTTGAGCCCAGCCAGTAATGCCAGGTCTTACTTTTAGACGATTAAATTGCTCTTGATTATAACAGTTAGCAATTTCTATTAATTCAGGCCTAGGCCCAACTAAGCTCATATCGCCAATTAATACATTAAAAAACTGAGGCAGCTCATCAAGGCTCCATTTGCGTAGAAATGCACCTATACCAGTAAAGTTTGCAAAATAGGTTTTATCCGTTGTTTGCTTAAAGACAAAATCATCTGGTACACCATTTTCCCAGAAATAAGTGACAGAGTTAGCTTGCTGTAATTTCATGGTACGAAATTTATAAATGTAAAAAGGATTGTTTAAGTAGCCTGCTCTTTTTTGACGAAATAAAATAGGAAAGCCATCATCAACCATTATCCAAATAGCCACAATTAAATAAATGGGTAAAAGTAAGATGATTGCAAGCAAGCTTACTAGGATATCTATGCCACGTTTAATATAATTATAAGATTTTTTTGATAATTTTGATGTGGTATTTATCCCAGTTTGTATATTCTTCATGTTTTTTTAATCCGCCTGTACCATTGGCAATTCCGATAATATGTTTGGGCTTACAAACTGTGTCAAGCACTACGTCACCTTCTTTACCAATGATTCCGCCAGCAACACAGCTAACCCCGTGTAATACCAAGTTTCCTGCTGTTTCCTTAAAAAAAGGAAAGTGAGCAATTTGTGTATGTGCTTGTAGTATGGGTGTGGCCATTCTAACATCAAGTCGCATAATATTAATATTTCTGGTAGGCGCCTTTTCAATAAAAGCTGGCGTTAAATTATTAATCCCTACATCAATAACAAAAGCATTATGATTTAAATAATCAAGATATGAATAGTCAAGAACATGATCTGCTGAAACTGCAGAGATTAAGACATCATACTTTTCTGCTTGACTGAATGTCCTTATCTGGTGTGTATTATATGAGGGTAAAATAAGATTTAGGGCATTAGTTAATTGTCTAGCTTTAGATTTATTTCTACCTGTTAAAGTAATTTGGGTGTCGACCTCTGCTAAGCGTAATGCTAATTTAGCCGCTATATTGCCAGTACCATAAATTAAGATCCTCTTTTCATCTACTTTATAATTAAAATATTGGTTAACTAAATGATAGGTTGCTTCAACAGTAATATCATTAGGTTTATGTGGAATAATTTTTCCTTTTTTTACCGTCTCTTGTGCGATTTCCCATAAATTAATGTGTTGTTTTCTTTCAACGTCAATGAGAAAGGTAGGAATATATTGATCCAGATAATGCAGAGTTTGCTTAGCGATTTCTTTATTGGTTAATATAATGCACAAAACTCGCTCACTGCCAAACTGGCGAAAAGGTAGTAGTCGGTTTTCGCCATGTTGCTTTGCAGTGGTACTAATTATAGCTTTTGAATAATCTTTGCAGTTTATCTCTTTAAGCTCTTCTTCTAAAGACATAAATTCACTTACTATTATCATAGATAAAGCATTCTAGCATGCTTTATTTACTACATTACACAGCTTTTCATTTGAGAGTTCTTACTACTTAATTGGTTCCCTAAGTTTTTATTTCGATCTTTTTGTAAAAATATAAATATTAACGTATAATTCGTATACACAACAAGGATGGGTGAACCTATGAAAAAAGTCATGATACCTTTAGCTGTGTCATTGCTTACTTTATTAGGCTGTACAACTAATGAATCAATGTATAACAAGCGTTATAATAGAGATTATATTTATTCAGTAGGCTTTTATGGTTATCAACCCGAATGGACTTCACGTTATTATTCAGGCATTCCGGCCCAAAATTGTAGTTCAGGGTATTGTAGTATTTATCCACGGGGTTGGTATATGCGCAAGTGGTAATTTTCAGGGCTTGTTTCAATTAAAGCCCTAGATTCTAAAGAAGCTAAGTTGGCGGCTATTTTAAGCTAACTTAGTTTTGTCATTTCGGCTTAGTAATTTTAAATATTGCCCTTACCAGGGGTTATTTTATTTTTACAATCTTATTACCCGTCTTAGATTCCATTAGAGATTTTTTGCAAACTCTATCTAAGACCATTAATTCTCCTTGCAGTCCTTGATATTATACAAAATAATACTGCTTTCAAGTCTTAATATGAGATGAAATATAAGGCATAAGATTAACTAAGGTAATAATTATTACTCTTATATCTTTAATGTGACAACAGCTTGCGAGGTAGGCCATGAAAGGCTGGATACTTTATAAAAGAAATAAACAGGAATTAACAGCAAATGATCATGGCGTAAAGCGCTTTCTGGCTGTTGCAGATGAACTTCAAATTGAACTTGAAGTGTTTAAACCTGAGGAGTTTGAACTTATTGTTGCTAACCAAAAGCATCAAATAATTTTGCTGAATGGAAAGAAAACGTCCTTACCTGATTTTATTATACCCCGTTTGGGTGCAGAGACTTCTTACCATGCACTAAATATCATTCGCCAATTAGAATTATTAGGGGTTTGTAGTATTAACACGTCCAGCGCAATTGAAACAGTAAAAGATAGAATACGAGTTGGTCAGTTATTAGCTCATCACGGTTTACCTGTTCCTAAAACGATGGCACTTAACTTATTTACTTCATTTGAAATCATTAAGAAAGAAATAGGTTTTCCATTAGTGATTAAGAATATGATCAGCGCACGTGGTATTGGTGTGTGTTTATGCGAAACCGTTAATTCTTTTCAAGATTTAATGGGGCTTTTAAGTGCACAATTTAATCAACAGCTGGTTATCCAGCAATTTATTGCAGATAGTTATGGTCGTGATTTAAGGGTACTTGTGGTAGGCCAAGAAATAGTAGGCTGTATGCAGCGAATTTCAAAAACTGGATTTAAAGCGAATTACTCTCTTGGCGGTGATGTAGAGCCTTATAATATTAATCCAGATATTGCTAAGTTAGCATTAGAATGTACCCAAATTGTTAATTTAGATATTTCAGGTGTCGATTTATTATTTGGTAAAGATGGGTATTTCATTTGTGAAGCCAATTCTTCACCAGGATTTAAAGGAATGGAACTGGCCACAGGGGAGGATATTGCAACAAAAATTATGCAATACATCATTTCTAAGGTAAAAAAATTTAAAGTTCAAGTCAGTTAAGCTGTGATATGCCCCTCTTATAGAAAGGGCATTCTTGGTTATTCTTTAGCGCGTGAAACATATTCACCAGTACGCGTATCTACTTTAATTAATTCACCTGTTTGTACAAACAATGGCACTCTAACTACAGCGCCTGTTTCAAGTGTAGCAGGCTTACCACCGCCACCTGAGGTATCACCTCTTACGCCAGGATCAGTTTCAGTAATAGCTAAGATAACAAAATTTGGAGGAGTAACTTGAATGGGTTCATTATTCCATAAGGTAGCAACACAAATATCCTGTTCTTTTAACCATTGTTCGGCATCAGCTAAAACATCTTTATTGATTGCATATTGCTCAAAAGTATCAGGCACCATAAAATGCCACTGTTCTCCATCATTATATAAGTATTGCATTTCAATATCGGCTACATCTGCAGACGGTAATGTTTCATTTGATTTAAAAGTGCGCTCGACAACACGTCCCGTTTTTAAGTTACGTATTTTAACGCGTGTAAAGGCTTGACCTTTACCTGGTTTGACAAATTCACAATCGACAATGCTACAAGGGGCATTATCAACCATAACTTTCAGACCATTTTTAAATTCATTAGTACTATAAGTGGCCATTAGCGCTCCACGGTTGAGATTTGGTTTTAAATTAGATAGAGTGCATCAGTTTATCAAGTATGTCTAACGAATGCGAGATTCCTTTGTGAGTTGGAAAAAAATATTGGCTGAAAGTTTTACTTCTTCCCATGAGTTACTTAAATTTCTAGAGTTACCTATTGATCCTGCTAGTGCTGCAGCAGATAAACAGTTTAAAACTAGAGTTCCTTATAACTTTGCTGCGCGTATGCAAAAGCGAAATCCCCGGGATCCATTATTATTGCAAGTATTGGCTACTGATTTGGAAATGGAGGATACAGAAAACTATAAACTCGATCCTTTGAAAGAAGCTGAGAGTAACTACATACCAGGTTTAATTCATAAGTATAAAGGTCGGGTTTTAATAACTTTTACCGGTATATGTGCGATAAATTGTCGTTATTGCTTTAGAAGACATTTTCCTTATCAAGATAATAATCCAGGCCAAGCAGGTTGGAAAAAGATAATTGATTATCTACAGCAAGATGAAACTATTTATGAAGTTATTTTAAGTGGTGGAGACCCTTTATTAGCTTCAGATAAGGTTTTAGAAACTTTTATTGAGCAGCTAGAGACTGTGAAGCATATAAAAATATTGCGTTTTCATACGCGAATTCCAGTTGTGCTCCCTGAACGTATTACGGAGGCTTTTCTACAAATTCTACAATCAACTTCCCTGCATAAAGTCATCGTTTTGCATTGTAATCATGCACAAGAATTGGATAATCAAGTCAAAAGAGTATGTCAGCTTTTAAGTCAAGCAGGTTGCCATCTACTAAACCAGTCTGTTCTTTTAAAAGGTGTAAATAATCATATTCAGACCTTAGTTACTCTGAGTAAGACCTTATTTGACTGTGGCATATTACCTTATTATTTGCATTTATTAGATAAGGTATCCGGTGCTGCGCATTTTGATCTACCGCTGGCAGAAGCGCGCACGCTATATTTACAATTGCAAAGTGAACTGCCTGGATATTTAGTACCAAAATTAGTTTATGAGGAGCCAGGAAAAGCAAATAAGACTTTAATTACTTAATAAAATTATTTAGTATCGGATACTAAATAATTCAAATTATAAAATTTTAAAATGTGCAATAATTACTTAATGGCGTCCTAAGTTAGAGAAATTTAGACTTTTTTAAATAAAGAACCAACCAATAGACCTAAATTGCCTAACATTGTCTGCCTATAAATACCAAGGCGATTTACTTTAAAAACATTCACCATAAAGGCAGCATTCCTCGCAGCAATAAATTGGTGAAGTATTAATCTATTTTCTTCGGTTAAAATGGCTTCAATTGGAAGTAAAGCTTGAATATTTTGATCAATCCATTGTTTTAAGTGCCCCTGAAACATTCTTTTAATTCTACTAAGTCGTGCCCGCAAGCCTTTATTACCACCAATTAAATTAGCTTGATGTTGCCTATAGTTAACTGTAGGGTAGACGTCATAGATTATTTCTCCACCTGCTCCTGTAACTAACAAATAAGTCCACCAATCATGTGCAATAAGAAAAGAATTTTTTTTAGTTTGTTTTATAAGAATGGCAGCAGCATCATTAAATACCATCGTATTGCCACCCCCAATATTCTGAACTAGCGCATTGCGAAATCCCGAGGGTTTATTAAAAAGAGGTGAAAAACCTATTTCTTGACCTTGCTCATTAATAAGTCTGGTCCTGGAACAATATAAAGCAGGAATAGAACGAGGCTTTCTTTCTAACTGATTAAGTGCCCGCTCTAATTTAGATAAATCCCAAATATCATCTTGATCAGCATAAGCATAATAGTCACTGCTCTTATCAGCTCGAAAGACTAAAGATAGAAAATTTTTTGCAAATCCTTGTTTTGGGCCCTTAAAAAGGTAAATTTTACCGGCATAACGACTCTGGTAGCTTTCTATAATATTAATTGTTTGGTCATTTGAACCGTCATCTGAAATCCAAAGTTCCCAGTTATGGTGAGTTTGATTTGCAATAGAATCAAGTTGCTCAGCTAGATAACGTTGTCCGTTATAGGTGCACATAAGGATAATGACTTTTAAATTCGGATGATTTTTAATAGTAGTAACTAAGGGAAAAATTTGTGAAATCATAAAATAATTACGCCATTTTTGTAAATATCATAACAAGTTATTAATCTCTTTAGGAAACTAGTTACCGAATTTCGCATAAGTTACTTCCTTATAAAATTAAAAAGTGCTAATTTATACTCTTTTTAAAGGGTACTTTAGATTTAAGCTAATAAATAATTAGTTTTTAGCTTTTAAATAGTTTGATGATAGGAAGGCTGCATCAATGGTTTTTTCCTCCTTAATTTTCTTATTTCTCTTTCTTCCTAGTGTTAATTTAACTTATTTTTTATTTCTTAAACGCATAAGAATTCAGAATTTTATATTAGCCCTATCAAGTTTAGCTTTTTACTATTGGGGCGAAAAAGATCATATTTTTATCATGCTGGCTTGTATTTTAATTAATTACTTATGTGGGATACTAATTAATGATAGCCAAGTTGAAAAGTATCGAAAGTTTTATTTAACTACTTCAATTGTTTCTTCCTTAAGCTTGTTAATGTATTTTAAATACTTTAATTTTTTTATATCAACTGCTAATGATTTTTTAAATTTAAATCTTAACAATTTTGGTAAAATTGCATTGCCACTTGGTATTAGCTTTTATACTTTTCATTCACTCAGTTACGTAATTGATGTTTATTGGAGAAAGTTTCCTGCTGAGAGAAACTTTATTACTTTTGTAGGTTATGTATCGTTGTTTCCTCAGTTGGTTGCAGGTCCTATTGTTCGTTACTGCGATATTAGGCATTCTTTTTATAGGCGTTTTATAACTCGGGCTGGATTTCGTAACGGAATTTTACGATTTTGTTTTGGTTTAGGTAAGAAAGTAATTATCGCTAATGAAGTAGGAAGAATCGCAGATATAGTTTTCAATCTACCGACCACAGACTTAACTTTTGGTTTAACATGGTTGGGCGCGGTTGCTTACACTCTTCAAATTTACTTTGATTTTTCAGGTTATTCTGATATGGCAATTGGAATTGGCCTTATGTTTGGTTTTAAATATAAGGAAAATTTTAGATTTCCTTATAATTCCTTATCCATTCAAGAGTTTTGGCGTAAATGGCATATTTCTTTATCAAGTTGGTTTAGGGATTATGTTTATATTCCCCTTGGTGGAAATCGTAAATCAACAATGCGAACCTATTTTAACTTATTAATTGTTTTTGGTTTATGCGGCTTTTGGCACGGAGCAAATTATACCTTCATTTTTTGGGGACTTTTTCATGGTTTATTTCTAATTTTAGAAAGAACCTCTTTTGGTAAATTTATAAGTAACTTACCTAAGTTCTTACGACATATTTATGTATTATTAGTTGTAATAATAGGCTGGGTATTTTTTAGGGAAGAAAATATGGGGGAAGCATTTTCTTTTCTAAGAATAATGTTTTTACCTAATGATTTTAGCCTTAAGGTTATAGAAGGTTCATTAAATTTTGTATTAATAGCTACTTATTTTATGGGTGTTATATTAGCTTTTGGTATGACAGAACGAATAAAAAATTTTATAGTTACTAAGCAGTATAAAAAATTAATCGTAAGTTATAGGCAAGTGAGTATTTTTATGGCTCTAATAATTTTATTTATAGCGACCTTATCTTTAAGTAATAATTCTTATAATCCATTTCTTTATTTTAAATTTTAACGATATAAATTTTTATATGAAAATCACTGATAAACTACTCATTTTAACTTTTATAATTTTTATTTTTACCCCAAGTATTGGCTTATTTTTTAAAAAAGATCCCGAGCTAATTCGAGCCACTCTGAATCGTGAACCTAATTATTTTCCTGGAATTAATGTTAAACGTTTAGGCAAAACTAATTTTAAGCGCATAGAAAAGTGGTTTGCTGATCAAGCATTACTTATAACACCATTTAGTAAATTGTGGAGTCAGCTTAATTATTTTTTAGCAGTTAGTTCTAAGCCGGAAAGTACAATTATTGGCAAAAATGGTTGGCTTTTTCTAGGTAATGGCTCTAATGCTACTTTAGAGCAGTATATAGGTAAGAAGCCACCTACAAATCAAGAAATAGCCAATACGTTAAATGAAATTAAAAAATTACAGGCAATTGCCCAACAGAATAATATTCCCTTTTTGGTAACTATTGCGCCTGATAAACATACGATTTACCCTGAATACTTACCCAATTATATAAAGAAATCTTCGCTTCCAAGTCGATATGATCTTATTATTAAAAAGTTAAAAGCAAATTATATTCATTTCATTGATCTAAGAAAAATTGAAATGCATGCTAAATCTACTTTAGGTAAAAAGTATGGTGATATTTATCTTAGATGTGATAGCCACTGGAATTATTTAGGAGCGTATGCTGCCTATCAAGCTATAGCTGACTATGTCAATAAACTTGGTATAAACATTAATAAAAAGAATTATGACTTTATACCCATGGTAAATAAATATGGCGATTTGGCTAACTTTTTACAAATAAATAAGTGTGAATCTAATTCTCCTTTGCCTGATACTTCAAATTTAACGCAGGATTTATGGGTTAAAAATGAACAAGGTTTGCAGAAATTAGAGCCAGGGGCTTCGCCTGGTAATGGTTTATTACAGCCTTCTGAAGTGATTAACAATGCGACTGAAAATAAATTAACTTCTTTAGTAATTGGTGATAGCTTCTTAGAATCTTTAGTGTTTTTCTTACATAATGATTTTCATAATACTATACGAGTTCATGTCCTTAATAGGAATGTGAAGTTGGCCGAACTAGTTAAAAATCATCAACCAAATATAATTATATTAGAGTTAGTAGAACGTTCTTTAATCAATTTCTCAACTAGTCTTTAATAGGGAAATAACTTTTAATAGGACAATATCCTTGAGCTTTACCTAGTAGCTATCTTAAAAGTAAATAAAATTTCTGGAGATATTTATAGATGCACTATCCTTTGGAAGTCTCAATGACCATGGCCCTAATTCTAATAATGGCTTTATGTTTTACTTGTTTTGCTAGTATAACCCTTTATTCCTATTTTATTCCGGGTTTAAATCAAACTAGCTATAAAGAATATAAATGGTTAGATGGTTTACGCGGAGTCGCTGCCTGTTTAGTTGCATTAAATCATATTCCTTTTACGAACAATACATTAGCACTTCCTTCAAAATTGTTTTATTTTTCCCATGACCAATATGTTTTATTTACTTTTTTTGGTGCTATAGCTGTGCAAGTTTTTTTTTGTATAACGGGTATGTTATTTACCAGTAAGATAATTTCTACTAGTAATATAGATTGGATTTCTTTTTATAAAAAACGTATTCGTCGTCTTGTACCTGCTTATATGTTAGCTGGTATTCTAGCTATGATTATTGCATATTTATATGTACATCCCGCTAAAATCTCCCTTAAAGTATTAATTAGTAATCTTCCGAGTATTTTTTCCTTTGGCTTAATACCACATGCCGTTATTAATAATTTTCATTTTGGGCGTTTACTTGGCATGAATTGGACTTTAGGCATAGAATGGCGTTTTTATTTAATTTTACCTATTTTATTTATCGGCTTTCAAAAGTGGCAGAAAAAGGCTTTTGTATTTCTTACTATATTTGCCCTTTGTGATCTTATTACTACTAGGAATTCTAGCTGGGTTTACTTGCTTTCAGGTGGCTTATGCTCACCATTAGTATTTAAACGATTCAGCCGTCAACATAGACTTTTAGCATCAGCGGCTATTATAGTTTTACTTACAATATATCTATTTACATGGAATAGGTGGGCTAACTTTGGATTAAACCGTTGGCTTTTAATGACAAGTTTATTTGCCGCGTTAATGATTAGTCGACCAGCAGTGCTAGAGTATAAACCGTTGATGCTCTTAGGTACGGTAAGCTATAGCTTTTACCTTCTTCATTTTATGATTATATTTTTTGTTTTTTATTTCTATTACAGCAGTGGGCTTGATATAACAAAGTTAAGTATAACGTCGTTTACCATTCTAGCTTGTTTTGGGATGGCTATTATTATAGCTGTATCTTGTATTGCTTATTTATATGTTGAGTTTCCTTTTATGTGTCCTACAAGCAAAAGAAAAGATAACTCTATAGAAATCACTGCTCTTAAACTTAATGCAGCTTGATTTAAAAGAATAAATTGAAATAATTAAATATTAGTATTAATAATATTTAGATGTACAATCGTTGAGAAGAGCTTCTTTATTTAAAGTAGCAATAGATTATTCATCTACTTGACTATATAAATGTAATAATTTCTCTTGGGCGCAATGTTGCCCATTTTTGAGTGCTTTATAGTTTCCATCTGATTGCATTTCCCAAGCACATTTATTATCTTTTAAATAATTTTTAAATATTTCGTTTTTAATTCTCTTACGGTTTTCTTCATCTAAGATAGGAAATAAAATTTCAATACGATTATAAAGATTACGCTCCATTAAATCAGCACTTGAGCAATAGACATATTCTTTATCATCAGCAAGAAAATAATAAACTCGATGGTGCTCTAAAAAACGTCCTAGAATAGAAATAACTTGTATGTTGTCCGAGACACCTTTTATATTAGGTTTTAGACAGCATAAGCTTCGGACGATTAAATTAATTTTTACGCCTGCTTGCGACGCTTTGTAAAGAGCTTTAATCATAATTTTGTCAGTTAATCCGTTAACTTTTATATTAATCTCACTTTCTTTACCTTTTTTGGCCGCATCAATACATTCTTCAATATGATTTAATAGGTCCTTTTGCAAAGTAAAAGGAGAGTGGCAAAGAGCTCTAAGCTTAACTGTTCTACCTAATCCTGTTAATTGTTGAAAGATAATTTGCGTATCTGAAGTAATACTAGGATCACTTGTTAATAGACCAAAATCTGTATAAAGCTTGGATGTCTGCTCATGGTAGTTGCCTGTGCCTAAATGTACATATTGTTTTAATTTTCCATGTGTTCTTCGAACAACTAGGGTCATTTTCGCATGCGTTTTGTACCCTACTACACCATAAAGGACCAACACCCCTGCTTCATGCAACCGGTTTGCTAATTTTAAATTTGATTCCTCATCGAAGCGAGCTCTTAATTCAATAACTGTAGTAACTTCTTTACCTGAACGTGCTGCTTCAACAAGCGCCTTAACCATTTGAGATTCCGAGTGAGTACGATAGAGTGTTTGTTTAATTGCTAAAACATTAGGATCAGCGGCAGCTTGCCTTACAAAATCAATTACTACCTCATAACTCTGATAGGGGTGGTGTAATAAAATATCCCGTTCATCTAAAAAATTAAATAAATGACGCCTACTTGTAATAAAGGGAGGGTATTGCGCTCTGAAGGGGGGATAAAGTAAGTCAGGTCTATCTAAGCGGTTAATGGCATTATAATAGCGCTGTAAATTAACAGGTCCATCACAATAATAAGCATCTTCATGATGAAGATGATGTTTTTGTAAAAGAAAATCTACAATTTTTTGCGGGCAGCTTTTATCAATTTCTAAACGTACAACATGACCATAATGACGAGAGAAAAGTTCACGTTGCACAGCAGCAGCTAAATCTTCAATTTCTTCCTCGCGTAAAAAAAGATCACTATTTCTAGTTAGGCGGAAAGGATAGCAGCCGTTTATTTCCATACCTGGAAATAAACGATGCACATATGTTTGAATAATTGACGAGAGATAAACTAAATAATTGCCACCATCAACACACAATTCAGAAGGTAAAGATATTATTCGGGGCAAAGAACGGGGTACGTGAATAACAGCATAGTCAATGTTTCGATCAAAGGCATCTTTTCCTTGTAGTGAAATAATAAAATTTAAGCTTTTATTGAATAAGCGGGGAAAAGGATGCGCTAAGTCTAAAGCAATTGGGCTAACTACTGGTAAAATCTCATTTTTAAAATAGTGTCTTGCCCATAAATAAATATCTTCTGTCCATTCATTGACATCAAGTACATAAATACGCTCGTCTCTTAGAGCCGGTAACAATTGTTTATTAAAAGTTGCGTAAATATCATTGGTAATAGAATGTGCTTTTTTACTAAGTTGACTAAATAAATCGCTTGTCCGTATACCATCCACAAATTTTGGTAAGGCAAGTGCTAGCTTTTCCTTTAAACCCGCCATACGAATTTCAAAAAATTCGTCTAAATTCCCGCTGCAAATACATAAAAATCGTACTCTCTCTAATAAGGGAATACGCTCATCTTTAGCCAGCTGTAAGACACGTTCATTAAATGCTAGCGCTGTAAATTCTCGATTAATGAAATAGTCTGGATTGTCCAGCGTATTAGTCAATTTATGCTCCCTGCGATATCTTTAAACAGTCCATTAATGAGATCATTACCAAAATTTAAATTCTTGAATATGTTCCAGGTTATGCAGTACCATTGTTAGGTGGTACCTTTTCCTGCTTTTAATTATTATTCAAACGCTAACTTATGTTGAGAATACGACTAATTATAAAGTTAGGAAATTTAAGTTAACTGCTAAAACTGTAAATCGCCTATTACTAATTGATTATAGAGTAATGCAATTACTTAATTCGGTGCAAGAGATCTAGTGAACCAGGAAAAAACAAATACCAATGAAGGCAATAAATCCCCAGAATGGCGATAGCTGCAAGTAGGTTAAAGCTAAAAAAAACACCATACTCATAATCACCATTGGTATAGAATAGTAAGCATTTACAATACTTTGAGCGACAGAAAAAGCCGTAGCAGCCAGTAATACTAAAGCACCATATTGCACAGGTACCATTATTTTTTGAATAGTTGGCCCACTATGCTGATTCAAAAATTGATAACCTACCGCTGCTAATAGTAAACCAGGTAAATTAATACTAATAACAGCAAAAATTAAGCCTAATATGCCCGCTGCTTTATAGCCAATTAGTGCTGACAATTTTACGGCCGTTAAGCCCGGAAATAAGAAACTTGAACCAAGCATATTTATAAATTCTTCATTACTTATCCAATGGCGATAATCAACGGCCTCTACTTCAATTAATTTGAGCATTGAATTACCTCCGCCAAGTGAGATAAGCCCAATTTTTCCAAAGCTCAATATTAAAGTTAATAAATTGCTAATCATAATTAAGTTGATTTAAGAAAGTTACATAGTCGCAGGAAAACTGCTCTTTAAGCAATAGCTGACTTAACTTGGATACTAACGTATAAGAACGACCCTCTATTGATGCGCTGAAATAAACTTGCTTGTTAATTATTAAACGTGATAATTCAAGTTTAATTGTAGGCGTACAAGAAAACTTATAGATTAAAGCTGTTTTATCAACATTAATAATTGTGCCGTGTAACTTAAGTAGATTTAGTAAAGCGCCTATATCTAAAGATGAACATCCAGGTAGCGTTTGTTCCGGCGGAAGCGATTTTAAACTCAGTTTCTTTCCAAAACCAAAGCAGCGATCTTTTTGAGCTAGTAAAGGTTTATAAAATAATTCTTCTCTTCGTTTTTTAATATTTAAATGCTTTTGCGGCAATAAATAATAACTGTCCGAACGTTCTTTAATTTGAACATTAGCAAAACTTAAAATATTAGAATTTAAATGATGTAGCGTAATTAGCTTGTCTTCTGGCCAAAAGTATCGGGCTTCCCAACGGATTAAATCATGCGCTCTTGCTGATAATTGTTCTACAGCAAATGGCTTATCTAAGTTAACTTCAAAATTCCAGACGAGTCGTTTATTCATAGTTAATACAACATAGAGAGACTATTTTTTACGCTATTGTATTTACCTAAATAAGGCAAGTTTTATAGGCAAAAACGCAAAAAATTAATTTTAATTGGTAATTTGTTCATTGTGTTATAAATATGATAATTTTGCCTAACTTAGGAAAAATTTAATTAATTAAGAATCGTTTAGATAGTCTATCAGGGAGTATATAGCGTTTAATTTTCCTGGTAGGATCTGTCTATTGATCAAGACAAGGAACGAGTAGAAATGGCCATACTTTTATTTTTTATTTATTTAGTTTTTACCTTATTAGTTCTTTACCATGGTCTAAAATCGCCAACCTGGGAAATAGGTAGTATCGTCTATCTTGGAATTGCTACCTTTATTGTTGGTATGCCTTGGATTATTGCTTTAATTTTGTGGGTAATTATCTTAGCTATTATTGCAATAATGTATGTACCCGCAATTCGAGCTCAAATTACAAATCAATTATATCAAAGAGCTGTTAAATCAATTCCTAAACTTTCAAAAACAGAAGAAGAAGCCTTAAATGCAGGTGATACCTGGTTTGAGCGAGATATATTTATAGGTGAGCCTAATTGGTCAAAACTTTCTTTGCCCTTACCCGAACTTACCGCTGAGGAACAAGCGTTTTTAGATAATGAAACGCAAAATTTATGTAATATGATTGATGACTGGACTATAGGTCAGGAAGGCGATTTGCCTAAAGCAGTATGGTCTTATATTAAAGAAAATGGATTTTTAGGCTTAGTGATTTCTAAAGAATTTGGCGGGAAAGGATTTTCGGCTCGTGCCCATTCCGAAATTGTTCTAAAAATTGCAAGTCGTTCAGGCGCAGTTGCTGTAACAGTGATGGTTCCTAACTCACTAGGTCCTGGTGAATTGCTACATTATTATGGTACCGACGAGCAAAAAGCACGTTATTTACCTAATTTAGCTAAGGGTATTGATATTCCTTGTTTTGCCCTAACTGAGCCTGGTGCCGGTAGTGATGCAACATCAATTCAATCAGAAGCAATTGTTACTAAAAAAATGGTTAACAAAGAAGAAATTTTAGGTTTAACGATCAATTTAAATAAACGCTGGATTACCTTAGCACCCATTGCCACTTTAATTGGGTTAGCTGTGAATTTAAAAGACCCACAAGGGCTATTAAATGGTATTGGCCAAGAGGGTATTACCTGCTTATTGATTCCACGTGATACGGAAAATTTAGAGATAGGTAATCGACATCTGCCAGCAGATCAACCCTTTATGAATGGTACTCTGCGGGGAGAAAATATATTTGTTCCTATTAGTTCAATTATTGGTGGTCAAGAAAAAGCAGGGCAAGGTTGGCAAATGCTAGTAGAATGCTTATCAATAGGCCGCTCAATTTCACTACCAGCGCTTGCAGCCGCATCTTCTTCAGTATCTTATATTACATCGAGTGCTTTTGCCCGCATCCGTCGTCAATTTAATGTAGAAATTGGGCAATTTGAAGGTATAGAGGAGAAATTAGCTGAGATAGGAGGCCTTAACTATTTAATTAATGCAACAAGGTTATTAACTGTTGAGGCAGTAAATCAACATAAAAAACCTTCTGTTGCTTCCGCTATTACTAAATATTTTAATACAGAGTTTGGCCGCATTGCTGTTAATAATGCTATGGATATTCATGCAGGACGTGCCGTTGTTGCAGGGCCGCGTAATTATCTTATTAACCATTATGTAAGTATCCCTATTTCAATTACAGTTGAAGGGGCTAATATTATGTCCAGAAACCTACTTATTTTTGGCCAAGGCTCTATGGCTTGTCATCCCTTTATTCGAGAGGAGTTTTATGCTGTTTCACACAACAATAAGGACACTTTTGATAAGCTAATTTGGCAACATATTTATTATTTTATGCGTAACTTTGCCAAAACAATTTGCTCAGCCTGGACTGGTGGAATTTTTATTAGTGCGCCTACAAATCCTTTAAAAAGAAATTACCAATATATAGCTCGCTTAAGTCATGCTTTTGCTTGGCTAGCTGATTTATCGCTAATTTATTTAGGGGGTGATTTAAAACGAAAAGAGCGTTTATCAGCCCGTTTAGCTGATGCAATGTCTTATCTTTATATGGCAATGGCGGCCCTTCGTTTTTATAATCATCATAATCAGCATGCTGATTTAGAAATACATGCCAGGTGGGCTGTCACTTACTGTCTGTTTAATGCTCAGAAAGCAATGCTACTGTTTTGCGATAATTTTCCTTCACGGATTTTAGGCGGTATTATGCGCTTTTTTGCTTTTCCTTTTGGTTCATCTATTGCCTATCCACGTGATCGTCTTGATCATAGCTTAGCTCGATTAATGAGTAAAAATAATGCTTATCGCAATATACTAAAAAAATGGATTTATTTAAGTGGTGATCCCGCCCAGGCCATTGATAAAATGGAACATACATTACAGTTAATAATAACCAATGCAGATCTCCTTGCTAAGGTAAGTAACTTAAAACGCTATTCATTTGAAAATCTAAAATCAAAATTAGTTGAGAAAGTTAGTCAAGGTGAACTTAGCCAACAAGAAATGGACGCTATCGTTGCGGTAGAGCGAGCTAGGTGGGATGCTATTCAAGTTGATGAGTTTAAAGCTGACTCAATGAAATCAAAAACCTTTAAGTCCGTTACGGATTCTTTAGTAAATCCTTTAGATTAATTTACATTTTTTTAACAGCTGAATTTTTGAAATGGTGTCCTATAAAGGGCATCATTTTGTTATAATATTGAAATATTATTTTAAATATTAATTTTTTTGTTTAAAATTATAGCTAAGAAAAGTAATTATATCTTAATAATGTTATCAGGTAATTCATATGAGCGCTTATCTTCATGCACCTAATAAAGATGCCATTCTAAAAGCTTTTGAAGTAGTATGTTTATCACCAGACGCGGCTAAGTATTTAACTGAGCGTTTATCCGAAACCTTTAGTAAAGTAAAAATTGAAGCAAGTGCTGAAGTGTTGGATAGAGTGAAGCAGTTTGAAAAAAATGTGTCGATAAGATACGGAAAACTTTCAGATCCTTGGCGGGGTAGACCTGAGGATATTAAAACTGACTTTGAAAATGCCCAACATAATATGGGGCTCGCTCTTTTAGAGGACGTTAGCCCGTCATTAGCGGACGGTCAATTAAATATGGATTTTGCTATAAGTGATGATTCTCAGTTATTACGAGCATTTTCTTTAAATGAGCAACCGCTAGATACTACAGCTGCGACAGCCATTGATACTTTATTTAATAGCTGGCTTGCTGAAAATGAAATGGTTAGTAGAGACAGTGTGATTTATGAATCGGATAGAAATGGAGATATAAAGATAGATGAAAATGGCCAGTTAACTAAGGCAAATGCTCAGAGAGTTAGGGAATTGATTGCTGATAGAGATAATGGATTTGCTCATTATCTAAATGAAAAATTTAAGAATCATACGCCACATCAGGATTTAAAAGCATCAGTTCAACCGCATGCTTATCCAGAACAGGCTCAAGTTGTTGAGCAGCCTGTTGAGCCTGTTAGTGCTTCAGAGCCTACGGCAGCTGAAGCCCCAACCGCAGCTGAATCCCTAACCGCCGAAGCCCCAACTGCTGCTGGTGAATCAGAAACTCCAGAGGTAACTACACCTGCTGCGCCGCCTACCTAATAGTTTAGATTGAGGTAGGCTAGTTTACTTATATATTTAAGCAACACGATCTGTTTTTACGGGTAATTTAAAATCATTTAACTGCTTTGGCGAGCCAATATCAGCCCAAACTCCTTCATAAACTGAGCCACTGATTTTTTGTTGAGTAGCAAGCTCGCGTAGTAAAGGGGTTACAGAATAACGGCCAATAGGGCATTGATGAAATAGCTCAGGCCGATAGCAGGTAATGCCTGCATATGTATAGCGACGTTCATTAGTTAAACGCAAACTTTCTAAGTTGAAGTCACCTTTAAGATTATGGGCAGGATTGGAAACCAAGATTACATGCGCTAGAAAATTAGGTAAACAATTTAGGGTAGTAAAATCGAAATCAGTATAAATGTCTCCGTTAACAACTAAAAATGGCTCTTGTCCTAGAAGTGGTAATGCATTAACAATTCCACCTCCAGTTTCCAAACCGCCGGGTGGTTCGGGAGAATAGCAAATTTCAATATTCCATCGTTTACCATTACCAAGATGTTGCCGTATCTGTCCACCTAAATAGGCATGATTAATCACTATACGCTTAAAGCCTGAGCGAGCTAAATTAGCTACATGATATTCTATTAGCGGTTTACCATAAACTTGACACATCGCTTTAGGAATGAAATTTGTTAGTGGCTTAAGTCGTTCCCCTCGACCTGCAGCTAAGATCATTGCAGTTTTCATGGTAACTGAACCCTTTTTTGGATAAAACAATAAAATGCCTCGAATTCTTTATAGCTTTCTAAGCAAGCAGTTAAATAGTGTAAAGTAAGTGGCAAATCCCGTAGATAATTAGGTTTTTTATCACGTAAATATAAACGACAAAAAATGCCTAGGATTTTTAAGTGACGTTGTAGTCCACATAAATCAAAAGCACGTACAAAAGAAGGAAAGTCCCATTGCTTTAAGTTAGACGATTGCTCATAAAAAACGATTAGCCATTTACTTATTTGTTCACGAGGCCACTGAATATAACAGTCTTTAAGCAGTGATACTAAGTCATAGGTGACAGGACCTTGCATTGCATCTTGAAAATCAATAAGCGCTAATTGATGGTTAAATGCTGCACCTGGAAGCATAATATTTCTTGAATGATAATCACGATGAATAATTACTTTAGGCTGCTTTTCAATTTCAGTTATTAAGCAATTAAAAGTAGTATCAATTAAATTTTTTTCCTCTGAGGTAAGTGTTAATTTTAAATAGGCATCTAGAAACCATTCAGTAAATAAATTCAATTCACCCAACATAAATTTCCGATCAAAATGAGGAAATTGATATCTATTTTCGAGAGGACATTGCTGCAATACTAATAATGTTTCAATAGCAGATCTATATAAAGAATCTGCCGTATCAATAGATACCTGACTTAAGAATAGGGTATCGCCAAAATCATCTAAAAGAGCAAAGCCCTTTAATTCATTGACAGCATAAACTTTCGGTGTTAGTAATCCATGAGCACGAAAAAAATCGGCAATTTCAATAAAGGATTTTAAATTTTCTTTGCCTGGCGGGGCATCCATAACAATGTGATTATTACTTTTAAAATTTAAACGATAATATCGCCTAAAACTAGCATCGCCGGCTAAAAGGGATAAAGAAAATTCAGTTGAACCAAGGACTTGCGTTAACCAATTGCTCAGTGCGTTTTGGCGGCTATGCATGCTATACTCCCTAACCTTTTTTGTTTAAAAGGATGATTGCAGATATGACAAATTATCAAGCACGCTGTGCTTACAGGTATTTAATAATATGACTATTGCTCTTAAGTTTACCCTTTTAAAAACAAACAGAAAGAGGCTAAATTGTATTCTTTTTACGGTTACATTTATAGGTATTTTAAGTTTAGCGAGTTTCTATTTTAGAAATGCAAGTGCTGCAGAGATATTAATAGAGCCGATAGAAGCTTGTATATTACCACGCGATACTTACTTAAGTAGTGCTATTCGGGCTAATTTTGCCCAATGTTTAGGATGGCAGGAAGGTCCTTCTTATTCTAGATGTCAAGGTAGCTATCTGCCACTTGATGTGCAGCCTTTAGATAGAGAAGACGAAATTCAAATATTCGCTAATAAAATGTCACTTTATAATGCCGGTCGTTCTGAACTAAAGGGTAATATTGAAGTACGGCAAACGACTAGAATACTTAATGCCCAAACAGCTTATATTTATCGAGATACTAAAACGAATCAAGTAACAAATATTGAATTACTTGGCCCGGTTAGATATCAAGAGCCAGGTCGCTTAATGATCGCTAGGAAAGTCACAATAAATCCGCAAACAAAAGCAGGGACGGCAGAAGATGTATTATATCGTTTTAATTCAGTTCGTCGTGGTTCGGCATTGCCTGCTTGGGGGCGAGCTGGCTTAATTGAGCGCTTTCCAAATAAAGATTATTTTTTAGCGAAAGCTACTTATAGTACTTGTGCACCACAAGATAATGCTTGGCATTTAGAAGCGCGAAAAATTAATTTAGACGATGCTAATTCCGTCGGGATAGCACGTGATGCACGGTTATTAATTGGCGATCTTCCTGTTCTTTATACGCCATATATAAGTTTTCCAACGTCTAAGGAAAGAAAATCAGGCTTTTTATGGCCTACTTTTGGCAGCTCAAATGTAGGAGGGTTTGATTTCTCTATTCCTTATTATTGGAATATTGCTCCTAATTATGATGCAACTTTTTACCCTCATTTATATACAAAACGCGGTGTTATGCTTGGGGAACAATTTCGTTATTTAACAACAAACTCGTCAGGAAATATTTATGCAAGTTTCTTACCACACGATCGAGCCTATGTTGACTTTATTCGTAATAATGAAGATAGATTTCCTCAACTGCGTGGTTCATCAACAGATAGGTGGTCGTTACAATTTCAAGATTTGACCTATTTTACTCCAAATTTGAAATTACGTGTTAACGCGCAACAAGTTTCAGACGATTATTATCTACAAGATTTTAGTAGTAACTTGGCTTTACTTACAGAAAGGCAGCTCGTGCGCGAGGCAGAGTTGGCTTATAAGCTTGGTAATTGGCTTTTTCGTGGCTTTGTACAATCTTATCAAACCTTACAGCCAGTTAATTTAACACCCGTAAGCGATATTTATCAGCGCTTACCTCAGCTTTCAGCAAATGGGTTTTATGACGATTTACCGTTCAATGGGAATTTTTTTCTACTGGGCCAATATGATAATTTTCGTTGGCCTAATAACTTAACAAATCCACCGGAAGGGCCACGTTACTATTTAAATCCAGTTTTATCCCTACCTCAAACGCAGCCTTGGGGATATTTTACCCCTAGTTTCGAAGTAGTACAGAATGCTTATGATGTTAGACATAATGACCCATTGCCTAATTCACATTACAGTAATACGATTCCACGTTACAGCCTTGATAGCGGTTTATTCTTTGATAGGCCTACTCAAATTATGGGTGAAGGGTTTAATCAAACACTAGAGCCTCGGCTTTTTTATTTATATGTGCCTTATCATAATCAAAGAAGAATTCCTGTCTATGACTCAGCTTATCCCATATTTAATTTTGACCAATTATTTCGTGTTAACCGTTTTTCGGGTTTTGATCGAATTGGTGACGCGAATCAATTCTCTTATGCAGTAACGACACGTTGGATATCTGATGTGACTGGCACAGAAAAAGCACAATTTTCAATAGGACAAAGTTACTATCTTTCAGAACGAAGGGTCCAATTATGTCGTAGCTTATTAGAAAATTGCTATGATGATCCGCTAGCTTTAGGATATGTCTCGCCATTTCCTCATAAATCACCTATTGCTTCGCGTTTTTTATATAATTTTAATCCAGCTGTCACTTTTGTTGGTGATTATGTATGGGATGTTAATACTCATTCTACTAATAATGGTCATCTTGATCTTTCTTATCAACCTGGACCTAATGAACTAGTAAGTTTAGGTTATACCTACTTAGTTAATGGCGATATTACTTATATTAATAATATTTCTGATGTAAATCCTTTACATCAAGTTACTTTCGCTTATGCTTGGCCCTTTAATGAAAGATGGAGTTCCTTGGGGGCTTATAATTTTAATATTAGTAAAGGCTATGAAATGATGTCCTTTTTGGGCGTACAATATGATAGCTGTTGTTGGGCAGTAAGAGTAATGGGGGGAAGAACATTTAAAGATTTAAATCAACGATCTTCACCACGTTATAACAATAATATTTATTTCCAAGTATTACTAAAAGGGCTTGGCTCATTGGGGAATAGTGGACCAAGTAATATTATTCGTACATTTTTGCCAAGTTATGTAGATAGTTTTCATCGCTAGCTATTTAAGGTATAAAGTTGCTAGGAATTTATACCCTTAAAGTCAATTTGCTTGTATTTTGGGTATAAATCGCCTAAATTGCCGCTCTAAAACAAAATGAGGAATATCGCATGCTAAAGCGTATTGCATTTTTGCTACTGTTGTTACCTGCATTTACGTTTGCTGAACCTTTAGATCGTGTTGTTGCGATAGTAAATGATAGTGTTATTACCGCGAGTGAGTTAAATACTCAAGTAGAGACGTTACGTCAACAAATACTTGCTAAGAAGGTAGAGCTTCCTTCTGAGAATGTTTTAAAAAAACAAGTTCTCCAGCATCTAATTAATATTGATTTGCAATTACAGTTAGCAAAACAACATAATATTACTGTTGATAATGCTGAATTAAATGACGCAATTGCTAAAATTGCCGAACAAAATAACTTGTCTTTATCTCAATTAAGAGAAGCAGTACAGCAACAAGGCCTGACTTGGCAACGTTATCGTGAAAATCTACGCAAAGAGATTATTATGGCGCGCCTACAGCAAAAGGCTGTTGGTAAAGATGTTAAAGTAACGCCTGAGCAAGTTGAGAACTACTTAAAATCAGGCGCTTATCAGGATAAAACCAAATTTACTTATCACTTACAAAATATTGTTATCCCTTTACCAGAAGAACCCACTTCCGCTGAGCTTAAAAAAGCGCAAGAGAAAGCTAATGAAGTATTAGCAAAACTACAAAAAGGTGCCGATTTTAATCACATTGCTACAGAAGAATCAAATAATGGGTTTATTTTAGAAAGTAACGATTTAGGTGATAGATATTTAGCACAATTACCTGAGCTCTTTGCTAAAGAAGTCATAAAAATGAAAGCTGGCCAAATTGTAGGTCCCTTACGAGCAGGCAATGGGTATCAAATCATTAAATTAATCGCTGTTGGAGGTAAAGATGAAAAACATGAAGTTATAAAAACTCATGTTCGTCATATTTTAATAAAGCCAGATAACAGAATGACCGCAGAAGAAGCAAAACGTCAAGCTAATAATATTTACCAACAATTAAAATCAGGAAAGAATTTTGCAGAAATGGCTAAACAATATTCACTTGATATGGTTAGTGCTACAAAAGGTGGTGACTTAGGATGGGTTAATGCAGGAGAGCTAGTACCACAATTTGAAAAGGCTATGAATTCTTTACCATTGCATAAAATTAGTAAGCCCGTTAAATCAATGTTTGGCTGGCATATTATTGAAGTTCTTGAACGTAAACGTGTTGATGACTCAGCTACTTTCCAACGTCAGCAAGTTATGCAGTTTTTACAGCAACGAAAATTTAGCGAAGCTGTGCAAAATTGGCAACAACATTTAAGAACAAATGCTTACGTTAAAGTTCTTGATAAGGAATTAGCGTGATAAAACCACTGTTGATAAGCAGTGGTGAACCAGCAGGTATTGGACCAGATATTTGTCTTGCTCTTGCTAAGCTTAATTTGCCCATTGTTGTCTTAGCTGATAAAAAATTTTTGCAAGAGCGAGCTGAAAAACTGCAATTATCGGTCAATTTTATTGATTATGTTGAGACTAATAATTTTAGTACCAGCCCTAATAGTTTAGTTGTCCTTTCAATACCAAGTAATCAACCAGTTGAAGCGGGAAAATTAAATCCTGCGAATGCTGACTATGTTATTCGTATGTTAACTAGAGGCGCAAAAGATTGTTTAGAAAACAAATTTTCTGCTCTTGTTACAGCGCCTGTGCATAAAGCTGTTATTAATGATGCTGGCATTCCATTTACAGGACATACAGAATTCTTTGCTAATTATTGCAATATAGATACAGTTGTTATGATGTTAGCCTGCCCTACAATGAAAGTTGCGCTGGTAACGACACATTTACCACTTAAGGAAGTTCCTAATGCGATAACCAAACATCTGCTTTGTAATGTACTGCAACGATTACATGAATCCTTAAAAAATGACTTTGGAATCAAAAAACCATGTATCTGGGTCGCAGGGTTAAATCCGCATGCAGGTGAGGGAGGATATTTAGGACATGAGGAATTGGATATCATTACCCCAGCTTTAAAGAAAATGAAAGAGCAAGGCATGGATATACATGGTCCTTTTCCTGCTGATACGATGTTTGTTCCACATAATACAAATGTTGAGGTAGATGCTTTTGTTGCCATGTATCATGATCAAGGATTACCTGTATTAAAATATGCTGGCTTTGGCCAAGCAGTAAATGTTACTTTAGGTTTACCTATTATTCGTACTTCTGTTGATCATGGCACAGCGCTTGAATTGGCTGGCACTGGGCAAGCCAACGCTGCGAGCTTAATTGCTGCTGTTAAAACAGCGTTATTTATGTCAGAACAAAGGGCTAAAAAGCATGGCTAATTTTAGTTTAGTTGCAGCAGTTGATGAAAATTACGGCTTAGGAAAAGATAATCAATTACTTTGTCATTTGCCGGCTGATTTAAAACATTTCAAACATTTGACGATGGGTAAACCTATTATAATGGGTAAAAAGACTTATCAATCAATTGGAAAACCTTTACCTGGGCGCCAAAACATCGTATTGACTACACAGGCTTTGCAAATTGAAGGGGTAGATATTGCCTGCTCATTACAGCAAGCAATTGATCTAGCAGGTCATGCGCCAGAGGTAATGATTATTGGCGGAGCAGCCATTTTTGAACAATTTTTACCTCTTGCTAATCAAATTTATTTAACGATGATCCATCATCAGTTTAACGCAGATGTTTTTTTTCCTAAATTCGATTTAGCGGCCTGGCATTGTATTCAAACACAATACCGACCGCATGATGAGAAAAATTTATATGATATGACGTTTTACCAGTATAAACGTTCTAATTAATATTCAGTAACGATCACTTGGCTTGATGTATGGCCATGAGTATGGTTATTAGGATTATGACCATGCGCATGTTGATTCACCCTACCGTTTCCTAATATTTGAAAAATATTTAGAACAACTTCTTGACCGGCATATGAAATATTGCAGCGATTATAGCCTGGCCAAGTTTTACCTGGTTGCCTACTACCTCGATAAAGAGCTTGACATAAAAACAAGGGTTTACCATTTGTGTCTCGTCCTATCCTGACAGGACTTCTTGTATTTTTTTGCCAGGAAGTATTGTTAAAGAGATTTCGTGGTGGGACTTTAAAATCATTAACAATATATTCCTTACCACCATAAGCAATATTGCACCGCCCATAGCCAACCCAAGTTTTACCTGGTTGAACGCTGTTAAAAAGATTTGCAATACATAAATAAAGAGCTTTACCGTCTGTATCAGTACCAATCCTAACTGCCTGCTCTAAGGAGGGAGAATCTGGATGAGCATGAATATGAGGGGGATTAGCCCAGCTTGCCTGTATTCCTAAAGCAAGAAATAAAATAGAAAGATTTCGCATAATAAATCTCCATCGTTGCTAATAAATAACCACGGAGCTTATCGTAAGCGCAGGAAAAGTGCAAATATAAGAAAAAACGAGCAATATTAATTATATACAGTTAATAAGTTACCTCTATCAATTTAGTAACACAAAATATTTCATTTATTTTTGTACAAAAATAGCGCAAACTTTAAAAACTATGTTATAATAAAAATCGTCCAAAAAGCCTAAGCAAAATTCATGTTGTTAAATAGTTTTCTGCTTGGGTAAATAAAGTGGAAATAATTGAGAAAAAAAGGAAAAAAGTATTTGACAAGGGAGTTAGGATGAGTAGAATACGCATCACGCCTT
>NZ_CAAAHX010000005.1 GCF_900639865.1 Legionella gresilensis
CCGTACAAGCCGATGATCATCAGCGACCTTAATAACAACCTCGCCTCCGCTTACTTCTTTATCAAACCCAGCTACATCTAAACTCATGCTTCTTCTTTTTATAAAACTCGTTACAATAAATGCAATAAAGAGCTTTGTTTTTTAAGCCTGCATGATATAGTCTGCAAAATTAAAATCAATAATTAACCCTTACGCCTTTCGACCTGCTCGTCTAGATCATTTCGCGACACCGACTAACTTTACTTAGAAGTACTCTACCCTATTTTAAAAAATTTATTCTCAAAAGATATCTTAGTAACTTAGGAGTAATTCTTAAATCAATAAAAATAATTCAAGTAACCTTAGCTTAGGCTTTAACTTTGTCTAGCATTTTTACTCATCCTAAAGCCAATGAAATCAGCCTTAATTAAGTTTTAAAGCTAATTAAGTACAAAAATGATCTTTTTACACTATCAACTCTTAATATTAGATTAATTATCAATCATTATAATCGCAAACCTTCCAATTTAAATTTATTTCTAACATGACTAAAATTAAAGTTGCTGTAACGTTTAGTCCCGAAGTTGGTGGAGTTAGTGTTTTTTCTTTGATGAAATTGTTTACTTCAGCAAATTTTGAAGTTATTGAGGCTGATTATAGAGAAATAATGAGAGCCATACCCATGGAGAAATTTACCGCAGCGTATACTACTCCTGAAGGTCGTAATAAGCTTTTTGCACATACTAAATATATGGCTAGTGAACTTCTAAATAATGTATCGTGTTTAGCATTGTCAGGAAACACGGCCATGATTGATCCGCATCTATTTAATGAAGCACGCAATACAAATGAACTGTATGACTTTTCGCGAACAATTGCGGAATTAGCCTTAATACATGTAGCTACCCAGAGAGGTATGCCTATCTTGGGAGTTTGTGGTGGACATCAAGCACTTGCTGTTTATAGCGGCTGTACTGTTAGGCCTTTAAGCGAGAACGAACTAGGAAGACAGGGATTTCGTTCGTATGACAAAATCATTTTCAACATCCAATCCCTTTTAGGTTAAATTTTTAAATTTAATGAAAAAAATTCCTTTTCTAATTCCAAAACCTTGGAGAGAAATTTTTTTGGAGCTCATAAACAAGTTGTTAACCAGTTAGGTATGTTTTTAATTGTAACAGCTTGGTCTAGTGACAGTGAATTAATTGAAGCACTTGAAGCAGAATATGGAGCTCCCATAATTGGAACGCAATTTCATCCTAAAGTTACCATACATGGTTTACCGCCCGATGCTGCTCATATAGGCAATATAGGAGAAATAGAAGTTAGCTTAAAGTTATTTCATTTTTTTATTGGGCGGCCCAAACCTATGAGAATAAAAAAAATATCCAAAAAGACCTACAACCAGGTATACCGAAGCTTAAGAAAACAGAATTAAACATAAGTATAGATAAGCCATCAAGCAATGAGCACAAAACAGGCAATAACAATAATTACAATGATGAAGTAAACACAAATATCCAAACTAATAATAACCAAGTTCTAAATATAATCGAAGGTTCTGAAACAACGCAGATACCTGCTACGCCTGCTAAAATTGCCACGCCGGCTACAATTGCTACGCCTGCTAAAATTATGAGCAACAATTTTGCTACTTTTTGGCAAGAAACAGATACACAGACTGTAGATGAAGTTAATATACTTCAGGGGCAAGATAATTTAGAAATAGGAAGTCAATAAAATATATTTAAATCAATGGGGGTGATTGTAATTCCTTCAGAAATTACAATCACAACCTATGTCGTCCTTCACATATCAATTTTTATTAAAAAAGTTAACTTGATAAACACACTATCCTGTTTTCCAAATGAAAAATATCTCTGTTATATTCAAGTTAATATAGGCTGAGTTGCTTTAAATGCATGATCAATACAATCATCAACTATATCCTTTACTTTCTTTTTATACTCCTTCAATTCCTTTTTGGATTTAGGCCAAGGTTGACGCTCAATTAATGCTTCAGCTTTGCAGTAATAAGAATTATTATTTCTTAATATTTTATTTAGGTGCCGAAATATATCATTTGACAACTTACTACAATCTTTTTCAATAAGTTGTTTTTCTTAGTTTTTATGATGCTTCTAGATACAAACCTAGTCCCTTCATTAAAAAAACGATAAAGTTGATTAATTTGAGGGGTTTAAGTTAATCGAGCTAATTGTTTATCACGAAAGCAAATGAATTTATTAAATAGCTCTTGAGTAATAACTTTCTTTTTGAACCATTCGGGGAGTAATGCAGTAATACGATCTACCTCAGCTGAATTATTACTAGCAATAATAATATAAGCTAAGTCCATACAGCCAGCAAATACATCCTTACCTATTGACGCTATACTAATAGGTATTTCCAATGTTTGTAATTTATTACAACCATAGAACGCCCAATGACCAATAGAGATTACACCATTAGAAATTACTAATTTGCGTAAATCGATGCAATTTTCAAATGCGCTATCATCAATGAAGGTGACTCCTGCAGGAAGGTGAAAAATGCCATCAGAAGTAATATCATCCTTGCTTACTCGTAAGATTGTTTTACTATCAGTGCTTAACTGCATTTTTTACTTACCAAAATATAAGGCAACATCAATTAATTTTTGAACATCTTCTTTTTAAGAAATAAAGCAAGAAATACAAAAAAAACACCCCAATATTACATTACTACAGCCTACGATTGGCGTGCACTATATTAACTAAACTAATTAAACAACTTTGGGGCTATTATAACCTAGATAATAATTCAACTAAAATAACTATTAGTGATTCATCCCCCTGCTTGCACAGGGGGCGTTAAATAATGAGAAATGATTATGCATCGGCAGAAGCAGCCAACATCCATCGAGCTTTTTCATGAGCAGCAATACGATCGCTTAGTAAAGTTACGGTCCCTTCATCTGCTTGATCTTGTGCTATCTTTAAGGATTGATTTAAATCTTTAATTAAAGTTCCGTTATCTTGGGCTAATTCCTTCACCATTTCATTTGCTGAAAGGCTTGAATCGCCATCTTTTACCCGCTTTAAACGATTAAATTCATTAAATGTAGCAGGCGCTTTATGTCCTAATATTAGGATACGTTCAGCAACTTCATCTACTGCTTCAGCAAGTTCTTGATACTGATTTTCAAAAAGTTCATGTAATGCTTTAAACTGAGGCCCTCGCACATGCCAATGATAATTTTGAGTCTTTAAATATAAGGCATAAGTATCTGCTAATAATATAGAAAGCTGACTAATAACTTCTTTCATGTCAATCTCCTTAATAATAAACGATAATGATGAGTTTAAGCATAGAACAAATAAATGATATTTAAAAATCAATTATTTATATTGTTATCATTAGGGTTATTTATAATAAAGATTGAAAGCTAATAATCCAATTACTCTCTCCTCCCACTTTAAAAGCAGATTTTCTTTAATAAATGAGAATGCTATATTCAATTTATAATTAATGGACTAATTTAAAAATATGGGTAGGATGATTCCCAAAGATGAGCGTGCAAGTCTTTCTAAATTAATTTTACCTGGCATCCTAGGTAATATTCTTGAATGGTATGACTTTTCACTATATGGTTATTTCGCCCCTATTATTGCTAAACTTTTTTTCCCTACTTCTGATAAATTGTTATCCTTATTAGCAACGTTTGGTGTATTTGCAACTGGGTTTATAATGCGTCCAATAGGAGCATTATTATTTGGTTATTTTGGTGATCGCAATGGTAGAAAGAAAACATTAGCAGCATCTATCATTTTGATGGCTATACCTACCACCCTGATTGGCTTATTACCTACCTATCAACAGATGGGTATTTTTGCAGGAATATTACTACTTATCTGTCGCTTATTACAAGGATTAGCTGTTGGCGGTGAATTTTGTGGATCTATTGTTTATATTACTGAACATTCTCCAGCCAATCGCCGTGGCATGTTTGGCAGTTGGGCTATGTTTAGTGCCTTTGCAGGGTTATTATTAGGCTCAGGGGTAACGGCATTATTTAACGCTCTCCTTTCTCAACAAGATCTTATTAGCTGGGGCTGGCGTATTCCATTTATTGCCGGGCTATTGTTAGGTGCTGTAGGGCTGTATTTTAGGCTACGTATGCCAGAAACACCCAATTTTGTTACTATCAAAAACAGACAGCAAATCTTAATTAACCCAGTTAATCAAGCCTTTAAAGTTGCAGCACAACCCATGGTCATTTCAACTGCACTGGTATTTTTACCTGCAATGAGCTTTTATCTCCTATTTGTTTATTTACCTTCTTATATGACTGAAATCTTAGGTATGTCATTACACCGAAGCCTTACGATTAATACTATCAGTATGTTAGTAATCATTCTTGTAATTCCTTTGATAGGCTTATTATCTGATATAATTGGACGCAAGCCTGTTTTATTAACAGGTGCTATAGGATTTGGCCTTCTTTCCTATCCTTTATTTCTATTAATCCAGCATACGACCTTTATATCTGTATTATTAGCTCAAGTGATGTTTGCTATATTAGTTAGCTTTGCTTATGCAGCTATTCCTGCCACGCTAGTAGAACTAGTAGGAACGAATATTCGTTATACTGCAATGTCTTTTCCTTATAATCTTTCTAATGCAGTCTTTGGTGGTACAGCACCGCTCGTTGCAACTTATCTTATTGAAAAAACTAATAATCCTCTAGCCCCAAGTTTCTATCTGATATTTGCAGCAATGATCATGTTTTTTGTTGTGCCTTTAATACAAGAAGGCTATAAGAAATCACTACAATGATATAGCCATAGGCAAGAGATTATCTTAAATTTAATGCCTCTTCTTGAGATAGAAGTAGTTAATTCTTTTCTCTATTTCTAATAACTTTCCTATAGAAATGGTAACTATACAGCTTAATTCTATTGTTACTATCACCCTAAATAATAAATATCAAGTATAATAGATTTTTTCATCTTTTTAGAAAGAGCTAGATAATGGATGAGCAACTTTATACTGTACCAGTTATGGATTTAAACCAGATTAATAATGCTACCCAACAAATAAGCTTACAATCACTTGAGGCTGGAAAAGTTGTTTATTTTCCTGCTTATTTCTTTAATTTTCCAAGTGTCAATAATTTATTAACCGAAGCTATTTTGGATGGCAAGCGGAAAAATATTAGCTTTGATTATCGTACAAAAGATTTAAGTGGTGTTAAAAAGCAAGGACCTAATTCATTTAAATTAAAAATTGAACTAACAGAATTTATGCAACAATATGCTAATTTCGCCAGAGTATTAGTTAATACATTATTACCGCAATACCGATCTCACCTACAGTGGGGCAGAACTAGCTACAGGCCAGCGCAAATTTTAGGCCGTTCTACGTCTAAACGGAAGGATGATACAAGATTACATGTGGATTCTTTTGCAGCCACGCCAGTTAATGGCTTAAGAATTTTACGTGTTTTTTGTAATATTAATCCTTTTGGGGAACCTCGTGTTTGGCATTTAGGAGAACCTTTTGAACAGGTAATGCAACGCTTTGCCAAACAAATTCCAAATTATCGAGCCTCAACAGCAAAATTATTAAAGCTTATTAAAGTAACCAAAACACTACGATCAGCTTATGATCATTATCAATTACAATTGCATGATCGCATGAAATTAGATGAAAGTTATCAGCAAACTGTGAAAAAGACATCTTTTGATTTTGCTGCTCAAAGTACATGGCTGGTATTTACCGATCACGTTTCTCATGCAGCATTAAGTGGCCAATTTCTATTAGAGCAAACATTCTATTTACCCGTCGCAGCTATGGCTAAGCCTGATTTATCTCCCCTTAAATATTGGGAGCGTGAAAAATCAGCTCAGTTGGCGACTTTATAATGATTCCTTCCAAAGCTATATTTAAGAATACTTTTTCTCAATAATAGTTTGATAAAATTGCTGATTGCTAGGTGCTGCAGTATGCACATTTTCCGCCACGGTTTTTATCAAACTTAGCTGCTCTTTGGCCGATTTATCTTTACTTTTTAATAAGTTATAGATTATTGCTACACCCTTTGGAACTAATTTTTCGGTTCCATCTTCAAAACATATATTTGCGCCACCGCCGTTAGATATAAAGCTATAATCCTCAACTTTAAATGGGGTTATTTTGATCAACTCCTCTATAGATTTTAAACGTTCTAAATGTACCTGGTCTTCTTCAATGGTTTCCTTAAGTGCTTTTTCTTTCATAAAAAATTATAAATTAGTTAAACCTATAATTAATTATAATTGCTAGTTAGAAAAAAGGAGAAAAAAATAGTTATTTTTATTAAAATTTTTTAATTAATTTTACAATAATAGGTATTGCTTTTAAATCTCCCCTTTATATCAAGATAATTTATATTGTTTAAATCTAATTCTTAATTTATATTTCCGATTCATTGCGAATTTATTTGAGGCGAAAGATATGAAGGTCAATAGTTTATACAGCACCTTACAATATAAATTAGTTCAACAGCCTGATTTTAAATTAAAAAATAAAATTGTACCTTTTAAAGATATCACATTAGATAGTAAAAATTATTATCGTCTCGCTCTACCTATTGAACAATTTGCATTAAATGATAATTGGCTACTTAATGAAGCTCATCTTAGTATTTATGAAGAATTGGATTCTAAAAACCCTGCCTTAGGGCCAAGCCACTTTACGGCAATCTGGCAAAACAAAGTAGGTGCGACTTACCGCCTCCATATCTTTTTAAATAATAACGATGTTTTAGCATGTTAGCCAACTTGGGATTATATAGAAGAATCAGGTCAATTTACTAAAGCAAAGATGCCTGCTGAATTAGAAAGTTTAGTACAAACTATTCTCCAGCTTGGTTTGCCATACCTTCAGCAACTACGCAAAGAACAAGGTATTATTGTTCAATCATTAGAAGTAAAATACTCTAAAATTGAAAAAACACTTCAGCAAACATCATCAAACCTACTGCAAAATCAAAAATTATATTTAGAAAAGACTGCAGAAATTAAACCTATTCTTAATTATTTGTATCAAATTACAGATCATATCAAGTGGTCTCGATTACAAACTTACTTTGATAAATTCTCAAAAGCACTTATTCATCAATCTACTATAAAGACAGCTTCATCTACTGATGAACGAGAAGATTTTTTAGATCCTGAATCTAACCCCAAAAGTTCAACTCAAAATTCTTCTAATTCACAAAAATCATCAAATAACCAAAAACTTTCCGAATCTACCCTACTTCTTAACGAAATTCTCGTCATCTATGAACGTTTTCAAAAGTGCAAACAAGATGAAGATAAAATTAATTTTATGAATAATATTATTCATAAAATTTACTTATTTGATTTAAATAATTGGAATTTATCTTTTGCAGAAATTGAAAAATTAAAAAAAATTGAAACTGATATTGAAAAAGCAGCTTACCCCTTATTACAAACTGCCCTTATTACTAACCAATTTGAAAAAGCGCAATCATTACAGGCTTTTTATTATCTTCTAAATTCAAATATTTATGCCTTTAGTTTAAAGCATCGTAATTCTAAGTTGTTAGATTTTCTTATTAAGAATCTTCATATTCCAGTTAATAACTATGAATTTACTGTAGGTAACATAAACTATCCTAATGCTTTGATTTACTGTATGCAGGAACGCAACAAAGACGATAATTTGATAAACTGCTTTGCTGAGCTTATTAAAGGAGGAGGTAACTTAATGTTACCGATTTCTACAGGCAAGGCACCTTTAGCCCATATTGTTTTGTCCAGTCAACCAGTGCACCCTTTTTACTCTGCCTTAGAAAAAACTGCAGATTTAACGCTCGATAATAAAGCCTTTTACCAGCAACTTATCACCGCTATGCAAGCTTATAAAAAACAAGTTATAGATCAAAAGGAACTTACTAAAATTGATAATGCTATTTTAGTTTATCAACAAATGCTCGGCGAAATTGGCATTGCTAAACAGCTTTTTAATCGCTCAACTAGAAAAACATTTAGAGATTTGTCGCAAATTGTTTCTAAAATTACATCACCATCCTTAATAGCTCAGCTACAAGTTGATCACGATATTGTCAATTCAAGACAAAGGGCCGAGAGAAAAATTCAAGCATTATTGCAAAAATTAAAGAAAAATCGACGTGCATATAAGGGTCTCTCTCTAAATTCGATTGTCGAGGCAGATTTTAAAAAAATTCAAGAAACTTTATTAAGTATTGAGCAGGTTGATTGTGATTACGATGAACTAAAAGAAGCAGCGCTTGAGAATTTTCAGCTGCTTTCAGAGCTATTTGATGAAATTGATACACTAATTGATATTACACTAGAGTTACGTTCTAAAGGGATGTTTGTAGGTAAGAGAAATAAACATGTTCATCAACTCATTAAAAGCAAAGAGGAAGTCGAAAGTAGAATAGAACTCATTACAAAACAGCTACCCTTAAATGTACTGAGAGAATTGGATTTATCTTTTGTGGAAGATAACTTATTACAAAGCTTACTACAAGTACAAGGCTTAGAGACTGAACTAGCCAACTTTACGCAAAAATTAAATAAATTAGGGTTCTTTAATGAGGAGCTTAAGGGTACTAAAAATACGGGTAAGGAAGAGAAAGAAGAGGACAAAGAGAGCTTACCCGACTGTAGTCTTTCTTAATTCCTAACTAAATTAAATTATATTGCTATAACAATATAATCTAGTTAACTTTAAAAAAAAAAAAAAAAACCCGCCAAAGGCGGGTTTTTATTAGGGTTGGGAAGGCTTACATCATACCGCCCATGCCACCCATGCCGCCCATGCCGCCCATAGCACCAGCGTCCATAGCACCAGCATCACCTTTCTTAGGTAAATCGGCGATCATGCACTCTGTAGTAAGCATTAAGCTAGCAATAGATGCAGCATTTTGTAATGCAGTACGGGTTACTTTAGTTGGATCTAAGATACCAAACTCAATCATATCACCATATTCACCAGTTGCTGCATTAAAGCCAAAATTATCTTTGCTCTCACCGACTTTATTAACAACTACAGACGCTTCATAACCAGCGTTAGAAACGATTTGACGTAGAGGTGATTCAATAGCACGACGAAGGATATTAATACCCATGTCTTGGTCAGTGTTATCACCTTTTAAGCCTTCTAAAGCTTTTTGAGCACGAATTAAGGCAACGCCTCCACCAGCAACGATACCTTCTTCAACAGCTGCTCTAGTTGCATGAAGAGCGTCTTCAACACGTGCTTTCTTCTCTTTCATTTCAACTTCAGTTGCAGCACCAACTTTAATTACCGCAACACCACCAGCTAGTTTAGCAACGCGCTCTTGTAATTTTTCGCGATCATAATCAGAAGTTGTTTCTTCCATTTGAGCACGAATTTGAGTAATACGCGCATTGATGTCTGCAGCTTGGCCTTCACCATCAATGATGGTTGTATTCTCTTTAGTCACTACAACTCGTTTTGCAGTACCTAAATCTTCTAAAGTAGCTGCTTCTAAGCTCTTACCAATTTCTTCAGAAATAACTTGAGCATTCGTTAGAATAGCAATATCTTGTAACATTGCTTTACGACGATCACCAAAGCCAGGCGCTTTTACAGCACATACTTTAACGATACCGCGCATGTTGTTAACAACTAATGTTGCTAATGCTTCGCCTTCAACATCTTCAGCGATAATTAATAAAGGACGACCAGATTTCGCAACGCTTTCTAAAACAGATAACATATCGCGAATAGTAGAAATTTTCTTATCAACTAATAAAATGAATGGATGCTCAAGCTCAGCACTCATATTTTGTTGGTTGTTAATAAAGTATGGAGAGATATAGCCACGATCAAACTGCATACCTTCAACAACAGATAATTCATTTTCAAGACCGTTACCATCTTCAACAGTGATGACACCTTCTTTGCCAACTTTTTCCATCGCTTCAGCGATAATTGCACCAATTGCTTCATCAGAGTTTGCAGAAATAGTTCCTACTTGTGCAATTGCTTTGCTATCTTTACATGGTTTTGACATTGATTGTAATTGCTTAGTAATAGCAGTTACTGCTTTATCAATACCACGTTTTAAATCCATTGGATTCATACCAGCAGCAACAGCTTTATGGCCTTCAACCATAATTGAACAAGCAAGTACCGTAGCAGTCGTTGTACCATCACCAGCAGCATCAGATGTTTTAGAAGCAACTTCTTTTAACATTTGAGCGCCCATGTTTTCAAAGCGTTCTTCAAATTCAATTTCTTTTGCAACTGACACACCGTCTTTAGTAATAGTAGGTGCACCAAAAGAGCGTTCGATAACAACATTTCGACCGCGTGGACCCATAGTTACACGTACAGCGTCAGCTAAACCATTTGCACCAGCAAGAATTTTCTGACGTGCTGAGTCACCAAAACGTAATTCTTTAGCCATTTAAGTCTCCTATAATTCGTTTGCTTACTTTTCAATTACGCCGAAGATATCCTCTTCACGCATAACGACTAATTCTTCACCATCAACTTTTACTTCTGTACCAGAGTATTTACCAAACAGAACAATATCATCAACTTTAACAGCTAATGCTCGAACATCACCATTGTCTAAGTATTTACCTGCGCCAACTGCAATAACTTTTCCACGCATAGGTTTTTCTGTAGCACTATCGGGAATGACAATACCACCAGCTGTGGTACGTTCTTCTTCCAGACGACGAACAACGACTCGATCGTTCAAAGGACGAATTTTCATACTTCTCTCTCCTGATTGGTTAATCACCTATAATTTTCAGATTACTCTGACCTTTTAGTAATCCACTTAAGGTATGAATTACCGATGACAGCCATATGGGGGCAAGTATATTTATTTCAAGGGGGAGAGATAAAAAAATTTTGGTTTTTTTACTGCTCGCACTACAATGGAAAACTGTATAGCAATCTTTCAGAGGTATTCATGAAAAAATGGCTTTTATTTACCTTAAGCTACCTATTTTCTATTCTTTGCTTTGCAGAACCTTTACCAGTGAAAGATATCTTTCAAGTGCACGTGAGTCGCCTTAATCCTAACCAGTTTTTAATTAAATGGGATATTAAACCCGGATATTTTTTATACAGCGATCGAATCAGTATCAATGTACCAGATAACAGTAATGTTCAATTAGGTGATATCCCCTTTCCACCTACCTTAACTAAAACTGATTTACAAGGTAGAACTTATACCGTTTACCGCAATCAATTAGATCTCCCTATTGGTGTTTTAGGCAAAGAACCAGGTGAAACACTGATTAACCTACATTACCAAGGTTGTGCAGATGACGGTTTTTGCTATCCACCGCAAAATAAGCAAATAAAATTAACGATTGCCAATGATTTATCTTTAAGTAGTGCTGAATTATTCCAAGATACGAGCTCTGAAGATAGCCCTACGCTTACCGAAGAAAATAATACTAATTATGATTCCATTTTTTATAATCACAATCTTGGGATGACTCTTCTTATTTTTTTTGGTTTTGGATTATTATTATCCTTTACACCCTGTATTTTACCTATGATTCCAGTTCTCTCTGGAATTATTGTAGGCCATAGTAAAACAATAACAACAGGTAAAGCATTTCGTTTATCGTTAAGTTATGTATTAAGCATGTCAGTAACCTATGCCATAGTAGGTGCACTTGTTTCTTTATTAGGCAGTAACTTACAAATCGTTATGCAATCACCCTGGGCCGTTGGTTTTTTTAGTCTTCTTTTTGTCTTATTGTCCCTGTCTATGTTTGGCTTTTTTGAACTAAAGTTACCCGTTATTTGGCAAAGTAAATTAGCACAATTAAACCGCCGTCAAACAAGTGGGCATTATTTAAGTGCAGCGATTATGGGGTGTTTATCGACTTTAATATTATCGCCTTGTGTAACAGCGCCTCTCATTGGTGTGCTTGGCTATATTGCTAACACAGGCAATGTTATTTTCGGCAGCTTAAGTTTATTTTTCTTAAGCCTCGGCATGGGAGCACCACTCATTTTAATTGGAACTTCTGCTGGCCGCTTATTACCAAAAGCAGGTCTTTGGATGAACACGGTTAAATCTTTTTTTGGTGTTTTATTGCTTGGCGTTGCTATTTACCTTTTAAGTAGGATTTTACCTGGCATCCTCAGTATGATCTTATGGGCAGCTTTATTTATTTTTTCTGGTATTTACCTAGGTGCTTTAGTCCGTGCAACTACTAATTATACAAAATTCTGCCAAGGGTTAGGCCTCATCCTTCTCGTTTATGGATTATTGATTTTAGTTGGTGCAAGTATGGGAGGAACTAACCCCTTACAACCTTTAGCATCCTGGTCTCAAGCAAAAGAAAATAACGAGATTGGCTATCAACCAGTTAAATCAATTGGAGAAATTGAGCAAGCCATTGCAAATGCCCAAGGCAAACCAGTTATCCTGGATTTTTACGCTGATTGGTGCGTAACTTGCCAATTTATTGAGGCTAACGTCCTACAAAGTCCAGAGGTTAAAGCCCTTCTAAAAAACTTTGTTGTTTTAAGAGCTGACATTACTGCCAACAATACAGCTAATCAGGCGCTAATGCGTAAATATAATGTTGTTGCTCCACCTACCTTCTTATTTTTTAATAAAGAGGGTGATGAGCTAGAACATTCCCGCTTAGTAGGCGAAATAAATAGTCAGACCTTTATTAAACGCTTACAAAGTGTACAAGCACAAGTGAGCCTAGAAAATTAGTTTATAGAAGCTCATCAAAATTAGGTAAAAAAGACTACCTAAAAGTTTAAGGTGGAGGAGCTTGCTGCGGCTGCGGCACACCAGGCTCCATTATTGTACCAGGTTGAATAGTTGTTTCCGGCGGAGTGGTAACTGGCATTTGTAAATTATCTACGGGCTGAGCAGGCTGAATAACTTCTTGTTGTTGAATTTGTTGAGGTTCGCCAGGCATACTATTAGTAGGAGTAGTTATCTCTGTAGGCTGATTTTCAATCGGCATATCAGGCTGTATAGTCATTTCTCCAGGTGCGGCTGGATTAGTTTGTACTGAACCGGGCTGATTGATTACTCCCTGAGGCTCAACAAAACCAGGTTGAGTAGCCTCTGGCGTTGTTGTCGTTTCTACTGGAGCAGTTGTATCCATTTGATTAACTTGTGGTTGAGTTACTTGCTCTGGCTGTATAGATTCCTCAGCCGGATTTGCATTATCCTGGCTAACACCGGGTTGGATAACTTCCTGAGGTTGATGAATTTCTTCAGGCTGAATCGTTTCTTCTGTAGAAGGCGCGGTATTATTCCGTTCGATATTAGGGTCAACAACATCTCCTCCTGTAGACCCAGCCTCTTCAGTTTGCGCAGGGGCTTGCTCAGTAGGTTCTGTTACAACAGGTTGGGATTCTTGCTCCTGAATACTATCTTGCGATTTTATATCGCCTGGCTGCTGACTATCAGGTGCTGTTATTACTTCAGGTTGTGTTACTGTATCAGGCTGCTCAGTTGGTTTAACATCAGTAGGTGTAGGGACTTCCTCAGGCTGTTGAGCAGGCTTATCAGTTACCTCTGCTGGTTGAACAATATTATCTTTTTGCTGAACGTCAGTTTTATCATCTTTAATATCGCCATCTTCCGATTTCATATTGTCTTCATTTATTAATTTTGGTTTTTCTTCTGGCTTAATGACGTTTATCTCGCTATTATCTATTTGTGGTGTTGCTTCTTTTGCGGGTTGCAAGTTTTGCAAATCTTCTGTTGCCAACGGCTTGCCTGGATCTTTATTTAATAATTTTTGCTCTTGGGTAAAGGGAGCTGGTGGCGCAGGTGGTGGCGTTATAGCAACAGCTGGCTGATTTTCAATAGCAGATGCAGGTTGTGCTGTTTTTGCATCTGCGCTCCCCAATAAGCTTTCAGATTCAGGAGCAATAGCTGCAATCGGGGTTTTGGGCGCTTGCATAATTTGTGCAGCAGGAACATCAACTAACGCTTGACTTACAGGCCTTGAAGATACAAATGCCTGAACAGGTACAGCTGTTATACCGTTATTAATATTTATATTCTGATAGTTAATGACTGTATTAGGATTATTGTAAATAGTTGTCAAGTAATTCTGATTAATATAGGTATTGCCCAAATTAAGCTGAGTAAAGTAGGCCTGGCTGACTGGATAAGGTGGAATATACACATCCCCAGGACCTAAAGGGAACCAGGCTATGCCTCGTCTTCCAGCGGCAAGATTGAGTGGATAATTGCGACCACCCACAAAAGCAACGAGCGCAGGTGCATAAATAGGCTCAATATTGGCAGGGCCTGGGACCCAAATCCAGCGTCTTTCCGCAAAAGCCCAGCGGCCATAATGGAAAGGAGCAAATCCCCAAGGTTGGTCATCTACCCACGTCCATCCCCAAGAACGAACCCAAGTCCATTGACCTACTCGATAAGGCACCCAGTCAGAACTTATGCGATTTGGGACCCAAGCCCGGCCATATTTCTTAGTAACTATCCATTTACCATAATAAGTAAGATCTTCATAACCTATCATAGATGTAGAAACATATGTTTTGACCTCTATAAGGCGTTGATCACGAGCTAAGCTCCATTTATCAAAACTATCCGTTGGACCAATGGCAGCACATTGAAAACGTCCTAAATTCGTGCCCCAAAATTTACAAATACGTCCTAAAGTCATCTTATAGGCGTTCTTGCGGCCATAAACGATTGCACTTCCCTTACGCACAGTAACCGTAGTTGCCTGTTTAGTTACATCAATTCGATAATAGCCAGGCTGACGAATGACAAAGGCTAGATTTGGCGTGTCAATTTCATAAAATTGTTGAGGCTTAATATAACGTATGCTTAAGATTAGAGTACCTTGGGTAAGTTTAAATTGACCAACGGTACTATTAAGATTTAATATCTTCATGTAAGTTTGGGGACCTTGCCTAAGCGCACTTAAACCAAGTTGAAGCTCAACCTTAGAGTCTAAATCTATCCAAAGACTATCCCCTACAATAAGAGGCCTATTTAATTTAGCTTTTACCCAACGATTTGCACCAGCAGGAAGAAAACTTACTACATTATCCATAAAACTAATACGAGCAACACGATCAGGTGGATCAGCGAAAGTAATGTTAGTTATAAACATGGCTATTAAAATAAAAAGAAAATATAAAAATGGCCCTCTTTTCATAAACCAGATCCTTATATTAAAATCTTAAAAACAAAACTTAATGTCTTAAGCTATTGTTTATTTTAAATAATTTCTTTTTTTAAAATAAAGTGATGTTGATTAATTTTTTTACTAAATCTTATTAAGTATGGGCTCAATTTTGTTTTTTTACATTGTTATATAGGCAAATGATTAACAATTTAATAAACAAATGTAGGTTGCTGCCAGCTTAACTTACTTCGTGCTAGCCTAAAAATGGATACCCGCCTTCGCGGGTATGACAGTATTGGCTACTAAGTTTTTTGTCATACCCGCGAAGGCAGGTATCTATCTGCCAAATTTTAGCAGGAGTAGGCTGGGCTAATCATCGCGCAGCCCAACATCTTCAGTTATAAGGTTTAACCTAATCATAATTTGTTGGGCTGCACTTCGTTTAGCCCAACCTACTTTCAGTGCCTATATAAATATGAGAGAAAAATAGTTTTGCAAAATAGACATCTTTAGACTAAAAAAGATATAATTATCCACTTTTTTTACAAGAAGCCCATTTAATATAGGCGTTTATAGAGCTATTAAGTTAGATGAATCATAAAGTAGGTTTTGTTAGTCTAGGTTGTCCTAAAGCATTAGTTGATTCTGAAAGAATTATTACCCAACTACGCGCGCAAGGATATGAGTTGGTTTCCACTTATCAAAATGCTGGTGTCGTTGTTATTAATACCTGTGGATTTATTGACGCTGCAGTTACAGAGTCCCTTGAGACTATTAAAGAAGCAATGGTTGAAAATGGCCGCGTTATTGTAACTGGCTGCTTAGGCGCTAAAGCGGATGTAATCCGAGAAGCTTGTCCTGAGGTACTTCATATTAGTGGCGCTCATGCTTATGAAGAAGTAGTTAGTGCTGTACATCAACATTTACCGCCGCCTAAAAATCCCTTCACACAGCTTATACCACCTCAAGGAATTAAACTTACCCCAAGGCATTATGCTTATTTAAAAATTTCCGAAGGCTGCAATCAAAAGTGTACTTTTTGTATTATTCCTACTATGCGAGGGAAACTGCAAAGTTATTCCTTAACTCAAGTACTTACTGAAGCACAGCGACTCAAAGAAGCAGGCGTAAAAGAAATTTTAATTATATCGCAAGATACGAGTGCTTACGGTATAGATACCCGTTATCAATCGATAGAATGGCAAGGTAAAAAATTAACTACCCGCTTTTATGATTTGTGCCAACAACTCGGTGAACTTGGTATTTGGATTCGTCTACATTATGTTTACCCTTATCCGCATGTGGATGAAATTATTCCTCTAATGCGTGATGGTTTGATTCTACCTTATTTAGATATTCCCCTTCAGCATGCTAATGCACGCGTATTAAAAGCAATGAAGCGCCCTGCTAATCGAGAAAATACACTATCACGAATTAACCATTGGCGTGAAATCTGCCCCGACATTACATTACGTTCAACCTTTATTGTGGGTTTCCCAGGTGAAACTGAAGCAGAATTTGAGGAATTACTCGATTTTCTTATAGAGGCAAAACTTGATAGAGTTGGCTGCTTTAAATACTCACCTGTTGAAGGTGCCCAAGCAAATGAATTAGCCTTTCCTATTTCAGAAGATATAAAAGAAGAGCGCTATCATCGTTTTATGCAAGTTCAGGCTGAAATTAGCTATCAAAAATTAAGAGAAAAAATTGGTTCGCGACAAACCGTTTTGATTGATGAAATTACACCCGAACATATTATTGCCCGCAGTAAAAGTGATGCACCTGAAATTGACGGTTTAGTGTATTTACCCCCTAATGATAATTTAGCAGTTGGGAACTTTGTGGATATTAATATTGTCGATAGCGATGATTATGATTTATATGGCGAGTTTGTATAATCTTCTATGAAAAACTAGGTAGATAGTTTAATGAAAATTAACAATTGCTAAAATCTCCTTACATTTATCTTGGTAATTTATAACTTTAGAGGAAGCTAAAATATTTTGATGTAATACTTTATGGTAAAGCTTATAAGCACTAGTAAGTATTTTAAATACATCTGCTTCAATCACTCTACATTCAGCTAGTTTTTTAATTAAACTCAATGTATTAGTCTCCCTACTTAATTCGTGAGTCGGATTTGTAAGAATAAGAAATTGGACAAAAAATTCCAGATCGATTAAGCCACCGGGCGTATATTTAATCTCATCTTCGCCTTTAAGATGGCGATTTATTTTTTGACGCATGGCTTTTATCTCATTAAAAACCCATTCCTTAGGCCGTTCAATCAATAATATACTTTGTTTTAAATTTTTAAATTGAGAATGAATAGTTGTATTGCCAAAAATAACGCGCGCCCGAATTAATGCTTGATGCTCCCAAAGCCAAGCCTGATTTTTTTGATAGTCGATAAATGATTTTATGGCACTTACTAACAATCCTGCTTCACCTGAAGGTCTTAAACGAGTATCTACTTTATAAAGAAGTCCTGATTGCGAACGAGTTGTTAACATATGCAAAATTTTCTGGGTAAGGCGTGTGACCAAACTTTCTTCTTGTAATTGATTATCATAAATGAATACCAAATCTAGGTCAGAATTATAATTCATTTCCTGACTACCTAATTTACCATAAGCAATAATAGCAAAATTTGATTTAATCTCTGGGATTTGTGGATAACGTTTACCTAAGTCTATGAGGGCTAGTTTAACAACTTGTTCAACAATAACTTCAGCTACCATGGAAAGGAAATAAGCACTTTGCAACGCACTAACATTACCCTGCTGTTCAGCCCGTGCAATTAACAGCCAATTAGTTAATTTAAATTGCCGTAATATTTCTTCTTGCAGCTCAAGATCATTACTTTCTAACAATTGCTTTTGTAATTGCTCTTGTAGTTGTGTACGTGAAACTGGCTGCCATTCTTGTCCTTGATCTAATAAAATTTCTAACAAAAATGGATGGTTAACTAATAACCCTCTGATAAAAGCACTATTATTAAACCAGATAAATAACTCTCTTAATGCTTGTGGATTTTCAGTAAATAACGTTATATAAGCACTGCGAGTTACAATATTTTCCAATAAATGAATCACATTAAGTAATACTTCGCTAGTATTTGCAACATTCGCAAGCTCTCTTAAAAGTAGAGTCATGAAACGATCAAGTCTTAACCGAGCGGCTTGATTAAGACGCCGACAACGAGGGCCATGTCGAAAGTTCGATAATAATTGATAACAACGTTCTGCATCTTGATAGCCTAAACTAGTTAGCAGATTAATAGCCATGGTACTTTCAGCATGACCTTGCCAAACATTGTTTAACTGGGAATCTAATAGCTTGTCACTGTCATCGTAATCAATTGCTTGCTTTAACACAGAAAGAAAGAGATTGCGTATAATTTTTCTAAAGCGCTGTACTATTTGTAGTAAAGAATCCCAGCTTACAAAACCCATAGCTAAGGCTATTTTAGCTTGCTTGATAGGTTCTGTAGGTAGCGCATGTATTTGCTGATCATTTTCACTTTGTAAGCAATTTTCGAGTTTTCTTAAAAATAAATAGGCTTGTGTTAACACATCTGATCGGGAAAGAAGTTGCTCTTCTTTTAAGACTGAAAGTGCTTTTACCAGATTAGGTTGTTGTAATCTAGGTATACGTCCGCCTCGAATTAATTGAATACTCTGAACAATAAATTCAACTTCTCGAATGCCACCAAATCCTCTTTTTATATCATCTAACGTAGGATTTAATTGCACTTCACGTTCAATCATAGCTTTCATACTGCGCAGGGATTCTATGACACTAAAATCAATATAACGTCTATAAACAAAAGGCGTAATTAATCTTTGAAACCATTGAGCACGTAAAGCTGGAGATGCACTTATTAAGCGCGCTTTTACCATGGCATAACGCTCCCAGTCCCGCCCTTGCTCTTGATAATAGGTCTCCATGGCTGCTAAGGAAGACACAAGTGCTCCGCTTTCACCATTAGGTCTCAGTCGTAAATCTACTCGAAAAACAAAACCATCTTCAGTTACATTCTGCATTAATTGGATAAATAACTGGACTACTTTAGTAAAGAAATACTGATTATCAACTTGCTGTACTCCAGTAGTATAACCAGATGCAGAAAAGGCCATAATTAAATCAATATCAGAGGAGTAATTTAATTCTTGTCCCCCCAGTTTACCCATTGCTAAAATATAAAGTTCAACCGGGTTTCTTGCTTCATCTTCTGGATGGCCATAACGGAGCGTCATTTCCTGCATACAATAATTTAAGGTAAACAAGATTAAAGCATCCGCACAATCTGACCAAGATGCCATTGTTTCTTCAACCGTTGCTAAGCCGCTTAACTCGCGTAAGAGATGTCTTAGGAAATGATAATGTCTAAAATTACGAATAAATTTATTAATAGGCTGGGTTGTTTTAGTATGTAGTTGCTGCAAAGAATTCTTATAATCAATAAAATTAAGTTGTTTTTGCCAGTCGTCTTCAGTAAGTAAATACTTTAAAATTTCAATTTGCTTACCAGCATAATTACTTACTGCTAGCAAAGTTTTTACAGCATCACGCAATGGATGCTCTAAATTAGAAAAATATTTATCAAATAAGCTACAATTAGATTGTAATATTTTAGGAATAATTAACACACTTAACCTTTCAATTTTAATAATAGACCTTTTTCCAAACTGGCATTAATGAGACAAGGTCGGTCGAAACAAGTCTGGAAAAGTACCGTGTCATGAAGTACATGAGCATCCCCATCTACATGGGGGTAGGCTTTGAAGACCTTTTTTCGGCCGAGATTAGCTATCAGTGGCATTTTGAAAAGAGGGCTTGTTAATTTTAACTAATCATAGTCATACTTTCAGCAGAAATTAAAGTACACCTTAAGATTTTGCTAAACTCTAATTTTAGTACTTAGTACCGATAGCTGATTAAAGCTATACTGATAAAAAGTAATAAGGGTAATTATTATGAAAAGGATTTTACTTTTTACGCTCCTATTATGTGTTAATGTTTTTACTTTTGCAGAAGAATCCCCACCTTTACGGGTAGGCGTTGATAACTTTTATCCTCCGTATGTGATGCGAGCTGGTAATAATCAAGTTTTTGGCTTTGATATATCCATGATGGATGGTGTTTGTCAGTTAATGAATAGAAAGTGCATCTATTATCCAATGCCTTTTACAAACTTATTAAGTAAAGTTGAACAGGGTGAGTTAGATGCTGCAATTGGTGCAATTACTATAACGCCTGAGCGAGCAACACATATATCCTTTTCGATACCCTATTTAACTAGTCAAGCTCGATTTTTAAGCAATAGAAATGTTAAACCTGCTTCCTTTAATCTGGCCGCCTTAAAAGAGTATAATATTGGCGCAGTTAGAGGAACCGTTTTTCCTCAATTACTTAATTCACTGGGCGTTCCAGATTCCCAAATTACCTTATATGATAGATTTGATTTTATGATTGATTCTTTAGGTGATGAAGAAATCGATATCGCAGTTATGGATAATGCAAGTGCGATGAATTGGCAGCAACAGTCATCAAATGTATTAATAGCACTAGGCCAGCCTTTTAACTATGGTTACGGGATAGCAATTGCAATTAATCGTAATAAGACAGAGTTACTTAGTGAAATCAATGGAGCATTAGAAAAATACTTAAAAGGACCAGAATATAAGAAAAACCATGATAAATATTTAAGTTATTTTTGATACCTACAATAACTTTTTAGTGCTGAAATATTTATTAACTTCCCAGTTAAACCATTTACAGCACCAAACAGCTATTTCTAAAAGCAAATGAAATTAATTTATATTTTAATGTAGAGTTTGTCCATTTACCAAACACCGAGTAATGACCTTTCTAGTGACAAAATCACCTTGCGCTTCACCATAAGCGGTTTTAAAGTGCTCAGCTAACATAATTACCCAATTAGACAGCCTAAAATTCATTCGTTTTTCTTCAGGGTTAACAAACAGCTCAAATAAACCCAATGATTCACTATTATTTTGGCTGGCATATTCCTCCATAATTTGCTCTGCTACATAAATATCTTTTTCCTTGGTTGGCCAATTCTTATTCATAACCCCCCCTCTCTCTATTCTGTAGGCCATTTTATTCTAAACGTTATTTAGATGGGGGCAAATAGTTAAATTACAAGTGGGTAAAATTTATTAGCAAATTTTTAAATAAGAAATTATTAATTTATGGTTGTTCTAACGAGCGCTTTACCCTTAACTCATATTTAGGTTTACCAAGAGTAGGTTCCTGCCAAAGGGTAACTAATAAAACCATTATAATGGGACCTAAAAATAGGCCTAATAAACCGAGGGTCTCAACGCCACCTAAAATACCAAATAATACGGCTAAAAATGGCAGCTTAATAGCGCCGCCAATTAAAACGGGTTTGATAAAATGATCAGCAACGAACATAACAATAGTACCCCAAATCACCACTACAATGGCTGCAATCAACCCACCAGAAGACAATAAAACCAATGCAACAATAATAAATACAATAGGGACGACAAAGGGGATCATGGCTGCAAAGGCTGTAATAAAGCCAATTAAGGTTGGTGCGGGCAAACCGACAAGCATGTAACAAAATCCCATTAATACACCCACGCCTAAACCAACAACGACTGTCCCATTCACAACTGAGCGTAAAGCAGAAGGAAGACGATCTGCGTAACGATACCAGCGATTACCTAAACAAAATTTTCCTACTTCATTAATTTGTGCATGTAACTTTTCACCATCTCGGTAAAAGAAAAATAAGGTAAGCATAGTAAAACCAACTTGAAAACCACGATGAGCTAAATTTACGCCAATTTGTTTTATATAATAACTTGCAGGTGTCAATGACAAATGCATGTTAGATAAGAGACTTCGTACATTGCCTGGCTGCCCTACATGATTATTCCAATAGTTGACTAATTCATTGTTTATGATAGGAAATTGTCTGATAAAATTAGGAGCCTCGCCGCCATCCCGATTGAGCATTTGTAAATAATTAATAAAAAATTGTAATTCCTTGACAAGTAAGCCAATTAACCAACTTAAAGGTAGTAAAAATAACAAGCTTAATATTGTTGTAAACAATAATGCAGATAAATTGTCATGATTACCGAAAAAAGTACGCCAACGTTGGTATAACGGATAAGTGGCTATTACAATAATGCCTGCCCAAATAATAGAGGGTATAAAACGATGAATAATAAATAAGCTTAAACAGATAATACCTAAAGTTAAGCCAATATTAATAAGTTCTTTATGATTTTCATTCATAGGCCAAAAGTCCAAGCTAAACTTTTTAGAATAAGACATGCTGGCACTGCTGCTAATATGTCATCAAGCATCACACCTAATCCGCCTTTTACGCGTTGTTCAATAAATGAAATAGGAAATGGCTTCCATATATCAAATAAACGAAACAGAATAAAACCTGATAGCATCCAAAAAAAGCCTATGGGCGCACCAGCCATGGTTAAAAGATAACCTACAACTTCATCCCAAACAATACCACCATAATCATCTACACCCAAATCCTTCACCACTTTATCACTGACATAAATACCAAGTATAAAAAATAAAAAAATAATAAATAAATAAATGGGAAGAGAATAATTATTAATTAGCAAATATAATGGAAAAGCAGCAAGCGTTCCCCAAGTGCCAGGGGCAATAGGCAGTAAACCACTTCCAAACCCAAAGGCAACAAAATAAACGGGATCCTGCCATACTCGCAATGAAAATCTGTTTGCACTCATATTTTATTCCTAAAAGTGACTGTAACCGTGAGAGCTTATTGGGTCGATTTGTCCGTTATAACAACCTCGCAGCCCCTTTTCATTTTCTATCATACCAATTTGGTAACAATTTAATTCATATTTCTTTAAGGCTTGCAGAAAATCATGATGTCGATTCGCGGGTATAGTGAAGCATAGTTCATAATCATCCCCGCCTCGTAAGGCCGTCGGAATCGCTTTTTTTCCCTGATATTTTTTTACTAAAGGATGAATAGGAATAGAGGACAAGTTTAAGCATGCGCCGACATTACTTTCTGCACAAATATGATTAAGATCCCCACTTAAACCATCTGAAATATCAATTGCTGATGTAGCATAAGTTCGCAGTAAAGGAATTAAATCTATCCTAGGTTTAGGATATTGTAATTTATTTAATAATTGTGAAAAATCTAAAGCTTCTAGTTGATTTTGATGATCTAAAAATTTAACAGCTTGCGCTGCCGCACCTAATTCACCCGAGACCCAAATCTCGTCACCTGGTTTTGCACCTGAGCGTCTAACTGCGTTGCCTAAAGGCGTTAAGCCATGGATTGTTAATGTCATGCTTAATGGACCCCGAGTGGTATCACCGCCTATTAACGCAATATTATATTGCTTTAAAGCAGCATGTAATCCTTCAGCAAAACGCTCCAACCATTTTAAATCTAAATTAGGCAAAGTTAGTGCAAGTGACATCCAACATGGCTCTGCAGCCATGGCAGCCATATCACTGACATTGACCATCACAGCTTTCCAGGCAATGGCATAAGGATCCCAGCTACTTAAAAAATGAACTTCCGCAACTAACGTATCAGTGCTAACTAGCAAGTGATATCCAACTGGGACTTCTAGACAAGCAGCGTCATCACCAATTCCAAAGATAACATCGTGGCGATTAGCAGCGCCCTTTTTAAAAAATGAGTCAATTAATTCAAACTCGTTCATGATTTTAAATTAATTTCAGCGCTACGCACCTGCTTAGCTAATTTATTAAGTACCCCATTTACAAATCGGTGCCCATCTTGAGCACCATACTCTTTAGCTAACGACACTGCCTCATCAAGGACAACACGATAAGGAATTTCAGGGCAAAAAATTAACTCATAAGTGCTTAGTCGTAAAATAGTTAATTCTATTGGATTTAAATGGCTAATCGGAATATCCAAGAAAGGCGAAAAATTTTCTTCAATCACTTGTAAAGATTTAGGAATACCATATAAAAGACGACAAAAATATTCAGAATCAACTTTATCCATGTTATTTATAATGCGAAATTGCGTTTCAATTTCTGAAAGCTCATGTCCTGACATTAACCATTGATATAAAGCTTGTAATACAAGCCTTCTTGCACGACGTTTACCACGGATAGCGTGTTTCTCCACCATTACCTCTTAATCATCATCTTTCATTTCATCAATTGCTTGTCTAAAGTCACTTATGTCTTTAAATCGCTTATAAACCGATGCAAAGCGCACATAAGCAACATGATCAAGATTATATAATTGTTTCATGACTAGCTCTCCCACTAAACTAGCCTCTATTTCACGTTCGCCCCGCCGGCGAATATCTTGTAAGATATTCGCAATAGCAGCCTCTCTTAAATCGACACTAACTGGTCTTTTTTCTAGCGCTCTTTGCATACCAGAACGTAAATTATCTATATTAAAAGATTCTCTGCGACCATCACGCTTAATAATTGCTGGCATAATTAACTCAGCTGTCTCAAACGTCGTAAAACGTTCATGACATAGCAAGCATTGCCTTCGGCGTCGCACTTGCGCGCCTTCTGCAACTAAGCGAGAATCAATCACCTTAGTTTCTTGTGCATGGCAAAAGGGACAATACATAATAATCAGTTAGCTAGAGTAAACTGGGAAGTCATGACATAATTGTAAAACTTGATTCTTAACTTGTTGAAGAATCTCTCCATTGTTAGGATCATCAAGAATATCACAAATCCAATCACTAATCATTCTTATTTCTTTTTCCTTAAAGCCTCTCGTGGTGACAGCTGGCGTGCCTAAACGCAAACCACTTGTTACAAAGGGAGATTTTGGATCATTGGGTACAGAGTTTTTATTTACGGTAATATTTGCTTTACCTAAAGCTGCATCTGCTTCTTTACCTGTTAGGTTTTTTTCAATTAAATCAACCAATAATAAATGATTTTGTGTTCCGCCAGATACAATTGAATAACCTCTGTTAATTAAAACGTTTGCCATTTCTTTGGCATTGGCTAACACTTGCTGTTGATAAACTTTAAACTCAGGTTGAAGAGCTTCAGCCAAAGCAACGGCTTTAGCTGCAATAACATGCATCAATGGCCCACCCTGCATCCCTGGAAAGACAGCTGAGTTTAATTTTTTCTCAATTACTTCATTAGAGCGGGCTAAAATTAAACCTCCACGCGGGCCACGCAATGTCTTGTGTGTGGTGGTTGTAACAACATCTGCATAAGGAAGTGGGGAGGGATATAATTCTGCCGCTACTAAGCCTGCTACATGGGCCATATCGGCTAATAGATAAGCACCCACTGAATCAGCAATTGAGCGAAATCTTACCCAATCTAAATGTTGGGAGTAGGCTGAAAACCCAGCTATAATCAATTTAGGTTTGTGCGCCTTTGCTGCTTGCTCTAAGGCATCGTAATCAATTAAACCTGTTTTAACATCCAGGCCATATTCGATGGCTTGATATAATTTACCGGAGAAATTAACTTTTGAACCGTGTGTTAAGTGACCACCATGAGGTAAAGCCATTCCCATTACTAAATCACCTGGTTTTAAGAGAGCCATCATAACTGCGGCATTTGCTTGCGAACCTGAATGTGGCTGTACGTTTACATAATCAGCTTTAAATAATTTTTTTGCTCGCTCAATAGCCAAAGACTCAGCAATATCAACATATTCACAACCACCGTAATAGCGCTTACTAGGATAACCTTCAGCGTATTTATTCGTTAAAACAGAACCTTGCGCTTCCATTACACGAGGACTTGCATAATTTTCCGAGGCAATAAGCTCAATATGTTCTTCTTGTCGTTTTTTTTCAGCTTCTATTGCCTGCCAAAGTTGATCATCAAAGTTGGCAATTGTGCAGTTTTTATCAAACATTCGTAGTCCTCTTTAACATAAGAAATAAAGTAATTATAGTTTCTTTTTTAGCTTGATTGTAGACAAGATAGATAAGCTTAGATACTTAAATTAAAAGCTTACTTAAATTTCTATATAAAAAGCAAACGGCACAACTTGCATAAAGGATATTTAGCGCTAACTGATTTGGTATATAAGTTAATTACTTAATGGCTTATCGTTTAACTGCTAATTTATTTTGCCTGTAAAAATTGATTTATTTAATTAATCATTTTCCAGGCAGTTTTAAAAATTTTTTAGTTTAATCTCTAAAAAAAACTTATCGATGTCCATGTATATGGCCATTATAACCATAATCATCAATTCGTTCTTGATAATGGTTATAAGAGCGTCCTCGATAGTAGTAACGGGGATGACTACGATATCGATGATAATAACGATAATAAGAAGGTGCAGGTACTCTATAGGTTCGATAAGGTCTTTCAATGACTACAGTAGTTTCATTATGACCATGCATATTAACTGCATGTCTAAAGTTATATCCTAGTGATGCATGATGATATACGGTTGAACAAAATCCTAATGATGGCAACAGCAGTAAAATTAGAAAATAACGTTTCATAATACCTCCAGGCCATTAAAAGGACACAATGCAACTTACACTGTGTCCTTAGAATCAAGTTAATTATTTAGCTCGAACTTCCGCTTTTACTTGATTTTGAAGATAAGGAACTATTCTTACAGTTGTTTCAGAACGTGTGTAACCGGAATAAATATGGTAACCGCTAAAGGTAACAATATCTAAGTACATATCACGGTGACAGTAACCATAGTAGTATAAATCAATGTAATGTGGCGCTTCAAAACTATAAACATTAAAAGGTGCTAAAGTGCTACCATCATCAAAACGACCATACACTGTAACATTATCATAACTGTTATTAATAATTTCAATTTCGCAAAAACCAGGAGCCATTGCCTTTTTAGCAGCACTTACAGCTTCTGTTTTAAGCGCTTCAACTTTTGGATGCACATGGCGATTCTCTGCATAAGCAGTTGATAATAAACCTAAACAACAGGCAAGCAATAAAGATTTTACTTTCATAATTACCCCTTTTGTGTTAAAAACAAAAGGCATGGTAACAAAGGATACCATTTAGTCAATAGGTTTTTTTTCCGATCACATCTAATTTCTTTCTACTTCAACTCTTACCGAATTGTGATATATTAATGCATTCGTAGGTCAAGTATTCAAATCAGCTTTATTTTATTCCATTTAAAGTAAAAAGTTACATTAAACTTCTTCTAAAACTACTAGTGATAAGACAAGGTCGATTGAAAGAAGTGTTGAAAAGCGCTGTATGTATACGCAGCATATATAAATATATGAGCATTTTTTAAATGCACTTTTTTCGGCTAAGATTGCCCGTCAATGGCGATTTCCAAAGAAGCCTATTTTAAGTTTTAGACAGACACAAAATGATTGAAGCAACAAAATGTATAATAGTTAATTAACTTTAAGTGAGATTACCCTACGATGCAATGTAGAGCTTTACAGGTAGCACTAGAGAATTAAAACCTCCTGACTACATGCTTAGATAAAACTGAAAGGAATAAAAATGAAAAAGCGCATGACTATTATGATAATAGCATTGCTAGTTGTCTTTGGCGGTATCATTGCATTTAATTTTATTAAAGGAATAATGATTCAGCGTTTTGTTCGTCAATTCCAGGCTGTTCCAGTTACGGTTTCTTCTGTTAAAGTCATGCAAAAAAATTGGCAACCCAGTATTTCTGCTGTAGGTAATTTTGTTGCTGTAAATGGTGTAGAGATAAACTCAGAACAAGCAGGTCAAGTTGTTGCAATCCATTTTGAATCAGGACAGTATGTTGAAAAAGGCATGCCTTTAGTTGATCTAAATGATACTGTTGAACAAGCGCAATTGAAATTTGAACGAGCAAATAAAGAATTAAGAGAGGTCAGTTATAAACGCCAAGTTACACTATCTGGGCGCGGAGCTACACCTATTACGAGTGTCGATGAAGCTAAAGCCAACTTAGAACAAGCTCAGGCTAATGTTGAAAAAATTGAAGCGCAAATCAGAAACAAACATATTATCGCCCCTTTTTCTGGCAAACTTGGCATCCGGCAAATTAATCTTGGTCAATATGTTACACCTGGCCAAACTGCCATTGTTACATTACAGTCAATGGATCCCCTTTTCCTTGAATTTAATTTACCAGAACAATTTTTTAAAAAGTTACATTTAAGACAAAAAGTTCTATTAAGCCTAGAGGAATTTCCTAACTTACTTTTCCAGGGTGAAATTTCTGCCATTAACGCCAAGGTTGATCCCAACACTCATAATATTTTAGTTCAAGCGACTGTTCCTAATTGCCCAGCTCAAGCATTACAAACAATTAATAAAACAAAACTATTGACTGTAAAAAATGAAGAAAATGGCAACAAAAAGATTATACAATGCAACACAGATATAAATACCAAGAATCATATTAATCAGTTTGTTTTTATTCCAGGTATGTTTGCTGCAATTTATGTTGAGCAACCTTCCATTCCCAATGTATTAGTTCTACCTTCAACAGCAATTTCTTATAGTTTATATGGCAATTCAGTCTTTCTTATTGAAAAAACCGGCGAAAAAGATAAAGCTGGAAAAGATATTTTCCAGGCGAAACGTGTTTTTGTGGAAACAGGTGAGCAAGAAGGTAATTATACCATCATTAAAAATGGCCTAAAACCAGGCCAATTGGTAGTAGGTTCTGGCGAACTTAAATTACAAGACAGAGCACGAGTTATAATTAATAACGATATTAAACTAGATAACGTTGTTAATCCTGACTTATTAGGTCAGTAATGAAATTAAATTATTAGAATTTTTTAGGGAAACGGATGAATTTTACCGATATTTTTATTAAACGCCCCGTGTTAGCGACCGTGGTTAGTTTGTTAATTTTCTTATTCGGTTTAAATTCATTATTTACTATGCAAATTCGTCAGTATCCTCGTATGGATAATACCGTGATTACTATTACCACTAGTTACCCGGGTGCTGATGCTAGTCTCATTGCTGGCTTTATTACTACACCTTTAGAAGCTGCTGTTGCAAGTGCTGAAGGAATTGATTATATGACTTCTACTAGTGTCCAAGGTCTAAGCACAATCACCCTTACAATTAAATTAAATTTTAATCCTCAAGTTGCCTTTACCGATGTAATGAGTAAGGTTCAGCAGACCTTAAATCAATTACCTCCGCAGGCACAACAACCCATCATTATCAAAAGTTCTGATACATCAACACCTTTAATGTATATTAGCTTAGATAGTACTCAGATGACACCTCAGCAAATTACTGATTATGCTGTACGTGTAGTCCAACCACAGTTACAGACAGTTGATGGCGTTGCTCAAGCTCAGCTCCTCGGGGGAGCAACTTATTCTATGCGGATTTTTCTTAATCCGATGAAAATGGCGGCCCTACATGTTACACCTGCAGATGTGACAAATGTGCTGGCTCGTAATAGCTTCTTAACTGCAGCAGGAAATACTAAAGGAGAATATGTTGCTATTAACGTTAATGCTAATACTGATTTAAACAATACAGAAGAATTTAGTAAATTAATTGTTAGAGAAGATAAATCAGCACTTATTCGTTTAAGAGATATCGCTAAAGTAGAATTAGGATCACAAGATTATAACACTATCGTTACGTTTAACGGTAAGCAAGCCGTCTTTATTGCAATTACCCCTACTCCAACCGCTAACCCATTAACGGTAATTAGCCAAGTTAGAAAAAATTTTCCATCTATTGTTGCAAATTTTCCTCCAACATTAGGAGGGACTATTGTTTATGATGCCACTGATTTTATTAGAGCATCCATTAAAGAAGTGGTCATAACAATTATAGAAGCGGCTCTGATAGTCATTGTTGTTATTTTTCTCTTTTTAGGATCTATTCGTTCAGTCATTATTCCCGTTGTCACTATTCCTCTATCGTTAGTTGGGGTATGCACTTTGATGCTTTTTCTCGGGTACTCAATAAATTTACTTACCCTCCTTGCTTTTGTTTTAGCCATTGGTTTAGTTGTCGATGATGCGATTGTAGTTGTCGAAAATGTTCATCGACATTTAGAAGAAGGAAAAACACCTTTTCAGGCAGCAATGATTGGTGCACGAGAAATTGCAACGCCAGTCATTGCCATGACTATTACTTTAGCTGCTGTTTATGCACCTATTGGTTTTATGGGTGGCTTAACCGGCGCTCTTTTTAAAGAATTTGCATTTACATTAGCTAGTGCTGTTATTATTTCAGGCGTTATTGCACTCACCTTAACGCCAATGATGTGTTCTAAACTATTTTCTAATGAAATTAATACCGGACGATTTGTTCAATTCCTTGATAGAAAATTTAATTCTGCTAAAAATTATTATCAACGTAAGTTACATAGCCTCCTAGACACCCGCGCGATTATATTAGTTCTCGCTGTAGCTATTTTATTAATGCTACCTTATTTGTATTCCACAACCCCTAAAAAAATGGCTCCTGAAGAGGATCAAGGTTTCTTTTTTGTTGTTGCTACAGCACCTCAGTACGCTACAGTTAATTATGTTGCAGCTTTTACAAAATTATTTGATAAAATTTACAAGAGTTTTCCAGAAGCTGCGTATTATTTTAATATTAATTCAAGTAATCCGGTTTCCGGGATGGTTTTAAAACCGTGGGATCAGCGCAAGCGTACTCAATTTGCCCTAGAGCGACCTCTGCAAGATAAATTAGATCAAGTAACTGGTTTAAAAGCCTTTGCCATTATTCCTCCACCCTTACCAGGCGGTGGCGGTGGGACACCTATTCAATTCGTCATTAAAACAACCAATGATTTTCAAACATTATTTGAAATTTCTAATCAACTAATGGATAAGGCTCAAAAGAGTGGTTATTTTATTTTTCTTGATAATAGTCTTAAGTTTAACCGACCAGAAATTATATTGCAGATTAATCGCTCAAAAGCAGCGGACTTAGGTCTAGATATGCAAGATATAGGAAGTACCTTAACTAGTGCTTTATCTGGAAACTATGTAAATTACTTCAATTTACAAGGTCGAAGCTATCAAGTCATACCTCAACTCGATAGACGATATCGACTTTCCCCTCAACAATTAGAAAAAATCTATGTACGTTCTAAAAGTGGAACGATGGTTCCTTTATCAACTGTAGTTACACCTATAGAAAAGACTCAACCCAATTCAGTCACCCATTTTCAACAACTAAACTCAGCGACTATTCAAGGGGTCACTGTACCAGGTATTACGCTAGGTCAAGCATTAGAGTTTTTAGAAAATGAAGCAAAGGCTACTTTACCGCAAGGCTATACTTATGATTTTGGTGGTCAGTCACGGCAATATATTCAGGAAGGAACAGCCTTAATTCTTGCTTTTTTCTTCTCTATTATTATTATCTTTTTAGTCTTAGCAGCTCAATATGAAAGCTTTCGTGATCCTTTAATTATTTTAATAAGCGTACCCATGTCCATTTGTGGTGCATTAATACCTCTTAATGTAGGTGCTGCTTCTATTAATATTTATACTCAAGTTGGTTTAATTACCCTCATTGGCTTAATTAGCAAACATGGTATTTTAATTGTCGATTTTGCTAATCAACTGCAACGAGAAAAGAAACTAGATAAACGCATGGCAGTAGAAGAAGCAGCAGCAATTCGTTTAAGGCCAATTTTAATGACCACGGCAGCGATGGTTTTTGGTGTTTTTCCTTTATTAATTGCTAAAGGCGCAGGAGCAGTGAGCCGATTTGATATAGGACTTGTCATTTCTTCAGGTCTATTAATTGGCACGTTGTTTACCTTATTTGTTGTACCAGCCATGTATACTTATCTTGCGGCTGACCATAGGCATGAGGAAGCAAAAAAAGTAGACCTAGATGAAAACCCCGCGGGTTTCTTAAATACCTAATGTATTCTTAACTAGACTTCTTTGGGAACAGTTAGTGCTAAGTTGAAAAAACGCATTGTAGAGAAAGTACATAAGAATCCCCATCTACATGGGGACAGGCTTTGAAGCACTTTTTCAGTTAAGGCTGCCTTCAATGGCGGTTTCCGAAAAAGTCTATGAAACTTCTGTCGTCAATAACAATCAATACGTGTTAAAATCACCAGCCTTATGCATTATTAATTGATTACAGGCTATACCATGGATAAGACTTATTCTCCTCAAGCAATAGAGAAATTTCGTTACCAAGAATGGGAAAACCAGCACTTTTTCCAGCCCCAAGGTGAAGGCGCAGCGTACTGTATTATGTTGCCACCGCCTAACGTAACGGGCAGCTTACACATGGGCCATGGTTTTCAACATACGCTAATGGATATTTTAACTCGTTATCATCGTATGTTAGGTCATAAAACACTGTGGCAACCTGGTACAGACCATGCTGGTATTTCTACGCAGCTTGTAGTAGAACGTCAATTAGAAAGTAAAGGACTATTGCGTAAAGATATGACTAGAGAGCAATTTCTAGAGTATGTCTGGCATTGGAAAGAAGAGTCAGGCAACCAGATAACGTCACAAATGCGGCGTATTGGTTCTTCAGTAGATTGGCAACGTGAACGGTTTACTATGGATGAAGGTCTTTCAGCTGCTGTGCAGAAAGTCTTTGTTCAATTATATGATGAAGGTTTAATTTATCGAGGCACACGCTTAGTTAATTGGGATCCTAAATTAGGTACTGCTGTTTCAGACTTAGAGGTTATCTCACAGGAAGAAGATGGATTTTTATGGCACATTCGGTATCCCATTGTTGATTCAGATCATTTTATAGTTATCGCTACGACCCGGCCTGAAACCATGTTAGGGGACGTAGCCATTGCAGTGCATCCAGAAGATGAGCGTTATAAAAATTTAATTGGCAAGCATGTTAATCTTCCTCTTTGTGATCGACAAATACCCATTATCGCTGATACCTATGTTGATAAAGAATTCGGAACAGGTTGCGTAAAAATTACCCCGGCTCATGATTTTAATGATCATGAAGTTGGTAAACGCCACAATCTCACCGCGATTAATATTCTTACTAAAAAAGGGGCTATTAATAAAAATGCGCCGATTAAATATCAAGGTATGGATAGGTTTATTGCGCGTGAACAAATTATTAAAGATTTAACCGAGCTTAAGTTCCTAGTTAAAACTGAACCACATAAATTGAAGGTTCCGCGCGGGGAAAAATCAAATGTTGTTATTGAGCCATTATTAACAGACCAATGGTATGTAAAAACAAAACCATTAGCAGTGCCCGCTATAGAAGCCGTTAAAAAAGGGGAAATTCGCTTTATTCCAGAAACTTGGACTAAAACTTATTTTCAATGGATGGAAAACATTGAAGATTGGTGCATTAGTCGTCAACTTTGGTGGGGACATCGAATTCCAGCTTGGTATGATAATCATGGCCATATTTATGTTGGTTATAGTGAGAAAGATGTCCGTTTTAAATACTCTCTAGATGATGCTTTACCCTTAAAACAAGATGAAGATGTTTTAGACACTTGGTTTTCCTCAGCCCTGTGGCCTTTTTCAACTTTAGGATGGCCTGCACGAACACCTGAGCTTGAGCAATTTTATCCTACCTCCGTTCTGGTAACCGGGTTTGATATTATTTTCTTCTGGGTCGCTCGCATGATTATGATGGGTTTGAAATTTACAGGCAAAATCCCTTTTAAAGAAGTATTAATTACAGGCTTAATTCGCGATAGCGAAGGGCATAAGATGTCTAAATCAAAAGGAAATGTATTAGATCCTCTGGATATCGTTGATGGTATTGATCTTGATAGTTTGGTTGCTAAACGCACCTCTAATATGATGTTACCTTCTTTAAAAGATAAAATTGCTAAAGCGACGCGCAAGGAATTTCCTGAAGGAATTCCTGCTTTTGGAACTGACGCATTACGCTTTACTTTTTGTTCTCTTGCCTCGTTTGGTCGCAATGTACGCTTTGATTTAAATCGGGTTGAAGGCTATCGTAATTTTTGTAATAAATTATGGAACGCCGCTCGTTATGTTTTACTGCAAACAGAAGAACAAATTGATTTAGAAGATGGCGCCTTTCAATATAGTCTTCCTGATCAATGGATTTTATCTTCTTTACAACATACTATAGCCAGTTGTCACCATTACCTAGCCACTTATCGTTTTGATTTATTAGCACATACCTTATATGAGTTTGTTTGGCATGAATACTGTGACTGGTATTTAGAATTGTCTAAGCCTATTCTCTATGATTCACAAGCATTAGGTGCTATGAAACGTGGCACACGTAGAACATTAATTCATGTGTTGGATCAAATCTTAAAACTTCTACACCCTCTTATGCCTTTTATTACGGAAGAAATATGGCAACGGACTAGTAAGCTTACTAGTCAAAATAGCGAAAGTATTATGTTAAGTGCTTATCCCCAAGTTAATGAACAGCTCGTTAATAAAAATTTAGAAAACGAAATGAGTTGGATTAAAGATATTATTCAATCTATACGTACTATTCGTAGTGAGATGAGTATTTCTCCAGCCAAGTTAATTATGCTGCAGATTAAAAATGCAACTTCCCTAGAAAAGGAGCGCTTTAAGAATTATCAAGTCATCCTTATGGCACTAAGTAAATTAGCCAATATTCACTTTTTAGAAGATGGGGAAGAAGCACCTGTATCGGCTTCAGCAGTAGTTGGAGAACTTGAATTATTAATTCCCATGGCAGGACTTATTAATAAAGATGCAGAATTAGCTCGTTTAAATAAAGAGCTCGCCAAACTGGATAAAGATATCTCTTTAGCACAAGGTAAGCTTAATAATTCTAAATTCACGGATAAAGCGCCTGCTGAAATCATTAGTAAAGAGAAGGAAAAATTGGCGCAAGCAGAGCTTATTAAAGAAAAATTATTACAACATAAAATTACAATCGAAAAGCTCTGATTGCAGAGCTTTTCTTTGTGTATTTAATGTTAAGGATTCCAAAATGAACAAAACTTACCTTATAAAATATTAGCATATAGATAAATGACTCTAGGAAGCCTGATTAAATTAAAATTCCTAAGGCAAAACATCCGGCTGATTCCTTTTCGTATTAGTACTAGGCTCATTTTCAAAAGACAGATCATGATGAATTTGATTTTTAAGATCTTGCATACGTCCCATTTTAAAAAATATTTCAGCAGTTAAATATAAAGGCGCAATAAGCGCTTGCCAAAAATTATCAACCAATGCTGGACGCTTGCCTTCCATAAAATGGCCAACTAACTGTAATACCCAACCAAAAATAAAAAGAATAATAAACATCCATAAAGCGCCTCTGGTAGGCCCTGCCCAACTAACTAAATCAGCGACCCATACCATAAAAGTAAAAATTGGTACTAATACAAGTCCTAAACGCCAATTTAAAATTATATAATAAATAAGAATAAGAACGGTCAGAATATCAGAAACTCGAATATCCATCACCATAGGAACCACGATATGAAAAAAACCAAAAAAGATCATAAGTGAAAAAATAATAAGTGGTATACCTATAAGATGCGTATAAAAGGTAACCGGCTTTTGGTGATATTCAGAGTAAAACTGAGCTTGTTCAATAAATGATTTCATTTTTTTCATCCTGAAAATTTAAATTGTTTTCCATGCCAAATTTTAAAGCATATAAATAGTACATTAAATTAGTTGTATTAACTTCAAGCTATAAAATTATCTTTATAATAGGTTACGAAATATACATTTATTATTAATATTAAATTAGTATAAACATTGAGATTAACTTTATTAACTAGATTGTAGATACGCCCTTTCGGGCATATCTGTTTTTATAGACTCTACCATTCAAAATTCACTGCGGCGCTATAAGCAATTGAGTTATTACCAGTACTGGCAAGGCCGGCTTTGAGAGCAAAATTTTCTGACCTTCTATAACCCATGCCAACAGCAACAGCATTCTCACCACGATAACCTCCAACACCAATTGAAAGGTTGATTTTACCAACACCATATGGTTGAAATAATCCAGAAAGAGCAGAAGCAGAAGCAAGGCCTCTGTCAATTCTTCTGTCTAATTTTCTTACTATTCCTCTTAAATTAAAAATTTTATTTTCTAATTCATTTATTTTATTTGCACTTGATTCGACACGCTGTGCAACTTGATTTAATTGAAATACGTTTACAGCATCTGTATCCTCAACACCTGCTGCAACATTCACTAACTGTCTTGGTTGTAGATCATTACCTATGGAAACTGTATTAGCTCTAGTTGCTACCGAACCTTCACCAATTGCTACCGAGTTTAATGCTAAGGCCTGAGAATTCGCACCTAAAGCAGTAGAATTACTTCCTAATGCTTGCGCACCTACTCCGCTGGCTAAACTATTAATTCCAACCGCCTGAGCATTCGCGCCAGTCGCTGTTGCATTGTCATTTATAGCTTGAGCACCAGCACCAGTAACCGTGCTTAGATTACCTGCAGCGTTAGACAAAATACCTGAGGCAGTTGAGCCGACACCACTGGCCTGCGCACCAACACCTATCGCAGTTGAATTTACCCCTATGGCTTGTGCACCAGCACCAATTGCAGAAGCATTAGTTGCAGTTGCTTGAGCATTAGTACCGCTTGCTGTTGAACCGTCGCCACTAGCCTGCGCACCAGCACCACTAGCTGTAGCTAGATTACCTGAAGCATTAGCCAAAAAGCCTGAGGCTGTCGAGCCTATACCAGCTGCTTGCGCATTAGCCCCATTAGCTGTTGCATTATCAGCTAAAGCTTGGGCACCAGCACCAGTCGCCGTAGCTTGAACACCAGCTGCATTCGCAGCTGCTCCAGAAGCTGTTGAATTATCACCTAGAGCTTGAGCATTAGCGCCGGTTGCCGTAGCTTGAAAGCCAGCCGCATTTGACTCCGTTCCCACAGCTGTTGAGCTTACGCCGGCAGCTTGTGCATCAGATCCAATAGCAGTGGCATCTTCAGCTAGAGCTTGCGCATCAGCCCCAGTAGCGGTTGAAAAAACACCTGAGGCCTCTGCACGGGCACCAGTAGCTGTGGAGAAAACGCCTGAAGCATTAGATGAGACACCTGAAGCAGTTGAACCGATACCTGTCGCTTGTGAATTAACGCCAGTAGCGGTGGCTTCTTCTGCTAGGGCCTGCGCATTAGCCCCGCTAGCTGTTGAACTACCAGCCGTGGCCTGTGCGCCAGTACCTGTAGCAGTTGCTTGCACTCCTGAAGCATTCGCTTCAAAACCCGTGGCTGTAGATTGAGGACCTGCAGCATTGGAGTTAGAGCCTGTGGCTGTAGACCCTTCACCGCTAGCATTTGCAGCATTACCTGTCGCTGTTGCATCAGTCTGAGTCGCTTGCGCACCATTGCCTGTAGCCGTTGCATTTTCCCCTGAAGCATTTGCTTCAAAACCCGTGGCTGTAGATTGAGGACCTGCAGCATTGGAGTTAGAGCCTGTGGCTGTAGACCCTTCACCGCTAGCATTTGCAGCATTACCTGTCGCTGTTGCATCAGTATTAGTCGCTTGCGCACTGTTGCCTGTAGCCGTTGCTTGATCGCCTGAAGCATTAGCATCTGTACCTATGGCCACCGCATCAGCGCCAGTAGCAGTAGCGCCATCACCGATAGCTATAGGGGCAGCTAATATAAAAGAGCTTGGTGTTAATAAAGTTACAGCTATTGCAATTGAATAACATCGCCCTATGATTTTCATTACTCTCCCTAATATTACGACATAAAAATATAAATATGCCTTGTTTGAACTTTCTTAACAAGCACTTAGTTTTATAAATCAAATTTAACAGAAAACAAATTTTGCTAGCGTGCAGAATAAAACTGAACTTAGTTGGTAAACGATTTCAATTTTTTAACCTGAAAGTAAAATTATTTTTGTCTTAAATTTTAATACCAATAAAATATTATAGTACGCCAGTTATAAGCGATTACCATAAAGTAAGACACTAGTATTGTCTATATTACCTAATTTAAGACGTTGCTTTTAAGATTTCCTTAAGAATTCTATGTTAAAAAATTGGCAGTTTAAAAAATAATAAAGAAAGTCATGGAATTTTTAGATATTGCTGAAAAGATAATTCCTGGTTATTCTCTTTTATCCCTCGATGAACGGCTCACTTTTCAAGTAAGTGCTACGGGACAAGATTTTGTTACCTTAATAAAGAAAATTAAGAAAGATATAAGTCATCTTCAGCATTCTCTAAATCTATTTAATTTGCTTTTTTCATCTATAGAAAAAGAAAAAGAACAACTAGCAAATACCGTTAAAGAACAGATTAAATCATATAAAGTAAAAGCGAAAGAAGATAAAGCATTCCAATTAATAAAAGATAAATGCGATTTCCTTTTGTTAGTAGAAGACTTCCCTAAGTTAAATCGAGTTGAAGAAGCAAGACATCAACACATTATTAATCAAGTTTATTCACAAGCTTATCTGCATCATAAAATTGATTTAAAAAAACAACTAGAAGAAGCCAGAGGAGAGTTCAGTAAAATCTCTAACTGGCAAAATCAATCTAAGCTCAAAGAACTAGAACAGAAATATAAAGATGCTCAACAAACCTGGCTTGCAAACTTTGATAATGATTTAGAATTAGCTGAATTACGAAACAATTTCAATTTAGTTGAAATCAAGGAAAATCTCTTTCATTTAATTAAGTATTTTCATTTATTAAATTATCGAATTAATGCAGCTAACTCACAGACAGAAATTGAAAAATTATTAGCAGCCATTAATTTATCTAATAAAACGCCAGAAGAAATAAATAAATTAGAAAAAGAGCAATTAAGTTCTCTTATTTATTATTGTATGGACCAAATTAGCTTACACGACTTGCAATTTATTAATCTCAAACAATTTAATCTAAACCAAGCTGATTTAATTGCAAATGCTATTTTACAAGCATTTAATAATCATACAGAACTATCGATACATGAACTTTTACAACTTTATCATCAAAAACTAAAACACTACGTTGAAGAACAACTATTATTAATTAATAACCATTGGATACAAGAAGATAAGATTGATTCTAGATCAGCCTCAAATTCTTTATCTTATTTACTTTCTCATCCTTTCGTTAATCAAGCTAATGAATTTCTACGTCGTCTCTCCGATGCGCATGCCTTTATTCAAGCAACAGGTTTTGCTACTCAAAATGAAAGTTCATTTTTAGCTATTTTTGATTTCTATAATTATAATCGCGCTGCCAATCAGGTCGCCGAAGCAAAATCAATATTAACCAGCCTCTTTAGTCCTTTTTTACCTCTTTACACTGAGTATAAGGACATTGCCCTGCATGAAAAAAGTATTTTCTGGAAGCTATATCGTACTGTCATGCCGGTTATTATTGCGGTTAGTTTCATTGTTGTTATTGCTGCTTTATTATCTCCTTTAGGATTACCTGAACTCGCTTTTGCTGCCGTTTTTATACCTGCTTTATTTATTGGCGTGGCATTAGCTACTAAATACGTACAAGTAAAAGATAAAGTATATAATGGGCTACGAGAAGCTTACTATGGTGGCGCTTATGAAATACCTGAATTCCAGATTAATGAGCGTATGTTAGCGGCATTTGACAATTTTGATAAAGCCAAACTTGTCAGAGATTATTATATAGAAGCCATTAAAACATGTATTGAGTTAGATAAATTTTATCAATCTCATAAAGAGAAAGGAATTTTAACTACTGAACAAATTGTGGCACAAAAAGACAATGCTGCTCAGTTAAATCTCTTATATTTAGAGTGGTATGATATCCACAGTAATAACGAGTTAAGTTACACAGCTACGCCTGATATCATTTTTAAACGACTGAGAAATGAAAGTAAGAAAGAATATGAAGCATTAAAAGTGACATTCAATCAAGAGCTCAGTGAAATTAATGCAACTGTTGAGACAACGGTCAATGATTTAGAGAAAACATTAGATCCTAAACTACCCAAAATTCCTAAAAAAGAAACGTTTAAGCAAACATCACCAACGCTAGAGGTTCATTACACCCCAAAATTATTTAAACCTCGCTGCCTAACACACCAGCAAAAAGCACAAAAATATGCAGACCTTGCGGAACAACTTATTCAACCTAAAATAATCTAATAAAGTTTAGTTATATTCAGTAGCTCTTTTTAAGAATTTTATTCTAAAATCTAGTTAACAAATTTAGGAGCGAACATGATTAAGTATCTACATACCATGGTTAGGGTGACTAATTTAGATGCCTCCCTCGATTTTTATTGTAATAAACTAGGGCTCGTTGAAGTAAAACGAATAGAGAATCAACAAGGCCAATTTACTTTAGTATTCTTAGCCGCCCCGGGCGATCTGAACCAGGCTGAGCAATCTAAAGGCCCTATGCTTGAGTTAACTTATAATTGGGACAATCAAACTTACTCTGAAGGTCGTAACTTTGGACATCTCGCTTATTGTGTAGATAATATTTATGAAACTTGTGAACGTTTACAAGAAGCAGGCGTGGTAATTAATAGACCTCCTCGTGATGGTTATATGGCTTTTATACGCTCGCCTGATAATATTTCTATTGAATTATTACAAAAAGGCAACGCCCTACCCCAACAAGAGCCTTGGATGTCTGCACCTAACATTGGCCATTGGTAAAATAGTTTAAGCTATACACTTATAAATATAAGTGTTCGGGGAAGTTTTAAAACTTGATCAATAAAAACGGTTACTACAAATATTGCTCAATATAAGAAATATACACCCTTAGATTATCAATTCCTCGTTGATATAAATATTTATACTCATATATTTTTTCACTTGCTTCAGTCTCTGATACATTTTCAACATTGACTTGACTAAGTGTACGATGAGCAAGGTATAGACAAGTTAATAATGCTTGTTTTTTCTGTATAGAAAAATGTTTAACTTCCTCAAGAAATTTAAATTCTTCATCAGTAAGTTTTAAATCCGGAATAATAGCTGAAATAGAATCTTGATAGCTTTTTTTGGGGAATAAATTTTTGAAAAGTCCAGCACTCTCACTACCTAACCGCTCTGTTTCTCTAAGTTTTTCAAGGCCCCAAGTTGTAAAAAATTGGAGTTCACATAATCTGAAATTTTCATTTTTTGGATAATCTAAAAACATATGAATAATTTTTTTAATATCTTCATGAAATCTAAAAATTTCGCTATTTATTTGCCTTTGATAAGAAGGATATAGTTTTTTTATATTTGTATGAGGTGAACTAATTAAGCTAACCGCATTATCTTTAAATGCTTGAATTACTATAGCTATGAATTTTAAGTCTAGGTTGCTATGTGGGTGTTTTTTTTCCTTATACTTTAAAATATCTTTAAGATTTTTAAATAACTCTTTTAAATCATGACTATGATTTAGTAATTTCTCTAATTTACTAGACTTCGGACATTCAAGATATTCACAGCCAGTGCTGATATGATTAAGAAGATGTTTTATGATCAGCTTTAGGGAAAATTCAATAATACAAATATATATATTAAGAAGCGGATAAACTAAATTATCATTTGTGGAATTAACCTGCGTATCTACTGTCAATTTTTGAATTATTATGTCTGCAGCTTCTTCAAACCCTTTTATCAATGAGTAATCTTGTGCCAAAGGATATTCTTCCACCTTATCATAAGGATAGATAACGTTAGATTTATCTAATTGTCTTCCGTAAAAATATCTAGACAAATTACTCCCCTCATTTTCACCGCTCTAACTAAATTATAGTCCTGCTTTAATAAGATCCTCATGAAACATTTTTGATGAATATGCCTAATGATCCTGACTGACATGTAATCTCTTAAAGTGAACTAATACAGGAATATTCTTTGCGGCAAGATTATTTTTATATACTTTTTAAAAATTAATTACCTTAATAGTTTATATTGCAGTAAATCTATTGATTAACGTGAATTCGACATAAAGTATATTTGCTATATTTTATGTCGAATTTAGTTATATTTAATCTGGATCCCGTATAAATGCTTCGCATTTTACGGGATAACGTTCGTTTAGCAACATAAAAGAGCCTTTATCTCTTATATATCGAACTCACGTTAATTATGAATTAGCTACTTTATAGATATACTGTTCATATCGGATATAACTTTCTCGAAAAACCTGGGGTAGAATTACTTTTATGACATGATTTTTCATTTCCTCAACACTTCCCTGGCCATTCCAATCCCAAGTTATTGAAAAATAGCCATTCCATGTAAAACACCAACCTGCCGATTCTTGTTGGCAATCATTTTTCCATTGAATATCACGTAACGATTTAAATGGTTCTAATGCTTTGCTCACACTACCAGGTATTATGTGAGATTGATTAATCATGTGGATATAATTTCGCTCATAAGCAAGTTGAACATCTTCTTTAAAAACAAATCGATCGTTAAAAAGTGACTGTTGTACTTCAAGTAAAAAATAATCTTTTGCCAATGGTGTTGAAGGAAGATCTTGATTTAAAGTTAGATTTAATAAGCCATCTTTATAAAAATCATCAATAAGCTCTTGCACGATATAAGCAGTTGGATAATTAACTTGGTATGAAGAATGCCCGCAACTAGGTAACGTGAATTTAAAAGTATAAAGATTGCCTTGATTAGCAATCTGAATATTTTTAGTATCAGGCACCTGAATATCCTTACACTGAGGAACAGCCACTGCAATCTTATTTTCTGAAGCCTCCGCATAACTCCAAATCATGGTTAAAAGAAGCATACTTACCCTAAACACAATTTGCTGCATCATATTTCCTACAAGATATTTGAAGGTTCATATTATCATGATATTAGTTATGTAATGAACAATAAAAATTATGCTATTAAAGTAGCCTTAGATGCAGCGCAGCGGAATCACGGCTACTATAGGCTAAATATATTTAAATTTTGGCATTTGAATATTCTCGGAAAAAAGATATTATTTGTTGTGCTGAAGGACCCATTTCTTGTGGATTATGATGAACTAAATACAGAGGATAAGTTCTAATATTATCTTGCTGCAAACAAAGTGGTTTAATAGGTAAGTTCCTATTTTCTACTAATTGTTTTGGTAACCATGAAAAACCTATACCTTGAGCTACACACTGAATTTTCATCTCCATTGAACTTACTTTCCAATGAAACTCTGAGCCTAACCAACCTTCATTTCTTTGATTTTTTATACCTGAATCTTGCGCAATGATATAACGCTCTTGATAAAGATCATCTAACGTTAGTTCCTTTTGATGTAAGGGGCTGTTAATGTGGGCATATGGAATAGATTCAATATCCATAAGCTTATCACCTACATACCCTTCTGGAATTTTTGAAATAATAGCGATCTCAGCTTCACCATTAGTTAATAAGTCACTTGGCCCTGATAGAATGCCATGCTTTAAAATAATTCGAGTTTGAGTATTGATTAAGCTGAATTGATGCAATATTTGCAATAATATTTGAGGAGGAAATATTTCATCAACAGCTAAACGCAAAATTTTTTCATAATTAGATTTAAAATTATGGGCAGTATTTTCAATATTTTTAGCTAATCGTGTTAGTTGCTTAGACATATTTAAAATCTGCATACCTTGCTCGGTTAAAAATGCTTTGCGTCCTTGTATATTCATCACTTGTACGCCCAAGGATTCTTGTAATTTCATTAATGAATAACTAATGCTAGATTGACTTTTGTGTAGCTTTTCGGCTGCTTTAGCAAAACTTTTTTCTTCTACGATGGTTTGTAATACCCGCCATTGTTCAAGTGTTACTTTGGCCATTTCTATTCCAGATATATCTAAAAAACTGATTAATTAAAGCTAAATTTTGCGCTTTTTTATTGCTTTATACCATTTATAATCAGATTTGTTAATTAAACAGATTTCTTCGGAAACTCGCTACAGCGAGAGAAGAGCAAGGAGACACGGAGCGCAGAACAGCAGTGTACATACAAGTACATGAGGATGCGAGCACCGTATTGACGAAGCAATTTTCTTCTGTAGTAGAGTTTCCGAAGAAATCTAATAAGGAGGTAAAATGAAAAAAGTAGCTGCTATTTTTTTATTAATAGGTTTTGCTATTAATGCCAAAGCAAGTTTTGCAGAGCTTAGCCCACAAGAAATAAATAAGGAGGTCGTTACCCAATTTTATCAGAAAGCAATTAATGAAAAAGATTTTTTGGCAGCCGAAGTTTATATGGGGCCATGGTACATACAACATAATCCTTTAGCTAAAGATGGTATAGAAGGTTTTAAACAATATATTGATTATCTGAAACAAACCTACCCTCAATCGCACAGTGAAATTAAACGGATCATGGCAGAAGGCGATTATGTTATTTTACACGTCCACTCTATAAAAGAACCAGGTACAAAAGGACAAGCCATCGTTGATATTTTTCGCTTAGAGAATCATAAAATTGTCGAACATTGGGATGTAATCCAGACGATTCCTGAAGAATCAGCTAATAGTAATGGTATGTTTTAGCAGGCGTGAGTCGGGCCTTTGCCTGTAGCCGTCAAGCTAAGCTTTTTCTTCTATTACTTAACGTTCCGCGGCTTGCCCGCGGAACGTAGGTAAAGTAAGGGCTATGGCCTTAGTTCGATACTAACCTTTAATTAAATCAAAAAACTGAATACACTAGATTTTTTTTAACCCACACACCCTTCTTTCAATCCATAGGGTTAAGATAAGAGTAGATACAACACCTAATAAGACACCATACATATACCAATTTTCACCTACTATTTTTAAAGCATCAGGCGAGTGGAAGATAGAAAAAGGAATCGCTAATAAAACATCAATAATGGCTGAACCAGCTACTAATCCGCAAGCAATTAAAGTGCCTTTTTGCCTTCGTTCAGTCTTTTGATCATTACTAAGAGATTTCTTTTTATCAAGGCGGGCTTGTACATACATGGCGATCATCCCACCTAAAAACAAAGGAAATGAGGAAGAAATTGGTAAATACATCCCAATTGCCACACCCAAAATAGATAATCTTATAAAACGATTTAACTTAAATAACTTAATAGAGATTAACAACAAAACGATAATTGCTGCACCAACAAACATCATCGTCCAAGGCAATGTATTACGAAAAACAGCTTCAGTGATAGCAGCCATTAAAGCCGCAGTTGGCGCTGGAAGTGTTTGACTTATATCCATTCCCTCATGTGGCATAACGCCAGCAATACCATAGACATTAAAGAGTAGTTGCATAACTGGCGGAATCACCAAAGATGAAACGACAACCCCAAGTAAAAGCATCACCTGTTGTCGCCACGGGGTCGCGCCAACTAATTGGCCTACTTTAAGATCTTGCGTGTTATCATTAGCAATGGCTGCAATTCCTGTAACAACTGATCCAATAATAATGGTAATCGCCTCAGCTGCTTTAATCTGATTATTAGTCAAAGGTAGCGGCAGAAATTTATTAATAATGGTTAATAACATCCAGGCTGCAAATAACATTCCAGCAATCACTACCGAACTACCTGGACTTGCGGTCACACCTACCATACCAGATAGATAGCCTGTTATGACTGAAAATAAAAACCCAATAACTAATACATAAATAACAGCAGTAAAAACTAAAGTAGGGGCAAAATCGCCATCAAGACCCGTTGCTTCAATGGGAAAAATATATTGGAAAAATAAAAACAATAAAGCTGCCATGAAAGCGATACCGCTTAAAATAAAAGGTATTGGAATATCTCTATCTGTTCGTGGTACTTGAGCCGCCCAATTACGTTTAGAAGTAAAGGCAGTTATAGATTGAGTAATGCTCTTGACTAACGGCTTAACAAGTAATAGAAAGGTCCAAGTTCCTGCAAATAACATAGCGCCTATACCTAAATAGCGCATTTCACTATCCCAAAGTAATGTTGCTGCCTGATTTAATTGATAATGGGCTAAAAAATCTGGATAAAACTGACTTACAATAGGTAAAGCAATTAGCCAAGAGATAATGGCACCTAGAAAAATACTAATGGCCATCTCATGGCCTATCAAATAACCTGCTCCAATCATAGTCGCTGAGAAGCCAGCGCCAAAACCAAAAATAGAGCGCTTAATAACAAACCAAAAATTAAAGTTACTAGCGATAACTTTAAACCCCATTTGCAAAAGTTCAATTAATCCACCAACAGCACCGCCTAAAAAAATTTCTTTTACGCCTACTCTCTCACTAGACGATTTTAAAACCTCAGCAATAGCTCTTCCTTCTGGAAAACGTAATGCGGGCTCATGAACTAATATACGACGAAGTGGAATAGAAAATAGAACACCAAGAATGCCGCCAATTGCTGCAATAAAGAAATTGGTTAAATAGTCAAAACTTTGCCAGTAATGAATAATGATTAGAGCAGGAATAGTATAAACTATTCCTCCAGCAACAGCCTCCCCTGCAGAGGCAGCTGTTTGTACAGCGTTATTTTCTAAAATAGTTGAATCTTTAAATAACCGTAAGATACCCATTGAAATAATGGCTGCAGGAATTGATGCCGATGTCAAAATACCTAATTTTAAAGCAAGATATGAATTTGACATGGCAAGCAAAACAGTCAAAATAATAGCCAATACAACACTACGTACAGTTAATTCTGCTACTTTTTTTTCGTCATAAACACCTAAGGCAGAATTTGTCATGCATTGCCCCAAACTAATTTTTTTATTTCAGGACGCAATGAGGCTAATGAAGATGTGGGAATAATAATTGTTTGTGGGCCGTAAACATAAGCAGCAATTTGGTAAGTGTCAAATACGATAGCTAACCCTTCCTTACTAAAATTCCAATTTGTATAATTTTTATTTATTGCTTGCGTACCTTCATTGACCCATTTTTCATCAAAATCTTTATTTTTAAGTAACTGATTTCGACAATAGTTGGCTATTTCTTCTAGATAAGGACTATTAGCTTTAAAAATATCCTGCAAGTTAATTTCTTCACCATCAATAAAATTAAATGTTCTTACACTATTATTTGGATGAGCCGCGCCGCGAGAATAAGTTGAAATATTAAATAGCAAACTGACAACATGTGTATTTTGATACGCTATCTTATAATCGATATACAGACTGTCTTTGCCAGGCAAATTAGTAGTGAAGGGACTAGAGCCTGACATATCTTGTGAACTTTTAGTTTTTGTTATAAAGGTTTTTATAACCTGATTTATTTGGTTTTCTTTAAATCCTTGGGGATATTTAAGATTTAAAATAAATGTTTTAGTTTCTTTCTTTACAGTAACTGTTGTAGGTTGTGCGAAAATATTATTAGTAAAACCAACCATGAAACTTAAGATGACAATGCGCAATAAATACATACTTATTTCTCCTGTGCTTTACTAATGATTAATCCAATTTCCAGCAATCATTGTTTCATGATCAAGCGGGTAGCCAAAATGATAACACAATTCAGCTTTATCTTTGAGCGACCAGCGTATAAGATCAGCAACGCAGCCTGGCTTAATAGCGCCTATATCTGCAATACCAAGTGCTTTTGCTGCATTGGTAGTAACACTTGTTAAAACCTCTTCTACTGTTAAGCCAAAATATTGGCAAGCCATATTCATCATCAAAAGTAAAGACGCTGTAGGAGATGAACCAGGATTACAATCTGTCGCAATGGCTATATCTATTTTTAGCTGACGCAATAAGGCAATAGGGGGTAATTTGGTAGCACGTAAAAAATAGAAAGCACCTGGAAGAAGCACAGCGACGCTACCCATCTCTGCCATTGCTCTAGCGCCCTCTTCATCTAAGTACTCTAAATGATCGCAAGATAAAGCGCCCAAAGAGGCAGCTAATTTACTTGCACCGAGATTAGATAATTGTTCGGCGTGACATTTAATAGGCAGTTTTAAATTATTGGCTACCAAAAATATTTGTTCTGTTTGTTTATAGGAAAAAGCAATAGTCTCACAAAATACATCCACTGCATCAGCTAGACCCAACTCGGCAATCATAGGCAACATGTCTTGACAAAGATGATCGACATACGCTTGGGTTTTATTGGCAAATTCAGGCGGTACGGCATGTGCACCTAAAAAGGTTGTTTGCACACGCATACCACTTAACTTAGCAATTTCACGCGCCACTGTAAGCATTTTAATCTCATTTGCTATATCTAAGCCATAACCTGATTTAATCTCAACTGTGGTAACCCCTTCTGCACGTAAAGCTAGTAAGCGAGGCAGTGATTGCTCAATTAATTCATCTTTAGTTGCTGCACGAACTAGTCTAACTGTAGATAAAATACCGCCACCTGCTTTGGCAATATCGCTATAAGTGGCCCCTTCAAGACGCTGTTTAAATTCATTAGCTCGATTACCTGCGTAAACCAAGTGAGTATGACAATCTATTAATCCTGGTGTAATAAGCTTACCCTGGCAATCTTCTTTAATAGGTGCCGAAATAGGCGGTAAATTTTTTTCTTCATCACACCAAATAATCTTATTACCTTTAATGCCAATAGCTTGCTGCTTATTTAAATAGCCATCGGCTGTAAGCGTTGTTGCATTAAGGAGAATTCTATCGCATATAAGCATAAGCTATTCCCAATGTGGCACTATATGAGGCTTTTTTAGCCAATAGCGATGATGGTGGGTAGCATAGATATCCCATTCTTCAGCATCGTAATCACTTCGATCAACCTCTAACAACAACCAACTTAAGAAAAGTGCAGCTGTTTCTGTTGAAACTAAACGATTTTGTTTCTTAAGCGTTTTAAAAAACTCAAGCTTTTCATTATCCATAAAAGAACTTTGACGAATTAAAGTTTGCATATCTGTATCAATAATCCCAGGCATGACACTTGCAAAAGCGACTGACTTGCATTCTAACTGCCAACAACGAGTTAACATAGCTAAAGCTGCCTTTGAAACGCAGTAAGCTGTCCAACCTACCACAGGAAAATAAGCGGCGCCAGAACCAATATTAAGAACACGCCCACCGTTAAGTTTATTAATTAATAATTGGGTAAGAAATAAAGGAGTATTCAAATTCGTGGCTAAAGTTTGTTGCCAAGCTTGCTCGGTAATTTGGGTAATCGGTGCAATAGGCTCAATGATACCAGCATTATGAACCAAGCCTTTAATAGTTGGTTTATTAGTTAATGCAGTTAAAATAGCTTGCTGCCCTTCTGTGGTTGACACATCGGCACAACATATAGAAATTAAAGGAGAATAAGAAGCTGCTTCTTTTAATACCAACTCACGGCGGCCCACAATAAGCACTTCCTGGCCTTGCTCTGCTAATAAGTGCGCTAACGCACGCCCAATCCCGCTACCTCCACCTGTAATAATAAACACGCTCTCTTCCTTACCCGCTCTATATTTAATTAAAAGGGCCCTATTTTACCGAAATCATTTAACAAAGCTACACGTTATCCCGTAAAATACTCAAGAAATAAGCAACTTATCTAAAGCGACTTTAGCAATTTCTAAAAAGGGAGAATTAGATGTTACTGGAGATTAATCACTATGAACCCCCAATAGCAGCAATTTGGCAAGGGCGTAAAGATAGCTTGCCTAATGAGCGTTTTTTTCAAGCAGTCAAACCTTTTGATATTCGTATCCATTCGCTTGCGGATATTCGTAGCCAGATTGTTTTTCTAGGTTTTAGTAGTGATGAAGGGATAAAACGCAATGAGGGCCGCGTGGGTGCTAAAGCAGGGCCAAACATTATAAGAGAACAACTGGGAAAACTTCCCTGGCATACTAAGAAGCCTCTTTATGATTTAGGCAATATTGTTTGCAACGATGGAAAATTAGAAGAAACTCAAGATGAATTTGCAAAAATAATTAGCCTATGTCATCAACATCAATGTAAAACTGTTGCTTTCGGGGGCGGCCATGAAATTGCTTGGGGACACTTTTTAGGTCTAAGTGAAAAATACCATAAACTAGGCATTATTAATTTCGACGCTCACTTCGATCTTCGTCCCGTCAATACTCAAAATCAAAGTACTTCTGGCACGCCATTTTATCAAATTAGTCAACTATGCCAATCTAAAAATTTACCTTTTAGCTATTGCTGTTTAGGTATTCAACCCCATGCAAACACAGCTAGTTTATTTCAACTAGCCAGTGATTATCATGTTTCCTTTTTAACAGCAGAGCAAATGCTTGAGCAATCAATCAAGCAGCAAATTAAATTTTTGCATCAATTTATTAGCAAACAAGATTTTATTTATCTAAGTATTTGTCTAGATGTTTTTGCAGAGGCTTATGCGCCTGGCGTCAGTGCGCCTCAAGCATTAGGTTTATTACCTTGGCAAGCGCTACCCCTGTTGAAATACATCATACAAACTGGCAAAGTAGTCAGTATGGATATTGCTGAGCTTTCACCCCAATTAGATCAGGAGCAAAAAACGGCCCATTTGGCAGCAATACTGATAGCAGAGCTATTAGAATCATAATTGCTTTAAGACATAGGTAGCAATTTAGAATAAACTTTAATAAATTAGGTAATTGTTCAGGGAAATATTTAATTTTGGTGAGCAGTCAGATTTGCGTCAAGTACAGCTGTTTGGCAAATAAGACTGAACGGTTAATAAATTAAAAGTATTTATTAAAAGTATAATGACGTTTATATTAGTCTCAAAAATTCTTGCAAGGAGCATCTCGAATGAAAAAAACTATGTTGTTTAGCAGCCTATTAACTGTCTTAAGTGGCTCTATTTATGCTGAAAAATCAGACTCCTTAGTTAACACCACCGTAGATAATTATACAAAAGCTGCATCAAGCTCTGTATCCCAGCAAATTCAACTAGCTAAGGCTGATACTTTCAAAGTAACAGCTGCCACTACTACAGCGCCTAGCTCAACGACTACAACCACTACACAAGAAGTTGTTGTACCAACAACCACGACACAACCCGCCACAGTAACGACACAACCTGCTACTGTAACCACACAACCTGCTACTGTGACTACGCAGCCAACTACTGTAATAACACAACCAGCTACAGTCACTACACCTGCCACCACCACTACAGTAATTACCAAGCCTGCACCTACTACAACCACAACTACAGTACCTGCATCCTCAACAGGTACAACATCCATGGCACAGCCCATGAACTGTACTTATCATATCCCTCCTGAAACAACTCATATTGAGCATGCAATTATTATGGAATGGGCAAATAATGCTACAAGACAATCTTTTGATTTTGATCACGTTAACATTGCGCAACAATTAACAAATTTAAGACCTTGTTATACTGAACAAGGTTGGCAAAGTTTTAATGAAGCGCTTAATAAATCAGGTAATTTAAGTGCTATAAGAACACAAAAACTGATGGTAGCAAGTACGGTTGATGGCAATATTGCCGTAACTGACCTTAAAGAAAATCAATGGCGTGCTAGTGTGCCTTTACAAGTTACCTACCAAAATGAAAAACAAAAATTAACGCAGCTACTAACCGTGGATTTAATTATCGGAAGAAAAGTCACAGGCGATCTTGGTATTATGCAGATGATTGCTTCACCTAGACAAGCTGTTACTACAACCCCTGCAACAACAACGACGACAACAATTAAGAAACCAACCACAGTTATTATAAAACAGCCTGCGAGTGGAAATCCTTAATTTTAAATTTGACATTATTTTTTATTAAAAGCCCCACCATTTACCGCGGGAAAACCTGCGGTTATTTAATTTCAGGATGATTATGCGTTATTCGATTTTACCTATTTTATGTTTAGCTAGCTTTAACGTCAGTGCCAACGTACTACAATATTTTACCGGGCTTAGCTATAGTAACCCTGCTGAGCTATTTAAAGTTAAAAAAAATGACCTTATTATCGGCGGCACAGTCATGTATGCTGATATCACATTCAAAGGGCGACAATTAAACTTAAATACTTTTAAAGAAGACCCTGGCACGAGTGATAGCAGACAAACCAGCTTACTACCTTATGGCCGTATTGCTACAAGGCTTAATGATAAACTTGTTTTCGGAGTTGACGTTACAGAGCCGTTTCATTCTAATTTAAAATGGGGCGCTAATGCGGTTACGCGTTATGCATCCACAGAAACACTCATGACTGATGTAGATGTAAGTCCGCGAGCTTCCTATAGTTTAAGTCAAAGCCTCTATCTTGGTGGCGGATTAAATTTCAATTTTTTAAAAAATAATGAGGCAAATTTTGCACTCCCATCTGGCCCAACAACCTATGATACATTAATTAACCGTACATCTAGTTTCGGTTTAGGTGCCGACATTGGCCTGTATTATATGTTTAATCAAACTAATTTTTTTGGCGCTGCTTATTATTCATCAATTAAACAAAAAGCAAAGGGTGAAAGTTTATTTGGAAATTTTGTTAACACTAATCATAAATTTTACTTCCGCATGCCGGCAACCACTATTTTATCCTACACCCATTTATTTTCTAAAGAGTGGTTAATCAATTTACAAGCCTTTCGTAGTGAATGGAATGCTAATCAATATGCACGTGTACGCAATACAGCAGCGCAGCCTCCTTCACCAAAGGATTTCACGTTTACTATGAAATACGACGAATCTTGGGCTTTTGTAGGTTTTCTCCGTCATCAAATCAGTGAAAAAACAGGCTTTGGTGTAATAGGCGTATACGATGATGGCCCAGAACAAGAAGAATTCCGGCCTATTAATTTTCCATCCGATAAACAATATTTATTTGGCTTTGTTATAGATTACAAAGCAACATCCACGACCACACTACAACTTTTATATGGCCATGTTATTTCTAATACTCTTATTGCCAATAAATTTAACAATGAAGGACGAACTTTACCCTTCACTACAGGCAGAGTCCAAATTAATGCGGATGTGTTTGATTTAAGACTATCGGTGCAAGTTTAAAAGTATTTAGAAACTTTTAATAACTCTCTTCGATTTAAAACCTGTTGAAAGTAACTGTTCACGGGGTATGTAGTTAACGAATATGAAGTCTTCATCTTTCCCGCGCAGTATTGTTGCGTGAATAAATTGCAGAGCTAGTTACAACCAAATTATCCTCTGTCATTCCCGCGGGCGGGGATCCATTCATTAATTAACGTAAATTCGACATAAATTCCCGCCTACGCGGGAAAGACAATTTATGTTAAATAGGCTTCTAAGCAGAAAAATTTGCATACCTCTGAACAGTTGCTGTTAAATACTTTCGCATTTTACAGTTTGATAAATTAGCTTTTTTCCTCAGCATATGGTAAAACCGTTACCTGAGTGCCTAAGGTCATAAACTCCTCATTTAACCATTTTGCAGCACTGGGTAAGACACGAACACATCCATGACTGGAATTTGCATAAGGGACTTCGTAAGCTGCATGAATAGTATATCCTTGATGGAAATACATACAATATGGCATTTTAGCGCCACCGGTAGTTTCTACAGGATATTCTCCAGATAGACAATCAGCGCCTCGTTTATTGTAAACCCGAAAAGTACCGGTCACAGTACGACAAGATTGCCCTACATCTTCACAAAAATCTTTACCACCAGAAGCACTACCTGTCATGACGCGATGACCTTCAGCATCGTACGCTGCCCAGGAATAAGCTTGGGGATCAAAAATAAACTGCTTCCTGCCTATAGCGGGTATTTGTAAAGGAAAATGCTCACGTCCGCGCTTATCACGCAAATAATGTGTTGTCCTATGTACATAACCATTATCATCCGTAACTAAGGTTGATTCATCATAATACTCACCGCAACTTGAAAGTCCAGCACAGGCAGCTAAGCCCACCCAAAACAACTTATTCATGATAATCTCCGCTACAGGATAAATTATTAAGACAACTTAATTAACGTGAGTTCGACATACAAAGAGACGAAAGCTCTTTATAGGCCGCTAAATGAACGTTACCCCGTGAAATGCAGAGCATATGTACGGCAACAAAATTTAGTAAGCTCGTTCAAAGTAAGAAATATAATATCTCTTTTATGCCAAATTGACATTAATTAAGTTAAAAGACTAAACATTGTCCTACAACCGCTACCTAATTATGATCTAAGATTAATTAAGCACTTAATCGACGATATTTAATTCTCGCTGGTCGGTTAGCATCATCTCCTAGTCGTCTTTTTCTATCTACTTCATAATCACTGTAATTGCCTTCTATAAAGGTTACTTGCGAGTCACCTTCAAAAGCCATAAGATGAGTGCAAATTCGATCTAGGAACCATCTGTCGTGAGAAACGACAATAACACAGCCAGGGAAGTTTAATATAGCTTCTTCTAAGGAACGTAATGTTTCAACATCCAAATCATTACTTGGTTCGTCAAGTAAGATAACATTAGCACCGCGCCTTAACAATTTAGCTAAATGTACCCGGTTACGCTCACCACCTGATAACTGTGACATTTTCTTTTGTTGATCAGCCCCTTTAAAATTAAAACGACTTACATAAGCTCGAGATGGCATTTGAAATGAACCTACCTGAATAATATCTTGGCCATCTGATATTTCTTGCCAAACAGTTTTATTATCATCTAAATGATCACGTGTTTGATTAACATAAGCTAAATCAACAGTGTCGCCAATACGAATTTCTCCACTATCAGGCTTTTCCTGACCTGTTACCATTTTAAGAAAAGTTGATTTGCCGGCGCCATTTGGGCCAATAATTCCCAATACGCCACCCTTAGGTAGTTGAAAACTTAAATCTTCAATGAGTAAACGATCACTAAATGCCTTACGAACATGACTAGCTTCAATCACTAAATCACCTAAGCGTTCCCCTGGTGGAATATAGAGTTCATTAGTTTCATTTCGTTTTTGAAATTCTTTCGAATTCATTTCTTCAAAGCGGGCAAGGCGCGCTTTATTCTTAGCATGGCGACCTTTAGGTGATGTACGAACCCATTCTAATTCAGCTTTAATTGCACGTTGATGAGCAGCCTGTTGCTTTTCTTCCATAGCAAGTCGTGTTTCTTTTTGCTCAAGCCAAGAAGTATAATTACCTTTATAAGGAATTCCTTCACCTCTATCTAATTCAAGAATCCATTCTGCAGCATTATCAAGAAAGTATCGATCATGCGTTACAGCAACAACGGTACCGGGAAATTCTTCCAGATAGCGCTCAAGCCAAGCAACACTTTCAGCATCAAGATGGTTGGTAGGCTCGTCAAGTAATAACATATCTGGATTGGACAAAAGTAATCGGCAAAGTGCCACGCGTCGCAATTCCCCTCCGGATAAATGACTTATTTTAGCATCCCAATCAGGTAGACGCAGTGCATCAGCAGCAATATTAAGTCTGCGTTCTAAACCCCAACCACCACAAGCTTCAATATCAGTTTGTAACTGCCCTTGTTTTTCAAATAATGCAGTCATTTCTTCATCACTCATTGGTTCAGCGAAGCGCATACTAATTTCGTCAAATTCTCTTAATTTATTCTTTATGTCAGCAACGCCTTCTTCCACAACTTCACGAACAGTTTTAGTTGCATCTAATTTAGGTTCTTGAGCTAAGTAACCTATCTTAATACCTGGTTGTGGTCTTGCCTCACCATTAAATTGCTGATCAATACCTGCCATTATTTTTAATAAAGTCGATTTTCCTGAGCCGTTTAAACCTAAAACACCAATTTTTGCCCCGGGATAAAAACTTAAAGAAATATCTTTAAGAATTACTCGCTGATTATCTACTACCTTACTTACTCGATTCATTGTGTAAATATATTGCGACATGAATACTCCACTCTTTAAAGAAATTGGTGCAGAACATAAACCAAAGTATATTGCTATACAAGACCTATTGTGCACCTCGCGACTGATCAGTTAGAACAAGCATAAATTTTTTATATCTACTTAGAAAATACAACTGAGTAAGTAAATCTTTTAACCTCATCCTTACTGTCTTTTTAATAAATTTAAAAATGATGCTTGATAATGATCTATAGACTTCTTCAGAAACTGCTGGTGAGAAAACAAGGTCAGAAGAAGTCTAATAAGGATTAAGACCAATCTAGTATAACTTTACCAGATTGACCTGAAGCCATAATTTGGAAAGCATCTTGATAATCATCAACATGAAAACGGTGGGTAATAACAGGTGATATGTCTAAGCCACTTTGCAACATAGCAATCATTTTATACCATGTTTCAAACATTTCTCGACCATAAATACCTTTAACAGTTAACCCTTTAAATATAACTTGATTCCAATCAATAGGTGTTTCTTGAGGTGGAATACCTAACATGGCAATATGGCCACCATGATTCATTGCTTTAACCATATCGTTTAATGCCATAGGATTACCTGACATTTCAAGACCTACATCAAATCCCTCTAACATCCCTAATTCTTTTGCTACATCCGTAATTGACTGATACTTTATATTAATAGCCCGAGTCGCACCCATCTTACGAGCTAGTTCTAAGCGATGGTCATTGACATCAGTAATTACAACATGACGAGCACCAATATGTTTAACAATCGCAACAGCCATAATACCAATGGGACCTGCCCCAGTAATCAAAACATCTTCACCTACTACATCAAATGCTAGTGCACAGTGCGTAGCATTACCGAAGGGATCAAGAATAGAGGCTTGTTCATCAGTAATATTATCAGGAAGCGCCAACACATTCGTTGCAGGAAGCGCTAAATATTCGCCAAAGCAACCTGGGCGATTGACTCCTACCCCTTCTGTATTGCGACAAAGATGGCGCTTACCAGCACGACAATTTCTGCACATACCACAGGTAATATGACCTTCACCAGAAACACGCTGCCCTAGTTCTAACCCCTTTACTTCACGACCAAGCGCAACAATTTCACCATAAAATTCATGACCGACAGTCATAGGTACAGGAATAGTTGCCTGTGCCCAATCATCCCATGTATAAATATGGATATCAGTACCACAAATGGCAGTTTTATGAATTTTAATTAAAACATCATTTACGCCATACTCAGGAACCGGCACATCCTGCATCCAAATTCCAGGTTCACGTTTAGCTTTTACTAATGATTTCATGAGCCTCCTAAGTATTATCAAAATTTTTTTGGGGAATTTATAAATCGCTTGTTCTTTATTTTTATAACAAATGAGCGTTTATATCCTTTATTTAATTACATGAAGTAATTTTCCTACCTTGGAGAATGCTGCTAACGCTTGATCTAAATGATCTAATTCATGAGCTGCTGACATTTGAGTTCGAATACGCGCTTTTCCTTTAGGAACAACTGGATAAGAAAACCCAATGACGTAAACACCTTCATGTAATAAAAGCTCAGCCATCTTTGTTGCCAGGCTTGCATCACCAAGCATAACCGGAATAATTGGATGTTCGCCTGGCACTAAATCAAACCCAAGTTCAGTCATGCCTTTACGGAAATATTGACTATTACGTTTTAATTTTAATAGTAATTCATTAGAATTTTCTAATAAATCAAGAACAGCGATAGATGTCTCGGCAATGACAGGCGCTAGTGTATTAGAAAATAAATAGGGACGAGAACGCTGACGTAACCAATCAATCACAAGAGAAGGACCTGCTGTATAGCCACCTGATGCGCCGCCCAAAGCCTTTCCTAATGTACCTGTAATAATATCTACTCTGTCTGCAACACCACAATATTCTGGTGTACCTCGACCTGTTTCTCCCATAAATCCTACAGCATGCGAGTCATCGACCATAACCATGGCATCATATTTATCAGCTAATTCACAAATATCAGGTAAATTGGCAATGATACCGTCCATTGAGAACACACCATCAGTAGCAATTAAGCGAAAACGGGCATCTTTAGCAGCAATTAATTGAGCTTCTAAGTCACGCATGTCATTATTAGCATACCGAAAGCGAGCTGCTTTACATAACCGAACACCATCAATAATACTGGCATGATTTAAAGCATCACTAATGATAGCATCCTCAGCGCCTAATATTGTTTCAAATAAACCCGTATTAGCATCAAAACACGATGAGTAAAGAATAGCATCTTCTTTATTTAAGAAATGGCTTATCTTATTTTCTAGCTCTTTATGAGGTGTTTGAGTTCCACAAATAAATCGAACAGAGGCCATGCCATAGCCATATTTTTGCAATGCTTCCTGCCCTTTGTGAATCAAACTTAAATTATTGGCTAATCCTAAATAATTGTTAGCACATAAATTAATTACTATTTCATCTTGTACTTGGACTTTCGCTTGCTGTTGGCTAGTAATAACCCGTTCAGCCTTATATAAGCCTTCTTTTTTAAGTATATTTAACTCACCTTGCAAGTGGTCCAGAAATCGTTCTTGCATCGCTTGCTCCTAATTAGATCAAAAATTGGCGTAATGATAACAAATTTTACACAGCTGCACTATTAAATGATAAACGGTTTATAAATCTTTTATGAATCAATCGCACCTTTAATCAATTCTTGCTAAAATGGCCACAACCTTTTAACCTATCTAACTCCTGTAATGGTATTTCACAAATGATTAGTCAAAATGCACGTATTAATATGATTAAGCAGCAGCTTAGAACAGGTGATGTTCTTGATGAGAATATTTTAGCACTGTATGATAAATTTCCTCGCGATGAATTTGTTCCGAGAGCGATGCAGCAGTTTGCTTATTCTGATATGCAAATTCCTTTGGCCCATGAGCAACGGATGATGAGTCCTTTAGAAGAAGGAAAAATTTTACAGGCATTGCAGCTTAAAAAAGAGGAAACTGTGCTAGAAATTGGTACAGGAACGGGCTATTTTACAGCATTATTAAGTAATTTATGTAAGAACGTAATCAGTGTGGATTACTTTCAGGATTTTATAGATACGGCTGCTGTTAATTTAAAACATCATCAATGTAATAATATTGAGCTAATTAAGGGTGACGGTTATAACGGATGGCTTGATAAAGCGCCTTATGATGTCATTATTATGACTGGTGCTATTTCTACTATGACCGATACATTGCGTTTGCAAGTATTACCTGGTGGTAGAATTTTTGCCATTACTGGTAAAGAGCCGGTTATGCAAGCGATACTTTTTACTTTAGAATTAGATGGTATCTGGACTCAAGAGTTAATTTTTGAAACTTGTATTCCACCTTTGATTAACAGATTAAAGCCTAAAGAATTTATTTTCTAGGACGCATTCGCATGAAAAAAATGCTGTTTCTGCTATTTACTATCTGCTTTGCTGGTCAATCGCATGCAACAGACTTAATGGACATCTATCAACAAGCTTTAGAAAATGACCCCACCTTTAAAGAAGCTTATAGTAATTATATGTCCACAAGTGAATCTATACCCATTGCACGCTCAGCACTTTACCCACAACTTGGCGTAAATGCGCAAGTTAGCAGAAACGTTATAGAAACAAAAACAGCTAGTATTAACTTTGAACAAACTTATAATAGTAATCAATGGCAAATTAATGCTTCTCAAGCTGTATTTAATTTTCAAGCTTGGGCTCTAGTACAACAGGCCAAAGCAACTGTTAAAGCAGCCCAAGCAACTTTTAATGACGCAGCGCAAGATCTTATGTTACGTACTGCTAGAGCTTATTTTGATGTTTTACTGGCTAGAGATACATTAAGCTTTGCAGAGGCAAAAAGACGTGCTAATAGACGCCAACTAGAACAAGCGGAAGAGCGTTTTCGAGTAGGCTTAGATGCTATTACTTCTGTTTATGAAGCTCGTTCGGCTTATGATCAATCAGTTGCTCAAGTTATCACGGCACGCAATAATTTGGAAAATCAAAGTGAAAATTTACGTAAATTAACGAATCATATATATGCTTATCTTGTACCATTGAGAAATAGCCGCATTCCTCTTATTCGGCCTGAGCCCAATGATATTAATGAATGGGTCGACGTAGGCCTTAAACAAAATTATAATCTATATGCTGCTAAATACAGCTTACAAGCTGCAAGAGAAAATATCCGTGTTCAAGCTGCAAATGGTTGGCCTACTTTAGGGATTCAAGCTAATAGCTCGCAAACCCATAACGATGTACATGGGGGCGGGGGAGCCAGTTTTTTTGCCCCTTCAAAACAAACAAATTCTAGTATTGCCTTGGCACTGAACTTTCCGGTATTTCAAGGTGGGCTTGTTGTTGCACAAACAAGGCAAGCGCAGTTTGATTTTCAAGCAGCCAGTGAACGCTTAGAAAGAGTGTATCGTAATGTTGTTGTTAATAGTCGAATTGCTTTTAATACAATTATTGATGGAATTAGCAAGGTTCAAGCCGATAGACAAACAGTCATTTCTCAACAGAATACATTGCAAAGTACAGAAGCTCAGTTTCAAGTTGGGACACGTACTATGGTTGATGTGGTTAATGCTCAACAACGACTATTTGAGGCACAGCGCCAATTGGCCGAGGATCAATATAATTTAATTATTGCAACCTTAAATCTTAAGTATTTAGCAGGCACTTTAAATGTGAATGATTTAGAAGAAGTCAATTCATGGTTAGCCACTACGCGCGTTAGTCGATTTCCTCCACCATTACCTCGCAAAGGCAAACTGGAAAGCAAGCACACTGTCAAAAAAATTATACACGTGAAATTAAAAGGAACAAAGAAACAAAGGACAAAGAAACAAGGAACAAAGAAACTCAAAAGCTACATATGTCCTATAAATGACCTTTTATCTAATAATGCAAGTGCGCCATAAGGGATAGATTATCTCTTTAGTACAGCACTTATCTTGTTTAAAATCGGTAAGTTAATGCAATTTAAATCAAAACTATTTATAATCACTTTTCTTTTTACTTATCAAGAGAGCTTAACCCTGTTTTAGAAAGAACGCCCTAAGATAACTATTACTATAATTATTATTTATAATATATAGGTTTCAATTTATCTTTCCAAGGCAAATTTAGATCATCTACTTTGATAAAATCTAGCTAAAATTTTTCTAATCAGTACTCAATTAAAGTTTTTCATTAAGTTAGGTTGTTAATATGGTATTTAATCCAACAGCTGTGGAAAAAAAATTACTGCACTATACTGGCAAAGCTATTGCTGATTTTAATATGATTCAGCGAGGCGATCGAGTTATGGTTTGCCTGTCAGGTGGCAAAGATTCATTTACTTTATTAACATTACTACATTTATTAAAGCAACGCTCAAATCATAAATTTGAACTATTTTCTTTTACACTTGACCAGGCACAGCCCGGTTGGGATGATAGTAAAGTTCATGCCTGGCTTAAAGAGAAAAAAATTCCTTATGAAATTTTAACTCGTGATACTTATAGTATCGTTAAAGAAAAAATTCCTGAAGGCAAAACCTATTGTTCCTTATGCTCACGATTACGACGAGGCATTATTTACCGCTATGCTGAAGAAAATGGGTTTAACAAAATTGCTTTAGGTCACCATCGAGATGATTTAATCCGCACGTTAATGATGTCTATTCTTTATAATGGTGATATCCGGTCTATGCCTCCCAAATTGTTAAGTGATAACAAAAAACATATTGTTATTCGGCCTTTATGTTATGCACAAGAGCGCGATATCATTACTTATGCTAATGAACAAAACTACCCTATTATTCCTTGTACATTATGCGGCTCACAAGAAAATTTAGCACGCAAACGTATTGGTAAGTTAATTGATGAACTTGCAAAAGACAATCCTAAAATACCTAGTAATATTTTACATGCCTTACAAAGCGTTAAACCAAGTCAATTAATGGATCAATCATTATGGCAATTTAAAAATTTAGAAAGCCAGTTGTTAAATAAAAAAGAACTAGAAGAAAATCTCGTTTTTCTTGAAGAAGAACTTGAGACGTTAGAAATAGAATAATTGAAGGCAGGTTAGGCTAAGCATCGCGCAGCCTAATAGTGTAAATATTAAGGATCAAATCTATTCACAATTTGTTGGGCTGCACTTCGCTTAGCCCAACCTACCTATATCCCCTCTCGAGCATAACAAGCAGTGTAAACTAAGTCTTAGCACGTATTTTAACTTATTGTCTTATTTAAAAACGGTTGCTAAAAAAATTTACCTTTTCATTTTATCGATAAAGTTAAGAAATATTTCTCTCTTGTAAAGATTCACAAATTGATCAATTTAAGCTAGTATCCACAGTAGGGTAATTACTTGACAAAAAAACTATGAACGATGCTGTAATGACAACTTATCGTAAAGCAAAGATTTATCAACAAAGACATTTTAAATTTGATTTTGTTGCTGCAATTGTAGTTTTCCTAGTAGCTGTCCCCTTATGTTTAGGGATTGCACTTGCCTCAGGCGCTCCTCTTTTTTCGGGCATTGTAAGTGGTATCGTAGGAGGAGTTGTTGTAGGTTTACTTAGTGGCTCGCATGTAAGTGTAAGTGGCCCTGCAGCAGGCATGGCTGCAGTCGTTTTAACTGCAATCACACAGTTAGGTGATTTTCAAACCTTTCTTTTAGCTTTAGTGTTGGCAGGTCTTATTCAAGGCCTTATAGGTGCATTACGCGCAGGTTTTATTATTGAATACGTACCATCCAATGTGGTTCAAGGCCTCTTATGCGCTATTGGTATTTTGTTAATTATCAAGCAAATTCCATTAGCCTTTACCCTATCAAAAGATCTTAAAGAGCTACAAAGTCATCTATTAGAAACTACTGAAGGCCTTACTTTTAGCCCCCTATATGAGTTTTCACAGCATATAAATGAAGGGGCGGCCATTATTTCTTTAATTTCATTTGCTATTTTAATTTATTTTGAAAAAACTAAATTGAAATTTTTGCGTGGTATTCCAGCCCCTATTATTGTAGTTGTTGCAGGTATTTTAATTAATGAATTATTTCTCTTTACGGACTCAACCTTAGCTCAAAATAATCCTCATTTAGTAAATATACCTAAGAATGACGGATTTCTGGATTTTTTTAGCCAATTCCAGACTCCTAATTGGTTAGCTTGGAGCAACCCAAAAGTTTATTTATATGCCTTTATTATAGCGATTGTTGCCTCTTTAGAAAGCTTACTTAATGTTAAGGCTTCAGAGAAATTAGATAGAAAACGGCGAACAACGTCTAAGGATCAAGAATTACTTGCACAAGGCACCGGTAACTTTATTTCTGGTTTAATTGGTGGCTTGCCCATTACCTCGGTTATCGTACGCACATCGGTTAATATTCAAGCTGGCGCGAAGACTAAGATAGCTGCTGTTTTACATGGTTTTCTATTATTCTTTGCAGTACTTCTAATTCCAGGCTGGCTTAATAAAATTCCGTTATCTTCTCTTGCCGCAATTTTAATATTTACTGGATATAAATTAACTAAACCTGCAATTTATAAGTCCATTTACAATCAAGGTTTAGATCGATTTATCCCATTTATAGCAACCGTAATTAGTATTGTCGTTTTTAATTTACTTGCCGGGATTTTAATTGGTTTAGCTATTAGCTTATTTTATATTTTAAAGACTAATAGTCAGGCACGCTTAGATATCATTAAAGAAGTGTACCCAAATGGAATTACCAATAGACTTGTTCTGCCTCAACAGATAACTTTTTTAAACAAAGCTTCATTAGTTGCTGAACTTAACTCAATACCAGATGATTCTCAGCTGATTATTGATGCACGTTACGCACATTACATTGATAAAGAAATTATTGAGCTTATTAAAGAATTTCAACATGAACAGGCACCTGTTAAAAATATTTCTTTAAACTTAGTCGGTTTTAAAAACTATTATGATATCCATAATTATATCGATTTTATTACGGTAACTACCTATGATGTACAAGCAAACTTAACTCCTGTTGAAGTACTAACTATTTTAAAGGAAGGTAATCAGCGCTTTTTAAATGATACACGTATTCATCGAATTTCCAAACTTGATATTGAACATACGGCACAAAATCAACATCCTATGGCTGTTGTTTTAGGTTGTATCGATTCACGTGTCCCCGTTGAAACTATTTTTGATATGAGTTTCGGTGATTTATTTTGTATACGTGTGGCTGGTAATGTCGTCAATGAGGATGTTTTAGCAAGTATGGAATATGCCTGCCACGTTGTCGGTGCAAAACTAATCGTTATATTAGGACATACTCGTTGTGGCGCTATTCAAGCTGCTTGTGAGCATGTTGAGAAAGGACATATTACGCAGCTCTTAGCGAAAATTAAGCCTGCCATTAATGCTGAAGTAGAAACGACAGAAGATAGAACGGGCCAAAATAAAAAATTTATTGCTAATGTGACTGCCTTAAATATTGCTAACACTATGCATCAAGTCTATCAAGACAGCGAAATCCTTAAATTATTAATTGATCAAGAAAAAATTGCTATTGTAGGTGCAATTTATGATGTTGAAAGTGGGCGTGTTAGCTTTGATGATTACTCCAATTATATTACTCGTTTAGGAAAATCGAATGACAAAACATTAGTTCATAAGACTCGTCCTATTATTGAAAAAGCAAAGGAATTAAAAGCAACTAATTTAAAATAAAATGATTATCTCCTAAGCTTAAATACTATAGCTAACTACTGCAGTATTTAAGCTTAGCATTTGTAAAACCAGCTCTATGAAAATTAATGTTGAAATAGCTTTATCAACATATATTTTATTAATTAATTTTTTACTACCCTAACTTTTACAGCAAAGACAAGTTACAATCGAAAACTAAATTTTGCCTTTATTTTATGATGTATGTTAGTTAGAACTGAATATTGCGACCTGAGGCACTGTCTTTATCAAACTTATCAAGGCAATCTATATTTTCAGTTTCGTTACTATCATTATTTTGCTCTTTAAATTCTTTAATGTTCATACTAATCCGTTTTTTAGGACGAGGGTTAGGACTGTTAGCTTCATTAGATAAATTTTGGACATCCGATAATATCCCAATCTTTATTGGTGCTGGTGCATATTCGAAAGTTGCATTTGTGGATAATTTACAATATACATATTTATTACCCCTATCTGCAACATAACAATTCCAATCAGCGCTTAACATAAAATAATTTTTAACCTCTCCATCAAAAACAATATCATTTTTACTATCGAATTCAAGGATCTCTTCCATTTGACCAACAGGAAAATATAGACGAGCCCAAGGGTCATACACCATACAATTATTAAAAAGAAATGGCCAGGTTTGTTATCACAATATTGGATTTCTAAAGGAGGCACGTAATGAAAAGTAGCTAAAGCCATTTTTTTACAAAAATCCAAGGCTAATTTAAATCCTAAATAAGATTTATATTGGCAATTACCAGCACGCAATAAAAGCACTTCTTTCGCAGCTAAAATAATTTTTTCAAAATAACTTTTATTATTACCTAAAATTCGATCAACAGTCTTTTGTACACAGAAAACTAATGCTTCATGTTCTTTACCTTGAAAATTCTTTATATTGCACGAAATTATGGGATCAACGCCATTAATCTGTGGATCAATAGCCTTAATGATCTTCATAGCTAACCTTTCATCTACATTTAGGTTATAGCCTTTAACCTGTTCTGCAATATAGTTTTTTAATTTCGGAAAAGGGTGCATAACAAATAACCAATTTGTATATTTATTGGTTACACAAAAAATATATTAAGCCAATATTATATAGAAAGAAAAAATTAAATGATTTAAAGCAAGTACACAATTAAAAAGAGATTTATTGCGGTACTTAGTTATCAGCTAGATTATAAATTAAAATTTTAAAAAGAAATATCTTTAATCATAGCTTCAACCCAAACTTTAACTTTAGGCTGCATAAATCGTGCTGGATGATAAAAAATAAACACAGGGATGGTTGGCATTGGATAGTCCGTTAATACTTCTACTAACTCTCCTTTTTCTAGCGCGTTTTTAACCTGATAAGCATGTAAGGCAATAATACCTAATCCACGACACGCACAATCAACCATAGCTGTTGCATCATTTAAAAATAAACTTGGTTTTAAAAAAATTGTCTCGCCATTAGCAAAGGTCCAAGAGTCATTTGGAACTCGCATGCTATGGGTAATATAAGCATGCTTTGTTAAATCAGCTGGCTTTTTAAGCGCTGCTGCTTGTCTAAGGTAACTTTTTGCTGCACAAAAAACGTAACGGGTGGTGCCAATTTTCTTTTGGATAGAGTTAGAAGCAACTGCCATGGACATGCCAAAAACTACGTCTAAATCTTCAGCAGGTAAATGAGGTACTTGTTCAGCAATTTGTAAATCTAGAATTATGTTAGGGTACTTTTCCTTAAAGCCTACCATACGCGGTATTATTATATGCTCAGCAAAAAAACGAGCACTTTTAACCCGTATTAATCCTGAAGGCTCTGTTTTAAATTTAGTAACCATATTCGTTGCCCGCTCAAGTGAAATTAATACGCTTTGTACTTCTTGATAATACATTTCACCTAATGCAGTTAAAGTAACTTTACGAGTAGTTCGTTCAAACAAAGCAGCGCCTAATTCTTTCTCTAGTAAAGAAATTTGTTTACTTACCGCAGCAGCTGAAATATTTAAAGCCTTAGCTGCTAGGGTAAAATTGCAAGATTGCGCAACTTTACAGAATGTTTGAATTAAACCGAATGTATTCACTTTGTCTCTAGTTAATAGGTTCACTTTTATTTTACCGCGTCCTTAAAGAAGAATAAAAATGATAAATCGCAAATTAGAAATAATACATATATAATGAGCAATTTGATTGTAATTAGGAACTAATATGCGCACATCTCAATGGTTTTTAGCTACGCTACGAGAAACGCCCAGTGACGCTGAAATTATATCACATCAGCTTATGCTGCGAGCAGGAATGATTCGCAAGTTAGGATCAGGATTATACACTTGGCTACCGCTTGGGCTCAGAGTTTTACAAAAAGTAGAACAAATTGTTAGAGAAGAAATGAACCGCGCTAACGCCATTGAGGTGTTAATGCCAGCAATACAACCTGCTGAATTGTGGCAAGAAACTGGGCGCTGGGATACCTTTGGTGGGCAGCTGCTAACCATGAAAGATAACAGCGATAGAGATTACTGTTTTGGACCCACACATGAAGAAGTTATTACTGACTTAATGCGCAATGAGTTACGATCATATAAGCAATTACCTATTAATCTTTATCAAATTCAAACCAAATTCCGTGATGAAATTCGACCCCGTTTCGGTGTTATGCGTGCTAGAGAATTTATTATGAAAGATTCTTATTCTTTTCATTTAACCTCTGAGTCTTTACAAGAAACTTATGACGCAATGTATGCAACTTACTGCCGTATTTTTGATCGACTAGGTTTAAAATATCGAGCTGTAGAAGCAGATACTGGCGCTATTGGCGGATCTGCATCACATGAATTTCAGGTATTAGCTGATTCGGGTGAAGATATTATTTTCTATAGTGATGGCAGTAATTATGCCGCTAATATAGAGCAAGCAACAAGTTTAGCACCGTCCCCTGCTACAACGTCGCCAACTCAAGAAATAGAGCTTGTTGATACAACGGGTAAAAAAACCATTAAAGATGTCTCTGACTATCTAAATGTGACGCCTGATCAAACTGTTAAAACATTGATAGTAGAAGGCACCACTCATCCTCTAATTGCCTTAGTTTTACGTGGGGATGATGAACTAAATGAAATTAAAGCCAGTAAACATCCAATTATTAAATCACCTCTAACCTTTGCAGATGAAAAAATCATCGAATCAACTTTAGGCGCACCTGTTGGCTCTTTAGGCCCTGTTAATCTCTCTATTCCAGCTATTGTAGATTACAATGCGCTTGCGCTTACATCCTTTGTTTGTGGTGCAAATCAAGCTGATAAACATTTCATTAATGTAGCTTGGAATCGCGATGCCTCTTATCAGGTTGCTTATGACTTAAGACAGGTTAAAGAAGGCGATCCAAGTCCTGATGGCCAAGGTAAATTACATGCTTGCCGTGGTATCGAAGTAGGCCATGTTTTTCAATTGGGCGATAAATATGCTAAAGCGATGAATGCGGCTGTTCTTAATGAGGTAGGTGAATTACAGACATTATCAATGGGCTGTTATGGGCTTGGTATTAGCCGTGTGGTAGCCGCCGCAATTGAACAACATCATGATGCCCGTGGAATCATTTGGCCTGAGCCACTTGCTCCTTTTCAGGTAGTACTTATTCCTATTAATGGCCATCGTTCCCCTGCAGTAGCAGAAATGACTGAGAAGCTTTATCAGGAATTGATAAATTTAGGGGTTGAAACACTTTTAGATGATCGCAATGAGCGACCAGGTGTTTTATTTGCTGACTGCGATCTAATTGGTATACCCCACCGCCTTGTTATAAGTGAGCGCCATTTGCAACAGCAAGCTGTTGAGTATAAAGCGCGAAATAGAGAAGAAGTCGAAATGATAAATCTAGATAGCTTATCTAGTTTCTTTAAGCAAATAATTGGTAATTAAAAAATATATAATAATGCTTATGCTTTTAATTAAAATTAGAATCACATAAGCATTATAATCAATCTTATCAAGCAACTAAGGAATATTAACTGCCAAAAAATTTATAAAATTAACTAATTGAATAAAATTTTTTAATTTAGTCTAATAATTATCATTATATACTTAAGATTTCCCTAATAGTTTGATTCTATTATGGGCTAACCTTTGAAAAGTAATGTAAAAATATTATGCCTATTAATAGAATTATATTTAAAAATGCCGAGAACACTTGGGAAGAAAAAGAGCACGATTTTAATACTAGCAATTCAACTGCATCGCTTAATCCTATTTTAAAGAAGGATAGTGATAAAGATGAAATACCGATAGCTCTTATGGTCTCCTCTATAATAGTTTTTACTGCCATAGGTACTGCCCTCGGTAGTTTAATTTTTCCTGGCGTAGGGACTTTCCTTGGCGCAGGCTTGGGTGGTGTCTTTGGTGCACTCCTGCCTGCTTTTCTTAACCAATATAAAAAATTTATAGATAACGCTATTTAAAAGTTTATAAATTGGCCAATTAATAGAAATAAACAAAGGGAGACTATTTCTACTTCGTCGACTTTAGGCCTATCACATGAGACTAATAATACTATCTATGATTCATATCAAACCATGCATCAAGATGGGCTTTCCTTTTCAACCTCATCAAAAAAAACAGAAGAGATAGAATTATTACCCTTAAATTTTTCGCCAGTTATTTCTTCCAATTCTGATGGTATACAAGATAAAAGAGACTCATCATTACAAGAGACAGCTGAATCTATGAAATTAACCTAATAGAACTAAATTTAATTTAAAATTTATAAATTTCTAGAAGAGAATTAACGAAAAACGCTCATAGCAGCTATTGATAGATAAACTTCTATTTCTCGAGCAATGAGCTTATTATACTGACAAAACGCTAGTAAGTAATTGCCGAGTGTACTCTTGCTGAGGATTTGAGAAAACTACTTCACAAGGCCCCTGCTCAATAATTTTTCCTGCTTTCATAACCATCACATCATCAGCAAAATAAGATACTACGCCCATATTATGGGTAATAAATAAATAGGCTATTCCTAATTCAACTTGCAGCCGCTTTAATAAGTTTAATAATTGTGCTTGTACTGATACATCAAGCGCACTTGTAGGTTCATCGCAAACTAAAATTTCAGGTTCAATAGCTAACGCTCGTGCAATACAAATACGTTGCCGTTGCCCACCAGAAAATTGATGTGGATAACGTTCAAGGCTATTTTGAGGTAAATTCACATAATCTAGCAATTGTAATTGTCTACGTTTAATATCAGCTTTTTTTAAACCCTGTGCTACCATTCCTTCAGCTAAAATTTCATTTACAGTTAAACGTGGATTCATTGATGAATAAGGATCTTGAAAAATAATTTGTACCTTTTTGCGATAATTCTTTAGAGCACTGCTCTGCAAGTCTGACACTGATTGGCCACGGTAATTAATCTCACCATCTGTAATAGGTAATAAATGAAGTAATGCTCGACTCACGGTCGTTTTACCACAACCTGATTCGCCAACTAAAGCAAGCGTTTTACCTTTATATAACTTAAATGATAAATCATCGACTGCCTTAATCAGTTTTCTTTTTCGTTGCAAGAATCCCTTACCTAAATGGTAGTAGACTTTAAGGTTTTTTACTTCAAGTAATAATTCATGATTACTTTTATCTAAAAACTCTTCCTCGCTAACCTGGGGCAAAGGAGGTAACGCTTGTGTCTCTGGATAAAGGTGACACCGCACCAATTGGTTATTGATTGGTTGTAACATTGGCATTTGATGAGCACAAAGTGAAAATACATGAGCGCAGCGTGGATGAAAGCGGCAGCCTGTCGGTAAATCTTCCATGGTTGGCACACTACCAGTAATACTTGATAAAAACTGCTTCCTCTTTTGATAATGCGGTAAAGAAGCCAAAAGCTGCTGTGAATAAGGATGCTTAACTTGCTTAAAAAATTCAGCAACCACTGCCTCCTCAACGATTTGTCCAGCATACATAACACATACCCTATCTGCCATCGCCTTAACGACAGCTAAATCATGGGTAATGAGTAAAATACTCATATTAGTTTCCTGTTGCAATTTTTTCAGCAATGTTAAAATTTGCGTCTGTATAACGACATCTAATGCAGTAGTAGGTTCATCAGCGATAAGTATTTTTGGATTATTAGCTAAAGCCATAGCAATAACAATTCTTTGCTTTTGTCCGCCGGAAAGTTGATGAGGATATTGTTGTAAACGTAGCTCTGGTTCCGATATTTCTACTTTATGTAATAAGTCAATCATTTGCTGCTTAAGTTCATTAGCAGAAAGTTTTTGATGTTCTAGCAAAGCTTCTGCCAACTGTTCTTTAATAGGTAAAACAGGATTTAAAGCAGTCATTGGCTCTTGAAAAATGATAGCAATATCTTGCCCGCGTAAATGGCGCATCTGACGTTCTGAGATAGCAAGTATATCTTGCTTAGCAATAGTAATCGCGCTTTTCTCGCTATAAGCAGCATTATTAGGTAGAAGACGCATCATAGCTAATGCAGTTAACGATTTACCAGAACCTGATTCTCCTAAGAGTGCTAATGTTTCACCAGGTTTTAAAGCAAAGTTAATCTCATCAACTGTTATAATAATGCCTTGGTCCGTTTCAAAAGCTACTGTAAGCTCTGCGACGTTAGCTAGTTTGTCCATGATAATTTAATTTAACCTAAATTTATTCTCTATCTGCTCTAGATGACTCTTCGCTCTTTTCGCGATTAATGCTGCTAACTTTTGTAGGCAAATAACTTTAATTGACGTAGAACGCCAATACAAGGCAACGGTACGTACAGGTGCAGGTTTAGCAAATGGAATAATAGATAAAGAATGATGAGATGTTTGCATCTGCGTTGCTAAGGCTGGTATTAATGTAACACCAGCTCCTGCCTGGACCATAAGTCGTAAGGTTTCCAAGCTTGTTGCTGTAAAATCTATTTTTGTTTCTGCTTGAGCTGTTTGACATAACGCCATTGCTTGCTCTCTTAAACAATGACCTTCAGCCAATAAAAGCACAGACTGCCCTTTTAATTCTTCTAATTGAATGGATGAACGTTGATATAAAGGTGATAAAGCAGAACAGATAAAGTAAAAAGGCTCATCAAACAAATTATGTTGCACTAAATCACTTTGCACAGGTGTCGCCATTAAGGCGGCGTCTAATTGCCCCTGACTAAGCATCGTTGTTAATACATCTGTTTTTTCTTCAACTAACCAAATACGCAGTTTAGGAAATTTTTTTTGAATATGAGGCATCACTAATGGCAAAAGATAAGGCGCTAAGGTTGGTATTACACCTAAGCGAATTTCACCAGAAAGAGGATCAGAACTCACTTGAGCTAATTCTTTCATTTCTGCAACTTGCTGTAAAATTGCTTGCGCATGTTTGACAAGGATTTGCCCTTGCTCTGTTAACATCACTTGCTTATTGTTGCGTTCAAATAAAATTAGATTTAACTCTTCTTCTAATTTTTTAATCTGCATACTAAGGGTTGGCTGACTAACAAAACACAATTTAGCAGCCTCGCCAAAATGTTTTACCCTCGCTAAGACGACGAAATAGTGTAGATCACGTAAGTTCATCCATTACCTTTTTCTTTAGCGCTAATCGCCTGTTCAATAATATGTTCATTAATATCATTATAATGAATAGCACAAAATCCCGGCATTGTCGTATCAGTTAAACCCATAACGAGTTGCTGATTTTCATTAATTTTATCAAGCAAATTCTCAAATGTAAGTTTTACTTTGGGTGATGAAATTTGTATATCCCAACTATTTCCTTTCCCTTCTGTCATGATAAATTGAGATATTGCCACAGGCATACCTTGTTCATTACGCCAGCCAGAAATAGAGCCATGGCTTGCATCTGATTCTTGCAAGCTTACTGAATACAATCCACTACCGTTATTAAAATCACATAAAATAGACTTTACTAAGTGCCTGAATGGCTGCGGTTTATTAACCCAAATTTGTTTAAACCAAGCCTTTTTAGCTGTAACAAATTGCTCTTTATTATCATTAGATAAAATATGACCATTTAAACGGCCAGTTTGATTAATAAAAAACTCTATACCTATTCTTAATTCCTGCTGCTTAGGAAGAGCTTGTGTTGAGCCTAACATATCAACTTTAAAATTAAATCCCTTTTTCTTTTTATTTTTTGCACCAAAAACCCAGCTATTATTGATTGGATTAAAGCGCAAAAATAGATTCCCGACTTGCCAATGAGTAAGCTCAGGATTATCAATTAAGGTATTACTTTGCTCATAGACTACAATTTGTTTTGACTGCGCATCTATAACCGTAGCTAAACCATGAAAATTATTATAGTTACGCTCGATTTCAAAAAAATAGATATATCGTTCACCACTTTCATTAGCGGCTATTCCTGAAAAAGTCCAGTTTGCTTGCGGTACATGTAAAGATGAAATTTTTTGTAAGATTGTAGGTTCGGCACTCTCAGCAGACTCTACTATTTCAGCACGCGCAAAAGAATGATTAAGTAGTAACCCGAAAAAAAATAAAAAAGTATAAGTTTGAATTCGTTTCATGTTGGCAATAACCTGTTAACTTGGTCATGTGACCAGAAAGCATCCCAAAAAGTATTACTTAATTTAGCCTCTACTGGTAAAAAGTACCAATCATGACTTGCAAAGGGCTGACATTTTACTGCATCTTTTTCTGTCATAATGACAATATCTTCTAAACTATTTAACTCTCTTTTAGAAAATCTATGATGATCTGGAAAAGGATAGCCTTTAAACTTGATACCCATGTTAGCGAGCGTGTTATAAAATCGTTGCGGGTTTCCAATTGCAGCTACTGCAGCAATTGAGCCGCCTAATTCTTCAACCTTAACTGCCTTACCAGTTACTAAATTAACTAACTCTCCGGGTTGCATGATCATCTGATAAGCATCAGTCCAGCTGCCTTCATTAACAATTAAAAAATCAGCCTTATCTAAACGCTTGGGATGCTCACGCAAAGGACCTGCAGGTAAACATAAACCATTACCAAGGCCACGAGTACCATCAATAACTATAATTTCCATATGACGTGCCATCTTATAATGCTGCAATCCGTCATCACTAATAATGATTTGACTTTGATGATGCGTAATTAAATAACGTACTGCCTCACTACGATTAGGCGCTATCACAACTGGACAACCCGTCTTTTTAGCTATAAGCAGAGGTTCATCCCCCACTAAATTTGCTTGATCAGTAAGCTGTACTCTATAGGGAAATTTTTTTATTGTTGCACCATAGCCACGACTGACAACACCTACTTTTAAACCTTTATCTTTTAAAGCTTGAGTTAAGGCGATAACTAAAGGTGTCTTACCAACGCCACCTACCGTTAAATTACCTACTACAATAATTGGGACGGAAGAATGTTGTTGTTTAAAAGATTGTAAATAGGCTCGACGCCAATCTGTGATTTTTTGATAACAGTAAGACAAAGGCCAAAGCAGCCAGCGGCCGGGATGCTGGCTATACCATAAATTCTCTAAACTACGTTGCATCAACCACAATTTCCTTTTTTATTTCGGTTAATAAACTCTGAGTTCGATAAAGCTGAGCATAATGACCATTTTTCGCAACTAATTGCTGGTGTCTACCTTGCTCAACAATACGTCCTTGATTCATAACAACAATTGTATGTGCATTTTTTACTGTTGATAAGCGATGAGCGATAACCAAAGTTGTTCTATTTTGCATGACTTCTTGTAAAGCTGACTGAATATAATGCTCTGATTCACTATCGAGAGCAGACGTTGCCTCATCAAGTATTAGAATAGGCGCATTTTTTAAAATGGCCCGCGCAATAGCTATTCGCTGCCTTTGCCCGCCTGAAAGTAAAATACCATTTTCACCAATTTTTGTATCATAACCTTCCGGCAAACGCGCAATAAATTCATCAGCATAAGCAAGCTTAGCGGCCGCTATAATCTCTGCTCGACTTACATCAAAACGTCCATAGGCAATATTATTAGCTAAAGTATCATTAAATAAGGTAACGTGCTGACTGACTAAAGCAATCTGCTGCCTTAAGCTAGTTAAGGAAATCTCGTTAATAGGAATATTATCTAAAAGAATTTGACCTTCATGTAATTCATAAAAACGTGGCAGCAAACTTGCAATTGTCGTTTTACCACTACCTGAGTGCCCTACTAAGGCTACTGTTTCGCCTGGCTTTATAGAGAAACTAACGTTATGTAAAATAGGTAATCCCTCTCGATATGCATAAGTTACATTGTTAAATTCAATAGCGCCTTTTATACGCTTATCAAGTTGTTTACCTCTATTTTCTTCAATAGGACTATCGAGTAAAGTAAACACACTTTCTGCGCCAGCTAGTCCCTTTTGAATTGTAGCATTTAGCGTTGTAAGCGTTTTAATAGGTTTAATCAACTGCAACATAGCAGCAATAATGGCTAAAAAAGAGCCTGCTGTAATTGGCATCACTGTCGTTAGCTTAATTGCAGCAAAAATAATTAAGGCAATACCTAAAGCAATAATAAATTGTACACCAGTTACATTGATGCCTTTACTTATGGCAACCTTCATATCATTAATTCTTGAGGTCTCCGTTGCTTGATTAAATTTTTGAATTTCATAATTTTCGCCACCAAAAATACGAACAACTCGGTATCCTTCAATCGCTTCAGCGGCAATCTCAGTGACTTCTCCCATTGTTTTTTGTACTTTATGGCTAATACGTCTTACTCGTTTATTAGTAAAATTAACTAAAATACCTACAAAGGGAATGGTTAATAGAAACATTAATGATAATTGCCAACTAATAACCATCATGACGGTTAATAGACCAATTACTAGGCATGTATTTTGAACAAAATCAGTTAATGCATCTGCACTCACCTGTGCTACTTGCTCAACATCATAAAGAATTTTAGATAATAATTGGCCTGAAGTTGCTTGATCATAATAACTAGACGGTAATTTAATGATATGAGCAAAAACTTGTTGTCTTAATATTTTAACAACAGATCGAGCGACCCAGGTCATACAATAGCTACCCAGAAAGCTTACTAAGCCACGAAAGGTGATTCCTATTAAAACAATAAAGGGAATTTTTTTAACAAACTCCAAATCAATATTTATAAAACTTTTATCTAAAAAAGGCCGCATCATATAGGTAAATGATGCGTCAATTAAAGAATAGATAATATTGGCGAAAATTCCTAACAGTAAAATCAACCAGAAAGGTTTAACATAACGAAGCAACCGCCAATAAAGAAAACGTGTTTTACTCGACAATGTTTGAGTCATTTGAAATTAACTATGCGGAAAAGTGAAATTGTAGCCGTAAAACTTTCTGAGTGCCAAGTTTATTGGCAAAGATAATTAGATAACATGCTTATAATGCCTATCTAGCCTATCTTGTTATGCCAACGTGACTGGTTATAACAGGGTTTATATCATGCTATGGGACTTTTAGGTATGCAGCCCCCTTTACCCAGCCTACGTCCTGCGGCTTGTCCGCAAGATCCAGTGATATAGCTAATTCCTAGATTCCGCGAACAAGTCGCGGAACGTAGGCATAGAGCAAGTATAGCAACTAGCTTGAATATTTAATTCAAGACAATTGTTACGCTACTAAATAAATATAACAGATTGAATAATTGTAAGAAGAAAAACAGTAAATAGCGCAATCGATTAATAAAACACTTTCGACTGCGCTATTTATTAGCCTAAGTTAAGGGGTTTGAATTTTATTTTTAATATAAACACCTGCTGGCTTTAAGCGATCATCAGTCCAGACATTTCTGTCGCAAGTGCCAGTTACCCAAATAGCACCTGAACGAAAATCGTCGGAGTGATTCCAATTTGCCCAGCTTATTTTTTTAGCTGCCATAAGCTGCATGTATCTATCTGACATAGCAAAATCGTTTTCGCCATCGCCACTAAATGTTTGCGTACCAAATTCGGTAACAAAGATTGGTAAAACATTAGAAGCACTATCTAATGCATTTAAATAATTGTCCCTATGTGAGGCAGCATAGAAGTGGAAAGCATACATGATATTGGGGAAATTCACTGGATTACTTACAATTTCTTGATAGCTGCTGCCATCAGAAACCCCCAAAGAGCTCCATCCACGTGTGCCAACGATAATAGGTGCTTTAGAATCAATTGCTCTAATCACAGGAATTATTTGATTAGCATAATTTCTGATCGTAGCCCAACTAACACCATTAGGTTCATTCGCTATTTCATACAGAATATTGTTTTTACCTTTATGCACGGTAGCAATATCTGTAAAGAATTTCTTAGCACGCTCTAAATTATAGTTAGGATCGCCAGGATTTAAGATATGCCAATCAACAATAACATAGACACCACGAGCAGTTATTTGATCAATTAAACTACTAACTTGTTGCGTAAATTGCGCAGGGTTAGTTTCATAGCCACCTTCTTGTACATAAAGAGCAATACGAATTACATTAGATTTAAAGCCATTAACTAAAACATCTAAAGCAGCAGGCGTCATACATTGACTAAACCACTGTAAGCCATGTGAACTCATACCTTTTAATTGAATGGCATCGCCATGCTCATTACATAACTTAGTACCACATACCGTTAATTGGCCATTGACTGCAACAGGTGTTCCAGTACCTTGTTGAGTTAAAGTAATCGCCACAGTTGCATTAGGTGTTGCTGTAAGAGGTTGTGGCGTAAATTTAATAGAATAACCACTTACAGGTGCTGCTGATAACGTATAAATCACCCCATCTGTTAACATTACCGTTTTTGAACCACTACCATTCGTTAAACTAATAGTTGTCGTTACCGGTGCGGTATTGTTATTTGGCGTTAACGTGACTTGTAATGAATTCAAAGTAGTTGGTGCACCAGTCACATTTAAAGTCACTGAATCTTGCGCTACCTGTACACATTTATAAGTCAAGTTAGTAGTAGGTGCTGTAGAAGCTGCAGTTAAACTTGCTGGATTAAAGGTAGGTGTACAGTTATAACCGTTGTAGCTAATTGTATCCGTTGAAAACGTATATACACTACCTGCTTTTAATTGGCTTACTGTGGTTGTAGTATTCCAAGCTACCGTTTGAGCTACTGAACTACCTGATTGATTTTCCCGAATTAATACCACTGGTCTAGTTGTATAACCTGTTAACTCAGTAGGTAGATTTTGCACATTAATTGCTATTTTACCTGTCTGTTGCGTTAAGCTATAGGTTATAGTAGAAGAGGCTTGTTGATTCGCATTAATAGTGACGGAACTTGGCACCGCACTACCCTGATAAGTACCACCAGCACTATCAGTTACAGCTTGAGGTGATATAGTATAGGCACCTGGCGCTAAGTTAGGCACTGTTACAGTTGTATTCCAAGGTAACTGAACCTCACTAATTTTCTGACCATTCATCGTCAGATGAACTAAGGCATAGGTCTGCGTAACATTACTTGGCTTTGTCGTTGCATTTCTTAATTGGAGACTACCTGTCTCACTCGGCGTTCCACCAACATAAACATTAACTGTACCATCGATATGAGTATCCGCGCTCACACCATATTTAATTTGAATTGATCGACCTACTGGCAAACTAGTACTTGTACCAGGATAACCTTTAAAATGCATATTAAGAGTTGCTAAATAAGTCCCATCTGCTTGCGGTTGTGAACTAATATTTAGTGGTGCATCAGGATAAGGTAGTGGTGCGAAATCACCCCAGAACGTCGTATTTAGAGGTGCTTTATTGGTAAATGTTACACTCGTATTTTCAAAATCAACCGGTGTACTGCAATTATTGGTTAATTTTAGTGTCACGTTTTTCCAATACTGATCACCCGTTACCACAAATTGGGAACTGATACAGGTAGTCGGTTGAGGAGCAACCGTTGGTACATCTTTAGGTGGAGACGCTGAAGCAAGTATGCTTTGAGTTAATAAAATTAGCGAGCCTAAGCCGCGCAGAAGATATCTCATAATCATTTTCCTTATGAATTGAGTTAAAAAAATGCGTACTAATTTAGAAAAATATAAATTTATAAAAACTACTTTCCGATATTCAAAATAGACTAAAAATAAATTAAATCAAACTATAATTTTCATTAGTAGTCATTTTTTATCATGCTATAACCTGATAAAAATGAAAATATTGTATTCTTTTTTTCCATAAACATGACTTTATTTTAACCACATTTGAACTAAAGATAAATTTGGTTTATAAAGAAAATTCCTTTTTTTATATGGACTTAAGAATATGAAACATCTCAAACGCATATCTCTTACCTTTTTTACCTATTTATTTATTTTACAATTTTCTTCTGCAACTTTTGCTCATGGCGTGATAGAAAGCCCGCCTTCTCGTGAGCAATTTTGTGGCGTAGAGAGCAAACCTGATGAAATTTTTAAAGATAAAATGACACATGAGAAATGTCGGCCGATTATGACTAAGGAAGACGGAACTCTAGACAATAGTATTTATAATTTTATGGCTGTTTTAACCCATACTATTGGCCGTTCTACCAAACCTATTGATCAATTACCTAAATATGTCTGCGGCTTTGCCTCTGAGATGTGGAGCGGCGGTAAAACACCTTGGGATAGAGCAAATGATTGGCCAACGACTCAAATTGCAGGCGGTCAACAAAAATTTACTTGGAATATTTCCTGGGGTAATCATTTTGGTGATACAGAAGAATTTGTTTACTGGATTACCAAACCTGATTTCCAATTTGACCCTACTAAAGAATTAACTTGGAATGATTTTGAAACCACACCTTTCTGTCATCTTAAATATAACGATCAATCGCCAAATGCAAATCCCAATGTAGTACCTGATAAAGCAAATAATCGATTTATCACAACGTGTAATGTACCTGCACGTGCTAATCGCGCTGTGATTTATGGTGAATGGGGACGAAACAGTTATACTTATGAGCGTTTCCATTCTTGTATTGATGTTGTATTTTCAGACACCAATCCTCCTCCTACTGTTAAAGCAGTTATCAGAGCTTTACCTACTACTGTGACAGGCCCAACAGAATTACAGTTAGATGGTAGTCAATCTGTTGGGACTAACTTAACTTATAATTGGTCTATTGATGCAGAGAACCAAACGCCTTATCAGCTGCAAAACAGCCAAAGTGCAAAAGCGCGATTATTAATAGCTAATATCAATGCTCAGCAAATTGTAAGAGTTAATTTAACTGTTCAGCAAGGTCAAACTACCAATCGAGTTAGCAGCCAATTTACTCATCTTCCCGCAGTGACTGCGACCTGGAAAATGGTTGGTAGAGCAACACTTGATTCAACCTTACAGGCTGGTGATAAAATTCAATTACGTCTTATTGATAACGCTGGAAAAGATTACTTCTTTCCTACCACACCTATTGAGTTAACAACTGACACAGCAAGACCAGAAAATTGGGCCTATATGTTAGCGCAAGCGGTTAACCCAGCTAATCAATTCTCAGCAAAAATTGGCGTGTTAAGTTCTGATAACAAAACCATTGAGCCTATCAGATCAGCAACCGACAATATGATTTATGTACCTGTTAACAGCACGATTGTTAATGGTTATATTCAAGTTAATAAAACGACTGATCCTACCCAACCTTGTACTTCGCAGCGCAAACAAGGCTCTGGTAGCTATTGGTTAGGTTATGATATTTTTGCAGACACTACACCTATCGTTTTAGATTTTAGTGCCACAGGAATTGACTTAACTAAAATTATTGTCGATAAAGGTGTGTTTACTGATGTAAGAGTATTAGACAAAGACAAGCTATATATTGGCAGCAAACCAGCTTGGGTAACTAAAACAAACCCTGGCTACATGGCATTCTTTGGACCAAACTATGGCAGCTATGATCCATTTAACTCACCAATTAATGCTAATTGCCAAACTGGGGCGTTAATAAAGAAGTAATCTCTAACCTATAGAAATTTTAATACAAATCTGGCAATGATGCCTCCGTCCCGCGGCTTGCCCGCGGAATCCATTCCAAATCTCGATTCTAGATTCCGCAGCCAAGCCGCGGAACGTAGGAGGAGAATGTAAGTTGGGCCTTGGCCCAACACAACAAATCAATCAAAAATATTAAATAGTGATTTTTTCCTAAGATAGAAATGTTGGGCCAGAGCTCAACCTATGTTAGTTAAATCAAAACTTAAATTTATCTAATAACCTTTTTTGAAAGCGTATCTGTAAGATCGTTATGTAATTCACGAATATCTTTACCAGATTGGGTTGTTGAATAAAAGAAAAGCGCTTTTGCACCGCTTATTTTTGATGTTACGCCTTTAACTATATTAGGAATCATTAATAAACAAGAACCCAGTAGATTTGCCAAAGCAAATAAAGCATTTCTACACCAAGGATGCCTATCTTCATCAACAACTTTCAACATTTCTTTTGAACTTTCTTTTATTCTCTCTGCAAACTTACTTGGTCGCATTTTTTTCGTAACGGCATCAAATGCTAGAGTATATAAATTTTGGCGATACTTCTGTTCCTGCCCTATAAAACTCGTAATTTTTTGCTTTTTAGTATCTTTTGTATTTAAGCGAGTTCTTATGTCGTGACATTTGTTTTCTATTAGATAAATAGCCTCTTGAAATCGACCATTTTTAGCTTCTTTTGAATTGAAAAGCGCAAAGATATCTTTTGTATTATCTTCTCCTGACCGCTCTTTTAAAGCAATTTGAGTTAAACAAAGTGTTTCAATAATATTTTTCTGTACAGATTCTTTAAATTTATCCTTATTTTTTTCCAAATCTTCTAGCATTAACCTAAAATTAGTCGCTTCCGATGAATTATCTAGAGAGGCCAACTTATAAGCTAGCTCTCGAGCTTTTGGATTTTGTAAATTAAGCGATAACAAATAATCCATCGCCTTAGAGCTATAACTTGTATCACTTAATAATTGATAAATTTTATCATCTGTAGGAGGCACAATCCTACAAGCTAAAAGAGCCTTTAAGCGTTTATTTTCAACCACTGATTTACATTGATTCACTACCTGGTCTAGCGTTACATTTTGCAAAAAACCCTTGAGAAAATGTCGCACTGATTCATGACTAACTTGATTACTAGGATCTTTGTACAATTGATTAAATGCCACCACTAATTTAGGTTCTTCTTTCAACGTTTCATATAAATCTAAACGTCCAATCTCCTTTAAATAAATCGCAAGCTCAGTGAAATAAGCAAGATAACCTTGATGGGGATGGCCTGCAATTTCGGTTATTTTTTCCAAATCTTTGCGACTTAAAGGTACCAAATTACCTCGGTCGATAAATTGTGTTCTTAGCTTCTCTAGCTGTGCACATTGTAGAACGATTTCCTGCAGTTTATTTTCATCTTTGCTTGAATCAAAATAAAATAATTTATCCCTAGTAAGAATATATTTGTAAGTAGCGCCCTTTCTCAATGTCTGTTCAGCTGGAACATCATCCCTTATAATTAATTCACAATTTGCCTGGTTAAGAATTGCTCTAAGATCATTTCCAGCTTCTGCTAAAATTAAAGCCATTGCTTCATTTTTTGCAGCTCCTATATTACTCTCATTAATCCTGATTAATGCATATGCAGTCTCTTCAAGCGTCTTTTTATCCTCTAAGTTAGCTAACAAAAAGTCTGTTAGTTTATCCGTATTAACGCTAGTGCCTGATATCTTATGTAAAAATTCAAAACATGGTATTAATTTAGGAAAATGAATATCTGGCCGTTTTAATATAACATTTATGAGAGGCGCTATATGGCTCTTATTGATCTTAAGGCGATCTGGATGATCAAAATAATGGCTAAATATAATACGTATTTGGTCTAACTTTCCACTGTTAAGAATATCTGTAAATAATTTATCACTATTCTTAACTTCACTTATTAAACGCAGTACTCCAAGCTGTGAGGAATTTGTAGGGGATAGCCATTCTTTTAGTAATTCTTCGCTATTAGAATTAGTAGATAATATACGATGAAAGAATTTTAAAAATTCATCACTTTCATTACAGAAAATTTCATAGGATGAATCCAATAGATCCAGTTGATGTAAATCAAAAGTAAGTTGAGCCAATATTTTCTTTCGACTATTTTCTGCATTAGTCTGTGTAATTTGAATAAGTTGACCCCTTAAAGAACTAGACTCTACCCTCATTGATGCAATATTCTTGTCTGTAAATGAGAGATTAAGGATGACTTCAAAAAAGGGGCTGTTTCGAAATTCTATTTCTCGCTCTGATAAAAAATCTTCATCGTTGAGATATACCGGAGTGTTCCTCTCTACTATGCTTTCTACATTTCTCAATCCTTGAACCCGGTTATAAAAACTTTCTAACTTTAAATTAACAGCAGTCTCATTTAAACTTGCCAGAAAATAAGAAAGATCCTGTTCTGCGGTATTTTGCTCAGTTTCAATTTCATTAGCTAATTCACTAATCAATTCACCATTTAAATTATTAACTTTTCTTTGAGCCTCTTGAAGTATCTTTAATAATTTATTTAAGCGCATATCAAGATAGTTTTTAACATAAACTTGTTCCTTTAATCGCCTGCAAGCTTCTGTATTTATAAAACCATCTTCTTTAAAAAGAGGACTCAATAATTGATACACTTGAACTGAATTTAATGCTGTTTTTAATTCTTCTTGAATTGGTCCCATTTCTCCTTGAGTTTTTAATATATTCTCATTTACATCTTGCTCACCTAAATTTAGCAAAATAGTTACATCGCGACTTTCTCTAGGCTCTGTAGCCTTTCTTATAACAGTAACTTCCCAATAGTTAGGATCTACCTCAGATGTAGTTAATCTGAATCCGCAATAATTACCCTCGTCATCACAATATGCAAAAGAAAAATTGACTTTAAATCCGCTATCTTGTGTATACTTCTCTGGCTCGTCCTCCATTCTTGAGAGTTTCAGCTTCCTTTGTTTACTATTTATAACTGCTACAGCTTCCTGGAATAAAAGTTCTCTAAAAAGTCCTATACTATCGGCAGTCATATCGCCTTGAACATAGTCCTTTCTATTGAGAGCTCCTTCTCTCCAAGCGCTTTCAAAATCTATACGTTTTTTCCTAGAAGAAACAACAAAATGGTCTCGTGGTAAATCTGTTTCAATAGCTTTTACTGGATTAAGCTCTTTAGGTTGAAAAAGCACTGGGTCTACTATCGGTGATATAGCCTCTATAGCTTGAGAATACGTCCCATGAAATTTTTTACCACCCATATAAATTAGCCTTATAATCATTACTTCTTATAGTTTAGTGGGAAATTGTTAACTAAACATGAACAAAGAGTATATTTTATAAACTTTTTTACCCAAATAGGAGAAAGATAGAAATGTGAGTTAACCAACTCAACAAATCAAAAACATTAAATGTAAAGCTTTCTGTTTCTACTATAAGATTAAAATGTCGGGCCAAGGCCTGGCGTATTTTGACTATTAAATAGCTATTTATATATTTATCTTTGCTAAAGTATTTTGTATAGTCTCCATATTTTCATGTACTTGTGTTTGAGTTTTAAAAAATCTTGGGTTTGTGGAAGATCTTGCTGACTCAGGCGCAGCATATTTACCAAAACTTATAGCAACAACAATATTTAATAACTTTCGAACAAATTTCTCTCTCCAAGATAAGTCTAAAGTACTGTTATCAAGCAACTGAGTTTTGATGGTATTTTGTATTGTTCTTTTACATGCTTGTTTTAGCTTTATTGAATCTACGTGGTTATTTGGATCAGCAGAGGGCTGACAAGCCTCTCTAGTCTCTTTTATCTTTTTCTTAATAGTATCTAAAGTTATCTCAAGCGGGCCAATTCTGTTTTTCGTATGTACATTGTCTTTCTTCTGCTGAATTCTTTCTTTTTCTAGTTCAATCATTCTCGCAATGATATTTAATTCTATAAAGAAATGATCTTTCTCCTCTTCATCTAAATTAGCTGCGACTGATTTTTTATACTGGTTTAAGACCCTAATTTTTTTGCTCATTGAGATATTACTATCTTCTATAGCTTTTATAATTTCCTTATTGCATACTTTCTTTATTTCTTTCCTAGCTAGCGTGTTATCCTCGTCTTTAGAATTAGATGCATTAAGGTAAGTCTCTTTGTATCCACTTTCAGCAATCTTAATTAATTTATAAATCTTATCATATGTTTTAGATGGTATTTCTCTATCAAACAATAAATTTGAGGCTTGCCTAAAAAATGGTTCATCCCCCAATTTTGTTGCTAGTTCTTGCTCTAATTTCATCCTTTCATGCGCAGTTATCACTTCAATAGCTTCTTTTCTCCCTGGATCTAACACCTTCTCTCCCGGCTGAGCTATCACGGCAACTTGTTCTCTTTCTTGGCCTTTATGACTTTTAATTTGCTGATAAAAATGCGTTAACGCAGCTATTTTGGTAAGGCTTGATAAGGGGCTATTCTTAATAAGCTTTTCTATATTTTCCTTACATTCGTTTTGTATACCAACAAGCTTTTCCTCGCTAGTAGGTCTTAGAAGTATAAAACTTTCATTACCGTCCTTTCTATAAATTTCTACGCACTTTTCTTTAGCCTCAGTAATTGATTTGGTTATTTGTTTTTGTAAGTCTAAATAAGTATCAAATTCAGTATTTAAACCATTCTTTTGATCTTGTAAGTTAAGATATTCATCTAACTTTAAAAGGGTGACGCTTTCGAAAAAAGGAAACCTGTCGACCAATGCTGCTGCATATTTAGGTGCCTCAAGCGCTGCTACTCTCCTAATAGCTTCTTTATTTGCCCCCTCATTCTTTGGATTCTCAAGCTTATAAAGTTCAGTTAAAATATCAACTTTCATAGTACTCAATATGCCGCTAGCTTCAATCTCACGTTTATATTTCGCCATTCTTTTAATAGCTTCATTATACTCATTACCTTTATAGCCATTGTTCTTATAAAAATAAATTAATGTTTGAATTCTGGTAGTAAGTAGTAATAATTCGCTCTTTTCGATAATATCTGCTATTTTCTCCTTGCACTCGTTTTGTATTTTTTGGCGATTTTCTTCTTTTTTACTTGGATCCATAAAGTTCGCAGGACTGTTTTCTAAATAAGTACCTCTACAATCCTTTTTAGCTTGAGTAATTAAATTATTTATTTGCTCTTGTAGAGCTGCATAAGTTTCAGGCTGAGGCAATAAACCATTCGTTGACTCTTGTACGTAAAGATATTCATTTAAATTTAAATCAGTGACACTGCGGAAGAAAGGCTCATTGTCCACCAATTCTGCAGCAAATTTTTCTGCTTCCCACTCTACCACTCTTCTAATAGCTTGTTCATTTTCTCTGTTCTGATGAACCTCATTTAGTTTATAAGTTTGGATCAAAGATTCAACTTTGACACTACTTTGCAGGTCAGCTGTTTTGAGAAATTCTTCTCTAGTTTTGGCTGCTTCAAGCATGCCTACTCTTTTAATAGCTTGATTATGTTCGTGGCCTTTATACTTATCAGTCTGCTTATAAAATTCAGTTAAAAACTTAATTTTGTTATCGATTGACAGGTTGCCAAATTCGATTTGTTTAAGCGTTGCCTCTTCAGCTTCAGAATTCCTATTCCCTATGAAAAATTTAATTAACGCCGTAATTTTATTATTTTCAAGTTTTCCCATTTGCTCATCATTGAGTACTTTGTCGGTACCGATAATAATAGTTAATATGTCCTGCTCACATTTTTCTTGTATCTCCTTACAGTCAGCTATAGCGCCACCTAAAGATTGTTTATAACTAATTCTCCATGCGTCTTTAGCAGCTTCAATTAACTGAGAAATCTGAGTCTGTACATGAACCCCTAATTCTTTAGATAAATCTAGATCTTTGACTCTTTTGAAAAAAGGAAGATTATTGACTAGCTCTTCAACATAAGAAGATGCTTCATTTAGTTCTAATGCTTTTTTCACTGAAGGGGATAATTCTGGAGAAATCATTCTTAATGTAGTTGCCAGCGCTTCTGGTAAAGGTAGGCCACTTCGAAAAAATTTATATATATCTGTTTTAGCCTGTTTTTTCCCTAGAAATTCAGCTGCTTTATCATAATATTCGGGAGAGATCTTTAATTTTCTATCCAGAACTAACTCTGTCATTTTTAAAAAATCAGGCCACGATTTTAGCAAAACCAACACTTCTTCAGGACTAGGTAACTTATCAAAATCTAACTTTTCATTAATAATAGTAAGCCATATATCCATTTGCCTTTGCCATAATTTAACATCCATAGTAAACCATTTTGCAAAGGCTTGCTTATTTAGATCTACTTTGCCAGATTCTTCTATATTAAATAAAGTTATTGGCTCTGTAATAATTAATTCATTAAAGAAAAACTCTCCTATTTTTTCTCGTATTAAACTTACTACAGCCGTCCCAAACATTGCTTCTAAGTTGTTTAATCCAAAATTATTTTTTAAGTCTTTCTCTGTTGTTCCTAAACAGTAATTAATTATTAGCTTTCCCCATTTCGCGATAATATCGTTTTTTGCAGCATTTTTTCCTGGTGTATCTAAATGGTCAAATGGAGCGAATATCTTTCTAGTATATATCTGACTTATTCCTTGTAAATCATAACTAACTTGGAAATTAATCAAATCTAATAAAAACCTATCGCGATCTGTAAGGAAGTCATCTCGTACATCAGGATTAAATTCATTACCAATAATCTGCTTCAATCGCTCCCTTTCAACTTTTAATACACCTTCCTTAAAAGCACCATCTGGTGTAAAATTTGCTTGGAGAAAATCAGTAATATTAGCTTCTAAAGGTCGGCTTTCTTTTCCATAAAATCGCAATTCATAGCCAAGATTTAACCGATCTAAATTTGAAGAATAGTATAAAAACCTTTCTATATAGAGACTTTGTAACTGCTTAATTAACTCTTCCACAATAATATACCTCAATCGCCATTGATTAATTATATTACATAATTGTTAAAATAATATTAAATAGGTTAAATTATTAAACAAATCTAGCCTGGCTCAAAGCCACACCTAACTAAGGAGAAATGTAATCCCTTCTGTCACCTTCTAAGGTTGTATTAGAAACAGATTCTTTTTTACTTCCTTGTTTCACTACCTCTAAACCACTATCTAAAGACTGTTGCGGCTCGACAACCTTAGTCACTTTAAGGCCGCTAACCATCACATTGGGCGAATGTCGACCCATTGTGCCTAAATCCTCTTTTTCCTCACCACTGCCAGAGCTAGACCTTCTTTGCAGCCTGCTTGAAAAGTCTTTATACTTTTCATAAGCTAATTTAATGCCTGCCCCTATCAAGGGAATAGCAGCGCCTATTAAAGCCCCAACTACTGCGCCAATCTTGGTTCCTAAGACCGGAAAGACAAGCGTACCTAACAGCGCGCCTATACCAGCGCCTATACCTGCGCTACCCAAGGTAGTTAAACCTGTTCCAATTTTAAAGTTTTTTCTAATGAAGTTGCCTATCCCATTTATAGCGAAACCTAAGGATGCACCAATGCCAGCGCCAATGAGAGCGCCAGCACCTGTTCCTATAACGGGGAAGATAAAGGTTCCTATAATGGCACCCGCAGCAGCACCCAGACCAGCATTACCTAAGATGGTTATAGCAGCACTCGTTTTAGGATTATTTTTCCATAACTCATAAAGTCCAACACCAGACAAACCAACGGTTCCACCTGCGCAACCACCTAAAGCTGCACCAATCAACGCGCCAAGTTTAGTACCTATACCCGGAAAAACGAGCGTACCTAACAGCGCCCCTATACCAGCGCCTATGAGTGCACCTATTCCTGCTGAGCCTAATGTAGCACCTAATTCTTTTAACTTCGTTTTCCAAAATGGGGAGATGGTTGCTTTTTCATTACTAGCAAACTCACTTGGACCGCGAACTTGTTTTTGCAACAAATTTAACATCTGTAAATCTAAGGTGTTATTTGATCTAATTATTGCTTGAAGTAAATCAGCTAGTTTTTGACTTTGTAACTCCTGCAATAATAAGGAATAAATATCCTCATTTAAGTCCTTTTGTAATTGCAGTGAACTATCTAACTCCGAATTTTTAACTAAAAAATCTTCAGGAATTTTATCTTTGCCTAAATTGACCCAAATACTTACTTCTCTATGCTCAGCGTCAGTTGTAGCATCCCTAATGATGGAAATTATCCAATAATCAGGGTCTGACTTAGAACTTATAAGGGAAAATCCACACGGCTTACCACTATCACTAAAATATGCAAAAGATAAAGAAACTTGGTTCTCTCCTTTTAAGTGACTAAAAAAATCACCCTCATCTTTTATACTTGTAGGTATGATTTGGCCAGTCATCACGCCTGTTTTATACATTAACTCACAAAAAACTCCGGCATTCATACGGCCTTGAATATAATCTTCAGTAACTACATCGTCTTTTTTCCATGCATCTGTTAAATCATCATAAGTTCTTTGACCTGAAAAATCTAAAAAACCAGCACGAGGAATATCGACTTCAATAGTTGCTTTGCCTTTACCAGGATCATCAGAGACAAACATTTCTTCTGGAATCAAATTTTTTACGGCCTCTACCGCCCTTTTGTAGTAACCTCTAAAAATCGTAAACATAGCTTTAACGAAGGTAATAACGTTTATACCTATTATTTTACTAGAAAATTATTAACTCAATATGAATAATAATTAATTTTTAATTTTAATTGTGAAACAAATTGAAAAGTAAGGTAGCTAATAAAAAGAGTACAATTAAATTGTAAAAGACAATAATAGTTAAAAATTTTAAGTTAAACTTTTGAGTAAATTTGGAATTAAATAAGGCCCTCGATAAATTAAGCCTGTATACACTTGCAATAAATTAGCGCCCGCAGCCAATTTTTCCTGGGCGGATTCTGTATCAGAGATGCCCCCAGCCCCAATTAAAGTTACCTCTGAACCAACGATTTCTTTTAGTAATTTAATACAAGCTGTCGAACGATTTAATAAAGGCTTACCACTTAAACCACCTTGTTCTTGACTTAAAGCGGCATTTTCAATGCCTAATCGTGAGCATGTAGTATTCGTAGCAATAATACCGTCTATTTTATTAGCAATAACGGTGTTAGCAATTTGTTTTAAGGTTTCATCCTCTTCATCAGGAGAGATTTTGATAACGAGTGGTACATAACGCTGATGAGTATCTGCAAGTTCTTTTTGCTTCTCAGCCAATTGCTTTAATAAGTCAGATAAATATTCATGTTGCTGTAATTGCCGTAAATCTGGCGTATTAGGCGAAGAAATATTAATCGTTACATAAGAGGCATAACGATATACTTTTTGTAGGCAAACTAAATAGTCATTAACAGCCTCATTTAAAGAAGTATCTTTATTTTTACCAATATTAATCCCTAATATGCCATGATATTGGCTTTCCTGCACATTCCTTATTAAAGCATCCACCCCTTCATTATTAAAACCCATGCGATTAATAATTGCTTCATGTGTTGGTAATCTAAATAAACGTGGTTTAGGATTACCTAATTGGGGCCTAGGCGTGACCGTACCTACTTCAATAAATGAAAAACCTAATTTACTTAATGCATCTAGATGCGCGCCATTTTTATCTAATCCGGCAGCAAGTCCAATGGGATGTTTAAAAGTTAAACCCATTGCTTTAATGGGTTTTGTATCTGGTAGCTGTGCAAATAAGACTGCCGGCAAATAATGAAGTGCTTTTAAAGTAAAAAGATGCGCTTTTTCAGCTTCGAGCCTAAAAAGAAATGGACGAATCAGCGAATACATAGAAAAGCTCGCTATTAAAGTTAGGCACAATTTATCTTAAATTATTAAAAAATCAAGAGTAGCAACTGTCTTAAATTTTAATTCAAGACAGTTGCTACTCTTTGGAGCCTAATTGAGAAGTATTAAAGATGCTAATTCAATTCGCATTGTTGAGCCCAAACACGTAGCATTGCGTTACCTTTTGGTTGCAGATTATAGTCAACGCTGCGTACTTCAAGGCCATAATTTTCCTGTTGTAATTGTAACATGACGGGTCCCAACTGGGATGATGTTTCATTGAAACGATTGACCAAAGGAAAGATGCGTACTTCTTTGGCAACCCGGGCAAGCTCTCTGATTACCGCAACATGGAAGCCAACATCTTGCTCTTCGATATTAGCAAACAAATAATGTGAGCTTAACGCTAAGTCAAATGAGAAATCAGAAAAAGGAAGGGTAATATCCTTTAAAGGCAGGTAACGCTTTTCTTTTTTACCTTGCACATAGTCATTAAAAAATGATTGCATGCCTGCGCGTCTTTTTCGTATTAACCCTTCTAAATTTCCATAAGCAATAAAATTAAATTTATCTTGATCACGAGTGAGTTTTTCACGCATATCAGAAAAGACAAGCGTTGTTTTTGTTATTAAAGTTGCTTTATCTAAAACAAATAAAGGATCACAGCTAATGCAGTATTTTTTATCTTGTGTCATTTCTGTATTAAAGGCACTAGGGCCACTACCAAATTCAAGTAATTTACCCGCTAAATCTTTGTCTGATAAATCAAACATTTCCTTATATTCATCAACATGATGGCCCCATAAAACTAAATTGCTCATGTATTATTCTCCATTACTAGAGATTATAGGCAACCTAAGAAAATGAATTGTCAGCAGACCCTCTCTAGCTAAACTTTAAATATTTTTTGTGGCAACATATATTAATTAAAGCATGTTTATTTAAATATGGATCCATGTAAATGATGTGCATTAATAGGTTAACGCTCTTTAGCGGCATAAATAACAGCAAACCCTATCTTAAAAAGGTTTAAATTTAAAGCTAGGCAACTTAAATCTAATTAAGTATAGTCTAGCCTTTATTTGCATAAATAGCGTGGGTTCGGTATACATAGTAATAGCTCTTATCACTAAACATGCGCTATTTTATAAAGATAATGGGTAAACTAATTAGAGTAAGCTTTATAGCTTTGCCCCGTAAATTTTCGGCAAAGCTATAACAAGTTCGGTATAACAATAATTCTATTTTTATACGTACTTTTATACTAAGTAACAGGAAGATACCATGCATATTGGTTTAAATTATCAGTTAGGTGAGACGCTTGATCTTCTAAGAGAAAGCGTCTATCAATTTGCTAGCCAAGAAATTGCTCCCTTAGCCGCTAAAATTGATACTGATAATGCCTTTCCTAATCATTTATGGCGCAAGCTTGGTGAGATGGGATTATTAGGCGTTACCGTAAGCGAGGAATACGGTGGTGCTAATATGGGTTATTTAGCCCATGTTATAGCTATGGAAGAAATTTCGCGTGCTTCTGCCTCCGTCGGGTTAAGCTATGGTGCACATTCAAATTTATGTGTTAATCAGATCTATCTTAACGGTAATAATGAGCAAAAAAGCCGATATTTGCCTAAACTTATTAGTGGGGATTATATAGGTGCTTTAGCCATGAGTGAATCAAACTCAGGCTCTGATGTTGTTAGTATGCAATTACACGCCGAAGCTGCTGATAATAAATTTATCCTTAATGGCACTAAAATGTGGATCACAAATGGCCCGGATGCTGATGTGTTAGTAGTTTATGCTAAAACAGATAAACAAGCAGCAGGTAAAGGCATTACTGCCTTTATTATTGAAAAGGGTTTTAAAGGATTTAGTACTGCTCAGAAGCTAGATAAATTAGGTATGCGAGGGTCAAATACTTGTGAGCTAGTTTTTGAGGACTGCGAAGTACCAACTGAAAATGTATTAGGTGAAATTAATCAAGGCGTACGAGTATTAATGAGTGGGCTAGATTATGAGCGAACAATTCTTGCTGCGGGCCCTATAGGTATTATGCAAGCTTGTTTAGATATAGTTCTTCCTTATATTCATGAACGTAAGCAATTTAATCAACCTATAGGTGAGTTTCAGTTTATTCAGGGAAAACTTGCTGATATGTATACTGAGCTAAATGCTGCAAGAGCTTATTTATATGCAGTAGCTCGTGCCTGTGATTCTGGCATGGTAAGTAGAAAAGATGCAGCAAGTGTCATTTTATATACGGCTGAGAAAGCAACACAAATGGCACTTCAAGCTATTCAGATATTAGGTGGAAATGGCTATATTAATGAGTACCCTACTGGACGTTTATTACGTGACGCTAAACTTTATGAAATTGGTGCAGGAACTTCAGAAATTAGACGTATGTTAATTGGGCGTGAACTTTTTAAAGAAACACTATAAGGAATACCACAATGGAACAGAACGATGTAGTTATTGTTGCGGCAAAACGAACCCCAATGGGAAATATGTTGGGTGCCTTATCGAGTTTATCAGCACCAGATCTAGGCGCTGAGGCTCATCGTGCTGTTATTGATTTTGCCCAGATTTCTCCCAATGACATTGATGAAGTCATTTCAGGCTGTGTACTACAAGCTGGTATTGGACAGGCACCCGCAAGACAAGCAGCAATTAAAGCAGGTGTACCTGAAGCAATTGGTGCAACCACTATTAATAAAATGTGTGGCTCAGGAATGAAAGCTGTCATGTTAGCACACGATTTAATTAAATGTGGTTCTGCAAATACTATTCTTGCGAGTGGTATGGAAAGTATGAGTAATGCGCCCTATTTATTAAATAAAGCTCGTCCTGGCTATCGTTTAGGTCACGGCGAGATTAAAGATCATATGTTCCTTGATGGCTTAGAAGACGCTTATGATCGGGGCAAGTTAATGGGTTATTTTGCTGAAGCCACCGCTAAGCATTATCAATTTAGTCGCAATGCGCAAGATGAATTTGCAATACGCTCAATGGAACGTGCTATTCAAGCTAATAACGATCGTAGCTTCGCTGAAGAAATTGTGCCCATTACAATTGCCACTAAGAAAGGCGATGTAACGATTGAAAAGGATGAAAGCCCTGATCCTAATAAGCTTGCTAAAATTGCTCAGCTAAAACCTGCTTTTCAAGCCGATGGAACAGTGACTGCTGCCAACTCAAGCTCAATTTCAGATGGCGCAGCAAGTTTAATTGTCATGTCTTATGCAAAAGCAAGTAAATTAGGTTTAAAACCACTTGCTCGGATTGTCGCGCATGCAAGCCATGCTCAAGCCCCGCAGTGGTTTACAACTGCACCTGTTGAAGCCATTCGTAAAGTTATGAATAGAGCAGGCTGGAATCAAAACGATGTTGATTTGTATGAAATCAATGAAGCCTTTGCCGTTGTTGCTATGGCCGCTATGCAAGAATTAGAGCTTAGTGCTGATATAGTTAATATTCATGGTGGTGCTTGTGCATTAGGTCATCCTATTGGTGCTTCTGGCGCGCGTATATTAGTTACCTTAATTCATGCGCTAAAACAAAAAGCTAAAAAACGTGGGGTAGCTGCATTATGTATAGGTGGTGGTGAAGCCACTGCAATGGCCATAGAAATAATTGATTGATTAATTGATTCCGCGCAAGCGGAATCTTAAGTCTAACTAGTCCCGATTCATAAATTAAATAGGTGGGTATTTAAAATAAGTTTGGTTAAATAGATTCTGCATTCTTTAGAATCTGCTGAAAATCACTATATAAGCCCTACGTGGCGCGGCTTACCGCGCCATCCAGGAAGTCCTAGATTTCGGGGATAACCCGCAATGTAGATGTTTTAAGCATTTTTAAAATGAATTGCAGGCTCTAATTTCTTTCAATTAAATAATAATAAATTGAGAATGTAATGGTTAGACAAAGTTTAATTTATTTAGTATTAAGTATCTTCGGTGTCCTTTGTACTCGCTATATTCATGCCTTTATTGTTTACACTGATATTTTATATACCCATTTATATGGCAAATTCTTTTTATTCTTTAAGCCAAACTCTTTAGATATTATTATTAGTAAAGTTATTTTTTTAGTATTAATTCCTGTTGTTATTGTAGGGATCATTGCATTGCTCTACAAATTAATAACCGGAAAAAAAATGCCTTATATTATTGAGCTAACCTGGTTGCTTTGGTTAGTCCTTATGCTTTGTAATATTTTTATTCATTGAGAACATTTATGCCTAAGCTTATCAGTCAAATTAATCCTGCAAGCAATGAGTTTAAACAAAATGCAGCTGCCATGAATGACTTAGTAACAACACTGCAAACTACTATAAAAGATATTGCCCAAGGTGGGGATGAAAAAGCTAGACAACGACACTTAAAGCATGGGAAGCTTTTACCCCGAGAACGATTACAGCGTTTATTAGATCCAGGCAGCCCCTTTCTTGAATTATCCCAGTTAGCCGCTTATCAAGTTTATGAAGACAATATTCCAGCTGCTGGCTTAATTACGGGTATTGGTCAAGTGATGAATACGGAATGCATGATAGTTATTAATGATGCAACCGTTAAAGGTGGCACTTATTATCCTTTGACCGTAAAAAAACACCTACGCGCTCAAGAAATTGCTAAAGCAAATCACCTACCCTGTATTTATTTAGTCGATTCAGGTGGCGCTTATTTACCTATGCAGGATGAAGTTTTCCCCGATAGAGATCATTTTGGACGAATTTTCTTTAATCAAGCCAATTTATCAGCAAATAATATTCCACAAATTGCTGTTGTTATGGGATCTTGTACAGCAGGAGGCGCTTATGTACCTGCGATGGCTGATGAATCGATTATGGTTCGTAAACAGGCAACGATATTCTTAGGGGGGCCGCCGCTTGTAAAGGCAGCTACAGGAGAGGTAATTAGTGCAGAAGAACTAGGTGGCGCTGACGTCCACTGCCGTCAATCTGGTGTGGCTGATCATTATGCAGAAGATGAGGCACATGCGCTGCATTTAGCACGTACTACTATTAAACATTTAAATCGTAAAAAAACTGATTGGTTAACTCGTATAACAAGTCAAGAACCTCTTTATGACCCAAAAGAATTAAATGGTATTATTCCAGCTGACCCACGCAAACCCTTTGACGTGCGCGAGGTCATCGCTCGTCTTGTAGATGGTTCCGAATTTGATGAGTTTAAAGCTTTATTTGGCACTACTTTAGTGTGCGGCTTCGCTCATTTATTTGGCTATCCAATTGGTATTATTGCTAACAATGGAATTCTTTTTGGAGAGAGCGCTTTAAAGGGAACTCACTTTATTGAATTATGTGTGCAACGCCAAATTCCGCTTCTTTTTCTTCAAAATATTACGGGTTTTATGGTTGGCAGTAAATACGAAGCCTCCGGTATTGCTAAACATGGTGCTAAAATGGTAACTGCTGTTGCTAATGCTAATGTACCAAAATTTACTGTCATTATAGGAGGGAGCTATGGTGCAGGAAATTATGCTATGTGCGGACGTGCTTATGACCCACGTTTTTTATGGTCTTGGCCTAATGCACGTATTTCCGTTATGGGCGGCGAACAAGCTGCTAATGTTTTAGCGCAAATTAACCGAGATAAACATAAGAAAGCAGGCACACTCTGGCCTGAGGAAGAGGAAGAAGCGTTCAAAGAAAAATTACGTAATCAATATGAAAAGCAAGGGAACCCCTACCATGCAAGTGCAAGGTTGTGGGATGATGGAGTAATTGCACCAGAAGATACGCGTAGAGTTTTGGGTTTAAGTTTATCAGCTACTTTAAATGCACCTCTTAAACCTACACGCTTTGGTGTTTTTAGAATGTAAGGAACTAAACATGAGTGAATTACTAACGGAACTACAGGATAAGGTTTTTATTCTTACTTTAAATCGTATCAACAAGCATAATGCTTTTGACGATAAACTCTTAAGTCAATTCCAAGAAAAATTAAATGAAGCTATAGCAAATCCGCAAGTGAGAGTTATTCTTTTAAAAGCAAATGGCCCTCATTTTTCAGCTGGCGCTGATTTAAGTTGGATGCAACGTATGGCGCAATTTAATGAAGAAGAAAATTTAGTTGACGCGCTTATTCTAGCCCAAGTCATGAAAACCCTTTATCAGTGTCCAAAACCAACTATTGCTGCCGTTCAAGGCGGCGCTTTTGGCGGTGGTGCAGGCTTAGTTGCAGCCTGTGATATTGCAATTGCCTCCACTGAAGCTAAATTTTGTTTTCCTGAAGTTAAACTAGGTTTGATTCCAGCGGTTATTAGCCCTTATGTTGTTAAAGCAATCGGCGAACGTGCTGCCAAGTGGTTATTCATGAGTGCACAACCTTTTGACGCTGAGCAAGCAAAACAACTTAATTTGATTCAATTTTGTGTTAAGAGCGGTGCACTTGCTAACTTTGCTCTGACTTATGCAAGGCAAATTGCTGAACTTGCCCCACAAGCAGTAGCAGATTGTAAGACGCTCATTAACAAAGTATGCGATAAACCTGTCACTGATGAACTTGTGCATGAAACCGCTGTGTTAATTGCTAAAAAAAGGGTCTCAACGGAAGGCCAAAAGGGGTTACAAGCCTTCCTTAAAAAAGAGCAGCCACAATGGAGCTAATTAGCATTTAATAGATAAAAATTGCGACAGGAAAATTTATATAATTTAATTAACATACTTAGGATTTTCATGTTCAAAAAAATTCTAATAGCAAATCGGGGCGAGATTGCTTGCCGCATTATTAAAACAGCTAAGCAAATGGGAATCAAAACTGTTGCTGTTTATTCAACGATTGACAGAAATAGTCCTCATGTCGCACAAGCTGATGAAGCTTACTGTATCGGTGAAGCCATTGCCAAAGATAGTTATTTAAATATTGATGCTATTATTAAAGCCTGCCTTACAAGTAAAGCCGAAGCAATTCATCCAGGCTATGGTTTTTTATCTGAAAATTCTTTATTCGCTAAAGCCTGTGCAAATGCCAATATAGTGTTTATTGGCCCGACTATTGAAGCTATTGATGCAATGGGTTCTAAACAACTAGCAAAACAATTACTTGAAAAAACAGATGTTCCTCTTACACCAGGTTATCATGGCCATGAACAAAATGATGAAGTCTTATTAAATGAGGCGAAAAAAATTGGTTTTCCTGTTTTACTTAAAGCGGCAAATGGTGGTGGTGGAAAAGGAATGCGCGCTGTATACATGGAAAATGAATTTGCACATGCTCTAGCCGGAGCAAGACGCGAATCACAAGCAAGCTTTGCCGATGATACAATTATTATTGAAAAATTAATTGTTAATCCTCGCCATATTGAAATCCAAATCATCGCTGATAATCACGGTCAAGTTATCCACCTTTTTGAAAGAGATTGCTCAATTCAACGTCGCCATCAAAAAATTATTGAAGAGGCGCCAGCTTTAAACTTAAGTCAAGAGTTACGTCAGAAATTAGCTTTTGCAGCCTGTCAGGTTGCCAAGTCAATTCAGTATCGCGGCGCTGGTACTATTGAGTTTCTCGTTGATAACGATGAGCATTTCTATTTTATGGAAATGAATACGAGATTACAGGTTGAACATCCAGTAACTGAGATGATTACCGGTATTGATTTAGTTGCCTGGCAACTTAAAGTTGCTGCCAACGAGCCCTTACCCTGCAAGCAAGAAGATATCGTGACAAAAGGTCATGCGATTGAATGTCGTATCTATGCCGAAGATCCTTATGAGAATTTTATTCCATCTATTGGGCAATTGCATTTTTTAAAAGAACCAGTTGGTGAGGGCATACGCATTGATAGCGGCGTTAATAGCCAATCAACAATTAGTCAATTCTATGATCCAATGATTGCTAAATTAATTGTTTGGGGTATGGATCGTAATCAAGCACTTGCACGTACTCAATATGCTTTAGACCATTTTGCAATTGGTGGTGTTAAGTCTAATATTCCTTTCTTACAAGCTATTTGTAAACATCCTAAATTTATTGCTGGCGACATTAATACAAATTTTTTAACTAAAGAGACAATTAATCTTACGAAGCCCAATGATCATTTAGCAACCTTGATAGCGGCCTGCTTTGATTATGCAATGCTAGTTAATCAGAAACAAGATGCATTAGGGCAGCAAACTTTTGCTTGGCAAATGCATTTAATTAGCTACTGGCGTTGGCATTATTTATTAGAAGGACAGCAAATTGAGTTACTTATAAAGCCAATTAACCAAGAATCATTTTTAATTGAATTAAGTGATGGAGAACCTATTAAACTTGTTTTTAAATTAATTGATAACCAACTTTTTATTGAATATAGCGACAAGAGACAATGGGCTTGGGTAGAGAGCGCTAATAACAATTTAATTATATATTTAAAAGAAGGCCCTGTATCTTTCGAACGTTTTAGTTGGCAACAAACAAGTAATCAAAATGAGCAAGCAAGTCATTTAACAGCACCAATGCCAGCCACAGTTGTTGCTATTTTAAAGAAACAAGGCGATATAATTAAGAAAGGCGAGCAATTAATAGTACTTGAAGCAATGAAAATGGAACATACCATCCAAGCACCCAAAGACGGGATTGTCTTTGAGTTATTTTATGAAGTAGGCTCACAAGTTAGTGAAGGAGCAGAATTACTGACTATTGGCGATAGTAATTAGGGAATAAATATGAACTACCCTCAACAAGTCACAATCGTTGAAGTAGGTCCACGCGATGGATTACAAAATGAACTATCGTTTGTTACAACAGAAACTAAAATTGCTTTGATCAATCAATTAAGTCAAACTGGCCTACAATATATCGAAGCAACAAGTTTTGTCTCAGCAAAAGCTATTCCACAATTTGTTGATAGTGAAATGGTTTTTAACTCCATTAATAAACCTAATGGGGTGCATTTTTCTGCACTTGTTCCTAACGAACGAGGCATGCTGAAAGCACTTAGTTTAGGTGTCAAAGAAATAGCAGTTTTTACAGCTGCTAGTGAAACCTTTAATCTGCGCAATATTAATTGCACGATTACGGAGAGCATTGCCCGGTTTAAACCGGTATTTGATCTTGCAAAAGTAAACAATATATATGTTCGAGCCTATATTTCTTGTGCATTGGGTTGTCCTTATGAGGGAGAAATTAAGCCAGCTCAAGTTGCTGAAGTAGCTTTGCAATTGCTTAAACTTGGTGCAAATGAAGTCTGCCTTGGTGATACAATTGGCGTTGGTACACCTAAACAGACGAAAGCCGCCATTTCTACATTGCTTGAATTTATACCTAATAGCCAATTAGCTATGCATTTTCATGATACTTACGGACAAGCTATTGCTAATATTACAGCTTCTTTAGATTGTGGTATTTATCGCTTTGATAGCTCTGTTGCCGGTTTAGGAGGCTGTCCTTATGCTCGTGGCGCTACGGGCAATGTGGCTACAGAAGATGTACTTTACTTAATGCATGGTCTAGGAATTGATACGGGTATAGATATTTTTAAAGTTGTTGCTGCTGGCGATATGATTTGTAAAGCACTGAATCGAAAAAATCAGTCTAAAGTAGCTAATGCACTTTTAGCAAATCAACTTTAAAATTGCGAAGTTTAAAATAGACTCTTTTTGCTACGTATACATTCCCGACTTGTCTATGTAAACCAACGGAGTCCAATTGAGAAATATTCCCGCCTACGCGGGGATGACAATAAGAGGTGGAATGACTAGGAAAGAGTGTTTGTCGTTCCCGCTGTATTATTACGTAGATATTAAATGTCTTTCCCGCGTAGGCGGGAATCCATGTCGAAATTAGCTTCAGTGCTAATTGAGAAATAGATCCCCGCCTACGCGGGGATGACAATAAGAGGTGGAATGACTGGGAAAGAGTGTTTGTTATTCCCACGGCTTTGTTGCATGAATAAATGTCTTTCCCGCGTAGGCGGGAATCCATGGTGAAATTAGCCTCAGTGCTAATTGATGGATAGATCCCCCTCTACGCGAAGATGACAAAAAGGGATAGAATGACTAGGAAAGAGTGTTTGTCATTCCCGCGTAGGCGGGAATCCATGTCGAAATTAGCTTCAGTGCTAATTGAGGAATAGATCCCCGCCTACGTGGGGATGACAAAGAATTTGTAGAGGATGACACAGACACACTTTAATTATAATTAGATCTCGAACTTATTTACGTAACAATACCTGCCCGTACAGGCGGAACCTATTTTAAAAGATATAGTGAAGAGTTAAAAAGTGATTTTTATTCGGCACCAAAGAAATGAATAATTTCCTGAAAATAATTTTTAAATTAACTTATATGAGAAGTAATTGCCCATGAGTAATCAATTAACTATCGGTATAGTACAAGAGCGCTGGTACCCTAACCCTGACACTCATAAAGAAAAGTTAGCAGCAGGTATTCTGGCTGCGGCAAAACAAGGTGCAAAAGTTGTTTGTCTACAAGAATTAACGCTTTCCCCTTATTTTTGTACTCAGCCAGATATTGATTGTAGTCCCTTTATGGAAGATATTCATACCGGGCCAACAGCTCAATTTGTGGGCAACATGGCAAAATCAGCAAATGTAGTGATTACCGCTTCTCTTTTTGAAAAAGGTGGATTCAATACGGCCGTTGCTTTTAATCAACAAGGGCAAATTACTGCAATTACACGTAAACAGCATATTCCTTGTGGTGAAAAATATCATGAAGATTATTATTTTAAGCCAGGCGACTCCAATTATCCTGTGCATCAACTCGCAGGGCATAACTTTGGATTACCTACTTGTTATGATCAATGGTTTCCTGAACTATCTCGTATTTATGGTTTAAAAGACACGGAAATTTTAGTCTACCCTACAGCGATTGGTGCTGAGCCGACAGCACCTGGATTCGATAGTCAACCCATGTGGCAAAAAGTTATAGTAGCACAAGGTATTATGGCAAATTGTTTTATGGTAGCCGTTAATCGAATAGGTGAAGAAGATGGACTAGAATTTTATGGTAGTAGCTTTATTAGTAATCCTTTAGGTGAAATTTTAGCGCAAGCTCCAAGACATGAACCAGCTGTATTAGTCGCTGAATTAGATTTTAATGTACGAGCACTTTGGAGCAGGTTATTTCCTTTTGCAAGTCAGCGCCAACCGCAAACCTATCAAGAACTATTAAAAGGCAAGGATAGCTAATGACGACTTCAACTGAATTTAATGCTTATAACATTGCTCATTGGGGAGAGGGTTATTTTTCGGTTAACTCCAATGGTAATATTGCGATTCATAAGAATCCAGACATTCCAGGAATTGAACTACAAACCATTGTCAAAGCAGCTAATTGTGCCGGTTTGCAATTACCACTCCTTATTCGTTTTACTGACATTCTTCATGACAGAGTTTTAAAAATTTATGATGCCTTTAAACAGGTAATAACAGATAATAATTATCAAGGCAGTTATCAATTAGTTTATCCCATCAAAGTTAATCAAGAACAATGTGTTGTCAGAGAATTATTAAAAGCGCCTGCTCATATCATTGGTCTTGAAGCGGGTAGCAAACCAGAACTTATGGCAGTTATTGGTATGTTAGGTAAACAGACTTCCACCATTATTTGTAATGGTTACAAAGATAGTTCTTATGTGCGCACCGCTTTGATTGCTCAACAGATGGGTCATCAAGTCTTTATTGTTATTGAAAAGCGCTCAGAATTAGATACTATTCTTAAAGAATCTACCCGTTTAAATATAAGGCCTAATTTGGGTGTGCGTATTCGCTTGGTTACTAAAAGTGCTGGCAAATGGGAAAACACGGGCGGAGCTAAGTCAAAATTTGGCTTGAATGCAGAACAAATACTTGATTTAGTCTTAAGACTTAAGGAAGGCAACGCTCTTGATTGCTTAAAATTAATGCATTGTCATTTGGGTTCACAAGTAGCAAACATCCATGACATCCGTTTTTGCATGCAAGAAGTAGCGCGCTATTATGTTGAGTTAAGGCGTCTGCAAGCGCCAATTCAAACAATCGATGTAGGTGGTGGACTAGGAATTGATTATGAAGGAACACGAACCAGTACTGATTGCTCGATGAATTACAGCTTAAATGAATATGCAACAAATATTATTCTAGCCATTCGGCATGTTTGCGAAGAAGCAAACATACCTGAGCCTAATTTAATTTCTGAATCAGGGCGAGCTTTAACAGCACATCATGCCGTATTAGTCACTAATATTACCGATTCAGAAGTTATTAAAAACACCCATGAGATACCTAAGATTGACTCAGATGATTCACATGTGATTCGTGATATTTGGGATACCTATCAATCTATTTATGATCATGCGCCACGTGAAATCTATCATTATGCTCTTCATTCTTTAGAAGAAGCTCATTCTATGTTTAAGCACGGTGTTATTACTTTAGAAGAAAAAGCAAAAGTTGAGCAACTCTTTACAGCAATTTGTTGTGAAGTACAACGCAAACTTGATGACAAAACACCCGGTGATTCTGAATTAATGGATATTATTAATGAAAGATTAGCAGCTAAAATTTTCTGCAATCTCTCTTTTTTCCAATCTTTACCAGATGCCTGGGCCATTGATCAAATTTTTCCAGTTACACCTATTTCTCAATTAAATACTAAGGAAAAAATACCAAGTATATTACAAGATTTAACCTGTGACTCTGATGGCACTATTAAACATTATCCAGGCCAATCCAGAGTTGAAACAACGCTTATGCTCCCGCCTTTTAATCCTGATAAACCCTATGCGATTGCATTTTTTCTTGTTGGTGCCTATCAAGAGATCCTCGGTAATTTACATAATTTATTCGGTGATACAAACTCTCTTGACGTTCATTTAAAAGATGATGGACAATTTGAAATTAATGATTTAGTAAGTGGTGATACCGTTACTAATGTTTTAAATTATGCTCATTATGATACTAAAAAATTATTGCTTTCTTACGAGAAACAACTCATTAGCTCAGAACTATCGCAAGAAATCATTCAAGAGTATTTAGACGAACTTCGCAGCATTTTTTCTCAATTAACTTACCTTAATGGTAATAAATTTCGGCGCCTAGATTAATTGCTAATAAATTCCTAAATTAAGTTTTAAAACGCGAATTCTGGATAAGGATAAATATGCTCACTCCCAAACAATTAGGTTTCGCAATGCCACCTGAGTGGCATCCGCATGCAGCTTGCTGGATGGCCTGGCCCTGTCATCTAGACACATGGGCTAATATTGGTCTTGATAAAGCAAGGCTTGCTTATAGTCAGATAGCAAAAGCAATCGCGGAGTTTGAACCTGTGATTGTGCTGGTTGATCCTGATGATGAAAAAAGTGCAAAAGACTATTTAAATGGTAATAATATCACCATCCATAAACTTTCTATCAATGATTCTTGGACTCGTGATACCGGCCCTACTTTCCTACTCAATAAAGAAGGCGAATTAGCCGGTGTTGATTGGATTCATAATGCCTGGGGAGGCAACTATATTGATTATGCACTAGATAATCAAATTGCTGCTGCCATTATTAAAGCAACGCATGCTAAACATTTTGAAGCCTCAATTATTATGGAAGGCGGATCGTTTCATGTTGATGGTGATGGAACTGTACTTACAACTAGAGAATGCCTATTAAATCCCAATCGCAACCCAACCTTAACTCAAACAGAAATCGAAAACTATCTACACAATTTCTTAGGAACAAATAAAGTTATTTGGTTAAATAAAGGAATTATTGGTGATGAGACAGATGGCCATATTGATGAAATCGCTTGCTTTATTGCACCAGCAAAAGTGCTTTGTTTAATTACCTCTGACAAACAAGATGAAAATTACGAACGTTTCCAAGAAAATTACGAGATTTTAAAATCTGCAACTGATGCAGCCGGGCGCTCTTTAGAAGTTATAACGATTGAGCAGCCCCCCGCAACTTATTTAGCTGGCGAGCGCTTAACCCTATCTTATATTAATTTTTACTTAGCTAATCAAGGCATTGTGATGCCAGCGTTTGGTCACAAAGAATATGATCAAACTGCCCATGCTATTATTAAAAATTGTTTTCCTAATTATAGAATTAAGCAGGTTAAGGCCTTAGATATATTTGCTGGTGGCGGTGGCATTCACTGCATTACTCAGCAACAGCCATTAAGTAAGAAACTAGACTAGTCGATTAAGGTAATATCTTCTCTAACTTTAATGGCAAACTTAACATACAAGTAATTACTTACATTTATGTTAGCTATGTAGAGTAATTATAAATGTACAATAGTTTAAATTTTAATAAAGCAGGGATTAACTATGAGCATCGTTTGGCGGCCTAAACATCCTGAAAAATCACAAATGTGGCAATTTATGCAATTTGTTGCCCAAAAAGAACAAACTTCTTTTGCTGATTATCAAGCACTTTATCAATGGTCTACTGATAATAGTGCTCGTTTTTGGGAACTCTTATGTGATTTTTTTGCAATTGATTTTAAAACCAAACCACACAATATATTAAATCATCAAGGACAAATGCTCGATGCCACTTGGTTTGATGGAGCGACGTTTAATTTTGCTGAAAAACTATTGAAAAGACGTGATGCTCATCCAGCCATTATCAGTATTAAAGAAAATGGCGAACGTCATGTATTAAGTTATGCTGAACTTTATCAGCAAGTTGCGATGTGTGCTGAAGGTTTAAAACAAGCAGGTATTAAAGAAGGCGATCGTGTTGCAGCCATGATGCCAAATATTGCGCAAACAATCATTGCTATGCTAGCTACCACCTCAATTGGTGCAATTTGGTCTTCGTGTTCGCCTGACTTTGGTGCTCAAGCCGCCATTGATCGCTTTAGTCAAATTGAACCTAAGCTATTTTTTACTTGTAATGGTCATCAATACTCAGGTAAAGAGCATCTTGATTTTGAAAAAATTAAAGAAATAAGCACAGCTATCCCTTCTATACAAACAATTGTCATTTGTTCTAACTTAAGTCTAAATACTGAGCCTGATATTCCAAAAGCGTGTTTGTGGGAAGCTTTTGTTAAACCTGCAAAAGATTGTGATTTTCACTATCTACCTTTTGCCCATCCTCTTTACATTTTATTTTCTTCAGGAACAACTGGAAAACCAAAATGTATTGTCCATGGTGCAGGTGGAACCCTATTGCAACATATCAAGGAATTAGGCTTACATACCGATCTTACCGCACACGATAACTTATTTTTTTATACCACTTGTGGTTGGATGATGTGGAATTGGATGGTCTCTGTTTTAGCATTAGGCACAACTTTAACACTTTATGATGGCTCGCCCACTTATCCTGATGCTTATCGACTTTTCCAATTAATTGAAGAAGAAAAAGTGACTGTGTTTGGCACCAGCGCTAAATTTATTTTAGCTGTTGATAAAGCCTTAGCAAAACCTAATAGCCGCTATGAACTACAATCCCTGCGAGCGATTCTTTCAACAGGTTCTCCTTTATTACCTAAGAATTACGATTTTGTTTATCAAGATATAAAACCTGATGTGCAATTAAGCTCTATCTCCGGCGGCACAGATATTGTCTCCTGCTTTGCACTTGGCAATCCTATTCTTCCTATTTATAAAGGTGAATTACAATGCTTTGGTTTAGGTATGGCGGTTAATGTTTTTGATGAACAAGGTAATCCCATTTGCGAAAAGCAAGGTGAATTAGTGTGTACTAAGCCTTTCCCGTCTATGCCAATTTACTTTTGGAACGATGAGGATAAAAAAGCTTATCGTCATGCTTATTTCGAACGTTATGAAGATGTTTGGGCACACGGTGATTTTGCAGAGATTACCAAACATAATGGCTTAATTATTTATGGCCGCTCTGATGCTATTTTAAATCCAGGTGGCGTTAGAATAGGCACCGCAGAAATCTATCGTCAAGTTGAGAAAATTCCGCAGGTTGTTGACAGTATTGTTATTGGCCAAAATTGGCAAGATGACATTCGAATTATTCTCTTTGTTAAACTACAAGAAGGCTTAAAGTTAGATAAAGATTTAGAAGATTTAATTAAACTAACAATAAGAAAAAATGCGTCCCCCCGCCATGTACCAGCTAAAATATTACAAGTGCCAGATATTCCTCGTACCATGAGCGGCAAAATTGTTGAAGTTGCTGTACGGCAAGTGGTTCATGGCCAAGAGATTAATAATGTTCAATCTCTAGCGAATCCTGAAGCACTTAATTATTATAAAGATAGGCCTGAGTTAAAGGAATATTGAAGCAATTTTTATTACTCTTCAAAGATAAATTGGCATTGTTAACGCAGCAATAACGCCTTTTATCCGGGTAAAAGAGAAATCAAGGTAGGTTGGGCTAAACGAAGTGCAGCCCAACAAATTATAAATAGACTACTTGTTTTGTCTGAAACTGTTGGGCTGCGCTATGCTTAGCCCAACCTACATTTAAGTGGGATACCGCGAACAAGTCGCGGTATGTAGGTAGAATATCGATGTCAACGCATGTAGGTGGAATCTGAATATTGGCTCATGTAAGCAACAATACTGAGTATCCAAATAGATCTGGTACTAACAAGTAGCATGGATGCAACGCAGTGAAAACAGGTTCCAGCTCTTAAGAGCCTGCACCCAGGCTACTTATCACCCTAGCCTACGTACCGCGACTTTTTCGCAGTATCCAGCAATGAAACCTGGGTTAAGCACTAGGATTATCAAATACTGTTAAACCTTGTCCTAGTTCACATTGCAAACTATATTCCATGATAGCGCTATAATCTGCAGCTTTCATAATCGTGATTTTAATATTAGCTTTACCATCAGCAGAAATATCATATTTAGCATTAGTAAAGGTAGGCAAGCCCACAGCACCAGGTTGGTTTAAAGAAAAATGTTGAAAAGCGGCAGTAATACGTTGTTTATTAATAACCATGAAAGCATCTGGTTTAACAGAAGTAATAATATCTTGAGCTGGTAAATTAGATTGGCACTCATTAAGATTTAATACATAAGTTAACCCTTTACCACCACTTACAGCCTTGCTTACTTGATCAAAACTTTTTAGTTCAGCTGCATAACTAGTTGATAATACTAAACCCATTGTAGTAGCAAGTACTAATTTTTTCATTTCCACATCTCCTTACGAAAAAAAGTGAGCCTGCCAAAATAAATTAGTTTTGTCAATGATAATTTAGATATTTTTACAATTTATCAATAAGTTATAAATTTAATATTAAAGTCAATTCTTGATATAGGCTTTAATATAAAAGAAGCAAGAGTCAATTTTTACAAGCATAAATATTAAGAAATAGTATTCGCATTGGTTTTTTTTAATGCATAATTATTGTATGATATAACATGCGCTGATTTGAATACTTAGCTTGCGGGCGCTCAAGATTAATTTTCTTGTAAATTCGGCTAAAGCAGGTTTTTCCTTCCTTAGCTTCCGCACTATTATTCACTCATTAATTTAGAGTTCTATTAGTTAGACTAATGACCGGTTAGGTATTTAAAATGATTGAATTAAGTGGTTTAAATAAATCCTATGACCATGTTATTGCCTTAAAGGATATCAATTTATTTATTCAAGAGGGCGAGATTTTCGGTATTATCGGTAAAAGTGGGGCTGGAAAATCTACTTTATTACGCACAATTAATTTATTAGAGAAACCGGATTCAGGTGAAGTGGCTGTTAATAATCAAGTCATTTCTAATTTAAGTCAAAAAGAATTACGTCTCGCTCGTCATAAAATGGCAATGATTTTTCAACAGTTTAATTTATTAAATTCAAAAACTGTTTATGAAAATATTGCGCTACCATTGCGTATTCAAGGTTATGATGAAGAGATCATTAACGAAAAGATAGAAGAACTCTTACCTTTAGTTGAACTGCATGAAAAAAAAGATGCCTATCCTGCTCAGCTTAGTGGAGGTCAAAAACAACGAGTAGCAATAGCGCGAGCACTTAGTTTCTCGCCAACTATTTTGTTATGCGATGAAGCAACCTCAGCGCTTGACCCCAGAACAACGGAATCAATCTTACAATTATTAAAAAAAATTAATCAAGTGTACGGCATTACTATTGTCCTAATTACTCATGAAATGGAAGTAGTAAAACAAATTTGTCATCGTTTAGCAGTCATGGAAAATGGTGAAATTATTGAGGTGGTTGGGTTAAGTAATATTTTTAACGAAGTTGACAGCCAGGCTCGAGACATGCTGTATGCCCAATTAAGTCCAAAGTTACCTCCCTCACTTATAGACCATTTACTTACGGAACCTACTGACAAGCCTATATTACGTTTATTCTTCCAAGGCGAGACAGCAACAGTTCCTTTTATTAGTCAAACAAGCCGAGAACTTAATATCGATATTAATATCTTACTTGCTAATATAGACCGTATTGATACTATCACTTGTGGTGTTTTAGTTGTCGAGTTAAATGCAAATAGGTCCTTATTAAATAATTTTATTGAACGCTGTGAACAGGCAAATTTAACTGTGGAGATTTTAGGGTATGTCGCTGACGTTATTTTATGATTTAATCTTTGCCAGCGGGCAAACACTTTATATGGTCTTCTTGAGTACCTTATTTGCTACCATTTTAGGGCTACCCTTGGGTACATTGCTTTTTAGCAGTACTAAAATAAAACCACATCCTATGTTAAATCGCTTCATTTCAGGATTAATCAATTTTAGTCGCTCAATTCCCTTTATTATCTTATTAGTTGCTTTAATTCCTATAACCCGTTTTTTAGTAGGAACTTCTATTGGTATTAACGCAGCTATTGTTCCATTAACCTTAGGCGCAACCCCTTTTTTCGCGCGTCTTGTTGACAATGTCTATCATAATCTACCTCCTGGTTTAATTGAAACAGGTTTCTCAATGGGGGCGAATACTTGGCAGATGATTCGATTTATTTTGTTGCCAGAGGCCTTACCAGCACTTATTCAATCAGTTACAGTCACAGCAATTACTTTAGTTAATTATTCTGCTATGGCAGGAACAGTCGGGGGCGGTGGTCTAGGGGATTTAGCAATTCGCTATGGTTATCAGCGCTTTAATGTATCTATTATGATTGCTACTGTACTCATCTTAGTTTTTATTGTGCAATTAATCCAAGTTGGCGGTGATCGCCTTGCGAAACGATATTTACATACATGATTTATTTAAACGTTTTATATAAGAGGAGAATTTCGTGCGTATTGTTGCTTTATTGTTGCTTATAGTTAGTCTTGTTGCTTGTAACAAGCCATCTCCTAATACGTTAGTGATTGGCACAATCGCCGGACCTGAAACTGATTTAGTAGAAGCCGCTCGTGATGTTGCCTTAAAAAATTATGGCTTAACAATTAAAATAGTAGAATTTAATGATTACAATTTACCTAATGAAGCCTTACAAGATGGCAGTTTAGACGCTAATGTTTATCAACATCTGCCTTATCTACAAGCAGCTATGAAAGCGCATGGTTATAAATTTGAAGTCATTGGTAAAACTTTCATTTATCCAACAGGTATTTATTCTAAAAAATACAAATCGCTTAATGATTTACCAAATAAAGCTATTATTGCTATACCTAATGATCCTAGTAATGAGGCCCGCGCCCTTTTACTATTACAAAATGCAAAGTTAATCACCTTAAAAAAAACAACAACAGCCTCTTTAGATGATATTGCCACGAATCCAAAACAGTTACAAATTAAAGAGTTAGATGCAGCTCAACTGCCACGCGTACTATCCGATGTCGATGCGGCTGTAATCAATACGACTTTTGCAATTCCTGCTGGTTTAAGTCCTTCACGCGATGCTCTATTTACTGAAAATAAAGAGTCGCCTTATGCTAATTTAATTGTTATTCGTAGTGATAGTAATAAGAGAGCGCAATTAGAGCAATTTGTTAAGGCGCTAAATTCAAAGGAAGTGCAGGAAAAAGCTAAAACATTATTTGGTGATGCAGCTATTCCAGCTTGGTAAGTTAAGTTTATCCTTAAGGTTAAAGATTCATAAAATTATAGTTTCTGCCTCTCCATTGCCATTCCCGCGTAAGCGGGAATCTATCTCACAACTAGATACTGCTACAGCCCGCAGGATGGATTCCCGCCTACGCGGGAATGACATTAGATACAGGAATGACAAAGGGAGTAGGAAGGATATTAAACAAGGAAATGATATAAGGTGTGGAATAACTTAAAAATTAGCAATGAAGAGCCAGAGGCTTAAATATGGACTCATTTACTTTTAATAATTTTCTTATAAACAAGTCCCACTACTCATTTGTCATTCCCGCGTAGGCGGGAATCTATTTTACAATTAAACCCTGCTATAACTTGCCTGGTGGAATCCCGCCTACGCGGGAATGACGAGGCTTGAGCTGAGACTTATCTTCTCTAGTGAGGAATCTTTTAAAGGTAATTTGTTTTTAACTAGACTTGAATCAAAGCATATCAAATTCACTTAACTCTTCTCTTAAGCGCTTTTCCTCAAATAAATCTTCAATACGACGACGACGCTCTAATTTTTTACTTAAATTAACTTCCGTATTATCTTGAACCTCGTTTAGTTCATCAACCCCTGTTTCAAAATCATTAAAACGTCGATTATTCATCGCACTTCTCCTTTGCTGGGTTAATTTGATTCCATGCGTTGGGTTGGGCCCAATACCAAAAAATAACAGAATTTCAAAGCAAATTACAGCATTTTTTCTTAGTGCAATATATAGATTTATTTTAAAAAGATTAGATTCTCAATAAATATTAATATTAAGAGGGGTATTAAACTTAATAACCCAACGGTTATCTATAAAAATATTATAAAAGATAAAACTAATATAATTATCTTGATAGCGCTGGGGAATTACTTGGCTGTGGCTGTTTAGTTGATTTATCTTGACTAGCTTTTTTAGTTGCCTGCAAGTCTTTTTTCAATTTCTGTTGCTCCTGTAGTGCGGGACTAAAAGATTCAGTCTGTTTTTTCATATCAGCAGCTTTCTCTTCTATTAATTTTCTTCGGTGAGGATGTTTTGCAAATAGCTCATCTACCTTTACTATCTTACCATTTACCTCAATAGCGATATTTTTTTCCTTATCTGTATTTGGATCAAAGCCTGCTAGTAGCGCGCCTTCATATGCTTTACGACCTAGTTCCATGGCCTTTTCCGGATCATCATGAGTTACCTTCATAGTAATTTTTTCTGCGCCAGATGCCCGTACCATTTGTGCAATACTGGTTAAATCGTAAAGAGCAGCGGTACTATTAAAACGAAATCTAGGAAATTCCATAGAAAATCCACCGTCATCAGCATGTTTTACATCTAGGCCTGTAACTGTCTGAAGATCTTCTATATCCTTAAAATTAATTCCCTTAAATTTAGTTCTACCGGTGTTACCATCCATAGATATTACTGCACGGTTTGTATTAGCGTTTTTTTCAGCCAATCGATCAATATTAGCCCTCATTCTCTTAGCGTCGGGGCTATCGTAAAAACTAGCTAAAGCAGTAATACGTGCTTCCTCAGCAGCTATTGCATTCATCAACCGTAAAGCCTGATCTTCTAAGGCGCCCTTAATTTTTTTCAGCTCCTTCTCTTGAGCTGCTGCAAGATCAATTTTCATTTGATCTTTAAGCTGATCAATACGATCTGCACCTACCCCCATTTTACCTGCTACAGCGGGGAAATTATTGCCATCTAATAAACTAATAAGGTTGTCTTTTTCTTGCCTCTGTTGCTTCTCAATTTCCTGCACTAAGGTAGTACGAAAAGCTTGGATTTTACTAGCAACTTCAGCTGAATTATGTGCTTTGCTATTAAACTCAGCAACCTGGGTTTCAAATTCTTTTAGTGCTTTATCTGTATCATCGGTTAATTTTAATGCGTTTTCTAATTCTTGTGTAAATTGCTGAGTAATAGGATCAGAAGCAGATAATTTGTCGCTCATTGGCTTACCATCTAGGTCTTTAAAGCCAGCAACACCTACTAATCGTTCTTTTTTATAATTTTTTACTAAATCTGTGCTTTTAAGTGTCCCATCTAGCTTATTATAGCTGCCACTATTATCACGTAGACGCTTAGCTCTTTTTTCTGGGCTAATAAAATTTTTAAAGTTACTACTCATTACTCACCCACCGCATTAGATAAATTAATTAAAATAAGTATAACAGCATATCATTAAATTATAATTAAGAATTAAGCAATTTGATTATTTTTTTTCGATAATCTGTCGATTTGTTTAGCCATTGAGCGGATTCGTTGACACAGCGCATCAATAATACTTATGGTTAAATTTAAATCCACATATTCAAATAAATGATATCGTTTCAGCTTTAATAATACACAATTTTCCGCTGCTATGATTGATTCCGTACGTGGCTCAGGTGATAAAACAGCTAGCTCGCCAAAAATTTCTTTATCTCCTAGGGTGGTCAGCACTCTATTTTCGTCTTGAACATTCACTCTGCCAGAAACAATAATATAAAGCACATCCCCTAATTCGCCTTTCTTAACAATTGTTGTACCTGCTCTTGCGTATTCTTCAGTTACACGACCAGCAATCTCAATCAAAAAATCATCGCTTAAATTTTTAAAAATATCTACTTTACGAAGTAAAGTCAGCTTTTCCAATAAAATCATAATTTATATTCTCCCATCTTCAGGAAGAAAATAATTTTTCTTCTATTTTGAGAAAAACAATAAACAATCTGCTTTTAAAAAAACAATTATAGTTAAGTGTAGATTATTTTAAGTAAGACGTCCTACAGAGCTAACTTCTTATTAATTTATCAAATTTTTCAATTCATTACTATTGAAGGCAGGTAAATATCGAAGCGAACTGTTTTTTCCTGAACACTAGATGACGGTTCTAATAAAGGAGATATTCGTTTAGGCCACTTAACAACTACCCTTTGCAAGCACCGCTCTCTAGCTAGGTGCAACAGTTCTAGTGCATCTAGATCAGGTTTAATTAATTGCTGTAAGACTTGTAACTCTTTTTTAACTAAAGCCGCCTTTTGACGGGCTGGATGCATGGGATCAATATAAATTAAATCTGGATAATTTGAGGGTTCTAAATTAGTTAAATAATTAATTGCATCCTGCTTTATTAAATGCAGTTTAAGTGGAGCTAGCTCATCTTTTTGACGCCTTAAAGCATCATTGAGTAAAGCGCCCATAATAGGATTTCGTTCTAACATAACTACGTCAGGGCCAAAACTTGCTAAAATAGCCGCATCTTTCCCCCATCCTGCTGTTGCATCAATAATTCGCATGCTCGGTCTAGGCTTACATGCCCGAAATAACCCTTGTTTTTTACCATCTTGATGCCTTTTTTGCCAGAAACTACGCGCGAAATTACAATATAAGGGTAAAAATGGCTCAATATGGAGTATTAATCTATCAGAAGTGACTATAATTTTTTTGTTAGCTTCATTATTGAGTGGTAAATTTAACTCATTAGCTAATAAAATAGCTTCTTTTTTTTGCTCATCCCCTTCATATCCTACTGCTAATTCATTAGACATGACATGCTTTAGCCATTAAGGAGTCTACCCACTCTGTGAGAGAATTAAAAATGGGAACATCATGGTAATTTAATAAAGCTTCTTTATCAGTCATTGAAGATAAAATCATAATAGGTTGCGCGCCAACTGCTCGGGCAGCTTGAATATCAGATATTCTATCACCTACAAAAGGAATATCCTTTAAGTTTGAACAGCCTAATTTTTTTGCTAGTGCATACAACATGCCTGGCATAGGTTTACGACACTCACAGCCTGTGTCCGGTAAATGTGGACAGTATTCAACTGCAGAAATTTTTCCACCTGCTCGTTCAATAGTTTCAAGCATTTTGGTATGTATTTTAACTAAATCATCTTTAGTATAAAGTCCACGCGCAATACCTGATTGATTAGTTGCTATACCAATTCGATAACCAGCAGCGGTTAAACGAGCAACCGCTACAATATTTTCTGTTATGGGAATAAATTCATCCGGTGATTTGATATAGTGTAATGAATCATAGTTGATGATGCCATCGCGATCTAATAACACAATTTTATTGCTTATCGACATCTTAACCTTCTTTCTAAGTATTCCTAGATAAATTGTAACTGCGATATATCAGCAACTCCTTGTAACAAAGCTTGTAAATTTGCTAACAAGGCTAAACGATTCTTCCTCGTATTCATATTATCGACCATGACCATTACATTTTCAAAAAATGTATCAACAACAGGCCGTAACGAAGCTAATAAAGTCAAAATAGCTATATAGTCTCTTTTTTTGTATAAAGGATCAATCTCTTGTTTTACATTGTTAAGTTTTAAGAAAAGCGCTTTTTCTGCTTCTTCTTGTAACAAGCTTTCATCAACTAAGCAAAGTTCATAATTAATGGCTTCTTCTTGCTGTAGCAGGTTATTAACACGTTTACATGCTCCTGATAAGCTAGACGCTTCTGGTAGGCTGGCAAAAAATGACAGTGCCTTAATACGCTTATCAAAATCGTCTAAATATTCATCTTGCTTGGCACGAACGGCCTGTACAAAATCGCTAGCAATGCCTTGACTTAAATAGTAAGATTGTTGCCGCTCAAGAATGAAAGGTTTTAATTCAGCAAGAAAAGCATAAGCTTTATCAAATTGTTTACCATAGCTGTCAATTGCCTTATTAATTAGCTCTGATAGACTTAATGAATTAGGGCTAGCAATTAATAATCTTACTACTGCTAAAGCATGACGCCGTAGTTTAAAGGGATCTTTTACCCCTGTTGGGCGCTGGCCAATGGCAAAAATTCCTACTAAAGTATCTAGTCGATCAGCAAGCGATAAACTTAGCCCCAATATAGTTTCAGGTAAAGTATCATTAGCAAAACGAGGTAAATATTGCTCATACAAAGCTAAAGCAATCTCCTTATCTTCACCATCATTTAATGCATAATAATAACCCATTAAGCCTTGTAATTCAGGAAACTCACCAACCATTCCAGTTAAGAGATCACATTTACTTAATTCAGCGGCACGTAATGCATTTTGCTTATTTAAATTTAACTTTTCTACTAAGTCATTCATTATGACTTGGATTCGAGTCGCCTTATCTAGTAGAGTGCCTAGCTTTGCTTGGAATATCACTTTAGCAGTTGCAGCAATATGGTGACTTAATGGCTGCTTTTTATCCTGTTCAAAAAAGAATGCTGCATCACTTAACCGCGCACGCATAACTTTTTCATTACCAGAAATGACTTGAGCCGGGTTAGTACTGTGAATATTAGCTACTGTTAAAAAACTAGATAATAGTTGGCCTTTTTTATTCTTAAGCGCAAAACATTTTTGATGTGTTTGCATAGCAGCAATTAACGTTTCAGCAGGGACAGATAAAAATTCTTTATCAAAATGGGCAACTAAAACCTCTGGCCATTCAACAATAGATGTGACCTCGTTAATTAAATCTTCTGTAATGACCGCTTCTGCATGACACTCAGTAGCTTTTTCCTCAATTTGTTTGAGAATACTTTCTCGCCGTTTAGCAAAATCAGCCATAACATAAGCATCGTGTAAGAGTGCTTCATAATGGCGAGGATTATCTATAGGGATTGCTTGTGGCGCATGGAAACGATGACCATATGTATGGCGTCCAGTTTGCACACCTAAAATTTGACAAGGTAAGATATCTTTACCTAATAGCATAACGGCCCAATGCACGGGACGAGCAAACTCGTCGTCACCCTCACCCCAACGCATGGGTTTAACAATAGGCAGCTTAGTTAACGCCTCTTTAATAAGGGTAGGCAATAATGTACTTGCTTTAGCGCCTGCAACATCAGATTCATAAATAATCCACTCCCCTTTCTCTGTCTTGCTCATACTTAAGGCTTCAACATTAACTCCGCAAGACTTGGCAAACCCTAAAAGGGCTGGCGTTGGCTCATTTTGAGCATTATATGCTGCAACTTTAGCTGGTCCTCTTTTTATGATTCGTTGCGTTGGCTGTTCATTGATTAAATCTGTAACTAAGATAGCCAAACGACGTGGCGCTGCATAAGCCGTGATTGCATTAAAACCAAGCTGAAGTTTGTTTAAAGCTGCTGTTACATTGTTAATTAAGGCTTCGCTAAGTACTGAAACAGCACCAGAGGGGAGCTCTTCACAACCTAATTCAAATAGAAAATCATTGACCATCTTTCACCTTTAACATAGGAAAATTTAACGCTTCACGCGCATTATAATAAATTTGAGCTACGGCCCGTGAAAGCTGTCTTACTCTTAAGATATAGCGCTGTCTTTCTGTCACGGAGATAGCACGCCTTGCATCCAAAAGGTTAAATGCATGCGATGCTTTAATTACCATTTCATATGCTGGTAAGGGTAATTTAAGATCAATTAATTTTTCTGCCTCTTTTTCATAGTAATCGAAATGCTGAAAAAGAATATCAATATTTGCATGTTCAAAGTTATAAGTTGACATTTCAACTTCATTTTGATGAAAAACATCACCGTAAGTAATGATACCTTGTTTAGTAATACTCCATGGTAACTCAAATAAATTATCCACACCTAAGATGAACATCGCTAAACGTTCTAAACCATACGTTAATTCACCTGTTATAGGCTTACATGGCAGGCCGCCTATTTGCTGAAAATAAGTAAATTGCGATACTTCCATGCCGTTTTGCCAGACTTCCCAACCAAGCCCCCACGCACCTAACGTTGGTGACTCCCAGTTATCTTCTACAAAACGAATATCATCGACTAGGGGGTCAACGCCAAGAGCCCGTAACGAATCTAAATACTTTTCTTGAATATCTAATGGTGAAGGCTTCAAAATAACTTGAAACTGATAATAATGTTGAACCCGATTAGGATTTTCGCCATAACGACCATCTGTCGGCCTACGAGATGGTTGCACATAAGCAGCCGCCCAAGGTTCAGGACCAATGGCACGTAAAAATGTTGCTGGGTGGAAAGTACCAGCGCCTACTTCCATATCGAGTGGTTGTAAAATAACACAACCTTGTTTAGCCCAGTAATTTTGTAAGGTCAAAATAATGTCTTGAAAAGTCTTAATCTGCGTCATTTAATCTTAATACCTCGTCCAGAAGAGGATGGCTCAATTTTGCCATGTTTTTTAAAAATAGGAGCAATAGATTCAGTAGACTTTATTGCTCAATTAGAAGAGTTATCTTCAAATAACCAGAAACAAAGCCATATAATGAAAAAATCAGAGTGTACACGAATTATATAAGTATTTAACTAATACTACTACCATTTAATATTGACAGATTCTGTCATTCCCGCAGAGGCGGGAAACCCCTTACCTGGTACGGCGGCATTATGAACATGAATTGGATTCCCGCCTTCGCGGGAATGACAGAAAATTAAATTACATATTATTGTTGAGTACCGTTATTATTAGAGTTGCTATTATCAGTACCAGCTTTGCTAATTAAGTCTTGTAATGTTTCAGGACTTGCTGCACCAGGAATAAACGTTGGCTGAGTGCCTTGCTTAAATTGTCCTGCAGGTGTTGAAGCAATCACAAATGCAGGCGTACCCATTAAACGTAATTTCTCAGCAAGTTGACGATTAGCATCAAGTGCATCAGTCACTGTTTTACTATTCATATCGGTTTTAAATTTATTCATATCTAAACCAATTGACTTAGCAGCATTTTCAATTAATTGATCATTTAAGCGCTGGTCTTGTTTAAATAACGCTTCATGCATTTGCAAGTATTTACCTTGCATAGCAGCAGCTAATGCAGCACGAGAAGCATTATCTGAACTTTTACCAAATATAGGAAACTCTTTATAAATAACACGTAGATTATTATTCTTTTTAATTAAATCAGCGATAACAGGCGCCATTTTTTTACAATGAATACATTGATAGTCAAAGAACTCAACTAATGTTACATCGCCTTTAGGATTACCTACTACAGTTAGTGGATCATTAAATAACTGCTGAGTATTTGCTGAAATCGCTTGCTGAGCTTCTTGCTGCATTGATTGTTGCTGTTTTTGCTGCAACGCTTGTGAAGCTTCAATAAGCACTTCTGGATTACTCACTAGATAATCATGTACAACTTTTTGAATATCTTTCTTTTGTGCGTCCGTGAAGCTACTGGTTGTTGAATTAGTATTACTACTATCAGCAGCCATCAATGTTGGTGAAACAATTGTTGCCATCAGCGCACTTGCTGTTACTAATGTTTTTAATTTCACAACTTTCCCCTTTTTTTATTTTGCAATGCGAAACGTAGCATCGGCTACGTTTAAATTCAAGCTAAGTTTAACTGAAAGGATTGTTGAGGCAAGTCCTTTTATTTTAAAGATTCCATGTATAAACGAAATTTATTTTCTAAAAGTATTAAGAGCAACCCTCTAAAAAGGTTAAATTAGCATAGGCTAAAACTAACCATTTTATACCGTGAAGTTTAAATCTAATCTGTACACGAGTATGAGCCCCACTCCCTTCGACTGATAAAATTTTACCTGGACCAAATTTAGCATGGGAGACATTTTGTCCTATTCTTACGCCTGCTTCTTTAGCCGTCATTAAATTAGTCCTTTGATCAGCTGCTTTAATAACTGGCGTTTGGAAGCGAGCCCCAACCCGTATTTCTTCTAATAATTCTACGGGAATTTCTCTTAAAAACCGGGAAGGCTTATGATACTCTTCCCGGCCATATTGCCTGCGAATTTCTGCATAAGTGATGATAAGTCTCTTCATTGCGCGTGTCATGCCGACATAACATAAACGTCGCTCTTCTTCTAAACGGCCAGGCTCTTCAACAGATTGTTTGCTGGGAAATAATCCCTCTTCTAAACCAACTAAAAATACTAATGGAAACTCTAAACCTTTGGCAGCATGCAAAGTCATTAAATGCACATATTGTTCATGGGCTGCTGCTTGCATCTCCCCTGCTTCTAAGGATGCATGTGATAAAAATGCAGTCAACAGCGACATAGGCTCATTCATATCTTGTTCATAACGAAATTGCTTAGCGGCATTAATTAATTCTTGTAAGTTATCTAATCGCGACTCCGCCTTATCATTTTTCACTTTAGCAAAGTGATCATATAAGCCACTTTCTTGAATAACAGTACTAATTTGCTCATCTAATTCTTGTGTTTTTGTTTTCTCACGTAAGTTAACTATTAAAGTAATAAATTTCATTAAGGCAAGTGCTGCGCGCGAAGGCAACATTTTTTCTTGTAACATCTTATTGGTTGCTTGCCATAATGATGATTGCTGCGATTTTGCTAATTCACGTATTTCATCAAGTGTCTTTTCACCAATGCCGCGTGCTGGAAAATTGACAACACGTTCAAAAGCAGCATCATCATGAACATTAACAAGCAATCTTAAATAAGCAAGCGTGTCTTTAATTTCTGCACGTTCAAAGAAGCGTACGCCACCATGTATCCGATAAGCAATTCCAGCCCGCAGTAACGTCTCTTCTATTACACGTGACTGGGCATTAGAGCGATATAGTACGGCAATTTCATTAGGATTTACGTCATTTTGGATAGCCATGTTAATACGCTCACTAACAAAACGTGCCTCATCCAATTCGTTAAAAGCACTATAGACGACAATTTTTTCGCCCGCTGTGCCTTGTGTCCATAATTCTTTACCCATACGCGCGTTATTATTTTCAATCAATGCATTGGCGGCATTAAGAATAGTAGAGGTTGAACGATAATTTTGTTCCAACCGAATGACTGCGGTTTGTTTAAAATCTTGGGAAAACTGCTGAATATTTTCAACTTTAGCACCACGCCAGCTATAAATTGATTGATCATCATCACCTACGGCCATTACGGATGCATGCTCTCCAGCAAGAAGGCGAATCCAAGCATACTGAATAGCATTCGTATCTTGAAACTCATCTACCAAAATTGCTTGAAAGCGGTGTTGGTAATGAGACAAAATATCTGGATTATTACGTAATAATTCATGCGTACGTAATAATAATTCTGCAAAGTCAATTACTCCTGCCTGAGCGCAAGCCTCTTCATAGTGTTTATAAATTTGAATAAGTGTACGTGTTGGACCATACGATAAAGGTTGGATATGATGTGGACGTAAGCCTTCATCTTTTTTACTATTTATAAAAGCTTGGGCCTGCTTAAATGGCCACTGATCAGGGTCTAATCTTAATGCAGCAATAACTCGTTTGATTATTCTTATTTGATCTTCACTATCTAATATATGGAAATGCTCAGGTAAATTAGCAGCTTGATAATGACGTCGTAATAGGCGATGACAGAGGCTATGAAATGTTCCTACCCATAGGCCCATTACAGGAACATTTAATAAATGATTAAGGCGAGCTTTCATTTCACCTGCAGCTTTATTGGTAAAAGTTACAGCCAAAATAGCATGAGGAGACATCAAATGATGTTCTATTAGCCAAGCAATACGACTGATTAGAACCCGGGTTTTACCACTACCTGCACCAGCTAAAACTAAAATATTCCCTAACGGTGCAGTTACTGCCTGACGTTGCTGTTGATTTAATCCATCAAGTAAAGCTGCCATGGGTTGACTCATTGTTAATACTAAATGCGCATTATCTTTAATTTACATGATAAAAACAAAGCTTTAAGCCGATTATTTTAAAATGTTATGCAGCAATATTAGTTAGATGATTATAAATTAATCTAATATTAGTTTATATGTTTATTTATTAAACATAGACTATGAGTTTTTAAAGAGCTTGAAAATTTAATTTAAAATGACAATTTTTCAGTAAAAAATTGAAGAATTATGAGGTAGGCGCTCTTCTACCCTTTACTTGCCCATGGGAGCAGTGAAATAGATGGCTGGATCCCGCGAACAAGTCGCGGGACGTAGGTGGAATATTAGGGATGTTAGTGGTGTATTGAAGAAGTTATTAAAGTATGAGGAACCTTGGTGAACTTAGGGAAATTGGTGGAGATTAAAAAGTTTTTAAATTTTTTGTCAAATAAAAGGAAGTCTCTACCTTTATTCAATATAAGAGAATATTATGCAAAATCTTTATCCTGTTATTAAGCCTTATGCTTATCACGAATTACCGGTGGGTGCACCACATATACTTTATATTGAGGAAGTAGGTAATCCTTATGGAATTCCAGTAATAGTCTTACATCCTGGGCCTGGTGCAGGAGGCGATTCCACCTTACGACGCTTTTTTGACCCTGAACTTTATCGAATTATACTTTTTGATCAACGAGGCTGCGGACGGTCAGTGCCTCACGCTACTATTGAAAATAACACTACTGAGCAATTAATTTCAGATATCGAAACTATACGTAACTTTTTACAATTAGACCGTATCATAATTTTTGGTATTGGCTGGGGCAGCTTGCTCGCACTTTTATATACTCAAAAATATTCCTCCCAAGTTATTAGTTTAATATTACAATGTGTGTTTCTAGGAAGTCAGCAAGAGATGAACTGGTTTTATAGCAATGGTGCTAATAAGGTTTATCCAGATTACTGGAAAGACTTTTGTGAATTGGCCTCATCAAATGAGTGTAAAACAATTATTCAATATTATGCTAATTGCTTACAGGGAAATAATGAAGTAGCGCGCATGGCTGCCGCTAAAAATTGGGCTCTCTGGCAGGCTCGTTGCAGTTGTTTACAGGTTCACACCAGTCTTATTGAAGAACAAACAGAACCTCACTTTGCACTTGCGTTAGCAACCCTACAAACTTATTATTTAAATAATGATTATTTTCTTAACAATAATCAAATCTTAAATCATATTGATAAAATAAAGCATATTCCAGCTTACTTAATTCATGGACGTTATGATATGGTATGCCCTTTAACTAACGCTTGCGTGTTACATCAAGCCATGCCCTTATCTGAATTAAGTATCGTTAGAGAAGCAGGCCACTCTTATCATGAGATGGGTATCATTGATGCTATTATTACTGCCACCAAGTATATTGCTTTTAAGAATAATGATCTATGTTAATTGTTATCCAACGTGTCAAACATGCCCAAGTTGATGTCAATCAAACTACTATTGCTAAAATAAACCATGGCTTATTAATTTTGTGTGGCTTTGCCCCTTTAGATTCAGAAAAAACACTTCATGCGATGCTAAATAAATGCTTAAAGTATCGTATATTTGATGACTCTGAAGGTAAAATGAATCTAAATATCTCACAAGTGCAAGGTGGTTTATTATTAGTACCACAATTTACTTTGCTCGCTGAAACTAATTCCGGCTTGCGCCCAAGTTTCTCTAAAGCCGCCTCACCCTTGCAAGGTAAGCAACTATTTGAGCAATTAAAAGAATTAGCGACAGAAATGTATAACCCAGTCGCTTTTGGTGAATTTGGTGCCAATATGCAAGTTCATTTATGTAATGATGGCCCTGTTACATTCGTCATGGAATTTTAACCTCACCTTGGCTGGGTAAGTCTATAATTGCCTTATTTTAGAAGATTAATTCCTATAGTTTGCAAGTCTATTAAAGTGGTGTAACATCAAATTAATTCTTAAAAAAAGAAAAACTTATCATGCGCTTAAATGTAAAGCTAACCGCTGTACTAAGCTCCTTATTTCTGTCTAGTTGCATTCATACGGGGACCAACCCAGATGATCCTTATGAAGCACTTAATCGAAGAGTTCATAATTTTAATATGGCTTTTGATGCAACTATATTAAAACCACCTGCTAAGTTCTACAAAGCTGTTGTTCCTGCCCCAGTTCGAGCAAGCGTTAATAATTTTTATAGCAATATTAATATGATACCTACTGTTGCTAATGATCTCTTACAAGTTGATTTTAGTTATGCACTTAAAGATACATGGCGCTTCTTCATTAATTCCACTTTTGGTATTGGCGGCTTATTTGATGTTGCTAACAATTTTGGCTTACCTTCTCATAGTAATGATTTAGGCCTTACTTTAGCAAAATGGGGACATAAAAAATCAGCTTATTTAGTTATTCCCTTTTTAGGTCCGAGTACTATTCGTGATGGTGCAGGCATGCTAGGGGACTATTTTCTAACGCCATATCCTTATATAACCTTTGATAACCATATCATCCTGTATAGCCTATTAAGCTTACGCTATATCGATTTACGGGCACAATATTTAGATAACGAACGTGTGCTTGAAGAAGCGCTTGATAAATATACTTTCTTAAGGGACGCATACCTGCAAAATCGCAATTACCGCATTACAGGCGAGCTTGTCGCAAATGATTCTGATACCGATGAATTATATGTCGACGGTGATGATGAAGATGAGCAAGAGGCAGGTGCGGATTATGTTGATGAGGATGAGGATCAAGAAGTAGGTGCTGACTACGTTGATGATGAAGGCTCAGAAAAAGTCATTAAAAATAAAAAAATTGATAAGATATCGGGTGATGTAGCTAACCAAGCAGCGGCTAAATCGGCTAGAAATACTATTGATATCCCTGTTACGCAGTCAATTGAGCAGGCAACTAATTTTAACGATAAAAACAGTGTCCTTAAGAAATCATCAAGCTAATAAAGGATTAGCTAAATTTTAAATTTAATAATGTGATCATTTATATAAAGCGCTCTGACCTATTTTTTTGTAGTCAATTTACGCTAAAATAAGTCACTTAATGAGCCTTTTAAGTAAGTCATGTAATTGAGTTGGCAAATATAGCGTCACCCACTTAGGTTTAGATAAGGCGTAAGTGAAGGAGTGTACATAGAAGCACTGTACTTCGCCGAATGAGCCTACAACGCAGCATAAAGCTTAGTGGGTGGCGATATATGCTATCTGAAACTGCTTGACCTGCTGATATATTTTAAAGAAGTAATTTAATGCTACATATCGCTTTATATCAACCAGAGATTCCCCCTAATACTGGTAATATTATTCGTCTATGTGCCAACAGTGGCGCTAAGCTTCATCTAATTCATCCTTTAGGTTTTACACTAGATGATAAACGTATGCGCCGGGCAGGCCTAGATTATCATGAGTGGGCAAATATAATTCATTATGATAGTGAAGAAATTTTTATAGAGCAAAATAAAGAGCGGCGAATTTTGGCTTGCTCTACCAAAGGCAGTCAGGGTTATCATACAATAACTTATCAAGATGAAGATCTTTTATTGTTTGGGCCAGAAACACGTGGCTTACCCAAGACCATACTTGAGCGCTACTTAGCAATCCGTATTCCTATGCATAAAAATAGCCGTAGTTTAAATTTGTCTAATGCTGTAGCAATTATCTTGTTTGAAGCATGGCGGCAATTAGGATTTACTTAAAAGTTGTGTTTCTAAAAATTTTAAATAATTACCCGTAATATCGATACCTGTTTCGGCCATTATCTCTTTAGCGCATGTAGGGCTGGTAACATTAATTTCGGTAAGATAATCACCAATAACGTCAATACCAACAAAATATAGCCCCATTTTCTGTAACGTCGGGGCAAGTTGTTGGCATATGAACCGATCGCGCTCACTAATAGGCACAACCTTTCCTTGCCCCCCAGCAGCCAAATTACCACGTAGCTCACCTTTTACTGGTATACGTGCTAAAGCATAAGGAACCGGCTCACCATTGATAACAATAATTCTCTTATCACCTGATGTTTTTATCTCAGGAATATACTGCTGCGCCATAATACTTAGTGTTTGCTGGCGAGTTAATACTTCTAAAATAACTGATAAATTATCACCCTTCTCATCAACGTGAAAAATAGCTTGCCCACCCATTCCTTCTAGCGGTTTATAAATGACATTTTGATGCTCTTGCCAAAATTTACGTAAATTGCTTATATTTTTAGATACTAATGTAGGCGGACAACATGCCTGAAAGTTAAGTGTAAAAAATTTTTCATTGGCATCGCGCAAACTTTGAGGCTTATTTGCAACCAAAACACCTTCACGTTCAGCCAATTCTAATGCATAAGTATTATAAATATATTCTAAATCAAATGGCGGGTCTTTACGCATTAGAATAATATTAAAATTGCTTAAAGGGAGCTCACCTAACGCTTTAGTTTCTGCCCATGTTGTTTTACTTTCATCAGTAATAACAATACTATTCATTTGTGCATAGGCTTGTCCTGCACGACAACTAATATCTATGGGAGTAAAATAAGCGCAAGTCCAGCCTAACTGTTGGGCGCTTTTTAACATAGCAATAGTTGTATCTTTGTAAGGCTTAATTAAATGCAGTGGATCCATTAACACTGCTAATTTCATCACTCACCTCCAATAGCAGCAATTTCTCGTGCCGCCGCAAGTGCCGCTAATCGAGCAATAACGCCATAGGCATAAAAGCGATTGGGGCAATCAACCGGATCACGATCATAGCGAGGCATATTACAGGGTTGTTTAAATGCTAAAGGTTCAAAATGCATGCCTGGTGCATTTAAGTTCTCATTGGTTCCGCGGCCTTGATGCACACGATAAAATCCCCCTACAACAAATTGGCCTATCATATAAACAACAGGTTCAGCAACAGAACCATCTGCCATCGTTTCAAAAGAATAAATTCCTTCTTGAATAATCACTCTACTGACTTTTTGACTGCCTTTACTTGCCGCCATACGCGTTCGTTGTTTCCGGTTTAATTGACGCAATTCTTCTGCATCGTGAATCATCATCACACTCATGCCATAAGTACCGTTATCCGCTTTAATTGCTAAGAAAGGTTCTTCTTTAATACCATAGTATTCATATTTCTCTTTAACTAACAAGAATAATTTACTAGCTTCTTCAGCTAATTCATCAAGCCCTTCTTGTGCCATAAAATCGACATTATCAACGGCCTTAAAATAAGGATTAATTAGCCATTGATCTAGATTAACTAATTCGGCAAACTCGCTTGTGACTTGATCAAAAAAACTAAAATGAGTTGACTTTAAACGATTAAACCAACCTAATTGAGCAGTTGGACGAATTCGTTGCTGTATACCTTGTAAGATAGGTGGTATTCCAGTCGATAAATCATTATTAAGCACAATAATACAGGGTTCAAAATCCTCCAATTTTACTTTATTACCCTCACGAACTAATGGCTCAACTAATAAAAACTCTCCATCTTCAGTAGTCATTTCTTGCGGCATTGTTATTTCGGGATTAAGACTACCAATACGAACAATAAATCCTGCTTTAACTAAAATATCTCTTAATACATTTAGACTTTTTAAATAAAATTGATTACGAGTGTGACTTTCTGGTAGCAAAAGAATACGTTTACAATTAGGCAAATAATCAAATAAAACAGATTGCATTGCTTGCACACAAAGTGGCATAAAATCCGGGTTGAGATTATTAAAACCTGCAGGAAATAAATTAGTATCTACTGGTGATAATTTAAAACCAGCATGGCGTAAATCAACTGAAGAGGTAAGCGGCGGTGGTGTTTCTTGCCATTTTTGTCTAAACCAAGATTCGATGGTTGCCACCTGACCCAAAATAACTTTTTCTATATGATAAAGAGGCCCAAAATTTACTGTCGTTAAATGTGGAACTGGAATAGTATCAGAAAGCATGATTCTCTCACTTGTCATTGAGACAGAACAATTGGTTAACAAGAGCTCGTTTGATTAAAAGGATATAGGATAACGATGAAAAGGATATTAGAAAAGAGTAAGTCGATTAAATCAACATTTATAAATAATTTCCTTTCTTTACTGAAATATCCATGAAACTATTTTATACATCGCAGCTTAGATTACTTCTATTTACTCCCTCTCTCGCGAAAAAAACATCATTATACTATTCAACTTTCTTACACGGAATAAGGAGCTTTTTGACTCTTGATAAATAGGAACTACATAATTTAAAGCTATGGCGCTTACCAAAATTTTGATATGTGATTTATACCTGTTTACTGAAATTTAATCTTATAAAGGTATTAATATAGTTAATTTTAATCAATTTTGAGCTTTGCTTATTTTATGACAACTCCTTATACTTCCTTGTATTATTTAAGGGAGTTTAAGTCCTTAGCAAAGGCTAACAAGTTTAAATTTAAGGTTATATAAGTTGAATAAACAACTAAATTTATTTCAAGCAGGAAAAGCGTTATTACTTCTCATTCTTTTAGGTTTTATCTGGGGGTCAGGTTATAGCTTAGCTCGCTATGCTATGTTAAATCAAGTCTCTCCCCTGGGTTATGCTTTCTGGCAATCGGCTGGTCCGGCTTTTTTGCTGACTTTATTGTGCCTTTTTAAAAAAAGAAAAGCGCTTTTTCAATTTTCCTATTGGCCTTACTTTTATGCGTGTGGCTTATTAGGTATCGCTATTCCTAATACTAATATGTATTTTATTGCTCCTCATATTCAAGCAGGCTTATTAGCAGTATTAGTTAATATCGTGCCTCTTCTTGTTTATCCCTTAGCTTTAATTTTTAGACAAGAACGATTTGATCTAGGGCGCATTACTGCGGTATTTTTGGGTGTATTTGGTATCTTACTTATCTTATCACCGACAAACGCAGAACTTACAACACATTGGACAGTCATTGCCTTAATAAGCCCCGTAGCCTTTGCTATCTGTTCTATTTTTATAAGCATTTACCAACCAAAATCTGTTGATGCACTTTCTGCAGCCTGTGGCATGTTAATTACCGCAACGTTCATGCTTATACCAGTAATTTGTAAACAACATGCCTTTTATTCCCTTATGCCCCCTATGACATTACCTAAACAAGCTATTTTATTAGAGATACTATTATCTACGTTAGGATATATTCTTTTCTTTAAACTCATCAATTTTGCAGGTCCTGTATTTTATAGTTTAACTGGTGGCGCAGTTGCTTTAACGGGTCTATTTTGGGGATTTATTATTTTTCATGAAATCCCTAACCAATCTCAAATGATAGCGATTGCCTGCGTAATTATTGCTATCCTTCTGTTATCATGGCGTCAATCACAGCAAACAGACTATTTAGGTAAGAAACCGTGTTACCCTTCATGAATTTAAATTGGATAAGAAAATGTTAAATGACTTAGCGCAGCAGTTTAGTAACCAAATTATAAATTTCAACTACCTTTTATTGCTTATTAATGCTCTATTACATGTCATATTTGCTGGCGCAGTAGCTAGAGATGCAGGTAGCTTAACTAAAACTGGACAAAGGTTAGCTTTAGTTTCAGCTCCAAGTTGGGCGTTTGCAACTCTAATTGGTGGAATTGTTACTGCCGCTATTTATTGGTTTATTCATCACTCGACATTAACTCGACCCTCCTTAAGAGAATTTTTATGACTAATCAACCTATACAAACTATTGATGTGCATGAATTAAAACGTCTACTTGATCATCATGCAAAGCTTTGTCTTATCGATGTTAGAACATCTGAGGAATGGCAGGAAGTGCATATTCCACATGCCATTCATCTGCCTAAAGATGAACTAATTAATAGCATTGCAACCCATGTACCTGATTTAGAGCAGCCTATTTATTTACATTGCAAAGCGGGCATACGTTCATTAGATGCTGCCCAAAAATTGCAAGAAATGGGTTATAAACATGTATATTCTGTCAATGGTGGTATTATTGATTGGATACAACATAATTATCCTACTATTCAGCAATAAATAAGGTAAAATAATTAAATTAAACACTACCCGAAGGTAGTGTTAATTAATTATATCGTTGAAGTTACCTTAGTTTCTACTACCTCATCCTTTTCATCCTTTTTTGATGACGGGTTAGTAGTAGATGGATGTTCAGGTGCAGACCCACTAAACATTCTAAAAATACCCTTTGAGTGGCGCTCTACCTTAACTTTCTCTTTAGCTTGTTGAACTTTCTGTTCAGTTCTTACGTCAGTATTTTCTCGCGCATTTTTGTGAGCTTCTAGTGAAGTTTCATGATTAAGAGCAACGACTGTGTTAAACAATTCATGTAAATCTAATTTCTTAATACTTGAGAATGGCGTTTCTTCCTGAACATATTCTAAAGAAGCATTTTCATAAATATAAGGCATTAGATACTTATGCGCATAGCCAACCAGTGATAGCTTACTTGCATTATCCAATACCTTCACTTCAGTATCTTTTTCACTTTCCGGCATGAGGCCAACTGCGCGTCGCAACCCATTATATAAGTTACTAGCACTTGGATCACGTAAGGTATATGTTTTAGAAATTTGGTCTAGAATAGCAAGCGCTATACCAGTGAAACATCTCGCTCTTTTATTATCATCTAATCTATCTTTAGAAAATCCTAACGTTGTAGACGCATCAAGATCATCAAGTAATTTCCATAAAAATTCAACTTGAGTATTACGAGGTTTATCTAACTTATTTATTGCTTTAAATAGATTTGCGTCTGGTTTGTCTGATTGGTGCGTATAATCCGCATCAATAAGTTGATGGTACTTTAATAAATTTACCGTCTCATTAAGCAGTATCCGTTTTATATCCAAAAGAGGCTTTACATGGAAACTCATTTCCTTTTCTCCTTAAACTCCATAAAAATATCACGTGAGCTCAACTCACTTAACCAGTGTAAACCAATTAAAAGATTTCGTCATGCATTTTGTTTATACTATCTTACCAAATTGCAACCTACTGATTTTATGTTAAATATTTATGATAATAACTTGAATTTGATTTTTAAATAACCATTTTGCATATTAAATTCTACTTATTTGAGTCTTAACTATTTACCTTAGAGATAATCTCCCTTAGCATGTTAAGCCATAACTTAATTTTGTATAATATAGCGGTCTTTGAAACAAACTAATTATAGAGTGAACACAGGTTAATTATAGGAACCATCCATTAGACTTCTTTGGAAGTTGCCCAGTTTCCAAAGAAGTCTATTTCCTAAACGTGAAATTTGAGGTAATAATGAAGAGACTGGCTTTTTTATTTTTAACTGTCTGCTTTAATACAGTTCTTGCACAAACGTCTCCTCCCAAACTTATTGTTCAAATTGTAATTGATCAATTACGGGGTGATTTACTTCATCAATATCAAACTCAATTTGAGTCACTTGGATTTAATTATCTTTTAAAAAATAGCATTGATTTTAGTAATGCTCATCATCCACATGCTAATACAGTTACCTGCGTTGGCCATGCCACCATTGCAACGGGTAGCTATCCTTCCTTACATGGGATTGTGGCAAATGATTGGTTTGATCGACAAACAAAAGCCTACACTTATTGTGTAGAGGATTTAACAACTTTTATTCTCCCTACAACTAGAACAAAAGTAGCGTTAGCTGGACGCTCGCCTCGTAATTTACAAATGTCTACCATTAGTGATGAAATTGTCCTTGCCCAAAGAGGACGGGCTTTTGCTGTGTCATTAAAAGATAGAGCCTCCATTACGCTCGCAGGACATGTCGGCAAAGCGTTTTGGTTTGACAAAGAAAATGGAGGTTTTATTACAAGTAATTATTATTATACTGAATATCCTACTTGGGTAAAAGATTGGAACCAAAATTATAGAAATAACTTTGAAGACTGGGACTTAAGTAAACAACGCCAATATTATCGCTTTGCCAGTACGCCGCTTTTTAAAAATCGTTTTACTGGTTTTGGTCAAACTTTCCCTCATCACCTAGGCTCCGATAATCATAAGCTGTATTACAAATATTTGTCCATGACTCCTTATGCAGATGAATTAACAGCTGATTTCGCTTTAAAACTTATTCAGCAAGAGAAATTAGGAGCATTAAATAATCAAACCGATTACATTGGTATTAGCTTTTCAGCTACTGATGCTATTGGTCATCAATTTGGCCCTAATAGCTTAGAATCAGAAGATAATCTACTTCGTCTTGATCATACATTAGCTAAATTTCTAAAAGCAATTGATAAACAGGTTGGTTTATGCAATACGCTCATTATTCTTTCAGCTGATCATGGTGTTTCCGATTCACCAATTTATCTGACGTCTCGTCATTTTGATCAAGTCCTACCGTTAAAGAGAAATGAGGTACGTAACGTCATTGAAACAGTTTTAAAAGAGCGCTTCAATTTACCAGCTAAGACACTGGAATCCTTTGCACCACCCTACCTGTATTTAAATCATGAAATTATTAACGAAAATAAATTATCTATACAGCAAATAAGTACGACGCTTGCTGATGTTTTACGACAACAACCTGGAATCTTTCAAGCTTACCCTTTACCCATCGCTGGTATTGAGAGAAATTGGTTGAGTAAAAAAGTGGATAACATGGCATCGCCTAAGCGTTCTGGTGATGTGTATATTGTACCACCACCTTACCAATCTCTGGCAAGTCGTGCAGTACGTGTTAATCATGGCACGCCATGGCAATATGATACCTATGTACCTTTATTATTTGCTAATCCAATGTTTAAAAAACAGCAAGTAACAAGGCCTGTTTTCACAACAGATATTGCGCCAACTTTAGCCGCTATTCTAAAAATAAAATTCCCATCAGGAACAGTAGGTAAGCCTTTATCTGAGATTACTCATATTTATGGGGACTAAGCTTGAAATTTATTAATAAGACCTATACTTAATTACTAAGCTAACAACTAAAATACAACTATGAATAATGTTAGAACATTTATATTATTAGCAAGCTTAACAGCATTATTATTAGTAATCGGTAACTTATTAGGTGGCAAAGGTGGTCTTATGATTGCCTTTATCTTTGCTCTTATTATGAATTTTAGTGCCTATTGGTATTCAGACAAAATTGTTTTGCGCATGTTTAATGCGGAACCTTTAGACGAGAGCCATCCAATTTATAAAATTGTTGCTGATTTAGCGCAAAGAGCTAATACGCCTATGCCTAAAGTTTATTATATTGATAATCCTACACCGAATGCCTTTGCAACAGGACGCAATCCTGAACATGCTAGTATTGCTGTTACCTCAGGGCTATTAAGTAGAATGACAACTGAGGAGCTAACCGGTGTTCTAGCGCATGAACTATCACATGTCCTTAATCGCGACACCCTAATTAATGTCGTTTCTGCAACCTTAGCGGGGGCTATCGGTAGTATTGCGAATATGTTTATGTGGACGTCTATGCTAAGTCATTCAAGTAATGAAGAACGTCCTAATCCTATTGCAGCCCTTGCTATGATGATACTTGCACCCCTCGCAGCAGGCTTAATTCAGATGGCTGTCTCTCGCTCAAGAGAATATGAAGCAGATGCTGCTGGCGCAAAGCTATGTGGCCAACCACTTTGGTTAGCTAGTGCCTTAGGGAAATTAGAGCTTGCTAAACAGCAAGGTCAATTTACTGAAGCTGAGCAACATCCTACTACTGCCCACATGTTTATAGTAAATCCCTTAAGTGGCGAACGGATTGCTGAATTATTTTCAACACATCCAGTCACTGCCGAACGGATACGTCGCTTACAAGAAATGGTCCGCACTGGTACTGCTCATTATTCAGATTAATGAAAGCTAGAATATTAAGAAATAAATTTATTTATGTTTAACCTAGATCCCGTAAAAGTGCCTCGCTTTTTACGGGATAACGTTCGCTTAGTGACCTATAAGCGTTTTCGTCTCTTTCAGGTCGAACCCATGTTTATTAGCTAACGTTACAAACTTTAAATATAATCCATTACATTTGAAGCTTGCGTTGCGGTTCTATTCTTAGCATAATCTGCGACTATCTTTATTGTATTGAGTTTAATATGGCACAGTTAGGTCATTTTATTATTAATCACTGGTTATTATGGGTACTTTTGTTAATAGTCCTTATTGCTATTTTTATTAATGAATTACTAGAACAGAAAAGGCAAGGACAAGGCGTTAGTCCACAAATGGCAGTTAAACTTATTAATGAAAATGATGCGGTAGTCATTGACTTACGGGATGAAGAAAATTACCGTAAAGGCCATATTGTTAATGCTGTTCGTGCAGCACCAGAAAGTTTCAATAGCAAGCAAATGGATAAATATAAGACAAAACCAATTATTTTAGTTTGTGCCCAGGGCTTAGAGTCAAAAACTCTAGCTGCTAAATTACGTCAGCAAGGTTTTACACAACCTATGGTACTCTCTGGTGGCATTAATGCCTGGCAAAATGCAGATTTACCGCTAGTAAAAGGAAAATAAAATGGCAAATGTAATCATGTATAGCACTTCATACTGTCCGTACTGTATGCGTGCTAAGCAACTTCTTGATAGCAAGGGCGTTTCTTATCAAGAAATTCGTGTTGATGAAGAGCCTGAAAAAAGGGAAGAAATGATGGCTAAGAGCGGAAGACGAACCGTTCCTCAAATTTTCATTAACGATCAATCTATAGGTGGCTGTGATGATTTATATGCTCTTGAGAGCAAAGGCCAATTGGATCAACTTTTAAAAGATTAGGAAATATCATTATGAATGACCAAGTAAGTTCACCTGAACAAAATGCAGAAGCACAATTTATGATTCAGCGAGTTTATGTTAAAGACTCATCTTTTGAAGCGCCAGGCACCCCAGGTGTTTTTCAACAAAAATGGGAACCAGAGCTCACACTTGATATAAACACTGCAAATAATGTCTTAGAAAAAGATGTTTACGAAGTGATATTGACTTTAACAGCGACTGTTAAAAATCAAGGTGCTACTGCTTTTTTAGCCGAGGTTAAGCAAGCAGGTATCTTTACTATTCAAGGCGCTGTTAGTCCTCAATTAGATCATCTCTTAGGTAGTTTCTGTCCTAATATTCTTTTTCCCTATGCACGTGAAGCAATTACTTCTGAAGTGATTCGTGGTAGCTTCCCGCAATTAGTTTTAGCGCCGATTAATTTTGATGCTCTTTATGCGCAACAACTAGAACAGAAGCGCAATCAAGAGACAACATCGGCTCACTAACCCTAAATTTAAAATGAAAAAAAATACGATTGCCATTTTGGGAGCTGGCTCATGGGGAACTGCGATAGCAATTCACTTAGCTCATTATGGCAATCCAGTGATGTTATGGGGGCACTCCCCAGAGCATATAGAAGAAATGCAACAATCTAGGCAGAATAGCCGTTATCTGCCTGGTGTTTCTTTTTCCGACTTAATTTCACCTACCGTTAGTTTAGCTACCTGTTTACAAGAAGCATCGTTTGTTATTGCTGCGGTGCCTTCTCATGCTTTTTGTGAACTACTAAATAAACTAGATAAACCTATGAATGGTCTTGCTTGGCTAACGAAAGGCTTAGATCCCACTACTAATTATTTACTTAGTGATTTAGTGGCTAAACGTTGGGGCCAATCATACCCTATTGCAGTCCTCTCAGGTCCTTCTTTTGCAAAGGAAGTTGCTCATTTTCTACCTACAGCAGTTACACTAGCAGGTAACAATTTAGATTTTCAACAGAAATTACAAAGCTTACTTCATCAACAAAATCTACGTGTTTATCTTAGTACAGATATTATTGGCGTTCAGCTTTGCGGTGCTGTGAAAAATGTTTTAGCTATTGCCTGTGGTATAAGTGATGGCTTAGGCTTTGGCGCAAATGCAAAAGCTGCACTTATTACGCGGGGGCTTGCTGAAATGAGTCGGTTAGGTAAGCATTTAGGGGCTCGTGAGGAAACTTTCCAGGGTTTAGCAGGCGTGGGCGATTTAGTTCTAACATGTACTGATAACCAATCACGCAATCGCCGTTTCGGTATACAGCTAGGTCAAGGTGTAAGCGTCGAATCAGCAGAGAAAGCGATAGGACAAGTTGTTGAAGGAAAACATAACGCCACACAAGTATGTAACTTGGCACGACAGTTACAAGTTGAAATGCCAATTTGTGTTCAAGTTGAATCTTTACTTAAAGGTGAGGTTACTCCTGCCCAGGCTGTAAGTAACTTAATGAATCGTTCTGCACGCAACGAGTAATTAACTACCCTGTTCTGTGAATCGATAATTATTATTTTCCTGTTCTATCGGAAATTGATCTCTAAAGTTATCTAACCATGTAGAATCGGAAAGTGGTAGTAATTCTTTTAAGAGAAAAGCCGCTAAACTATTTAATTTAAATTTTGTCTCAGGATCATTTAAGAACTCATTAATTATAATTCGGGGATCAAGTATAGAATTTAAACTTTTATCTAAATAGGATTCTAATAACTTAGCTCTCTCAACTTTCGTATTAACTTGAAATAAAGTCAAAATTTTACTTGTCTTTTTCTTTTGATCTTCACAAAAAGCCTGAATACCCCTTTTCGCGGCTACAATAATAGCCTTCTTCTGCTCAATATTGATTGCCTCTTCAGGTAATAATATTTTTAAATTATTCTTTTGAAATTCAGAATCCGCTACCTCAAAGCTTTTATTCTTACTAAAATAAGCTAAGACACTTAAAAGTCCAATTAACTCTCTACGTGAGCTTACTTTAAGTAAATTATTATATCTTATATCAATAAATTGAACATTCTCTGGTATAACTCTAAGGAGCTCCATCAAGTTTTTTGGTTGTGAGCCAACCAGCTTTCTTATGTGATTGTAACTTAAATCTAGCGAAGTCACCTGAGATGGAATGTACCTTAATATTTCCATAGTCTGGGGCAAGCTAAATTCATATCTGAAAAATAGATGACTTAGATCTAAGGAAGTTATATGCGAAGGAATACTCTGAATTAATCTAATGACTTGATCTTCAGTAAAATCCTTGTATTTGGATACAGAAAGTAAATGAGCTAAATCTAAAGGACTTTCCTCAGCGGGCATACTTTTAACGAGCCGCTCTATTTTATTAAATTTAGGATCATCTCTGTAATTACCCATCTCAATGTTCCTCTTTAGGGAATTTCTATTACTTTAATTCAGCTATCCTAATAGTAATTCATGAAAATCTATAAATCCCTTATTTTAAGATTAGGCTTTAACTTAATAAAAAGTAATTATAATGTTCGAAATTCTTACATTTTTTTGTATAACATGGTCATAAATATTAAAACTTTAACAATATTAACACTAATTGTATTAATATTTATCAAATAAATAAGAAAATTTCTATTTATTTACATTTTATTTTTTAAGACGGTAATTAGTAAATTTGTACTAAATAAAATGGCGCTTTGAGGTAATGAAGCCCGAAAAGCCATAAATTGGTGCCCAGGGCCGGAGTCGAACCGGCACGGAGTTTAACCTCCGAGGGATTTTAAGTCCCTTGCGTCTACCTGTTTCGCCACCTGGGCATGTTTGAAGGCTGAGGCCGGAATCGAACCGGCGTACACGGCTTTGCAGGCCGCTGCATAACCACTCTGCCACACAGCCAAATATCAAGGCCGATTTAAAAAAAAAGCGACCGTAGCTGTCGCTTAAATTTGGAGCGGGAAACGAGACTCGAACTCGCGACCCCAACCTTGGCAAGGTTGTGCTCTACCAACTGAGCTATTCCCGCGTCACTACGGGTTGCATTCTACCGAAATCTCTAACACTGTCAATAAGTAACTTCACTTTTTTTTGTTAATTCCGGCCAGGCAATTGTCAAGTAAATCACCATTGACCAAATTGTTAAAATTGCGGCTATATAAAGTGAAGCAAAACCTAAAACACCCCACCAAGATAGGGCCGGATCAAACGCAACTAATAACACTAAAGCAACCATCTGAACGGTAGTTTTTACTTTACCTATATAGCTAACTGTCACACTGGCTCGTCTACCTATTTCAGCCATCCACTCACGTAAGGCTGAAATGACAATTTCGCGGCCAACAATAATAATTGCGGGAAGGGTAATATAATTAATATCTTTAGCACCTACTAACAATAAGAGCGTACTAGCAATTAGCAATTTATCAGCTACCGGATCAAGAAAAGCGCCAAATGGCGAAATCATCTTTAATTTACGAGCAAAATAACCGTCAAGCCAATCGGTAAAGCTTGCAAAAGCAAATATAATAGCCGCTAAACCATGGGCCCAAGGAAAAGGTAAGTAAAAAACTATAATAAAAATAGGAATTAAAATAATGCGTATTAAAGTTAAAATATTGGGTAAACTGGTTAGCGGGTTCACGGCACCTCTCCTTTCTTAAAGATCGCTTAGATCTTAAGCATTAACTATTACAAATAAGCTGACTACTGTTAAAGCGTAAAATAATTTAATCATTAGACTTCTTCGGAAGCTCTACTACAGAGACGCATTGCTTCGTCGATACAGTGCTCAAATCCTCATGTACTCATGTGTACACTCTAGTTCTACGCTCTCCGTGTCTTCTTGCACTGCACTCTCTGTAGCGAGTTTCCAAAGAAGTCTATTAAACTTTAAATTACACTGTTTTACTCTAAACAACTATTTCAGTAAATAGGATGATGACAACGTAGGTATAACGGCATTAAGCCATATAATTTATTGCCCTTAATAATAGCGAATATTAATCGTTTATTATATTTAAATATTGAGCTAATTGTGAGTAGTTACTAAACACAGCTAAAGCTCCTTTTCCAAGAAGCAAATTAGAATGTTGTTGATGATAAAAATTTACTCCAATTGCATCCATACCTATTGTTTTCGCCATTTCTATATCGCAAACTGAATCCCCAATCATTACTGCTTCATTAACATCTATATCAAATTCTAATAAAATTTCTTCAAGCATTTGTGGACAAGGCTTCGGTGGCAACTGCCCCGCACAACGAACCACTTTGAAAAATAAATCTAAACCTGAACTTTGTAGCGCCCGATTAAGGCTAGTTTGACCTTTGTTACTTGCAATTGCTAAATAAATGCCTTTTTGATAGAGCTTTTCTATAAACCCTTTAGAGCCTGGCATTAAATAAACAGCATAAGGGCGATTAATTAAAGCATGTTGTACGGCTTTTAATAAGTGCTCTTGCTCCGTTGAACTTAATTGGGGAAACAACTTCCTTATTGCGTTTACCAAACCTAATTCAGCAAATTGACGGGCTAGTTTTTGGTCTAGTTCACCATAATTTAAATGCTTAGCTTCACTAGCAATACAATCAAGTACTTGACCTAAGGTATCACTTAAGGTGCCTTCCCAGTCAAATACTACTAAGCGATATTGCTTACTCATAACTTATTAAACTCCGACACGCAATTGTTCTATAGTTTGCGTAAAACGATCATCTAATTTTGCCTCAAAGCGATGCAACTTGCCATTTAGATTAAATTGAATTGCTCTAGCATGCAAATAAAGCCTTAATTTAACTTTAATCATACTTTGGTTTATTAGAGATTTACCATATTTATCGTCGCCGATAATAGGATGACCTAAAAAAGCACTATGAACTCTAATTTGATGGGTACGACCTGTTTTAGGGGTTACTTCTACCCAACAGGCTTGCTCAAAATTTTCAATTAATTTAAATGAGGTTTGTGAAGGTTTGCCCTGCTCATCAACAGTAACAACACGTTCACCTGATTTAAGAGTATTTTTGCAAAGGTTAGCCTTTACCACTTGTTGATCATTGCCTTCCCAGGGGTGAGTAAGTAAAGCCCAATAGATCTTAGTTACTTCATGTTTTGTTAAAGCATCTTGAATTGCCCGTAAAACGCTTCTTTTCTTGGCAATTAACAAACAACCAGATGTATCACGATCGAGCCGATGTACAAGCTCAAGGTAGCTTAAATCGCTACGCAACTTCCTTAACGCTTCAATGACGCCAAGACTCAAACCACTCCCACCATGAACCGCAATACCTGCTGGCTTATTAAGCACTAAAAGTCCATTATCTTCAAAGATAATAGCTTCTTTTAGCTGTTGCTCAAGTTGATTACCAACAAATATAGTCCTTTGATTTGTAGTGCGAATTGGCGGAATACGAATCGAATCACCTTGCACCAATTTTAATGAAGGCTGGGCCCGTTTTTTATTAACTCGCACTTCTCCACCTCGGATAATACGATAAATATGACTTTTCGGAACACCTTTTAAGGTTTTTATTAGATAATTATCAAGCCGTTGACCCTCATCCGTGGCTTTAATAATCTGATATTGTACATCATTCATTCTTGATAAACCTATTTGCTGTTGCTTTTTTTTTTGATAATATAAAGAGTCACAAGAATAATTCTTGTGTCCGAATTATAACGCATAAATGATTAAAAATGTTTAGTTACCGATAATTAATCGGTAAAACTACTATAGAAAACGCGCTTCTCTTGAGTAAATGATATAAGGAAGCAACCAGTATTTAGAGCCCATTAAACGATACTCATGGCTCTCAGATACCTACGCATGTTAGACATATTTAATGCGGAGCTTTATTAGTAAAATTAAGTACTTACTTAATTTTGAGCAAAATAGCTCAAAGCTCAGCTTATGCACCATACTAATTGTGGTGACATGCGTATGGTCTGTCTTTTAATAATAATATTGGACTGCTTAAAGATTATTTTTTGTATGCTTATAAACATGTTAAATGGTAAAAGGCTTACTTAATTAAGTGAAAAAATGAATAGCTTTGAACTGACATCTGCATTAACACTTTTTTACTCCAGTAAATCTAATTTAACTTATTGTCTTGTTAAAACAAGGGAATCAAAATTAAATTTCTGTAAGCAGTATTAAAGCAAGATGGAGAATAACAGGCTATAATAACTATTTATCTAGCCTTACCATTTAAACTTGATTGGTTATGCTATAGAAAGCAAATTAGTTAAGTTGAAAGACTGCTAGAGCATTATTAGGGTTTAAAACACTAGATAAAAATGATTAAGTTTAAATATATAAGATAATCAAAACGAAAATCATATTTAGCCAAATCTTAAGTAATGTAAACATCAGAAATTAACAGGTCTAGCATACACTAATAGATAGCCTTCCACTGTCTTACTTAAGAGTTGTGCCCTTATTGGGGTTTGTAATGGAAAAAATGTTAATAAATGCAACTCAATCGGAGGAAATTAGAGTTGCTTTAGTTAAAGACAATCACTTATATGATTTAGATATTGACTGTCCTTCTGAGGTTAAGAAGAAAGGAAATATTTATAAAGCTGTTGTTACTCGCCGCGAGCCTAGTCTTGATGCGGTATTCGTCGAATATGGCGCTAAAAGGCAGGGTTTTTTACCTCTTAAGGAAATTGCGCCTGAATATTTAAGTAAAGATCCACAAAATTTTGGTGATGATAAGCCGCCAATTACGGCTCTGATCCGCGAAGGTCAAGAGTTATTAATTCAAGTAGACAAAGAAGAACGGGGCAATAAGGGTGCCGCCTTAACCACCTTTATCACGCTAGCAGGTTGCTATTTAGTCTTAATGCCTAACAATCCTAACTCCGGTGGCATATCACGAAGAATTGAAGGCGATGAACGCGATGAATTACGTGAAACATTAAATGCTCTTCAATTACCTGAAGGCATGGGCCTTATTATTCGTACTGCAGGTGTTGGTAAAGGGCAGGATGAATTACAAGCAGATTTAGATATGTTATGCAATCAATGGCAAGCTATTCGTCACGCCTATCAAAACCAGATAGCTCCTTGCCTTATTCATCAAGAAGGCGATGTTATTATTCGCTCTATTCGTGATAATCTTCGTAAATCTGTTTCTGAAATTATTATCGACGACCAAATTTCTTACGTAAAAGCTAAACAATATATTGAACAAGTTAAGCCCGATTTTCTGCCTAATGTTAAGTTATATAATAATCCTGTTCCTTTATTTAATTGTTATCAAATCGAGAGCCAGATTGAAACGGCTTATCAGCGTGAAGTACTTTTACCTTCTGGTGGCTCATTAGTAATTGATAGGACGGAAGCGCTAGTATCGATTGACATTAACTCTGCAAAAGCTACGGGCGGCACTGATATCGAAGCCACAGCTTTAAATACTAATCTTGAAGCAGCTGATGAAATTGCTCGTCAATTACGTCTACGAGATTTAGGCGGGCTAATCGTTATTGATTTTATAGACATGGGTTCTGGTAAAAATCAACGAGATGTAGAAAATCGGCTTAAAGAAGCCCTGAAAGCTGATAGGGCCCGTATTCAAATAGGTCGGATTTCTCGCTTTGGCTTATTAGAAATGTCTCGCCAACGCTTACGTTTGTCATTAGGAGAAGCGGCTCAAGAGATCTGCCCAAGGTGTGAAGGTCGTGGTACGGTACGTAATATACAATCACACAGCCTTTCTATTATTCGTTTAATTGAAGAAGAAGCTTTAAAAGATAAAACAGCAGAGGTTCACGTCCAACTGCCGGTTGAAATGGCAACCTTCATCATGAATGAGAAACGTGATTTCATCTTAAATATTGAGAAAAGACATAAAGTTTGTATATTAATTGTTGCCAATCCTTATATGCAACGACCACAATACAGTATTACCCGCCTAAAAGAAGATAATGTCGGTAAGAATAAGAAACCTAGTTATACTCTAATTCAACAGCCTGAGCTAGAGATGGCCCGTGCTAATACTGATTCTGTTAAATTAGATGAACCGGCTGTAAAAACTTTTACACCCTCTTCAACTACTAAAACACCTACAGCAGGCTTTATTAAACGTTTATGGAGTAGTCTCTTTGGCCATACTGAAGAAACTAATAAAGTACCCACTGAAAATAGGGTTAATCAACAGCGCGCGAAGCCGAAACATCATAAAACTCATGAAAAACGTAACCAGAATTCAAAACGTCGTCGCCCTAATAATAGTGGCCATCATAGCAATATAAATCAACAGCAACGCCATTCTGGCGGACAAGGCGGACAAAGAAAAAAGGTTAACTCTAACCAAAACCAACAGCAACAAAATAACAACAATCGAGTTATTCCTATTAAGCCAGATTTAATTAAAAAAAAAGAAGCAATGGTGAATAAGGAATCAGAAAACTAACAACTAACTGCTTAATTCCTCCTTAAATTTAAATAGGGTTTAAGGAGGATAAATATAAGATTAGATCGGGCTATATCCATTTCTTGATGATAAACATTCACGCCCTTGTCAAGGAGCTTAGTTTTAGTAACTGTTCAGGGGTAAACAAATTTTTCTGCTTAGAAACCTATTTATTTAAATTGTCTTCCGCCTGCACGGGAGGCAAGGCTGCGTAAATAAGAGTTGTCTTTTTCTATGTAGAACCAATGTCATTTCCGTGCAAACGGGAACCTATAGAGAATTTAGCTCAATACTAATCAATGAATCGATTCCTCCTACGCGGGGATGACAGGGGATAATAATTCGCAGGAAAGATTGTTTTCGTGCAAGATGCGCCAAATATAGCCCTTCGGTAGAGCTAAGTACTCCCCCTAATCTTTTAAGCCTGTCGCTATAGGAGTTACACCAATATTAGGATTTACCCCGCAATCATCTAAGATTTTTAACAGGTTATTGCCGCGACGGGTTAACTGTCTGATACAGTAAATTTCTAAATAGCTTTTGAGAATATAATAATACTCAGGTAAGGTAAGGATAGTTAAGATTTTTTCCGCTCTTCCCATATGATGGGCATTATCATAATCACAGGCTTGAAATAAAACGGTGCCAAGCATAGCCGCTATACTGGCCTGTCTTAGTCGATTAGCTTGATAAAAACGTTGTACCGCTTCATCAAGCGCGCGATCTTTGTCCCACTCTACCCAACTATCGTATACCATAAGGGCTGTTTCAACAGCAAGTTCATGACCATGTACTAAAGATTGTAAAGCATAGGTAACGGGAATGACCGCTTGCACATTTGCCCATGAACAGTTACCACTAATTTGCGAACTAATAGGGATTTGGGCCGTTGGAACTAAGCCTAACTGTTGATTAATTGTTTCATGAAAGTAACGACGTGGTTGCTTTTTATATAAAAATTCTTGTAAAAAATTAATATTGAATGCTGCAGGCCGACTAATTTTATAAATGTTAACACTTCCCTCTTTAAGGCTATTTTCCCCTCTATCAATTTTGGCCCACCAATCACCATACTTTACAAAACACATGGCATGACCGCGACTTGCAGCCGGTAAGATAAGAAGAGGTGATTTAATTAGTTGTTCTAAATGGCTACCTTGTTGATCCATATTAAAATGATGCTGTAATTTAAGTAATTCCCCTGCTATCTCAAAAGCATCCATCGTATACTGAATATAGAGAAAGTGTTCCCGTAAGTGCCTAGTTGAATAACTACTAAGAAAACGTCGCAAGGAATCTTTAATCATTGCAACAGTAAATTCTAAAATAAATCCCTCAAAATCTAATTCAATGAATTCTCCTTCAGCCGTAACAATATCGATATCACCCTGTAATTCATAACGATGGCCTATTAACTTGGCATTAATAAAATCTAAGGCAAAATCCAGCTTAGCACCATATTGATAAAGCAAGTGCTTTAAAGCATCTTGTCCTCTTAAAATTGGATAGACTAATACCGCCATACCTGAGCTTGTATAAGCATTGGGATTAGCTCCGTGTTCCAGTAAAAGCTTAGCAAGCTCTAAATCATTATTATCAACAGCCCAGTGTAGTGGCGTTCTGCCCGTAACATCAGGCTTATTGACTTCTACACCGCGCATTAATAACTCTTTAGCAATAGGAGTTTGCCTAGTTATTGCACATTCAATTAAGGGCGTAAAACCATATTCATCGATATCATCAAGCGTCTCACCTTCTCTTATGTAAAGATCGAAATCAGGCATGCGACATAAGATTATATCATTAGCAATGGTCATTTAAGGCTAACCTCTATTTAAACTCAGGTTTAGGCGCTGTAGAGAACTTCGGCATATTGCCTAAACGAAGTTGTTTTTCCATTTCTTGCTCGCGCCGTTCATTATCAAATTCCCGACGAGCTGCTGTATTGAGAGGCGGTTCTGGGTTTAAGTTAGGGTCAACGCCATCAAAGCGCTGCGCGTCCAACCATGGGTGCTGCTTAATTGAGTTTTGTAATTCACCTTCTGGTGCCGGTTTATCTTCCTCTGAATTATGCTCTCTGGCATGAACCTTCGCTAAATAGCGATGGCCATCTTGCTCAAGTAAACGTCTTTTCCGCGCCATATCTGGCGTATCATCCCTAAGAATAGATTTTCTCTTACCCGTTTGTCCGTCAGAAAAACGGCCAGGTACCTCAAGCCGTCCAGCATCAGGTACCCTTATACGCTTAAAATTTTGTTTACGTTCAGCCATTGATACTTCTCTAACAAGCGCAGAAACCTTAGCTTTGCCCAAAGCTAACCCTTTAGAAAGCTTATTTAATATTCCAGCTTGATTAACTCCTGATTTATTTTTGATCTTATTGTTTTTCTTTGAATTAATCAATTTCCTCTTGTTAGGCTTCAAACCCAAGGAAGAATCAATTTTTTCATCTATTTCTTTCATACTCACATTATACTTTATAAATACTCAAATTGCAGAATTTCTGCAATTTGTACAGCATTTGTTGCCGCACCTTTGCGTATATTGTCAGCGACTATCCACATATTAAGGCCACAAGGGAAAGAAATATCTTCTCGAATGCGACCAACAAAAACCTCATCATGCCCAATAGCATGGGTAATGACTGTTGGATATTCTAAATTAGCTAGATCATCTACCACTTTAATCCCTGGCGCATTACGCAAAATATTACGCGCATCACTGGCACTTAAGGGCGCTTTTAATTCTAAATTTACAGCCTCTGAATGCCCATATAATACAGGAACCCTAACCGTAGTTGGGTTTATTCTAATTGTATCATCTTCCATGATTTTCTTGGTTTCCCATACCATTTTCATTTCTTCTTTGCTATAGCCATTTTCTAAGAATTCATCGATATGGGGGAGTGCATTAAAAGCAATTTGCTGAGGATATACAGATGCTTTAACTGGGCGACCATTAAGTAATTCACCCACTTGTGATATTAGTTCAGAAATAGCTTTTTTTCCAGTTCCAGAGACAGATTGATAAGTAGCTACATTAATTCGACTAATGCCCACAGCATCATGAATGGGTTTTAAGGCAACGACCATCTGAATAGTTGAACAGTTAGGATTAGCAATAATACCTCGCTGATAGTAATCGGCAATTCGATGCGCGTTGACTTCTGGAACTATTAAAGGGATATCCTCGTCATAACGGAAACAAGATGTATTATCAATAACAATACAACCAGCATCGACTGCAATGGGCGCATAGACTTTAGATACCGAAGCACCCGCTGAAAATAAGGCGATATCTACTTGGCTAAAATCAAACGTTGCTAAATTTAAAACGTCAAATTCATTACCTTTAAAAGTGACTGTTTTCTCAATCGAACGCTCACTAGCTAAGGGATATAAATTATTGATTGGAAAATTTCGCTCTTCCAAAACAGTTAATATACATTCTCCTACCGCACCTGTCGCGCCAACTACTGCAACATCTAGTAATTTTGTCATATTAGCCTCGAGTTTAGATAAGACTTCTTTGGAAAAAAATCTATTTTATTTAACTGCTTAATAAATATAATAACCCTCATTATTATTTTACACTTTATTTACGTGTTTGAATGTTCATAACCTGCGCTTTATGCTGTAGATAATGGTCCATTAATACTAAAGCCATCATTGCTTCAGCAATGGGAACAGCACGGATACCGACACAGGGGTCATGGCGGCCCTTCGTTACCACCGTTACTTCTTCCCCATGCTTATTTATTGTTCTACCGGGTTTTACGATGCTTGAAGTAGGCTTTAAAGCAATACTAACCTCTAATGATTGACCAGTGGAGATACCCCCTAAAATACCACCTGCATGATTGCTTAGAAAACCCTCTTTACTCATTTCATCACGATGCTCACTCCCTAATTGTGTTACTGAAGTAAATCCTGTACCTATTTCTACACCTTTTACGGCATTAATAGACATCATGGCATGAGCAAGTGTTGCATCAAGTTTATCAAAAACGGGATCACCTAATCCGGCCGGCACCCCTTCGGCATAAATATTAACACGTGCGCCAACAGAATCACCTTGTCGGCGTAATTGATCAATATAATCTGCTAAATCTTGGATTTGGTGGTTATTAGGACAAAAGAAAGGATTCTTAGTTATCTCTTGGGCATCCTTAAACTCTAAGCAAAGTGGGCCCATTTGTTTTAAATAACCCGTGATTGTTACCCCAAGCGTTTCTTGTAGGTAAAGCCTAGCAATAGCGCCTGCGGCAACACGTGCAACTGTTTCTCTAGCAGATGAACGGCCACCGCCACGATAATCACGATGTTTATATTTAGCATGATAAGTAAAGTCTGCATGACCCGGACGAAATAGGTTTTTAATTTCGTCATAATCTTTAGAACGTTGATCAGTATTATGGATAATAAGTGCAATTGGCGCACCCGTGGTTAAACCTTCAAAAGTGCCGGATAATATTTCAACTCTATCTTCTTCACGACGTTGCGTTGTATATTTGGATTGCCCTGGCTTACGCTTGTCTAAAAAAGGCTGGATAGTCTCTTCAGATAAAGCAAACCCCGGTGGGCAGCCATCTATAATACATCCTAATGCTTTGCCATGGCTTTCCCCAAAGGTGGTTACCGTAAATAATTTGCCAAATATGTTTCCGCTCATAGTTTATCTATCCGATTTAAAATAATCTTTTAATTGCTGGGCAGTTAACAAAAATATGCCCTGGCCACCTCGTTCAAAATCTAGCCAAGTAAATGATAAATCTGGATAAGCACTAATTAATTCATCTTCGCTATTACCAACTTCAACAATTAAAACACCGTCTTTAGTTAGATAATTATGTGCTTTAGCTAAAATTTCATGCACAATCGCTAACCCATTTTGCTCTGTACGTAAAGCCATATCAGGTTCATGCAAATACTCTCGTGGCAGTGTAAGCATTTCTGCATCCCCTACATAAGGCGGATTAGAGACAATAATGTCATAACGCTTCTCTCCCAAATTCTGCCAGCAATCAGACTTTATTAAATTTACAACATCTTCTAATTGATGACGCTGACAATTAATCCTTGCTACTTCTAATGCCTCATGCGATAAATCTGTGGCATCAACAAGGGCGTCTGGAAAAGCATAACTACACGCAATAGCAATACAGCCACTTCCGGTGCACAAATCTAGGATTCGCTCTACCCGATTAGGATCGATCCAAGGAGAAAACTGTCGTTCAATTAATTCAGCAATAGGTGAGCGAGGAATTAATACCCTTTCATCTACATAAAAAGGTAGTCCACAAAAAAATGCTTGCTTCGTGAGATATGGAACAGGAATTCTATCTTTTATTCGCTTTTCTAATTGATTAGCTAAAAATTGTTTTTCGCTTGGCGTTAAACGTGTTTGTAATAAAAAATTATCAATATCGAAAGGGAGTGATAAGCTTCCTAAAATTAAAGAGCGAATATCATCCCAGGCATTATCAGTTCCATGTCCATAATAAAGTTCATAATTATGAGCTTGTGTTAGGCCAAACCTTAAAAAATCTGCGATGGTGTCTAATTGCATTACTTCATTAAAAATTGTGGACATCTTTTCTCTGGTTCCTTGTATGAACATATTTACCTCAAATTGTAAGATATTTATAATTTTTATCACAGGTTTTTTATATTGAACTTACGAAAAAAACCACGATCGAGGCAAAAATTATTTTTCAACAAAGAGGTTGGCTTTTTTCGTAAGTCCTGTTGCAATTATTTAACTATCTTTCAAGAAGAAAATTTTAAATACGATATAATCTTTATAGTTTAATTTTTTACAAATTTGCTCATGTCTAAAAAAATATCAGATGAAGATAAAGCTTTGTTTCGTGAAGCTGTAAAAACAGCAAAGCCTCTAAAAAAGAGCAATGTAATTGAGCCTTACTCTCCGACTAAAATTAATAAACCACTTAACTCGCAAGTCAAACTACAAAAAGCCACTAAGAGCATTAAACCTGAAAAAACACCTATTTACTTATCTAATTATTACATTCAAGAAGTTCAGGCACAAACACTTCTATCTTTTTGTCGAGACAACCTACCTGCTAAACGTTTACGTGAATTAAAATTAGGGAAAATACCCAGGCAGGCTAAATTAGATTTACATGGTTTTAAATCTGAGCTTGCCCAACAAATTTTAATTGACTTTATTCAGCAAGCAATTACCTTAGAGCATCGTTGCCTACTTATCATTCATGGTAAAGGTAGCCCACATGGAGAACTACCTGTGCTTAAAAATTTAGTTAATCATTGGTTAAAACAGATTCCTGCAGTTATTGCATTCCATAGTGCTCTTCCCCAGGATGGGGGAACTGGTGCTTTATATGTTTTATTAAAGAAGAATCGAGTGCGCTAACGCAGCTGGCTTTTTCTAGATCATTAGATACTATAAAGCGCAATAGGTTGATTAATTAAGCAACACTCTAAAATTTTTTCCAAGCTACGGAGATTTAAATTACGTAGCTCATACCTATCAGAAAACTCTCTACCCTGCGCAAGGAATTTGAATAGTATAATAATGTCTTTTCGCGGGAGAGGGTTGGGGAGGAAAATTTCACGAATAATTATAGATAATATGTTTTGGAGCGCTTACAAAGTTACTTGCACCATAGTATAAAGCTTAGTGGATAATATAAAATATATCTTACTCGTGTGATATCTGTAAGTCTATTGCTAGCCTTAAAGTACTATCTGTTAATGCACCCAAGATAACCTCGATGACTGGAGCTGTTTGTTGTAGTACATCATTATTCCAAAAACGCAGTACTTTAAATCCATGCGTATTTAACCAAGCAGTTCGAGCCATATCGTAACTTTGGTTATTAAGATGCTGACCACCATCAAGTTCAATAACTAAGCCGGCCTGTTGCAAAAGGTAGCGCCTAATTAACTGGAAATGAGATATGAAAAAAATTAATCGTTTAATATTGATAGCAATCGCTGCCATATAAGCTTGTATTTGCACGTTATGAATACTACGGAAACGTGCTTTTGCAAGACAATTGTATTTTACGTCTTCTATAAGGCACCGATTTGAAGGTATTGAAAATAAATAACTAATAAGTAACATACGAAAACACAGCTCCGGTGATATAGATGGCCTACCATTATTGGGGCTATAACAAGGTTCAGTTAAGTCATTAACAAAGGAAAAATCAACACACTGTTTAACTTTCTTTAATAAATGAGTGGGTGCAATCAAGCTGCCTATTATTGAGTTATTCGAATGAATTCATTCCTAAATACACCTTGCATGAATTATTACAACTGAGTCAAAAGCCGTCGATTAGATCATGTTAGGCTTGTTGTGTAAAGTTTCTTCACTTTTTGCAACAGCCCGGGTCGTTTTGTAATACCAACGAATATCTGAATGACTCCGCTGTAAAATTAACATCTTCTTAAATCTAATAGATCTTAAAGATCATAGGGAATACAGAATTTTTTCGCAACACTGTCACCGCTATTTAGCCAACGATAAATCCTAACTATTTAAAACAACTCGATTTTAACTTTTTACCGTCTTCATGTATCTTTATTAAAACGGCATAATGGTAGTAGGTTTTAGAATTTTTCTGCTTAAAAATTAAAAATTTAGAAAATAATTTAATTATATGGATATAACGATTAATGATAAGAGAGCCGCGTTATTCAATCTTAGAAATATTAGATTACTCAACTATTTTTTCAATTTTGCTCCTGGCATTATTTACTAGCTCATTATCACTAGTCGTCCCAATTGCAGCACAAACGTTAGTAAATTTAATTGCTTTTGGAAAGTTGTTACGGCCTGTCATTACCTTAAGTTTAATTGTTTTAATTTTAATGGCGAGTTTAGGCGCATTAAGTATATGGCAGGTTATTGTAACTGAGATTATTCAGCAAAAAATGATGGTCAAAGTAAGTCTAGATCTCACCAAACAGTTTACCCATCTTTCCATCGATAATTTCTCTTCACATTATGGTCCTGAACTTGTAAATCGCTACTTCGAGATATCAACGGTTAAAAAATCATTGGCCAGCTTATTGCTATATGGAATTACTTTAGGTCTACAATTATTTTTTGGCCTTATTTTACTACTTTTCTATCATCCCGCTTTTTTATTTTTTGATCTCTTTATTGTAATTAGTATTCTGCTTATCGTGTTTATACCTTACAAGACGGCTTTAAAAACTGCTAAAGAAGAGTGTACGCAAAAACATAATATTGGCGCTTGGCTTGAAGAAATACTCATGAATCGTTATTTATTTAAGTTTGATCAATACCATCGATATGCAATTACTCAAACAGATAAGAGACTTGTTGAATTTTTACAAGCAAGGAAAAGTCATTTTAAGCAGTTAATCAAACATCAAGTTGGCTTTTATAGCTTATCGGCAATTGCTAGTAGTCTTCTTCTAGGACTGGGCGGTTATTTAGTTATCAAAAATCAACTGAGTCTTGGTCAATTAGTTGCCTCTGAAATTGTCTTAGGTATCTTTATTTATGCTTTTAAGCGTTTTGGTGCATTAATAGAAAATTATTACGATCTAATGGCTTCAGCAGATAAGTTAAATATGGTGCTTAATTTACCCACCGAGCAATCCGAAACTCACCTTGACTCTATGGTTCACCCACTCAACAACATTGAACTCATTTTCCCTTCTTATAATAAAAAAGGGACAGTTGCTTATAAGAAACCTTTATGTATTATAAGTAAAAATTTTAGTAAGGATGTTGTAGAACAGTTATTGGGGTTTAAAGAACTGATTCTTTTTTCTCTAAAGATTAATGATATCCCAATTAAGCAAGCTGGACTTATTATTCTGCGTCGTTATAGTTTGCTAATTAGTGAACCACAATGGTTTTCTGGAAGTATTTATGACAATTTAGTTTTGAATCATCGTCATATTGCTAATGAGTTCATAGTTGAAAAATTAAAGCAGTTAGAACTTGCTGATAAAATCATGAATCTACCCCAAGGTTTGCATACAATTGTCCATGAATGGCAATCTATTTTTAACGACTATGACCTCACTAAATTCTTAGTTTTAAGAGGCCTTATTGCTAAGCCTCAACTACTTATTATTGATAGGGCACTCGATAATTTAGATTTTGATGAGCTTAATTTAATAATATCGCTATTAATAAATTTAGAAGAAACTTTAGTAATTATAACGACACAAAGAACAGACTTAAACCAATTAACTAATCAACTGGTTATTACATGAAACTCTATGCCCATACCATGATTAGAAAGTTACCTAATCCGCATAAAATTATGTGGATTACGTTAGCTGTTTTAATTCCTATTTTAATCTTTTTAATTTTTATACCCTGGCAACAATTTGCATTGGGTAGTGGGCGAGTTATTGCATTTTCGCCCACTGAAAGACAACATACGGTTAATTCACCTATTACAGGCCGTATCAAGAAGTGGTACGTTGATGAAGGAATGCGTGTAAAGCCAGGTGATTCAATTGTCGATATTAGTGATAATGATCCATTGCTTTTATCGAGATTAGAAACAGAAAAAAAAGCGATTATGCTTCGTATAAAAGCGGCTGAACAAGCCATTACTGCTGGGAAGAATAATGTTGTAAGGCAAAAGAACTTGTATGAGCAAGGCATTACATCAAAGCGTCAGTATGAGCTTGCGCAGGTTGAATATGCAAAATATCAAAATGAGCTTGCTCAAGCAAATATCGACAAAGTAAATGTTGAAACTCGTATTGCTAGACAGAAAACGCAGCAAATTAAAGCACATGTTGCTGGGATTGTTTTTAAACGTTTAACCGGGCAAGAAAGTGTCGTTGTTAACGCGGGTGAAGTGTTAGCAGAGATTATTCCGGAAACAAAATCACGTGCGGTTGAGCTATGGATTGATGGTAATGATATTCCTTTCGTTCGTTTAAATCAAAAAGCACAACTTCAGTTTGAAGGATGGCCTGCCATTCAATTTCGTGGTTGGCCAGAAATTGCCGTAGGAACATTTAGCGGAACTGTATCGTTCATAGATCCAACTGACAATGGTCAAGGTTTATTTAGAGTTGTTATTGTTCCAAAAGAGAAGTGGCCTGAAGGACGGTTTTTAAGACAAGGTGTCCGTGTTCATGGTTGGATTCAATTAGGACGTGTACCTTTATGGTATGAGCTTTGGCGTCAATATAATGGCTTCCCTCCTGAGAGTAATTACGAGAAGCCTACATCATGATCATCAATATTACTTATTTAAAAAGGATAACTTGTGTAATTTTCTCATCACTCATTTCAATTACATGTTTAGCACAAGAGCGAATTAAACCCCTAGATGTCAATACATTGCTTACATCAGTTAATCGTTTTTACCCTCAAATTATCATAGCCCGATTAGAAGTTGCTAAAGCACAAGGCAATTTTGTTAATGCGCTAGGAAAATTTGATCCAGCATTGAAAATTTACTCACGCTCACAACCGTTTGGTGGTTATGTCAATGGTTACGTAGATAATGAACTTGTTGTACCTACCTTGGTAAATGGAATTAAATTATTTGGTGGCTATCGTTTGGGGCGAGGAGATTGGCCCATTTATTACCAAAATTATCTCACCAATTCTGGTGGTGAATATCGAGTCGGATTTTCATTGGCTTTACTAAAAGGGCATCAAATTGATAAGGAAAGAACCCTGTTATTAACGCAAGGTGAGCGTATTGTGATGAATACTCAAGATGTTGCTGCAAAAAAAATTGAAATTTATCGTGATGCTATACAGGCTTATTGGCAATGGGTGGAAGCAGGACTGCAATTAAAAGCATTAAATAACTTGTTATCGCTTGCTAAAGAAAGACAAAAAGCCATTGTAAAACAGGCTAATCAAGGCGATTTACCTCGGTTATCGATTGCTGAAAATAGACAGCTTATATTGCAACGAGAGCAGCTAGCAAATCAAAGTCGAATGCTATTTCAGCAGGCTGCTATTAACCTTTCCATTTACTACCGTGATAAACATGGGCAGCCCAAGGTACCTCATGAAGGTCAATTAATAAAAGCCGTTTTATCGCCTGTAAAAAAGGTAACTCAATCAACTGCGTCTATTAAAGCGCAACTCCGTTGTCACCCTGCACTTAATAAACTTAGAAGTTATTATCGTATTATTAAATTTAAACAAAATTTAGCCAAAAATGATCTTTTGCCTGAACTGGATGCTACATTCTATACTTCAAAACAATATGGTAGTGGCGGTTATCCTAGGCTTATTCCGCAAGCAGGATATGTTGGTCTACAATTTTGGTTCCCTCTTTATCAGCGTGAAGCAAAAGGACGGTTGATTAGTACCACTAGTGAATTAAAACAGATTGCTGCAGAAAAAAAATTTATTTATGAACAATTAAATAGTCAGTTACAAAATTTTTTTATAGCGACTAAAATTTATTACCAACAAGTTCGTTTACTTTACAAGGAGTTAGAATTAGCTAAACAAGTTCAATCTGGCGAGATTAAAAAATTTTATGCTGGTGACAGTACGCTTTTTTTAATTAATCAACGTGAACAAGCGACAGCACAAATAGAATTAAATTTAATCGCAGCGCAAGTGAATTTACAAAAAACAAAAGACTTCATACAATTTTTTTCATCGACTAAATATAAAAAAGGTGGTGTTGTTACCATCTTTTAAATGAATTATAAAACCATGTATTAAGATTGTATTGCAATAAGAAAACCTAGCCTATGTAATATGAACGCAAATTCTATTTTACCTTGGCACTAAATTATAACAATAACTATACTGCTGCATAAGCGACTTCTTTTTTTTTAAAGAAGCTCATGATTTTATCAGCCGCGTTGCAAATACTATCAAGCATAAGAAAAGGACAATTTAATAGGAAGATGGTTGGCAAGCAAAATGAAGTTTCATTTATCAATCAGTTATTTCACATTTACAGCTGAAAACTATTCGGAATTTATGTTTATGCGACTTTTATAGTTTTTGCAACAGCACCAGTTAATACCTAATTTAGGTAAAGTCAATTTTAGTTCGAGAGCTTAAATCTGGTTCATACGAAGTTAACAGGGTGCGATAATAATCATCAAACTGCTTAATAAACTGTTTGCTATCCTCTGGCATATAGGCTAGTTCTTTAATAATCGAAATTTTACCCGAATCCAATAATTCAATACAGTCATCTTTTAAAGATTGAAATTCTTTAGCTTCATCTTTAGAATCCGCATGGATTATCATTGCGTCAAAACCGTTAATTACAAGGTTAGCAATTTCTTTAATATGTTTTTGAATTTGGTTAGTAAAAATTTGTTCTGACCATGGGTCAAAATAGTATATTTTCTTATCTTGCCCAGTAACTTTTAAAAAAACGTGCTCAAAACAATCATCAAGGGTGACCACATCAATTCTTTTCCATAATTTACTTTGCTGGAATAAATAATAAAGTGCTCAGCCAACATGTTCTTGACAATTACCTGCAAATGAAAATTTTGCATTAGCTCCTTCTGTTACATATTGTAAAATATTTTTTTGCTTACAAACTCTTAATTTAAAAAAATTTGCTTCGTAACTGTTTTTATTTTTCTCGTAATTAACTATAAATCTAGTATGATCAACTGCCGTTGATGACCACAAAAAAGTACGTTCAAGATCCGATTCTTTATTCGCTGAACCTATCACAAGGTCAGACTTAATTTTCTTAAGAATATCATTTAATAGCTTTTCTAAAGGTGGCACTTGTATAGATCTCCAAGTAAAGTACTTATTTATAATATAGTTATAGTAATATCCATTATAATTCTCAAGAAACGACCCGGCCTGTTGCAAAAGGTAGCGTATAATTAAATGGAAATGAGATATGAAAAAAACTATCATTGTCTTGCAAAAGCACGTTTCCATGGTATTCATAACGTGCAAATACAAGCTTATATGGCAGCGATTGCTATCAATATTAAACGGTTAGGGTTTTTATTTTTTATTAATGTCCTAATCTTGCTTAAATGTAAACTACCTTTTGCAACAGGCCGAAGCGTTTTTCGAGACAAACAAAATCAACTATATATACTCCTAGAGGAACTTGTCGTTTGAATTTAAAGCTAAGTCGGTTTGCTCTAAGATAATACCAAAGACGTTTTTATGAATCATTGCTTTGCCTTCGTAATGTTTTTGCGTGTTGTCTTAATATAGCTTGGTGCAATTCCCTCTCTCCAACCCTCTCCCGCGAAACCAATCATCATACTACTCAAGTTCCTTGCGCGGGAAAGGGGGCTTTCTGCTCGATAAACTCAATAAATATGAGCTACCTTATATAAGGCTACGGAGCCTAGAAAAAATGTTAGGGATGTTACCTAGTTAAATTTATCATCCATTTTATTATTGCGCTTTAATCAACTCATTTTGTCTTATTAACATATTGAATTTTTATTTAAAAGTCCTCGTATAGATTGAATTTTAAATCATAAAAGTTTACCATCTGGTCAAATTTTTGAATCTATTTAGTATGAGCAAACTACCTATTATTATTGGCATTTCTGGTCCTTCGGCTTCTGGTAAAAGTCTTTTGGCCAACACTATTGTAAATGAGCTCGGTTCAGATCAAGTAGTTGTTATCTCTGAAGATGCTTATTATAAAGATAATAGTCACTTGCCCTTAGCAGAGCGCGAAAAAATTAATTATGATCACCCAAATGCTTTTGATCACGCTTTATTGTGTGAACATCTTAAGCGATTGCAAAAGGGTGAACCTATAGAGATACCTATTTATTCTCACTCTAAACATATCCGCTTACAGGAAACTCGGCGCATAGGCCGACATGCTATTATTGTTTTAGAAGGGATTTTACTATTTACCGATAAAGATCTACGAGAAACGATGGATATTCGTATTTTTATGTCTACCCCTCTAGATATTTGTTTAACTCGTCGATTAAAACGGGATGTAGTTGAGAGGCAGCGTTCTTTTGAATCCGTTGTTCATCAATATGAAACGACTGTTCGACCTATGTATCTTCAATTTATCGAACCTTCAAGCCGTTATGCTGATATCATTGTTCCTCGGGGAGGCGAAAATCGTATCGCTATTGATATGATTCAAGCAAAAATGCGTGAGTTACTTGCAGCACATCAGACTGATTAAATTTAAATATAAATGTTATTCTAAAACACTTGCGTAGGAGCGATAAGCTCAATAAAAGACATAAAAGCCTTTAGCTAAAATTGCGACTTATAGCAATTTTTAGAAAAGAACTTTAATAAATACTAAGGAGATTATTCTATGGGTTTTTTAAGTGGAAAGAGAGCACTTATTATTGGCTTAGCCAGTAACCGCTCTATTGCTTACGGTATTGCTAAAGCGTTTCATGCACAAGGTGCTGAACTTGCTTTTACTTATCAAAATGAAAAGCTAAAATCACGCGTTGAAAATATGGCGGCAGAATTTAATTCAAGCTTAACCTTTCCCTGTGATGTTGCCCATGATCATGAAATTGCTGATTTAATGGAACAGTTAAAAAGCCAATGGTCACAGTTAGATATTCTAATTCATTCGGTTGCTTTTGCCCCAGCCGATCAAATTAGTGGTGATTTTATTGAATGCGTAAACCGCGAAGGTTTTCACATTGCACATGATATTAGCGCTTATAGCTTAGTTGCCTTAGCTAAAGCAGCTTTTCCTTTAATGCAAGATACCAATGGCTCAATATTAACGTTAAGTTACTATGGCGCTGAAAAAGCTGTACCCAATTATAACGTAATGGGAATAGCTAAAGCGAGTCTAGAAGCCTCAGTACGTTATTTGGCTGCAAGCTTAGGACCGCGAGGTCTTCGCGTAAATGCTATTTCAGCAGGTCCCATTAAAACCCTAGCGGCTGCAGGAATTAAGGATTTTCGTAAAATGCAAAGTGCATATGCAGAAACAACGCCTTTAAAGCGTAATGTTACAGCGGATGAAGTTGGTAATACTGCCGCCTTCTTATGTTCTGATTTAGCTTCAGGCATTACGGCAGAAGTTATCCATGTTGATGCAGGTTATCATGCTGTTGCCATGTCTAATTTGGAGTAAGTAATTGTTATACAAAAAATGAAAGTTTAGTCACGACTTATATAGCAAATTCTCTGAAGAATAGTCTAGATTTAGGTAACTGTTTAAAAATACGCAAATTTTCTGCGAGGCCTACTTATTTAAATTGTCTTTCCCGCGCAGGCGGGAATCCATCTAAAAATTAACCTATATGCCAACCTTATTGATGGATTCCCGCCTGCGCGGGAATGACATTGGTTTTAGATAGAAAAGACAATCCATTATTTACGTAACAATGCCTCGAGGGAAAGACGATGACTTCATATTCCTTAATAACACACCTCGTTACAGATTTAGTGTGCTAGAAGCTTAAGCAATTTATTCGAACTTAAAAATGGGCCTTAAACCTAAGGCCCAAATATTAAAAATTAAAACCATACTCGTGTAATGAAGGATAGGTAATATTATCTTCTGTAGGAGGCGCGGTAGGTTTAGCGTTTAGAGATGGATTAAGATCCACGTATTGATTAGGCACAAAAGTAGGTGGTGGCGTTGTTTGTTCTTGGGTAAAGAATCTTTCTGACTGCTTTGTAGGGTTAGCTGCATAAACAGGCGCCTTATCTTGCTGCCAATTACTGTAAAAGTTATTTAAGGGAGCATATAAATTAGGTTTACGGAAATTAAATTCCATATTTTCTACTTTTATAGAACCCAACTCCCCGCGCTTAATCTTACGTATAGAATCAAGGCATTCCTGCTTTTCTCCACCTTTAGTCGTAAACAGGCGATTCAGTAATGAAGGCACACCCTTTTCACCTATTTCTTTGCGTAAAGCAACAATGGCTATTTTAACAGTATAAATATCGTATCCCTTCTTAATTAAATTAGCCTCTTCTTTTTCAGATAAAGCATAGCGATCAGGATCTCTAGCATCTAAGGCATCTTTATTTTGATGTTGAATCGCTTTATTTTGAATCCAATTCGTTAAACCACAAGAGATAGCTGCACTAATAATCGTTATACAAACGATTCCTGTAATAGCAAGGCCAACCGGATTACTAATTCCTGCTGCTATACCTAACATGATAATCGGCATAGAAGCAATAAAGGTTCCAAAAAGTGCACCAGCAGCAGCACCACCAACAATAGAAGCTAACGAAATGGCAGCTTTTAATTGACCTTCATTAAAAATAAAACGTTCTACACTATCTAAACATTCTTTTAAGAGATAATACAAGGCTATTAACGAAGCAGCTACAGCAAAAGTCATCAGTGCTAGTACTATTAAATAACATATTAATTCACCATTGTTTTTTTCTTCCTTATGGCGATGATGATTTCTACGGCTGTAATGAGCATGTGGACGATTAAAAGAATTTATGAATGAGTCCAACAATAACCAATCAAGTAAGCTATTATGAGCACAGTAATGTCGTCTTGTATTGTCAATAACAACTACTGGTGGTTTTGATACATTAAAATTACGCCAAAACTGCTGTTGTTGTGTTCCATTTGGATACTGTTGTTGGAAGCTAGGTGTACTATTGATAAAAGCATAATAAACAGCCCAAACACGCTGCTTTTCAGTTTCTGGTAAACCATACAAAGAACTAGTGGGATCATTTAAAGAGTAGAATAATTTAGCAGAAATAGATTCATGAATTTGCTGAGCTGCATAGCCTTTTTTTAGGTAGAAATCGTAATCTTCATACATTCCTAAATAGACTTGACCTAATTGGTTTTCAGTAAATCTTTTTGTCATTCTTTGCTCCTTTGCTTTATTTCAGTCAATAAGCAATAAAATTTGAGCACCCTTTATACCAGCGCATTATTCACACGTCAACGTAAGTAAGAACAATGCGCTGATAAATTTATATAATTGATTAATTTTTGAAATATTTAAATAAAAATTTACTATTAAAGGTTACTTGGAAAGAGTAAAGGTAAATAGCTCAATTTGGATATCGCCGATAAACATTGATATCCAAAATTCAAGATAGAAAAGCTGTTAAACTTAACAGGTAATCATGGTATGACTAGTGATTTTTTTCAATTTTAGCTCGTTTTACTAGATTATTAATATATAAATCGTATTCCATTAGACCATAACTAGCTTCAATTTGCTGAGCTAAACTTGAGCGCTGTTCTTTATCAAGCGAGTTATATTGGCCGTCATTAATTTTCTTTAATCTAACAATAACATAATCGCCATTAATTAAACGTCGGCCCTCTTTACTATCAGGCTTAGGAAGACTAAAAGCTAAATCATTAATCATAGTATCTGCTTTATCAGTATCACGGGTTGCTTGAGCAACTTCATGCCACACAAATTGCTTAGTATCAAGCGGTTGTGGGCTAGTGTTGTTGTTCTTATTTTCGACTAATAAACTAGAACCTAACTCTTGCGCTTTTTTCTCTGCTCTCTTTAAAGCAAGTTTATTGATAATAGCTTCTTTTACTTCCGCAAGTGGTTTTTTTGTAGCTGGAATATGCTTATCTACACGTAATACAACTACGCTATCATTATCTAATTGGATTGGCTCACTATTATTACCTAGAACTAAAACATCATGGCTAAAAGCAGCATTAATAATATTTTTATTTTTGGTTAACTCAGTTTGCCCCCCTTCACGAGAAAAAGGCATTGTTTTCTCTATAGGTAATTTAAGCTCTTCAGCGACTGATGTTAAAGACTCTGGCGTTTGATAGCTTAAATCAGTCAATTGTTCCATCAGCTGCGCAAATTTTGTTTGTGCCATTTCAGTTTTAAGCTGCTCAGCAATCTCATTACTAACACTTGCTAGCGGTTTAAGTTTAGCTGGTTTATAAGCGACTAATTTAAAGATTTCATAGCCATGCGAAGTTTTAAAAGGCTCAGATATTTGACCTGGCTGAGTTAAATTAGATAACGCTTTATCAAACTCAGTCTTCCCTGCAACTATCCAAGGTAATTCACCATTATTCATTGCAGATAACTTATCAGACGACATTGTCTTAACCCACTGTGAAAACTGAGTGGGATTATTTTGTAATGCTTGATAAGCATCTTGTGCTTTTTGCTTAACTTCTGTTTGGGTTTCCTCATCAGCATCCTTAGGAAAGGCAAAAAGAATATGAGCTACTCGCCACTGGGCTGGATTTAAGAAATTATTTTTATTCTCATTGTAGTAACGTGTAATATCTTCTTCGCTTACTGCAATGCTCTCACGCAATTTTTGAGCTGATAGACGTATATAATCAACCGTCACTTTTTCAGGTGCTATAAATTGTTGTGGATGCTTGTCATAGTAACTAGCAATTTGCTCGTCGGTGATATCCTTTTTATCAATAAATGATGAAGCAGGAATTTGGAGATAATCATAATCTCTCGTTTGCATATACAATTTAACAAATCGCTTAATTTCTGCAGGAATGGCAAAAGCACTACCTATGAACGCAAAGCGCTGTTGATTTAATAGCATGCCTTGTCTAACTTCTTTTTGAAAAGACGCAGGTGTAAACATAGCACCATTTAAAGCAAGTTGATAACGTTCAGCAGAGAAACGGCCATCTTGTTGAAATTGAGGGATACTTACAATGGCAGCATCTGCTTGAGCCAAGCTTACATCAAAGCCGTTTGTTTTTGCTGCTTGTAAACTAACCTCGTTGGTAACCATGTTATCTAAAACTTGTTTTTTTAGAGCCGCTTCGCTAGCTGCAGTTATTTGAGCAGGATCACGTTGCTGACGTGCTCTACGGTAATTAATTTCAAAAGCTTGTTTACTGATAGGCTCACCATTTACAGTCACCTCTGCATCAGAAACATGGCGCGACTGCATATAATAATCGAGTCCAAAAAGAGTGAAGGTTACTGCTATCAGAATAATAACTACCCAAGCTATAACACCTTGTATGCGTTCATTTAGCTTCTGCAACATATTCTAGAATTCCATAATTGATACAAACATTAGGTGTCTGCCTTTGTGCTCACCTTTAATTATTGAAATAATTCATTAAATAATCTATATCATTACCTTTAAGCTTTATACTGCGTTGCAAGTTCAGGCGGCTTCAGCCATGTATTATTTATACATTCCTTCGCCTTAATCACTTGCGCCTTGTCTAAAAATTAGTGGTTAACGCTATATTATTTTGATGAATTCCTTTTCTACCTTATTAGTACTTGTAATTGAGTTAAAATACAATGTTAAAACTCAAAAAATAATAAATTATTAAGAAAATTAAAGTAAGCGTAGCAGGTAAAAAAAACGCGCCCTTGGGCGCGTTTATTTGGCGGAGTGGACGGGGCTCGAACCCGCGACCCCCGGCGTGACAGGCCGGTATTCTAACCAACTGAACTACCACTCCAATTCTTGGTGGGTGCTGTAGGGATCGAACCTACGACCCTCGCCTTGTAAGGGCGATGCTCTCCCAGCTGAGCTAAGCACCCGGTAAATCACGCTTCCTGTACAGCTTCTTTGAGAGATTTACCAGCTTTAAACCTGGCTACTCGAGATGCTTTAATCTTAATCTTTTCACCCGTTTGTGGGTTTCTACCTTCTCTTTCGGAACGATTACCAGTTGAGAAAGAGCCAAATCCTGGTAAAACAACTTGGTCACCGCTCTTTAGAGCATCAGTAACAGTTTCCATAAACATTTCAAGAACTCGACTTGTATCAGCTTTTGTTAAGCCTGTACCGCTTGCAATTGCATCTACCAATTCACTCTTATTCATCGTTTCCCCTATCCAGTTATTCATCCTTTTCTTGAAGGATTGATTTAATCAAAATCGACACCTTCAGTCAAGCAGTCACATCCTTGGAACTCCACTGTTATGCTAGTCATATCAGTGGCAACGGTGTGAAATATACCCCGTATTAATGAGCCTGTAAATCATTATTTTCACTTTTTTCGCGAGTTTTTACTTCATCTGTGCTATTTTCATCCAAACCACCCTCTCTTTGGAAAGGATTCGCGCTCAAAGCGATTTCTAGGACCTGATCAATCGTTTTTACGGGATGTACTTTCAGTTTGCGAAGAACATTATCCGGAATCTCATCAAGGTCTTTTTTATTCTCTTCCGGGATAATGACATGCTTGATACCACCACGGTGCGCAGCTAATAATTTTTCCTTTAACCCACCAATGGGTAATACCTGTCCACGCAACGTAATTTCTCCTGTCATCGCTACATCAGCGCGCACTGGGATTTGTGTCAAGACAGAGACTAAAGCAGTACACATACCTATACCAGCACTAGGGCCATCTTTTGGTGTAGCACCTTCTGGTACATGGATATGAAAATCTTTTTTATCATAAAAATCATCGGTAATATGCAAGGAATTTGAACGACTACGCACAACGGTCATCGCTGCCTGAATAGATTCTTGCATGACCTCGCCTAATTGACCGGTATGAGTCACTTTACCCTTACCTGTCATCATAGAGGCTTCAATGATTAATAATTCCCCACCAACACTGGTCCATGCTAAGCCAGTTACCTGCCCAACTTGATCAAATTGCTCAGCAAGACCGTAGCGGAATTTTTTAATACCAAGATATTTTTCTATATTGTTTCGATTAACAACTACTTTTTTTGTGCGTTTATTGGTTAAAATTTCCTTAACTACTTTCCGACAGATACTGGCAACTTCACGTTCAAGGTTACGAACCCCTGCTTCCCGCGTATAATGACGAATAATTTCGTGAATTGCCCCTTCGCTAATCGTAATTTCATCACTCTTTAACCCGTTTAACATGATTTGTTTCGGTACTAGGTAAGTGACAGCAATATTTACTTTTTCATCCTCGGTATAACCTGGCAGTCGAATGACTTCCATTCTATCTAATAGCGGTGCCGGGATTTCTAAAGAATTAGCAGTCGCAATAAACATGACATCACTTAGGTCGTAATCTACCTCTAAATAATGATCACTAAATGTATGGTTTTGTTCCGGGTCTAGAACTTCTAATAAAGCAGAAGCTGGATCCCCTCTGAAATCCATGGCCATTTTATCGACTTCGTCAAGCATAATTAAGGGATTTTTTACCCCAGCTTTACAGAGCTTTTGAATAATCTTACCTGGCATAGAGCCAATATAAGTACGGCGATGGCCCCGTATTTCAGCTTCATCACGTACGCCTCCAAGCGCAATACGAATAAACGTTCTACCCGTGGCATTGGCAATAGATTGACCTAAAGATGTTTTACCCACACCTGGCGGACCAACTAGACATAAAATAGGCCCCTTAATACGTTTAACCCGCTGCTGGACAGCTAAATATTCAGTAATCCTCTCTTTAACTTTCTCAAGGCCATAATGTTCTTTATCAAGCAATTTCTCAGCTTTTTCTAAGTCAAATTGAATTTTATTTTTTTTACGCCAAGGAACGCATAACATCCAGTCCAGATAATTACGGATAACGGTGGCTTCCGCTGACATAGGCGACATCATTTTTAATTTTTGCAATTCTGATAATGCTTTTTCTTTGGCTTCTTTAGGCATGCCCGCTTTGTTAATAGCGTTTTCCATCTGCTCAACTTCATTACCTTCTTCACCACCAAGTTCGCCTAATTCTTTTTGAATGGCTTTCATTTGCTCATTAAGGTAATACTCCCGTTGGCTTTTTTCCATCTGCCTTTTAACACGACCACGTACGCGTTTTTCAACATGCAATAAATCAATTTCGCCTTCTAAAGCCGCCATTAAACGCTCAAGGCGCGAGCCTACGTCGGTAATTTCTAAAACTTCTTGTTTATCTTCTACTTTTAAGCTTAAGTGCGCAGCAATGTTATCCGCTAATCGTCCTGGCTCTTCAATACTTGCAAGTGATCCTAATACTTCAGGCGGTATTTTTTTATTTAATTTAATATACTGCTCAAACTGAGACATTAGAGAACGCATTATTATTTCAATTTCTTGCTGCGTTAATGCGGTATTAACATCTTCAACAGGCTCTAAATAAGCTTCTAGATAGCCTTTTTCTTGCGAATATTGCGTCGCATAGGCTCTTCTTTCACCCTCTACTAATACTTTAACAGTCCCATCTGGCAGTTTTAATAATTGCAAGACACTGGAAACAGTTCCAATGGTATAAACGTCATTAGCTGACGGATCATCATTTGATGACTTGCGCTGTGCAACTAAAAAGATTTGCTTATTTTCCACCATGGAGGCCTCTAAGGCCTTAATAGATTTTTCACGGCCAACAAAAAGAGGGATAACCATATGTGGGTAAACAACAACATCTCTTAAAGGTAAAACCGGTAAAGGTGATTGTACACCTTCATTCGTTATTAATTCATTTTTGTTAGACATAATAAGTCCTTAATCACATAAGATAATCCCACTAGGCATAGTTAGCTTCGGGGTGATCTATTTTAAATAGCACTATTCACTAAGCTTAACACTATATTACAAATTCGTTTGGTTTCAGTCATGTACTAATTATAATTCTTCGGGCACATTTTGTTGCACCTATATAAAGCTTAGTAGGTCATGTCATACCACAGAGCAGGACGTATTTAAAAATTAGAGCTCTATAAGATGCCTACCTAGAATGCTGACACTTCTAACTACAGCTTAAAATTGGATTAATTTGGAAAACCAGGTAGTAAATAGAGGAAACAATTTTTAATCGCTTCCTCATCTTATATGCTATTCACCACCAGCAGCAGATTGCTTTGTTTCATCACCATCAAAAATCAACAAAGGCTTTCCAGAACTAGTAATTACATTTTCATCTATTACCACTTTCTTAATACCTTCTAGAGAGGGCAAATCATACATGGTGTCTAAAAGAATATTTTCAAGTATTGCACGCAATCCACGCGCGCCCATTTTTCTTTTGAGAGCTTTTTGGGCAATTTGTCGTAGAGCATCTTCACGAAATTCAAGCTCAACGCCTTCCATTTTAAATAAGGCATGAAACTGCTTAGTAAGTGCATTTTTAGGCCTCATTAAAATATCGATTAAGGCTTCTTCATCAAGTTCTTTTAACGTTGTGACCACTGGTAATCGGCCTACAAACTCAGGAATTAAGCCATATTTAACTAAATCGTCTGACTCTAACATCTCTAAGACTTTTTCATTTTCTTTTGTGTCTTTTTGATTCTTCAGTTGTGCTGCAAAACCAATACCTGATTTGTCACTGCGCTCCCGAATAATTTTTTCCAAGCCTGCAAACGCACCACCACAAATAAATAATATATTTGAGGTATCAACTTGTAAAAATTCTTGTTGAGGATGCTTTCTTCCACCTTGAGGAGGAACAGATGCAATGGTGCCTTCTATTAATTTTAATAGCGCTTGCTGAACACCTTCTCCCGAAACATCGCGTGTGATGGACGGGTTATCTGATTTACGAGAAATTTTATCTATTTCGTCAATATAAACAATACCTTGTTGCGCTCGATCGACATCATAATCACATTTTTGCAACAATTTTTGAATAATATTTTCTACGTCTTCACCCACGTAGCCAGCCTCTGTTAAGGTTGTTGCATCTGCCATGGTGAAAGGAACATTTAATAAACGTGCCAATGTTTGGGCGAGTAATGTTTTACCACTACCTGTTGGTCCAATAAGTAAAATATTACTTTTCCCTAATTCAACACCATCTTCTGTTTTATGCTGTAGGCGTTTATAGTGATTATAAACGGCAACGGATAATACTTTTTTAGCATGTGGTTGACCAATCACATATTCATCGAGAAAACTTGCTATTTCTCGAGGTGTAGGTAAACGAGTTTGAGTATTTTCGGTTGTTTCTTGATTTTCTTCGCGAATAATGTCATTACAAAGCTCAACACATTCGTCACAAACAAATACGGAAGGGCCAGCAATAAGTTTCTTTACTTCATGCTGACTCTTACCACAGAACGAACAATACAAGACTTTGTCACCATCGCCTCTGCCTGTTTTACTCATTTATTAACCCCTTTCTTACTGCCACATAAGCAAGCATTGTAAAGAATAAATGTAATCTTTCTTGCTAAGTATAACTTTAAATAAGTAGCCTGTTTAATAATTAATATTCTACTTAATTTACATTCATTTAAGTATAGTAAAAATTGCTTTTAATTTAGTTAAATAATTATTTTCCCTTTTACTTCCTTCCCTTATTTATTATTTTCCTATTTCCAAGTGTTAACATTTAATACAACTACTTTTAGCTTTAGCATAACACTAATTTTAATGTGTTGCTTATAAACTAAACTATAAAGATGATTTATTTCAATTAAATCTTAAATGTAAGCTTTTGAATTATACGATTAAACTTTATTGATAATAGTTTACTTCAATTATGGCCTAACGGATAGGCTGTTATTTTAGTGCTCTGTCCCTACCATCGAACGGCTGCATTTGGCACATCATGCACGAAAATCCAACCTCTAACCAAAATATTAATATCACACTTTGTATTATAAATTTAGACAAATAAAATAAGCCAGAAACCATTATAAACTTCTTTTAAACCTAAGTCTTTTACTTTTAAAGCTCAAAACGTTAAGGTTTGGTAAAAAGTCAGATGTGTTCTGGCAAATATCATTATAGCAATAATTAGACCATTTAGGCTAAATTTTCACGATCATAAAGAACTTTATCAATCAAGCCATATTCTTCTGCTTGATTGGCATTCATAAAATTATCCCGTTCGGTATCGCGCATAATTTGATCGGGAGTCTTTTTGCAATGCTTAGCCATAATACTGTTTAACCGCTCTCTTATAGCTAATGTTTCTCGAGCATGGATTTCAATATCCGTTGCCTGACCGCGATAACCACCTAAAGGTTGGTGAATCATAACGCGTGAATTAGGTAGGCAAAAACGCTTGCCCTCTGCGCCTGCACAAAGCAGTAATGCAGCAGCACTTGCAGCTTGGCCTATACATAGAGTACTTACGTCAGGCTTGATAAATTGCATCGTATCGTAGATAGCAAGCCCTGCTGTAACAACGCCCCCTGGTGAATTGATATATAAAAATATATCCTTTTCAGGGTTTTCAGATTCTAAGAACAATAATTGAGCAACAACTAAGTTTGCCATGTGATCTTCTACTTCACCTAAAAGAAAAATAATTCTTTCTTTTAGCAGGCGAGAATAAATATCATAAGAACGCTCACCGCGCGAAGTTTGTTCAATAACCATTGGCACAAGGCCACTGGCATTTTTAATTGGTGTATTAAAATTATCCATATTTATTCGCCCTCAGTCTCTTCTTGTTTAACAGGCTCTTCTTCTTGCTTAGCTTTAGGGTTCATTATTTCGTCGTAACTTTGCTCTTTTTCTACAACTTTAGCATGTTCGCTAATCTTTTCAGCAACCATTTCTTCCGTAACTAAAGCTTCAATTTCAGCTAAATTCTCTTTTTTACTGTAGTACCAACTGCGTAATTCTTCAGGCTTTTCATAAGCTTTTGCTAATTTATCAATCATAGCATCAACACGCTCTTTACTGGCTGTTAACTTATGTTGCTTGATGTATTCAGATAATAATAAACCAAGATGTACTCGACGAGTTGCTTGTTTTTCGAAAAGATTTCTTGGAAAATCAGGAATCTTTTCATCATCAGAGTGTTCATGCCCGAAGACACGATGATACATATCGTGTTTTAAATGCTCAATTTCTTGATCAATTAATGATTTTGGTAAATCAAATTCATTGGCTTCTAATAATTTATCAAAAATACGCTCACGATTTGTCGCACTGACACGGCGCTCAAGCTCACGGGTCATATTTTCTTTAATATCTTTCTTCAGTGCCTCAAGGCCACCTTCTTTAATATTGAATTTTTCAGCAAATTCATCATTTAATTCAGGTAATTTCCCTTCCATGACACTTTTAATTGTAATTTTAAATGTCGCTTCTTTACCCGCTAAGTCCTTATGACCATAGCTTTCAGGAAAGTTAACCTTAATATCAAAAGGCTTATTTGGCTTACCACCAACAATTTGCTCTTCAAAACCTGGTATCATTGCATTAGAGCCAAGAACTAACTCATAGTATTCTGCACTACCACCTTCAAATGGCTGACCATCTAAGAAACCTTCAAAGTCAATAATAACTTTATCGCCTTCTTTGGCAGCTCTTGTCACTTCTTCCCACTCTTTATTTTGTTCACGTAGCTTTTCTAACATTTCTTGAACGTCTGCATCTTTAACTTCTGCACGAACTAATTCAATGTCAGGTTTATCTAATTCTTTAATTTCAATAACAGGAAGGACTTCAAATGTCGCGCTGTAACGAAAATCTTTGCCCGATTCTAATTGCTCAGGCTCTACAAAAGGCGCCCCAGCAGGCACTAATTCTTTATCTTTTAGTGCTTCATATAAGGTTGATTGAACCATTTCTTTGGCAACTTCTTCTCGGACACTCTCAGAATAGCGACTTTGTACAATATTCATAGGGACTTTACCAGGCCGAAAGCCAGCTACTTTAACTTTGCGGGCTAATGAGCGAAGGCGAAGCTTAACTTCCTCTTCAACTTTCTCGGTAGGTACCGAAACTGTTACCTTACGTTCCAAACCTTTCAAGGTCTCAACAGAAACTTGCATCTAGTCACCTCTTGGAAATTGTCATGAATGGTGCGAAAGGAGAGACTCGAACTCTCACGGGTTACCCCACTGGAACCTAAATCCAGCGCGTCTACCAGTTCCGCCACTTTCGCAAGCAGGGTGGAATTATCAAACAGTATAGTAGCTTTGTAAAGGTTTCCGCAAAATACATAGCATCGATTGATAATTTGAAACATGGGGTGAACGATGGGACTCGAACCCACGACAACCGGGATCACAACCCGGGGCTCTACCAACTGAGCTACGCCCACCATAACTATAACTTAACTAGTATAATCTAAAAGAGTACTGCACAAAGGCTGGCACGCCCGGCAGGACTCGAACCTGCTACCCTCGGCTTAGAAGGCCGATGCTCTATCCAAATGAGCTACGGGCGCAAATATTGGTCGGGGTGGAGGGATTCGAACCCCCGACATCCTGGTCCCAAACCAGGCGCGCTACCAGACTGCGCTACACCCCGACGACCCGTCCTAGGACAGAGCGCAAATAATACTCGGTGCGCTCATGCAGGTCAATAACTTCTGAAAATTAATTTTTAATAAAGGGGTTAGACGATCGGAAAAATTATTAATGATGTACTAAAAAATATAATTAAAATCTATCTAACGTGTCTTTCTCGTGTAGACGGGAACCCTACTTGCAAGGTACGGCCGTGCTAATGGATTGAATGGATCCCCGCCTACGCGGGGATGACAAGAAATAAGGAGCAGCAGAAAACCTGTCTTTCCCGCGTAGGCGGGAATCCATCTTGCAAGGTACTGCCGTACTAATTGATTGAATAGATCCCTGCTTACGCGGGGATGACAGGGATGCGTAGGTTATAATTTTTCTAAACGTTCCCAAAGCAGATCATCTAGAATTATACGTGATATTTCCCTATCCCGCGAAGTCCATCATAATTACTCAAATTTCTTGCGTGGGAGAGGGAGTAGATAGAGGTGATTTTAAAGATTTATGCAGGAGCTCAAATGAGGCATATAATAATAATTTCAGGGTTATTATTAAATAGACAATCTGATTATCAAGCTTTTCCTAGTATCGACAAAACGTTTAGTTTACAGTATTAATGATTTAAAATGGCTACATCAAATTAATAATAAATAATAATGAAAACCCAGTTGCTACCTTTATTTGATAATCTCAATCATTTACATAAAAATCAGCAGAATGCTGTTTTGCCTGATAAGAAATTTCAGGATGATTTTTTACGTACATTGGACTTTTTGAAAAGTTACTCAGGTAGCTTAGGGACTTTTAATAGCTATCGGCGTGAAGTAGAAAGGCTTTTGCAGTGGTGCTGGCTTATTAAGAAAACCACTTTAAGTGAATTAAGGCGGGATGATATTGAACAATTTATTCGCTTTTGTCAAAACCCGCCTGAGCATTGGATTAGCCTAAAAAAAGTACCGCGTTACATTGAAAAAGAGGGACTTCGCATTCCTAATGAGCAATGGCGCCCTTTTGTAGTGACTATTAGCAAATCATCACGAAAACAAGGCAATACCCCAACGCTTGAGCAATTTAATCTATCACAAGGGGCTATCCAGGAAATTTTTGCAATTTTAAGTACTTACTTTAATTTTTTAATTGCTGAAGAATATCTCTTTACTAACCCCGTTGCCTTAATTCGGCAGAAAAGTAAATTTATTCGCAAACGCCAAATGAGTCCGCCGGTGCGCCGTTTAAGCATTTTACAATGGGAAGCTGTTTTACAGGCTGCTGAGACCTTAGCTGAACATGATCCGATGATGCATGAGCGTACGCGCTTTATTTTAAGTATGTTATTTGGCATGTATTTGCGTATTTCAGAATTAGTGGCGCATGAGCGTTGGACCCCTACCATGAATAATTTTTCTAAAGACAGTAGTGGCGCTTGGTGGTTTACTACAGTTGGTAAGGGTAATAAGGAGCGCCAGGTGGCCGTTAGTGATGATATGCTGACCAGTTTAACACGTTGGCGTTTATTTTTAGGGTTAACACCCTTGCCCTCGCCTGGCGATACCTCCCTTCTTTTACCCAAATTACGTGGTTCAGGACCTATGAGTGATACAGCACCTATTAGAAGGCTTGTGCAACGTTGTTTTGATTTAGCAGCTGATACGTTACGACAAAAAGGCCATATTGAAGAAGCGGATAATCTGAATGCAGCCACCGTTCACTGGTTAAGACATACAGGTATTTCAGAAGATGTAAAATTTCGCCCACGCGAACATGTGCGGGATGATGCCGGTCACAGTACCAGTGCCACAACTGATCGTTATATTGATGTTGAGATGCGAGAACGTCATCAATCAGCACGGAATAAGAAAATTATTAAGCATACGGAATCAGAAACTTAATGTAGGTCGGCTTAGCCTTCTATTTACACCTTTTGTTGGGCCGATTGGCCCAACCTACTATATGCTGGCGTAGGTATAAACATCCACTAATTCAATTTGGTCCGCAGCTAGAGCTTCACCCAAAAAGATTTCACCTACCCGTTGAAAGCGACCCACCGAATCTGTGACTAAATATTGAACTGCAGGAGTTTTTTCTTCAGGGATTGAGAACAATTGTTCTTGCGCTAATGCTTCATATACAGCGGAAGCAGTTGCATCAGCAGAATCTACGATATTTACTGTTTCAGGTAACATAGTAGCTAGTAAAGGTTTAAACACAGGAAAATGGGTACAACCTAGTAATAAGGTATCTTCTTGTTGGAATTCAGATAAATAATGACGTAAGGCTTCACGCGCCACACCATTGGCAATCATGCCTTCTTCTGCTAAAGCAACTAAAACACTACAAGCGCGTGCACTAATAGTTGCATTGGGTAGGTGCTCAGTGATTAAACGTTGATACGCATTAGAAGCAATCGTTGTTTCTGTGGCAAATACCGCCACTGCTTGATTTTTAGTTGCAGCCACTACCGCAGTAGCACCTGGTTTAACCACCCCAATCACAGGTATTTCTGGTAGTAAGTGTTGTAAATGGGATAAGGCTGCCGTGGTGGCGGTATTACAAGCAATTACCAGCGCTTTAATTTCACGTTCAACTAAAATATGCGCCATTTGCAGCGCGTATTGTTGAACAGTATCAGGACTTTTGGTGCCATAAGGAAGACGGGCTGTATCACCTAGATAAATAAAGGATTCATTGGGTAGTTTTTGTTTAAGTGCTCTAAGCACTGTTAAACCACCCATGCCGGAATCAAAAACACCGATTGGTTTGTTGTTATTGTTCACGTATTGTCCTTAATTTAGCATAATTTACTATTGGCCAAGGCCTAACTTATGTTCAGGTTCAGCTTGAGCAGTTTGCTCATTATCTTTTTTCATTTCTTCTAATGAGTCACTCATAAAAGGTTTTCTCATGACGGCTCTATATGCTTTTGTTAGCAACCCGTTTTCTTCTTTCTTTGCCTGGAAATCTTCAGCAACTCTAGTAGTATGGTCGTCAAATTTTTCTTTATTAAATTTAGGAATTTTAAACTTGTCTTTATCATAATCAATATGCTGCTTCAAGAAGTTATCACGAACTGTTTTATGTTTCTCAAATATCGTGTAAACAGAACTACCCGAAAAACCAAGTCGAGGTTTCGAAAATCTAAATTGCCCTTCCGGTGAAAACGAAGCACAGTCGACATTGATTGCAGTGTGATCAAACTTCATATTTGGGTCATTTTTACCTAAAATCATTAATGCAGTCCAAAGATAAGGGACCTGAGCAGCTCCAAGTTTTCCTCTGCCTTCTAATAAAATACGATTTTCTTTTGTTGGGGGGCCGCTTAGCGTAGATAGCATTTGAGTTGCTACTGCAAAAGCATACTCCATACGTGCTTTTTGGATCTCTGGAGTTTCGGCAGGCGAGTCTACCTCAATTTCCCCACCAGGAAAGTCTAGCATCTCAAAAGATACACTAGGATCAGCCGTATATGATCCATCGGAATTTCTATAGGCCTCCATATCTTTTGGGCCACGTGTTTCAATAAATGAAAATGAGCTATTTGGATTTGTGCCATCATCTATGGTCATTTCATATTTACGGAAATGCCCCGGAGCAACTTTAGGCACTGATGAATAAGTTGCAGCATTATTAGTTGGCTGACTTATGGTAGCACCAGAAGGAGCGGCTGCATTATTACCCCCCTGCCTTGGTTTCCTGTGATCTTTTAATTCAGCCATTGGGTAATCATGATAATCATACTTATAAGATGAGAATTTGACTGCACCTTTTGCCTCTTTTGCCTCTTGTAAGACTTTTAAAACGCCTTTTTTCAAAGTTGGATGAGCTTGATCTGGATCACCATAAAGTACTGCATGGACGCGTCTTAATGTGGCCAGCCTTTCATTAATATCTTCCCTTAAAGCTTCTAAATCTTGACGTTGCTTATTTATTTCTTTGAACCTTTTCTTTTCCACATTATCAGCAGGATTACCCATAGCTTCCTTAGGAGGCAAACGACCAAGCTCTCTGGTGATAATCTTTTGTTGCTTTTCCAATTGCTCAATTAAAGTATTACAACCTTGGGCAATAACGCCCATTTTTTTTGACATATTATGAGCATCTTTCGCTGCAGCAGCTTGGAAAGCTGGACTTAGCCAATGTAACCCTGGAACCTTAGCCATCTGTTCCAAATCGTCCATCGTTCCCCACAAGATACTATCGGTTCCGCTAGAAATTGTTTTATGAAACTCTTTAACTTTTTTTAAGTCATCACGGTTAGAATCATTAATAAGGTCTATTGCTCCAGTTAAAACTTTAGCTTGAATAACTTTACTTTTTAGATCTTCAAAGCGGCTCGGCGTGAGTTCTCTTTCCAAAGCATCAAGGAATACCTGGTGTTGATTGGGTGGATTAAATGCTGGTATTCCTTTAATGTTATTAATAAAAGCATCTCTTGAGGTGTTTGAATCTAAAGCCTCAAGCTTGTCTAATATACCTTTGATATTACCTGGATTTCCTGTTAGTACTGTCCTTTTCTCTAAAGTTAGCAAAAAATTTATTGCTGAGCGTCTAGCTTCTTGTACTTTAGCAGATGCGTTACCAGGACCCGGATTAACATTATATAACCGTAAATTAGCATTAAAATTATGTTGACTGTGAATATCTGCTCGAGCAGGTACAAGCACCCTTTGAACATAAGGGATATAAGAGGGGTTTATAATTATGCCTTGAGAGTATTAAGATCATTATTAGGAGGAACAGTGAAAGTATATTGATGAGTCCTAGGAGCAACTACGTTAAGCCTATTATTTATTTCCTTAATTTGAGCTTCTTCTATTTTAGGAAGCGGAGACATATTGAGAAGCTGTTTAGCAATTTCAGCATTAGAAATGCTTTTAATTAAATTTATCTGTGTAAACTCTTCAGCAATTTTTGTTGCTTGATTTTGCGTACAACGAAGCCTGTCTTTGATATCTGCTGCGAGCTCTGCTTTACTTCTATTACTATTTAGTCTATCTACAAGCTGCTCTAGAAAGCCTGGCTTTAGCATTTGCTTTTGATGTTCTAAAGAGAGGTTTTTCACGACTCCCATTAAGGCAGGGTAAGCTGTTTCAGGCGCTCCAGTTAACTGGGTTAGACGATGAGCAATTGAACCTTGAAGCGCTGCTTTTTGCACTGACTCCATGGTTTTTTCATTAACCCAATCATGCTCGGTGATACCTAAATCTCTAAGATGAACCTTAAATTCATCTATTGTATTTGCTTGGCTTAGTGCAGCTATAGTATCACGTGTATTTTTACCAGGGATATAATCTGCCCCCGGTTGTCTACTAACTAATATTTCAGCAAGCCGTGCACTAAACTCCTGTTTTTCTAATCCAGTTAATGTTGCTAAATGTCTTGCTAGTTCTTGCTGTAAGTCTCTACTAGCACCGCTAGGATCTTGCCGATTAATATAGGCAACTATTTTTTTACAATTATTTGTATCTAAAGCTTCTGTTTTTGCAAATGCAATCGTATGCGCTACATGAGCATATGCAGCTAATTTACGACTAATTCCATTAATTTTGTTAGTATGATTAGTCTCATTAGCTAGTCCCGCAAATAATGGATTAAGTAAAGTTGCTGGATTTATTCCTAAAAACCTTGCAATGGATATCTTAATATCATCCGGACTTTTAGACGCTTTAAACTGCAAAAGCTCCCTCTCTGAAAGTTTATCAAATTGCATTTGGGCAGCACTAAGTAGTGCTTGTTTTTTTGCTTCTAAAAGGTTATTTCCTCTACTAAAATGCTTGGTTAAAAGATCTAATTTATCTATATTCCTATTGAGTACAGGGCCTTGAAAAGGAAAACTAGTCAAAAAATTTTGTGCAAATGTATTATCTGCCGGAGCAATTGCCAGAGCTTTTAGATTATCAAAATCTTGGGATTTACTTGTCAGAGCTAAACGCACATGGGCAGCAGTTATTAAATCTGTTAATGCCTCAGGTGAATGTAAAGCTTCTCGAGCAGCAGCATTATTTGTTCCATCCATTCCTAAAAGCTTCTGATTTTCTAAGATTGCTTTTAAACCAGACAAACTTCGTGTTTCTGCAAGCGCTTTTAAAGTAGCTTCATCGGTAATTTGACTAATACGGCGATTTAAAAATTCAATCGCCGCTGTTTCACGGTAATCCTGCATATTATTTTGTGTAACAGCATGGTCTAAGTAAGTATCTTTAGTAGGAGGCGTTTTATACAGAAGAGGTTTAATTTGATTAAGGCTTGTTTCATTAGCAATGGCTAATAAAGTATTTGTTGATACATTAGGAATATGGTTGTTTTTTAAATGATACTCACCTAAAACTGCTTTAAATTTATTTGCTTCTTCATCATTTAAATTTAAGCCTTGATAAAGAACCGGTAAATTATTCTGAAAATTAGTTGTGCCAGATTCTAGAAGCGTACGTTTACCTACTCCTAAACTTGTATAAACTGTCTTAATATTTCTCTTAAAAATTTCTAAGGCAATTTCATTTCTAATACGAGCCCCTACGTCAGCTGAGGTCATTTGATCCAAAATACGCCGTTCTAAGGTTGCTGGAGCAATTAAAGCGCTTACCAAACTTCTAAAATTAACATCGTTTGTAGGGGTTTTTATTTCATTTAATAGATTAGTTAAATTCGTCAGAACAGCTGTTTGATCACGGCCTGGAGCAGGTGCAATAGCAGCTCTAATCTTTGGAATAAGAAGTTGATATTGAGCTTCCGTTTGAATTTCTGATTTGTGCCTATCTGCAATTATCATTTCTGTATTTCGATTTGCACTTACTTTACTAGTTAAAGGTACGTCAAATAGATTTATAGCACCCCTTCCAGCAGCAATTATGTCTCTAAGTTTATTCTCATCTGGAGCCAAAATAATTTCTTTCAAGAGGTCTTCATGTCCACCTACTGCCTGTGAACGTAAACTCATTAAAGTACGAGCGCGCCCAATTCTTTGCAAGATTTGAGGTAGATCAGTCGAATCAAAAAAAGTGACATCGTTAGGATCATCAGGTATATCTGTTACACTTAGATCATTTATAGCTTTCAACCAAAAAGCTTTATTTGCAGCAAAAGCTTTTCTTAATTCCCTCACACTTAGATCTGTTCGAAGAAGAGCATCTAAAGCTGCTTTACTATCGGGATTACTTAAAAAACTTTCTTCCCTAAGTAATCTTTTAATTGCCGTATTTTGTACAGGCATAACTCATACTCCACCAACTAATTATATATATTTTAAACCTAAAACCTTAAGTTGTCCTTAACGGTAAGAGCTTGGCTCCCTAGTTATTCTGCTGTTATTTGCTATTTATTCTGACTAAATAACATTAAGCCATTGTTTTAATAGCTAATTTAATATTTATTTTGACTAATCGTATTGATAGTACAGCTATCGATATTTTTATTACTAAATTAACTCGTTAACTATCAAGAAGTCATTCTAACTTATTGTTTATCAATTTGCTCAATTTATTCTATAACTATAGTTTAAATTGTTCAATTTGCGAGCTTTTTTTAATAGACCTCTGCAAACTCGCTGCAGAGAGGCAAGTGTCGGGTTGCGTCAGCACGCCGAACCGCAATGTACCCAGAGTAAATGAGGATTCGAGCACTGCCGAAGCCCGGCAATTGGCCTTTGCAGTAGAGTTTGGAAAGGGGGCTAATAAAATCCCACAGTTAACGTAATTAATAAAAATACCCAAATTAGCGCGGTAATAATCCAATAACTAGATTTATAAAAAAAAGGTCTCTTTTTTTTACGCCAGTAGATGATGCTTAGAGGAATTAAGGTAATCAAATAAATAACAAAAAATGTCGCTAGGCGTTCTTTCCATCCTGGAAAAGGCATTATTTTTGCCAGCCATGATACTGCGGTATGTAAGCCTATTTTTACAAATAATAAACCCCATAATATCCAAGCTTCAGAGCTAATAATAAACCAAGATACCAATGTTAAAGGTAAAAGAAGTTTAACGCCGGGAATGGCCATGATTTTTTTTATCATGTTGCCAAATTCAGCTGAGAAAAACACAAGGATAGCGGATCCAAGAATAATGACCGTTACTATTAATAAATCCATGTCGCTATCCTCGACTCTCTAAGCTTTCCCAACGTTCATAAAATTGTTTTAATAGGTCTTCATCCGTTTTTAGTTGCTGACTATGGTCGGTTATGGTTTGGGTGTCTTGCTGATAGAAATCAGGCGAGGCCATTTGTTCTTGTAAAGCCGCAATTTTTGCTTCTAATTTTTCAATTTGTTGCGGTAATTGCGCTAGTTCTCGCTGCTCATTAAAACTTAGTTTTTTAGCTTTAAGGGTTTCTTTTACTTCTGGTTTAGGCGCAGCAGGCTGTGGTGGGCGTTGAGGTTTTTTCTGCACACGGCGATAATCCTCATAACCACCTATGTATTCATTAAATTGTCCATTGCCTTCATAGACTAATACACTGGTTACAACTTGATTAATAAATTCTCTATCGTGGCTTATTAGAATTAATGTCCCTTTGTAATCAATAAGAAGTTGCTCTAGCAATTCTAGCGTTTCAATATCTAAATCATTAGTAGGTTCGTCTAAAACTAGTAAGTTAACGGGTTTGGCAAAAAGTTTAGCTAGAAGCAAACGGTTTCGTTCACCACCTGAGAGTGTATGAACTACTTGATTAAAGCGTTCTGAGGGAAATAAAAACTCCCGAAGATAAGTAGCTACATGCTTTTGTTTACCATTAATAGTGACATAATCTGATCCATCACTTACATTAGCCATGACTGTCTGATTTTCGTCTAATTGCGCTCGAAGCTGATCAAAATAGGCAATTTCTAAATTAGTACCGCGACAAATTTTACCTGACTGGGGAGTAAGTTCACCTAATAATAGCCGCACTAAGGTTGTTTTACCGCAACCATTAGGGCCTAAAATACCTAATTTGTCCCCGCGGGTTAATAAGAGTGAAAAATCGTTTACTAAGGGTTTATCGTCAATAGCATAATTGACATGCTCTGCTTCGATAACTAGATTGCCTGAGCGTGACACTTCTAAAGCCATTGATTTAACTTTGCCTAATTGTTCACGGCGTGCTTTGTATTCTTCACGCATGGCTTTTAAAGCCCGTACCCGTCCTTCATTGCGAGTGCGTCGTGCTTTAATTCCTGTTCTAATCCAGGCTTCTTCTTCCTGCAAACGTTTATCAAATAAGTCATTATGGCGTGCTTCAGTAACGCGCATCGCTTCACGTCTGTTAAGATAAGTTTCATAATCACACTGATGCGTATAAATCTTGCCCCTGTCAATTTCAACAATTTGATTGGCAACTTGACTTAAAAACTCTCTATCGTGGGTGACAACTAATAAGCTACCGTTATAGGTTTTTAAGTAAGATTCTAGCCATTCAATGGAATTAATATCTAAATGGTTAGTTGGCTCATCTAATAGTAATAAATCAGGTGCTGCAATTAAAGCTGCTGCTAGAAGTGCACGGCGTTTCATACCACCTGATAAGTCACTCATACGGGCATTAGGATCTAAGCTAAGTCGAGTTGCCATCATATCCACGCGTGGCAAACTATCCCAAGCATGGAGGCGGTCCATTTCTAATTGGCAGGCTGCTAATTTGGTGGGATCATTGGCTGAAGACAAGCGTCTAAATTCATCTAATACCTCACCTATTGCCCCTAAACTTTTAACTAAAAAATGATAAACAGTTTCTTCGTCCGCATGTGGTACTTCTTGCGTTAAGCCAGCAACTTTAATTCCGCTTAAACGATGTAGCTGTCCTGAATCAGGTGTAAGCTCGCCTTGTAATAGTTTTAATAAAGACGATTTACCAGCGCCATTACGGCCTACTAAGGCAATACGTTCTTTGGGTTGAATTTGCCAATCCACTGCATCTAGTAATTTATTACCAGCAACATTTAATGTAACTTGATTTAAAGTGATAAGACTCATTGCCAAACAGCCTATTTTAGTTTTTTGATTATAATCAATTTTACAAGGTGATTAATTAACATTATGTCATTTTTTAGGTAGAGATGACAAAATCATTTCTTTAAAAAAAGAGGTAAGTACGCGTTACAGATTAAGTAATTGTAAGTTGGGCTAAGGGTAGAACAGCCCAACAGCTTCAGTAATATGGTGAATTCTCTTCATAACTCGTTGGGCTGTACTTCGTTTAGCCCAACCTACAATTTACTTTTTGATAATTAGTCGATTATTTTGCTGAGATAGATTAAATTTAGATAGCACATTCATACCCAGTAGGATCATATTATCGTTACTTCCAGGCATAATCACGGCCTTTACGTCATATAACTTAAAATTAGCAAAGGTGAGTTGTTTAATACGCGTCAATGAGCCTGAAATATCACCATTTGCTGTTTGTAAAAGAATCGGATAACCGCTCTTTAAACCAAGACGATTTGCAAGAGATTTAGGAATGGCGACTAATGTTGCACCAGTATCTATGATAAATTCAACGTTCTCATTATTAATGCTTCCTTTTATACGGTAATGGCCGCTGCTATCTGCTTTAATTGTTAAAATACCATTTTGAATCTGATAGGTGCTTTTAGTTGATGAATCAGAATAATGGAAAAAAACAAAAAGTAAAAAGAAGAAAAAAATCCACGTTATAATAAACATGATACGCCCACTTTGGGCGTATTGATTATTATCCACTAAGTATCCTTATTTTCGATGCTCTAAAATAAGTATACCATCGACTTCAACTTGTGCACCTCTGGGCAGTGCTGCAACCCCAATTGCTGCTCGCGCTGGAAAAGGTTTACTAAAATACTGCGTCATTGCTTCATTGACTAAAGAAAAATGACTTAAATCCGTTAAGTACACATTAACCTTGACAAGATCTGCAAGACTACCACCAGCGGCTTGGCAAACAGCCGATAAATTGTCAAAAACCTGTTTAATCTGGGCGCGTATATCATCACTGCATAATTCCATCGTTTCTGGATCTAATGGAATTTGGCCTGATAAATAAACAGTATTACCACAACTAACTGCTTGACTATAAGTGCCAATGGCAGCAGGTGCTAATGTTGTATGAATAGGTTGCATCTTATTATTCTCCCTGCCTTTTACGGTAAAGACGTAAAACAACTTTATTAGCACGTAAACGGCGCATAACTCGAGCTAAGTGATTTCTATTACGAACACTAATAGAAAAAGTCACCGCATTATGCCGCCCGTCACGTGGATCAACAGTAATGTTACCAATATTTGCTTCAGCTTCGGAAATAGCTGTTGCAAGTGCCGCTAATACACCGCGTTGATTAGCTACATCTACGGTAATATCAACCCAAAATTCTCCTTGCACTTGTTCATCCCAGCGCAAGGCGATGAATTGCTCAGGACTTCGTACATGTTTTATTTGGATACAATCACTGGCGTGCACCAATATGCCGCGACCTTGCTCAAAGCGGCCAACAATTTTATCACCTGGAATAGGCTGACAACAATCAGCAAAATTAACAACCATTCCTTCAGTCCCTTTAATCGCTAAAGGGCCGCTTTTTGCAGTCTTATCAAGCTCTACACTTTCTTGGCTAACAACCAAGCGCTTAGCAATTACCATAGGCATTTGATGACCTACACCAATAGCGTACAGTAATTCATCGGCTGACTTATAATTTAAATCGTGTAATAAAGCTTGAAGTGACTCTGGTGGCACCTTAGCATAGTCGCTGGCTAAGCTTGCTAATGCCTGTTCTAATAGACGTTTACCTAAATTAATCGATTCAATATGCTGTTGGCTTTTTAAGAAATGGCGAATATTACTACGTGCTTTACCTGTTACTACAAAATTAAGCCAAGCAGGATTAGGGCGTGCGCCTGGGGCTGTGATAATTTCGACTGTTTGGCCATTAGTTAAGGGGATACTTAAGGGTACTAAACGGCGGTTAACCTTAGCAGCAACACAACTATTCCCTACATCTGAGTGAACGGTATACGCAAAATCAACTGGTGTTGCCCCTTTGGGCAGCTCCATAATATGACCTTTCGGCGTAAAAACATAAACTTCATCAGGAAATAGATCAATTTTTACATTTTCAATAAATTCAAGTGAGCTACCTGTACTACGCTGCATTTCAAGAAGCCCTTGCACCCATTCACGAGCACGTAACTGCGCTTCATTAACCTCTAATCCACTGGATTTATAAATCCAATGAGCTGCCACCCCATTGTCTGCAACTTTGTCCATTTCACGTGTGCGAATTTGAACTTCAAGAGGTACACCATAAGGCCCAAAAAGAGTCGTATGTAGTGATTGATAACCGTTGGCCTTAGGAATGCCAATATAATCTTTAAAGCGTTGAGGCACGGGTTTATAAGTTCGATGAAGTGCGCCTAAAACACGATAACACGAATCAATATCTTCAGTAATAACACGAAACGCAAAAACATCAGTAATTTCAGTAAAAGAGGCTTTTTTATGCTTCATTTTACGATAAATGCTGTATAAATGCTTTTGCCTACCAAAAACATGCTCATAAGGGATGTTAAGTTGCTGTAGGGCATTTTCTAAATCATGTTCAATTTTTTGCGTTAATTCGCGGCGATTACCTCGTGATTTTTCTACAGCAGAGCGTATGGCGCGATAACGCATAGGATAGAGCGCTTTAAATCCTAAATCTTCAAGACCTGTATAGATAGCGTGCATACCTAGCCTATTAGCAATAGGCGCATATATTTCTAATGTTTCAATAGCGATGCGACGTCTTTTGGCTGATGGCATAGCGCCAAGAGTATGCATATTATGAAAACGGTCAGCCAGTTTAACAATGATGACTCGAATGTCTTTCACCATGGCTAAAACCATTTTACGAAAATTTTCTGCTTGCGCTTCTGCGCGCGATTCAAATTTAATTTTGGTTAATTTAGTGACCCCATCAACTAAGGCGGTAACATCTTCACCAAATTGCTGGGTTAAATCTTCTTTACTAATGGAGGTATCTTCAACGACATCATGGAGTAGAGTTGCCATGATAGTTTGGTAATCAAGGCGCATTTTAGCTAAAATGAGGGCAGCAGCAACCGGATGAGTAATATAATCCTCACCTGATCGACGCATTTGGCCTTGATGTGCTCGCTCAGCGACTAAATAAGCCTGATAGCATTTTTCAACTTGAGACTGTTCAAGATAGCTTTTAAGCTCTGTGTGCAAATCATCAAAATGACTCATGCAATACTCCATAAGCTTGGTTCAATAAGCATTTAGGAGTCCCTTTTAGATAAATCTCTAATAACAAACCCATGTTAAACCTCATAATGCCAACTATTTAAATAATTAACTTTTAAATAGCTTTTATCGTGGCGGAGGCATTCTTAAGCCATTATTTCAGTAAAAATCTGGCAATGTTACATCCTTATAAGAGTTAATCCAACCGCACTCGGTGCCACCTTAAAATATGTTTAACGTGGCTTTCGGATTATTTGCACTATTAATCTTTATCTAAAATATCTGCTTTAACTAATCCTTCAGCAATTTCACGCAGAGCAACTACCGTTGGTTTGTCATTTTCCCACTCAACCAAGGGTTGTTCACCGCGTACAGCAATCTCACGTGCACGTTTCGTTGCAACCATAACTAGTTCAAAACGATTTTTAACGTGCTCTAAACAATCTTCTACCGTCACACGTGCCATAAATTTAACCTCCACTATTTTCTTATAGGCTATTTTAAAAGAAAATGCCTAATTAACAGTGGCTTGGATAAAATCTTGTTTCACCCAATCCACATTCAACATAATAACATTTCAGTAATTCAATAAAATGTCACCCTCACGTAAGCAGGATTCATTCAATCAATTAGTACTGAGGTAAATTCCCCATGGATTCCCGCTTGCGCGGGAATGACAGGTAAACTCTCACGAATTCTCTATCATACTTGTATATCTGTCATCCCCGCGTAGGCGGGGATCCATTCAATCAATTAGCACAAAGCTAAATTCGCCATAGATTACCGCCGGCGCTAGAATGACTGGCATTTACTATCATGCTATATATTTAACATTCGTTTAGCGCCAAAAAAAGACTTTTTCTCTTTTTATCGAAATCCTATTATTTTACTGCTCTAACATTAATAATGATAGCAATTTTCTGATTTTTTCTGCTTGTCGAGTAAAGCTTACCCGATTAGCAACGACAATTGCTTGCAATTCAAGTGCCGCCTGCTCAAAATCATCATTAACAATGAGATAATCAAATTCTTTATAGTGACTCATTTCCTCTCTAGCTTGTTGCATTCGAGTTTGAATAACTTCCTTATTATCTTGCTGTCTGGCTTTTAGCCGTTGCTCTAAAACCTCTAGAGAAGGTGGAATAATAAATACACTAATCGCTTCGGGAAATAATTTTTTAATTTGCTGTGCGCCTTGCCAATCAATATCGAGCACAACATCAATGCCTTCTTTAAGCCGTACTGCGATTTGTTCGACAGAAGTTCCATAATGATGATTAAAGACTTCTGCATATTCAATAAAAGCATTCCGATTAATCATATCAAGAAACTCGGTGTCATTAATAAAAAAATAATCAACACCTTCTTGCTCACGTGGCCTTGGCTTACGTGTAGTATGAGAAATAGACACAACAATATTGGGTAGATGCGTTATTAAATGTTTGACTAAACTTGTCTTTCCACCCTCCGGATGGAGCTGCCACAATAAACACATTTCCGGTAAATGAGTCAATCATGTTTTACTCGATATTTTGAATTTGTTCGCGCATCTGCTCAATTAATACTTTCATTTCTACAGCACTTTTTGTCAAATTAATGGTATCCGATTTCGCACTTAAAGTATTAGCTTCACGATTTAACTCTTGCATTAAAAAATCTAAACGACGTCCTAATGCTTCATTTTTATTTAAAACACTGCCTACTTCTTGACAATGTAATGCTAACCTGTCGAGCTCTTCACTGACATCTAGCTTCGTTAAAATAATAGCTAGTTCTTGTTCAATTCGTGAGCTTTCAACCTCTAATTGCAATGAATGAAGCCTGGTTAATAATTTATCGCGAGCTTGCTGGGTATTTTCTTTAGCATACACTTTTGCTTTTTTGATTTCTTCTTGTAAACGCGTTAAGCGGTCTTGTATATGTCGATTGAGTGTTGCCCCTTCTTGCGCTCTTTGTTGCTGCAGTTTAGTTAAACTATCATGAAATAATTGTAGTACTATCTCTTTAAATTGCTCAATATTAAGTTCTGATGCTTGGATAACCCCAGGCCAAGTTAAAAAGGTTGATAGGGTAAGATCATTAGGCAATAATTTAGCTGCTTCTAAATTTTGCGTAATATTAATTAGCTTAGTTAATAGGTTTTCATTCACCACTAAAGCAGGTTCTGCCAAAGCTGAATTGCTCATTTTTAATTGACACTCTAACTTACCGCGGCTTACGTAATCTCGAATAATGGTTCTCAGATCTGCTTCTAAAAAGCGCCAAGCTTCGGGAAGACGAAATGAAACATCAAGATAACGATGATTAACGGACTTTATTTCCCAACAAAATCCTATCTCATCAAGCTGAGTCTGGGTTCTGGCAAATGCCGTCATGCTATGAGTCATAATTGATAGTCGTTTGTTTAAGGTTGGGTGACTATAACCGAAATTGCTGCAAATGCAAGTTAAAGTTTAAATTTTATACATGGTGCACGTTTGAAATTTAGACGTTATAATTTCCCTTCTCTTTTTCTGTGAGGAATAACCATGCGTCCCAGCAATCGTGAACCAAATCAACTTCGTGCAATTAAGATAACTCGTCAATACACTAATCATGCCGAAGGTTCGGTCTTAGTCGAGTTTGGCGAGACTCGTGTTTTATGTAACGCGTCTGTTATTGAAGGTGTGCCTCGATTTTTAAAAGGCAAAAATCAAGGCTGGATTACTGCAGAATATGGTATGTTGCCGCGTGCAACTCACAGTCGCTGTGATCGTGAAGCAAGTAAAGGAAAGCAAGGTGGTAGAACCTTAGAAATTCAACGTTTAATTGGTCGATCAATTCGTGCTTGTATTGATTTAAAAACCATCGGTGAAAACACGATTATGATAGATTGCGATGTTATTCAAGCCGATGGCGGCACTCGCACTGCAGCTATTACCGGTGCTTGTGTAGCTATGAAAGACGCACTTAACTGGATGGTTCAACGAGAAAAATTACGTAAAGCACCTACTTTTAATTATGTGGCTGCTGTTTCTGTCGGAATTTATCGAGGCCAACCGGTTCTTGATCTAGATTATGCTGAAGATGTTTTAGCTGAAACAGACATGAACGTAGTCATGAATGAAGCTGGTGAATTTATTGAATTGCAAGGTACAGCAGAAGACCAAAGCTTTAGCCGTAACCAATTAAATACATTACTCGATTTAGCAGAAAAAGGAATTAGCGAACTAATGGAAATACAAAAAGCAACATAGACTACTTTCCAATTTAACGTAGGTTGGGCCGCCCGGCCCAACAAAATCTTAAAACACACCTAATTTCATCTTTGCTTATTAAACTAATAAGTACTTCGCAGAAATCTATTATTCCTTTAGAATGACATAAAGATAAAACATCCAAACAAGAAAACACATAACAAGGACTAGCTAACAAGCAAAAATTTATTATTCCTCTAAAACAGATCATACAGTCACTTAATAGAAAAGCTAATGAATATAGGATTAATTCATAAGCCTTATCGTAATCAGATAAGGAAAATTATCATAACCTACCCTCAAATTGATGGTGATAACCTCTTATTTGATCTTTGTATCGAACTAATTAATGCTTCGCATCAAACAAATATTACTCTAGAAAGGCTTACGAGCGAGCTTATAGCTATTATCACTGAGCAAGGACGGAAAACCTCATCTCAGGGTAATTACGTTAATTTAGCACTAATTAAACAAGCTACTTTAGAATGGCTTAAAGATGAAGATAACCAAGCAAAGACTCCTATTGAATTAGTTAATCTCTTATTAAGCACAAAGGATACAGAACAAGAATTTAGCGACAAACAGAATTTAATAATTCAATTAGAACGGATAAAAAAAGCCACTATAGAAAATCAGACCTTACTTAATGATATTTATAAAAAAACCCAGATACTTGTAGGTATTTTAGATAGTTACCTAATAGATAGAAAAAAACTTATTCAGAATAATAAAGTCAAAGATTATAAAAATACCTACCTTCCTTTTTTTCAAAAGAGCTATCTACAAAAAGTAGAGGCAATTGAAGCACTAAAAGAAGCACTCGCAGGAAATCCCATTGATCTTAAAAAACATTTATCAACTTTAGGCGACAGCAATTTAGGTAAAGAGCTAAAAAAATTTGTTAAAAGCGGTCAGGCAGATGTATTAGTTAATAAAGAAGTCCAGACAGTAACTGATTTTATAAATGCCTTGGATGCTCAAATTAATTCTGAACCGGTTCTAATTTTTAGGACCGGAGTAAACACTTAAGCTGCTAGTATCAATTAGTAATTATTCTTGAGAAATAATAAACAACTCTTATCGAGCCAAAGCCCAGGCTAGTTTGTTAATAATATTAACTTAATGATAAAATGTTATACTTAATGTTGTATCTAATATAATATTAGACAATATTTTATACATTTATATCTATTAACTGGTTTGTTTATGCCTAAAGAAAATATATTTAATGCCTTCTTTAAGCCAATTGGGAAGAAGGGAATGTCCATTGATATGGTAAATGCTTTCTTATGGGGTTCTGCTTCTAAGGTTAGTAATACGGAATTTGCTAGGCAGTTAATTATATTTTTACAAGCAGCTGATCAGCAGTCTTTAAGAAATCTACATACTTCTTGTAGAGTAATCGAGCATTTTATACATGGCTATATTCAAGATATGCTAAAAAAACAGCCTTCAAACTCTATTTTACTTAGCCTAGTTAGTCTAAATAAGAAAATTCAGATTTTACAAACTGTAGTTCAAGAAAATACTTTTGCTGAAGTTCAGCAACTTATATCCAACTATGGATCAAATAAAGCATATGAAAATTTTTTCAAACACGATCTTCCCGATATTTTAACGAAAGGCGGTAGAATAGAAGAAATAAAAGTTGGACTCCTCGATTTTCAAAGTAAAATGGAAAATGATTCAGCAGCCGCTAGAATGAGCAATAGCCCAATAGGAAATGCCAGTGCTGTTATTAGACGCTTAGAAGATATGATTGATCGCCTCGAAAGAACTAATATTTTTGAAAAAGCATTTGCAGTTTTAACAGGTCGAGCTGAATTAACATCTAGAAAAATTTCTGCCTTAACCGCCCTTCGAGACCGATTAAAAGAACAGGAAAACTCCCTTAACCAGAACACCTCTTTATTAGAGGAGCAGTTTGAAGAAGGTTTATATTATCAAGAAGATAAATCTCGTACCAATTTCGTTCCTTTAAAAGAATTATTACAACTACAACGTTTTAGTTTTTTTGATAAAAAAACGACATCCACTAAAGAGATTGAGGATATTGAAAATATAATTAAACCAAAAACTTAAGTTAAAAATCAACGCTATTACATTAAAAGATTTAATTAAATACACTTTTATTCAATGCCACCTCTTGCGCCGTACTTTTAGCAATTATTTTATTTTCCACAAGTTGCGTTAAATGCTGATCTAAAGTTTGCATCCCTTGCGATTGACCTGTTTGAATGGTTGAATACATTTAGGCAATTTTATCTTCGCGTATTAAATTACGAATGGCTGAGTTACAAATCATAATTTCTAACGCTGCTACGCGGCCACCGCCATATCGTTTAAGTAATCCCTGTGCAACCACAGCTTGCAAAGATTCAGAAAGCATTGAACGTACCATCGCTTTTTCTTCACCTGGAAATACGTCTATAATCCGGTTTATCGTTTTTGTCGCAGAATTGGTATGCAGCGTACCAAACACTAAGTGTCCTGTTTCTGCTGCTGTTAAAGCAAGCCGAATCGTTTCTAAATCCCGTAGCTCACCTACTAAAATAATATCTGGATCTTCCCGAAGTGCTGAACGAAGAGCCGCGCTAAAGCTTTCTGTATTACGATGCACTTCCCGTTGATTAACCAGGCATTTCTTGCTTTCATGTAAAAACTCAACTGGGTCTTCAATCGTTAAAATATGCTCATAGCGATTTGAATTGATATAATCAATTAAAGCAGCCAACGTAGTACTTTTTCCCGATCCTGTTGGACCTGTAATTAAAACCAAACCTTGCGGATAGGAAGCAATCGCTTTAAAAATGTCAGGTAAACCTAATTCCTCAATACCAAGAACAGTACTTGGAATGGTTCTAAACACTGCGCCAGCACCACGCACTTGATTAAATGCGTTAACCCTAAAACGAGCAAGGTTAGGGATTTCAAAAGAAAAATCAGTTTCCCAATGCTCCTCATAATCCTTACGCTGTTTATCATTCATAATATCGTAAATAATTCTAATCACCTCTTTATGTTCTAAAGGCGGTATATTAATACGGCGTAAGTCACCATCCACGCGAATTAAAGGAGGAAGTCCTGCAGATAGATGTAGGTCTGATGATTTATTTTTTACTGAAAAGGCTAATAACTCAGTAATATTCATAGAAATCCATTTCAAATTTAGCTAAGTTATAAATAAGTATATGATACAATTCCTTAACTTTAGAAGTTGTTTATCTGTTTTAAAATTTATTATCAAAAATAGAAACATCGCTTACTAAAATAGAAGAAAACTTTTTAAACAGCATATTTCTGTAAGCTTTAAGCTTATAGATAAGACACTAAAATTAAGTTATGAGCATTGCAGAAAATATACAATCGATCAAACAAATTATTAAGACCACACTAAATGATACTCATAAGCCTCAAAATAGCGTGAGTATTCTTGCGGTTAGTAAAGGCCAACCGGTTGCAGCAATAAAAGAAGTGTATGAAGCAGGTCTACAGGATTTTGGCGAAAATTATTGGCAAGAAGCTCATAATAAAATTTTACAATTAAAGCAATTACCTATTAATTGGCATTTCATTGGTGCTATTCAAAGTAATAAAGCCAAAGAAATTGCAGAAAATTTTAATTGGGTACATAGTGTTGATCGAGAAAAAATTGCGAAACGCCTTTCACAACATCGGCCTGATTATTTACCAGCATTAAATATATGTATTCAAATTAATTTAGATCATGAATCGACTAAAGCAGGCCGGCTTCCTGATGAATTGCCACTATTAATTAAATATATTAATCAGCTACCTAAACTGCGTTTACGTGGACTTATGGCAATTCCAAAGCCTCGCTTAACGGCAGAAGAACAATATGCTAGTTTACAACGCCTAACAAACTTACTAGACCAAACAAACCAACAGTTAAATTTAAAAATGGATACCTTATCTATGGGTATGAGTGATGATTTAAAAGCAGCTATACGCGCAGGGAGCACCTTTGTTCGTATTGGTAGAGCTATTTTTGGCGAGCGTAATAAAGTATGAAAATCTGTTTTATAGGGTATGGTAATTTGGCAAAAGCATTAATTGCAGGCTTAAGCCAAAATAAAAATTTAGAATTGTTTGCAACATCTCCTTCCTTGCCAATTAGAGTTAATGAAGTTGGCGTTAAAACGCATTCCTCTAATACTGCCTTTATCGACTTTGCTGATGTCATTATACTTGCAGTTAAACCAGCACAAATTACCTCTGTTTTAACAGAAATCGGTAAGCACCTTCCGCAAAATAGTCTTCTTATTTCGCTTGCTGCAGGAATAAACTTAGATAAGTTGGCTTCCTTTTGCAAACCTAAACAAGCTATCGTTCGCTGTATGCCCAATACACCCATTGCAGTTGGCAAAGGCGCTAGTGCCTTTATTGCTAACAATTACGTTCAGGATAAACAAAAAATACTTGTTGAGAGTTTATTTAAGTCACTAAGTATCACCGCATGGCTTAATAAAGAGGATGAAATAAACGCAATTACAGCGCTATCAGGCAGCGGGCCTGCTTATATATTTTTATTTCTAGAAGCACTCATTAATGCAGGTGAAAAATTAGGCTTATCAAGTTCAATAGCCCAGTCGTTTGCCAAACAAACTGCTATAGGGGCGTTAAGTTTAATAGAAAATAGCACCTTGCCTTTGCAACAATTACGTCAAGATGTAACCTCTAAAGGAGGCACGACTGCAGCAGCACTTGCAGTTTTAGAGAAAGGTGATTTTTCAGAAGTCATTTTTCAAGCATTAAAAGCTGCTTATAATAGGGCGAAAGAGATAGAGGAAATGCAATAGAAGTATTTATCTAGATTCCACGGACAAGCCGCGGAACGTAAGCAAAGTAAGTATAGGTTGGGCTAAGCATAACGCAGCCCAACAAATTATGAATATGCTACTCGCCTTATAACTGAAATTGTTGGGCTGCACTTCGTTTAGCCCAACCTACACTTGCTTTCGCAGGAACTTATGTCATTCTCATGTAGGCGGGAATCTATGGGGAATTTATCTCTGTGCTAATTGACTGAATGGATCCACCACCTACGCGGAGAAGACAGAGGATTCGGCGGGATGTAAGATTTCTGGGTAGAGAGAATTTGTCAGAAAAGAGAAATTCCTTTAGCCTAACGACCAGGAAATTCTTTATTAACTCATCATTATAAAGTGAGAATGTTATGGCTGGACTTATTGCGGTAAGTTATTTTTTAATTAGTATATTTTTTAATTTAATTATTTTTATTTTTTGGTTACGCATTTTATTGCGCTACTATCGTGTTAGTCCCTTGCATCCTATGGGTCAGCTAATTTATCGCTTAACTGATCGTATCGCGCTTCCCTTAGAATCAATCGTTTTTCGTAATAAAAAACATCCGCAACGTTTTGATGCCATTAGCTTTGCTTGTATTATTGTACTTGAAATAGTTAAATTTATGCTACTAAGTTTAATTGCTTATCAAAGACTATTACCTATTACCTATTTATTCTTGTTGGTGGCTGCAGATTTAATCATTCAATTAGGTGATTTGCTATTTTATGCACTTTTATTAAGGGTCATTATGAGTTGGATTAATCCTCAATGGCAAATGCATCCTGCTGCCATGATTCTTAATTTAATTACTGATCCACTAATTAAAATTGGCCACAAAATTATACCTAACATTTCAGGGTTTGATTTTGCACCTTTTATCGTGATGGTAATTATTAAAATAATTACTCTTTTTATTAGCGCATCCTTACCTATTCACCTTTAATTTCAGGTTAAAAAGTGATAAACGCACTATAATTGAAGGAAAATGATAATAAACCTCTTTCTAAACTCTCGAGTTTGGAAAGAGGTCTAAAGTGAGGGCAATGCTATGTACAGACGACATGGGATTTTAATCGGTTTTCTATTTCCACTGGTAGCATTTAGTCAACAACAATCGGTATATTGCCCACAAAATCATGGGTTTATTAATATTGGGATGTCCCAAATACAAGTTATGGCTGCCTGTGGTCAACCTCTAAGTAAGCAGCAATCCAATCAACCTTTTACGCAAAAAGTCCCTGTACAGCAACTTATATACAATAATGAAGGCGACCGAACTGCTTTTTATGGTGTTTGGGCTCTGCCTATTGGTAATACGAATTACGGTGGTGCACAACCTTTTGGTGGTAATAGTGGTGGCGGTGCCCAATTACAAGTTAATATTATGAATAATAAAGTTAGCTCTATAACTATGAATGGCTCAAGCACAAATGCATTTAGTATTTGTGGTGGTAGAAGTGTTGAAGTGGGTGATCCAGTCAGTATAGTTTATAATGCTTGCGGCACCCCCTCTTTAGTTAACCATACCTATATAAACCAAGCAGTGCCTAGCTCATCAAAACCTGAAATCTGGGTTTATCAGGCTGATCAATATCAAAAACCTATGAGCTTGACATTTGTTGATGGCAAACTACAATCCATCGATTAATTCTAATTAAGGATATTCATGAGCGAAACAATAGATGATTTAACTATTTCTTTTTCCGAAGATGGCATTGAAACAGTTCGTGAATTAGATAAATATGTTTTATCCAAAGGCGCTTGGACCACTATTTTATTTCGCTATCAAGAATGGGAAAAGGTAAAGCAAAGTTATGGCCCTGTAAAATATTCAATTAGGCGTTACCAAAAACGCAATAATCAATATTGGATGAAATCTAAATTTAATATTTCTAGTGATGAGCAAGCACGTAAGATAATTGAGATTTTAAGTAACTGGCTTAAGCAAGAAGAAAATAATTAAGATAAAAAAATTAATATCGTTAAGCATACCCCTAGTTTGTTTTATTTCGCTTACCTAAAAACTATAGTATCCGTTCAAACATAAAAGATGAATACTACTTTACTTAGTATTCATCTTAGTAAGTTCTTTAGGTTTTGAGTTACTCACTCTAGCTAGCCTGGTAATTTGATGGCTGATGGCATTTAGTCTTTTTTTAATTGATCCAATCATTAACTGCAATACCAATTCCAAACCCTGTATTTTTATGATTATATTCAATCAAGCTTTGTCCATATCCATTAAAAAACTGGCCATAGAGTGAGATGGATTTTAAAATAGGGTAAGAAAGACTAGCCAAGACATACCCTCTTTTAAAGCCACTTTCAATATTTTGTGCTTCAATACTGGCTTTTAAGTTATTCCAGGAATAAGAAAATAAGATATTCTCATAACCTAGGTAATGGGCAATATCAGGATTATGTAAATCGCTTGACTCACTTTCCGCGAGCAAGCTCCAACCTCGTAATTGTACTAACCAATTCTGACCACTAAACTTTACTTGCGCATAAGCCCGGTTCCAGCTACGTTCTAAATAGCCGCCTCGACCATTGGATTGATGATTTACCCCTATCTGCCCTGACATATAACGTGAAAAATAGTTTTCAATAAACAATTCAGGCTCATAATTTGTTTCCCTAAAATAAGGAGATTTTGCATATACTTGCCAGTACATAAGTTGACTATAGGCAAAGTTCAAGGCAACTGGTTTATCTCGATAGAGATGACGAACAACAGGAATTAAAACACTAAAATAAGCTTTTAACTCTTCATTTTTTACTCTTTGGCTATCGGGTGTTTCATTTAAATAAATGTCTTGATAAGGGTGATTGGTTTGATAAAAAGGCAATATGTAAGTAGGTCTATATAAATTGATAAGATTAGGATATTTCTCAGCCCTATTTTGAGCTTGAATTTCTTGTTCTAAAACTGTCTTATCATCAGCGGTAGTCTCTTTACTAGGCTCTGCTGCAAAAGTAAAAGCAGAAAACACGCAAGATACGGAAAAAATATAGGCTTTGATATTCATTTTACTACTTTTTAAAAAATGTTACCGATTATGCAGGAAGGTCATTATATAAACAACCTAATTAATCTTTTTTATTTTTGCTTGGTTATGCGATCATGAATTATGTAACACTTTTCAACTTTTAAAGTTTAATTTTTTAGCCAAAATATATTAGCTTTCCCCTTATTTTGCTTAGCAATTTAAAGTTATAATCTTGTCTTCACCAAAGGAGGCGCTTAATTGAAAGGTCGCGTGATTAGCTTAATATTCTTTTTAAGTTTATTAATAGCATTGGCTTATTATTTATTTCCTAATCATAAAACCAAGCAAGTAAGTCATAATATTCAACCCATTTTTGTTGAAACCGCTCCACTAAAAGAAGCAGTATTCGCTAATGAATTTGAAACTATCGGCAGCTTAAGTAGTTTAGATAATATTCAAATTAGTTCGGAGTTAGCTGGACAGATCGCGTTTATTCATTTTAAACCAGGCACGGTAGTGCACAAGGGAACTTTATTAATTCAATTAGATGATACTGTTTTAAAAAGTGAATTAGCGAGTGCGAAAGCTAATCTGTTATTAAGTGAATCAATTTACCAACGTAACCAAGAACTTGCCAAGCGAAAGCTTGCTTCCGAACAAGCGCTAGAGACAGCCTTTGCAGATTTAAAAGAAAAACAAAATATTGTTAAAGTTAAAGAAGCACAGTTACTTAAGCTAAGTCTACGAGCCCCTTTCACAGGCACTTTAGGTTCAAGAAAAGTTAGCGTTGGACAATATGTTAAAGTGGGTCAACCTTTAGTTAGTTTAATTGCTAATCAAAAACTCAAAGTTGAATATACCTTACCTGAACATTTAATTTCTCATGTTAAAAAAGATCAAAAAGTCCAAGTTATTTCTGATGCCTTTCCAAGGCAAGTTTATCAAGGCGTGGTCGATTATATTGCCCCTAACGTTGATAAAGAAACACGAACCATTGCTGTTGAAGCTTTAATTAATAATAAGCAAAATTTATTATCAGCTGGCCTCTTTGTACGTGTTAAACATCAAATGGGCGAGCCTAAAAAACGGTTTTTAATCCCAGAAGAAAGTGTTATCCCAACCATTAGTGGCCAAAAAGTTTTTATTTTAGATAATGGCAGAGCTATTGCTAAACAAGTTAAAGTTGGCGCTCACTACGGCGCTATGATCGAAGTACGTCGTGGTCTAAAACCAACTGATATTGTCATTATACGAGGACAACATAAGTTAAAAGAAGGTGTTGCTGTCCTTGCTAAAAACGAAGGGAAACTTGAGTGAATTTGTCAGAATTTTGTATAAGGCGGCCAGTTTTTACGATTGTTTTATTAACCATGTTAATTATTACAGGCCTCATTTATTTCCATAAGTTACCCATACGCCACCTGCCTAATATTGATAAACTCACTATAACTATTACAACTAATTTTGACGGCGCCAGTCCTGACTTAATAGAAAAAGAAATTACCATTCCTATTGAGAATACTTTAGCAAGCATCCCGGGCGTTGATAGTATTCGCTCTGTGAGTTTGCTAAGTCGCAGTCGTATCAACATTGAGTTTCAGTTAGGGGTAGATATCAACGAAGCAATCAATGATATTCGTAACAAAATGTCTGCCCTGCAAAATAAGTTACCACTAGGTAGTCAAGCACCAACTGTCACCAAAAATGATGCAGATGCAACACCGCTCATGATTATTGGCTTTCATGATAAAGAAAAAAATGCACTAGAGATCACTGATTATTTAGATCGTCATGTAAAACCTGCCCTACAAGAAATTCAAGGCGTTGGTGAAGTTATTTTTCATGGTGGTAGAAATTACGCAGTAAAAATAGAACTTGATCCGGTGAAGATGGCTGCACGATATATCACTGTTGCCCAAATAAAAAAGGCACTTAATCAGCAAAATATTGATATACCAAGTGGACAAATTAAAAGCAAAAACCGCTATTATACAGTTGTTACCCATGCCAAATTAAAAACTGCTCAAAATTTTGGTGAATTAGTTATTGCTGAACGAGAGCATAATTTAATTCGTCTTTCAGATATTGCTAAAATCTCTGTTGGTAGTCAAAACGATGATAATTTACTACGCATTAATAGTAAGCCAGCTGTAGGGCTTGCTATTTTATCCCAATCAACGGCAAATCCCTTAGAAGTTGCTCAGGCATTAAAAAGATCATTAAAGGAACTTGAAATTTCTTTTCCGCCTACCTTAAAGGCTAATATTGTATTTGATACCACACAATTTATTCAGCAATCCATTCACAAAGTGTATCGTACATTTTTTGAAGCAGCTTTGTTTGTCGGCTTAGTAGTTTTCTTATTTCTTGGTAATGTCAGGGCTGCTTTGATTCCAATTATCACCATACCAATTTGTTTAATAAGCGCCTTTTGGCCTATGGCATGGTTAGGTTTCGAAATAAATACGCTAACCTTATTAGCGATGGTATTAGCCATTGGCTTAGTCGTTGATGATGCAATTGTTGTTGTAGAAAATTGTCATCGTCATTTAAAGTCAGGTTTATCCCCTTTTAGCGCTGCTATTATAGGCAGCAAAGAAATTGTCTTTGCTATTATTGCTATGACTATCACGTTAGCCGCTGTTTATGCGCCTAGTGGCTTTGTTACAGGATTTACCGGAAAACTATTTTTTCAATTCGGCGCGACATTAGCTATATGTGTTATTTTATCAGGTCTCATTGCCTTAACTTTGTCTCCTATGATGTGTTCACAGTTAATGCAGCATCAGGAAAATGCTTATAGCCAGTGGCTAAATACCTTTTTTACAACCGTAAGTAAACGCTATATTTCAAGTCTTGAGAACATAATTAATAGACCGCGCTTCTTACTTATCAGTGTTTTTTTAAGTAGTCTACTTGGGGTATTTTGCTATCATTACCTACCAACCGAATTGGCACCTACAGAGGATCAATCTTATATTATTGCCCCACTGGCTTCTCCAACTAATGCAAGCACAGCTTATACTGATCACTACACGCGTGAATTAGAAGCAATTTATGAATCAATACCGGAAGGAACTGTTTACTTATCATCCATTAAGCCTGCTTCTGCTTTTAATCTATTACAGTTAACACCCTGGGATAAACGTAAGCGCTCGCAAAAAGACATCACCGAAGAGCTTCAGGAGAAGATGCAACAAATTACCGGTGTAAATGTTTTTCCTATTAGTCCTAATCCTTTTGGAAACCATAGCGGTAACAATAGTCAATTTAACGTTACTCTCCTTAGCAATACTACTTACTTACGCTTAAATGAAGTCAGTAATGATATTGTTAAATTATTAACTGAATTACCAGAATTAAGACAAATTAAAAATAGCTTAGCCTTAGATAGCGAGCAAATTAATATTGAGATTGATCGTCAATTGGCTGCTGATCTGGATGTAAACCTTGCTGATATTGCTGAATTACTATCAACGATGTTAGGCGGCAATAACGCAGCTAATTTTAATTATGATGGGCAAACACATCAGGTTATTTTACAGTTAAAGCAAGCGGCCTTAAGTGATATTTCTATTATTAACAAACTTTATGTTCAGAGCGGGCGCGGTAAGATGATTCCACTGTCTAGTTTAGTAAAAATAAAAAATACAATTGGCCCCGATAGCCTTCCCCATTTAAATCGTTTCCGTGCATCAACTATTAGCGCGGAATTATCACCCAATGCTCATTTGCAAAAGGTTATTAATGCAACTCAAAAAATACTTCAAGAAAAATTACCTGAAGATATTCAATTTCGCTTTACGGGAAAAGTTAGAGATTATCTCGAATCAACTAATGATAGCTTATATGCTTTCTTGTTAGCCTTATTATTTATTTACCTTGTTTTGGCAGCGCAATTTGAAAGCTTTACTGATCCTTTAATTGTTTTACTTAGCGTACCCTTATGTTTAGTTGGCGCCCTTTTTGCACTTTACTTAACAAAACAAAGTCTTTCTCTTTACAGTCACATTGGCATTATTACCTTAATTGGTTTAGTGACTAAGCATGGTATTATGATTACCGAGTTTGCCAATCAGCAGATAACACAAGGTATCGATAAAACAACAGCACTGCTAAACAGTGCACGTATTCGTTTACGCCCAATTTTAATGACAACTTTAGCTATGCTTTTAGGCGCCCTTCCTTTAGCTTTAGCAACGGGTGCTGGCGCTGAAAGTAGAAAACAATTAGGCATTGTTATTTTAGGCGGTATGTTAATTGGCACCCTATTTTCACTTTATGTCGTCCCTTATGCCTATTTAAAATTATCTAAACGCACCTCTAGAAAAGAACAGCCTTTTAAAGCGAAGGTTATAAAAAAAATGGCTCAAGAAAAATCGATGTATTTGCAGTAAATCAGGTGGAGAATTAAATGTAGGTTGGGCTAAGCATAGCGCAGCCCAACAGTTTAAGTTATAAAGTATGTAAATATTCGAAATTTGTTGGGCTGCACTTCGTTTAGCCCAACCTACCTTGCTTTTATCTTACATCTAAGTTATTGATAGCAACCAATACCAGCAGCGCCAATAATATCGCACTGTCTAAAGTTCGAAGTATCTAAACTTAATTCAGCATGACCATAATGAGCAACAATTTCAGTGTCCTTCTTCTCCAAATTAACTTGTAGATATTTATCTTTATCCTGACAAGCTGCTTTAGTTAATTGCCAATGAGCCAGGGACGACTGCAATATTGTATTAGTAAATTGATACCCATTTTGACAAGTCTTTAAAGATAACTCTTTACTCGAAGGCGCTGTAAAAATAAAATCATAATTAGCCATAGCTGCCTTTACTGCATTAAACGCATCTAATATTCCATGACCACATGGTTTAGTATCTACACACGACTTATTAGCATCACTTGATTGGCCAAAACCATGCGTTGTGGCATAAAGGATCGTTTCTAACTTTTCAGGCGTAATATTATTATTAACAGCATAAATTAATCCTGCCACACCTGCAGCATGTGGGGCGGCCATACTTGTCCCTTGATAAAAGTCAAAACCAGAACCGTAGTAACCACCACCAGGGTTTACTGTGGATAAAATACCACCATTCATTTTTCCATAACGTACATCACCACCTGGGGCTGCGAAACTAATACCTGGACCATAATTTGAATAGTAAGCTCTTAATCCTTCGGGACCAACAGAGGCTACTTTGATAGCGCTATTACATACCGCCGGAGCGTTATAATGCTCCCATTGATTATCGTTGCCTGCTGCTACTGTAAGCACCGCTCCTTTTTTTCGCGCAAAAGTTAAAGCTTCTTGTAACGCTTCATCACAATGATCAATTTCTTTACCAGGCCTTTCATCAACGCCAAAACTCATGTTCAAAACTTTGGCTGGATAAGGATTATTAGGTGCGCCAGGTACCTCACCACCTACTGCCCAATAAATCGCATTAATCACCTGACTTTCATAAAACATCCCAGAACCATCAGGAATTTTTACAGGTAATATTTTAAGGTGCTCGCCAACCCCTAACATGACATTTCCCGACCCAGCAATTGTTCCTGCTACATGCGTGCCATGATAGGATTTAGTTTCATCTACTAAATTTTGATTATTGCCCGCGAAATTCCAACCCCAAACTTTTCCTTTTTTATCCTTAATTAAACTCTTACTAAGGTGCGGATTAAGAGCTATTCCGGTATCTAAAACAGCAACAACAATAGGTGAAGATGCTTTACCAGTAGTCAAAGACCATGCACCATCTCGAAGTCCTGCAGCTGACTCTAGCATGATACCACCTGGTGCTTTAAATTCGTCCCATTGTAGTTCATGCGATAAACTGTCACTGCCTGCAGATTTGTTCATAACCGGTAGCGGTTTAAAATAACCAATGCGATCTTTAACTGCATATAAAACAGCAGGATTACGCCGCAGTGTCATAATAAAATCATCAATAGAGTCACCAGTTGTTAACGACGCTATAGCATTACGTTTTATTGTGAGTGTATAGGCACCACCAGCAATAGGAGTTAGCGAATTGATAGGCATATTAAGAAGTTTACTAGCTGATTCTTTTGTCGCGAGGCGCACTGAATCTGTATTTTTATACTTAATAATTATTCTCACAACCTCTTCTGGATCTGCTGCAGCTGCTGATTGCCCAATCGACAGCAAGGCTAATCCTATCAGTGTTTTCTTATAACTTATCATTTGTTCAACTCCTTAGTTGTTATCTTTGCTATCAATAGCTAACTACCGGACCTCCAGTATGAAATAGAAAATCAAAATCAACAAGTAACGTTCATTCGACACGAAAGAAAGGTTATCTTTGCTAAGTTGGTTGGGCTAAGGATTGCGCAGCCCAACAATTTAAGACATGAAGTGTGTAGCATCTCCATCATTTATTAGGCTGCACTTCGTTTAGCCCAACTTACAAATTGAGGACAACAGTTATTTATGTACTACACTTAGCGATAGGAAAACATCATTATAAGGATAAACCATGGGAAATTATAACGGTTCTCACCATGTCGTACCTAGTAAAGATGGTGGCTGGCTTGTTAAAAGGTCAAGTTCAAAACGAGCATTTCGTCGTTTTGCAACCAAAAGTGAAGCAGTCAAAGCAGCCAGAGAAATCAGTCGTAATCAAAACACAGAGCTTTTCATTCATGATAAAGATGGAAAAATTGAATTAAAAGATAGTCACGGTCATGATACTTTTCCTCCTGAAGGCTAATAATACACTTCTAATCTCTTCTTTAGGTCCGGCTGATTAACTAATTTATCAGCCAAGCAATACGTAATATTTTCCTCTCTTCTTTAATTTATATAAATTTTTAGTTTTTCTATAAATTTTTAAAATTTTTGCTTCTCTATTTAATGCTTTTATTGGTAAGGTTAATCATTAAGAGCATAAAAAGACTAGCGAGGTGAAAAAATGAAAAATTTATCAAAATTACAAACAAAAAATTTAATCAACTTTTTTGCTAGTCAAACACAAACTAATGTTTGGAAAAAAAACCAGATTTATACACTTGCTGATCATACTTCTATTTTATTTAACTATGATGTAGTTCGTCGCAAATGTAAAAATGGACAAGATGTACGCTATGAATTTATTAGTCCTCAACTCCTTAATTCAGGCAGTATGGGTAGCGTATTTGATGTTCAAGCTACGCTAGCTATTAAAAAGGATAAAATCCATTTTAAACAATACGATTACAATGGTAAAAGTCGCGTTGTTAAAATACAGCATCACAATGACAAAAATCCGCCTCTCTCAGCTATAAAAGAATACCGATTGACCAAGCAAGCTAATCATCTAGCCATGAAAGAACCCGTTTTTGATGATACAAACACAAGTTATACGATTATGGAAAAACTTAAAGGTTGTGAGCTTTTTGATGTTATTGATGATGATTTAAAAAGAAGACGTATATTAGCATTAAATGAGCGGGTTGAATTAACTTATGCGCTTTTAAAGGCTCTCAAATCACAGGTTACTGATAAAAATATTATCCATCGAGATATTAAACCCGAAAATATTTTTGTTGATCTTAATCGACCGATTAAAGTCACTATTTTTGATTACGGTTTAAGCACATTCACTAATTACAATGATCATAAGCTTGTAGGTACACCAGGTTATATACCACCAGAAATCTTTGAGCGTGGGGAACAAACGCCAGCGCTTGATATTTTCTCTATGGGTCAAGTGATTGCTTTGCTTTGGCATGCAAATACAGGTCTTTTTACTGAGTCACCCGTAGCCGATATGTATGAAATATATGAACAATCGAAACATGCTGACCTTAGTAGTTTGTATCAGGGTATTCATGGCTTAGATAGAAGTAGTCAAATCATTATTCATGATATGTTAAAATATATGCTGGAAGCACAAAGTCATAACCGTATTTCAATTACAGCAGCTCTTAATCTATTTACACCTATATATAATAAATATCTTCTACCCCCCGAACCAGCACGGCTTAAATTAGAAGCAAAGGTTAACTCAGCTAAAGGACAACTTGCCAAAATTATAGTAAATCTTGAGCAATTAGATTTATATGGTCAAAATTTGAATTTACAAGGTAAACCTAAGGAAGCTACTAAATTAAACGATTTAAGCCAAAAAATTAAATTAAAACTAACTAAATTACAAAAAAGTGACTGTGATATTTTTGATAATAAATTGGATAATTATCTAAAAGAAATTTTAAGAAAAATAACCAAATTTCAGATTCACTGTGCAAATTACAAAGATATTATGCAATCACTGACTAATCTTTTCACGATGATAAACGATGTACATGCTCATTTCGCAAGGCCTGTTCATACTAACTCTATGGCAAACAATAAATCTTTGTTTTTCAATAGAACACAAGCTGCTTCTAGTCGGCTTCATGAAAAATATTCGTTGCCAGTGCAGATAAAGCTTACTAACTGTAAAGGACCTCATCAAATTGACCATGTACCTAGTTCTAATAATATAGGATCGATACCCCTACCCGTTTTTTAAGTAGTTAGCTAGGTTTTTTACTGTCTGGCGCAAAATGAAATAATGGATCGCCCTCATTAACCAAAGACGCGGTTGATTTAGCAATAATAGTACCCGCACACGGCGCATTTACTTGCTGAGCTGAATCTAAATCAAAAGGATCGATTAGCTCAGCAAGTAGTGGATTTTCCTTAAATGGAAAACATGAATAGGTACTTTAATACGCCGGCTGGTATAAAAATTTGAGAAATCACAAAGAATTGTATGCATTTTTCCAGGTGCAATGGTTTCACCGCAAAGATTAAAGGGCTTATTTAGCTTCCTAGTTGCCACTGATTATCCCTAGAAATACTATTCATGTGCTTACTTTTAAGTATAGTGAAAAATTTATGCTCAACTTTACTTGCATTCTTTATTTAACATTTCATAAACTTCATCAAATGGCATAGGCTTACTGAATAAATAACCCTGATAATAATTACAGCCAAATTTTTTCAAAAGTTTTAATTGTTCTTTGGTTTCAACCCCCTCTGCTATCGCTTTTACATTTAATGAATTAGCCATAGCAATAATCGCCTTAACGATTGTTTGACAATTTTTATCGGTGGTTAATTGGGCAATAAAATATTGATCAATTTTAATTACATCAACCATAAAATCTTTTATATGAATAAATGAAGAATAACCTATACCAAAATCATCAATTGAAAGCTTAACACCTATTTCTTTTAATTTTTTAAGGATAACTATATGCGAATCTTTAAGCCCTACGAGTGCTGTTTCAGTAATTTCTATTTCTAAATGTGAAGGCTCAATTTGTGTTGACTCAAGAATAGCGCTTAAACGTTCAATAAAGCGAAAATTAAGTTGTTGAACAGAAATATTAACAGCAATATTGATATCTCTACCCAATCCCTCATTTTGCCAAGCCTTAATTTGATAGCATGCAGTGCGTAAAACCCACTCACCTATTGGGATCATGAGGCTGCTCTCTTCAGCTAGTGAAATAAATTGCTTAGGATAAAGCACTTTATTAGGACCACTGTTCCAGCGAATCAAGGCCTCTAAACCACTTATTTGGCCAGTTTTAACTTCAACTTGAGGCTGATAATAAAGAATAAATTCTTGTTTTTCTAAAGCTTTATGTAAATTACTTTCCAGGGTTAATTTGTGCTGGGTAAATGCTTCAATTGCGGGTAAATAAAATTGATAACGACTACGACCATGTATTTTTGCATAATACATGGCCATGTCTGCATTTTTAATAAGCGTATTATAACCCTCTCCATCATCAGGATAAATGGCAATTCCTATACTTGCCGTGATATAAAATTTTTTCTTACGTAAATTAAAAGGTTTTGCTAGCACATTTAAGAGATTTTGGGCTACAAAGGCAATATCCTCTCTCTTTTTTATTTCTGGCAAAATAATGATAAATTCATCACCCCCAAAGCGGAAAATAAAATCTAAGCTACGAACATTATGCCGGATTCGATTAGCAACTTCTTGTAATAACATATCGCCATAGTCATGACCCATTGAATCATTTATCTTCTTAAAATTATCTAAATCTAAATAACATAGCCCTAACATTGTCTGTTGAACTTTCGAATTTAAAATAGCTCGATTTAAATCATTTTCTAATGAAGCACGATTTCTTAAGCCTGTTAATACATCATGCTTAGCCAAATAAAGAAGCTCATTTTCTGCGCGCTTTCTCTTTATAAACATGCCTACATGACTACCAATATTAGTGAAAATAGAAAGTAGATTAATATTAGGGACACTTAAGAATTTGCTAAAGAAAATAATAACCCCGATGACTTCGCGGTTGTATGTAATTGGTAAGCCAAAAAAACTTCTCAAACCTTTCGCAATAAAAGGCTTAACTTCATTCTTAACCTCATGAGTTTCTAAGTCAATCGTCCAATGCGGCTTGTTCAGTTGCCAAATAAGCCCTGGTAAGTTTTCACCAATACTACATTGTTTACCATGACTTATTTTACCTAATTCACGATAAGTCTCTTTTGCATACCAAAATGAAACAGAGTAAAGCGCTTCTTTTTGTGGATCACGTACCCATAACTCCCCCACTTGCCAATCAAATATCTCACAAATAGTTTTTAAAATATTATGCGCAGCATAATCTAAATTAGGTGCTTCAGCTAAAGCAGAGGTTATCCGATATTGAATAGCTAATTGCTTTTCATGTAATTTGGCTTTAGTAATATTGTGAATGATAATCGCTGCACTTATCACCTTATTAAATTTTACTTCTAAGGGTGAAATAGTAAGCGTCACATTTAATAAATTACCCTTTTTACTTTTTAAAATAGTTTCATAATGGGTAATTTTTGCGCCTGACTCAATTTGTTGAATTATTTTTTTAAATTCAATATGGTGGTCTTCGGGAAAAAGTAATTGAAATGATTGGCCTATTATTTCTTCAGCAGAGTAATGGTATATCTTCTCTGCAGCATTATTCCAGCTAAGAATAATACCTTGTTTAGTAACGCTTAAAATGGCATCAAAAGCGTTCTCAACAATAGCTGCCAATTCGCAGGTAGACTGTTTAACTTTTTCACGCTCAATAGCATAATGAATAGCACGAGCTAAAGAATTAGAGGTAACTTCAGCTTTAAGAAGGTAATCCTGTACCCCTTCCTTAACAGCACTTAAGGCGAGTTCCTCATTTTCTAAATCACTAATAATAATAATGGGGATGTCTGCTGCTAAGGGTATCAACTTTTTAAAAGCATTAAAAGTAGCCTTATTATTACGACCTAAATCAATAATAATGACATCAAATTCATCGAAATTTTTTATCATTTTATTAAGCTTAGAAAGAATAATTACATCGTATTCGAACTTTTCAAGTGACGATAAGAAACCTTGGATTAAAATTGAGCTCCCTTTCTTAGTTTCAATAATTAATAATTTAGTTTTCTTAACAATAGTCATTTATTTACTCATTAATTACTCAACTCTAGGTGGCAATGTCACAATTTTAAACCAAAAATTTTCTATGGTTTTGATGACCTCAATATATTGCTCTATATCTAGTGGCTTCGTGATGTAACAATTTGCATACATCTTATAAGCTTCCAAAATATCTTCTTCAGCGCTCAAAAGAGATAAAACAGCTATGGGAATTGTAGCAAGGTTAGGATCCTCTTTAATTTCTTTTAATACTTGTCTTCCATCTTTTTTAGGCAAATTTAGATCAAGTAGAATAAAATCAGGTCTTATCGCTTTAATATACTGTCCTTCTTGCTTTAAAAAACCCATTGCCTCTATACCGTCCATTACAACACTTAAATTGATTTTTAAGCTGCTTTCTTTAAATACTTCCTCAGTTAACCGAATATCTCCAATACTATCTTCTATCAACAAAATCTGTATAGGTTGTAGTCTTTCTCTCATATGCGTCTCACTTAAGAAGAAAAAGGAGGTAAATTTTCTATAACCTTGCAAGTAATTCTCAATATACTTAATTGACTAAATTAATAATTTTCTGCATAGTCGACTGCATCGTTTAATTTACTTAGTTTCATTCACCTTTAATTTATTATAGACAGTTACTAGCGTGAATTTGCCAAAAAAGACTAAGTTGTTTTTATAATGCTAGATTAATCTTATGCCTTAAACTTGGGATTTTTGAGCAGAACCAGCTCAAAATGAGTTAACCTTATAGATAAATAATTAAAAATTTTTGGATTGCAAACATGTCTTTTATTATAAATGATCAAATTCGTTTAACTTGCTTTGCATTAGGTGATGGACCTGTTTCTAAGATTTTACTTAAAAATAATGCGGATTATCCTTGGCTAATTCTTGTTCCCAAAGTAGAGAATATTGAGGAAATTGATCAATTACCTACTAAATTAAGATATTTATTAATTGATGAAATTTGCCATCTTTCTCAGTTAGTACGTACTTATTTTAAAGTAGATAAAGTTAATATTGGCTCTTTAGGCAATATTGTTTCGCAATTACATATTCATATCATCGGTCGTAAAAAAGGTGATAAATTGTGGCCTCACTCAGTATGGCAGGCAACTGAGAGCACCTCCTATGATGCCTCTACTTTAAAATTATTAGGAGATGAGTTACGTAAACAAATTAAGATTATTTTTCAAGAAGATACAGCAGTTGAGTTAATTTAAAGTTACTTTATTTTAAAAATTTAATATGAATAATACCGCCGCGCTTAAATAAATCAAAAAATAGCATTCTTAAACGAATATAAAATGGAAAGGAGGATTTAAATTTTATTGGTTGAAAATAAGTCTTTTGTGAAATCAGCTTTATATTACTTGACCAATACTCAAGCTCCTGGCCATAATCAAGCCCCCACTGTAACTTAGCATCTCGCATATCGGCTTCGTTCAAAATTTCATTAACATGATTAAGACTTATTTTGGGAATAGCGTCAAAAATTAGTTCACTATCAGGAAACTCTATAGCCATGTTGTTTAGAAGCGTTTGTACCTGTTCTTTTTGAAAATACATAAATAATCCACCAGCAAGGAAAAATACAGGCTCACTTATTTCCTTAACTCTATTTATCCAATCTAAATCAAGAACTGAGGCAGCAAGGTAATGAACGCGTTGATTCGGTGGGGGCAATAATTGTTCACGAAGTTTAATAACAGTTGGCAAATCGATATCAACCCATGTTAGTTGGTTATTATCAACTCGATAAAATGTTGTATCTAAACCTGCACCTAAATTTACGATAGTAGCCTTAGGATCATTTCGTAAATAAATATTAATTGCCTCATCAAATTGATAAGCGCGGGCAAGCATCCAGACTGCGGTGGAATAACCAATATGTGCAAATAGTTTATCAAAATCGTAATTAATTTCTTGAATAAATTTAATAGCTTGCGCATCGTATAAAGGCGGATTTGGTAATTGGCTAAACTTAGCCCGAGCAATTAAGGGCAGTAAGAGTGTTTGAGGTACGCCTGTTAAATCAAAATCAACCTTTTCATTATGCATGCTAATTCCATGTTTAATCTAGCAGTGTTTATAATCTTCTTAACTTTGACTACATTCCCTTTATTATAATAATTTTAGTTAAATTTTTATTATTTAGCTCATACATCGATGATTTTATCTGCTTAATTTAAAGAAAAAATTTACTGACTAATTAGTTTCAAACAATCTTAATAATTTCATTAAAGATCGTAATTAGAACAATCGATAATTTGCTTCAGCTTTAATATTTAATTAACTAACTTACATTATTCCAATATATTTAGGAAAAAAATCAACTTTCTCTTCAATATAAATAGGACCTTCTTCTTGAACATACAGATCTAATATTTGCTTACATTGTTTAGCAGTTTCAGTTTGAGCCTCATAAGGTCTATTTTCAAAATATAAATTGGACGCATCTATGCCATACCGCTCATTTTGGACACCAATACTGCTACCTAAACGACTTTTTTCTACTATAATGTCGCCATTTTTTAATTCAAAAATATCATAATCACCATGCCCATAACCATATATCACTCGCTCAACAGGCGGCATATCTAAAGGTTTCGTAGATTCCCCAAGATAAATCTCGCCATACTCAGTTAATATGGCAGGCCCCTTATTCCAAGTCCGATGAATATCCTTAACGCCAGTATAAGGTAATTTAGTAAGATCCGTAGTAGGATAGATAGTTCCCGTTGTTAGGTTATTACCCCGACGATAGACTTCGCCTGCAGTACTTAGAAAAAGATCATAGTTATGGCCGGTGACTATTTTACAAATAGGCGGTAAGCTGTGCATTTTTTGCGGCGAGCTCGTACACGTCTTTTGGAAATCATACTTACCACTAAAATAAACATCCCCTTGTTCACTAAGAAAATAAGTATTAGTCCAGCATGCTATTTTGGTAATTCGCTTATATTTTAAACTCTTTATGACCGTTGGTGAAGAAACATCCTGGCAGTGCCCTAAGCCAAGTTGACCATAATCATTGTGGCCAAATGCATAAATTTGATTATGATCATCAATCAGAAAAGAAATACCGTGGCCAATAGCGAAATCCTTAATAGGCGGGAGACCTGGAATTTTTGTCGGCATTTTATAGCCATCTACATAGCGACGTGATTTATTGTCACTCAAACCTAATTCACCCCATTTATTATGACCTCTAACATAAATCTCTTTTTCTTTGGTTAAAAAAAATGAGGTTAAATCAAAACGAGAATAAGCTTTTTTTTCTACTTTTTTTAGAAAATCTTGAAAATATTCGTCTTCGGTTTTAAAAAGTGTATTTACCTGGCTTTTAAACATTCTATCCCTTTTTTGAGAAATAATTTGAAATTTTTTATATAAATTAAAAAATCATATAGAGCGGTTATTATACAAAGATTTGTAATTGATTCTAAATAAATAGCTAATTTAATAAGTAAATTTATATAGTAAATTATAAAATTGACTTTAATTGCTCTGCTAAATACTATTTGGCACTTTTAAATTAAGTTAATTTAAGTAAATCTCTCTAAAGTGAGTAACCCATCGTGTTATTGCCACAAACAAAGTTATCTTATTTAGAACCTGGAGACACAATTGATATAATAGCGCCTTCATCTAAGTGTCATCCAAGTGTAGTAGAAAAATTTAGAGAGGTAATTCACTCTTGGGGCCTTCATTGTCATATTCCAAGTGATTTATTTGGTGATAATCTGCTTTATGCAAATAGTGATGAGAAACGCTTTATTCACTTACAAAATGCACTTTTAAATCCTGATTCTAAAGCCGTTTGGTGTTTACTAGGTGGATATGGTTCAACTAAATTGATACCTAAGTTAAAGCAAATTAAACCACCATCTCATCCTAAATTACTCATTGGATTTAGTGATATTACAGCATTACATATTTTCTTGCAGGGCCAATGGGGTTGGACTACCTTAGGTGGTCCTTCCGGTTATCAAGTGTCGTTAAGTCGAGTTGCTAAAACATCTGTTGAACTATTACAAACTATCCTCTTTGGAAAAGCGCAGTCTCTTATCTATGATATTACGACTTTAAACCAGTTAGCTAATAAACAACAAACAATAACAGCGCCAATTATTGGGGGCAATTTACATTTAATTCAGGCAAGCCTTGGTACATTCTGGCAAATTGATGCAACTGACAAAATATTATTTATTGAAGAGTTTAATGAGCGAGCTTACCGTATCGATAGAATATTAGCCCATTTGGAGCAAGCAGGTATATTTAAGAATGCGAAAGCAATCTTGTTTGGCGATATGATTGATAAAGGCGAACCTGATGGCCGCTTTCTTGTTAAAGAAGTCATTCAGGAATTTGCAACTCAATGTGCGTTGCCGGTACTGCAGATAAGTAATATTGGGCATGGCGCAATTAATAATCCTCTTTTATTTGGCCACCCAGCGACAATAGATATTGGGGATGAACATTATTTAGAATTTATTTTCTAAATAAATATTGATCTTGTATGCTTTAACTAGATGTAGAACTTGATGTATTTATTTTTTTAACCGACTCATTTTTGTCATTAGAATCATCATTATCTTCATTTAAGTCTGATTTCTTTCTTTTACTAGTATTATTAGTCTGAAAAATTGTACTCTTGCTAGCATCTAGTTTCTCAGTTTTACTTATCAAAATTTTATGACCTACACTAATAATTTCATCCACGTTATTACTATTAGAGTTATTCTTATTAGCTCTTTGCTCATAAGCATGCAAAATTTTTTAGTGTATTATTCAGATAGTTAAATATTAAAAACTACTACAGTTTTGTTTATAAATTTTCAATTTTCAATCAAAAACAAATGATTCAAGTTAAAATAATTTAGCTATTAATTTCAAAAGATTAAGTACGAATCATTACGCTAAACACTAAATAGAAATAACAAATGGAAATATAGTTAATAAAGATCAAAATGTTATCTGATAAATAGCTACCGTCATTCCGTGCAGGCGGAGATTTATCTATCAAATAACACCGAGGTTAATATAAAACGGATTCCCGGCTGCACGATGCTTAGACTAGCCTATACACGCTATTCTTTATTTAATTCACTCAAATCAACGACTCTATCTGCCATGGCAATCGTTTCTTGGCGATGAGCAATAATAATTTGGGTTATTTCTAATGCTTTGAGAGATTGATTAATTGCCAATTCATTTGGCACATCCAAATGACTGGTTGCTTCATCTAAGAATAATATTTTCGGCCTTTTATAAAGTGCCCGTGCTAATAAAATCCGCTGCTTTTGACCCCCTGAAAATATAGAACCCATCTCCCCTACTTGCGTTTCGTATTGCATAGGAAGCTTTAAAATAGTCTCATGAATACAAGCAAGCTTTGCTACTTCATAAACGTAATTAATATCAATTTCGTCATTAAAAAAAGTAATGTTTTCTAGTATGGAGCCGGTTAGGAGACAGTCTTCCTGCATGACTGAGGCAGTTAACTGCCGATAATTTTTTAAGCCAAATTGATTAAGGTTAATATCATCAAGATATATTTCACCTAATTCAGGCGCTAGCAAACCCATCATGACCTTCAGCAGAGTTGATTTACCACAACCAGAAGGTCCTATAATTGCTATTTTTTCGCCAGCACCAACCGTTAAATTAATTTTTTTTAAAATACAGGGATCGCTTGTATGATAGCGAAAACTTATATTTCGAATTTCTAATTTTCCTTGCATCATTTCATATCTTCCAAGCCCCTCTGAAACTACTTCAGGTTGCTGAAAAATTAAATCACCTAAGCGATTTAATTGAATAGAAATGAGTTTATAATCGAAAGCATAGCGAATAAAAGAAGAAGCTTTGTTAATTAGAAGAAGACGATAAGCGAGAAAAGCAATTAACATCCCCATAGAAAATCGATTTTCCAGAATTAGCATTATACCAACACAAAGGATAACGATATGATCAATTTGAAATAATAATTGATTAATTATATTGTAAAAATTATTTAACCTAGAGATAGTAATATCAGCATTTAAAGCTTGAATATAGCTATTGTACCAAATATTAAAACGTACATGTTCTTTAGCAAACGTTTTAATCGGCATAATACCTTGTAATGTCTCTAAAAATATTGACGCTGCTTTTGCATGTTGAACTACTGAATTTTCTGTTTGATTTTTTAGACTTTGATAAGATAAATAACGAATTATTAAATACATCAAAAGACTGCAGCAGATAATGAATGTTAACTTTAAGCTATATATGGCCATCACTACTAAGTTAATCACAATCATTAAACCATCAAGTATAGTATTAATAAACTCTGTACTTATTTTTCTTTGCACTTGATCAATCGTTTGAAATTTTGCCTGAATATCTCCTTTATAGCGATGAAAGAAAAAATCCAATGGTAGTTTTAAAAGATGTTTAATTAGATTTGCTGAAAATCGTTCGGTAAGATAAGTCGTTAAATAGGTGACAGAATAACTTCGACTATATTCTATAATACTCTGTAATAATACAAAAATTATAAAAGTCCCAATAATTAAATAAAGATTATTTAAATTATTAGTATTAATAACATCATCCATTACGTATTGAAGAAGTAATGGATTTATTAAAGCTAATACTTCAATCGTGAGTGATAAAAGAATTAAAAAAATAATAAATTTATTAATTCCAGCAATCATCCTCATAAAATGAAGAAGGGTTAATTTATTATTCGCAATAATTTTTTGAAAATTTTCTTCTTTTTCAGCTTCTAAAACGATACCCGTAAAAAATTTAGATACTTCTGCAAGCGTACAATGTCTAATTCCTATAGCTGGATCATGAATAATAACATGATTTTTTTTTACCTTTTTTAAAACAACGAAATGATTCATATTCCAATGTAAAATGGCAGGACAACGAATAAATTTAAGATCTTTTAAATCAACACGTATTGCTCTAGTTTTAAAATTTAAACTTTGCAATACATGGGTGAGGTCAAGCATACTAATACCTTTTAAAGAAGGCTTACTTATAGTTCTGACCGACGATAAGCTAAGATCATGCCCCCAATAATTACTAATCATAACGATGCAAGCGTGGCCGCATTCTGCAATTTCATTTTGAAATATAATAGGTAACTGCTGACCTTTCTTTAGACTAAAATTTAATGTACTTTTCATAATTTAAGCTCTCCATACATACTAAAGATAGGATCTAATACCCATTGCCATATTTTTCGCTTTGGACCATTAATAATTGCAGTTATAGTTAATCCTTGTTGTAATCTTTTTGGCTGTCCATATACCATGACATACTGGCTTTTTAACCTAGCATGAACTTTATAATATGGATATCCTATTTGGATGGGTTTTTCGTCTTCATTATCTGTTAAAATTGTTTCATCTATTGTATCAATAACCGCTGAATAACTGCCAAATCGCTTATAGGGAAAAGCGTCATAACGGATAGTAATTTTACTTGCTTTATTGATAAATCCAATTTGATTAGTAGGAATAAATAAATTAGCAATTAGCTCAGATTTTATAGGTAAAATTTTTACTAAAGGCTTAGCTAAATTTACATACTGCCCTTCTTTAAAAATATCAGCTGCAATAACACCATCGATAGGAGAATAAATACTGTAAAATTGTTCTTGTTTATATTTAATAATATCTAACTCTACAGTATTAAGAATACGATTAAGCTCAACTAATTCTTGTTTTTTGGCATTATAAAGATCTAAAGAAATATATTTTTTGGTAAGTAGCATTTTCAACTTTTTCAGTTGAATAGATTTATTAGAAATATCATTATTAATTGATTGCTTTCTTTTTATTAAATTTTCTAAAATATTATTTCTATTAAGAAGCTGGTTATCTACTAAAGAATTAATTAATAGGATAGCCTCTCCTCGCTTAACTAATTCACCCTGCTTTTTATAATTTTTAATAATTACGCCGTTTTTACTTGGATATAGACTGACCACTCCTTTTGAATCATTTAAATAACCAATTACTAAAAATTTATCTGAAAATTCACCAAATATTATAAATAAAATAATTATCAATAAAATAACTACGCTACTATAAGTAAAAAATTTAAATGACAAAGGCGTATTAATTGATATCACACCTAAATGACTTATTTTTTTTTGATTAAATACTTCTTGTCTAAATAGTTCTTTTTTCATAAAAATTAAATATTAACTCTGTAGATTAATAGTTATAATCTACAAAGTCAGATTGAAAAAATTATGCTGCTTGCTCTGATTTTAAAGCATTGCGCATAATGTGCTTTTGTAGATTTTCTTTTAACATGAGAGATGCTTGTTTTTCAAAGTCTGCTAAGCTAATACTGTTTTTCTCACTCCATTTGTAATGAGTATTTTTATTTAAAATAAATTTAACAAATTTATCTAACATTTTTATTGTTGGGCAACGATCTTCAATCCAAAGAAATTGACCTTGCTGATTAACCTCCAGAAAAAAATATTCATTATCAGGTGTTACAATAAAATCAAAGCAGCCAAATACGATACCTAAAGCCTCCATAAAATTGCGTATTTTCTTTTCTATATTGTAAGGCAGGCAATAAGGCTCAATTCTTAATTCCATTGGTGGAATTGATCGCCAATCTGTGAGTCCTTTAGAATGTTCTTGAGAAAAAATCTTAGCAGCTACGATATATTCGCCAAAGCAAGTCACCCGAAGTTCGTACTTTTTCTTAATATATTTTTGAAAAATACCAGGTGTTAATTGCAGTATATGATCGGGAGGTAATTGTTCATTATAGATTGTCTTTGTATAAAATAACTTTAAAACTCCTTTTTCATACCAGTAATGCGATGATAAAGGTTTATAAATAACCTTATCATTTTTATAAGCTTGCAAAAATTCTTTTATTTTTATTGGTGAATTCGTTATTAAGGTTGGCGGAATTTTAAATCCACATTGTAATGCAAGCTTTAATTGTAATAATTTAGAATTAGCCTGATTAATGGACTCATATGGATTGATCCAAAAAGCATCTTTAGCAAGTATAAAAGGAATACCATTATGAAATAATGTGTTTTCTTTTTTAATAAAGTCGAGGTCAGATTTAACAAAGTTTTCACCAATAAAAGGACGTCTAGCTCGACGCCACCAAACCACATCAATTTCTGTATAATTCGTAACTGGATGTTGCGATTCATTTTCTAAAAGCCACCATTGTTGTTCATTAGAGAAATAGATGCTATTGGTTTGCTTAGTAGGCATATCTGCAGTAAACCATAACAAACATTGATGAGATTTACTCTCTAAAGCTAATTTTACTATAATAGCATGTACATCATCTGGCTCTGTTGAGATTAAAATATTCACTACATTTTCCTTAATTTTCTATTTTCAAATCATAGGGTTTTAGTTTGCAGTGTTATTACTTACCAAAACCCTTTGAAAATAAGTTATGGCTTTTCCCAGTAAGTTTCAAAAAGGCGCAAGGGATTGAGGCGAAGGAGTGTACAAACAAGTACTGTACTTCGCCGAACGAACTTGCAACACAGTATCAAGCTTAGTGGAAGACGCTATATTTATTAATCCCAATCCATGTCTAAATCTGTATCGGACACACCATGTCTGTTCGTATAATAATCTGTAGTCTGATAGGTAACTTTTGCTGAGCCCCCTGCTACCTTTTCTAGCTCGGCCTTACTAATCTCTGTGGCTAGGCTATATGCTAAAACGCGATTATCAGTTGAATTAATTTCCATTTTTTATTCCTATAAATACTTATTTAATACCTTCCATTTTATTAAATAAGTGGGTTGGACTTCTGTAATCTTCCTGAAGCAGAAAAAACAAGTTTTTTATAATGCAATTTTATTTTAAACTTTCACAGTATTTAACCAATTTTGCCAAGACTGTATATCTGTATCACTGTAATTTTTTCCACTAATTTCCTTTAGAATTAAATAAGCAAACTCATGATTATTGGGCTGTTTTAATCGTAAAATATCAACTATTCTTTTCTTACCTTTTTCTAAAATAATTTTTTTATTTTTCTCAGATTTAACAGCTGAAGAAAGTATAAATAATGCTTTATTTCTATCCGTAGTATAAGGAGAATCTATTAAGGGGAGAACCTTATTAGCATCAATATCAAAAAGATGTGACTTTTCTATCGTCTGCCCCATTACTCGCATTACATTATTACGTACTGCTTCACTCCTATCATTAATACTAGAAGTCAAAGTTGCAATAATTTCTTTAGGATCTTTAAAATGGCCAACTAAAAATGCAGCAGCAGCCCGTCTTTCTGGATTAGGATCATCGCTTAAGGTTTTTTTAATTAGCTTTTTTTGTTTAATTGCACCTTCATTAAATACCTTTAGATAAGGTTGTAAAGCAGGATTATTAAAACCTGAAACACAATGATAGACCGGACAAATAGCATCAGTTGGGCCAAGTTTATTTTCATTTAATAAATGCATTTCTAATTTATCAAACTTAATCCGTTGCTCAATTAAATCATTTTGATTGGTTTTATTTGTACTTACATTAATTTTTTGTTGAATATAATGTAATCTATGCTTTTCATCATGGCGCACTACTTCAATAGTTGTATAATAATTTCTTTCTGCTGGATAATAGATTGTTTGAAAATCTACAAAGGCGTAATGTTCATTTTTTTTAATTCTTTCGACTAAATATTTTTTTTTCATTGCTAGATTAAGTAATTCTCTTTCTTGTTTTTTAGCATCATTCATCAAAATAATTTCATTAGTGTTATTAATTAATTTTTTTACCTCGGATGAATATTTTTTTAATACCTGATTAGCATGATTAGAATTATCACCATATAAATCTATAAATGTATCAGCACTTATCTGTCCTGAAAGAAATAAACACGAAGTAAATAAAGCGCTTTTTAACATGCCTCTCCCCTATTGATAGTTTTAAATTTATTTAGATTCACATGATTTATTAAATTTTTGCTAATTAAGCTTTGCATTCTGTTGCGATATTTATCAATAGAATGAGTTACACTTTTTTCATTCCACTGAAAGTTTACTGTACGCTCAATAAGAAAATTAACGAAAATATCAAGCATTTTAAAATTTGGATTATATTCTTCTATCCATAAAAATTGACCTTGCTCATTTACTTCAAGAAAAATATATTCATCATTAGGTGTAACAATAAAATCAAATGCACCAAAAATAATTCCAAGCTTACGCATGAATTTTCTTAGACGCTGTTCAATAGAAATAGGTAAACGGTAGGGCTCAATACCCATTTTATCAGGATAGATAGCTCGCCAATCGACGCTACCTTCATTATGTCTTTGCGAATCTAATTTTGCAGCAACAATATAGTCACCAAAACATGTTATTCGTAACTCATATTTCTTTTTAATATGTTTCTGAAAAATTCCTGGTGTTAACTGTAATACTTGATTTGACGGGAGGTTTGCTGAATTTAACTTAGCTGTGTAGGAAACTTTAACATGTTTCTCTTCAAACCAGAAACTAGAGTATAAAGGCTTATAAATAACACCATCTTTTTCATATTCTGCTAGAAAATTACGTACTTCTTGAGGATCATTTGAGCACAAAGTTTTTGGAATAATAAATCCACATTGATCTGCTAATCTTAATTGCAACAGTTTCCAATTTGCTCTTATAGCAGCCTCTTTAGGATTTATCCACCAAGCATTGGGCGCAATATTTTGGGTTAGAGACTCGTAAAATACAATATTTTCTCTTTTTATGAAGGAAAAATCATCTGGGTGAACAGCCTGCTCAGGTAAAAAAGGCTTTCGCACTCTGCGCCACCAAACTACGTCATATTCTTGACTCGTATAGGATTTAGATTTATCTGAACTTTTCCACAGATAAAAATCTTTATCAATTAAAACAGAGTTCTTTTGTTTTGTTGGATGATCTGCTGTAAATAATAATCTTACATAATGTCCTATTGACTCTAGAGCTAATTTAACTAATACAGCGTGTGTATCATCGGGTTCAGTTAAAATTAAATACTTCATTGTAAAATCCGATTTTATCCTATTAACTTCATAAAGTTGCTTCTGACTACTTTAGCTTAGTGATTTTAATGCTCTTTATTCCTTATATTTGCATTTCGCTTAGCTTAAAACTACGAGACAGAAGCATACTTAACATCATTTATTTTAAATTTTTATATGATTACCAATCTACTGAGACATCTATAACAGTATCCCATTGCCCAGTACTCCCTGTTGGACTGCATGTTGCTCTTGAGGTCATTTTATAACCGCTGCCTCCTGAAACCTGCTCTAAATCATTATGATCGATTTCCTTTGCTAATTGATAAGCTAAGGCTCTTTCTTTACTACTTTCCATATTTTCTCCTAATGCAAGGTTGGTTTTGTTATGTGTTCCATCAAATTAGAGAAGAACATTTAATCTTTTATTTATAAATATTCTTCTTTAATTTAACGCCTTTACCATGTTATTATAATTTATTCATTTTTTTGAAAACTATTAATATTTATTCGTTTTTATTCATTAAAACGTACTATTGCTGTTTAGTCAAGCAATAATGAATAATTTATTCTTTTTTTTATGGAGGCTTATGAATAATTACTCTATTTGTGAAAATTTACGCAAGCTAATGAAATTACATAGCGAGCTGTCCTTAAGTGAGTTAGCAAGACAAACCAAGATTCCTCAACCGACTTTGCATCACCTATTAAATGGCATTACTAAAAAACCCAGAAAAAAAGTTTTGGAGAGCTTAGCTAGTTATTTTAATATTTCAATTGCTCAGCTTATGGGAGAAGAGCCTTTATACGAGCCTATTTCAGAAGAAATAAAGAAAAGCTTTAAAATTAAAACCGTGCCTATTATAAATTGGGATATGTTAAAAGAGTGGCCTAATAATTATAAAGAAGCAGGCCAGCTAGGCGAAGTAGTACTTACTAGAGACATGAGCGAATACTCCTTTGCTTTAGTTATGAAAAATGCAATCACTGATCCCTTCTTCCCAGAAGGTTCTATTTTAATATTTGATTTTATACAACAGCCAAAGGACCGAGAGTTCATTATTGTCAATTCCTTTAAACACAATAAAATAATATTAAATCGTTTGTTTATCGAAAAATCCGAGCACTTCATTAAGCAAGAACAACCTAATGGTGATGTGAAATTAATTAAGTTAGATCTTAATAAAGACAAAATATTAGGCTCACTAATTGAAGCAAGATTAATACGATTTTAGTTGTAAACTGACTCTATTAGTCGGATAAATAAATTTTATTATACCCGTATGATAATATTTGTTTCTAATATTAAAATGAAATTATCTATTATTTATTCATTTTTATGCATTTAAGATTATCTTTACATCTTTAATTTACTTTCACATAAATGCCCAGATTGCATCATGGTTTGCTTAGACAAACTTGCGTCTTAAATCTTCAATAAAATAGTTGGTAGCAAATTTGCCAAACATGAAAAAATAGCCGAGCAATTAAAAACCGGGGGTTTCTTTGCTTATCCTTACTCATTCTGGAAATGTGGACTCGTTGAAAATACTAATGAACTGGTATACCAATATTTAAAAAAGGCGTAAGCTTTGAATCCAAAATGGAAGAATACTAAAAATTATTAGGGATAAACTCAATGACAAACTAAGCAAGCATTAAGTTTTCAAACACCAACTATATTATTTTTGTTAAGGCTTTATCTTGCTATATTAATAAATTAAAGGCCTATGATCTTTGAAATTTCGGGTGTTTTCTCCTCTCTAAATATAGCTTACCTTTTTACCTCGGACTGTAACTTACCCTGATAGCTGCCTTCTTCTAGTTCTGACATACTTTTGAAAAAGCCGTTTGCTAACATGAATCTTTGCTTAGTATGTGTTAGCACATGTGCAATAGTTGCTTCCTTTCCTGCGACTTCACTGTCAGTTACTGGCTTAAATTGATTGATTTCTCGCCAACGTATTAGCGTCGTTATAAGTTTGTAAGCTATTTGTTCCGGTTGGCTATTTTGTTTGGGAAGAGCTTGCATTTCTTCCTTAAACTCATCAGTTGCAACGTGTGCTTTTATCATTTCTGCAAGAATACGATTTGTAAGGTCATCATTAAACTCTTTCCACTGCTGTAGCGTTGCAGTAGGCTTTATCATACTCCTAAGTAAGATTGGTAGAAGCAGCTTAATATTACTAGCAAAACAAGTAGGCCCCTTATAACTACTTTGGGATGCAATTGAAGAGTAGGTAGCAGCTACACCGGTCAATTTTTCAATAGCTAAAAAGTGATTTAATAGCCTATATTTTATTTCGCGACATCCAGAAGCGTCGGATGTTTTTATAAATCTCTTTTCTTTAGTAGCATTAGCTAAGATTGGCTCAAGTTTAGCAATATGTTCTTCTGGAATTATAAACTCAACTGCTCCCTGATAATTTTGCTGACTAAAAGTCTGCAAAAATGCGCGACACATTACGAGATAGATCCATTCTTCACCTCTCTTATATAAAAGGCTCAGAATAAAATGTCTCGGCATATCAATCCTAAAACCAATAAATCGGCTATTTTTATCATTAAGTGCACTAATACGCTTGGCAACATTGGGCTGATACTCACTAACTTCTTCTAAAAGTCGTTGCAAAGCGGTCTTATCCCAATAGTCGTCCAGCATACCTATTTGTTGTAGACTATCAAAAGCAATAAATAATGTTTCTAAGTACCAATGAGCAGCATCTTTTGCGTAGCCTCCAAAAGACAGGCCAGCATTTAAATTAGCAAAAATAGCGCTACCTGCCATAGCTCTAAATCGGTGCGCTTCTTCGCTATTAGAGGAGGGGCCTTTTTCTTCACTGCTATTATTAGCTGCTTGGAAAGACGCTTCAATTAAACTATTAACCGTTTGTTCATCAGGCCAGCCTTTATGTTCATTATAAAATTTATTTATCTCCATAATAACATCACGTATGAAATCGATACCTTTAGTAAAAATATGAATCGGTTTTTTTACTGCAAAGGGACATATTTCTAAGAGAAGCCGTTTACCTACTGCAACACGCCCTTGCTCGGAGTATAAGTTTATTGATTCTATTAAACAGCTAACTAAGTCTTTTATAGGGCTTGCAATAGGATCTTCAGCGAGCTTTTCAAATAAGGCTTTTTCAGCGTAACAGGGTTCTTTTTCTACTATCGGTGCGGCATAGTCAAGGTTCATAAGTTGCTGGACTACTTGTTTAATTAACTCTAATCGCTTTTGGGGGTATTCTACCTTTCGCAGCAAAGAATTTAATAAAATAGCTACACTATTTTCCTTAGTCTTATCCTGATCTCCTATACCCGATTGGGATACCATGATAGGAATCATGAACTTTTGTTCAATCGTGAGTGACTTATTTCTAAAAAGATCTGGAAAAACTCCAAAGAGCTACATCTTAGGAGATCGTCTATTAACACTTGAAATAAATTGGCATTCCTTTTTATCACATTAAATAATGTTTGAATAATAGCAGAATTCTTGCTTTTAAAGGCAAGGACCATTTCATAAATATCTACTTCTGCGCCATAATCACATAAAAATTTAACCACATCGGATCTCTCAGACTTAATAGCTTGTTTTAAGAGATCCTCATCCCAAGAAGTGCCGTTTACATTGGCACCAGAACGCATTAATAGGTCAATAAACTCAATTTTCTGACTTTTGATAGGTATTATTAGAGGCGATTTATTTCCAAGTGAAGCCTTATTTTCTAATAATAATGTTGCTATCTCCAACTGACCCCTCTCAATCGCATGGCATAAGAGGGTTTTATATTGCGGATCCTCTCTATCCAAATTAAAAAGTACATGGAGCAACTTTTTGCCCATTTCCAATAAATTGGTAAAACCTTCTACATCACCCTTTGCAATAAGGCAATGTAATTGGGCATGAATCTCTGTGAGTAAAAGCTCTAAAAGAATAGCATTATCTCCCTTTTGCATAATAGCAAATAGCTTCCTTAATTCGCTTTCTACCTTTTTGGCTAATAACTCGGCTTTTTTCCCATCATTTTGACTTAAGGCCTGCGATAACCGATCTAATTCTGACCTTGCAGTAATTAAAGTCTCCTGAGCCTCAGCTTGAATAGCTGCATCAAGCTTTAAAATTACCTGTTCCAAGCAGTTTAATTTTAGTGATAAAGTACAATATTCTTGCGAAGTAAGCACAATATATCCTGAAATAAATAACATCAAAAAAAATTATACATTATGTACATTAAATGTACATTAAGCTTTCAAACACTAACTATGTTATTTTTGGCGCAGACAAACGATGAAGAAAGCGCGGTTGCATTAGCGGGTTGAATCCGCAAAGAAATATTAGAGTTCTTGCATAACCTGCGTCTTTTACTTTATTGCAGCGTTGTAAACGTTTCTGCGGTGCTCCTACACCCTTTAAACGCCGCTCCTCGAAACCCTTGCGTCTGCACTCACACCAAATAAACAGGTTATGCAAGAGGTCTAATAGTTAATCACTTAATACTATTCATTTTTGTTGAGTCAAGTTCTGATCTCGTACAAGCAGAAATTGCCTTTGCCATCTCTGTAGTAAGAGAATAATTTATATTAATATGAGGAAAAACAGTTTCACAGACCCTATTTAAAACATTCAAAGTTGACCAGCTCACATATTTTATTTAATAAGAAAGTTAGACATGTATAAATTCCTTGATTTTTTTAAAGACAAGCAAAACCGAATCGTATTATTCCAGACACCTAACTGGCCGCTGATCCTTTGGTTTATATTCGCGATACTCGATTTTATTTGGAGCAATAATCAACCAAGGATTCATTATCTTTTACACATGCTCAGTTTTGGTTTTATCTTTACTTGGGCATGGCTAGAGATAACGAGCGGAGTAAATTATTTTCGCCGCGCACTTGGCTTGTTAGTTTTGATTATCGCAATCTGCTTTTAATTCTATAACAATGAATTTGGCGTGAATTTGTAGCTATAGCAAAGGTTTTTAAGCTATCTCTATCCAAAATTCGCGTTTAAAGCAAAGATTTGCTGCAAACTTAAATAAGATCCTGTATAATATGTGACTATTTTTTTAATCTATTTTATTTAACATTATAAGAGTGCTATGGCTGACTTAAACCTTTATAGAAACATTGGTATTTTCGCTCACGTAGATGCAGGCAAAACTACCACAACGGAACGTATTCTTAAACTTACGGGCAAAATTCATAAGATGGGTGAAGTTCACGAAGGTGAATCAACAACCGATTTCATGGAGCAAGAAGCAGAACGTGGTATTACTATTCAGTCAGCGGCAGTAAGCTGTTTCTGGAAAGGTACTCGTTTCAACGTTATTGACACCCCGGGACACGTCGACTTCACTGTAGAGGTTTACCGTTCACTAAAAGTACTCGATGGCGGCATCGGTGTATTTTGTGGTTCTGGCGGTGTTGAGCCTCAATCAGAAACTAACTGGCGCTATGCAAACAATTCAAAAGTCTCTCGTTTAATTTTTGTAAATAAACTTGACCGTGTTGGTGCAGACTTTTTGAGAGTTACTGAACAAATCAAAAAAATATTAGGCGCAAATCCATTAATTATGACGTTGCCTATTGGTATCGAAGATGACTTTGTCGGTGTTGTCGACTTATTAAGCCGTAAAGCTTACGTTTGGGATGAAACTGGCCAGCCTGAAAATTATGTTATTAAAGATGTGCCAGCCGATATGGTTGATGACGTTGAAATGTATCGTAGTCAACTTATTGAAACAGCACTTGAAATGGATGATGAGCTACTAATGGCTTACTTAGAGGGCGAAGAACCTTCTATCGAAGACATTAAGCGTTGCATTCGCAAAGGTACACTTGAATTAGCCTTCTTCCCCACATATTGTGGTTCTGCCTTTAAAAATAAAGGAATGCAACTATTACTAGATGCAGTAGTTGACTACTTACCTGCCCCTCATGAAGTGAATCCACAACCTTTGACAAATGCTGAAGGTGAGCCAAACGGTCAATTTGCTATTGTGTCTCGCGATGAACCATTCCGTGCTTTGGCCTTTAAAATTATGGATGACCGTTTCGGTGCTCTAACATTCGTACGTATCTACTCAGGAAAATTAAATAAGGGTGACACCATTCTTAATTCTTTTACTGGTAAAACTGAACGCGTCGGTCGTATGGTTGAGATGCAAGCGAACGAGCGTAATGAATTGCAAAGTGCTGAAGCAGGCGACATTATCGCTATCGTAGGTATGAAAAACGTAAGAACTGGTCACACGCTTTGTGATCCTGATCATGAATGTACACTTGAGGCGATGATTTTCCCTGAACCAGTTATCTCTATTGCTGTTGCACCTAAAGATAAAAGCTCAACTGAAAAAATGGGTATCGCCATTGGTAAAATGGTCGCAGAAGATCCAACGTTTAGAGTTGAAACAGATCCAGACTCAGGTGAAACAATTCTTCGTGGTATGGGTGAATTACATCTTGATATTAAAGTAGATATTTTAAAGCGTACTTATGATGTTGAATTAATAGTTGGTCAACCACAGGTAGCTTATCGAGAAACTATAACTAGAGAAGTTCAAGACAGTTATACGCATAAGAAACAATCGGGTGGTTCTGGTCAATACGGTAAAATTGACTATACGATTTCACCTGGTGAGCCAAACAGTGGATTTACTTTCACATCAACTGTTGTTGGTGGTAACGTTCCTAAAGAATTCTTCCCAGCAATCGAAAAAGGTTTTCGTTCGATGATGGATAGTGGAACTTTGGCAGGTTTCCCTGTATTAGATGTGGCAATTAACCTCACTGATGGTGGTTACCACCCTGTTGACTCTTCGGCAATTGCCTTTGAAATTGCTGCAAAAGGCGCTTTTCGTCAATCTATACCAAAAGCTGCTCCACAATTACTTGAACCCATCATGAAAGTTGATGTATACAGTACAGAAGAAGATGTAGGTAACGTGATTGGTGATCTAAACCGTCGTCGCGGCATGATCTCTGCTCAAGAGCCTAGTGCAGCTGGTGTCCGTATTAAAGCTGATGTCCCTCTTTCAGAAATGTTTGGTTACATCAGTACATTGCGTACCCTTACCTCTGGCCGTGGTCAATTCTCAATGGAATTCTCCCATTATGCTCCATGCCCAGCCAATGTAGCTGAAGCAGTCATTGCTAAAGAGAAAGAAAAGAAAGCTGCAGCTAACAAGTAAGATTAATTACCAAATATTCAAAGCTCTGTCAGTTTATTCTGATGGAGCTTTTGCTGTCTAATTAGATTAAGTATCAAATTTAAGAAAGTCGTTTAACTTGTCTATAAACTTTTCATACTCTATAAATTTTTCATACCATATTAATATATCCAATTAAGCTTAATTGCTATTTAATTATGGTGTGGATGTAAACAAACCTCCCTATATCTTATCGCTACTTCAGTATGCATATGAGCCGAATAAACTCATTAATTGGCTCATATGGTATATATTTGATATTACTGATAGAGAACTTATACTTGCTCCACTATTACTTGTAGTTTTAACTTTGCCGTTTTTCATATTATTCTTTTTCTTTTAAACTATTTTCATGTAGATATTATTCAAACTGCTCGAACTTGGCTAAGTCGTTTGACTGCGAATTCGTCGTCCCAGCAGACCGCAGCTTCCCATGCAGCTGATGCCTGCGCGGCAATATCGTATCTATTGTCGTCAAGATCAGCAGCGTTATAGGGTAACACTAAGTCTAGATCAGGAACATCGACATGGGACTCATCCCAATCAATTAGGGCAACTCGATTTGCGGTCATGCGGATATTGCTTGGATTGGGGTCGCCGTGGACAACACAAGTCTCCCGTCCGACGAGTCGCGCCCACGCTGCTCGGCAGCGCGCAACGCCTTCAGGCGGCATCGCACCAAGATCGATTCTTGTTCCGGTATTAGAGTATAGGAAGTCAGTCGATGAGCGCCAACCCGGACGTTGTGGCCATCCTTGTGTCAACCGATGCAATTGGCTAAGTGTATCGGCCACGCAACGCCAGTCAAATTCTGTCTTAGGCACTTCACCCTCCATATATGTCATTACGACCAGACCGTTTGCGAACAATCGTCCATCAGTCGTTGGAATTGGCTCTGGCACAGCCATACCCTTACGGTTAAGGTATTGAAGAAGCTCCGTTTCCCACTTAAGATCAGCATCGCTTCGAGTGCCGAGACGAGCGACTGCGAGGCGCCCATGAAGTCGCACACTCCATACATCATTGGCGACTCCACCAGAAAGTGGTTCGATACGAACTACATCTTCGCCCCACTGTTTGAGTACTTCCCATCCCGCTGAAACTGCTTTGATTTTTTGCTCAACCATAGTCTTTATAAGAGACTCCTATTGTATAAATGATAGAAAAGTTTCATAAGACAAAGCCATATACTATTATATTTAACATCAAAAGCATTATAAAATTTAGTTTTTTAGTCTTAAGCAAATTTTAAGGAGATTTATATGAAAACTGCACTTATTACTGGTGCCAATAAAGGACTGGGTTTGGAATTTGCTCGTCAGCTTAAAGAAAAAGAGTATTATATTATAGGATGTTGCCGTAACCCATCAAAGGCAAGTGAACTAGAGACGTTGGCTGATGAATTGATTCAATTAGATGTAACCAGCGACAAAGATATAGCCTCTTTAAAAAAGACTTTAAATAACAGACCTATTGATTTGCTTGTAAATAATGCCGGTACAAGTGGTGAGCAAGGCGTAACTATAGGCAATATTGATAGAAAAAACTTTCTTGAAGTTATCAATGTAAATTGTATCGGCGTTGTGAAATTAAGTGATGCCTTGTTAACAAATATAGAGATGAGTGACGAAAAAAATATTTTAGTGATTAGTTCAGCTATGGGAAGTATTGCTGAAAATGAGCGCGGTAAATCTTATGCTTATCGTGCCAGTAAAGCAGCTCTAAATTGTGTCATGCGTAGTTTTGCTATAGATGTTCAAAATAAAGGCATTCATGTCATGCTAATTCATCCAGGGTGGGTAAGAACAGCAATGGGTGGGCCAGATGCGCCAATTGATGTAAAAACTAGTGTGGCAAAAATTCTTAAACAAGCAGAAAAAGAATTTGCTCATAGTCACGCAGAAAAACTACTTACTTATGAGGGCGATGTGATCGCTTGGTAACTAGATATTTAATTGGATAGGACTAACTTTTAGCAAGACCTACTTAATTAACTTAAGTTGAAAATCAAATAAGATGCTTACTATCTCTTAAGCTGTTAAAGTTAATTTAAGTGAAAAAGCATCATGTGTGCCTTTATTTATACCGGTTAAAATATTTTGCGTTGTCTTGATATCAATATTCTGCTTCTTGAAAAAGGCATGACCATAACTACCATCTAATGCAAGATTTTTCATTAGCTGATACCCAATAGAAGAACCGACAACTAAACTATCACCTGTGCTTATTTGATACTTTCCATTAGAAGGTGATTGATTATAGGTAGTCGCCACCCTAACTATCCATTTAGTTGAAATATTATAAATAGTTCCTAAAGTCAAAAGCCAACTATTATGAAAGTTATAATTGATACGGGCTTGCGGATTGATAAAGATTCGCGACTCTGACTGGGTGGCAAAATTGTAAATATAAGCCTTTTTAAAAATATCCCACTGCAGATATTGAACAGTCCCTATGAAACCCAATTTTTCGTTTAGAAAATGACTAAGTGACAATACATTTCTAGCGGGTGTCCAGTACTTAAAATGATAATTATTCGAAGAAATACTAGGTAAACCCGTAATTGTACTCATCCCATGTAAATGATAAGTAATAGCGCTACGATAATTAAATCCCAAGGCTGTTTTTTTGTCAGGCTTAATTAAAATCCCGAAATCACCACCTACACTTCGTCCTGTACTATCGTTTAGACTACGGCTTTCAGGAATATTTAAGCGGGTTAAACCTGATGAAAGAGGCTCTTGAATAAAATGTGCATAAGAGAAATTAAGGTTGCCTCCTATAGCGAGGTATTCATTTATTTTAATGCCCATTGCTGGAACTAAATCTAAATTATTCGTTTGATTACGAGCTTGAAAATAGCGAAGAATAGAATGACCATCTAAGTCACGATTAAAATCATTAGCAACAATAGCAACACCGGTAGCAAATTTTTTACTTATAGGGATGCTAACGTAAATAGCGGGTAAGTAAAAATTGGACTTTGTTGTGGTTTCCCCGTTTTCGCTAATCCCGGTAGGTAGTTTCTGCGCGCTTCCTGTAAAATGAAACTGCGCCCTTGCCAATGTGCCTAGAGCAATAAATTGTGGCTTAGGTATAATAGTTAATGCAGCTGGGTTAAAATAGACAGCTGTGGCATCTTTAACGACAGCTGTTCCAAGTGTTTGCTCAATAAAAGAAGCATGCAATGGTTTAGATAAGAATAAAAATCCTATAATTACGTAATATATAAAACTAGTTGGTCTTGCCATCAACGTCCAAGTAAATTAATTGTTATTCTACTTTTAATACTGTTTCGACTAATTAAGATTAAATGAAAAATGACTCATTGAATACCTCAATGCGACAATTTACTCTAATGCAAAAAGGTCTTTTGGGAAAGAAGTTCTATTTCGAAATCCTCTTCTTTAAGAGCACTATTACCACTAAAAATGGTCTGTGGATAGGTAGAATACCTACTTGCTTTAGTAGTACTTTGATTTAAAGTAGTTAGTTTTTTAGTTAAAATAGCTTGTGTATATATTTTTTGCTTGTTTTCATTAATCATAGTTGTATTAGGCATTAAATCTTTAGCCGTTTGGAGTTCATGAACTGTCATCTGACTAGGCTTACTTCGCTTTCGCAACTCGCAATTCAATCTATATGTTGTATTACTTAAGTTTTTTATCTGTTTGCACCAATCTGCTTTAGAAATATTTAATTCCGTATTTCGTGCTGCTACATCAGCCATATAAACAGCAGCTACTGTTGCGATAATTAGAACTGTAATTCCAACCCAAGGCATAACACTAAGGCCTGCCATTAATCCTAAACCTACTAACATTCCCACCACACCTGCAGACCCTCCAACTAAGGTGCCAAATGTACCGATAAAACTTTGAAATGCAGCTTCATTTATTTTTTTTATTTCTTGAGAAGAATAAGATTTTATATTTATCTCATTAATTAAAAATTGATTAATATATTTTCGTAATAACTGATTAAATAATCTAGGATCTAATTGATTAGATGTGTTACAGATCGTGGTAGAACTTAGAGATTGCAAGAAACGTGTAAATAATTTATCCCTATCTAAGTGTTCTAGTTCAATTGCCTTCTCTTCTAGTAAATTAGTAAAAGCAGTTTCTGTATTTAACATTTTAGATTGCTGCATTGTAATTAGAAGCGCAGTTAAATTATCTAATAGTAGGTTTTCATACCTTTCTCTTTTTCTTTCTAACTCTTGCTGCTGCATTTTCATGTTTTGATAGCTTTTATACGCTATTGGAATACTGATAAGTAAAAATGCACTACCACAAATACTACCTAATATAAACGCTGTTGTTCCACCAATCGCTAAATTAAAGACAGCACTTAAAATACCGAATATAGGCCAAGCTCCGTTGCCGGATCCAACTCCTTCTAAAACAGATTTAATTGTTGTCCTCATTTAATTTTTACCCCTGTTTAATATTTAAATAAACGAATCCCTTCTTTTTTATTCTTTACAGAGCTAATTTTGGCGTTATTAACGGTGCTTAATGAAAAAATTAACAATATTATTAAACTTGATTTTTCATCAAGTTTTGTGCCAAAAGTAAAAACATTAATCGACGATAACAAAGAAAGACGGTGATTAAAAATCGAATGATTTAATAGCATCAATAGGAATGCTCTATTACGCCATACTGCTAACAAGCAAAAAGTTTTGAAAAATCAATCTAACTTTTAACAATAAAGATTAAATTTTTAATGGACATGCATTAGAGAAAAAACATATATTCAGTAAACATAGTCTGAGTTCTGTATGTTATATTGGAGAATGAAGTCTTGATTGCGCTACGCTGCATCAGGGCTACGATGGCTTATTTTTACCTTATAACCATTACTAATTATACGATGAGGTGATTATCTCATCGCATGAAGATTATTATGTGACGAATTTTGATTATTATTCTGATTTAGAGACTTATAACTTAAGTTAAACCGTACAAGAGCTATCTTGATGGTAATTTATAGCATAACCATTCTCAACTGCATAATTAATAATTTCCTTTCTCAAAGTCGATAAGTGATACATAAAATCGATATCACTATTAACATAACCACCAAAAAACATGACTGTTTTGATGACTGCTTGCATAGCCATAGATTCTTTTTCAATACTTGGATGAAAGTTATCAATAAGTGGAAGCATATCAGAAAACGTGTCGGCCTCTCTTATTGCTTTAATAAACGCTTGGTTACGTCTAGAATCTCCGCTTGATAATGAATCTTTTTGCATGGTTTTAAACGTTTTTGAATTATTGCAAAATGCTTTAATTGCATTTTTTTCAGAAAGTGCGGCAAACCCTTCTGTAACAGCAGCAAAGAAACCACTTTCTTTATTAGCTCGCATTCCTAACTCCTTTAATTGTCATTTATAAAGCTTTGGTGACTTTATAATAGGCTTAGAAGCAATACAATATTCACTTTGTCTTTTGTATAAATTTTTTATTTTATTATTTATATGCAACAACCGTTGGAAACATTTTTGCCTCATCATATATAAACTCTGCATTTTTAAAGCCTGCAGTAATTAACTGCTCTTTCGTTTGCTCTGATGATCGATAGCATTGAAATTTTGCTTCGATAATATCAGCAAAAATAATTTTTTGAGTTAGTAAATCACTTTGATTAACTTTAGATAAATCCCATTCACAGTTTTTTGTTAAAGTTGGTGGATACGTTAAGAAACTTGCTACTAGTTGACCATCAGGTTTTAAAGCTTTGTAAAATTGGCGATATAACTCAGTTACTTTTTCATCGTCAGGTTCATAAATATTTAATCCATTACTTGAAATCAAATCGAACTCACCTTGAAAACTAAGATTCCAAGCATCTTGTTGAACCAATTGGATAAAATTGGCTAGCCCTTGTTTCTCTGCAAGGACTTTCGCATCATTTAAAGTATTTGAATCATAATCAACGCCTGTTAAAAGGATGTCATCTATACTCTTATAATCTAGATAAAGAAGTTCTCCCATCATCCCAGAAGGAATACAGGCTAATTTCGCATGGTTTTTTACTCTTTTTTGATTTTCTCTTAAAAAGATTTCGAAGCGTTGTTGTGTCGCAAGTATTGTTGGTGCACGATTTAGCAAGAAATCTTCTAGTTTTGTTAGAGGTTCGCCACGGTTATTTTTTCCTGTTTTTCGTCCCCACCATGGATGAGTTAACATATAATGTGTCCAGTAACCATTAATACCTTGGTTTTGTAATAAATACTGTCCAAAATCAAATTGATTTAACTGGTCAAGGATCTCAATTTGAGCGAGAACGCTTATATAAGGTTTATCTCCTTGCTTCTTAATTCTCTCTTTAATTTTTTGAGTAGTGCTTTTAATTGTCATAGGAGAAATAATATGAGATATCAATCGTTCTTGTTTCATTAAATTAATTCCTAAACAAGCGTAGTCTCGATGAAAGTCTGTAGGACCATCACGTAGGTTTCACTTCGTTGCACCCGGGCTACACTTTCGTATTACTTGATTATGTCTAAAAATTACAGCTTTCAATGTTCAATAATCTCATAATATTGATGAATAGCCTATTCTCTATATATGATTAATACTATTAATTAGTGTTTATGTTGAAATGACAAATCATTTAGATATTATCAATTGGGCAACTGATTATTTAACTTCTAACGGTTATTTTTTGGTAGCGCAACCTGAAATAATTCAAGAAACGCCTTGGTCTAATGTTATTCGCTTACCTACCTCGCATGGTGATGTATATTTAAAACAACCAGCGCCATTACTAGCTAATGAAGCTAACATTATTAAGTGTCTGGCTCATCGATGTAAAGCAAGCGTGCCTACTATTATTGCCAACCATTCTGATTTACATTGTTTTCTTATGCAAGATGCCGGACTGACCTTGCGTACCTATATAAGCGAAGAAGGTAAAACGGAATTATTATGTAAAGCCATTAAGCATTTCACTAATTTTCAGCGTTCCACTGAAGATAAGATTGAAGCGCTTCTCAATCTTACTATTCCGGATTGGCGCTTAAATCAAATACCCAGCTTGTATGCGAAAATAATCAATGATAAGGAATTTTTAAAAGCTGATGGGATGGAAGATAAGGAGCTAGATAAATTAAATTATTTAAGTCCTCTTGTAGCAGAACAAGTACATGAGTTATCGCAATATGGCATCTGTGAAACGGTAGTTCAGCCTGATTTCAACACAAACAATATTTTAATTAATCCTAAAACACAGCAATTTACCATGATTGATTTAGGAGAGCTGGCTATTTCACATCCATTTTTTTCTCTACATCATTTTTTACATCAAACCACCATACATCATGGCGTGAAAGAACAGGATTATATATGGAATAAAATGTTAGACGCCTGTACTACAAATTGGCTAGATTTGTGGCCAAGGGCTAAACTATTACAAATATATAAGCTATCTAAAATGTTATGGCCTATCTATGCTGCCTGTGCTAATTATCACTTTATGCACTGTGTTGATATTTTAGCTTTAAATGCTTGGTATGCTAAGAAACCTAATCGATTAGCTCGTACTTTGAGAGAATACTTGGCTAATGCATAGTGCTAGATTCTTATAACCGATATAATTATCTATCTTATTCTTCATCATGAATAAAGAAACGTTACCAGGAAGCTAAATTTAGCTCAAATAATGCCATATACTTTGCACTCTATAACATTCTTGCTTGGTAATTTTATAGTTGAATACGATTAATTTTATTAAATGGAGCAAACTTTTTAATGCTTAACGTCCCTGCCATCAATATTAAATCGCTTAGCAAAATCTATAGCAACGGCTTTAAAGCACTCAGTGATATCAATCTAGAAATCAATTGTGGTGAGATTTTTGCGCTTCTAGGCCCAAATGGTGCTGGTAAAACCACCCTGATTAATACTATATGCGGTATTGCTAGACCTAGTAGCGGGACTATTACTGTAGCGGGGTATGATCATATCCAGGAGTATCGTAAAGCGCGTGCGGCCATTGGTCTTGTGCCACAAGAATTAGCAACTGATGCGTTTGAGTCAGTATGGCGAACGGTGATGTTTAGCAGAGGTTTATTTAATAAACCTCGTAATCCCGCTTACATCGAAGATGTATTAAAGCGCCTTTCTCTTTGGAATAAAAAAAATGAGCAAATTCGGCATTTATCGGGTGGTATGAAGCGAAGAGTAATGATTGCCAAAGCATTATCACACGAACCAGACATTTTATTTCTCGATGAACCTACAGCAGGCGTTGATGTGGAATTACGCAAATCAATGTGGAAACAGGTGCGAAGCCTGCGGGAAACAGGTGTCACTATTATCCTTACAACGCATTACATAGAAGAAGCGCAAGAAATGTCAGATCGGATTGGCATTATTAATAATGGCAATTTGATTCTTACCGAAGATAAGAAAACACTCATGAAAAAAATGGGTAAACGACAAATGATTTTCGTACTGCGTGAACCCTTGGAGATTATTCCTGAAGAGTTGAAGAAATATCCTCTTACCCTGGTTGAAAAGGGTAGCAAGCTTATTTTGACTTATAACAATGACATTGGGAATGATATTGCAGATTTTCTAGATGATCTCCACTCACAACGTATTCGGCCTAAAGACATTTATAGTCGTCAAAGCAATTTGGAAGAAATTTTCATTAAATTAGTCGAGGCAAAATGAACATTCGCGGCATTCAAGCAATTTATAATTTCGAAATGCAAAGAACTTTACGAACATTAGGGCAAAGTATTGCTGCTCCTGTTATCTCAACTGTACTTTATTTTATAGTGTTTGGAGCAGCACTTGGTCCACATATGCGTGCCATTGACAATATTCCTTATGGTGCGTTTATTGTGCCCGGACTGATTATGCTGACCGTACTTGGAGAGAGTGTATCAAATGCTTCTTTTGGTATTTATTTTCCTCGTTTCACTGGCACTATTTATGAAATTCTAACTGCACCTTTGTCTTTTTTTGAAGTTGTGCTAGGCTATGTGGGAGCAGCTGCTACTAAGTCGATAATCATTGGCGTGATTGTACTTGTAACTTCCTTATTCTTTGTACCATTACGTGTTGCCCATCCATTGTGGATGATCTTTTTTTTAGTAATGACTAGTGTAACTTTTAGTTTGCTGGGTTTTATTATTGGAATTTGGGCGGATGGCTTTGAGAAATTACAAATTATTCCACTTTTAATTCTAACGCCCTTGTCCTTTCTAGGCGGGAGTTTTTATTCAATCAACATGCTCCCTCCCTTTTGGTATAAATTTTCATTACTAAATCCAGTGGTCTATTTAGTAAGCGGATTTCGATGGAGTTTTCATGAGCGTGGTGATGTTAGCCTTGCTACGAGTGTGATAATGATTTGTGCATTCACAGTAATCTGTCTTTGTATCATTGGCTGGATTTTTAAAACAGGCTATGGTTTAAAAAAATAAATTTGCAATTTAGCAGAATACTAAATTATCAAAATAAACTAATGCTATTTAAGGGTAAATTTTGCTTAAAAAAGATTTTTGGAAAGTTGGACTATGGATTATTATCTACGAAGCCATTGGGTTTTTGCTAGGGCAGTTAACCAAGAGTAATATACAACCTTGGTATGATAAACTAATTAAGTCAAATTTAACGCCACCGCCTATTATTTTTAGTATTGTTTGGTCTTTACTCTATGCAGTTTTAGCTATTGTTGGATGGTCCATTTGGAAAAATAAAAAAACTAACCCTAATTCTGCCCAAAGAACTATGTGGTACTTATATGTAATACAAATGTTAATGAACTGGTTATGGACACCTATTTTCTTTCACTATCACTTATTAGGTTTTAGTTTAATATGGATCACATCATTAACTCTTTTAAATTTGATTCTTGGCTATAAGCTAATAAATAAGAATACCTTTATAGGCATACTATTTATTCCCTACATTTTATGGTTATTTTTTGCCACATATTTAAATGCAGTAATCTATTGGTGGAATTAATTTTTTAAGTACATCTATTGATAGGTAAGACATTTATAAATATTAATCTACCTTTTGACCGGTTGGCTTCCAACTAATTTTTGCTGGCGTAAGATTATTGGTAATACGAGAAACCGTACTATCTACTCTTCGCTGGAGCATAATTTCAACCATTACTGTTTCATTCGGATGAAGAATTTTGTTAATGTCAGCAAGTGAGGAATGAAAATCAAGTACTTTGTAATAAGCAAGGGCTCGGTCACTTGACTCAGGATGTGCCTTAATACGAAAGCCAAGATTACCTTGCATCTTTGGCGTATTAATTCCGGTTTCCATAATATCGTAGTCAAGATAATAAGTTAGTTTTCCTCGATTATACTGGTTTCGCTGGCGGTCTACGAAGAAACCAGTAGGAAGTTCATACTCACTATATTTAGGTCCAGCTGTTAGATAAAGCTCATAATCATCAAGATGATTGCCCCTGTCATCAATAAGTCGAAATATAATCATTGAGTAGCGATTAGTGATATACTTGCGCTGATAGATAAGGGTATTCACAATTTCTGTATGTTCAATTTCTTGAGTTTCTTGCGTAAGTTTATCTAGCTCTTTTGCTATTAAATTATAGGATGCCTGATTTCTTACTTGAAGGCATCGCAAGATCCAAATAACTGTAGGATGAGTGGCGGCATTGGCCATAGTAATACTACGAATAATTCCCATTTTTTTACCGGAATGTGAGCAGCCAGGCAAAATGCCAAATGCCATTGGCTTTGTCCGCGCCAAGTTAGTGACAATAAGATTCTCACCATTACTTCCCTCTTGATGTAACCTTAATAGGCTATAATTCATATTTGCAGCAGTTACACGAACAATACCATCAGAGCCAACTTCCCCGGTATAGGAGTTAACAGCATCATAAAGTTGGCGATCAATTTTCTGACCTGTAAGTACAAAGGCATAAATACCATTAGCAGTGCAATCATAGTCAAGCCAACTTTCATTAAGTTGCCAACTCATATCGCTACCAAGCTCAAGCCAATTAAGTACATGCTGGCCCGGTTCAATACCTTCAAAAAAACTTTTTATACGGCCTAATCGGGATTTACCAAGTTGAGCAAGTGCTGATCCGTGGTTAGCAGGCGCTAACATAATAAGATGACTTAAGGGACATTCGGCAAGATTATTTTTAAAATATAAATCCATCCATTTACGAATAACGGGGCCACCTGTAGAGTGAGTAATACAAGCAAAACACTCACCCTCACGCAGCTTATCAATAATTTCATTACGCACTGCATGATCAAAGGCACGTGCTATATCATCAACGGTTACTGTATCATTAAAGCTAATATAATGACCAAGGTAGATATTGCCCACTTGAATATCAAGGTTTTTGCTCTGACTTTCAAGCCATTGCGGAAGCTCTCCGTAAGTATTGGTATGCGTCACACTCCAACCATGAACGAAGATAACAATCATAACTTTCCTTAACTGATTAACGTTCCAAAGGTAATCGAAATAAACGATGATTTTGGATTATTTTACAAGAATATAGTTAAGTCAAATTAAAAAATTAAAGACTAAAATCTTATTGCCTAATTAAATCTGGTTTTTATTAACCAAGTCGATATCCCCCTTCCTAATAGAATTATTTTAAAAATAAATATAAAGTCTATTTGCAAATTATTAAATAATTTGTAATTATTTATGAGCAAATAAGCAAATATTTAACCTTTAGGTGGTAATTATGCAAGTTCGATTTAGTAATATAAAAAGATTAATTACAAGTGCTTGTTTATTGTTGCCCTTTACAAGTTTTTCTAATAACGCCTGCCCCCGTTTAGATAATGATACCAAAATAGCAAGCTGGGCTTATGAAGTAATGCTACAAACTTATAACCTTAACTTTGTAAACCCTACTCAAGGAAAAGCACAAGCTTATTTTACAAAGTCAGCTTGGCTTAATTATAAAAAAGAATTTAATTTAAATGATAATCTTAAAGAAATAGTTAATAAAAAACTAGTTTCCAGTGTTGGTTTAAAGGATACACCTTTATTTTTACGAAAAAGCTCTAATAGCTGGACTGTAAGCTTACCCTTGATTATTAACTATCGAAGCGCATTAGCTCATCAAATAAAAAATATCAATGTAGAACTAACTATTGTTAAAGATAAAAAAGCAGATGATTGTTTAAAAGTTGCCGCTATACATAAAACGCCTATATCTAAAAAACAGCCTAGATAGAACTTATGCTTAAAGCAAATAGATAAATTAGCCGTTTTAATTAGAATTCTCTAGTTGTTTAAACAGGCTAATCATAGTTGCTTTTATTCCATAAAAAGATGATTGCCAATTCTTATGATTAATTGAAATTTAATATTAACGCTATACTTTAATTTGAAAGAGCCGAAATAATTTTTCTAAAAGATTCTATAATTTAAATGGTTATGGTCTAACCATAATTTATTAATTTTATTAAGGAAAATTGAATTAATGAAAAAAAGGCCGTTCTATAACTATTTTTTAAGTAATTTTACTGTTCATCTTCTATGCGAAAAAGTTCGTGATGAACAAGTTCAATTTCTTTATAAACAACTATCCTACTTTATATTAATTGCTGAATGCCTAGCAGTTACAGGGCTAAGTGTGGCTTTATGGAATATAAGTAGTCGTTCTTTAATTATAGTTTGGCTTTTATATATGTATTTAATTTCAGAAATAGGCCGAGGTATTCTACTTATCTTTTATTATAAAAATAAAAAAAATTTTTCATATCAATTTTGGTTAAATTTATTTTGCTTAGGCGTTTTTGGTTCAGGACTTGGTTGGGGCTTTGTCAGCCTCTTTCTTTTACCAAGTAAAGAAGGTGTTCAGCAAATTATTACCATCATGATCCTTTTTGGAATATTTACAGAATCTAATAACTTATACTCGCCTGTTTTTGGAGTTTATGCATTTTTTCTCTTTTTGGCTTTTTTACCATTGACTCTTTGGCTTTTCTTACAAGGTAATCTTTATAATTTGTTAGGTCTGTTAGGTCTACTTTATTTATGGGTAGTACTTAGTGCTGCCTATAACAATCAAAATCTTCTTTTAACTTCATTAGACCAAAATGATAAAATTAAAGCAAAATCGAAAGAGCTTAAAAATTCACTTGCTGTAACAAAAGCCATTCTAGAATCTACTGATGATGGGATACTTGTTGTTAATTCTGATAACAAGATTGAATATTACAATCAAAGATTCCTAGAAATTTGGCAATTTACGCCGGAGTTTATTCAAACCCATACTCATGATGATGCAGTGACTAAAGCTGTTAAGCAACTTGAGGATCCTGATTATTTCCTTAAAAGACTTGAATATATTACACAACATCCACACCTAGATAGTTTTGATGAGTTAAATTTTGTAAACGGCAAACGATTTGAACGTTATGGTAAGCCTCATAAATTAGAAAATAAAATTATTGGACGAGTATGGACTTTTCATGAAATTACTGAACGTAAAGTAATGGAAGAACGACTAATATTTCAAGCAACTCATGATAATTTGACAGGTTTACCAAATAGAGCTCAACTAACTAAAAGTCTTTCCCAAGAGATAAAGTATGCAAAACGCTTTAATTTATATTTAGCAGTTTTATTTATCGATCTCGATAACTTCAAAAGTATTAATGATAATCTAGGCCATGAGGCAGGCGATATTTTATTACGTCAGGTGGCAAAAAAATTAGTACTTAGTTTGCGTGAAACCGATACTGTTTTTCGCTTTGGTGGAGATGAATTTGTTATTTTTTGTCTAGTCCAAACAGCAGATGAAATACCTAACCTTGTTCAATACATCCATCATTGCTTACTAAATCCAGTTAAAATTGGCTTAAATAATGTTTTTATTACTGTAAGCATGGGCATAAGCATTTATCCTAAACACGGTAAATTACCATCAAGCCTTTTAAAAAAGGCAGATCTTGCGATGTATTGGGCAAAAAAACAAGGGCGAAATTCTTATTCTATTTATAGAAAAGAGTTTAGTAAAGATTCTAAAAGACGATTAGCCCTTCTAAGTCAATTACATCTAGCCATTGAAAAAAAGCAATTTTATCTTGTTTATCAGCCTATTATCGATTTAAGTAATGGTGCAATTTGTTCCTTGGAAGTTCTTCTACGCTGGTATCACCCTAAGATGGGCCATATTGCGCCTTCAGAATTTATTCCTTTAGCAGAAGAAAACGGTTTAATAATCCAGATAGGTGAGTGGGTCTTAACAGAAGCGTGTAAGCAATCAAAAATTTGGCAAAAAAAAGGGCTTAAATTCATGCCAATTGCTATAAATGTATCAGGTATACAGATAAGTAAACCAACATTTCCTTATACATTAGCCTATCTTTTAAAAGAAAATAACTTAGATCCAAAATATTTAATTATTGAATTAACGGAAAGTACGCTCATGGCCAATCAAGAAAATATACTCACTACCCTTGAACAATTGAGAAAAATGAATATAAAAATATCCATAGATGACTTTGGTACAGGGTATTCGAGTTTTGCTTACCTTAAAGATTTTTCAATTGATAAGATAAAGATTGATAAAATATTTATTCGTGATTGTCCAACTAGAGCTAACTGCAATTCAATTATCAAGGCCATCATTGCAATGGGAAAAAATTTAAATTTAATAATTGTTGCTGAAGGTGTTGAAACAATAGAGCAATTAAGTTTTTTAAAGACGTTACATTGTAATGAAATCCAAGGCTTTCTTTATAGTCAGCCGCTAACGGCAGAAGAAATTCCTCAAATTATCAATGTAGATTTAGATACTATACTAAAGAAAAAGGGATTAATAAATAAACAATAATAAATTAATCACCTTGTTTAGTAAATTTCTGCTTAACCCAATGTTTTTATAAAGTCCTTAAATCTTAATTATTTACCCTTTTTATCATCATACATTTTTGTATCAGCAAGCGAGAGCATCGTTTCTAACGTTTGATGTTCCTTTGGATTATACTGAATACTACCAACACTAAATTCAATTGAGTAACCTTGTGTGCTTATACATTTCAATGAGTCTTTTAAGCGTTGATTAATATTAGCTACATCTGCTGAATTTAAGCTAGAACAAAATACACAAAACTCATCGCCGCCTAAACGTGCAATCACATCATAACAGCGAAAGTTCTTAAGAAGGCAATTAGAGAAAGTTTTTAATACCTTATCACCTTCTGCATGCCCAAATTGATCATTAATGTGCTTAAATTTATCTAAATCAAAAAATAATAAATTAAAATCTTGGTTTTCTCGTTGACATTTTTGAAATAAATAATTGGCTATTTTTAAAAAACCACGCCGATTAGATAAGCCTGTTAGTTCATCAGTAATAGCTAACTGTAATGATTCCAACTCCATTTCAACCATTTTAGCAAGGTCATAAACAACATTTTGATCAACGTCTTTTATAAGCCTTGGCTTGTCATCAATTAAACAGATAACGCCCACATTACATTTGTTTATTTTCAAAGGGCAGCCTACATAAAATCTGAAATTGGGTTTGCCAACGACAAACGGATTATCATAAAAACGTTTATCTTTCATTGTATCTTCAACAACCATAATTTCATCTGAAAGGATAACATGACCACAAAATGATGTTTTTCTTACCGCCTCTTTGATATCAAACCCTTGCGTTGATTTCATCCATTGGCGTTCAGCTTCTAAAAAGGAAATGACAGCAATAGGAACATCAAAAAGCTTACAGGCAATACGAGTTACCCGATCAAAGCGCTCTTCTCTCTCTGTATCTAATATTTGTAATTTATAAAGTGTTGCTAAACGCTCAGCCTCATTTTCTGGTATTTCTGGCGGAATCATTGTCATTATCCCTTAAAATACATGCTAACTGTTTATAAAGTCTTATTATATTAGTAGTAGTATAAATTAATGAATTTTTCCTTGAATGGGCAAAAAAGGATTAATAATCAATAAAGTTTGATAAAGGAATTTAAAGCTAAACTAAGATGTTTATTAATTTTAATTAATTTTTATCTTACTAAAGATAACGCTATTCTTGCTTACATACATACTTAATAAGGCTAACTTAGTTTATGATTTCTATTTTCAATGGCAATACCTTTATATAAACCCTTGCAATCCTTGCTATACCAAATTCCTTTTGTTATTCCTGCTTCGCTGTATTTATATAAATAATAGTAAATACGATCTTGCCATTGCATGCCAGTTGCTAAGAAACTACCGTGAATAAGATAAACGCCATCTATTTTATCCATATTAAAAGAAGCATGATCAAGCTTAATACCCTTATTTGTAATAATAGGATGTACAAGCGCGTCTTTTACTACATGAATAAAAGTGCCTAGTGTATGTTCTTCGCAATAACTTTCAGTGACTCCTGATCGATTGGGAATCGCTTGATAATAAATTCCTTTCCAAGTAATGGAATCAAGGTTAGCAAATGCTAAGTATGGAAATAGCATTACAAATAAAAATACGAAGTTATACTTCATCACACATATCCTTCTACTATGAGCATAATTTTGAAACACCTACTTAAGGGAAAGGTAATATAATATAGTAGAGGAATAAATTACATAATAATGGAATGGAAATAGTTAAACTCTTATATCTAAAAAGCGATCATTTTATTCACTTCCTTTTAACCTAAATTGTTTAATTAAATTATACTGTCGCTGCCCTTCGACTAATCTACTTTCAAATAAATTAACAGATTGCACTAATTGCTTAGGAAAATAATCATTTTTAATAGGCGGCAAAATAATGGGCGATTGGTAATTTTGCAAGCGGCCTAAAGTAATATGGCCACGAAAGGTACGTTTTTCAGTAGGATAATTAAGCGTATCAATGATTTTTGCAAGTCCATATGAGATAGGGGCTAATTGTTCGTTTGGTCCAGCTTGTAAAGCGATTAGGCGGGGATGCTTAGGCTTGGGAAATAATTCTAGTTCACCTAATTTTAATCTAAATGAAGAAACATTTAGTAAGTTTAATTCCACTTGCTCAATGAGCTTAGGCAAATCTCCTATTTGAATTGACTGCAAAAAACGTAAAGTAATGTGCAAATTTTCCAGTTTCGTCCAGCGAATTTTTTGTTGAGGCATCGTTTGCTTAAGCGAGTCGACTACTAAAGCAATCGCATCTAAAATTTCAGTTGATAAGCTAATCGCAAAAAATGCTCGTATTGTTGTTTGCGTCATTAATTCTTAGATTACTGATGATTAATTATTTTATTGTAAACTTATATTAGACTTATCTTGCTTTATAAGCTACTAATATAGGCATTGTTAAATTATTAGACTGCAGCACGTTTATTTCTTCAACAATTAGATTAAATAATTTTTCTACGTATTGATAGCGGCCTTTTTTCTGCATGTCGATTTTATTGCCGTATTTAGTCAGATAAATTTGACATTTTTCTTTTAACGCTATGAGGGTATCAACGCGTTTGGCATCAGCTGGTAGGGATTTATAATCATTAAACACTTTAAAGATTGCTTTTGTTTCCTTAGATCTACGCAATCCTCTAAAACCTTCTTCCCAAAATAAAATATCAGCATGACGACTAATTAAAAGGGGTAGAACCTTTTCTTTACCATCTTCATTGTTTTTTTCTAAGTTATCTAAATTAGTATATACAAAACCACGCTCATAACGCACAAAAGATGTTGGCATTAAGTTAGCTTCAAACTCAGTTAAATCTTGGTGATTTAAATTAATTAACTCTTGAGCCTTTTGTTGAATAAAGGTAACTTGCTCAATTTGAGCCTGGGCAAAATCAGTTAATTGATAAAATTGTCGATTGTCAAAATTTTTAATGAGATATTGATTACATAGCTGCGTAAGTTGATATAAATAGTAATTAGCCTTTGCTATTTCATCTCTATATTCATTAACTGCCACAAGGCATTGTCCTTTTGTTTTCTCATTTAACTTAGTCTCAAATTGCGAGAAATCATCTAGTACTCTTTTAATTTCAATTAAGTCAGCAGATTTTCTTAAAAGATGGGTCTGTTTAAATTGCTGTGATAATGTTTCATTTAACGCCTTGCGCGTTATATTTGTAGTGCTAGGTCGATAACCCATATGACGAGCCAGATATTTCTTTGCCTTATCAATTCTTTCAAAGATTTCTACACTATTAGATTGGTCATCAGTATTAGAGCTTAGCATACTACGAATTAAACTCCATGTTGTTGCTGTGGTATTTTTCAACTGGCCAGATTTTGTGAATTGAGAACCAACTTCAGTTGCATCTTTAAATGTATCTTTTACGAAAAAGATATCAGGCAATATATTGCTAAGTACATTATCCCAAACTTCTGTTAATAATTTAATTGTTGAAGCTGCCCAATGAAAACTTCTGCCTATTAATGACAAAATTTCACCTGCAAAAAAGTAAAGCGGGATTAACGCAATATCAATGGCTAGCGCTACAACTTCTGATAATTTAGGAGGACGTCGATATTTAAAACCTTCCTCCACTATTTTTATAATTGCTATGGCTGAAGCTAAATAAGATACAAGGCCAATGAAACCTAAAATTAAAGCAGGAAAAAAGAGAGGAGGGAAAAAGAAAGAACCAACACCTAAAGCAAACACAATTAAACCAATAAACAAACCTAATGCTGATGTTAATGAAGCAGTATCTTTCTGTATGGCATCGGTGAAGGTCATCTTTTTAGCATTTTGATAATAACTATCAATGACACGTTTTGCTAACACTTCAATTGCATCAATTTCTTCTCCTAGCCTTTTTTGAGCGAATAATTCATGCGCCCGCTTACAGGCAAGCGTAATGTGTAGGTGTGCCTGTAAACAGTCATGACGAGTTTGCATATTTAATAGCGAACTTTGGCTTAAGATTTGATTAATGGTATGTTTAAATTGAAAAAAGAAAGGTTCACTTTCTAGTCCATTAAGATCAGTTGTATCTAGCTCGTCCATAAGCTGCTTTACGCTTAAGATAAGCGCTTTACGTTTTAAAACGAGAAAGTATTTTTCATAATTTTGTGTAAGTTTTTCAATTTCTTTAATTTTAATTGGATCATTTACAGCATTTTGTTTTTGCTTTTTTAGCCAATTTTTAATTTCTTGATAAGCGGCGGGTTGGTTAATTTCTATGTGAGATTTAATTTTTGTTTGCAATAAGCGCTCACCCGACCAATATTTCGGATAATTTAGAATGCTAAATTGTTCAGCATTAAATTCATGTAAAAACTTTGCCAAGTCATTTTTAAAATAATTTAATGACGTTGGTATGTGGCCCATATAATAAGTAAGCCAATTTCTATGCTCATTTTGAATAGAAGTTTCATCGAATTTAGGAAGGATAACAGGCATCTAGCCTCTCCTATAACAACAGGCTAGTTTTATACTCGACTTAAACCAGCACCTATAAAATTTAAGTTTTGAGCAAGTTAAACTACAAAAAACCTAAAAGTGGATTAAAAATAGTAATTTCGCCTTAAAAAAGTACATATAAAGTTTAATGAGGCTTAATTATATAGCATTTTGAATAAAATAAAACCCAATTACCCGTTTATTGACAAATTTTTAGTTTTTATACTAAAATACTCTCTTCATATTAAATCTGAGGTCTTCCTCCAATGCGTAAATAATTTCCCAACTTGTTTCTTTCCCACAAGCTCTTGGAGATTATTTATGTACCGTATTCCTTCTATTATTGCGCAACATTTGTCATATGACTTTCTAACAACAGATTCCCCTTTTAAAGATATTTCACTGTCATTGACCCAAAAACGCTATGGTATTGTAGGTGATAATGGCGTTGGTAAAACCACGTTATTAAAAATCTTAGCTAAGGCTCTAAAACCTGAGCAAGGCTCTCTTGAAATACAAGGCTCAGTTGAATATTGCCCGCAAGTTAATTCTTATAATAATAGAAGTAGCGTTGCAGAGTTACTTGGTATTCATAACAAGCTTAAAGCTTTGGACCGCATTGCTCAAGGTTATTTCTTGGAAAATGATTATGATTTAATTGGCAGTGATTGGGATATCAAAACCCGAGCACAGCAAATTTTAATCGACTTAGGCTTAGAAGCAATTGGTTTTGAACGTACAATAACATCATTAAGCGGTGGTCAGAAAACGAAATGTTGGTTAGCAAGGGCTATGCTTAGTGATACAGATTTTATTCTACTAGACGAACCAACTAACAATCTAGACACTGAAACTAAAGACTACTTTTTTAATTGGTTACAAAAAACAAAACAAGGCATTATCATTGCAAGTCATGATAGGCAGTTACTTAACTATGTAGATGAAATTATTGAATTAACTTCAATCGGCATTAAACACTTTGGCGGTAACTACACATTTTATCAAGAACAAAAAATTATTGAACAACAAACTATTCAACAGCAATTTATGGCTGCAAAAAAACAACTTAAAAACACTGAACATACCATTCAAGAAACACGAGAAAAACATGAGCGGCGACGAAAAAAAGGGCAAGCACTTAGAAAAGCCGGTAAAATTGATAAATTAGCTGCTAATGCCAAACAAGGACGCAGTGAGAAAACGCAGTCTAAAAATAAAATTCAGGCTGCACATAGCATGCAAAAGGCTCAAGATAAGGTACAGGCTATAAAGTCACGCATTGAAATAAAAGAGAAAATCAATGCCAACTTAGATGCAACTATATTACCAGCCAATAAAATAATTATTAATATAGAAGAACTAACTTTTGGCTTTAACAAGCAAAAGCCTTTATTCATTAACTTTAACTTAACTTTATTAGGCAAAGATCGCCTAGCAATTACAGGGAAAAATGGCGCTGGCAAATCTACATTAATTAAAATTATTCTAGGTCATCTAAAACCGCAGGAAGGTAAAATATATCGTGGCTTTTCTGTAGCGTGTTATTTAGATCAAAACCTTAACTATCTTGATGAAAGTTTAACCTTAGTTGAGAACTTATGTTTAAAAAATCCTTCTTTCTCTCTTCAAGAAGCCTATGCACGATTAGCAGCATTTAACTTCCGTAATAAACTGGCAATGAAAAGAGCAAGCGAATTAAGTGGTGGCGAATACATGCGAGCTGGACTTGCTATCTCGCTAGCTGCAGAGAAACAACCACAACTTCTTATTTTAGACGAACCAACAAATCATCTTGATATTCGTAGTATAGAAGCAATAGAAGAAATGATTTGTGCTTATCAGGGGACATTAATAGTTGTTTCACATGATCAAAACTTTCTAACCAATATTGGTATCACCAATTCCATTCATTTAAGTTGAGCCTATGACGCCATGACCTTTCTTTACAAAATTGAAATTTAATTTTACCATGCAGAAATAAAATTATTTAATTAAAATGCTGTTTAGCAAATTACAGCTCTAATTCTTATATAAATGGCCGCAATGGAGAGAAAATGATACTAAAACTCATGTATGGCATTCAGCAATTTCAAGGGAAAACCTTTAAAAAATTAGAAGAAGTATTTACTCAGCTTAGTCAAGGTCAAAATCCAGATACACTTTTTATTACTTGTTCTGATTCGCGTATTGATCCTAATGCTATTACTCGGTCTAAACCAGGTGATCTCTTCATTCAACGTAATGTAGGAAACATTGTTCCACCTTATGGTGTTGCTAGTAGTGAAGCAGCTGCTATTGAGTATGCGGTCGAAGCACTTAAAGTTAAAGAAATTATTATTTGTGGTCATTCTCAATGCGGTGCTATGAAAGGCCTACTCACACCAAACCTAGAAACGACCCTGCCAGCAGTTGCCACTTGGCTAACCCATGCTCGCCCTGTCCTTGATAAGATAGAAAAGCAATTTGATGTTGGCAATACAGAGAGTGATCCTTATTTAAAATTAAAAGCTACTATTGAATATAATATTTTAACGCAAATTGAGCACTTAAAGTCTTATCCCGCTGTTATGAAAAGGCTAAACCAACAAGAAATCACAATTCATGGATGGTATTATGAAATTAAAACAGGAGAGATTTTCATTTATGAACCTAACCAAAAACAATTTCTGCCCTTAGAAGACGCTTTTAGTACAGCCTTTGAAGAAAAAATCACAACACTCACCGAAAATATTGCAATGCAATATTTACAATCACAAGCACAACCAAAAACAGCAACTGATTACTCAAAATCAATACATCTTTTTAATCAACTTTATTCCAGTATTAAACCTATTTGGCCAGCAATTAGAGACAAGCTTGTTGAAGCAATTTGGCCAGAATTAAAATTTATGTTTTCTGATAAAAATGATGCAACATTTATAGAACTTATTAATAATACTGTTAACCATAAACTTAAAAATTTAGATTCTTTACGCAAAGAAATTATGGGGTCAGCAGGTTATCAAGACTATTGCCATCAACAATTACTTAGCTCCAGTTTTTTTATAATAAACTCAGCAAAAAGTCCTATACCAGTTTCCAAGAATACAGTACTTTCTGATAATAACTTAAGTAGCCCTAACTCACTGCCCTAAATTTAAAAGTAACTGTTCTGCCTTATTTATCGAACAGCCATAGCGAAATGGTTACCTTAAGGATCGAATGAATTATTATATTTGATTTGATAATATTAAGTCGTCAGTATTTAATCGCAGCAATAAAATAAAAGATGCAGGTTGTGCAAGAGCTCTAATGATTTCCAATTAAAGTGATAGGTAGAAAAATTGATGAAAATAGCTGTATGTAGTGATGAACTTTATCCTGTAAATGACTTTGTGGTTGAGGAGTTAAAACGTTTAGGTCATGAAGTTGTTTTATTTGGCGCAATTAAATCTCGTAAAAATGAGTCATGGATTCAAGTAGCTAGAGCAGCCTCTGATTGTATTAGACAGGGCATTTGTGAGGAAGGTATTTTCTTTTGCTGGACTGGTACTGGAATTTCTATTGCTGCTAATAAAATCCCCGGTATCCGAGCTGCTCTATGTACAGATGCTAAAACTGCATCTGGTGCTCGATTATGGAATGGAGCTAATGTATTAGCCTTATCTAACCGCCTTTTAACGCAAGATTTAGCAAAAGAAATATTGAGCGCTTGGTTTAATACTCCTATGGATGATACAAGTTTCAAAGCTATCGAGGCAATTCAAGTGCTAGAGAATGACTGTAGTTCTTAACTTACTTTGCTGGCTTTAACAATTTATTCTAATTTTTGGTTATCAGACTATGTGAGTATTTTTTGATGGTTTATCTTATAAGATGCGCCAAATACAGCTGTTCGGCGAATAAGGCAAAATGATTAAAAATCATTTTCTTTCCAGCGCTTAACTAGCCCAACATCAATATCAAATAAGTCGAGCACCCGCCCTATACTATGATTGATAATATCATCAATAGTTTGTGGTTGATTGTAGAAAGCAGGCGTTGGTGGTGCAACAATAGCACCCATCTGGGTTACTTTCTGCATATTTTCTATATGTCCTAGATGAAAAGGTGACTCACGAACCATTAATACCAATTTGCGCCGCTCTTTTAAAACTACGTCTGCAGCACGAGTTAATAAGTTAGAAGTTACACCACAGGCAACACTTGCTAAAGTGTGCATAGAACAAGGCGCAATAATCATTCCATTTGTTTTAAAGGAGCCACTTGCAATTGCCGCAGCAATATCCTCATTAGAATAATATTTATCTGCCAAGCGAATAAGTTCTTGTGCAGAAATAGCTACTTCATATCCGCGAGTTTGTTGTGCAGCTTTAGAAACAATCAAATGAGTCTCATAATCAGTTTTAGCTAAGATTTCTAAAAGACGGATACCATAAATTATTCCAGAAGCACCTGAAATACCAACAATCATTCTCTTAGTCATAAAATACTCTTCACTTTACTTTGACGTGGTTAACCATTTAGAAATTTGCTGCCATATATATGTAGGCTTAATTAGACCTTTATTGTACTGCATACTTTCAAACTTTATAAATATTAACCTTTAAAATAAGGTAAGCTTGTTTCCATAATCTCAACTGAAAATTCTAAATTTAAATTTTTGTTTCTTTGCTGGAAACATTTTTTCATTAATTCTATTAGCTTTTGCCCTACTTGCTCCTTTACGGAATCAGAGCGGCCTGCTAACATTTTTAATGTTAAATGTATCATTGCATTATCTATCTGCCCTGAGCCAATATAAAAATTATCATAACTAATGCAACGACTTTTACAGCTACTGAGTTTTGTGGGCAGCATTTTTTCTAATAACGAATGAGCTTTTGCGAAAAAAGTTATTACTTCCGGTCTAATATCAATATTATTGCTATATTCTAATACCAAATGAGGCATAATTATTCCCTTAGTTTAAATAATATATAAATTTAAGCTAACTAAAGCCAAAATAGTTTATTTTGACATGAAATTAAGCAAACAAAAAAATTTTAGATTAAAAAGATTACAATGTAGGATTATTTTTAGCTAACCATGACTCAATTTCAATAAGGGTGCGTTTGACAATTAAAATAAACTGCTCGAGTAATTTTGCTAGCTCCTCAGCTGTTGAACTATTTAAATTTTGTTCAAAAACATGACAGGCATGTTGCATTTGAGCAGCGCCACAACATAATGCGCCTCCTTTCATCTTATGAATAATTCTACTCATTAAGACGATATTTTCTTTATCCCAAGCTTGCTCTAATTCTTTTAAGTGATCTGGTGTTTCACTAAGCAGCATTTGTAATAACTCAGTTAATGCATTAATTGAGCCAATGGTATTAATGCCTTGTTCTACATCTATTAAAGGATATTGGGTTACTTCAGAAAATAAATTAGCTAAATCAGCTTGATTGGCGATATCATCTGTAGTTAAAACCTTATCTTTAACAAAGATAGCTAATAATTCATTGAGCGCAGCTAACCTAAATGGTTTAGTAATGACTTTATTCATGCCTGCTTTTAGTAACATTGCCTCAGTATTTGCTGGTGAATAAGCTGTTAATCCTATAATAGGTGTTGCTATTTTATTTTCTTCTTGTTCAATACGCCTGAAAATTTTTGTTAATTCATTGCCATAAATATCCGGTAAACCTATATCTAGCAAAATTAAATCAAATTTATATTCTCTAAAAAGCTCAATTGCTCTGGCACCATTTTGTGCAGATTGAAATTGACAATGAGCTTGCTTTAAAATTGTTTCCGCTGTCTTTAACGCAATAGCATTATCTTCAACGATAAGAATACAGGGCTTATCTCCATTCTTAAGCCATACAGAGGTATTTACTACAGTGGTAATGTATTGTGCTTCATCATTTTTTGTTAAATCATTTTTATTAGCCACCACTTGCACAGGAATAGTCACGCAAAAAGTAGTGCCTTGGCCAACATTACTTTCTACCGCAATGCGTCCTTTAAGGAGTTTGGTATATTTTTTAACAATATGTAAGCCTACACCGTATCCCGAATAAATACCTTGAGCAGATGGATTTGCTCTATAAAAGCGAGTAAAAATTTTCTGTTTATCTTCTGGCTTAATACCGATACCTGTATCTTTAATTAGAAATTCAAGGTTAGTTTTATTACCACTTTTATTTTCCAAACGTACAATAATTTCAATACATCCTTTATTGGTAAACTTTACGGCATTTCCAAGTAAATTTAATAAAATTCGGTGCAGTTTTATTTGATCAGTTTGAATAAACTTAGGAACTTCTTTTTCAATATTTATTTTTAAATCTAAGTTTTTGATTTTTATAGCTGGAAGCTCTAGATCACATATATATTGAATCAATTCATAAATATTAAATTTTGAGAGTTTAGTATCCGCTTCGATTGCACTTCCGGTGGCTACAATATCAAGGACACTATTAAGAAGTATTAATAATTGCTCAGAGCTAATATTAAGCATATGAGCATGTTCTCTATCTTCTGGCGTATGTGCTTCTTGTTCTAATAGAGAAGACATACCAATAATACCGCTTAGAGGTGTACGTATATCATGGCTCATATTACGAATAAATTCATCTTTAGCCCGATTAGCTGCTTCCGAATTTTTCTTCGCTTTCTTTAACTGTTCTTCTTGTTTTTTACGCTGTGTAATATCTGTATAAATACCTAAAATGCCTACAATTACCTTTTTATCATCATAAAAAGGGACTTTGCTTACTAATACAGTTCTTTTTTTGCCATTCGGTTGGATAAATGTTTCTTCATAATCTAACTTAGCCCTACCTGACTCAATGACCATTTTATCATCACGACGATATTTGACTGCAGCTTCAGCGGGTAAGAGATCAAAATCTGTTTTACCTATAATATCTTGCGGTTCAGAAAAACCTAATTTTTTAGCAAAAATTCTATTACAACCTTGAAAGACTAAATTGCAATCTTTCCAAAAAATTGCATGGGGTAAATGATTAATAAGATTTAATAATATATATTTATCCATTTATTTATTAATTCTTCCCTTAAGGGCGTATATCACACCCGTTTGGATTGTGCCCTGAAGACTCGGTTTGTTTCTTAATTACCATATTCTGCTCTAAAATTGAATTATTTTTATCTATTTTTGCAGCACTCGCTGTCAATGCTTCTGCTGGGGAAAAAAATCTACCTTTTCTGGGACTCTGTCGTTCTTCTCTTTTATTATCACCTGTAAAAGTTAAGATTTGTTTAATTAAGTTTTCTACTTTACTTTCTATAAAGCGATTTTTTGCCGCCTCACTTTTAAGATACTGAGCAAGATCTGTTATTTCACGGATTTGCTGCACAAATTCAACATGTAATAAGTGGTTTACTTCTTTAACAGTTTTTTTTGCATAAGTATCTGTCAATTCTAATTTAGCCTTGATTAAATTAACTATAAGCTTATCACTTAGCAGTAATTCCCTGTCCCTAACTAATATATCTACTGCTTTTCTTGCACCAACCACTCCGGCAGTCATTTTTGAGGCTTCCAATCTAGCGAAATTTCGGGCTATACGTTGTGCACCAACAGCCCTACGTGTATGAATAATACTATCTTGCGAATGAATATCTGCACTCGTATATTCTTTTTGTAAACCAGAAATATTTACAATACCCACATGAATTTTTATATCTTTTGCCTTTGTCCCTTGGAAAAGTGACTTAAATTCATCCGTAAAATACGAAGAACAATCATCAATAATTGCATTAGCTAAAGTTCTAGCCTCATCAGTTAATGGAATGCTTCTAGCAATAATTGCTTCGGCTAACTTTCTAACCTCATCAGTTAATGGAATACCTCTAGCAATAATTGCTTTGGCTAACTTTCTAGGCTCATCAGTTATTGGCGTGCTTCCATCAATAATTGCTTCAGCTAACTTTCTATTCTCATCATTTATTGTCATGCCCCCATCCAAAATTGCTTTGGCTAACTTTTTATCCTCATCAGTTATTGGAATACTTCTCAGGTTTTCAATTCTTTCCTTTAAGTGAGATGGCATTTCTATTCCAGTGGGATAGAAATCAATATTTGTATGGCGCTCACTAGTAAGAATAGCACGACCATCTCCTAAATTAGTAAAGGAAACAAAAGGACCAGTAGAAAAGAGACTAGTATTTAAATGCTGTAAACCTTCTGGTAAATTAACTTCGATACTTACTTTTACCCGGTTAACACCTTGAACATCATGACCACTACCTGCTCTAGAGTCAGCAGGCTTTATGCCTTTATCAAGAAAAGCCGCATTCTGCCAAGTACAATTTACAATTTGATCCGCTTCAAATCTGACAGGAGTTGTTTTCTTGCCCTTTGCGCCCTGATCTGCGCTCAAACTGGTATTTTCTGCACAAACATAATAACCAAAATCGTTAAATGTTAAACCTACATTAGTCACATACGTATTGGGTATAAAGGTAATATTTTTACTATTAAGGATTTCTTGTTGTAAATGCTTTTGTAACTTTGGAATATCAACTTGAACCTCAGCTGTTTGATAAGCCCTTGCTACAGCTGTTGTATCTACAATATCACCTTTTTCATCGCGATAAGGAATAGTGTTAGAGATAAAATTATATTTCTCTCGTTTAAGCCTTTTAATGAAGTCTTCAGGCTCACCAAATACTTTATTGTTGGGATCTTCTTTTATTTTGGCTTTATAAAATTTGATTAAAGCTCTTACAACTCTTTTTGATTTATTTAAAGAAACTTTTGATTTATCAGTAATATAATGGCGTCCCAGGCAGGGGTTGTCTTCACGCCCCTTTCCGGCAATAAAATCTGGGTATTTTTTAGCAAATTCAATGGCATTTTCTAAACACTTTAGTGCTGTTTCTAAATCCGCCAGATAGTGCATACCCGTATGTAATTTATTACATTCATTTTGAGTTGAGCATGTGGGCGGCAACACCTCGGGACCTGCTTCAATTAAAGCAATTCTAGGCTCTCTACCGTCGATTTTAATTTTACTAAGCTCTAATGCGGTATTTGTTCCTGCTATACCTGCGCCCATAATAATGATATCAAATTTACCATCATTACTGACCTCCAAGCCGTCATCCCTACGATAAATGACGTTGCTGTCATCTTTCTCCTGCATAATAAGCCCAAATATTGTTAGTAATGTCTAAAATTATAGCATTTTAATAAATTTTAAAACAGACATTTTGGCTTTTTAGATGTAAAAAAAATAATTATAACGTTTCCTACTCAGTTTCAGACACAACACAAGTTCGTTTTGCGAAGGAGTGTACCAACTGAGCCGAGCTTACTTGCAATATTGTATAAAGCTTAGGAGGAGACACTAAACATGGCATTTTAAGCTTTATAGAGAGCGATGATCCTTTTTGTATTAACCAATTTTAATGAGATAATGTTTAATATAGTCATTACAGCAAAATTTGCATTTTTAAGAGATTTACGGGTAATTAAGGAATTTTCTAATTCTTATTGATATAAAAATAAGTATAAAGTTTATTGGAGCTTCTTGATAAAAGACTCCAATATTAGACTTAGACCACACCGCAGCTAAACAATTCAGGCTCAGTTTTCTGCACATCATTCGCTTCTTTAAATAGAAGAAAATTACCTTTATCTACCTCAATTTTCTCTTCTGTGTTAACTACGCCTGCGCGAACCTTTAAAATTAAACTGTCTAAATTAGACATTTTAATTTTGATTTTTTCTTGCGTTTCTTTGTCTGCGTCCGGGTCATCTGAAAAGAAGCTCAATATCTTTTTTTGTTTTTTTGGACGATTTTCCAATAATTTAGTAGATAACTTACCTCTAACTTCCTGCAAATTTTGCTCAATCTTTACAAACAATTCTGCTTCATCTAATAAGAAATAAGAATAATTAAATAAAGGAAGACTATCTAAAAAACTACTATTTCTTACCTGAGCGCACTTGTAGCTAGCGAGCTTAAATTTTTCAATTATAGGAGCATTTTCTCCATGCGATTCTTCTTTTAATACTTTTAACTTATCAAGTAAAACTTGATGCATACGCTTAGCATCTAATAAAAAATGATTTAAAAATTTTTTATTTATTTCATATGTTACTTTCTTCTTTACTGAGCCAGTTTTTTCATATTCAAGACAAATTTTTCGAATAGAATCTAGTACACGATGATCATCTAAGGGTTTATTTTTATTTAATGCACCAATTGACCAAAGTAATAAGAATGAATAAGCCTCTATTCCTGATAAATAATCATATTCAATTTTAGCTTGGTATTCTCGAGGATTTTTTAAAGAAAGTAACAGCTTATTTAAAATGGGTTGTCGCCCTTCCAGTTGGGATTCATCAAAAACATAAATATGACGCATGCATGTTGAAAGAACGATAGGGTTTACCTCACGAATGAAGTCATCTAATGGGCTTTTCTCTCCTTTTTCTTTCTGAAAGTTATATAAATGTAATACTAATTTATTAAGATACATAGAGGCATACCCCCGAATCAATTAACTTGATTCAAACTACCAAAAAATGAACCACCGATAATGCTCTTATATAGATAACGTTTAAATACTAATGGAAAGCTATTTATCTCTCAAAATTTAAGCTGAGAGGTAAAAATAAAACAAAACTGATTAAATTATCAAGTAAAATTTTTTATAAGTAGAAATTAATTTATCTTCTAGATTGCATCCCATAAAACTGGGACAGATTGATAAGTTTTACCTTTAAAAAAATGGCGCTTGTAACCTATTAAATTTTCAATTTCTAAATCAGTAGCGCCTTTTTTTATTTGAAAACAAGTGGCCGGTGCACATTCAACAGCAATATTTTGATAATCTAAACTATAGTGGCCATGTACATGACCACAGATAATTAATTGCACTGGTGAGTTAATGAGCTTTTGCCAAAACTGGCTTTGATTTTTCAAACCATATTGATCCATTAAAGGTGTATTTATCTGTACTGGATGGTGATGCATAATAAGTGCAATTCTTCTTGTTTTCTCTAATTTTTCTATTTCCTCAGTAATTATTGAAAATTCTTCTTCATGCAGATAACCAACGCCTTGACCAGGAATAGCCGTATTTAAGAAAATAAAATGCCAGTATTTGCAAGCAAGTACCCGTTCATTTTGAAGAAGGGAAGAACTGGCAAAAATACTTTGCATTAAAGGTAAATCGTCATGATTGCCTGGAATCCAATAGACAGGTATTTTAAACTCTTTAAAAGCCATTAAGATACGCTGATAAGATTTTTGCGTTTCATCTTGAGATAAATCGCCGGTCAGAATAATTGCATCAGTATCATAAAGTTCATGCTGCTTAATATAATCTATTACCTGTTTAAACCGACTATTACTGTCAATACCAAACACTCTTTTATCATTTGAGGCAAATAAGTGTGGATCAGTAATTTGTAATAATTTTAAATTATCTTTGGTTAGAAAGCGGTTATCCATAGTGTAATTAGTGAAAAAGTGTTTTAAATGATGCTATTATAGGATTTTTATTGGGTTTATTAAATTATTACACCTAAATTCTTTTATTTATCAAGAACTAAAAAAATACGAACTATTTTCTCTTAAGTTTTTAGATAAAAATAATTATAAAAAGCACCCCAAAACGCATTAAATATGTTAAAATTTTCGCCCTTTTAATCAAAAAATAGATTATATGCGTTATTATTTTAATACTCCTGACCAAATTTCCGGTGATGAAGCTTACAATGAACTTAATTTTGCTGAGGCATTAATTCACTATAAACGTGCTCTGCAAACATTAAATCAATTGGCATCTCAACGAAATTTTAAAAGAAGTAATGATTATCGTTATGCCTTTACGTATGTTATTGGTGAAATCATTCAAACAAGTTGTGATGCTATTAAGGAAATTATAGAAGAGCAGGAAACTTTTAAGCTTGACTCTATTAAAGACTTATGGACAGAAATTCCTGGTCTAATTAATGAATTAGAAAGCGTTTTTAATGAGATGGGTGATACAGGTAAAGACAATATTAGAGAAAGAATAGCGTCTCATTATAAGTTATTAGCTGAAGTTTGTGACTCAATTAGTGAGGGACTAAGCGACGGATTAGACGATGAGTCATTAAACGAACGTGACGTATTATCTGCACTAAGCTGGCTAAATAAATCAATTACTTATCTTAAGCGAGCAAATTTACCTATCCAAACAGATTTACATTTAGGCTATTTAAATTTATTAGAAAAGGCATACAAATTTAGCTCTGATAAAAATTTTCTTCTACAGATAACGCAGTATATTATCAATAATAAATTACTCGACCTACCCTTTACATCAACGCAAACACTGGAAATGTTAAGCTATCAACTTTTGGTTGCTATTGAAAGTAATGATCCTAATAGTGCCAAACAATTAATTGAGAAATTTGAAGAAGTAAGTTTAAATTCTGACATAGATAAAGACAATTATATTATTGAAGACATTCAAAATCTGATTGATAAATTTACTGCTCAGCAAGAAAATAATTCTCTTAGGAAACGTAAACTCAAAAAACCCAATCAAACCCCTTTAGCTGATTTAGATAATGATTTAGATATCCTAATAACAAAACCTTCCAAGCGAGCAAAAAATGTTATTTTGGAAGATACCGATCTTGAAGATATTGGTGCTAATTTAGCGACTGGAAATATACCCACGCCTATGAATGTCCAACCTTCACAATCTGCATATCCAAAAGACTTACCAAATATCTCTCAAACGATTGATAGAACTTTCTTTGGCAAAAACACTAAACCTGCAAAAAAAGTCTCATTTAAAGAAAATGATTATTCTTATGTCAGTCCGTTTATAAAAATTCTTAATGAATTAAGTGAAAAATTTTCTAATCCTGAGTTTTTAGCTAATATTCTTTCTCTTATTGCAGATTTTTATTATGAAACAAAGTTGCCAATTAAAAATACCCCTCTATTAGCACGGGAACTTTATGAGAGCGTTTTACTTATAGTCCCTAATCATCCCGTAGCAAAAGCTAGGAAAAATATAAATCATGCGACAGTACATGATAATAATTATTATGGGAGCGAATCATCTATTGCTAACGAAAAAGATCCAAAAGCTATTTTTATAGGGGCTATTGAAGCTTTGACTATGCAAGTAGAAGTCTTCACAGCTGATAATATTGAAAAAATCAATGATATTTTAAATAGAAATGTCTCATTTGTTACCAATAGTATTGTTAGTAAAAATATAGCAGGACGAAAATCTGCTGAAATTGCTAAACAAATTCAAAGTCGCTACGATTATCTCTCAACTCATGAGCGTGCTGCGAAAGGTAGTCAAGTTCCTAGTGACCAACAAAATTCGGTTACTCTCAGATAATTTTTTCCAATGATGATTAGTGCTGCCGCTAATTAAAGGCAGCCTAATCTGTTTTGAAAAATAAAATTATATTAGCTATTATTCAACACTGCTCTTCCTAGATTATGCAAAAAATATATACGCATGATTATCCAGAAAATAATTAATAGTTACACCTAGAATCTCTAGTCGTACTTGTAACGCCTTTCTCTATCTGATATTTATCTTACTATTTATTGATGATTAATTAACTGAGTGACCAGGTGACTTTCAAACAAAACTGGGAAAAAACAGATCCTGCATTATATCCATCAGTAGAATTGATAAATAAAATGATCAGTAAAGCTTTCCCCACTAAAAAAATATATTCATACAAATTAATTTCTGGAGGATGCGCTAATTTAAACTATAAAGTTTATTTTAACTTAAATAGTAATCCTTATATTTTGCGCTTGTATCTACGTGATCCAGAAGCATCTTATCGCGAGCAACAGCTCAGTTTGCTTCTTAAAGCGAAATTACCTATTCCAGAAATCTATTTTATTGGTCATTATCAAGATTACCAATTTGCTTTTATAGAGTATCTACCTGGCATTACTTTGCGCGATTTACTATTAAGAAAACAAACCTTTAATGTAGAGCACCTTATGTTTACGCTTGGTACCATGGCCGCGCAAATTCATGCTCACATTTTTCCAAAGCCTGGCTTTTTCAATCGGCAATTACAAATAATACAAGCCCCTAAATCGAGCTATAGTGAATATGGTAAAGAATGCTTAGAAAATGAGCAGGTAATTTTAACTTTAGACTCAAAGCTTATAAGTAAAATAACGTTCTACTTAAATTACCTAGACTTATTTTTCCCTTCCGCTGATGAAAAATGTTTAGTTCATGGTGATTTTGATCCAGCCAATATTCTAGTAAGTGAAGAAAATAAGCAGTGGAAAATTTCAGGAATATTAGATTGGGAGTTTGCTTTTTCAGGTTCACGCCTCTTTGATATAGCTAATATGCTACGTTATGCACATTACATGCCGCCCTCTTTCCAAAGCTCATTTTTAAAGGGCTTATCATTAAGTTATACTTTACCAAAACATTGGCAAACATCTGTTAAACTATTAAATTTACTCTCATTATTAGATTGTTTAACAAGAAGTCGTCCTAATTACCGTAATCAACAAGCTGATATTTATCAGCTAATAACACATATTATTAACCAATTTGATAAAGAGTATGGTTTATGAATTTAGTTAAGGGAAACTTATACCCATTACTTAAATTGGCTCTCCCCTTAGCTGCCACCGGTTTAGTCCAAGCCGGCGTCTTTTTTTTTGAAACAATATTTTTAGCTCATTTAGGCCCAACAGTTTTAGCAGCTGGCGCATTAGTTAGTTGGCTAACTGGAACATTTGCAGTGATTATCTTCGGTGTATTAAGCTCTATTAATGTACTTATATCACATAAGTACGGTGCAAAAGATCATCAAGGAATTACTGAAGTCATCCGCGATGGGATTTGGTTAGCATTCATTTTGGTTATCCCCAGTATGTTTTTGTTTTGGAATATGGCCACAATTTTTCTATGGCTTGGCCAGAAGAAAGAGATAACCTTACTGGCAAGCTCATATCTACATGCGTTAACCTTTGGCATTTTACCTAATTTTATTGTCACGGCTTTACTTGAAATTATTATTGGATTAGGACAAACCAAACTTGTTTTTAAGTTAAGTTTAGTTTCAGTGTCCCTAACTATATTCTTTAGTTTTGCATTCATTTTTGGTAAATTTGGTTTTCCTACCTTGGGTATCGCTGGTGCAGGTTGGGGTTTCACTACGAGTAGTTGGCTTACCATGTTAATTTTGGTCAGCTATTTAATGATCAATCAAAAAAATAAGCCTTATTTTCAACATTTATTAACCTTCTCTAAGCCAATCTATTTGTTTGAACTCATTCGTGTCGGCGCCCCCATGGGATTTATGTATTGTATAGAAGTTGGCTTTTTCTTTGCATTAACCCTGATCATGGGTTTATTTAGTAGTCAAATGCTTGCTGCTAATCAAGTTGCTTTGCAATACTTAGGCGCTTTAATCAATATTATCTTTTCTTTAGCTCAAGCTATTACTGTACGAATGGGACATCTATTAGGTGCTGGCAAAAAGCAAGCAGCTGAGCATGTTGCCTATACAGGCGTTGTAATTTCATTTATTTTCATGTTTTTTGTTGCCCTGATTTATTGGCTATTTCCTACTTTCCTTATCAGTATTGATTTTAACTTGCAAGAAACACAAAATTTACCCATTATTAATTACGCTATAAAGTTTTTTAGTCTATGCGCTTTATTTCAAATCGTAGAAGCTGTAAGAATTTCTTTATTTGGCGCTTTGCGTAGTTTAAAGGATACTCATTTTACCTTATTAGTATCTATTATCAGTTTTTGGTTCATTGCACTACCTCTGGGTTATTTTTTAGCCACTTATTTTGCGATGGAAGGTATAGGTTTATGGTGGGGAATGATTATTGGTTCGATATTCAGCGTCGCCCTTCTATTTAAGCGGTTTAAGGCTAAAATGACTAATTATTATACTTACTCTATTTAATTAAATATTAAGGTGGTGAAATTGTTAATTGCTGTTCAGGAGTTAATGGTTTAGCTGGAGAACTACTGCAGCTTTTTATTTCTATTGTTTCATATCCAGTTAATAAACAGGTTATTTTAAAACCTTTAGGGTTATACAAATATAAGTTCAATTGATGCGGCACTTTTCCTTCAAGATTTACTATATAATTATCAGGATTTGGCGTTTTTTCTATTTGCTTAGCTACACATTTGGCTAATGCCACACCATCCGTTTTATTACCTTCATCATAACATTTCTTAATAATCAATACAGTTGCATCTACAAAATCATCAGCCGCTGCAATTTGAAAAGGTAAACTAACCAAAACTGAAAATAATATTATTTTAGTAAATTTCATTATGATTAATTTATTTTGTTGTTTAACACATTATAGATGATATTAGTCAAGTCTGGCTTGCATAGTTAAATTTAAAGAACTATGCAAGACAATATAAATGCTTTAAAAATTCTATAACTCAACATGATATTGCGACTTAGAATTTGATTCTGGACTAGAATCTTTTTGTTTGTCTGAAAACATAGAATGAGAATTAATCTGTTTCTCTTGGTTTAGTCCCATCTCTTTAAGTTGACTATTAAAAAGCTCTACTACTTCATTAGGCATAATTGTTTCAAGATGGCTAAAATCAAGACTAAGGGTTTCAACTTTAACATAATTCCACCATCCTGTAGAACTATCATATAGGTGACTTTCGTCATCTTGAAAGCGGATATAACGCCCTTTATTCCAGGGATCACAAATACGGGCTTTGCTATCTTCTTTTAAGTTATCGAGTAATTGTTTTACTTCCTCACCCGTAAATTCACCTTGCCCTATAGAAGTGCCTAGTGCAACAAATTTATGATCATAGGTTTTATCACGTAGATTTCTTAATGAAATTATCTGTATAGTAGGTACTCTATTTTTCTGTAAACCATTCTTTAACAACTGATAAGCTTTCGCTTCTGCTTGTTCATAGCAATTACCAATATTTACTTTCTGTAACTGTCTATAAAATTCATAGGCTGTTCTTAAAGGAATTAATTGAGACATTATTGTCTCAGAAATACTGTTTCTTTTGGCTTCCTTTATTTGATCTAATGAGCCAATAAAGGTATTCATTTCGTTTACCCATAATTGCAGTTCTCGATTAACTGCTATACGAACACTCATAGCGGCTTGAATTTGATCATGTGATAAGCTTGTTTGTTGCAGTGTTGTCATTTGTTCCTTACATTGTTTCGAACTAGGTTTTTTTAAACAGCTATATGGCATCCATTGCTGTTTTCCTTTATAAGTACCTAGACCTATTTGGGTATGTGGATTCTTATTCGCTGGGGCAACCGCCGTACTTTCACAGTAGGATTTAAGCCAGTCTAGATTTGGGTCATCTGTCTCGCTATTGTCTACCAATCCATTATTTTCTGAATTCAATGGTTGTGCTGCTACACTTCGTGCAAGCAATATCAAGAACAAATAAAATAAAGCGGTAAAATTAAATTTAGAAAAAATAATGACCATGAAATAGATGAGGAAGATTGAGTTTTACTCTGCTTTTCTTCATTTTTTAATTGAATATCTTTGTTTGGCTTATATTTATACAGTTAATTAAGTAAAAGTCAATTTTATCAAAAATTTAACACAGTGTAAATATTATGAACTAAAAATTTATTAAAAAAACTAAATTCACCACCAGACCTCTTTCTAAACTATCAGTGATTAAGACAAGGCCAGTTGAAAAAAGGACTGAAAAAACGCAGTGTACTTACCCCCCCCATAATGGGTTTTCATAATTAAAAGTTTTTTAAATCAGAGGTTATTAGCTCAATAAGTAGAAATGGTAGCTAACGCACGTTAATATCGCAATTTTCCCCGCAAAAGGATGTTGCAGTATGGATGTACGTCAGCTAGTGAGTATTTTTTGCGAAATTGATGATTTTTGCAAGGAATTAGATCAATATTCTCAACATTATTTTTTAACAGGCCCCTCCAAGGTAAAAGAGGACCAGCTTGCTGCTTAGCTCAGCGTGAAATAATGACCATTCTCGTGATGTTTCAAATGTCTAAGTATCGAGATTTTAAAAATTTCTATAATGGCTTACTTTGTGTGTACTATACGTCTTATTTCCCGTAACTTCCAACCTATGAGCGGTTCGTCCATTTAATGAAAAGGGCCATATTCCCGCTAACCTTATTTACCCAATTAAAAGAATGATAAGGGCGAATTGTTAGCCTTTAAGATTACTCATGGTAGCTGCGCCACGATAGCAAGGAGGCAGCCGCTTTACTCAAATCCCTACAGGGATTAGCTTTTGGTGAAGGTTATCTTGGTAAAAAATTATTCCAAGAGCTTTTTGAAAATGGATTAAAACTTATCACCAGAAAACGAAAAAATATGAAAGAACCTGGCTTATCAGCTTGTGAAAAACAATTATTAAATCAGCGTGAGATCATAGAAACGGTTATTGGACATTTAAAGCATTGCTATCAAGTTTGGCACACAAAACACCGCTCAATTATTAATGCTATGACTCACTTAGTTGCCGCTCTGCTGCTTATACTATTGAGCCATTAAAATTTTCTGCCTTAAATTGATTCCATATTGTCCTTAAAACCCATTATTGGGGTTACTTAAAGTACATGCGCATTCCATCTATATGGGGACAGGCCCCCATCTCCATGGGGACAAGCTTTGAAGACTTTTTTCGGCTGAGATTAGCTATCAATGACAGTTTGGAAAAAGGTCTAGTATTTAAGAGACTACTTGGATGTATGAATTGACTTTACTCGACTAAAACGGCTAATTAACACATAAAAAACTGGCGTAAATAAAAGGCCGAAAAAAGTAACGCCAATCATTCCACTAAATACAGCGACACCAATTGCTCGGCGCATTTCAGCACCAGCACCAGTTGCAATAACAAGAGGGAAAACCCCCAAAATAAAAGCAAGCGAAGTCATTAAAATAGGCCTTAACCGCAATTTAGCGGCTTTAATTGCTGCCTTCCAACGATTCTCACCTCTATCTTCTAATTGCCTTGCAAATTCAACAATTAAAATTGCATTTTTTGAGGCAAGACCCACAAGTACTAAGAAACTAATCTGGGTCATAATATTATTTTCCATACCTAATAATTTAATGCCCACCAAAGCTGAAAAAAGGCACATAGGTACAATTAAGATAACAGCCAAAGGTAAAGTCCAGCTTTCAAATTGAGCAGCTAGAACTAAAAATACAAAAATAACACCTAAACTGAATGCAATAGTAGCTGTATTACCGACCATCTTTTGTTGATAGGCAATTTCTGTCCACTCATAACCAATTCCCGGCGGTAAAATTTGTTTGGCAAGATTTTCCATAGTCGTTAATGCCTCATCTGAACTATAGCCCGGTGCTACATCGCCTTGTACCTCAATAGCGGGATAAAGATTAAAGTGGGGTACCCTTGTAGGTCCAACTGTATTGCTTATTTTTGCAATAGAACCCATAGGTACCATATCACCTGCACTATTTCTTACCTTAATACGTAAGACATCATCTTCTGTACGGCGGTAGTCTGCTGCAGCTTGCGCTATTACACGAAAGGTTCGCCCTAAATAATTAAACTCATTGACGAAAAAGGAACCGAGATAGACTTGCAAAGCCTCAATAATATTTATATAAGGAATATTTAGTTGCAAAGCCTTTTCTCTATCGATATCAAGAAAAAGCTTAGGTGTGGAATTATCAAACAGGGTGAAAACTGAAGTGACTGCTTTAGTTGCATTTGCTGCCTTAATTAAATTAGTTGTTGCCTCTGTTAAAGCTAACAAACCTTTGCCATCTCTATCTTGAACCATCATCTTAAATCCACCAGCATTACCAATACCTCGTACTGGTGGCGGCGGAATAACAACAATGAAGGCTTCTTTAATGGTACTTAGTTCTTTACGTAAATTATCAAGTATCATTTGATAACTGATACCGCGTTGCTGGCGCTCTTCAAACGATAAAAGTGGCGTAAAAATCGCGCCTGCATTTGAGGCGCTAGTAAATGTGGCGCCAGAGAACCCAGTAAAACTTACAGCATTAGCGATACCTGGTATTGTTAAAATTTTATTTACCGCTTTTTTTATCACTGCATCAGTACGTGGCAAAGATGCAGCTGGCGGTAGTTGTACTGCAACAATAAAATAACCTTGATCTTGACGAGGAATAAAACCGCGCGGCACAAAGCTAAATAAAAAGATAGTTAAGAGAATTAATAGAAGGTAGATAATTAGCATAATAAAGGTGCGCCTTGTTAAGCGAGCAACTAAATAACCATAACGTTTAGCAGTACCTTCAACTAAATGATTAAAGCCTACTAAGAAGCGGTGAATAGGTCGACGCCACCATGCAACTTGTTCAATGTCGTGAGTCTGATGTTTAGAAAATAACAGCGTAGCTAAGGTAGGACTTAAAGTTAATGAAACAAACACAGAAATAGCTGTTGCAATAGCAATCGTTGTACCGAACTGCTGGTAGAAACGTCCAGAGATACCTTGTAAAAAAATAGTAGGCATAAAAACGGCAATTAACACAAGCCCAATTGCAATAAGAGCCGCGCCTACTTCTTTCATCGTTTTTCGTGCAGCATCACGAGCCTTTAACCCCACACTCATGTTACGTTCCATATTTTCTATAACCACGATGGCATCATCAACAACAATACCAATTGCGAGAACTAAGCCAAATAATGTTAAGTAATTTAGGGAAAAGCCTAAAAAATTCATAACAGCAAAAGTACCAATTAACGAAATTGGAATAGCTACGATAGGAATAATGGCTGCGCGCCAACTTTGTAAGAATAATAAAATAACCAAAACAACCAAGATCACGGCTTCATAAATTGTATGAAAAACAGCATTTATAGATTGTTGGACAAAGAGCGTAGGATTATAAGCAATTTGGTAAGCAAGCCCTGGTGGAAAATCTTTAGCAACCTCTTGCATAGTTGCCATAATCTCTTGTGCGGTTGATAAAGCATTGGTTCCTGGCCGCTGAAAAACAGGTAAAGCGACCGCAGCATCTTTTCCTAAATAGCCTCGCGTTCGATAATCTTGCGCACCTAATTCGACCCGGCTAATATCCTTTAAACGAACTATACGTCCTTCACTTGATTTCACAATAATATTTTCAAAATCTTCTTTTTTAACCAGCCGCCCTCGCGTTTGAATATTGTATTCAAAACTGTATTGAGTGTCTTGTGGTTGAGAGTTTAGCGTCCCACTCGCAATTTGAATATTTTGTGCGCGAATTGCAGCCAAGACATCATTGGCTGATAAATTAAAAGAATTCATTAAATCAGGATTTAACCAAATACGCATGGCATACTCTGTGGCGCCCACTATACGAACTTCACCAACACCAGCAATACGTCTTAATCTATCGCGTATATTAAGTACTGCATAATTACCTATGTAGGTTTGATCATATTTACCATTAGGCGAATACAAGTTAACCACCAGCATTAAATCAGGCGAGTTTTTACTTGTTACGATACCAATACGACGAACTTCTTCTGGCAATCTCGCTTCAGCAACTGCTACTCTATTTTGAACAAGGACTTGTGCATCATCTAAGTTAGTGCCTAATTGGAAAGTAATAGTGATTCTTAACTGACCATCATCAGTAGACTGGGAGTCCATATATAGCATGCCTTCAACCCCATTAATTTCTTGCTCTAAAGGGGTGGCTACGGTTGCAGCAACAGTTGTAGCATTAGCGCCAGGATAAGAGGCTTGCACTTGAATTGTGGGGGGAACAACTTGCGGATATTGTTCAATAGGTAAATCAAAATAAGCCAATAGCCCTACCAAAACAATAATAATTGAAATGACAGTCGAAAAGATTGGCCTATCAATAAAAAAATGAGCAATACGCATTTAAATCCTTTTCATTATTAGAGCACTAACTTTATTTAAGTGGTACTGCGTTTTTAGATCTCTTTTAATTTTTTAGGGTTATCTAACTACACTATTTAATAATTATTTTTTTCTGTTAATTTAATAACGACAGGTTTAACTTTTTGATTTGGCGCTTGAATACTTTGTATACCATTAATAATAACTAACTCATTTCCTTTTAAACCACGGCGAATAACATAAAAATAATTCTCACGTAAAGGCCCGAGCTCTACATCAACTCGTTGTACCTCATTCTTTGGATTAACAGTATAAACAAAATGACGTGATTGATCAGTATTTACTGCCCTCTCAGGAAGAAGCAATGCTTCGTATTCATTGCTTGCTGCTAATTTAGCACGACCAAATAAACCAGGATAAATAAGCTTGTCTGGATTAGGAACAATTGCTCTAGCTTGCATTGTTCCAGTGCTTTCATTAATGACATTATCCTTAAAGTCCATTTTTCCTTGATGTAGATAAGCTTTTTCGTCCGGAAGCTTGATTAAGATTTTTTGGGCATCTTTATTAAGCGGTTTTAAGCGATTATATTTTAATAAATCACCCTGACTGATATCAAAATAAAAATAGATTGGATCAATGGAAACTATTTTTGTTAAAACGGTTTCGTTAGCACGAACTAAATTACCAACACTTACCAAATAACGGCTTATTTTACCATTAATAGGTGATCTAATTTCCGTATATTCTAAATTTACACGTGCATTTTTTAATTGTGCTTCAGAGATTTGCAAATCTTGTAAACGCTGATCAACGACTGATGCTGCAATAAATTTTTTTTTATATAATTCAACCACGCGCCCATATTGACTCTTTGCTAAAGTATATTGAGCTTGGGCTCGAGCTAGCGCATATTGAAATGGCCTTGGATCAATTATAAAAAGCAAGTCATCTTTTTTTACAAATTGACCGTCTTTGAATTTTATGGCGGTTAAATAACCATTTACTCTAGAGCGGATGTCCACTTCTTCGATAGCTTGAAAACGACCTGTATACTCGTCCCAATCCACCACTTTCGCTTTTATAGGTAAAGCAACCTCGACTTCTGCTATGGCCGCTTCTTTTTTCTTATCAGACGTAGCTGGGCCTGAACCACATGAGATTAACAATGAAGTTATTAAAATAATAAAAATAATTCTGATAGCTGTTAAACTGCTATTCATTTTTTTAATCTCTATTTAGGACATGTTGACATTTGGTGTTGCGAGCTCAAAATTTGGATACTTTAGTGTAAATTTTAGTTTGAATGAGGCAAATAGCGAGTCCTATTTAACGAATTTAAACTGAAATTTACGCAAATTAGCCGGGTTTTGAGCCGTAACACCAATTGTCAACAGGCCCTATATTAATGAACCTTACTAAGTTATTATTACCTAATCAAATTTAGTCTATATCACTTCTCCTAAATTTGCTGAAATTTATTATAGTTAAAGAGCTACTTTTTCCATCTTAATTATAAGTCTTCCCTCCTGGCAAGAAGAGGAATAAATTTATTAGTAGTGTTTACCCCTATATCAAAAATCAAATTAGTTCTTTTTTTATTATATTTGATATTATTGTGGTCAATATGATTTAATAGTTGTCAGTATATGATATAATGCTGGCATGCTATATGAATGTTTTTTTAAACCGTTAGCAATGAAAATGAAGTAAAATTTAAAGCTTTGCAGGCGCTTTAATTTAAGAAGGGATAAAATCATGCTCAAACGCGATATTTCTACAACAAATGTTTTAATTGCAGCTGCAGGTGGTATGATTGGTTCAGGTTGGTTATTTAGCCCTTATATTAGCGCTCAAATGGCTGGTAGTAATTCTTTAATTAGCTGGATTATTGCCACACTTTGTATGTTTTTTATTGCTTTACCCCTTTGTGAGCTTGGCGCCATGTTTCCTGTTTCCGGAGGGATGTCTAATTATCCAACTTATACGCATGGCCGCGAAGTAGGCTTTCTCTTTGCATGGACATCGTGGCTTTCCTATGTCGTCATGACACCTATTGAAATACAAGCCATTTTACAATATGGAAGTCATTTTTTCCCTATTTTAACAGTGAATGATGCTGCAACGCTTAAACTTTCCAATTATGGATATGTTGCTGCTATGTTTATTATGTTATTTGTTGTCCTATTAAATTCCTATGGTATAAGAATGCTTGCTGAATGTAATAAATATGCCAGTATTATTAAATTTATTCTGCCAAGTATCGCTATTTTTTCATTCTTACATTATGCGCCAAATTTCAACAACTTATCTATTCATTTAACAAGCAAAGAAGATTGGGTATCTATTTTTACAGCACTTTCGGCAGGAGGTGTCGCTTTTGCTTTTACAGGATTCCAAAATGGTTTAGTGTTAGCCGGCGAGGTTAAAAACCCCCAACGTAATATTCCTATTGCTATTATAGGCGCCGTACTTATTGGTTTTATATTATATTTCCTGTTACAACTTAGCTTCCTTGCAGCCGTGCCAGCTAAGTATTTAACCCATGGTTGGCAACATTTAAATTATCCCGGTGATAGTGGACCCCTGGTAGGCTTAACTTTAATTTTAGGCCTGACTATCGTTGCAAGCTTATTGCTTTTTGATGCCGCATTTTCACCTTTTGGTACCACCCTTGTTTATACAGCGGCGACTTCTCGTATTCTATACGGTATGGCTCTTAATGATCATTTACCCAAAATTTTCTTAAAAGTAAATCGCCATAAAATTCCTTATGTGACATTATATGCTAATTTCCTGGTAGGAATATTATCTTTTCTGCCTTTTCCTGGTTGGCAAAAACTGGTCGCTTTTCTTTCTTCAGCGAGTATTCTCTCCTATAGTATTGGTCCTATCTCTCTTTTAGCCATGCGTAAATTACAACCAACTACTGAACGGCCTTTTCGTTTAAGAGCCGCTTTAGTTTGTTCGCACATTGCCTTTTATTTTTGTAACTTAATGCTCTATTGGTGCGGTTTTACTATATTATGGAAACTTGATTTAGCTTTAATTATTGGATTAATGATTTGTCTAGCTTATCATCGAAAAAGTATTTTCCAATGCGATAAACGACTTTATTGGTTTTTATTTTATATGACTTCCCTGCTGCTTATTTCTTACTTAGGTTCATTTGGCGGCATTGGCGTTTTAAGTTTTCCTCTTGATCTAATTTGCATTCTGCCACTTAGTATAACCGTACTTACGTTGTCGCAACTGTTATTGAGTAAGGTTGAACATGAGCCAGTTGAATTCAATTTAGAAGAAGTTGTCTTATAAATCTCAGTACTGACACTTTATAAAAATTGCTATAGTCTTACTTATAAGGCAGAGCAAATTTTTTACTAATTTTAATAAATATGTACTTGAAAATCATTTTAAGTTTCTAATAATTGACCTAATCTAATATCGATGCCACAATATGCGCTTTTTTACAGCATAAAGTGTGCAATTATGAGTTTAGTAGAACAAAAAGTTAGTAAAACTCTTGAGGATTTAGAAAACTATTTAAATAAAAATGCCCGTTTACATGTTGGGCGTGATGACGCAGACAAAGTTAGAAAAAAAATTGGGCAAATTATAGCTGATGGATTCAAGGAATTAAGTGAAGAAGATCAAAAAAGTGTTTATAAGAAATTATCTCTACGCTTGTATCCAGATAAAATTGCAGTAAATCAGAAGCTCTTGCCCCTTCTTAATGCTAATAATATTTCTATTAATGAGCCCTTTCTAATTTTAGATAAGGCTTATAAAAAGCCTAATATTCTTGATATTGATGATCTTGCTAATGATCCTCTCTACACCACTATAAAATTAGCTGTTAACATCTTAGAGCAAGCTTATCACCATTTAAAATTATACCAGCGCTATTATGAGCCTTTAAGAACAATAGTTAATATAGCCTCATGGATTATTAATATTGGTTTAGTTATTGCTGGATTTATCGCCATAGAATTAACTGCTACAATTTCTACTATTATTTCTTTTACAAATACTATTCAAAATACTTTAATGAATATTATTACTAGTGGTGCACTTAACAAAGCTACTAAAGACTTAATTAACAAACCAAAACTTTATCAAGAAACTGAAGATAAATTTTATAAAGACCAACAAGCTTTACAAATTTCTATTTTAAAAGGGAAGATAATTTTTACTAATGATACAGCAGAACAAGAGACAATTTATGCTGAATTAGTACGTATTAAAAATATGTCTCTAGAAGACTTTAAACAATATTATCTGGCTACTCAAACTAATGAGCCAGAGAATATAAAAGAAAAAATTAAAGAAAAAATTTCTCAAGAGCAGTTAACAGGTTTCAACAGAATTAAATTTACTGCCCAATTCTTCCAACATACTATTTTTGGCCCGTTACCCACCGGGTTAGGTAATAAATTAGTTTCAGTAATGATTCAGCGTCCCATTACAGCATTGCTAGCACCTGTTTTTATCATTACTACAGCAGCTATTGAATTGGCTAAAAAATTAAATGCTCTTCTTTTATTAACCAGCTTGGCTGCACTTACTGCACTGAAGTTTGTTACTCTTATGGCGGTAAATTTACCTCTTTATTTACTCGATACCGCACGCTATGTAGGTCATAAACTTGCTAATTTAAGATCGCATAAATCTAAAGCCACTCCTGATGTTCCAACTGCTTCTAACGAAGAGAACTTTGATAGCAGCTATAACGCTATGTTTGATAATAGTAAGCCAACTCAAACAGATAGAGATGACACACTAGGTATAGATCCATTTACTCATTCTAAAAGAGGCCTTAGCCTATTTGATGAGAACAAAAGAATATCTAACGACAATCCAGACTCATATCGTCCAACGACTGGTAGTTACCAATCTTAACTTAATAAGACACTAAGATAGAAAATTTAGCGCTACTAAAATTAGTAGCGCTTTCAAGAAATACTTAAAAGGTTAAATGTAATTTCAATTCTTTTCGCCCTTTTCTTTATCTAATATTGCTTTTCATCAACTTGTTGTTTAAATTTAGATCTTTTATCTCTATCTGCATAAATAAGGGAGATACCGACATTATGCCTAAAGTAATACCTATATTATTTACGAACGCTAATCCCTTAACCTCTGCTCAGGTAAAAATTTTATCGGAAGCTAGAGCAATTTTATCGAATGAATTTGGCTTTGACGTTCAACGATCAATTATTTCACCTGTTAATGATGCTTACCTTAAGCAGCGCATTTACCCTAAAATAAAATTAGAAGGCAAAAACTATCATCGCTTACTTTTTACTGCAAGAGAGCGATTAAATATAGCACGCGGAACTATACAAGATGCCTATCCTTTAAATGTAGGAATAGATATTGCCGCCTTTGGACTTTATTATAATACTACGCCAAATAGTTTACCTAAGAGAGGTTATATTGAATCGTGGGAAATGTTAGAGCACTTACAAAAATTAGAAATAGAACGAAGTCAACATGCTAATATAGAACCGACTTTATATGTGTTAGTCGCAGGAACTGATCTAGCAAATCAACGAGGAAACTGGAATGATCTAGCGCCAGGAATCCCTTTCTTACTAGTTACTCGTAAAACACTTGACAATGAAACAGGGGCACTAAAACAACAAATTAACCTTGAATCACCCGGTGACTATTTAAAAAAATTAGGCTATCAAGGCAATATTTTTAACCATTTTAAATCTAAAGTTTTTACTTGCCCAGAAAGTTTAGACGCCAATTTATCTTCTACTCAACTTGCTGAATGCAAGCCAGAGGCTTTAAATCTAATGGGTGATAAAGCATTCACTGAATTAGTAAAAATACTAGCTATGCGCGTTAAAACAAAACCATATGAACACACAGCACGAGAGCAATTAGAAACGGCTAAAGCATCTTTAGCTATTATTAAGAAATATGCTTTAGAAGGAGTTCTAGGAGAAAATAAGAAAGCTATTATTAAACAAAAATTTCCTAGTGATTTAAAGGCAGCAGCACTTTTAGAGTCAGTTAAATCTTTTTGTACATTGAAAACCCGAGAACATATAGATGGACTAAAAGACATAAAAGCCATCTTTGATCAAGCTGCAATAAATAAAACTTTAACTAATGATGAATTGGTTGATCAATTACTAACTTTTACTAAATGGAAAAAATCGGATTCTAATTTAGCTCGTTTTTTCCATAATAAAGTTCGTCACAGAGCGCCTGAAACCGAGCAGTTTTATCAGCTGCTTGCATCGCTTGATGAGACCGATTCTAACTCTTGGGATAGAGTTACTAAATCTATTAATATGCTAAATGAGATGGATGTAAAGGATACGCAGCTTAATTTGTAAACTAAAAGGATTCCCGCTTATACGGAGATGACAGAAACAAGGGCAGGTTGGGCCAAACGCAGTGCGGCCCAACTTCTTTGGTTATAAGATATGTTGCATTCTTCTAATTTGTTGGACTGCACTGCATTTAGCCCAACCTATGCTGTTTTTGCCATCATTTTAGTTTTTAGAGAAATATTTTATTGTTTGATTTAATCCAGCTTCAGAACCTATTTCATAAAAAGGTTCAAATACCTCATGGGCTGCTAATTCATCACGAAGTGACAAATTATGAAATAGGTCTGCTAAATCAAATGCTTGCCCTATTGGTAAATTTTTTAAAAGCGATGCTGACAAAATACTTAATCCGTAATCAATATAATTCATTTCAGGCGAAGGTCTACGTTTATTATACTCAATGATCTTATCCTTATTGAATAAAACATTACTTTTATCACCTTGATTCATATTTTTAAAAACCGTCATTAATGCTGGTTTACCGCTTTTAAAGAAATCTCGTTCTACCGCTTTAAAATTAATAGGAAGATAGGAATCGCCGTAAAGGACAAAGAATGCCTCTCCTAAAAGAGGTAAAGCTTGCCTCAATGCACCTCCGGTGCCAAGCGGATGATGGCCGTCCCAAGAGTAGCGTACATTTAAATCATAAGCTGAGCCATTGCCTACTACCGTTTTAATTTGATCTCCTAAATGACCTAAACAGAGCACTACTTGTGATATTCCTTGTTGATGTAGATAATGAAGTTGATAATTAATAAAGTATTCACCTGCTACTCGTATTAGCGATTTAGGAATTTTTTCAGTCATTGGAAGCAACCGCGTTGCAAGTCCGCCGGCTAAAATGACAACTGGCAAGCTCATGTAAAGCTCCTTTCTTTACTTAAAATACTTCTACTATTAGTTTTTAATAATGTTTGCAGAAAAATAGATATAATGATATCAATTAAAATTTCTCACTTCATGAGAATAAGATCTTTGGATGGCTCAATTATATGATCGATGAAGGTAAGCCTATAACCAATACATCTCGTCTTTCTGTCATCGGCGCCGGGCCATCAGGCTTAGCTGTTAGCCTTTTTTTAAAAAATACCCCTGACATTTTGGAAAGTAAAAATCATGTTGGAGGACATGCATCCTCATTTACTATTGATGAATTTACTTTTGACTATGGCCCCCATATTTTATTTTCTCGTGATAAGGATATTTTAGATTTTATTATTGCCTCTTTAGGAGATAATGTAGCTCAATGCCGACGTAACAATAAAATTTCCTATAAAGATCGACTACTCAAATACCCTTTTGAAAATGACTTAAGCTCTCTTTCTCTAGAAGATAATTATGACTGTATCCGTCATTTTATTTTTAATCCTTATAAAGAAAAATATGCTAGCCCTAGCAATATGAGGGAATGGTTTTTAAAAACCTTTGGGGAGGGTATTTGTTCGCGTTATTTATTTCCTTATAACGAGAAAGTATGGAATATTCCTGTAGAAAAACTTTCTATGTCTATGGCGGAGCGCATTCCAACACCTCCGCCTGAAGATATACTGAAATCTTCTTTAGGGTATATTACAGAAGGTTATTTACATCAGCTCTATTATTTTTATCCCAAAGTAGGTGGTTACCAAGCAATTTGTGAGGCTTGGAAAAAAAATATACCTATTACTTATCAATTTAACGTCAATAAAATTGAATATATAAATGACAAAATTAGATTATATGATGATCAGGGCAATATGAAAGAATATGAGCAAGTCATTAGTACAATGCCTATTCACGAGTTGATTGCAAAAATAAATATTGCGGTACCAAAAGCTATTCAATCTGCAGTAGAAAAATTAATTATTAACCCCATGTTTGTTATTTCTTTTGGTATTAAAGGTTTTGATCCTAATCAATACACAGCTGTTTATTTTCCAGAAGCTGAGTTTTGGGTGAACCGAGTCAGTTATCCTTGTACTTTTTCTTCTGCTAATGGACCACAAGGACATTGGAGTTTACAAGCAGAAATTACTTGTACTAAAGATTCAGAGCTTTGGAAAAAGTCAGATGAAGAAATTTTAATGCATACTAAACTCGGTCTACAAAAGCGAAACTTATTACCCGAAGATGACGCTATCAATTTTGCAAAACTTACACGCATACCACATGCTTACGTAGTTTATGATGTAGGTTATGAAGAGCAGGCTAGCAAAGTTAGAAACTGGTTTGCATCTTACGGGATACATTTATTAGGTCGTTTTAGTTACTTTGAATATGTCAATGTTGATATGGCTGTCGATAGGGCTATTAAGCTTGCTGCTATGTTAAATGGTGATAAGAGAGATTATTTAGAAATAAAAACTTGTTATCTAAAAAGTGCTTTAAATAAACTAATCGGCTAAGACTTACTTTACTCGTCTTTCATATTATTCTATTTGCAAGCGAAATAGCTGGAGAAAATTGCAATGAGTGTTAACCCTGATCCTATAGGGAAATATGTTACTGTTGCCATGATTACTAAAAATGAAGAACAGGCTGTAGTTGGGGTTATTGAAGACATTAAAAATATTGTCCCTGAAGCTGAAATTCTTATTGTTGATTCAAGTCAAGATGAAACGCCGGTAATTGCTAAAGCACATGGCGCAAAAGTAATTCGCCAATTTCCTCCACGTGGTTATGGCCCTGCTATGGAACATGCGTTACGTGCAGCCAGTCGCCCCGTTATTATTACTTTAGATTGTGATAATACTTATCCTGCTCATAAAATCCCAGAACTTGCTTCACTTATCCTTAAAGAAAATTATGATTTAGTAGATGCATCGCGATTAGAAAAAAAACCACAAGCTATGCCTTGGCTTAATTATTTAGGTAATTTGACGTTTGCTTGGCTCGCAAGTTTATTATTTTTTAGGCGATTGAATGATTTGCATAGTGGTATGCGGGCTTACCGTAAAACTATGCTAGATAATTTAGAATTTGATGCCAAAGGTGCAGCTCTCCCTGTTGAACTTCTTTTAAAACCGATTATATCTGGCTATAAAGTTTATACTATATTTATCGACTATCATGAAAGGGTAGGACAAAGCAAAATGAATGCTTTAGATACTAGCTGGTGGACACTAAAGCGAATCCTCAAAGTCAGAATGCAATCAATAAAAAAGAACCGTTTAACTTTATAAATGGATAATCTAATTTTGAGTGTGTTTAAGCTGTGAAAAAATAAATTTTTTGCAATTACATAGAAAAAAATTTACATTTAAATTAGTAATTTCAAACTGATGGAAAAAGTACTTTAGAAATTATATTAGACCTTCATTAGACTTCTTTGGAAATTCGCTACCGAGAGTGCAGAGCAAGAAGGCACGAAGCGCAGAACCGAAATGTACACATGAGTACATGATGGTTCGAGCACTGTATTGACGAATCAATGCACCTTTGTAACGAGTTTCCGAAGAAGGCTATCGCATGAAGCCGGAAAATATCTTTAGTGAAGAAGAAGATGGTCTATACTGAACAATACTTAAATGAAACAATAAAAATTATTAATCAAATAGAAATTAATACCATCGAGCAAATAGTTGATTTGCTTGCCACTCTTAAAAAATCCCAAGGGCGATTATTTTTTCTTGGCGTAGGAGGAAGTGCCGCCAATTGTTCGCACGCAGTTAATGATTTTCGCAAAATTGTTGGGATTGAAGCGTATACTCCTACAGATAATATTGCAGAGCTTACTGCAAGAATTAACGATAATGGCTGGGCAACGACCTTTGTTGACTGGTTAAAAGTTAGCAAACTTACTACTAAAGATATGGTGTTTGTATTCTCAGTAGGCGGCGGTGATTTAGCTAATAATATCAGCCCAAATATTGTAATCGCTTTACAATATGCTAAATCGATAGGAACTAAAATAGTTGGAATTGTTGGAAGAAATGGAGGTTATACAGCTCAAGTAGCTCATGCATGCATTATTATTCCCACTATAAATCAAGAAACAATAACACCCCAGGCTGAAGCATTTCAGGCGGTCTTGTGGCATTTAATAGTATCGCATCCAAAATTAACAGGTAAAACTAAAATGTAACCTGTTTACTTAAAAAAGGACTTTTTGCGAGAACGAGCAATGAATGAAAAAATTGAGAAGTTAAAAGTAAAAATATTTTCTGACGGGACTGATAAAACTCATCTCTTAGAGTTATGTAAACAGCCTTATATAAAAGGTTGGACAACCAATCCATCACTTATGCATCAGGAAGGTGTGTTAGATTATCAAGCCTTTGCACAAGAACTTCTTACCCTTATACCTCCTCAGCGGCCAATTTCCTTTGAAGTCATTGCTGATGATTTTAAGGAAATGGAACAACAAGCTTTAAAGATTTCTTCATGGGGGGATAACGTATATGTCAAAATACCCATTACAAATACACGTCATGAAACCAGTTATACTTTGGTTAAGAAATTAACGGCGCAACAAATTAAAGTCAATGTCACCGCAGTTATGACTTTAGAACAAGTACGCCATATTATTTCAGCACTTTCGCCTGATGTCCCTAGTTATATATCTATTTTTGCCGGACGTATTGCAGATACGGGATTAGATCCACTTCCCGTCATGGTAGAAGCACTAAAAATTATGAAAACTAATCCTTTAACAGAATTAGTTTGGGCAAGTACGCGTGAAGTATTTAATATCTTTCAAGCAGATAAAATTGGCTGTCATATTATTACCGTTTCTATAGATATATTAAAAAAATTGTCATTAGTTGGTTATAACTTAGATGATTATTCACTCGCTACAGTAAAGAAATTTCATGATGATGCCATAGCAGCTGGATTTAAGTTATAACATCAGCCACTAAATTTTAGCCCATGCGCAAGTGTTTAAGGTGAAAAATTAGATAAGTAATATATGATTGAAACCACGTGAACTTGTGTAAAGTTTATTTAATAGACTTCTTCGGAGTAAGTTTATGATTATTGCACGTAGCCCATTGCGAATTACGCTTGGCGGTGGCGGCACTGATTTACCTTCTTATTATCGGGAGCAGGAAGGATTTTTAGTTGCGGCAGCAATCAACAAATATGTTTATGTCACCGTTATGAAACCTTTTAGTAAAGGAATTTATCTTAAATATTCTGAATTAGAATATGTTCATTCTATCGAGGAGATAAAACATAGAATTTTTCGCGAAGTTTTAAGACTACCTAATTTACATTCTAATCGTATTGAACTTACCTCGCTCGCTGATATCCCTGCTGGTACTGGTTTAGGTTCCTCTGGCAGCTTTACAACAGCCTTACTAGCAGCTTTATATGCACATAACCACAAATTAATATATCCTCAGGAATTAGCTGAATTAGCCTGTCATATTGAAATAGAAAAATTAGGTGAACCAATAGGAAAGCAAGATCAATATATAGCAGCTTTTGGTGGCTTAACTTGCTTTACTTTCCATAAGGATGACAAGGTAACAGCAACCTCATTAAATATCTCACAAGATATGTTTTTTGATTTAGAAGACAATCTTTTATTATTTTTTACTGGCTACTCAAGGAACGCAAGTACTATCTTAAGACATCAATATGAACAGACCCAACAAGGTAATGATAAAATGTTGATGAATCTACATTTTATTAAACAATTAGGCTACCGTATTAAAGAAGCCTTAGAGCAAGGTAATGGTATTCGTTTTGGTGAGCTGATGAATGAGCATTGGGAGTATAAAAAGCAACGCTCAAACGGCATGAGTGATAATCAGATTGATCAATGGTATGAACTTGGTATAAAAAACGGCGCTGCTGGTGGGAAACTTGTTGGAGCAGGTGGTGGCGGTTTTTTAATGTTTTATGCTTCTGATCGCAATAAATTACGCCATGCTATGCAACGAGCTGGCTTAGAGGAAGTACGATTTAGCTTTGATTTTGAAGGAACGAAAGTAGTGCTTTCATGAATTAAGCGTTCTTGCATAACCTATGAATTTTGCTTTAGTGTAAGGCGTAAACGTTTCGAGTAATGGCAACTTAAGAATTTTGTCATTTCCGCGCAGGCGGAACTCTATCTTAACACTTGCACTGTGCCTACATCGAAATGGATTCCCGCCTACGCGGGAATAAAAGAGCTGTTCTTAAGTTAACGCCATTAAACGTTTCAAAGAGCAGAGTTTACATGGTGTACGAGCAACGCGAAACGATTATAACGCGGTAAATACCAGATTATGCAAGGACTCTAAGGAAGATGGATTAAATGATATACAATCTATATTGTCGTTTGGCCTTAACCATTTATATTCTTCTAGCGTATGCTTTTTATCCAACTTTTCATCTTTCAGTTGATGCTGTACCCGATAGTTTATATCAATATTTAACGCAAAGTTTTCTCGCAGGGCATTTAGAGTTACTGGTGCAACCTTCACCAGAATTACTTAATTTACCTGATCCTTATGACCCTGTGCAGAATTATCATCTTAGACTGCACGATGCATCCTTGTATAAAGAAAAATATTACCTTTATTTTGGGCCACTTCCAGTCATAATATTTCATATGCCATTTAAATTATTAACAGGTTTTTACCCTTCAGACGCACTCGCTGCGTTTTTCTTTTTATCTTTAGGGTTTATGATTAATTTTTTCTTAATCATAAAAATAAAAGAACAATATTTTCCCCATATTTCGGAACTACAATTAGGGCTAATGGGAGCGTTACTTGGATTTGCCAATGGGGCTCCTTTTTTAATGTCCAGACCCGCTGTTTATGAAATAGCAATTGCATCTGCATTTTGTTTTATGAGTTTTGCTTTATTTTTTCTTTATAAAATAACCCAAAAGCATAAAACTAAAGATATTATTTTATTTAGCTTGTGTTTATCACTTTGTGTAGCAGGAAGGCCCCATTTCGTTTTAATTTGTTTTTTTCTTCTCCCTGCCCTTTTGATTTATTTAATAAAACATACTTCTAAAAATCGCTTTACTCTTATAGCTGCTTTATTTGCACCAGCAGTTGGCATAGGTTTCATGTTAGCATTTTATAATTATCTGCGATTTGGCTCTATTTCGAACCTCGGTCATATTTGGCAACTTTCTTGTAATAATATAAAGGCCTTGCATAATGAATTAAGCAATTTAAGTAAAATTCCTCGCAATCTGCTTTATAGTTTCTATTTTTATTTTTTACAGCCCTTCTTAATAGGAGAAAAATTTCCCTATATTAGATTGATTTTACATGACTGTCGTTATCATATTGATAATGATTATTATCTAGAAGCTATTGCTGGGGTATTAATTACAACGCCATCTATTCTTTTAGTTTTAGCCTTACCTAAGTTGCTTTTAGTTTACTTTAGGGACAGAAAGCAGACACATCCCCTATTGTGGTTTTTAATTTTTACCTCTTTTGTTCCTTCCATTACTACCTTATTTTTGCTAATCCTTCCTTTTGCTATTCAACGCTATCAAGTCGATTTTATCCCTTATTGGGTTTTACTTACTATTATCACCTTTTGGTTATATGAAGATTATGCTCGTCATTCGATATACTTTAAAATAATAAAAATTATTTTTATGGTTACAGTGGTCATGAGTATTTATATAGGATTAAGTTTAGGGCTAGGGTATTGGAAATTATTGTGATACAAATTCTTATAAGTACTTAATCATTGCCAACGCAGAATCTCGAATCGCTTCGGCGGAATTTAGTTGACAACGCCAGCCTAAAGAATGAATTTTATTAATATCTAAACGCACTACCGGCACATCACCTTTCCATCCTCTATCACCACCGGTAAACTTAAAATGCACTGGTTTTTTTATATCCATGCATTCTATGATGATATTAGCAATGTCACATACACTAATATAGTCACCAGTAGCTACATTATATACTTCATATTTCTGTGTCATCTTATGATGAGCTAGTAAAACAGCTGAAACTATATCTTGAATATGAATATAAGATTTGCTTTGCGAACCATCCCCTAGAATTTCAAGTTGAGTTGGCTCAGCACGTAGTTTTCTTATGAAATCATACCCTACGCCATGCGTTTGGCGCGGCCCTACAACATTAGCAAAACGAAAAACACAGGCGGTTAAATCAAACATATGACAATAACTACAAATGTAGGCCTCACTTGCAAGTTTACTAGCACCATAGGTTGAAATAGGATACATGCCACCTTGATCTTCAGGACTTACTATATCAACCTCGCCATAAACACCGCTACCAGAGGTATAAATAATCCGCTTAACATTAGTTAAACGAGCTGCTTCTAAAACTTGATAAGTAAGGTAAAGACCCTCTGTAAAATCAATACTGGGCTGGGAGATGGCTCGAGCAATATCGGGATTAGCAGCAAAATGCATAACAACATCATGCCCCTCTATTGCCCTATTGAGTTTATCTGTTTCTTTAACATCACCTCTAATGACTACAAAGCGCGCATCTTTATTGTGCTGCTCAAAGTGCCACTCCTTGCCAGAAGAAAAATTATCATAAATTGTTACTTTCTTAGTGTTATCCATACTCAATAAAGCATCAACAAAATGAGAGCCAATAAAGCCTGCACCGCCTACTAGAAAATAAGTTTCAAATACCATTTAATTAATCCTACTTTGAGATCAATTTTGATTATAAGCAACTTCCCTGTATTTAAGTAGATAGAAGTTTAGATATAATCAAACATCGAATTTATCTAGCTGGCAAATATGACTTTTGATTAACATAGCAGTTGAACTTGTCGTTCCCGCGTAGGCAGGAATCCATTTCAGACAGAGTAAGGTGGTGTTTGAAAAATAGGTTCCCGCCTTCGCGAGACTGACAGTAGTTCCTAATAAAATTCATTTCACTTAATATCAATTTGAGGCCACACCCAGTTGGCTTTTGTCAACCTACCTCGTTCTCTAAATAGATTAAGCCAGAAATTTAAATAGGATTAGACCTATCATTTAACATTATTGAGTTATAGCCTTTTTATTATCTTGCTCTTCTGGTAGTTTCATCCCTTCTAATTCCCTTGTAATATCATGGATAGCATCGTTTGGTATACTAACTATTTCACTGAGTATTTGAGCCTTAATTTCGGTCTCAGAAGTAATAACTGTATTATGTTCTGCATCACCTTTAGAAACATCGCTACCCTCAATTTTTTCGCCCTCTTCTGATTTACTGCCTAGATTATCGCCTGGGTCTGGATCGGGCTCTAGCTCATCTAGCTCTGGTATTAAGATTACTGACCCAGGTCCTTTTTCTCTAATTTCACGTTCTACATCCTCTCTTTTTAGCAAGATTATTTGCTCCCAGTTCTCATCAGTCTTAATAGATTCTATTGGCGATTTTGCTTTTTCTCGGAAATATAAAGTAGACTTAAATTTAATACGCGATTGCTCAACAAGAGTTTTATAAACATTAACACCCTCTTGAACAACCCCACCTGTACTTGATTCTAGGGTTCTCTCTAACAAAATGCCACCTTGAGCAAGCAACTTGGGCAACGTATCATCCAGTAGACATGTTGCGATATTGTAATCATTTACACATAAATTTATATCAGCTAAAAAAATAACTTTTAAAATATTGTGAACACCAATTCCATTCACTATAGCAGCAATTTTTTTAGTAATTTCTTTTTCTAAATTTTCTTGAACTTTATCTAAATTACTAGAAAAACCAATAGGAATTTCCTCAGGTTTTTTCATCTCCTGGAATTTATTAAGATCATCATTTTTATAGCGATTAGTCATCGTTATATAAATAGAATAAGCAAAACTTTTATCATGATAACAACTAACTAATAATACTTTCGATTTATTTGATCCATAATATATATAGATTGGACTTCTCATTTTTTTTCTCATTTCAACAACTATAATAATACCAATTCTAATACTTATTTATTAACAAATTATTAACTATAAAATTTTTATTTATTAATTAAAAATTTTTTTATAAAAACAAAAAATATAGTTTATGATAAAATGAAATTAGCTAGTTTTTAAGATAAGATTATATATTAATTTTTTTATTCTTTTAGTGCATCAAACTGGGCCTTCAGGTTTTTATATTTAAGCCTCATTTCCTTCAGCTTTTCTTCTGGCTTTTCCTCTAATAATTTATTATTTAAATAATTAATATCATTATTTATACGCTCTAGTTCTTTATCAATTTTTTTATCATTTTTTTTCTTTTTTTCTTGCAATATAGATTGCTGTTTTTCTTTTAATTTATCTAAATAGTTATAGACCGAAGCTAATTTTTCATAACGATTATCGATATCCTTTTTAAAGTGATTTAATGAGTGTTCAACTCTATGGATAGGTTTACTGATTTTATTAAAGAATATTATTTTCTTCATTTTATCAATCATTCCTAAAACAATCGCTTGTACTATATCTATCGCTATCTATAGCATCATTATCTCTTTGTAACTCTTCTAACCGCCGCCGTCTTTTAAAATCCTTTAAATCCTTATCAACTTCCTCTTCCAATTTATGTATAGGTTTACAAATTCTCTCAATTGACTGGCCTACTTCCAATGTTGTAAAACTAATTTTGTCCATTGGTTTAATATTTTTCCGGCGCGTAGGCTTATATACTTCATCTGGATCTTCATATTTTTTACCAGGATACGTCTCTATAGGGCACCTAGTTTCATCAACACTTAGAGATTTTTTCATTAATGGGAAAGATGTGTCTAAACACGAAGTTTTAACTATTTCATGTGAACTAGATTTTCCTACAGGTAACTTAGTCTCACTTAAATTAACCATATCCAAAACTTTTGCATCGATAGATGCACTATTAGGACAAGCGATATCTACATTTAAATGATCCTTATCATCTGGATAGCTAAATTTAATCTTTGAACCTTCTGGCTTAGTTCTGATGGTTACTTTAGTTGTATAATTAGTTTGGTGATAATCTGCTGCCTTCTTTGCCACCTCAACCAATGTCGTTTCTAAAACACACCTTACAGGTACTGATTCGCCAAATATAGTAGCCAGCGTATCATCCATTAAGAACTTAGCAATGTCAGCTTTCTCTACACAGCACAAGTTCACATCAGCATAAAAATAAACCTCTTTAAATTCTTGTTTAGAATCTTCTAACTGCTCTTTAAGTTTTTTAAGTTCAGTTAAAATAGATTTCTCAATCAAATCATAATCCTTACCATTTGCAATAGGAACTTTACTTAATTTTTTCGGCGAATTTTTCTTAGGCCCTTTATCTAACTGTTGTGCGTATTGCGAGTAAAACACCCTTGAGTCCATTTCACTGCCGTGATAACAACAGATTAATAAAATATTTGCACCCAAAATACCGGAGGAAATAAACGCTGTCGTCGGAGTTGGCTCATTCGTTGGCATGTTAATTACTTTTTACCATAATTTATTTAATAGTTTGATTTTAATATAAGAAGCTTAAAGTAGTATTAAATTTAATCAAAATTTTCATTTTTATGACAAATTATTAGAAAAACAAGTGAATTAAGGTGAAAAAAGGAGCGTTTTGGAAACAAATAGCGATGCTAGTAAGATTAGGTCTACATAACCTAATCTTACTTTTTATTAATTTTCTTCAATTACCGTCTCCAACCATTTTTTATGACGCCTTTCATCATTTAACCCCTGAATAATAACGGCAGTCGCTTCAGGCCATTTGTTAGCATGCTCACTAACGCGCTCATAGGCTGTGTTAGTATCTATTTCATTAGTAACCATGGCTTTAAGGATAGCCTTATCACCAAAGATATTGGCTAAAACTATTTTACCTTTAGTTAGATATTGCTTTATATCAGGGCCTGTGGGAATCTCCTTTTTATGTACTTTAAGAATATTGGTTATATTCTTTATATGCCGTTTATGATCCTCCATAAATTCGCTTAAACGCTCTTTATAAACCTCACTTTCAAGACGATCAATAGCTACTTTATAAGCCGCAACGGCGTCAAAATCGAGTTCACAAAGAGCATAAAGAGCATTATGGAACTTAGCCTGCACACCAACACTAGTCGTCATTTTGTACTCCTTTTTTAATTTATAATCATCCTCTAATAGACGGTTAAGTTTAAATGTTGCAGAGCCTTGTATTACAGCTCTGCTTATTTATTTTGTGGCCTAAGCTGCAACTTAATCTTTAATAGCACCCTTTACAGCAAAGTACCCTATTAATCCGAAAAGCATAGTTTGCAAAGGATGTTTTTGGACATAATCTAGCCAGTCACAATCTGATTTCTCTAATTCATTTAAGCCTCTTTGCATTGTATCTTTAGTTTGTTTCTCAAAATTAGACATAAAAAACTCCTTACAGATTAAAAATTTTTTAAGGTATAAAAATTAAGCAAAATCATGCCTTAATTCTTATGACAATTTTGTCATTTTATTTGTGATTAATTTTTAAGATAACATATCAAAATAATATGTCAACATTATTGTGACAATTGCGGCCAATTGTTTTATATCAATATTGGATATTATTTGTAACAATTTACATTAGGACATGCCCTTGATTGAAATCCTAATAATGTTGTAATTAAGTTGGTTTAAAATGTTGGATAACCTTGACATATTAAAGCCTTCCTTAATAATTGCTCATTTCCAATAGATATAAAAGGAAATTAATAATGAAATGCTCAATTCTAGGCGCTACTATACTAATCACTAATTTATTTACTGCAGATTTACTAGCAGCACCTAAAGCCATGATTACCCATAATCTTACTGATACGACGACTAATGCCTATGTAGATGGGAGAGCAGCGCCCGAGCCTGCATGGCCTAATGAAACAACCAGAGTGTCATGGAGTATTGTTAAAGCAGGTTGTAGAGATCATAGAGAAGAAGGCATCTGCCCTGCTGTGATTAAGATGGATATTGAAAGCAGCTCACCAATTATTGTTGGTACTTTATATGTAGATTTAGACACTGGTGTCATTACACCTGCCAAAATTTCTGCTAATGGATTTACGGTAGAAGTGAACGCGCCTGGAGAAATTACTGTCTTAAAAGGGTAGTCTAAATATTGATTTATCTAAAGCTCGTCATATAATTTTTTAATTGCTTGATATTTACAATGAGATTATAAGCCAGAAGGATATAGTTAATGGAGCTCCTAGCTTAGGCTATATCCCCTTGGCTACCGACCCTAATTCTAGACCACCGTATTACTTCTATTTCGTCCTACCAAACAAGTTGCTTTTCTGGGGTTCATCTTTAGCATTATTATCTTCTTGATTAGCACCTTGTTTCTTGTTCATGTTAAATATCCCTCCTTCTGATGGAGATGACATAAATATCTCTACAATTTCTTTTAACTCAGCGTCACTAGGCTTCATATCTGTATCATTTTCAAAATACTTACTGTATAAGGTTTCCTTTTTTGCCGTTGATTGTATCTCACTCGTACTATCTATTATATTACCTGAAAACGGGCTCTTCCCTATTACTTTCAAGAAAGCAACCCTTTTTTCCTCTACAGAAGGATAAGCGCCCGAATCTACTAAAAAATATATTTGCTGGTTCTGCATTTTTACCGAATATGGAAAGAATGAATTCGGCTCTTTTCGTAACTCGAATATAATACTTCTTAACGAATTCAAAAGGGCGCTATTGCTTATCGGGCCCCTTCTTATTATTCTTCCTGTCTCTTCGTCCAAAGTTAAATTTATACTATTAGGCATAATAATTCTCTTATAAAACCCATTATTTAATTATTATTTAATTATAGTATAAAGAACTAATGGGTAAAAATAATAATCACTCTTACTTATTAGTACTTGATTCGTAGTAAAATTAAGGTTTTGCTGATTTTAATAAAACCAGATAAGTACTTTCGTTTAATAAGCTTAGGTCACTTTTACCCGAGCTAAATCTGACCAACGCGTTGTATAACAAGGGCTCTTCATATCCTGCTTCATAGCCCAATTTTTTTTAAAACCTTCTGCCGCTAAGCGAATCATCCTATCACCGTATTTTTGATTAATTGATTCCAGTACTGACATCAATTTTTCTGTGTTCGCTAGGGTTTCCTCCTGCTCAGGTTGAAAAAGATTTAATTGAATTTGTTGCTTTGGGGTAAGTTCAGCTAATAAAAGACCTACTTTTTTATATGGAACATTGGGTTTATAAAGTTGCTTTAAACTATGTTTAGCAGTTGCAGTTAACTCTCTTAAATCATCTGTAGGTTTAATTAACCGAAAGCCTAATGTTTGAGAATAAGATTTAAAATCATCATTAAAACGACTTGTTAATAAAAAAATAGATAGATACTGTGCGGTTAATTCCTGTTTACGAAGCTTTGACCAAGCTGATGCACAATGATGACTAAGTGCCTTTTCAATTTCAATCAAATCAGTTTGTAGACTACCAAAGGAACGCGAAGCAACAATACTTTTATTAGGTACTATAGCCTCCAAGGGCAAACAACTAATACCATTAAGTTCCATCACTGTGCGCTGCAAAACGACATTAAATAAAGGCTTTATTCTCTGCGGGCTTTGGCTGGCTAAATCACTAGCTGTTAAAATACCTAAACACTTTAATTTCTTTTGCCACTGTTTGCCAATCCCCCAAATATCCTCTATAGGTATTTGCCTTAACCAATAAGCGGTATTATCTGTAATATTAAAAACAGGAATCGTTAATTTTTTCGCAATCACATTAGCTAACTTAGCTAATGTTTTAGTTTTTCCAATACCGATTGAGGTGGGAATACCTACATATTTTAAAACTTTTTTCTGCAGCATATTACAATAATACTCAATCTTATTTTGAGATAAGGTGGTTAAATCAAGAAAGGCTTCATCAATTGAATAAACTTCAACTGCATCCCAGGTTTCTCTAATCACCTGCATAACACGAGCGGATAAATCACCGTATAACGTATAGTTGGAGGAAAAAAGAGTAACTTGATTGGCCTTACATAAATCCCTTACTTTAAAGTAAGGCTCACCCATTTTAATTCCTAGTGCTTTAGCTTCGTTGGAGCGCGCTATAATACAACCATCATTGTTAGATAAAATGACAATAGGTTTATTACGTAAATCAGGACGAAAAAGACGCTCGCAAGATGCATAGAAATTATTGCAATCAATTAAAGCAAACATAATTATAATGTTTGATGAATAACATGCGTAACTACACCCCAAATCACCAATGCTGTTTCTTCTGTAATATCAATAGGCGAATAGCTTGAATTGGCGGGAATTAAACATACACGGCCATTACGACATGATAATCTCTTAACTGTTAGTTCGCCATTTAAAGCCGCAATAACCACTTTGCCATGCGTTGCTTCAATACTTCTATCAACAATTAGCAAATCACCATTTTGTATACCTGCATCTTTCATAGAGTCACCTTGTGCTCTAACCATAAATGTTGCAGCTGGATGCTTAATCAAGTATTCATTTAAATCTAAAGAAGATTCCAAATAATCATCTGCCGGCGAAGGAAAACCTGCTGCAACTTTACTGCCATATAATGCAAATTTTTGGGATGAAATTTTACTTGGTAATGCATCTAATTTTGCTAGAATTTCAATTTCAACAGAGGATTCAATATTATTTTTTATTTTTGTTAGGGCGGTCATAGCCAATCTTTTTAGTCAATATCCTTAAATCAGTTTAGAGATTAGAATATTGTTTGTAAATAATTACAAAAAATAAACCAATTAACTTTTAGTCTTTTATCTGCCTTACTGACGGCTTAGGATAAATACTTCCTGTAAAACTAATTTTTCGATATTTTAAATATTGCATGATTAAAAAGATTGCTCCAGCAGCTAACACATGTTTTAAAGTGTGGCCACTTATTAAATCTCCAGACCACGTATAAATTTGTTTATCTAAGATTTCTGTAAGCTTAGCTAATCCAAATAAGACAAACACACTTATTAAATAAATCTCACCCTTATAAAAAGATTCAAACAAAATGAAAATTAATGCGATCATGAGAATCGGATAGCCTTGTGACCAGCTATATAAACGTAGATCTCCCTGTCCCAATTGCTCACTTATTTCCCAATGAATCGTACAAAGCATTGCAATTAAAATAGCAGGCAATAATAAATAAACGCCGACCCATCTATTTACCCTCTCTATAATAAAGGCACTAAAAAATGACATAAAAATAATTCCCATAGGCAACCTATCCCATAATAGAGAAGCGTTATTTGGCGCCCAATGATAATAAGCAGAACCAATGCCGGTAAGAATAGTACCAAGAAATAAACCGACATAAGGCCATATAACTTCAGAACTAAAAAACTTAATCCGCTCCTTATTATCAAAGAGAGCAGCCAAGCCGATTATGCCCACAATAATAAATAATAGGTTTGAAATGACATTGAAAAAATTAGGAATAGATATAAACATGCGTTTATCAGCAAAATCATGGTAGCTTAAGGGCGGTGGGATAGGTGGTAACAATAATAAAGAAAGAGATATTGCTATAGAAAGAATTAAAAGCCCTGTAATAACTAAATAATATTTTTTTCTTTGCTCATAGCAGATCCTTTTTATATTAATTACTTTCGGCTAATCAATAAAATTTTCCTTTGCTTTACCTATATTTTGATGCTTAAATCAATCATTTAAAATCTAGCTGTAATTTAAATCATTGACAAGGAAGCCAATATTTATGCGTAAACTAGTTATCATTTTTATTCTCACCTTAGCTTCTACATTACATGCACAAAGCGTACTAGTTAATGATACAAAGCAGCGACATCAAATTATTCAGACTTATTTAAGCAAACTCAATCAACTAGATGCTGATGGCGCTATCGAACTATTTATACAAGAAGGTATAGTGATCTCAAGACATCAAGGCGAAGTTAAAGTAGTCGATTTTTTCCCTGCTTTTGTAGAGAAATTTGTAAAATTAGAAATGAAAGAACTTATGTTTTTTAAAACGAATAATAAAGATTTTTATGCGTTAGAAATTGGTTCAACAGGCATTAAAACGACTGGTGAGCCTGTTTCAGCAACGTTTATGGTAATCTTTCAATTTGCTAAAAATGATAACCGATTTGAAAAAATTACTATTTTCGCTAATGATACTCTAACTTATCCACCAAGATAACAACGATTAACTTGAGTCTTTGCTAAACTAACATTATTTCCTTTGATGAAAGATATATGATTACTACTTATAAAAGTAATAAGCGTGGGCATAGTCAGCTTGGCTGGCTTGATAGTTACCATACCTTTTCATTCGGCAGTTATTACGATCCAAAATTTATGGGATTTGGCCATTTACGTGTTATCAATGAAGATACAGTTAAACCTGGTTATGGGTTTGGAAAGCATCCCCATCATAATATGGAAATTATTTCTTATGTTATTTCAGGTACGCTAGAACATAAAGACAGCATGGGAAATGGCTCGCTTATAAAAGCAGGCGAGATTCAAAAAATGTCAGCGGGAACGGGTGTAGAACATAGTGAATATAACCTATCAACAACAGAAAATTTACATTTTCTCCAAATTTGGATCATTCCTGAACAAAAACAATTAACACCTAGTTATGAACAGAAAATCATTACGCAAGAAAAAAATAAATTAATTTTAATTGGCTCTCCAGCAGGAACAACGACTGCTATTAAAATTCAGCAAGATGTTAATCTTTTTACTGCTTATTTTGAGTCTAATTACTCGCTTAAATATACTTTTCTTAGTCATAGAGCAGGTTGGCTGCAACTAATTAAAGGAAAAATTACTTTAAACAATCATTTATTAATCGCCGGTGATGGTGCAGCAATCACTAACGAGAATACTATCGTTATTGTTTGTTTAGAGGACGCAGAATTCCTATTATTTGATTTAGTTTCATGATTCCAAGATAGAAGCTTGATATTAGTATGGATTCCCGCGTAGGCGGGAATCTATTTTGCAAGTTAGAATGAAAGGTAATACAAAGATAGATTCCTAATAGTCAACAAAATAAAAGCACTTTTATAAAACATAGACTTAATAAACTACAAACCTTTCATTGATTTTTCCTCTAATTGACTAATAGCATTTATTTCTCGATTTAAGGTATAACTTAAGACAGTTCGAATTAAAACAATAATAGCGACGATACCAACGGTGTAATAGTCAGGCGCAGTCGTTGTACTAATTAAATCTGCAGCGACAATAAACTCTAAACCTAAGGTAAGCACTCGCCCTAAACTTAAACGGATGTAATTAATATCAAATGTTGGCGCTTTCTTCACTAGTGAAGAAAGCGCATAATAAATATAGCGACCTAATGCTATTAATACACCGATTAAAATAACAAGTACGCCGCAAATAGAAATACCGTGTTGGATGATTAAAAGTCCTGCATGGAAATTGTCCATATTGATATAATCCTTTCATCAAAATTTAGCTAACTCACTTGTAAATTCTATAGTTTTAATAGGTTGATATTGTGGATAACGTCTGGTATTTTTCCATGGCGACTCAGGTAGTTTAATTAATTCATCAAGAAGAAAACAGGCCAATGAATTGGTATAAAACCGTGTACTAGGCTGGTCTAAAAAATCATTAACAATTGTAATTGCCTCATTCGGTGTTAGGCAATTTTCTAAGTTTATACGTAAATTTTTTGCTGTATCACAACCTACTTGCCCATGCCCTAACCGTGTAAAAAAGCTTTCGTAACCACGAGACTTAGCAATATTCGTTTTATCTGCAGCCCAAGCTAAATAATTTTTAATCCCATATTTAGCCGTATTAATAATCATCATTCTTTCTAAATCTAACTTATGACTTTCCACGAATTGCTGAATAGTTTGATTAGGAAAAATTCTACCTATTTGTTCATCAACCCTCGCTCTATTTGAAATATTTTCTTTTTCCGGTAGTAAGTTTACTAAGATATTGCAAGCAATCTCTAAGGGCAATTTATGCTGAATAAGCATTGAACATACAGGTAATAAAACCCTTAAAAAAGCTGCTTCACCATTATGAGCTAGATTAAGACGACCATTTTGTTCATAAGGTGCGAGAGCATGTAATAATTCATCTCGTTGTTGTAATGATTTAAAAGTAAAGAGGTCATTAGCGGTTAAATCAATTGACTTTATGGTATTAGAGATAGCTTGAATTATTGCAGATAACTCAGCCGTAGTTTTTGCCTGCAAATTATTTGCGCTTAAATTAAGTGAAACCAATTGGGCCGGTAGCACTTTAACCACTTGCAATATATCTACAATAGACTCACTGCCAAAATTATTATGGCTCAAATTAAGATAACGAATAGTAGAAGGCAGCGTTATTAATGCCTGAGATAAATCCTTACCTAAACTTTCACAATAACTTTTAAAAAATAAACCTAATGTAGTTACGGTATGTGGAATAGCTATAAACGCTTGCGCCAATTCATCACCAGAGTGTTTAATCATTTGATTTAAAGTTAAATCTAGTGTCTTGACTGTACTTGGAATTGCAGCAAAAATTTCAGCTAAATCAGCGCCAGACGTAGCACCAAAATCATCTAAATCTAAATCAAGTACGACTACATCATGCGGTATATTTTTAACTGCTTGGATTTTCTGTGGCCAAGACATTAAGCTAAAATCGGCACGCTTAGACATTTACTCTCTCCTTTTAATAAATGCTTAAAATTTTTGTTAACAATACTTGTAGTAGAAGCATTAAACTGTGCTCCATTTTGCCGCATTAAAATTATTTATTGTGCAAAATATATTGTGCTTACGCATATTAGTCTTTAATATCTACAGAGAAAATTCAATGGGTTTTCTACTAAAACTCATCAAATAATTATGATTAAGAGTTTATTATGTTAAGACTTACCAATTTAAAAAACTATTTTTTAGGAATTACATTATTCACTATTATTTTTAGTGAAGCTTTTGCTGATTCTCATTCTGAAAAAGCAGCTAGTTCTTCTTCAACTATTAACTATTCAGCAAATTCGATTGTAAATCTACCTGATAAGCAAGGAACGCTGTTAAAAGGAAACGTTGAGATTACTATTAACCAGCTAATTCATTTCTCAGCAAACAAAGTTTTAATTAAATTTGCGGATAACAAGCAGAAGGCTATTCGCGAATTTATTATATTTGGCGAAGATTCTTTAAAAAAGAAACAACATGTGAGCCATTTTAAAGATGGTATTTATAATCTTGCCAAGAGTAAACTTACTGCAGAAAAAATTTGGCAGTAAATGAAATCGTTAAACTAAAGTAGCTAGTCTATTAACCTAATGAATCCAATTAACGTACAAGTTAGATTTATTTATGGTTTCTCCTGCTTTTTTAAACTTAGCTCTCTATCTACTTTCCTTATCCTATTATCATCAAATAAGCTACCGCTATCTCCGCTTTGTTTCCTTCTATTGACTTTTCATACTAATAAAACAATTATAATTGAGAGCGTTACAAAAATTTTTTCTTCAATAAATTTGCTTTTAAAGAGTTTACTTTTCCTTAATTTTTTATATTAAGTGTTTCTTCTTTGTAGATTAATAGGGCTACCGTGCGAGGAACGTATTGAAAGCTTATTTCTTATTCTTTTTGCTATATAAGGGATTATGGTTACAAGTTGAAGATGCTTTATTAGCGACCTGTCCACTTACTAACGTTAAAACGAGTTTCTTACAGCTCTATGAAGACCATCAGAGTTTCTCTAGCCAAGCGTGGCTTACACTATTTAAACAAGCGCATAATTTAGGTATTAACCATATTATCCTTCAATGGAGTTCTTATAATAATTTAGTCTTTTATCCTGTCATTCCTTTAATTAATCAGCCTTCTGATACAGTTTTATTTAAGATAATAAGGGCTGCGAAAAAAGAACATTTAAAAATCAGCATGGGTTTAAATTATGATGAACAATTTTGGCAAGTGCTTAACAAAAGAGATGAAGAGCTTAGACGTTTTTTAGATATAAACTATCGAAAACAGCAAGCCTTATTGCCTTTTTTAGTTAACCTTATTGAAACAGCTGATCCGGACAATGATACTGTAATAGGTTGGTATATAACGGATGAAATTGATGACTTAAGTTGGCAAAGTGAAAGTCGTAGGAAGCTCTTAGAAACCTATTTAAACAGCTTAACTCAATTACTTAAACAACAAAAACCCGGCTGGCCTATTGGTATTTCCACCTATGGCTCAGGTCAAGCAAGTCAACAACAGATAGTCTCTTTATACCAATTTCTCTTTAATAAAACCAGGGTTGATCGGTTTTTAATGCAAAGCAGTATTGGAACAAAAAAATTAACCCTAGTGAAGCTTAATCATTACTTGCAAATCATTACTAAAGTCTTAAAGGGAAGTGAAAGACAATTCGCCGTAGTTATTGAATTATTTATTGAAGACAGTAAACAAAAAGTATTTTTAAGTGCGCCTCTTGATTTAATTTTAGGGCAGTTAGTATTAGCTAATAAATATAGCACAATTGATCCAGTTGTATTTTCACTTTTCTCTTATGTGTTACCTAGTAAAACCATGGATAACTCTGCTCTCTATACTTATTGGCAATTTGAAAACAAACGCTGCGACTCATTATTTAGCCATATTATGGCTCATTTAAGGGCAGCTAACTAATCCTCAAGAAGTAATTTTTAGAATAAGTTTATCTAGTTTTAAACTAATAGAAGGCTAATGATTTAAGTGAAATAGCGTTAAAATATGCTTACTCATGTTTTTAGCAAGCTCCTCCTCACTTAAAAAGAATGCGCCTTGTATTTCCCCCATTAATAAATTTTTTTCCTCTTCGCTCTCTACACGAGCCACCAATATAATATTAGGATTAATCTCTTTAGCTAGATGTAATATCTGTCGCATATTAAACGTATCAGAGGAGGCGCCAACTAGCATCTCCGCATGTGCCACATTAGCTCGTATAAGCGTTGTTGGATTTGTTGCATCACCAGGCACTGCTGCTATTTTCTTTTTCTGTAAAGACTCAATCAATTCGCGATTTTGATCAATGACAATATAAGGAATATTTTTTTCACGAAATGACGCAGCAATTTTCTTACCAACCTTACCATAACCAACTAGAATAATATGTTTGGATAAATGCTTATCAGGTTCTAAAGTAGGTAGCATTAAGGGCGCTTTCTTGGATTCAAAAGCCTGCAGATAGGGAAATTTTGTTTTTACCCATACTGTAAGAGGCAAGATTGCTTTAAATAAAAAAGGATTTAAGGTAATTGAAATTAATGCGCCAGCAAGTATCATACCTTGTCCTTCTGGTGGTAATAATTTTAACAAAACGCCTTGACTTGCTAAGATAAATGAGAACTCACCGATTTGCGCTAAACTTGCGGCTATCGTTAATGCGGTATTTAAAGGATAGTGAAAACTTAAAACCAATAAAGCTGCAGCAATCGATTTACCAATAACAATAATCACCACCACAATTAAGATTTGTAAAGGCTGATCAAGAAATACATGCGGGTTAACAAGCATGCCTACTGATACAAAAAATAAGACAGCAAATGCATCTCGAAAAGGAAGAGAATCCTCAGCCGCTCGCTGGCTAAACCTAGACTCTCTAATAATCATACCAGCAAAAAAAGCGCCTAAGGCAAACGATATATCAAATAGTTTAGCTGCGACAAACGCTATACTAACAGCTGCTGCAATAACACATAAAGTGAAAAGCTCTCTTGAACCAGTACGAGTAACCTGCCAAAGTAATTTAGGTAGTGCCCAACGGCCTATTAAAAACATTCCAATAACAAATGCAGAAATTTTTAATAGCGCCAAACTTAAAACAAGAACTAAAGAGCTGTTGGTATTGTTTTGGGGTCCAACACCTGCCACCTGCGCTATAAAAGGTAAAAAAACTAAGGCTAAAATCATGGCTAGATCCTCTACAATTAGCCAACCTACAGCAATCTGCCCCTTCGTTGTTTCTAACATGTTTTGCGACTCAAGCGCCCTAATTAGAACAACCGTACTAGCAACAGAAAGTGCTAAACCAAATACTAATGCGCCACTTAATGTCCAACCCCAAAAACTAGCTAAGCTTGCACCAAGTATTGTGGCAACAGCAATTTGAATTATGGCGCCTGGAAGAGCAATTTTTCTTGTCTCTAATAAATTATCTACAGAGAAATGCAAGCCAACGCCAAACATCAATAACATGACCCCAATCTCGGCAAATTCAGCAGCAATGGCTGAATTGGCAACAAAACCCGGGGTAAATGGGCCAATCATCATGCCAGCTACTAAATAACCTACTAATGAAGGTAATTTCAATTTAACTGCTATAAATCCCATAATAACGGCAAAACCCAGGGCTGTTGCTAACGTTGTTACGAGAGGTAAACTAGGGTGCATATATTATTTCCATATTTAAATGCAGCTATCATTTTTTGAAATTTTATTTTATATAAAAGTATAGTGATAGAATGAGGACTTCGATTAGAAATAAATTAAAATTTAACCCCTTCTTGGAATTTGATAGGCTAGGAAAAATTACTTTTTATAACAAAACCTGCTTATTTAATTTTAAATAGTTAACTTATTTAATTACCAATTATGATTAAACGCTGCGCATGGTCGCCTGAAAATAAACCAGATTATCAACTCTATCATGATAAAGAATGGGGAGTGCCTGTACATGATGATATCAAGCACTTTGAAATGTTAGCGCTTGAAGGAGCGCAAGCTGGCTTAAGTTGGTATACCATTCTTAAGCGACGCGAAGGTTATCGTCGTGCTTTTAAAAATTTTGATCCAGTGATAGTTGCTTGCATGAGTGATGATGAACTTGAAAAAATATTAGCGACTGGCGATATTATTCGCAATCGTCTAAAAGTCTTTTCTGTTCGCCAAAATGCGTCTGTATTTATTGCTATCCAAAAAGAATTTAAGTCGTTTGATACCTATGTTTGGTCATACATTGGAAACAAACCTAAAGTTAATCGCCCTAAAATACTTAACGATATTCCTGCACATACAATAGAATCTGATGCATTATCTAAAGATTTAAAAAAACGTGGTATGAGCTTTGTCGGCTCTACTATTATATATGCTTATATGCAAGCTGTTGGTATAGTCAATGATCACACTCAAGATTGCTTTTTATGTCCTAAGCGCTAACTACTATTTTTTTATAAGCTAGGTTTGTGATGAGTTACCTGTGGACTAAGTCGTAACGGTGGATAAAAAGTAATAAGTAAAATTGTAATTAGAATGACACTTAGCCAAGCCATTAGGTAAAAACAATCATCTAGCGCTAAAGCAGTAGCTCGCCTTAATAAAGCACTGTTTAACTCCGCTAAAGCAGCTTTACCCTTTAAATTAAATTGGCTAGCTTTCGTTAAATAATAAGAAACCTGTTGTGAAAAAAGTGTTAATTTGCTCCCTAAACGTTCATAATAAAATACTTGTCGACGTTGCCATAAGGTAACAAATAAGGCAGTACCGAGGCCGCTACTATATAGTCGTATAATATGAAAACAGTTCACTGCCTCTTTGGTTTTTTCGGCTGAGAAAGTTTGCGCCGGAAGCTTAAATAAAGGTGGTAAGAAAAGCGCTAACCCAAGACCGGCAAGAATACGAGAAAAAGCGATACGATTAAAATTTACTTCGCTATTAAATGTAGCGGTATAAAAAAAAGAAATAGTAAAAAAGAGTAAGGCAATTGCTAGCGGCAGACGTGGATCGGTTCGTTTATAATCAAGAAAAAGAGGTATCCAAGCGCCAAAAGCCATAGTGATAATAATTAAAGCAATCCAATTAGGTGTATAATTGACATACAGCTTTAACCATAACCCCAGTAAAATCACCATACCATAATACATGCCAAAGAGAATCCCAATGTTTAACATGGCAAACGTAAAAAAGAAGTTTTTAAAAAGGTGTAAATTAATCACGCTGTAAGCAGAATTAAGACTATTAAAAATAAAAAGTAGTGTGCTTACGCCTCCAATAATAAGTAAAACATTGATTAAATTAGAACGAAACCAATCTAGTTCTTGGCCAACCATTAAAGCCGTGCCGATACAAATGATACTAATACTATAAAGAAAAAAATTAATTTTATTAAAATAAACTTCTTGTGGCCTTTCATCTAAATGTCGCAAACTTATAGCTACTAATATCATCAATATTAAACAAATAGGTATATTGGTAAAAAATAGAAACCGCCAATGATGAGCATAAGCAACCCAGGCTCCCCAACTCGCGCCAAGTACCGGTGTAAATGAAAAACAAATAAAGAGATAAGGCAATAATTTTGCCTGCCGTTCAGAAGAAAAAACTTTTGGTATCAAAACAAGTGTAATCAATAAATATAAAGGTCCTGACGCTACACCTTCTAAAAATCGGAATAAGATAAAATTAAAATAACTTGTTGCTGTAGCGCAGAGCCAAGAAAAAAGAAGCATCAAAACAAGACAGAGAAGATAAAATTTTATGGGACTTAATTTCATTGCATTTGGTTTACCTAAAGGTGTGCTTAAGGTATTACCAAGACAAAAAAAACTAACACTATAAAAGCTAATAAACGTACTGCCGCCTAAATCACTAACGATATAAATCCCCGCCATAATAGGTAGCGTTAAATTAAAAATTACTAAAGCCAGCGTAAAAATAAAGATAAATAAATGCATTTAAGCGTCTCGTTGCAAAGGCTTTAAATCAGGCGCTTTGTAAGCATACCGTTTTAAGGTAGGATCTAGGTTAGCAACAATAATTTCATGAATTAATCGTTTACTACCCACTTCCTCGCTTACAAAAATATCAGTCCCATAGTTTGGACCATTATAGGATGTAGGAATAAGAAGTCCTTGTTTTGAAAGATCCACTCTCACTTCTAAAGACAACCCTATGCGTAAGGGATACTTCCTTATCTCTTCTGCCTCTAAAGCAATTCGAACAGGTAACCTTTGAACTATTTTAATCCAATTTCCCGATAAATTTTCGGGCGGTAATAAAGAAAATGCATTACCTGCACCACCTGACAAACCTACTATACGTCCATGAAAAACAATATCACGCCCATATAAATCAGAGGTGATTCTGACAGATTGCCCTATACGCATTCGTTTTAATTGTGTTTCTTTAAAATTAGCATTTACCCAAATTTGATTAAGAGGAATAATTGCCATTAAAACATCAGTCGGATTAACAGCCATGCCCACTTGAATTGTACGCTGAGCAATTAGCCCCTCGACAGGTGCATAAATATTAGAGCGATACAGTTGCACCCATGCATCTCGAACTTCTTGCTCGGCTTTTCGTATTATAGGATGATTAACTATGGAGCTACTTTGAATGAAAGCTAGGGCTCTTTGATAATTATTTTCCGTACTTTTTAATGCAGCTAAACTCGCTTTTAAATCATCAGCTGCATTTTGATAATCTTCTAATGAGACGCCCTTATCTTGTATAACGCCAGCTCGATGTTTAAAATTTTGCCGTGCTTTTAATAGTTGGGCTTTACGAATATTAATATCTTCTTGTATTTGAAATACTTCATGAAAAGCTTGACAAACTTGCCGTACTGCATAGGCAAGATTTGCTTTGGCTTTCTCCAGTGCAATTGTTGCGTCAGTTTGATTCAGTTGTACAAGGAGCTGGCCTTTTTTGACTAAATAAGTTTCATCGCTGTGGATACCTGTCACAAAACCACTTCTAAGTGGTTTAATAAAAACTTGATTACCTTGAACATAAGCATCATTTGTATATTCTTCGCTATGCCAAAAAAGCAACCAGACGAAGAAGAGAACTATGGCTAAAATTAGAATCATTAGTAGGATAATATTATATCTCTTTGCATTAATATGTTGTTCATTGTTCATGATTGTCTTACCAGTGGCACAACTGCTTGACAATAACCTCCACCAAGCGCTTTAGTTAACTTAATTGAAGCTAAATATTGATTATAAAGAATCGTGAGATTCATTAATTTTTTTTCAATTACATCTTCCTGCTGCCTATAAACCTCCATGCCATTATCTAAACCATTTCTTTCGCGTTTTACTACTATTCTATAACGTTCTTCTGCCAAATTAAGAATACGCGTTTGCTCAAGCTGTCGTTGATAAACTGATTTTGCAAAGGCTAAAATATCAAGTATTTCCTGAGTACTGCGTAATAATAAATTATTATAAGCAAAAATAGCTGCATCAAATTGTGCTTTATTCGCTCTAATGTTCGCCCTTATTGAACCAGCGGTAAAAATAGGTAAGTGGATTGCTGGCCTAAGTGCGGCTGTAAAGCTTGAGGCACGCAATAATTTTTCCCAACCTGCACTTTCTAAACCAACTAAACCAACAAGATTTACATCAGGATAATAATCAGCCATCGCTGCGCCTGTTTGATAAGCTAGGGCCTTGGCCCGCCAAATCTGTGCCATTAAATCAGGACGCCTAGCAATTAAGTCGATAGAAATTGTTTGAGGTATGATTAATTTTTTGGGCAAGTGAGCTAATTTGCTAGTTATAGACAAAGCTGCTTCAGGATTTCTCCCTGCTAAAATATTAATTAGATGGCGATTTGTAGCAACCTCATTTTCAATATCAGCTAATAATTGTTTTGCCTCGGATAAATTTTCAGCGATTGTATACGTTGGCAAATCGCTCGCTAATGCATTACGAAGTAGCTTATTTTGCAGCGTGACAATATTTTGTCTTACTGACACTAATTGACGGTAAAGTTGCCGTTTAATTAAATTAACCTTATAAGCAAAATAAGCCTGCGCAAGTGCAGTTGTAGTTAACAATTGCACTTGCGCAACTTCAGCACGTTCAGCTTTTGCTCTACCAATAGCAGCCGCTAATAAATTATGATTTTTTCCCCAAAAATCAAATTCATAGCGGAATGAAAGAGATAAATCAATCAAATCAGCATGGCGTGGAAAGTGACGATTAAGGGCCCGAAATAAGCCGTTTTTACTAACATATTGCAAATTTTCTTTAAAATCGAAAAAAACGAGCGGAAATAATTTAGACCGTGTTACTAATGCCTCTTGCCGAGCAGCCTTCATTTTGCTTTTCACTTCATGAATAGAAGGATTGTTACAAAGTGCTTCTAACATTAAGGCACTAAGTTCTGGTGAATTATAAACCAACCACCAATATTTACTTGGCCAATCACCTGATTTTATTACTGGACTCTTTTCTTGTGCTTTAATCTCGCCTTCTATATTTGGTATTGATTTTAGAGCTCGAGTTTGTTGATATGGTGGTAAAGAGACCTGACAGGATAGCAGCATCCAAAATATAAAATAAACACTCATCCTTAAGGTACCACGCATGCATCTATCCTTGGTTGCTTAATACATTAATAAAGATTAAATAAGCTAATTATGTTAGCTCTGAAAATAAGTTGAGTAAAATGATATTTAGAAGATGCAACCACAAGAGATTTCTTTAAAGTTTCTGTAGGCGTACATGCTACTTCCAAGAATAAAACTATAGATTCAGCAGTTAAGTAAAATTATTTCAAATTGCTATAAAATTAATATTATTTTTTGACTTACTTATTGATTATAAATAAATGAAAGCCTCCGAAAATCAGTTATATTAAAAACATATTTTTTGTTATTCAAACTAACGTATTTGCTGCATCAATTACATAAAAAGTTAATATTTCTTCATAATAGTAGGTGGCACTGCAATAACTTCTAATTCAAAATAGATGGTATTTGTGTTATCACCAACAATAGGAATAGGCGTAGTGGGATGAGCAGAAAATGCTGGACCAAATTCCAAGCGGCATGTTTCACTGGGAGCAATAGCAGGACAGAGGCTTTCATTAATTATATCGATACTAGGTGGAAAACTGCTCTGACATTTGTAGCTGTAATATTCGATAAATTAACAATCTCGACAAAACCGCTATTTTCCAAAAAGGTATTTAAAGTAATATGACAAAGTGCTATAGAATTATGGCAAGTAATTGGGCTTAAACTAGATACTCGGCTAATTTGCAATGTAGCTTGACTAGTTATCTCATTATTTGCATTCGCTTGATTTGAAATAAGCCATAGAAAAAGAAACGTAGCAAAGACTTTAAGTGTTAAAAATACTTTATCCATCATTTCATTCCTAAATAAAAACGCCATGTCAAGGCGTCAACAATACTTATAAAAAGTTATTCAGTCAATGCCATTGTAAGCTTATTACTAGATTAGATTGTCTGTTATCAAATATTGATTTATATTAAAGTGTTTTTTATACATAGGGAATTGTTAATGACTGGCCGTTGGTTTCTTAGGATTTATCTTTTAATTTTAATTTTTTCTTTGATAGCTTGCCGTCAAGACACACCTGCAGAAGGTTATAGGGCTTTTACTGATTTACAAAAACAAAATCCCGAGCGTTCTGTTTTAACAGAAACAACCATAACTCAAGATAATGTTAACACAACTACCGCGGCAGAAGTTATAGTAACAAGCAGTTTAAAAGTAAGTCCACTGCCCCCGGCACCGCCTCCACCACCACCGCCACCTCCTCCACCGCCTCCACCGCCTCCACCGCCGCCGCCAAGTACAGCAGTTTTGGATATTAATAATTGTGGAACTATACCCTAAGTTTATTTTGGTAAGGCAAAATGAGATTTTTAGTCAATTTAAAAGTAATTAAACTAGCTGTGGAAGGAATATGATGACACGTACTATTTTTCTATTTATGCTGCTCTTATCTGCTTTTGTATATGCAGAAAATAAGAGTCCTGATAATCAAGTTCAATATGAAATGATTGAACCTTTAAAACAACAATATATAAGACCCAGAGCTATTGTTAATACAGCCTATGATGATTTTAAATTTACATCGCATAAAGGCGCTCTTTTTAATAATTATTCTGGCCACAATAGGTATATCGCAGTTGGTGGTGATGATCTTAATTTTGGTAATTACCTTGCTGGTTTTAATTTTTTTAATATTAGGACAAATAATACAACGTGGTCACATTTAAATGTTAATTTAAGTCAGAGTTCACTTTCTATAGAGGATAATGGACTTTATATACATGTTATGAGGCAAGTCTTTTCACCTTTCTTTATCGATGTGTTTGCTAGTTATGGCCAAAATAAATTCAAACTAGATAATATTGTTTATGGTAATACTCTTAGTCCCTTACCAGGCTACTCACAATACAGCGGCACTAATAGCTTAGCTGGGATCCGTACCTTTTTTGGTTATACTTATCAACGATTTTATCTACAAGGTGATTTAACTTATTTTTATAGTAATTTCCATCAACGCACTTACAATGTAATTTACCCTAATCAAAACACAATTGTACCAGCACTAACATCTAGAATAGGTACTTTCTTAGAAAACGCTCGCTTATATTATCAAGTTAATGAGTATTTCTCGCCCTTTGTAAGTGGTGGATTAATTCAATTAGCTAGTCGAAATTATAGTCGACGTTTAATTGATCCAAATCTTGCTCTAATCCCTCTACCACAACTACTTATTGGCAGAACAGGTTATCGCATAGGTGCAGGATTTAACTTCAACTATAAATTATTACGTATAACACCAACTTACTTCTATTCAGAACGCAGCCATAACTTTAAAGATAATTATGCAGGTATTACTTTTGAGTTTATTGGAATTTAAGACTAAGACTTAGACCTTTAACATTTAATTTTATTTGCATAAATAGTATCATGGTGCGCATTTATTAATGTAATTAGAGAAATTTATGCTTTTTCGCTATCTGAATCCAGAACAGTTAAGAAACCTATGTCAAAAAAAATCACTACAAGAATTGAAAGACCTTAATCATCGCTACGGTGACTTTTTTGAAGTGATTGGTAGCCAGAAAAATGAAGTTTATAACCAAATCACTTCCATTGATCAAAAAATTACTACTATTCAGTTACAAATAAAAGAGGATAAAGCCTATCAAGAACAAGCTCGAAGATACCGACAGAACGTATTAGATAATTTACCTGGAAATCCAGCAGAACGACTTTTAGCCCAACAAGGTGTTGCATATGTATTTGATTATACTCAGCTTAGCCTGCAAGAAAAATTACGTAAGCTCGAACGTCAAAAAGCAGATTTAACGCAAAGCCTTAACAGACTTACTGTTGAATTTAGAGCCTACATACAGGAATTAAAAATTGTTAATGCTGTGATAGAAGAAAAAGAAGTTAAAGTAGCCCCTTTAGAACCGCTAGCTTTAAATTAAATAGAGGCAACTCAATTGGTATCAATAAATTTTATGCCTAAGTAGTTATTATTTCTATTTTTTTTAAGAAATTATTATTTATTAACTATTGGCGCTACTAAAAATTTCCTTAGCCTATATATAAAATTTTTTTAGTTAAAACGCATAAATTTTATGAGAACACTTAATGAACGTCTAATTTTCACATAGTAATATTTTTAGTCATAAGAACACATAAAGGTTAGTGAATATTATGGCTAATTTACCAAAAGATATTAAACAATTTGAATTAAATTATATTTGCTCATGTCTTCTATTTTGTAGGATTCAAAATTCTGCTGATTTGGCTAAAAAATTTGATGTTTTAATTAAACAAATCGATCAAAACCCAGAGATATTTAAACGTTATTATACAAAAGAAGAATGTATTGCCATACTTAAACAAGCAATAAAAATTTATAGCGCTTCACTTGCTTTTAATATTAAGTTAAATGAGCAGCAAGTGCTGACATTTGATACAACGCTTAAACAGGCCCGTCTTCAGGCTGCATCTAATTCTAATATTCCTTTAAATGATGATTTATCAAATGTTACTAAAAGTTATGACCGACTTACCAAAGCACAAAATATTAAAAAAATAATAAATAAAAATATGCAAACTTTAATTAAGGAAGAAGAAACCTTAATCGTACCTCAAATAATTTTTGGGGCAGGCGATACTGGCACAACATTATGGCTTGAGAAATTTAAAGATCAACATGGGAAAACACTTGCATACTTAGCTGACAAAAAAATACCACCTGTATTAATGATTGCTGAAGATGCGGGCAGTTGGCACCATAACTATACACTCGCACAGCGTCATAGTATCCTGGAAAGAGCAACAGGTATAGAAAACCCATCAGCTTATGTAGGAAGCCATTACTATGAAAAAAATCCCCATGCAAATGGACGCCATGTTTATCAAGCAAATCAAGTAAACCTTGCTCTTACAGAGGCACCTTTATTACAAGCATCCGTATTAAAACTTGAAAAGCAGTCTAATCATCAAGAAGATTGGCAAGTTTCTGACTATCCATATCGTTTAATCATTCAAACTGCAAATGGAACAAAGAAAGTTTATGCACAAGAAATAAATATTTGCACAGGACTTGGGCCTGCAAAAAATATTATTGCCGATACTTTTCTTAAAAAAGAAGATTTCCTCAAATTAAATCAATTTGATAAACAAAGAGAGTTTACACCGATTATTGATGGTAATGACTTCATTTTAACCGGAAAAGAAGAAAAGAAAACAGGTAAAACGATAGTCATCTTTGGTGGTGGCGGTACAGCAGCGGCATGTTATCGCAAAGGATTTTTCGGTAATGATCTCCATACGCAAGAACGCCAATTTATGAAGGAGTACCAACGCAATCAAGTTTACTGGGTAGCCACAAATTTTAATAAGGCTGGTACAGGAACACTTGCTACTACCGCGCTTGCTAATGCCAAAGAGCGTAAAGAATTACGTTGTGGTACCTTACAAAGCATACAAGAAAATACCGATGGAAGGTTAACTTTAACTTTTAAAAACCCACAAGAAAATACCGATAATAATTTAACTTCTCAAACTTTTACAATTGATTGCGATCAATTTATTTATTCAGTAGGTCAAGATAATAGCCATATGCGCTCTATCTGTATGGAAATTGAAAATGAATTAGCGCTTCTTTTTGATCATGAGAGTGAGATGGTGTTAAATGTAAGCTCTGGGGATAAAAGAGTTTTATTTTTCGGTGCAGCTGCGATGGCTATTCGGGAAAAAGAATATATGTCAGCTACTTGGAGCTGGTTGAAATCTGAAAATATTGGTGGTGATGTTGGACCGGGCTCGATGCCACCATCTAGAGCTCAAATTAAACGATATAACTTCCTGCAGGGACAAAAGATAGATAATATTAATGCTAATATGGATTGCAAAAATCTTATCGTTAAATTTCTTGAAGATATCAACATCTCAAAAATGATTGCTTTAAATTTTGTGCAAGATCTTTTAAATGCAAGACAGGCAAGTGCTCCGGCAGGCGCTAGTCATCAGCAAATTAAAGAATTATTAATTAAACATAAATTAGATAATATCATTGAAATACATGGACATGCACATCTAGTTAAAAAAGCATTATCACCAAGTCAAGCTAGAGCAAAACATCGGCAGTCAATGCCCATACTATCTTGGCTTGGTTCAGAAAGACGAACAGCTAATGCAGGCGTACTTGTATCATCAGTTAGTACTACAAGTAATAAGAAAGAGAAAGTTGCAATCTCTACAAGTGCGGAGATTCAAGAGTCCAGTCTAGACTTAAAAGTTTAAAATCTGCGGTTTTCTTGTTAAAATACTACCTTCATGACAAGTTCATTATTGTCAACGAAGGTAGTTACCATGGCCAACGAGAAATCGATAGAAAAAGAGACGGTGCTACAACTCGATAAAAAGGAAGAAGAACTAAAAAATAAGATTTTACATTATTATAAAGTTCACAAGGAAACCTTCTTAATTGAGTTAATTAAGAGAGCTGATACCGGCAGCTTAATAAAACTCGCTCTTAGTGATGCATGCATTGATCAAATATGCAAACTACCTCAATTAGCTGAATACTGGACTAACGTCTGGCGGCTATGTGGTTTAAATCCACGTGAAGATGCGGAGAAAAATAATAAACCCTTGCATGAATACTTGCCTATGCCTACTGTTTCCTCATGTTTCGATTTAATTAAAGGATATTTCCTTTATGAGAATTACAGAAAGTTAACAAGTGATGCCTGCAATAAAGGGCAACACTTGTATCTTATAGAAAATTATCTAATGGATTCTGCTGAACTTGGCTGTTACTTTGCTATTAATGAATTATGTAGCATCGGTGTAAATTTATTAAAAGAGGAATTCAATGAATTTATTGTTGTGAAAATGCTGCATTATGCAAGGTTAGCTGCGCAGATTTATTTAGCGCCCGGCTATCTTTTATTAGCTAATGTATATCAGGAACTAATTCCTTTTCAAGAGCAACAAGTGTTACAAACGGTTAATTTGCGCCTAGAAGCCTTTAAGTCTATCAATATAGCTAAAAGACTTGAGACTATATCAGCGCCGATGATTAATAATGCTTATCAAGGACAAAACTTAGCTGATGCAAGTGGCGGAAAACTTAGAAGCTTTACGCAGGCTGAGCAACGACTACAAAACTTATTACATTTAGATTACCTTGAGCTTGACTTAGCTATTGAGCACGCAAAGGAAGAAGCCCAATCTATTCGTAAATTATATGAGAGCTCATCTTTAACTGAAGACCCAGATAATCATATAACTACTTTTATCTCTAAAACAGGTGCCTGAAAAACTTCTACTAACTTTTAAATGTTAATATCTGCAAAATATAAAAATAATTTAATATGTGTCGTTATAAATATTTAAATATCAAGCAGTCAAGGATTTGACGAACAAGGGGTAAAAATTTATAACTTATAAATAGATTGACGAAGTATAAGCTTTTGGTCGTTTACTAGATAAAATTAACGGTACAATGGGTAACCTAAGTGAAGATAGATTTACCATTTAATAAGTTATTATTAAATTAATGGGTTAATAGTAAATTCTGCATTTTAGATTCATTTTTTTTTAAACTAGTTTAGCTTAATTTATTAATAAAACTCTAAAAATTTTAAAATACGTTTAAACCTTATGGTGTCGCTGTCGCAGATAATAAAAGGATGGTTTTTTTAAAAATAGGTAGGCTTAAAGAAATTTAAAACTAAAAAAACCGCGCTAAATATTATAAAGGTTAATAATAAGGTCAATAATAAAAATCTGGGGTTAGAAATAGGCTCAGGCTTTCGATAAAAACTATAAACACCTAAAAAACTGCAAGCACTACCAAGTAGCAAGCCCCCTATCACATCTGATAACCAATGAACTTTAAGAAATAGGCGAGAAGCTAATTCCAGTAAAACAAAAATAAATGCTAACGTTAAAATAAACCAAGTATGTTTGGTTTTAGGAACAAGTAGTGCTAATAAAAAAGTGACGTAAGCTGAACATAATGTTGAATGACGACTAGGAAAGGCATAAGTTATCTGATCAGGCAACGCACTCGGCCTTGGGTAGGCAATGGTAATCTTTAATATTGAAGCAAGTATTGTTGCAATAAATATCAGGCCAAATAAGTGGATGGCCAAGCGTTTTTGTTGTTTTAAATACAAAATAATACTTACTACAGTAAACGTAGGAATAATAATGTATTTATTTCCAAATAAAGATATAAAATTACTAGCGTAAAAAATAAAAGAACTTTGTATTTTATCAATAAATAAGTAGACCTCTTTATCCATAGATAAATATGACGATTGGTAAAAAACGGTTAACGCCAGAAGAAAAAACAAACAGAAGCATAAAATACTACCAAATAAAAAGTAATTTTTTCTCATTCTAATAATGGCTCTGACTATAATTTTAAAGGAAAAAGCGCTTAATTAAATAATTTAAAAATATAATTAAGCACGTTCTTAAAGTTTATGGCAACTCAATAGAGCTCTCATTACAAATTAAAGTTAAGTAGCAATCAAAAATTCTCTTTACAATTTGAGCATAAGAGCTATAAATAATTTTCAAATTTAATTTAGCGTTCAGTTAATGGTATAAGGTGAAACTGCTCTTTGGCAGAGTTTACGCATTGCCATGGCAATAGGCTTGTATAATTGAGCTTGTTTAGCATCACCTGTATATTCTTTAGCTAAAGCTACTGGATCAGTGAAACTTAACCATACTTGGCCCGCTTCATCTATCGTCGCCATCACACGTAGAGGTAAATCAATAGCGATTGCCGGGATCGCTTGCATCATGGCAGTTCCTTTAGCAGGATTACCAATAATTAATACTTCAGTCATCGGTAGTTTTTGACCTACATGTTGAGCTTCGCCACTATGGTCGATATGCGCAAATACCTTACCCCCTTGCGCTTTAACTAAAGTAGCAACACGTTCCATCGTTTCCTTAACAGGATAAGGACTTTGTATAGTTTCTACCCAGGGTGCAGTCACGGGTGCTGCTAAGCGAGCATCAAAAGCACCAGCGATTTTGCGTCCTAAAATATCTAAATCAGGTAAATCACCTTTATTGGCTAGCAAGGTAACACACAATAATTCATCAGCTGCCGTAAATCGGCTAAGAAAAGAAGAGTAGCCGGGCACGTTTCCTTTTATTTCCATTAATCCTTTTCGTCCTGGAAATAACCAGCCTGTATTGCCTGGTATTGTTTTTCCATTTTTTAAAGTAATGGGACTAAATAGGAAAGCTCTATCTTTGGCATCTTTAACTAAAATATCGCCTGCTAAGCCTATATCCCAGGTGCTAATATCAGCACTTGATGCAATAAGCCCACTATTGGCAAAAGAAGCACTCCAACTTGTTGATTTGATAGCAACTAAACTTCCACTGCTCTCTTGTGAATAGCCATTTGCTAATTCAGTTGGGTTAATTAATTCAGCGACATGTAAAAATTGACTATGTTTATACGAGCTATTCTCAGCGCTAAATTCGTTTTTAATAGCATTTTTATTGGCGATAAAATAAGTGTGTTTAAGACCTAAAGGCTCAATCTGCTTTTTAGTTACGTATTCTTGATAGCTCATGCCACTTATATTTTCAATAATAAGGCCAAGTAGATAATAATTGGTGCTACTTTTATAAGCTTGTGTTCCTGGATTAAATAATAAGGGTTTATCTTTAATTATATTTATAATTTCTGTGGGTGTATAATCTTTAGCAAAATCAAAGCTAGGCTCATCTATATAACTAGGTAATCCAGAACTATGCGTGATTAAATCTTGAATCGTAATAGCATTCCACTGCGAGACTACTCCTACAGAGGATGGAAGGTATTTAGTAATCGAATCCTCAAGTTTAAGCTTACCTTCTTCTTTAAGCTGCATGATTGCAATTGCAGTCACAACATTAGTTATTTCACCAACATTAAATACGGTATTTGATGAAACCAGTTGCTGACTTTGTGTATCAGCGATGCCATAGCCAACCACCCTGGTAATATAAGGTGCTTGAACAATCGCTAAAGATAGGCCAGGAATATTATTATCTTCCATATACTTTATCACCAAATCATCAATCGATTGACCATGATAAAGGACGTGATAATCGCCGCGACCCTTTCCTGCAAACGTTGAATTTGAAATAAGCGCCCCCACTATTCCTAATGTGATAAAAAATTTTTATTCTTCCTAAAAGATAGCATAGCTCATTTATTAAAATTTATTATTTATTTTATAGTACTATTTTTGCAAAGAATTGATAGCTTAAATAACACAAATTAAATTTGAAAAAATCCTTTTTTATAGGTGCTTATTATCATTAACTATATGCAAGGAATAAAACACGGTATACTTCTCATTTTTGCTGCAAATAGAAAGATTTATGTACGATCTCAACTGGTCTTATGCTTATGGTAAACCTCAATCTAGCGCTCAATTTAAGCTTGAGCCAGAGGATTTTCAAGTTATTGAGTATTTTAATGAAGAATTTAGCGGTGCAGGCGAACACACCTTATTAAAGATTGAAAAACGGGGATTAACAACAGAAGAAGTTGTGAAATCTTTAAGCCGCTTAATTAATAAGCCAATAAAGCAAATTAGCTACGCAGGCTTAAAAGATCGCCAAGCATTAACTATCCAATGGCTAAGTATTCATACACCAGGTGAAATAATTCCTGGTATTGAAACACTACAAGCACCAGGTTGGAAAGTTATTGAAACCACGCGCCATATTAAAAAATTAAAACCAGGGTTTCTAACTGGCAATCATTTTAATATCAGATTAAAAAATTTAACTGAACCAGAGCAATTTAAACAACGCAGTGAACAAATTAAAATAATGGGTGTTCCTAATTACTTTGGCGAACAACGCTTTGGCCGTGATGCTGGAAATCTATTCAAAGCGAAAGACATCTTGGTAGAAAATCGTAAAATTAAAGACCGATTTTTAAGAGGCATGTATTGCTCGGCCGCACGCTCATGGCTTTATAATTTAATTCTTTCTAAGCGCGTTGCCCAAGGTAACTGGAATATACCCATTAAAGGCGATGTAATGCAATTAAGTGGCTCTAAAAGTATTTTTACCCTTGAGAATATAGAAGAAACGATATTACAACGCATAAAAGAAAAAGACCTCTCACCTGCCAGCCCTCTACCCGGAAAAAATAAAAACATAGTTGCTGATGATGCGTTATTATTTATAAATGAAGTATATCAAAAGTGGCAACCTTGGTTAGCAGGATTAATACAACAGGGATTAGAGGAAGCCTGGCGTGCCAATATTTTACATCCTCAAAATCTGCAATATCACTTTTTAGGTAATATTGCTGAATTATCCTTTACCTTACCGGCAGGTTCTTATGCGACAACTGTTTTACGTGAATTAGTGCAATATTCTCCTTAATGACGTAAAACAATTTCTGATAAAGGGCTCATCTTTGAAAAATGCAAACTTATGGTTGTTATAATGAATATTAAGTGTGCTAAAGTTATTTAAGGCAGTAATTGATAGTATTACTTAATCATAGGAAACAGGATGGCCCGTGAATTAATTGAAGCACTACCTTTTTGGTGGTTGGTTATATTATGTATATCAATACTTACTATCGTTGCTTATTTATCAGTCATAATTTCAACTCAGTTAATTACTTTCCCTATAGATAAAGATCACCGCTCACTAACTAATACGTTAATTAGAATATTAGGCACAGGTTTTTCTGTGTTACTTGCTTTTATTATTATTAACACTTGGAACTATTTACTAAAAACCCAAGATGATATAGCTACAGAAGCTGATGCTTTGGCCACAATGGTACGTAATATTAATGTATTTCCAGCACCAGCAAAAGATAAAATTATGGCAGGGATTCGCGATTATACTATTTTAGTCAGAACTCAAGAGTGGGCGCTAATGAAAGAAGGTGAAGAAAGTCCGGATGCGTGGAATGCACTTAATAATTTATTTTTGATTTTACAATCCTTTGATCCTCAAACCAATTTAGAAAAAATATATTATTCTCAATGTATAAAAAATCTTGATACTATTTTGGCAGCTAGACGAGATAGGCTTTCTCGCCTAACAAGTATTATCCCCGAAAAACTAAGTTCGTCTCTTATTATAGGCTCCATTTTTCTTGTCGTTATATTAGGTTTAGTTCGTGGTGAATCAGGATTTCTAAACACGACACCAATATTATTTTTTGCAGTTGTCTTTGGCTTTAATGTAGCCATAGCCTTAAGTTTTGATTACCCTTATTCAGGTGATATTTCAGTAAGTAATCGCCTATTTTATGAGGGTATGTTAAGTTCATTTAAAGATTCAGAGCTTAATATAACCTCACGCAATCCCGCCTCTTAAGTGATACTTTTAAAATAACATGCTGATCCCAAACGTTAGTGTATTTTCGCTTGCTTCTTGACCTAAAGGTGAGAAAACAGGTTGATAAAAACAATTCATACCACCCTTAATTGCTCAAAACTGACTAACAAGGTGCCAATAAAATATATCAATATCAGTATTTTCTATTTTACCACAATTAAACTCAGCATCATTTGTTAAAGTCACTAGCAAATAATATAATATTTACGCATTTAGGCCTCAAACGTTTTATAAGAGAAAACTATTGGAGTATTGATGAAAAGAAAACAAGAAGATAATTGGAATGGAAAAATTTACAGTGATCCTAAGTATTCTCGCTTACAACATCATTTTGAAGATAAAGTATTTACAGATTTCGTAGTAAAGCATGAAGGCGAGCGCAATAAAAATAAGCGTATTTTAGAAATAGGTTGTGGTAATGGTCACTTAACAAAGAGAATCAAGACAGAATTAAAAAGTGATAGTGTAATAGCTATAGATAATTCTGATTCAATGATAAAAGAAGCAAAAAAAACGTACGCAAAACATGCTAATACTTTCTTTAAAAGACAAGATATTACTAATCCCCGCCTACCTCTTTATCAACAGTATAATGCAATGATATCTTTCTTTTGTTTCCATTGGATTGTTAAACAGAGAGAAGCTTTAAAAAATGTGAATAGAGCCTTACAAGCAGGCGGACATGGCTACATTTTTTTCCCCGGCCGCGCTCATTTCCCACAAACCGTCACCTCAACTAAAAGAAGCTATATTGATATAGCAAAAGATTTATTAATAAATGATCCTAAGTTTAAAAATATTTTTACAGATTTTAACATAGAGCGCATTAAGCTTTCTGGAGATAACTATCCGACATTTATAAAAGAGGCGGGATTAGAATTAGAAGAATTAATTCCCATTAACGAAACGTTTATATTTCAAGACTTAGCTGAGTTAAGTCGCTTTTATCAAGGTATTTTATCGGGCTACTTAAAATTTAATAATTCTACCAATCTAACTGACGCTGAAAAAATGCACTATGTAGCAAAGCTTTGTAATAAAATTGCTCATGAACTTGTAAAACAAGGTACCTATAAAGAAATTGCAAATGAACAAATAGAATCAGAAGAAGATTTTTTACTCGCTATTGTTAAAAAACCAGGCTTAGTAGATATGCGTCATATCGACACAAATAAACTTCAATTAAAAGATTCACAGAATCAATTAATCTCTAATCCCGATTTAACCTTGCTACTTCGTATCTTAAATGCCGGCCCACCTGCTAATAATACTAGACGACATGATAAAAATAATGAGGAGAATAGTTACTTACAACTTCGTTAAAAAGATTAAATAGCTTTTAACCTTAAAACAAGTTTATTCATTCTTCTTAATGGCCAAGAATAAATTTTATATTAAAGTCAATTTGCAGTCTTGGATTAAAGCTGGATTTTGTGGCGTTAAAGAAAAGCTTATCTTAATCTTAGCGCCTTTGGCATGGGCTATAAAAAACCCTCTTAGCTTACTCTCATCTACAATATCACTGTAATTAAGAAGCAATACTATTCAAGCTTGTTAATTGAGAAGATGGGGGTTAATAAATTTTTAATAGTTGGAAAGGCGATATAAATTTGTATTCAGCAGATTTTAGACTAGTTTCTTATATTTTAATCAACCAGTTACCTATCTAGTAATTAGACTGATTATTACATAAACTTACTAATAAATGGATTTTAAAATAGAACAATTAAACTTGGTTAGACTTTAACACTTACAGGAGAAGAAGTGAGAAGTTCTATTCCTATCAATAGCTTATCATTAACTAGTCCTATATTAGCTATTTTCGTAAGCCTATTAGGCCTAATGGTATTGTTTGGCTGGTATACGCATAATGCCTTAATTATTCAAGTATCACCTTCTTTTGCTCCAATGCAATTCAATGCTGCTTTAAATTTCTTTTTATCAGGATTGGCGCTACTTTGTTTATACTTAAATACAAAAAAAACTGCACTTTTTATTGCTAGCCTAATCATTCTATTATGCACGCTCACTCTCTTAGAATATTTCTTAAATATTAATTTAGGTATTGATGAGCTTTTTATGACTCATTATATTACCGTGCAAACTTCGCATCCTGGACGAATGGCACCCAATACAGCCTTTTGTTTTCTGCTTTTATGCCTTACTATTTGGCTACATCCCTCATCTATAGAAAATACAGAAAGAAAGCTAGCTTGCATACTGTTAGCTTCGCTTATTATTCTGTTAGGTGCCCTACCTTTATTTGGTTATTTATTTGACTGGCAAACTGGCTGGTCTAATTTTACATTGATGTCGATACATTCAGCCTTCGCTTTTATAGCCTTAGGATTAAGTTATATTTTATGGCTTCGGCGTGAAGAAATAAGCATTTTAAACTCCATGGATATATTGCCTATATTACTTGTTTTTTTCACTAGCGCTATCATTTCTATTGTTTTATGGCATTTTCAAGTAATACAGGAACAAAAACAAATATCATTAGCGATTCATGAGGCTAAAGAACAAATTTCTACTAAACTTAAAACCGAATTTGAGCGTCTAACTCAAGCGTTGCATCGGGTTTCTTTGCGCTGGCAGCAAAATAATGGCCATAGTAAATTAGCTTGGCAAACAGATGGCCAAGCTTATCTAGCCGATTTTCCTGCTTTAAAAATCATGGGGTGGCTTAATCAAAATAATGAACTTCAATGGCGTATTCCTGAAGATCAAAATCAATTTTTATTAAATTACTCTATTCCTTTTTTACAAAGTAAAGCACTTAAGGAAAAGGGAAGCAAAACAGCAAAATCTGGTGTACCTATTATGCTTGACAATAAGCAAATTGCCTTACCTATCTTTATCCCCCTATATACAAAAAATGGGTTTGATGGTTATTTATTTAATGCTATCGACATGCAAGCCTTTGTTGATAATGCCTTAGATATGCAAACTAAAAATCACCTGCACATGATGATTTCAGATAAAAATTATCGCCTTTATCCTAAGGATAATCTTAACAATGCAGGCGTTCAAGCTAAACAACTTACTCAAAACACAAATCTAAAGTTGCTTGATCGTAATTGGACATTAACATTATGGCCATCTCAAAATTTGCTTGGCTTATATTATACAGTCATTCCTATTTTTACTCTTATTACTGGCTTATTATTGTCTGTGTTGCTAGCTATGCTAGCTTATATGCTTAAAAAATTGCACGATGCCCGAAAACTGAGCCATTTAATTCTAGAAAGTGCTGGCGAGGGTATCTATGGGGTCGATAAAAGCGGCAAAACTATATTCGTCAATTCAGCTGCAGTAAAAATGATAGGCTGGGAACAAAAAGATCTTATAGAAAAACGCCAACATGATCTAATCCATTATAAAAATCTTGATGGTAGCCCTTATTTAATTTCTGACTGCCCTGTTTATCATACTTTAGCAACAGGAGAAACTAAACATAGAGACGATGAAGTTTTTTGGCGTAAAGATGGGAGTTATTTTTGGGCAGACTATACAAGTAAAGCCATTATAGAAAATGGGAAAATTATAGGTGGCGTAGTTACTTTTAAAGATATTACCGCCAGAAAAGAACATGAGCAGCAAATTAAACAACAAAAAAATAAGTTAGAAGCGATGAACAAAGAACTTGAAGGTTTTAGTTACTCTGTTTCTCATGATTTGCGTGCTCCCCTACGACATATCATTGGTTATATTAAGTTCTTACAAGATAAAGTTAATAAGCTAAATGATACCGAAATGAATGAATACATTCAAATTATAAGTACTGAAGCTAAACGGATGGGGCAATTAATTGATGATCTCTTAGCCTTTTCGCGCGCTGGACGTTTTGCCTTAAATAAACAAAACGTAAATTTTAATGAAACAATTGACTCTGTCATTGCTGAATTAACAAGCCAAATAGAGGATAGAAAGATAGAGTGGCACATCGCTACCCTACCACAAGTTTATGTGGATCAAAATATGATGCGTATTGTCTGGCAAAATTTACTTTCTAATGCATTAAAATTTACTAGAACCAGAGAAGTCGCGATGATTAGTATCGATTGCGAGGATGATTCTGATGAATGCATTTTCTCGGTAAAAGATAATGGCGTTGGATTTGATATGACTTATTCCGATAAGCTCTTTGGAGTTTTCCAACGTCTACATGCTGAAACTGAATTTGAAGGAAATGGTATTGGTTTATCAAACGTCCAACGAATTATATCTCGTCACGGTGGCCGGGTTTGGGCAACCAGTGAATTAAATAAAGGGGCGCAATTTTATTTTACGCTTCCTAAAAAAGCGGTAGGAGAATAATATGATAAAACCCGGACATATTTTGTTAGTTGAAGATGATAAATTAGATGCAGATTTAGTTATCAAGGCTCTTCAAAGTGAAAAAATTTATAACACCATTGATTGGGTTAAGGATGGAAAAGAAGCCTTGGATTATTTACGGTTTGAAGGCATGTATAGTAGTCGTGAAAACACTCAACCTATCCTTGTTTTACTTGACTTAAAAATGCCTAAGATAAATGGCATAGAAGTACTACAATCCATTCGTGCAGATGCCAATTTAAAAAAACTTCCCGTGGTTATCTTAACTTCTTCAAAGGAAGAGCAAGACTTAGTTAACGCTTATAACTTAAATGTTAATGCCTACGTAGTAAAACCTGTTGATTTCGTTCAATTTACTGAGGCTATACGCCATATTGGATCGTTTTGGATAATTTATAATGAGCCACCGCCGGAAAAATAAGTATGACAGAATTAAATATCCTTTATTTAGAAGATGACCCAATTGACGCAGATTTCTTAAAGAGGCAGCTTAAGTCTACAGCAAGTTTTTTATTTAATTTAGAAGTAGTTGCAAAGAAGGATGACTATTTAAAGGCCATTCATAAACAGCAATACGATATTATTTTATCAGATTATTCCTTACCGAATTTTGATGGCTTAATGGCGCTTGAGTTAAAAAACAATTATCAACCAGATGTGCCTTTTATTATTGTTACAGGTGTGCTTGGTGATGAAGCAGCAGTTAAATTAATTAAAGCCGGTGCTACAGACTATGTATTAAAGGATAATTTAGAGCGCCTACCCTTGATTATCCAAAGAGCGATTGAAACTGCAAAAAATTTAGCGCAAAAAAGATCTTGGGAAAGCTTATTTCGTGCTATCGAGGACATGTCTTATGCGGGTTTTTTTAAAACGAATGAAAAGGGCGTATGTATTTATACTAATAAACATTTAACTGAAATGTTAGGCGTTGACACTAATTTTTTGCTTGGCTCTATATGGCAACAGCAAATCCAAGCGTTTAATAAAGAAGAAATAGCTAATCGTTGGCAGGATGCTTTTAACCAAAAAATACAGTACCAGGATGAACTACAAATTTATTCTCCTAAAGATAATCGCTGTATTTGGCTAGATGTGCATGCTGTTCCTGAACATAATCAAAATGATCAATTTATGGGCTACGTAGGAATTGTATTTGATGTTACGCATTTAAAAGAAACAGAAGAGAAGTTAAAAAGAATGGTTAATTGTGATCATTTAACCCAATTAGCTAACCGCCATATGTTTAACATTTTACTGCAAGAAGCTATTAAACGAGCAAAGCGCTATCATCATCAATTTGCTGTGCTTTTTTGTGACTTAGATCATTTTAAAAAAATAAATGATACCTACGGTCATCCAGTAGGTGATAAATTTCTACAGAAAGCTGCCGAAATTTTAAAAGAACAATGTAGAGAAGTAGATGTTGTGTCTCGTTTTGGTGGCGATGAATTTGTTATTCTTCTTGATAAAATCACAGATATAAATCATATTAAACCAGTTCTAGAACGCATTATTGCAGCCTTTAATAAATTCATTTATGTTGATGTCAATAACACCTATAAGATCTTTTCTACTATTAGTATAGGTGTTGCTCTCTATCCCAATGCAGGCGATTCAGTTCAAGCTTTGTTACAACATGCTGATCAAGCTCTCTATCAATCAAAAAATTTAGGGAAAAACACTTATCATTTTTACGATGAAACTCTCAATTTAACAGTCAAACGCCAGACAGAAATTGAAAATGAATTAAGGATGGCTCTCTCAGAAGATACCCTTTATTTAGTTTATCAACCACAATTTAATTTAAACACAGGTAAAATTATTGGTATTGAAGCACTATGTCGATGGAATAATCCTAAATTTGAGTCTATTTTACCTCATGAGTTCATTGCCATTGCTGAAAATTCAAACTTAATTAATAAATTAACTTATTGGGTTTGTAATAAAGCTTTTCAACAATTAAGAGCCTGGATAGATAATTATCCTGAATTATTTAAAGATATCTTACTTTCCATTAATCTTTCGTCACTTACCTTATCTAATCAAGGCTTAATTAATAATCTACTTGACCTCATTGAAAAGTATCGTGTAAACCAGCAAATATGTTTCGAAATTACTGAAACAGCAGCTATGACAAATATTAAAGAGTCTTATAAGGTATTAAAAAAATTTAATGATATTGGAATACAGAATGCAATTGATGATTTTGGAGCAGGCCAATCTTCTTTAACTCATTTGAAATCCTTACCAGTCGGTATTTTGAAAATTGATTCAAGCTTTATATTAGATATAAATAATAATCCTAACGATCTTATTGTTGTCAAAGCCATTATAAATTTGGCAAAAGCATTAAAACTCTTTGTGATTGCTGAAGGGACAGAAAATCAAGAGCAGCTTGATATTTTAAAAGCGAATGGCTGTGATGCGGTACAAGGATTTTACTTAGCTCAGCCGCTTGAACCTGAGCAATTAATCGAGTTTTTAAGGACAAATACTAAACTAGTTTCATAAATTTCCAATAATTGGTTTAGTTACAATTAATGTATTAATAATCACATTGACATCCTTAGCACAAGTATTTCTTCCTAAATTATGATAAAATAACACTCGAATAAATTATAAAAAAGTCAAACTGACTACCAATTAATTATTATCTCTGGTGAGTCTTGTTATTAATTTAGTAAGGAAAAAAATGAACTTTCAAGCCCTAGGCTTAATAGATACCTTAGTCCAAACAGTGCATAAATTAGGCTACAACAATCCTACGCCTATTCAGGCCAAAGCTATCCCGCCTATCTTAAATAAGCAAGATGTCTTAGCTTCAGCGCAAACTGGCACAGGTAAAACGGCTAGTTTTGTATTACCTATCCTACAACTTTTAAGTAAGAATCCACGCGCTAAAGATAGGCGAATCCAAGCCTTAATTCTTACGCCAACACGCGAATTAGCAGCACAAGTTTGCGATAGCATTAAAGAATATAGTCATAATTTAACGTTACGCTCTACAGTAGTATTTGGGGGTGTAAAAATTAATCCTCAAATGATGAAGCTACGTTCAGGTGTAGAAATTTTAGTAGCGACACCTGGCCGTTTAATTGATTTACATCAGCAAAATGCAATTAAACTTGATAAGCTCGAGATGTTTATCCTAGATGAAGCAGATCGCATGCTCGACATGGGCTTCATCCATGATATCAAACGGATTATTCGTTTATTACCCGCTAAAAGACAAAATTTAATGTTTTCTGCTACATTTTCAAACGATATTCGGGCTTTGGCTAAAGGAATATTACATAATCCAGTTGAAATTGATGTTGCACCACGCAATACATCAGCAATTAATATTAAGCAAACCATTCATCCTGTTGATAAAACTCGGAAAGCAGCCCTGCTTTGTCATCTTATTCATCATAATAAATGGGACCAAGCAATTGTTTTTTCGCGCACCAAACATGGCGCTAATAAGCTTGTTAAGCAATTAGCAGAGGCTCAAATTCATGCAGTAGCTATTCATGGCAATAAATCTCAATCACAAAGAACGAAAGCCTTAACTGAATTTAAAGAAGGGGAAGTACAAATCTTAGTTGCTACTGACCTTGCCGCACGTGGTATTGATATTGAAAAATTGCCATGCGTCATTAATTTTGATTTACCGCAGGTTGCTGAAGATTATGTTCACCGTATTGGTAGAACAGGTCGAGCAGGATCTACAGGTCAGGCAATTTCTTTAGTTAGTGCAGATGAAATAGGTTTGTTAGTTGCTATTGAAAACTTAATCAAAAAGAAACTTAATCGCATTGAAATTAGTGATTTTGAACCAGTCCATAATTTACCGCAATCTATTGTAAAGTCACAATCTATAACGAGATATAACGCTGCGCAGCCCAAGGCTAAACAAATAAAGAAAACTAAAAAATGGATTAATACAAAGAAATATAATAAGAAAAATGTTAAAACAAATAATAATACTTTTAACTAAAAAAATAAGCTGTAATTTTAGTATTTATTTAGGCCACGTTTCTAAATTTTTCGCACACAATCTAACCTTAATTTTTGTCGGATCTTTAAGCTTAGATTATATGCAAAAAACCTCAGGGACATTGCCTAGTTAAATTTGAAATTCTTTAAAAAATCAGACACAGCAGAGGGTTGCAAAGGGGGACTAACATAATAACCTTGAATTTGATTACTATGATGGGCGCGTAAAAATTCAAGCTGTTCTTTAGTTTCGACGCCCTCTGCTAAAATTTGCAGCCCCATTGATTTAGTCATATTAATAATGGCTTCAATAATATTCTTATCATAGATATTCGTGTCGATATCTTGGATAAAGCTTTTATCAATTTTAATTTTGTCAAAAGGAAAAAATTTAACATAATTAAGGTTAGAATAGCCAACACCAAAATCATCCATTGCAATTTTAATACCCATATCTCTTAAAATTTTCATGGTATTAAAGACATCATTAGAATTTTCTAAAATAACATGTTCCGTAATTTCTAGTTCCAAATAGCGTGGCTCAAGGCCGCTCTCTTTAAGAGCTCGATTAACTACATGAATAAAATCGCTTCTTAATATTTGACTGCCAGAAATATTCACTGCAACAGATAAATCTGAATATATAGTTTCTTGCCATTTTTTAGTTTGTGCGCAGGCTGTATTTAAAACCCAATTACCAATAGGAATAATTAATCCTGTTTTCTCTGCCGTAGCAAGGAAGTTATTAGGCATAAGCATACCTAAAGTTGGATGATTCCATCTTAATAGAGCTTCAACACCAATTATCTTATTTGCTGCTACACTGACTAGTGGTTGATAAAAAAGGATAAATTCATCATTCTCTATCGCTTTTTGCAGTGCAGACTCTAACTCTACCTTCTTGATTAAATTATCATTAAGTTCAGAAGTATAAAATTGAAAATTATTTCTGCCTGTTTCTTTGGCATGATAAAGCGCTGTATCTGCATTTTTTAATAAGTCGTCTGGAATCTCTCCATCCAAGGGATAGACACTAATACCAATACTACCTGTTACTTTCACAGAGTTTCCTTGCACTAAGAAAGGCGTATTAAAGATTCCTTGTAGACTTTCAGCCAGCGAGGTAAAATTCTCAAGATTAATTTGCCCAGTCAATATAATAACAAATTCATCTCCTCCAAAGCGCGTAACAGTGTCAGACTCCCTAAAGCAATTCCTCATTCTTACTGCAACTAAATTAAGTAACTCATCGCCCGCTTTATGACCAAGCGTATCATTAATTTGTTTAAAATTATCTAAATCGAGTATAAATATGCCTACAAGTAGGTTACTACGCTTAGAATAGTTTATAGCTTGCTGGAGGCGATCCATTAAAATAATACGATTTGGTAAACCAGTTAAAGCATCATGAGTAGCTAAGTGCAGGAGCTCTTCTTGTAACTGTTTATTTTCTGTAATATCTCGAAAGCTTAAGACAACACCGGGCGTATCACCTTCTAAACCATGAGAAAAGTAGTGAGAATATAATTCAAACACTTGTCCTGTATTTAATTTTAACTCCTTTACACTCTCTGTTTTGGGTTGCTTACATAAATTTAAAATCATGGTTAAGCAGTCACTTGAATTTTCAACTTGTGCAGCCAGCTTTTTCAATATTTCTAATGAACTCCCTTCATTCATTACTTCTGCAGGAATATTCCATAAATCTAAAAAATTCTGATTATAAATCAAAATATTTTCGTTCTGATCCAACGCGAGAATACCCTCTTGGGTCGATTCAATTGTAGCTTTCATGAGTGTTAAATTTTTATCTAAATTGCTATTTGCATTTTGCAGCTCTGTAGTACGCACAGCGACTGCTTGCTCTAAATTTTTAATTTGCAGCAAAACTTCACGTTTTAACTCCCATTTTTTTAAAAGAGCCGACGTTAACTGCCTAACTTCAATAACATCAAAAGGTTTTTTTAAAATGAGGAGATTATCTTGACCATCTAATATCTTTGAAATTTCCTCTAAAGAGTAATCAGAATGGGCTGAGCAAATAACCATTTGTATATTAGGGTCTACTTCCCATATTTTTTTAATGGTTAATACTCCGTCCCATCCGGGAGGCATACGTATATCTACAAAAGCAAGCGCATAAGGCTCATCAATTTCCATGGCTTTTTTAACTAATTGCAACGCTTCCTGGCCTTGAAAAGCTGAATGTAATGTTATTGTTTGCGCTTGAGTCTCCCGTGTTTCTGGCAGCTCAGCTGAATTAAATAAATTATTAAATGTTTCCTGAAATGCGTCCGCCTTCTCATTTTTTACCTTGAGTATCTTATAAAAATCCTCATGAATTGATTGATTATCATCCACTAACAAAACTTTATTGTTTTGAATCTTAGACATATTCTTCTCGCTTCCTTTCTAGAGAAAAATCTTTACCTATTTTATAAGGGAAAATTATTTTAAAATTAGCGCCTTTTCCTTCACCTTCAGAACTCGCTTTTAGAGTTCCTCTCATTTCAGCAGTAGCTATAGCACTGGCATGTAAACCGAATCCATGCCCATTGCTCTTAGTAGTGAAACCATGCTGAAAAACTCTAGCTAAATTTTGTGCATTAATACCAAGGCCATTATCAATGATTTCAATATAAAATTTAGACTCATTTATCAACCCTAAACGTATAGTAATGATTTTATTATCCTGGGTAGAGGCTAAAAGAGATTGCTTGGCATTATCAATCAGATTTATTAAGATCTGGGTTAGTTTAGACTTATCAATATAGACTGGTTGCAGCTTTGCATAATCTTTTTCAATACTGATATTATGCCGCTTAAAATTGATACTTACCATAATCAACGCGACTTCAATAGCCTCTTCAATATTAATGAGCTCTTCAAAATTAACGACGCCACTTAATTTCTGCTGCGCTGCAATAATATTTTTTATATGCTGGAGATTCTGATTCAATTGATGTAATTCTTTTTGAGCCGCTTCAAATTCACTATCCCAATATTCAGCCATTTTATTTAAGAACATAGGTATTTTTGAGCCTTTGGGATCACGGGTTATAAATTCACCTAAATTTTGCTCGTGTTCACTTATTAAGCTGTTTAAATCTTTTAAATTTTGTAAATTAATATTTTTCAGATGATCGGTAATTAGCGCTGCAGAGACATTGACACTATTTAAAGCATTCCCCACATTATGGAGCACATTAGAAGCCACTTCTGCCATACCAGCTTTTCGTGCCATTTCTACGGAATTAGCATGTAATTTGGCCTGCAAGCTAGAGATAACAAGCGCAATACCCATAATGATAATAGTTACAATCGCAACACTAATAGCCAATATATTATGATTAACTGCATGGCTTGTATGAACATGGTTAGGCTCTGGTGTAAAGATAGCAGCTTCCATACCAATATAATGCATTCCACAAATAGCCGCCCCCATAACGAGGGCACTAATAATCTTTAAACGAACCTTTGCCTTTGTGGTGGACAATTGGGAGCTTTTTATAGCTAAATATAAAGCAGCCTCAGATGCAATAATAGCTACAATAATGGACAGAAAAAAAAGCCCTGGTAAATATCGTATCCCCATACCCAACATAGCAGACATGCCCACGTAATGCATTGAGGCAATAGAAAATCCTAATATTATTCCACCAAGAGCGAGCGCGTTTATTTTAACTTTTTTATTTTGCAATAATAAAAAAGCAATGCCTGAAGCAATGATGGCAATAATCATTGATAAGCCTGTCAGAAATGGATCATAGGCCATAGGCATAGGCATGATAAACGCAAGCATGCCAATAAAGTGCATTGACCAAATACCTGCGCCCATAGCGAAAGCCCCACCTAAAATCCACCAAATTTTATTGGTAAAAGAGGCGCCAATATCTCGTACCCGATTAGCAATATCAAGAGCGACATAAGAAGCTCCAACTGCAACTAAATAGGAAAGAATAACCAAGGGTAAACTGTAAATGCCTTGAATTTGGTTATCTGGTATAGATGAAAGTTGGAAAAAATCCGTTAACATGCCCTTCCTTAATTAGATATACTCTTAAGGCTAAAAATAGCTTAAAGAGATAATTTCTAAGTTCCTTACTTTCGCTAGTATTAATACTTATTATTTATCTTTTAAATTATAGCTAATAAAATAAAGAATGAAGCTTAAAGTGATTAGGCTTCTTTTAAGGTAGTGACTTAAATAACGTGAGCTCGACATAAAAGAGACGAAGGCTCTTTTATGTCGCCAAACGAACGTTATCCTGTAAAATGCGAAGCATTTATACGGGATCTAGATTAAACTTAAACAAATTCGGCATAAAATATATTTAATATATTATTTTTACAATTTCTAATTTTTCTTTTCCATCTGGCGTATCAACTAAAACAATATCCCCTATTTCAGCTTTTAACAGTGCTTTTCCAACCGGCGAATTCCAGCTTATCTTACCCTGTTCTATATCGGCTTCATCAAAGCCAACTAATTTCACCGTTTTTTCTGTATCCTGTTGAACATAAGTCACAGTAGCACCAAAAAACACCTTCTCGAGATCCTTTTGCAAGGTTGGATCAACAACGCAAGCTGTTTCAATACGCTTATTAAGGTAGCGTATGCGGCGATCAATTTCCCTCAAACGCCTTTTACCATAAATATAATCACCATTTTCAGAGCGATCACCATTTCCTGCTGCCCACCTAACTATTTCAACAATTTTTGGTCGTTCTTCATAAAGTAACGCATGCAATTCTTTTTGTAACAACTCTAATCCGTAAGGCGTGACATAATTTTTAGTATTACCCGTGATAATTTCGGGTAACTCGTCAACATCATCCTCATCGGTTTCTTTAGTGAATGCTTTGCTCATATGCTCAACCTCATTTAGTTCTAGCAAAGTGAAGAAATGATAAAAAATTAGCTATTTTTGTAGGAGTTTCAGCAAATAATAGAGTCGTTAGACTAAAATAGTTTATAATTTTATTAACTCTTATCTTTATATTATATGACAAAAAATTCGTTAAAAACCTTATGTATTTTTCTATCAGCGATATTTTATATAATATCTTTGTGTTTACCAGCGGCTATTATTCCTAATTTTGAAACAGGAAATTTACAGATAAATTATGGTTTTGAGCTCTTAGTATTTGGCTGGTTTGGCTTAATCTCACTACAGCTGGCTTGGCTAGCAAATCCTTTCTATATTGTTTCTTTAATTAGCTATGGTTCAAAAACTAGTCTTTATTTAAGTATTCTAGCGTTTTTCTTTGCTTTATGGTCCCCCCTATTGATTGTCCAAAAATTACTATTAGGCTTTTATTTCTGGCTTGGAAGTATGATTATTCTCATTTTTGGCAATAGCTTACATAAATTATCAATAGATTAGCAGTAAATTGGCCAAAGATAGATCAGGATAAATCTGCCCATTAATATAGATATTTATTACTTAAATTTTACAGAAAATGCCATCAAATCTCTAAAATATTCCACTATTAATTAACTATACTTCTCTCAGAAAGAGTTGTAAGGAGAAATTTTATGCCTGGAAGAAATAGTAAAGGGCTACATGCTTTAGATAGAAGCTTTACCCAGCAACCCCCTGTAAACCAGCCAGATCCTCTGAAGGAATTTTTCGTCGAGAAAAAAATTACGAAATGACTTGGTATAGTTTTCATAACAAAAAAATTACTGCAAAAGAGAAAGAAAAACAAGCTATTGAGCAACTGAAAAAGGACTTAGAAAAAAACAAACAAGAGTTAGATAAAAAAGAGCCAGGTGAACAGAAAAAAGAGGCTAATGATACAAATCCTATACTATAAAATTTGATTTGCTTTGCAATGACTAAATTTCATAATAAAGAGGAAATTCGGTTAACTTATTTTATAACCGTGGTTAAGCTAATTTAACATAACATTATTAGATAATGCTTCATGCAAATGTGATTCTACAGATAATGATTCTATATACTGTTGTACTACAGTAGAAAGCATTAATGCCGTTACAGTCAAATGCATTGCACCATGAGCGATTGTATGGATAGTGCTTTCTTCTGGAAAATTTAAGTATAAGGCATAGTCTAGTAATTCAAAAATACAAACAGCGCCATATTTTACATAATTATTTTTAAGATGGTTTATTATCATTGCTTTCGTATAAATTAAAGCAATTTCATTTTCTGCAAAATAGCTTTTTAAATAAGAAATTGAAATCCTATTAGGCTCTGGAAAGAGCAAATGAAAATCAGGCATGCCATGTGTGAAGCCTTCATAAAACTCATTAACAACGTATTTTATCAGGCCATATTTCCGATTAATCGAATCAAAAAAGCGCATAAATAGTCTTAAAATAAAAAGTTTTATATTTAATCATACAATGCCCTTTTAATCTATTATATTAATTCTTAATAAGAAATTATTATATTTAGCGAAAAAGCAGCGATCTTTTCAGTTAGCATTTAAAACGTACGGTCCCGTAGGGGCCTGCAACTGAAAAATTGCTTTGTACATATTTAACACTAGAAGTAGATAAAGATCCTGAATCTAAAGCAATAACATTGGTATTCGTTTCATAGGCTGATAAAGGATTAAAATAGACGGTCCCCATATAACCTAACTCAAGGATAAGTTCAGATTCATTTTGCATAAGATAGCTATAACTTAATCCAATTTTTGCGTCAATTTCTGGAACAACTTGAGTAACACTGTTACTGGATAATTGCTCTCTATTTACAGCAATTCCTACTAAAGCTAAGTCAGAAGAACTTCCTGTAAATTTATACTGCGCAGGTTGCATACTCCCAATTAAAACGCCACCGGCTACTTGTCCTATAAGATGAAATCCATGATTAATATAATAATTATTAGTTAACCCTAATCGGGGACCTACGCCACTATAAGTCGACGTGTTATTTAAAGAAAAATTAATTTTTGAGCCCCCATAAAAATTAGAAATCAATTTTTCTTTAATCCAGGTACTGCCCAAACCTGTAAAAAATCGGGTTTGTAAGCTAGAACCAAAGTTGACAAATTTGCCGATATCTAAATTAACAGCATTATAATTAAAAGTTAAAGTGGCTTTCGCACTATTTAAAGAAGCAACACCGGTGATTTCACCGCCAGTTGGAGGGGTTCCTGTTTGCGAGAAAGGCGAGATCCATTGTGATACAGGCTTAACATTTCTTGCATCTTTATAATTAGTTTGTAAGGAAAACCAGTTTAATTGCAGATCTGTACCTGAGTTTGCAAAAATATAACGTGCGCCTGCTTGAAATCCTACTTTATAACCAGGATCAAACGATTCTATTTGCCACTCAGGTGTGGGAATAGGGAGAACTGTGGTAACCACACCCCAACCTAAATTACTAGCTCCAGGTTGCAAAATAAGCGCACTGACCGAAACTTCTAAACCTGGCTTTAAATTAGGAACAAACACATTAAAAATATTATCCTGCAGACCCATTTCACCTGCAAAACTATCATTACAAAGACAAGTTAAAGTCGCCGCCATCATTGTTTTAGCCAAAATTTTCATCATAATGTGTTTAATTTCAAAAGCTTAAAAAATAGAGATTAAGAATAACTAAATAGTTATTAATTTAATAGTTATTTATAATATTTAGCTAAAGTATAAATACCTTAGCTAGGAAAATAACAATTAAGCTTAGGCCACTTTGATTAATTAGCTTAGGTTTACAATTTTTAACTTAGTTAACTTAAAACTTGGCCATGTTTATTTTTAAGTGTTAAAGCACTAAAAAAACAAATTGCTGCACTAAGGATCAAATAAAAACTAGGCGAAAGATTATTATGAGTTGTGTTAATTAAACTGGTTGCGATTAAAGGCGTAAGCCCACCAAAAAACGCATAGCCAATATTATACGTAATTGCCATGCCCGTATAACGAACTGAGGTAGGGAATAATTCGATAATCGTGCAGACATACATACTCGTACATGCACTTAAAAGGGAAACAGAAAACATCACAATGACAACATAGGCAAGTTGCTCTAAAGATAATAAATAGAAGAAAAAATAACTAAATAGAACAAAACATAGAGAACCCAAAAGCAAAAACCGGCGCCGACCAAATAAATCAGAGAGCCACCCAAAGGTAATACAAAGTAAGGAGTTAAGAATTAAAGCGATGGTATTAAGAATATTTATTGTTTCTTTAGGATAATGCAAAATTGAAGTTAAATAAGTTGGCAGATAAAGGAAAAGTAGACACACAGTTACGGCATCTAGCCATGTTAGAGCTGCACCTTGAAAAACCTCCTTTTTATAATTCGCAAATACTTCTCGAATGGGGAAAAAATTCTTTTTTGCAGTAGCACTATGTTGTTTAAATATTGGGGTCTCTACTAAACCTCTACGCAACTTAAAGCTCACCATTCCTAATAAACCACCAATTATGAAAGGAATTCGCCAACCCCAAGATAAAACTTGCTCAGGTGTACAAAAATAAAATAGCGCCACATTAATCATTGAGCCTAAAATTAAACCTATATTAATCCCTAAAAAAATAAGTGCGCAACAGACACCTCGACTTTTAGGATTTATATGTTCTCCAGCAAAGGTAACAGCACCTGGTATTTCTCCGCCAACCGATAAACCTTGTATTAGACGTAACAGAATAAGTAAAAGTGACGCTTTAATCCCAATGTTCTGATAAGTAGGAAGAAGGCCAATTAAAAAAGTAGGTAACGCCATCATGATTAACGTCACTACAAAGGTTTTCTTGCGTCCATATTTATCGCCAAAATGACTAAAAATAATTCCGCCTAAGGGACGAATTAAATAGCCTACAGCGAAAACGGCATAAACACCGATTAAGGAAGCAAGGTGATTTGCAGCAGGAAAAAAAAGTTCACTTAATTCGCTGGCGAGAAATATATAAATAATAAAATCATAAAATTCTAGCGCGCCACCAAGTGAAGATAAAAATATTAATTTCTTTTCTGTTGCTGAAAATTGCATACTTGCCATTAGAAAAATCCTATTTCTTTAAAATCCAAAATCCTATACTAATTGTGCCTTAGAATTTATATAATTTACCTGCTCAACCATATCTTGAATTAATTTACAAGCTTGTTGCAAAAGAAAATAATCTTTTGCATAAGAGAATCGTAAATACCCTTTTTTCTCATCAATTCCAAAAGCTGAACCAGGCACTACCGCTACTCCTACTGTATGCAATATAAAAGATGCTATGTGAGAATCTGTTTTAAAAGTGGTTGCATCTAACTTATTATGTAAGTTAGTAACTTGGTGACGTTTATTATTGAACATAAAGGTGACTTTATCAGGCACCTTTCTACCTATAAAAGGATTAGCACAAGTCAAAACAAAAAAACCATTATCGCTTGCAACGCTTTGAAATCCCCAGAGTCTAAGCTGTTCATAGATGAAAACTCGATTTTTTTGATACTCGTGCAAACAATTATTTAACCAAGCTTGATATTGGGCAGTAAATGTTAGTTTTTCTATAATACTAGCTAGCAGCGCTTGCTGCATTAACACGGAGATGCCGCCTGTTGTCATCATTTGCAGTGTACTCATTTTTTCTATCCATGTAGGATTAGCGCCTATCATACCTATACGCAACCCCGGTGCTCCAATTAATCCTTTTGAGACAGAATTAATAATTAAGCAGCGACTTTTAAGATGCGGAGCAACATCAAGGAGCGTCATATGTGGCAAGGTCGTTAGCTCCCGATAAACATCATCAACGATTACTGAAAGATATAAATTTTGTTCAAGTATTTTAGCTAAACCGATAAGAAATGATTGTTGCAAATCTAGACCCGTTGGATTATTTGGAAAATTTAAAATGAGGACTTTGGTATTCGGAAACTTAGTTAAAAAAAACTCTAACTGTTTTAGCGAAGGTTGAAATCCTTGCTCTTCAGTCGGAATTTTAATTAACTGCGCTCCTAATAAATTTAATTGCATTTCATAAATACCAAAATAAGGCTCAAAGGCTAAAACCAAATCATCGGGATTAACTAAAATATTAAAAGCATTCCATATAGCTTGCGTGGCACCATTAGTCACCATGACTTCTTTTGCAGAGAAATCAACAAGAGGATAATAATTTTTATAGAGGGCGGTTACTGCTTCTAAACATGAACGCTCGCCCTGAGAAAGTGAATAAGGAAAAGCTAAATCCTTTTTTTGCAGCAATTTAATCATCGCAACACTTACATTCGGATTAATAGCTAGATGTGGCTCCCCAATACTTAAATCAATAATACTAGGCAACCCTTTTTCAAGTCGCTCTTGATGTATATAAGGTAATTGCGCAAAAATTTCATCAATAGCATTTACAGGTAGATTCGTTCTATGCGCCAATAAACTTATATCCATATCTTATTTTCGTTCAAAAATTTTAGTTTATTATATGAAATCTACCGAAAGGCTTGAATTAGGTTTAAGTTATCTTCGCCATAGTTAAAATTTATATAGTGCTCACTAAGTTTTGGTATAAAGGTTAGTAAGCGGCGCTATAGCTTATTATCACAATAATGCTTAATTGCTTCTGCTATGACTTGCATTGCCTTAATACCTCGATTTTCATTGCGATAAACTAGAGAGACTTCTTCTCTATAAATAGGACTTTGGTTAACACAGATAAGTCTTTCTGGATAAAGAGTGCTGGTCATAAGCTTGGGTAATATACCTATACCGCAACCTTGTGCTGCCATATTGGCAATAACTTCCAAACTATTAATCGTTATGATGCGATCAATTAAAAATCCTTGCTCGCGCCCTCTTACCAATAAATCTTGGGTTTGTTTCAAACTAGGATCGCACAAAACAACCGCTTCACCAGAATAAATATCTTGTATTTTTCGCTTATTGGGCACTGTCCAAAATGCCATTTCATCGTGACAAAGTTTTCTTATTACTAAATCAGGGTGGGATTGGGGATTTATCAAAATACCAATATCTATTTTAAAATTAATAATTTGTTCGAGTGTCCGTCTAGAAACATCATGAACTAAATTAATTTCTAATTTCGGATAAGTTTCTAAAAGGCTGGGAAGAAACCCTGAAACAATATCAACTGCCGTAGTCGAGTGACACCCTAATGTATAGGAACCCTGAACTTCAAATTTAGAAGCTAGAGCAAAAGAGCGTGCGTCCTGCCAACAATTCATTAATTTTTTTACATGTACTAATAATTGTTTTCCACTCTGCGATAGAGCAACGCCATGTTGATGGCGAATAAGAAGTTCAGTACCAATGGCCTTTTCTAGTCTTTTTATAGCTAAACTTAATGTTGGCTGACTTATTCCTAGTCGTTCAGAAGCTCTTGATAAACTTAAAGAATTAGCTGCTTCTTGAAAGTATTCTAAATCTGTGTAGGAGGGAATCATATAAATTCATTTTAATTATTAGTTCTTAAGGCAACTTTTTAAAGGAACATAAGGTTCAATGTCAATTAAGATCATCCCTTACGATTAATCCAGCAGGGAAAGCAGAAAGAAGTACAATCAAATTCCCTTTATTAAATCTATAGTTAACCTATGGGTTATATTTATGTTTTGTAATTTTTGCAACACCGCTGTCTTAACTAGGCTCTAATAATTACTTATTTTGCTAGATTCTATTATAAACTTGGATATGTTCTTTTTGGTGTTACATCATTTTCCTGTACCGAAATATTTTGTCCTTTCGCTCCAGTCAAAAGCAGTTTATATAATTTGACATACATATTGTAAAGTTTAACATCTGACGAATATTTTGATTCATAGATATAACGCCCTCTTTGAGTTAACTCATCGACCAAGCTCAAAGGGGTATAATTATTACTATCTACAATATCGATCTTCGCTTGGTATTTAATAAGTAAAGAAATAATTTGATAATAATTATCGAGTTGCTTTTCTAAGTATTTAATTCCTTCTTTATTTACATCTTTTCTTGAGGATTTTACATTAATGATCTTATGCTTTATATCATAAAGAGTTTTGAGATATCTTTTCACAGCATACATCAAATAAGTATCTCCTTCTGAAGCTAGCATAGTGTCTGAGGAATAAAATAAGCTAGCAGGTATATTATATTGACTATGCATTTTACTGTTTAAACTAATATCAGTATGGCGATGCAAAAAGGAATTAATTTTTTTTACATCCCCTGCCGCTATTATTTTTTGAATTTGATTATTGTAGATTTCTGCATAAGCTGGTTTAAAAAGCTTGTCTTGAGTTATACCATTGAATCTTTTACATACTACAGAAAGAGCTGCTATATCTGAAGGCGGCAAATAATTAAAAATTTGTAAGCTTAATTCATCAGGAATAGGAAAATTAACATAATTTTGATCAACGACTCGTACTTGCGGTATTTTTTTCCTAAATAGATAATCGAAAGGGATAGGAATAAAAGCTCTTTACATTTGTAAAATTAAACACAATTTAACCATAATATAGTCAAAAATATCAAATTATTTCCTTTTTGTCTCGGTTTTTAGCTTCTAAATAAAATTAATATCTACTTGAAATCTATCTTAATTTATCAAAACTGCTATCGTTTTTTTCCATTTCAAATAGATAAAAATTTAAACTTATAAGTTATTATTTTCTAGGGACAGACTTGCAAGCTCAACCTAAATTTTAATCTAAGCATCTACGCGCAATTGATTAAATTGCTAATCTACTACTTTGCTGATTAAGCATTTGCCTCTCTTCACTAATTAACTCAATCCATTTTTTTGGCGTAATTTTATTGCATACTAGCAAATTTATAGCGGCACTAGCACTCGTGCTTTGCGTAATAGCGAAATAAAAATAGGCTGTTAGTTTACTACGAGATAATGCCCAGTTACTGTTTGCTACGCCCGCTCGCAAAGTAGAAAAATCAACTTGCTCTTCCTTTACTAATTGTTGCATTCTTTGCATGGTGTTAGGGATGCGCTTATTAAAAAATAATGTTGTGCCTTGCTGGTTCCATTCTGCACTTAAGATAATTTTTTTTAAAATGCCCATATCACAAATTTGTTGCTCTGCAGAAACCGGCTCTTCTATTCTTTGCTCATTAGGCACTTGCAACATGGAATGAGTCCACTGCTGGTAATAACTTCGACCATAAATTAACATTGCACCTAAAATAAAATCTTTCGCAGAAGGCGCTGCCTGCCAGAAAGCATTAAATAAAGCTGATTTTAATTGCTTAAACTTAGGATAAGGGTACTCATTATTATTTGCACGAATTAAATGAGAGCGAGAGTAAATGAGAGCGTCATTGTCGTATTTAGCCTTAGATTTTGCTTTATATTGGTCTGGCCCGAGGTTAATTTTTTCACTCTTATTAGCTACGCTACCCTCAACTATTTGCAAATGAAATTTGTGATTTAAATTATGTTTATAGCCAAGAAAATGGCAATCAGCCTTTGTCTTAAATGTATCTGCTATGTGCTGTCTTAATACTGTACCAATTTTAATATTAGGATCATAAAAATCTGGATGCTTGGCTAAATCCATGACCCAGAAAACATTGACCTTATTCTTATTATCTACCGTGATATCACGTAATAATATTCCCCAAGAATAACCAATAATTTGATCATTTTTATCCTTGGCAAGAAAGCAAATTGTATCTTTATAATTTAGCAATGCCGATAAGACTGTATCGCCTATTATAGGTAAATCAGCAAAATTTATCCCATGCGCTAAACAATCTAATTGTTTGATTTCTTCGATAGCTTTATTGTATTCGGCAAGGTTAGTTGGATCTAAAAGTTGCACCTCTTTAAAGCCATACGGTTTACCCTGCATCATTTGCAAGGAAAAATTGAAACTACAGATACCATCTAATCGTTTATCATGTTTAATTTTAAGAGGCATTTGATTTCTGTTTTCTAATAAATCAGTCCATAGTGCACAAACCTCTTTGATCAACTTATCGTCTAAATAGTTATTGCGCAGATTTATTAATTGTAATGTTAAACGATGCACATATTCTGTGTGAACATAAATTGCATGATTATTTAAATCCACCACACACTCTGCTGTCATTAATTTTTGTATTTCTGCTAAATGATATTCATCAGGGCGTATATATAATTTTATTGTCTCTTCAAATAAACTCCATTTACGCACTAGCGCTTCAATCTTGGTATAAGACATCATTAATTCCCTATAATAAATCTGGAAATAAATCATATAATGGTGCTATAGAGGTCACAATAGACTTTAATTAATTTTTTGAACCTTTTGCTGTTATCTCATGCAATCAAACCTACAAAATAATCTTTATATAGTTGAGCTATGTTCTAACTTTCAACTGTTTCTTGATGTCACCCACTAAGGTAGTTTGGTTAGGATCAATAGATAGAGTAGGTTTTCCTTCTGCAAAATCTAAGGTATTTAAATCAAGCCAGATGAGGTTAGGGGTTGTTGTTGGACTAAAATAATAAGTTTTTTTAGTTAAATCAGCGACAGAGACCCAACGGGTGGGCCAGGCATCTTCCGTTTTATTACCCGATGTATCAATTGCACCAAAAGGCACCATCGCTGTTCTAATCACTGATAAAACACCGGCTACTGTTTCTTGTATATTATTAGGCTTAGGAAGGGTTTTTAAATAAGTTGCAACCCTTACAAAGCGGCTTAAGGGATCACTATCACCAGGCAAAGGTAGTTTTCCACCAAAAGACTTGTAGCGTTTTAAATTATCTAACTGGATATTATAGGCTGGTTCATTGGTCATCGTTGTATATTGTGGTCCATGATAAATCACTTTCTTGCCGTTAATAAATTCAATGACTGCAGCATCTCCTGAAGCATCTTGGATATTAAGATGCAAAGGCCATTTTTGATTAAAAACTACTGTTTCAATAATTTGAAACTTATCGGTAGCTGCTACAACTTCATTTACTGTTTTATAATTATCAAGAATATATTGTGCCCATAAAGTATTTGATATAGCTGGAAGATTTTTATTTCTTGCCTCATAACTAGACCCTGTTAGATATAAAAGGTGAGCAGCTAAACCATGCTCATTTATTCCATCTGAAACAGCAGAGGAATTAAACTCACTGACAACTACATTGCCATATTTTGATTTCCACTGTAAGGAGTTGTCACCTGCATCGCCATGGCGAGTTGTTCCACGCGGATAAACAATAATGTTTGGCATATCCGGCGTAAATAAATCAACAGACCGAGCAACAACCTTAGCTTCTGGGTTGTTATTCCAAAATACGGTAGTACAGCTGTAAGCAGTAGCTACATTTAACAATAAACAGCTATACAGTAATATTCCTTTATTCATTTTTATTTCCTATAAAAATTAATTTGTTAATAAGTAGGCTATCTAATAGTTAGACTGGATACAATCTACATGATATGCATTTTATAATTGTAAAATCATAATAAGGAAATAGATAATAAATATTTTTGATTTAACTGTTAAACCAAAATCGCACTGTATCTTTTTTAATAATACTAAGGCTAGCATTGCCTTAATTAAGTAAGTTGCACGCAATCAAAGCTACGCTAGCAATTCCAACAATTAATATTAATTACCTGTTATCTCATCTATTTTTTCACCTGCTTTTTGTGCAGGTCCTTTATTTTCTACCTTATCTTTAATTTTTTGTACTGTATTATCAACTTTTTTTCCTTGCTTCTCTGCAGGGCCTTGTTCACAGCCTATTAAGGAAAATAGGCTAACAGAAATAAGACAAACAAGTAATTTTTTAGAACTTATCATAATGCACCTATGTAATGTAGGCAAAGTTACAAATACCTACTAGCAGTAATATAAAATTGAAAAGCAGTATATAATCTTATTAAGCTGAATGAAAACAATTTTGCCTAAAAATTCTCTAAGTAGTTAAACTATGTTTTGTAATTTAACTGATCAGTTAAGGCTAATAAAATTTTATGAAGTAGTGCTTAATTATAAGAATCATCAGTAATAGCTCCAATATCCTAGATAACTAAACACTATCGATTAAGTTAAATTGTTTTCCTTCATAAATTTTTTATTACTTATAGCGCTTGAAATGAGCCCTCAAAAAATATTAACTTAAATCAAGTAATTTAAGAATTTTGATATCATATAGTGATTTTATGCGCCTATTGATAATTTAAATAAAAACCACAATGAAAACGATACTATTATTAATTGGATCTAATATTTTTATGACTTTTGCTTGGTATGGTCATTTAAAAAATTTAAATAATAAACCTTTGTATATTACCATTTTAGTAAGCTGGGGAGTCGCTTTTTTTGAATATACATTACAAGTGCCTGCTAATCGTATTGGCTATACCGAGTTTAACTTAGGCCAATTAAAAATAATCCAAGAAATTATTACTATTTGCGTCTTTGCAATGTTTGCTTATTTTTATATGAATAAGCCCTTAGGGGTTAATTTTCTTTACGCAGGTCTTTGCATGTGTGGCGCTGCTTATTTTATTTTCAGAAATTAAAAACATATGAGACAATCCTAACTAGGTTAATACTTAAGTTGCTATAATATTTTCAACTTAAATATGCTGATTATTTAAAATGTAGGGCTTTGGAAATTATAATTGGCTCTTTGCAAAAAGTTCATTTGTAAAAATCAAAAAAAATATTTTTTACTTGCATAACTAAAAGAAACCAAACTATTCATTAACTACCAAATAAATAGTAAATTTTTGCCCATGAGCCTAATAAACTAAACAAAAAAGAGTATTAAGAAGAGTTATTATGAAAATAACATATCAAAATCAATCATTCGAACGGAAAAATAGTAATGTTTGTGTGGTAACGGAATATCCTAACCTAGATAAGAACCTTGATTTTGCGATAGTAAATATTTCAGGGCGCTACCCTGACCAGAAGTATGCAATGAATAAAGCATGTAAAGAAATCGTTTATATCCAAAATGGAACAGGAAAGGTTATAGTTAACAATAATGAATATTTATTAAATACGGGTGATGTTGTTTTAATTGAGGCTGGTGAAAAATATTATTGGGAAGGTAATATGACGCTTTATATCGCTTGCAATCCTGCTTTTAATATTGATCAGCATCATATTGTTGATTAATTTTACATAGAATTATACATACCGTACTAAAGCAAAAAATAGGTTTTTCCATAAGGACGCTATTCTTAACAGACCAAAATAATCTATGATCTTGCAAAGATAGGTTTTAAGATAGTTAAACTGTAGTAAGGATATCGCTAAAAGGAAGGACCAATTTGCTGCTCGACTTTTTTTTCAACATTTTTATTGTATCCAGCTGAAAAATAAATGACTGTACCATCCCAAATTTTATTAAAGTCATCGAATTTTAAAAAGATATTTGATCCACCCCACGGATCATCGATTACAACTTGATCTTTCACTATCCCTTTGACTACCATCATATGCCCTCTATTTTTATTAGTTCTAACAATCAATGGGCCGAAATTATATAAATAATAAGCAAGGTGGCCAGGTGATACTTCGTTGATAAGCTTTTTCATATTAGCGTCTTTTTTAATATTAATATCTTTTAAGAAATCACTATACATTGCTAATTCTGCCGAGTTTTTTCCTGAAAATAATTTAATTTTCCGTTTATCATAGTTAAATTTTAGTTCTTTTCGTAAATTCGCCAAGATATCATAATTTAGTTCCTCACACTTTCGGATATGATAATCTATTAATATTTTCATAGATGTATCAGCGCAGTCAAAAACACGTGGCTGATGATAATAAATCAAGTCTTGATACAGTATGTCACCTGAACAAAAAAGTTTATCTGTTTCTACACATTCTGTTAAAGCAAGTTTATCAAAAGCTGTGGCTAAATGATCCTTAGAACTTTTACCAAAAAATATTGATGCCCCTTTATTTAGGGCCCAATTAGCTCTTGTATATATTTCCTCCTTTAAGTCTGGAGCGTCCATTGGTAAAATTAATTTATCCCCATACTTTATTTCCTCAAACTCCATATCCCGTATTAGGTTGTCAACATCGGTATACCTGAGAATATGTAGAGGGGATTTTTTATTTTCAGTAGCACAAGCAATATGCGTAGATGATGCTATGGGAATTAATTGCGAAGCGGCTTTCTTAAGCTGTTTTAAAGAATTTACAAATTTGATACCTGAACAATAAGTTATGGCTTTTGAAGCAACTAATTCTTCAAACTGACTAATATCAATGACTTGGTTAATTCTTATAATTGCATAAAACATTATGCATACCTTATCCTATGCCTCTTTCCATTTCTTAATTATAGTAGTTATGACTAGAGATGCTTATTAATGCTCTAATGCTTACATTTATCGCTTAAATTAAAGCTTAATACTTTTTTTAAACTTAAATTACAAAAAATATGAGATATTTAAGGGTAAGATACAAAAGAAAAGTCTTAAAATCGTAAAAGATAGTCAACTAGTATAGTCTTTATGAGGCAGTATTTACTTGATCAGGATGTCATTCTCCAAAAGACCATCCATATTTTTTATCTATTATTTTTCTATAGCTGACAATACTTATAGGCTATGCTAGTTACAAATTGCAAGCGCCCTCTTGATATCTAGTTCATAAAGAAGATAATGATGATTTAGAGTTTATGTCGCTGATAGGCATTTAGTAGGAAGTATTTATGATTAGTATTTATAATCTCAAACCCGCATTTCAAAATCTGCTAAGACCTGCTTCCAATTGGCTAGCTAGGCAAAATATAACACCCAATCAAGTCACGGTTGCCGCGATATTATTATCATTTTTTTGCGGTTTATTGATAAGTTTTTACCCGCAAGCCCACGGGGTATGGTTGTTAATTCCATTAGCATTATTACTACGCATGATTTTGAATGCAATAGATGGCATGTTGGCACGAGAACATCAAATGCAAAGCGCATTAGGAACCTTTCTCAATGAATTAGGTGATGTATTGTCTGATACATTTCTTTATTTACCTTTTGCCTTAGTTACAGGTATCGCTCCTTTGCTTATTATCAGTATTGTGGTGCTTGCTATTATTTCTGAGATGGCTGGGGTCATCGCTATTCAAATTGGTGCAAAGCGTCGCTATGATGGTCCTATGGGTAAGAGTGATCGTGCTTTTGTTTTTGGCGTGATAAGCTTATTGTTCGCCTTTGGCATTCAGGCATCTTTACTTATAAACATAATATTGGGCGTCATGGTCCTTATGCTCGTACTGACTATTAGAAATCGTATTAATCAAGCTTTAATAGAGGTGCAATCATGACTGTTAGTATGAATAATCATATTATTGTTGCTATTATGGCAGCATGGGGATTGCTCATCACAGCCTCAGCAACTGTGGGCGTTTTAGCAAAAGCTTATCCCAAAAACAATCACCAAGAGTTAATACAACGCACCAAAAGTTGGTGGATCATGTTAGGTGTTTTTACCCTTGCCATGACTATTCATCGTAATATCTCCTTTGCTTTTCTTGGAATGCTCAGTTTTCTGGTTAAAAGAATATTTTTCAATGATTCCGACACGCGAAGTGGATAGAAAAGTGCTTCTATGGGCCTACTTAGCAATCCCTATCCAATATTATTTAGCTGCAGTTGGTTGGTATGGGATGTTCATCATTTTTATTCCCGTCTATATGTTTTTGTTTATTCCTTTTAGATTATTAATAAATCAGCAGCCGCAAGGTTTTCTCAAAGCAGCCGGAACAATTCAATGGGGATTAATGATTACGGTATTTGCTTTAAGCCATATGGCCTATTTGTTAGCCCTACCCAATATTCCTGAAACAGCGAGTACAGGCGCAGGACTGCTTTTTTATTTAGTCTTTCTCACCCAATTTAATGATGTTGCCCAATATACCTGTGGAAAACTATTTGGGAAACATAAAATTATTCCTGCCATTAGCCCTAAAAAAACCTGGGAAGGATTTATTGGCGGTATGATCATAACTATTGGTTGTGCAATACTATTGTATCCATTGCTCACGCCATTTACCCTATACCTTGCTATCTATTCCGGATTAATTATAAGCGCAGCTGGTTTTGTTGGGGACATTACTATTTCAGCCATTAAACGTGATCTATCCATTAAAGACACAGGCAGTTTAATCCCCGGTCATGGTGGTATTCTTGATAGAATAGATAGCCTAACTTATGCAGCGCCTATATTCTTTCATTTAGTGTATCGATTATATTTTTAAGGAGTAAATAGGTGAACTTTGTTATTAAGTGCTTACGCTATTTATTTTTTGCAATCTTTGTAAGATTTATCATATTTGTCCTTATAGGAGCAAAGGTTAGAAACCGAGAAAAATTACCCAAAGAGGGTCCGGCAGTGATTGTGGCAAATCATAATAGTCATTTAGATACGTTAATGCTAGTTAGTTTGTTTAAATTAAAGTTACTGGACAAAATTCATCCCGTAGCTGCTGCTGATTATTTTATGAAAACAGGTTTTTCTACTTGGTTTTCTAAAAATATTATTGGTATTATTCCAATTAATAGGCAAAGAAAAACTAAAAAAGAAAATCCTTTAATTCCGTGCTATCAGGCTTTAGATAACAATGAAATATTAATTTTATTTCCCGAAGGGACGCGCGGTGATCCAGAAAAAATGTCTGAATTTAAAAAAGGCATTTCATTTATAGCTGAACGTTATCCTCATGTCCCTATTACATCCGTTTTTATGTATGGACTCGGTAAGGCGCTTCCTAAAGGTAAACGTTTATTAGTTCCATTTGCATGTGATGTTTTAGTAGGTGATTCTATTCGTTGGCAAGGTGATAGAACACAATTTATGAATCAACTTAATAAAGAATATGAGATATTATCTGCAGAGGTAAGTAAACCAGATTTCAACACTTTTTAGCTAAAGATTAATAGACCTATTTCTCGTTACATTTTTCTGAAGTTTATTTTTATACTTCCTAAATCAGATATTTTGTTCACTACAACAAACGATTGATACCTATATCAAACAAGGCAATTGCTGTAATCCAAATCAGCATGAGTATTAACGCCATTCTAGCCGGATATTGAGCACTAAAAGATTTTGTGTAGTACCGTATAACACTTGTCACTCCTAACACAAAACTAAAACGAATAAAGCGAGATAACAAGCCTACTATAATGAATTTAGTAAGTGCTATACCGCCTATGGCGCCAATACCCACAAATAACTTATATGGAATGCCACTCCATGCACCAATAATAATAGTTAGAGGGTCATTTATTGTTTTATTCACAAAATTAATATTGTGTAATGTATGAAAAGGCATGGTTTTAACATAAGCAAGCCAATCTGTAGGAAGCTCTTTTGCCCAAAAAAAAGTAGTAAGAGTACCGAGGAGTGAACCTAATATACCTATGCTTATAAACCGTCGCCAATACTGCGGGAAATAAATAAAAGCAATCCCGATACTAATATCGGGAGCCACCCACCAAAATGTTGCTTCAAGGAAGGTCCAACAAAGAATGCAAAGGTATAATAAAATAATCATATCTTAGCTTCACTTTGTTCATACTCATTTTCCTTACGCTCAATTTTACCTATTCTTGCCAAGTTGTGGTGAGCTTTGGTGAAGGTATCTGTTGCCATTGCAGCACTAATTGAGAGTTCCCCTGCTAGACACAAAGCCGCTGCCACTTCTGCAAATGCGTTAGCATTACCTGCTCCACTTAACCCCATCATATCAAGGCAAGCCTTTTGTGTAGGAAGTTGAGTACCACCCCCAACAGTGCCAACCATAATATTGGGTAGAGTTACTGAGGCATATAAATCACCATTTTTAGTTTTTTCAAATCGAGTTAAACCTATTGAAGATTCAGAAACACATGCTGCATCTTGCCCGCAAGCAATGTATAGTGCCGCAAGAGCATTAGCGTAATGGCCTTGCGCCCCAATTGTGCCTGACAATTTAGCGCCTGTAGAGGTAGTTGCAAAGAAACGGACCATCTCATCTACAGTAATATGCAACTGCTTTTGCAAGAGTGATTCAGGAATCGTTACCTCAACCACAACCTTACGTCCGCGTACATTTTGAAATGCTTGCACTGACGCCTTTTTATCCCCTGACATATTTGATTCAATAAAGGCATATTGTGGTTGCACAGGTGAGTTCTCACGAATGTAATCGAATGCAGCTTGAGTTGCAATGGTCACCATATTTTGGCCTGATGCATCACCCGTTTCATAATCAAAACTCATAAAAACTTGATTGCCCTCTATGGTGTATCTCAAATCAACAAGTTTTCCAAAGCGGGTGGTTAGCTCTGCCTTGGCTTTTATATTAGAGTAATTTTCATTCATCCAAATTAAAAACTGTCCAACTTGGGTTAGATTTTCAAAAGCAAAAACAGGACAACGATTGACTAAGGCATTTATCAAGATAGCTGTACAGCCACCTGCGTCGCTGATTATTTTTGTACCCCTATTGTAGGACGCAACTAGAGCAGCTTCTGTTGTGGCAAGAGGTATAAGGTAATCACCATTTGCAAATAATCCATTTATGCGAATAGGGCCTGCAAGGCCAATTGGGACCTTAACAAAACCTAAAAAATTTTCAATATTTTTTGTGTAAGTAGCAAGGTCGTATTCAACGTTATTACTCATAAGAAGGGATTTTGTTTCGGCAGGTAAATTAATATTTTCCCATCGTGCAGCATATGCTGCAGGATCATTGCCAACAGCTGGCCGGGTTTGATTAACTTGTTTTGAATTTAGACGCTCTTTTAAGCTTTGTTCTTCCTGGTTTAATATAAATTTTTCAAGAAAAGCGCGGGCATGTTGTTGGTTAGTTGGCATAGTTGAACTCTCATTCTTATGATTTTGCTTGTAGATACAGGAAACCCATGCCAGTGTCAATCCTTACAAAAACTTCTACTTGTAGTACGCAGTGATCCAAAGAGTTTTTATTTGTAACAGACCAACTATCAAGTTTACATACCACGGTGAGAAACTTATAAATAAACTTTGATTGCGCTACGCTACATCAAGATTACGCTTACTGATTATTAAATATTTTTTCCCATTGGCTAAATGGACTGAGTATGCAAAGAAACCCAAAGTACCTTATTTACAGGCTGTTATCTATTTATGTGTATAATTAAGTCAAGGCTTCATCCAATAGAATACTTATATGAAAAAAATAGTTGCTATATTTGTCCTCTATTTCTCGTGGATAATAACTTCCTCTGGTGCAACTACATACAACACTTATGCAAATGAGAGATTTAATTATCAAATAAGTTATCCAATATTTTTAAAACCTCAAGGCGAACCCCAAAATGGCGACGGTCAAGGATTTATTGGAAAAAATGCAAATCTGTCAGTATATGGCTCTCTTTTTCCCAATATCGACTCACAAAAGAATAAAAACAATTACGATATTCAAGAAGAGTTTAATTATGAAAAGAAAGGTATTAAACAAAAAGGATTCATTTTAGATTATTGGCTTTTAAAAAAAGATTTTTACGTTATTTCAGGATTCAATAAAACTGCCATTGTCTATATGAAAAAGATATTTGCCAAACCTTGTGGCGTACATGCTTATTTTTGGCTTTATTATCCGAAAGAAGCTCAAAAAAAATGGACTCCTATCGTAACGACAATTAGCAAATCATTTCAATTCAGTACGCAGCAATGTCAGGGCGATTATAAAATCGCCAATTGAGGGCCTAATATGTCCATTGAGGCAGTTTTGTGTCGTGATTGCTAATCTTCTTATAATGCTCATATAAAAATAATGAATAATTTACAAGTACGTTTATAATAAAATTTTTTTTCTAACTTATTATCAAAATAATAACTGAGTTCAAATTATAATGATGACCTTATCTTTTTATTGGCTTTTGTTGTTATTATTGTTTATTGTGACAATGGGCAGTGTATGGAGTTTATTCACTCTTGTTAACTTTCGTCTATCAACAGAGCGCTTAGAAAGCCGATGTATTAATTCTTCTCGTGTATGGCCCAAAGTATCTATTATTGTTCCTTTTCACAATGAACAACTAAATTTAAAGGGCACTATAATGTCCTTATGCTCCTTAGATTATGCTAACTATGAGATTATTGCCGTTGATGACCGTTCCACTGATTCTAGTTATAAAATAGTAAGTCAAATAGCTAACAAAAATCCATGTCTAAAATTGATAAAGATAGAAACCTTACCCTTTAATTGGCTAGGTAAGCCTCATGCATTACATCAAGGTTTGAAACATGCAACAGGCGACTATATTGTATTTACTGATGCCGATGTAAATTTCAAACCGTCTACCCTTAACAAAGCAATAGATTATATGCTGGCTGAAAAACTAGGGCACTTAACGTTATCACCAAAAATTAAAGTAACCCATTTCAGCATGAAATTGTTTATGCCTTTTTTACTTTCTATTATGTTTCTTTCTATGATGCCTTGGCGAATTAAAATTACTAACTCCAAAACTGCAATAGGGATAGGAGCCTTTAATTGTGTAAGTCGAGAGGCACTTAACCTAATTGGTGGGGTAAAATCCTTAGCCTTAAATCCGATTGATGATCTTGGCTTGGCACGTCGAGTTAAACAATACTTAATTAAACAAGGCATCGCAGACTCGGAATTTTTATTAACCCTTTCTTGGTATGAAACAATTAAGGCGTGTAAAATTGGGCTTGAAAAAAATATCTTTGCCTTCCTTGATTTTAGTCTTATTAAATCAGTGATGGCATTACTTGGCTTAGTGATTTTTATATTTTTGCCATTATTTAGCCTAACTATTTTTAATAGTTTAACTTATCTATTAAGTAGTATATCAATCATCAGTATGGTTCTTGCTGTCATGCTAAGTTGTCATCATTTGAACCTACCAAAAATCTACGCTCTTAGTTACCCACTAGCTGCTCTGATAACTTTATATATAGTTATACGCTCTGTCAGTTTATGTATTTTAAGACAAGGCATATATTGGGGCGGAAAGTTTTTTTCGTTAAAAAAACTCATTACTTTTTATAAGTTAAATAACTAGCGGCTTTAAAGTTGAAACTGAGCCATTTTAGCAAATTCCTCTGGTCCATCTAAGCTAATTTCCCTCCAAAACCCGCTCTAGAAAAGAATATAATATTGTTTTGACACTGTCCTAATCTCATAGTAAATTTAATTTTTCGCAGAATAAAACAATATTTAAAATTCCGCTACTTATCTTATCCTTCCTTTAGCAATTAGATTATGAAAAGCAACACCTTATCTGCTTTACTGACAGCAATCAAAATGACCCTTGCCGGTATTATAACCTGTATATTTTCATTTTTTAGTCCATGGCCCTATAGTTTTTGGGCCGTTATTACTGTGGCAGCAGTAACAAGGCCAGGGTTGACCCATACTGCTCTTAAGTCTATTGCCCGCGGGATTGGAACGCTTATTGGTGCGAGCCTTACTTATATATCTGTTTTAATTGCAGGCAAGAATATTTTGATATTACTTTTGTGTTTTTTTATCATAATTTCATTGAGCAGCTATCTTTCTCTTCAACAGTCATTTTTTAGTTATTGTGGGATTATTATAGGAATTACCGTCATCATTATTCTGTCCACTACTACGGAATCCCAACCAATAAAAACTATTATTATTCACCGCGTCTTTGACGTATTCGCTGGAATATTAGCTATATTATTAGTCAATACTCTTCTCCGCATTTTTTTCAAAAAAAAAGAACCCGTCAAAAAAAATTTGACAGTAGAGTTCGTCAGTAATTTAGAGCTGTTAATTAATTGGTCTAAGAATAAGTATTTAACTAAAACAGCTTTAGCTATTGGGTTTACATCTAGCATCACTTTTTTACCTTGGTTATATTTTAAATATCCTGGTGGCTATTGGATAACAATTTGCTGTTTGTTTATTATGGAAGAGAATCTAATCAACGTAAAAGAAAAAATATGGTTAAGATTTCTAGCTCATGTATTAGCAGCAATGATTGGCGCAATTTCAGCACTTTTAATTGGAAAACATCTCTGGCTTACACTCATTCCAGTTTCACTAACTTTTTTCTTTTGCGGGTATCTTATGGTTATTAATACCTTATATGGAAAAGCTGCAAATACTCTGGCTATTGCTGTTTGTATTATGCTTCTTACAGGCTCAAGTGACGGTATCTCTTTTGAAGTAATTGCTATGCGATTTATCAATACAGTAATCGGTTTAGGCATAGGTTTTTTTTCTACTTGGTTTTTTATATCGAGAAATGCACTACCGCCACATCTTTTGAAAAAAAATATGAAATTGCGCTAACGTTTTATTTTTTGCAAAAGGGCTCTAATCTTATTATTATGCGCGCCTGGTAATTTACTTTATGCTGGTATTATGTACCTTATCCGTCTTTTTACTAGTTTTTTTACACAAGATATTCCTTTAAATAACCACCTTAATTCCCTGCCTCAAGAATGTTGGGTTAATATTCTTGAATACCTACAAAAAGATGAAGAAATAAATACCTTAAGACTAGTTTCCACAAAAATGCAACACCTCTCAACCCTAACTGAAGCGGGAAAGAATTATTATCAGCGGAAAGATGCTTTTTTTAACACCTATGATAAAGTAAAAGCGATTTCGCAAAAAGATAATAATTATGCGCATTTTTTTGATTCTCATTTAAACGCGCAGGTCACCCAAACACGGGAACAGCTTACTACCCCCTCCAATAAATTTGGCCTTTTCATTTATTTTGATAACTCGTTACAATTAGATGAAGAGAAAGCTTACTTAGCTGAGCAATTAGGTACTTTCAATGGAAGCTTTTTATCTTCGCGAATATATAGCAGCTCTTACTACAATTACCCTACTCATTATTTTTATGCAAAGAGAAGCAAACCTCCCTACTTAAATTCGAATAAATTTGCTGACCATATTTTTAATCAAATGGATGCAAATCTCAAAATTTATTCACCCATTTATAATAATGTCATATTAATCTTTACGATTGATGCTACAGAAAGCAATCGTTTTATTAAATTATTAATAGAAAATAAAAATAAAAATAAATATCAATCAAAAATGCCTTTTTTTATCGTTATCTCTCTAAACCCACAAATTAAAATAGAAGAGTTTGATTATCCTATTTTAAAACTCTTTTTTATCTCATCTAGCTATAGGGAAAGGATAGCGAATGCTTTCTTCTTAAATGACATTCACCCAGACCTTTGGACTAATACATGCCATAGATATAATTATTATTATCGTCAAAAAATGGAAAATATAGTTAAAGAGATAGAAAATTTATTAGGAAAAATTATTGACGTAAAGGAGTCCTTGGAAGCTGATAGTGGCAATCAATTCACTAATAGGATGTAAATTTGAAACACCTTATACTTGGTTGGTGAGATCATTTGCCTAAACTTAATTAAAGTGTCTCACAAAGGAATACTACAATAATTACCTAGAATTTGACCTGAAAAAAACTTAAATAGTTTGTTAATCTAGTAATTCTTATAATTTTTAGTTTTTGCAACATATCCATTTTTTATCATTCACTTTTTTGCTGCAAATTAAACTTTACTGATTTTTACATTTAGGGCGCTAATGATTGCAAAGTATAAGTGCCTATGGTAGAACTACCATGCTTTTTTATTATTATAGTCTTAACAAAGATTAAATTTCAGGATGAAAAATATGAAGTTACAAAAAATATATTCCGCTCTTGCTTTATCACTACCCCTTTATACTGCATTCGCTGGTACCATGGGTCCTGTTGCTCCACCTGCGCTGCTAGGTTATGAAGTGCTGGGAGGTGGCGGCTGGGCTAATATCGATATATCAGATGCCTACATTCATGTGACAAGCGATGAAAGAGATACATTAGCTAATAACAGCGATGATTGGAATTCTGGCATTGGACAACTAGGGATAGGTATGGTAGTACCTTTCATGCAGAATTACAGTGTATTTAACACGGCCAGAGTCCAGTTAAATGGTTATTATACCTCTGAAGATTTACATGGGCCAATCTATCGCTTTGGCGACCCTAGTTTTTCCGATTATAGATATAAAATGTCAATTAAAAGCACAAGGCTGATAATTGATGGTCTTTTAGATGTATTTAGTATTAGCAATTTTTCTCTCTATGCAAAAGGTGGAATAGGCGCTGCTTGGAATCGTGTAAATTATAGAGAAGCTGAGGCACTAAATAATGGAATAAGGGCTGTAGGGAATGGCGTAGATTTTAATAAGGCGGTTGGACTACAGAATTTTGGTGGTTGTTCATCAAATACATTAAATTTCCATAAAAATAACAGCACTAAATTCGCTGTAGAAGGTGGTGGCGGTATAAGGTATGACTTTAATGAAAGGATTGCTGTCTCTGCTGAATATTTATACGCTCATATAGGTAAGATTAGTACGGGTTCTGGTGCTGGTTCAGCATGTATTTCTTCAGTAAGCCCAATTAATTTTAAACTCAATGTGCAATCTGCAATTTTAGCTCTTCATTACACATTTGCTTAAAAAAGAAAAGGAAATTCTATGTTTAAAAAATTGCTTTTATCCTGCAGTCTAGCTTTAAGCGCTATTCTTCCAGGGTTTTGTTATGCTGAGGATATCTCCATTTGCGCGGTCAATGCTCAAGGACTCGAGATTTGTGATGTATCATTCATAGGCATACCCGCTTTTAATCCCATAATGACTACCTTTGCTCTGCAAACAGGTATATATACTGTAAGAAATAATACACGCGCACCTATAAGATTAAATGGTATTCGATTAGTAAGGCTACCTGGCGATACTTTACCAGCAGCGTCTTCGTTTATTGACCCTACTGTTCCTAATGCTTGTGGCGCAGCGATTGCTCCCTACGCGACTTGTAATATTAGAGTAGCTCTATTCCCAACCGTAGTAGGTACGTTCAATCGTGTATTACGTATTGATATCAATACACGACAATGTAATTTGACCAGTCCTGCTATTGTCTCAACAGTAACTGCTATACCTTTACCACCTATTCCAGATTTACCTGCAACGTTCTTTAGCTGTCTAATCACTGGAACTGCTGCTGTTGGTAATGGAGGCGCTAGTATCGTCAATGGTGGGGTGTGCAGCTCAGCAAACGTAGTTGGATTTCCGCCAGGAGTTGCTCTCTCTATTCACGAAGGGGATGCTATTGCAGCAGCAGATATTGCTAGTATTACAGCAGCTAATACATTTTTAAGGTCCTTATGTCCTGTATTCCCTGCTCCTCAGCCCACTTTAGAGGGAGTCTTTACACCAGGTGTATATTGTTTAGGAGGTAGTCCTGAATTAACAAACTTGGTTCTAAGTGGTGCAGGCAACTACTTCTTTATAACTGAAGCTGGGTTCTCCACTGCTCCTAACTCTGCTATTACGTTGATTAATGGCGCAACGCCAGGTAATGTTGTGTTATCTACTAGTGGTCAAACTACAATTGGAGACAACACTTTACTTAATGGCACTTTAATTGCTGAGCAAGCAAGCTTAAATATTGGTTCTGGCGTAGTTGTCAGAGGCGCTATTAAAAGCCTAGGAGCTAGCATAACAATAAACCAAATTGTTGCCTCTGCTCCTTAACATTCCAACAGGCCCCAACTTATACTTTGCTTGGGGCTTGTTAAATCTTTTTCTAAGGGAATAACAGCCCTATTAGATTAACTAACCTTGCCTACACTTTATCGATATTTATCGAGGTAATTTATTACCCTGTAGTGAATTGTTGTAATAGGGTTATCACATGCTACTACCGTTCAACAATTCACTACTTGGGTAATAATAATGATAAACTATTTAAAATAGATTAAAGCCCCAATGCTTCTGTATTAGTGGTTGAAACAGGCTGAGTATTCTCTAAATTGACTGCAAAGAATAATCCTTTTTTGGGCGTTAATTCACGATTTAAAATTAACTTATTAAGTGCTGCTGTAGCTAAATCATCAAAAATGTCAGTATTTATTGGCTTTGTTTTATCTATCGCTATACTTGGTTGATCAAACGATTGAAGGGTTAAAGGATTACTAGCTTTTAAATTTGCATCACCTAAACAAATTCCTTTAAAATTATCTATAAACTACATCGTTGCAGGTTGCTGGTTAAAATCGCCGTGGATATTTGCTACTGGTATTTTATCCCCTGTTATTCTATGCGTTAATTCATAAGTTGCACCTCGGTTTCCTAAAATAGGATTAGCATTTTGAGATAGTGTAAAGATGTTAGGGTTGTATAAAACTGACGTACCGAAAGCATGCGTACCTGTTTTAAGCCATTGCGATTTTAATGCATCTACGTCAATTAGGTTAGAATCCCCTACTAAGTATTTTAATTTATCTACTAGATATTTAAAATTTTGTGAATTAGGAGCAGGCACTTCTTGCAGTGCTAGCATATCTACACCACTATTAAACATATCATAAATATTGCGCCATTTGCTCCATCTGTTCCTTACCATCAGCAGGTAAAGTTTTAACGCCATTTACCTGCGCAAGCGGAGCAATTGCAGAGCCAGGATGAAGTATATTCATTGTAGCCATGGCTCCCCAAACAGTGTTTTGAATTATAGGCGGATGGTCGGTTATAGGCCTTGTCACTAAACCAGCAGTATTATGGTGAAAACTTATATCACGAACATCTAGTTTAGAAACTGCAGAAGAGATATGATAATTTGGCATTAATTTTGATCTAAAAGTAAAAAATTTATCCAAATATAGCATAATCAAGGTTAAGGAGGTTCGAGCGATAAAAATAATTTTTAGCCAGTATAGCTTTCAGGAACTGAGGAGTAATCACAGTTTCCAGTAAAACCCATATAAAATAACAATTATTTTTTTTACCTACATTCCTCTTTTAATTTTATATAATCCTAGCAAATTTATACCAATTTAAGTCGTTAATGATGGGGATTCTAATTCCTCTAGATTAGTGTCTCCTATTTTAACTTTAGAGGTAAAGAACATGGGCTTTCTGCCTACTTCTAAGATGTTAGAAGCAAGTTTCGGCTCCTGCATTAGGGAGGTGAGCTGATGATGAAGCCGCAATGTTTCGTAGCGCCAGTCTTTGAGAGCTTGTTGCTGGGCTGGAGATAATAAACGATATAATTCCTGTTTGTTTTGGTAGCTTAAGCAAAAAACTTATTATCGCATAATCTTTGTTATCTATAGCACGACGGAAAGCTACGTAATCCTCTTCTGTATAAGTATCCGATGCCTTAATCATTGAGTATACTTGATGTGGCGCTAACTGCACTAAATACTTGAGTATCCCAAGATGGCCTTTTCCTGCCGCAGCGCTAAAAGCAAAATAATTTTCAGCTTCAATCATTGCATCTATTAGATCTAGCGCCTGGTTCGCTAAATATTGTAAAACATCTAGATGACCAAGTAATGCTGACCAGCAAAATGCAGGATATTTAACAGCTTTAATCATTTCCTCCACTTTATTTGGCCACACTATTTGTACTAAATACGCCGCTATACAAGCTTGTATTTGCACATTATGAATGTCACGATATCTGCTTTCGCAAGACAATGATAGTTTTTTAACTTATTCATGACACTTTTAATTTAAGCTAATCTTTCAACTAACTTTTGCTTAAATAAGGCTGTTTGCATAGCTACTTCAAACTGTTGAAATAAATCAAAATGAGTAAGTCTGGCAATCACTCCAATTGCGCGATTTTTTTTCTTAGGCGCCTGACAATTTAAGGTGCAATTTTGACAGCGCTTTACCTTATAATGATAAATTATGTAGTCATTTTCTAATAATTTGCCAGGTACTGAATAAAGGAATATAGGTGGTAATTGGTCAAGAAATTTAAATTCATGTTGCATATCTTTTCCCTTAACTATTTAAAAATTATGATGGCAGATAATACTCTGTACAGGACAATTTACATTTATTATTTTAAGAATTTTATAGACCACATCAGGTTCTCACCTTGCGAGCAAAAGCAATTTGTTTGGCCTGAATCGCTGCGTTAACATCTTTGTTAACTAAAGGGCAGAAAATAGTATGTCTTGCTACATACTCCATTAACAATTCGCCCTTATTACTCACTCGATAAGTTGCGCATTCTTCATTTTCATCAATACACTGTGCTAAAAAAATTATTGATTGCGCATTTCTGAATAGAATTGGTGGCAATTTACGCGGATCTAAATCATAGTAATTTTCTTTTTCATTAAAAATACGATGTAAGGCAATTCTTTCATGCAGGTCATTAATTTTTTTCATTTGTAATATTAGATCTGCTATAAATATGCTACAACTTTCTCCATCTTTTTGCATTGCAGATGGCTTGTATTTCAGTGAGAAATCATCACAAATAGTCAGTTCTGCATTTTCAAGAGAGTGAGCTATTTCAATAGCAATATCAATATTGCTAGGATCTCCTGCAGAATCTAAATACAGGATGCCTATTTTATCTGTGGTTACAGAAACATCCATGCCAGACCAGTGCTGATATTCTTCTCCAGTTTCCAAATCTATATCAGTTCGCTTGTATGCTACTTGAATTCGACCAGGCATTTGTTCTGTACTGTTTTTTAATAATGTCACTATTTGACTAACTAATTGCTCAAAAGTCCCTGTTATTACATGGCAATCATTGTTCTTTTTCAAAAAAAGTAATTTGAGTTCCTGCGCTGATAAAGCATAAGCATTATTCGAACTTTTTTGGGATTCTCTTAAATCTCCTTGGCTTGTTTCGTTTAACTTGGTTAAGATAAAAGCAGAAATAAAAGTATAATCAGGTGAGCGCGATATCTCCCTGTTAGTATTATCATACGTATATGTCAATAGATCACCTCGTTTTAATTACATAACTACTATATTTGCATGGCATATTATATAGTCATATTATTTTAAAAATACTATCACAAATTTACTCTCGAATTGCCTCAGTTGCTCTGTTACCAAAGGCCGCGTTGCAAATACTATCAAAGATAGGAAAAGTTAAATTTTAGCTCGATCCCAATTGTAAATACCGAACTGTTCATTGATAAAGAATGCTTCAGTTCTCGTACTACATAGCTATTTATTTCATTTACGTTTTTGTGACTTTTATATTATTTACAACAGGGACCAAAAGAGCGGATAGCGTTGTAGAATCAAATAATCAGTTTCAAGAAACGACCGGCCTGTTGCAAAAGGTAAAAAAGCTTTACACATTTAACCTAACATGATCTAATCGGCAGCTTTTTATTAAGTTGTAATAACTTATGCAAGGTCGATTTTACAACAAATTGATACATTCGGATAATTTAATTATAGATACCCTGATTGCACCAACTCATCTTTTAAAAAAGTTAACCAATATGTTGATTTTTCCTTTGTTATTACCCTGGCTTTAAATTATTGGTCATTTCCCAGGCAGCATATTTCGTTTCATTTTTCTTA
>NZ_CAAAHX010000006.1 GCF_900639865.1 Legionella gresilensis
CTCTTTTTTATCCCAGGTGTTTAGTTGACAAGGCTATAAGTTCTGCCACGATTGTCACACGATTGCAGCCAATTTCGTCAGGTGTTTGACTTAGCAGGGTCTTTAATAAAAGATGCAATTTGAGCTGCTGATAAAAAGCACCGCGCTGATTCCTTTACACCACGTTTTTTATAGTCAAAACTGCGCTCACCCTTTAATTCAAACTCTCGAACATATTTGAGCACTGACGTAAGGCTAAATCCGAATAATTTCGCGGCCACGGTTTTCTTAACATCATGGTACACAACCGCATACACTACTTTTTTACGTAGCTCTAATAATACGTCTACTGACAATTTCCTGTTACTCATCTTAAGAAAATAATTAATAAAATTGCCTAGAATAGCACCTCTAATCATCAACTTTTAGACGCCAGAGTAATAATGAGTTAACCAATGAAAATGGGATTAATACAGATTTGATGTTGAGAAAATAAAAGAGATTAATCTTTAGTGTATTCATTTAATAACTTCAAACTTATTTCAAAAAGCTTTTTAAAATAAGTTTGAAAAAATTTAATAGCGATATATGAATGAATCTACTTAATTAAGAAATTGAGTTGAATTTTTATCAGTCAATTCAGTTGAGCTTTCATCTGATTTAAGAGTAGCGTTTAAATTAAATAGAGAACCTTTATATTGTGATACTGATGAATTTTGTGGCTTGTCATTATCAACTATGCCTAAAGAAAGAAGCTTGGCTTTTAATTCCATCACTTCATCTTCTAATTCAACATTTTTATTTTTTAACTGTTGAATTTGAGTTTGTAAAAAATCACATCGGCTATTTAATTGGTCAATTACTTGTTTATCATTTAATTGCATACTATTTGAACTAGAGAAAATATGATTAAACATTAGTGCTACTGCTTGAGCTTGTTGAAAGCGCTCCCAAGCCTCTTTAATAAAATCTAGAATCTCATAAGGAACTTTTTGAGCTTTCGCATATTCATAAATGTTTAAATATGAATCACTATCTTCATCATGTATTATCATATCTAATTTAGCATTCCCTTTGGTAATAAGGGTTTGAGCAATGTTGGTTTTTTTAGAAAGAATATGATCAGGTCCATCAATAGCTTTTAACATTTTAGCCATTTTTTTATCATAAAAAGAAGTCAGGCCAATTTCTTCAGGCGTGAATTGCATGCCTTCTATAGCTAAAAATTTATGTAATGGAGTGAGCCCTTTGCTGTTACGAATATTTGCATCAGCGTTATGTGCAATTAATAAATCGACTGCTTTTTCTTTTTTTCTTTCTATAGCATAGTGCGAAGGCGTGTCTTGATCTTCATCTTGTGTATTAACATTTGCGCCTTTGTTCAGAAGCATGGTCATAATATCAAGGAATTCATTTGCAGACGCGCAATGTAAAGGGGTTTCGCCATCTTTTGCTGCTATATTTGGATTTGCTTTATATTCAAGCAAAAGTTCGGCTGCAGTCGTATTATTATTAAGTGCTGCAATATGCAGGGGAGAATATTGCTCATCGCCAATTTTAAGATCAACTTGTGCGCCATTTTCAACTAAAAACTTAACGAGTTCATTTTTATTTGAGTGCACTGCAAGATGTAATAAGAAATAATCATTGCCATCAACATTTAATGACATAGTGTTAATGTCTAGCTGCTTATTAGCAATCCAAGATGCGATAGTAGTTATGAAATCGTGCTCAGATAATTCTTTAAAAGAATGCAATAAAAGAGCTTTAGTTACACTGAGCTCAGCACCATACTCTTTTAATAATTTTACTTCATCTGCTAATTGCATCATATAAGCATAATTCACTGGTGTATCACCATTGGCATCATTAAGATGAGTTTGTGCCCCTTTTTTAAGTAATAATTCCATACAATCAGGTTTTCCAAGGGCATAATGCAAAGGCACCTTACCATTATCATCTTGAAGATTGATATCAGCACCATGTTGAATTAACAAATCAACTACAGTAACGTTACCTACGTCGGCTGCATAATGTAGCGGACTTTTATCGTGAAATCTACTTAAGCAATTAACATTTGCTCCATGGTCTAATAATAACTTAATTATTTCAACACTATAAGAGTATGCTGAATTGTAAACTGCCATATGCAATAGTGAAACGTAATCATAGTAAAAACTATAATTATCATACAAATAGTTGATATCATTTTCTGTAGTAGTGATGTAATCTCTTAATGCATCAACATTTTTCTCTTCAATAGCGCTAATTATTTCATCGTTAAGCTTCATAAATAATCCAAATAAACCAAAATTGGGCGCCATTATACTGGCTTTGATAACTTATACAAATGTAAATCAACGATGCATTGCGTCAGAAAAATCTTACTTAGCGATAAGCAAATTTATTTTAGTTTATTCCAATCTCTGAGGAAGAGCTTGCTGGCACAATATCTGATAGCTATTTTATAGTGAATAGTGAGGAAGATAGGTTTTTGAAAAATTTATAGTAAGTAGTTTAATGGTTATCAAAAAGGGTCGTTTTTTGAGAGTAGCAGTAAACCGTACAAGAGACTCAAAAATTGTAGTGTTTATTGCGTCTCAATAGATTCTTCTTAATCTAATTATAAGCATATAAGTGTATGATAAATATACTGTTGATTAATATTTATAACATTTATGGGCAAACGAATAATATATAGATATCCATTTAAAGTTGCTGTCTTTGGCCTACCTGGTAGTGGTAGAGATGCTCTTATTAAGAGATTTAAAACCGGCAAATACTCAGATAAATCTCGAAATTATAAAAGTGATTCAAAAATATTTATTGCTAGGATGCAAGATAAAATTTGCAGTTTATTAATTTCAAGAAATCCAGGTAAACAAAATACATCAATTTCATCTGAAAACCAGAACTTCATTAAAGGTATACTATCTACCGATAGTCAAAAAGATGAGAATATAAAAACACTTAAGGAAATTTTCGATATCCCTATAGGAGATAGAATTTGGCAGGATCATTTACAAAAGCATTATGATAAATTAGCTTCCACGCAAAGTGATTTAAACTTAAGTAAATTTTAGTAATGATCGAGTTTCAGTCATCCGAACTAAATCGTTCATTGATAAAAGCATTTCATTATGATGACAATGCATCTATAGATATTGAATAGTTCCATTTTAACGGTAGTAATGTAATGGGCACTGTTGCAAAAGTATGAAAGCTACGAAAACACAAATTCAGGTCATACTTTAGCTGTATACATAAAACAATTGGTTAATAAATGAGACCTCATTCCGCTTGCCAACCATCCACTTATCAAATTGTCTTTTTCTAAACATTAGCATGACTTCAGATCCTTTAATTGTAGCGAACGCTGTCTTCATAGTCTGAAAGCCTCTGATTGGGTTAATAAGCCGTTTAAGCTTGCCATGGTCAGACTCTAAGCGGTTATTGCGATACTTAATTTGGTGATGCTGAGATAACCGATTTTCTGGTTTTAGCTCTTTAATAGCCTGCGTATAAGCTGGGTTTTTAGCCGTATTGATAATGCTAATATCGCAAGTTGGATTGCTTTTAATAATTTTTTGTAGAAAACGCCTGGCAGATTTTGCATTCCTGCGGTGAGGCAGGTAAAAATCAATCGTACTGCCATGCTCATCAATAGCACGATAAAGGTATTTCCATTCACCTTTGACATAGGTTTCATCAAGATGCCAGCGGCGCGAGTAACGTTTTTTATACCAAGTTAGTTTATGCTGCAAAAGTGGCGCATAATGTTGGACCCCTCGATAAGCAGTCGTGTGCTCTAATTCAAGTCCGCGTTCTTTCATCATTTCCTCTAAATGTCGACAGCTGATACTGTACTTACAGTACTAGCGTACACATTGTAAGATCAATTCGCCATGAAAGTGACGCCATTTGAATGCCAGAGATTTGGTTGAACGCATTTTGTGATTATATTATTCATCAAGTTAGATTAAATTATAAACGAATGTCGTTTTTGCAACAGAGCTAAAATTTTAAAGTACACGGGTATTCCAACGTCCATTGGTATAGGTCGGACCAAAACGTTAGCAAAAGTTGCTAATTTTGTTGCTAAGAAGAAATTAAGCGAGCCCGTCTTTGATATTAACGGCTTTGAAACGATATCGAGTAAGTATACTACAGCTTAATTTTTACAACAGGACCACATTGCCTCAGAATTTATCGAAAAACTACCGTTTGCAGAGTATTTCATTGCTGATAAAGGCTATGATAGTAAAAAATTCCGAGAGCGTATTTACAGGAAATCCTCTAAGCCTGTCATTCGAAGAAAAAGTAATTCTAGGTTTGGCAACGCAGATATAGATTGGTGTTTATATAGATATCGCCATTTGATTGAAAATTTGTTCGCTAGAATAAAACATTTTCAGGCCGTTGCCACAAAATTTGATAAATTAAAGCGCAATTATGTTTCTCTGGTGGCTATGGCATGCCCCTTTTTTATGGTTACCTATGTGAAATGTCAAAAGGCCCTAGTATTATAATCTTTGCATCTCAGCTGCAACTTTTTCTTATTTGGAAATTTTTGCTTTCCATATTAATGGGTTCTCAAAATAATAACAAGTCGTATAATTACAGTTCCTTTTTGTTTTTTAATGAGCAACATCATGTCTAAAGAATTTATTAAAGCTGCCCAGAATGGCGATCTAAAAAAAATAAAACAACTTATTTCTAATGTAGATATAAATTTTACTGAAAAACTTGAAATTTACCCTTCAGACTTTGGGTCTACTTATCAAGTTACTGCTCTATCGGCAGCTGTGACTAACAATCATCAAGAGGTGGTGGAGTTTTTATTAAAAAATGGGGCTAAAGTTGAAGGACTTGATATCGAGAATTACTCATATGACAATTTCAGAACTAATGCTATTTTTGCTTATTGTTTTAATGAAAATATTAAAAATAGAAACCTAGCCATTTTTAAACTGCTTCTAGAATATGCAGTAAATATTAATCCTAAATTTGGCCTTAAGAGTATATTTTCTTTTGAACAGCTTTTTGATCTCTCAGATCGTAGTTATATAGAGAAGCAGTGTATAGGAACTGATGCAAAAGCGTGTCTAGAGCTTTTATTCCATGAAGCACTAATTCGTAATGAGCAAAAAATGCTTCAGGGAATTATAAAACTTCAAAGTAATATTGATATCACCGCATCCTTATTTCAAAAGTACTTAGAGAATCGTAAGCTTACGGAAAAGCAAGTTTCTTCAGTAATGAATAGTGTAGATTTTCTAATTTCTATAAAACATCTCTGGCCAAATGTAAAAAATGATCTCAAAAACTTATTTGAACAAGATATAATTTCTAAACTAGAGACTCTTCCTGAGCAAACGGATGCTAGGATAAAATGCTTAGAACAAACGGTACAAGCAATGAACAATAAAATAGATGAGCAATCAAAAGAAATTCAAGAAATGAAAAAGCTTATTGGCAGTTTATGTAAACTGCAAGAAATAGAAGAAAATAAAAATACGCAACGTTTTTTTAGCTCGTAAGCAAGCATGACAATGGCCTCAGACAATGGGCTTTTCAGGATAAAAGCCCATCATCAGACAATTCTTAAGCACCAGGGGGTGGGATGGTTTATTACATTGGTGCCAAAAATCTTACCCCTACATCAAGATTGGAGGTGATCTTTACACCTTTGGATGCTAATGGAGGGAATTTGTTGACTCTGCTTCGAAATGAACCGGAGTTGTTTGCACTGTTGGAAGGCATAGAATTGGATGCGCCAGCAACTAAAGAATCCCTGGAGCGAATTTGCTTTTATGCTTCAGCTAAAACTCATGATGTGATTGACAGTCATGAAGAAACCCAAATGCAGGGTTATTACAAATGATTAAAGTCCGTAGGCTGGGCTTTGCCGCTCAGCCTATGATTACTGAAATTTTACTGGTTATTTTTAATTTTTATTATCGGTCTGCTCAGTAAAATAATCAGCGTAGCAATAATTGCACCCAGCACCGTGCCAAAACCTAATGACTTTAAACTTCCAATGATTCCGCCTACGAGCATCCCTGCAGCAAGCTCGATGCTAGCGCTTAGAGAGGGGAGTAAAATTTCTGCAATATTATCTTTTGAAATTGCATTGACGTGTTTTTTGTTTTTATAAATTTTTAAAAGAGTCGCGCTTCCAGTAAACCCGCCACCTAAAACTGAACCGATAATCACACCAAAGGCACCGCCCACAAAAATATCAACGTCCAATCCGAATTGATGATCTTTATATCCGGTAAAGAAACCAAATAAGGGAGAAAGATAGGCTCCTGACACTGCACCAACAATTGCTCCAGAAATCCCTCCTGGCACTGTTCCTGCAATGGCCGCCACATAATAAATTGGATTTTTTAACAGGTTCAATAAATTTAAAAACCCATTTTTAATTCGCATATAAATCAGAGGGTTAAATTAACTGTTGTTAATTTAACAAAAATTATAGTGTAATAGCAATATTCCACATTTTTGTATATTCCTTGGATTTAACTTGTGAATAGATTTATACATCTTCATTTACAAATTATATTTGTCTTGATTGGAGCACCTGGATTTGTTTTTATTGATAGCCCTTGGTTCCAGCAACATTATTTTGTAGGACAAGATATTAATAATGTTCTTATGTGCCTTTTTTATTGCTGGATATTTTTTACTACCGCAGATACCAAGCTGTATTTATTAATGATGCTAATAACTGTAGTGAGTTTTGGTGCAGAAATTTGCGGCTCGAAGATTCTAACTGCTTATCAATATCATCTGGACAATATTCCCCTTTTTATTCCTCTTGGTCATGCGGTGGTTTATGCTACAGCTTACCATATATCCCGACATGATTTTGTATGGAAACACCATCATATTTTCGAAGCTGCATTAAGGAAATTGGCATTTATTATCTGTTTTATTTCTTTGATTTTATTAAACGATATTGCAGGATTTTTCTGCTATTTACTTTTCTTAATGCTGGTTGCAACAAGAAAAAAACCTTTGTTTTATTTAACTATGTATGCAGTAAGCTATTATTTGGAATTTTTAGGTACGGTTAGCTCAGCCTGGTCTTATTATTTTGTTCTGGGAAACCACCCTAATTATCCACCAACCTCCATTATACCCTGCGGTATCGCTGGCATTTATATGTTTGTGGATATCGTCACTAATTCAATCTATCTATATATTAAAAAAATTAAACATTATGTGAGTAAAAATTTTAAATCTCCAATGACTGTTGCTAGCTAAACTAGCAAGCCAATTGATTCTCCAAAGAAGCCCAATAATGAGAGCTAGATTATTCAAGTTGTTAAAATTACTAACCAAGCTTGTCTGCCTATCTCTTGTAGTTTTGCGTATCTGTTCGGAGAAATACATCTACCACAAACCTAAGGGTTGTTAATCAAGTCAATCCTATTTTCATAGTTAACTTGTTTATTCTTAGCAAAAATCAGAAATAAATATACACATTAACTAAAAATAAACCTATATTTGCTTTTTACTTTTTCTAAGATTAGTTATTCAATATGCTTATTTATGATGTACATACGCAATCATTTTTAGACGCTTCAACTCATACTGAGGCTGAATTAATAACCAGGATTGCCGGAGAAATCTTAGCAGGTAACTACACGAATTCTTCACGTTTAATTAATACATTTGATTCGCCTTCATTTAAAAGGAATATCCAAACAAAACATATCTTACAACAATGTATTAACGCCATTAGCGCTCAATGTAAACAAAACAGTAGTTTCGCGCTTTAATCTTTAACACGTTGCTAAAATTTGTCTAATATCCATAGCGACTCCATTCTTGATAATATTCCAATCTTGCCTATAAAGAGATATTTTTTCGGTTACACGCCGCTTGTGCTTATCAAGCCATGCCAAAATAGACATGCAAATATGATTTCTCTGCGACCGGCCGGTACGTGCCTGACATCGCTCAATACCGCAAGTTTGCTTCAATTCTCGGTGATAGGTTTCAATTGACCATCGTGCATCAAAAATAGCTTTAACTTTTGCCAGGCTGGGCTCTTCCATCTTAGTATTTACGTAATCAATGCGGCCATTTTTAGCGACAAACTTGAAACCGGTGCCCCAGCCATATCCACGGAGGTGAACCCTTAGCCCTCCATCGGGAATTTCTAAATCACCTAAATTCTCATTGCGGTTAACTTTACGATTTTTTCTAAGCGTCGTTACCCAAATCCATTCGTGATCGCGAACGGCTTTTAAGTTTTTTAAGCTAGAATACCAAGTGTCCATAACAATAGACTCAGGTACTATGCCTCGCTGCTTTGCTAGTGAGCGCATCTCACAAAAATGAGTGTTTTTTGTTTTGCCGTCCGTATCTTTATCGTATATTCGATAATTAATAGGTACAATTTGCTCTGATTCAAGCTCATACCAAAGCATATTGACTAAGCCAATCCCAACAATAATATCATGCGCGTTACCTGAGTACTGATAATTAACCAGCTCTATTTTACTGCTGTGTTGTTTCGACAGTACTATGTCATCCGCAATTAACAAGCAAGGTGTTGTCTTATCAACGTAATGTTGAGCGGTCGACCACACATTACTTGGCCTGAAATTTTTGTCCGACAGCCAGCGACTTATACTGTCATGAGATAATTCTGTGGGGCTCAATTCTGAAAGTGCCAGGCCTGAGTATCTAACACTACTGGCTTGAAGAAATGCTTTATACAATTCCTTTGTGCATTTATGACGAGACATCCTGATAAAAATAATGCGTGACATTGCGCAGAATTATAAATCAATTCTGGCTAAGTGCAAAACTTCTGACTCATTACATTTTCATGTCGTACTCAGTAGGTTTCCCAAAAATCTATCTACGGAAGTAAAATTAATCTTTTTTCTGATTCCATACGTTCCTTTCTATTGAGATCTAAATTCCACATTGGACACGCTCCTACCTAGGTTTGCTGGTAAAAGTTTGTTTTTCTACCTCTAAACCGGGGTCGCGTAATTGTCGAATTGTATCTTTGAAGAAGGAAGCAATACCGCCAGACTGAAAACAACTAGCTACCTCATGCTGTTGTACACCCTGTAATCGCGCTGACATTTTTTGGTCTTCTTCCCTACTAAGATTTGCTTGCCTGCCATCAGGTGTAGTCATCATGATGGTTGGACTAGCAATAACTTTGGCATTTTTAATACCGTGTTTAGATAATTCGTCTACCAGAAGTTGAGCAAACGCAGGTCGATTAGGCGCGGAACTTGCTGCCTGACAGGCTATCAAATCGATAGTGAAAGGGGTGTCTAGTGGCGTGTTGTTTTTTTTCATGTTGATTAATATTTGTTTTGCAATCTCTGCTGCGCTTATTCTTCTTCCAGAGTTATCTGATAAATGATTTGAGCCGCGAGAACAATGGCCAATTAAAGTTAAAATAGTACCCTCAGAAATGGAAAATTTTGCATTATCCGCGGAAAAATTATCTGGTTGAGTCTGAATTAAATTTGCCTCTAATCGTTTAGCGCATTTTACCCCATAACTGCTATAAACAGGCATATCTGCCGCAAAGTCAATAACCACTTGTTTTTTAAGCGGTTTAGAAGGAAGCTGAAGAGAAATTTCGTGGGAAAAGGCGGCCCTTATAGTTGATAATAAGCGAGGAACATCTTGATTAGTGGATGAAATGTCTGTCTGCTTGCTGACGTTGTGAGTATTAGATTGATTACTTTTGACAGTATCATTGGATGAAGAGTCCGTCTGCTTACTGACGTTGTGAGTCGTAGATTGATTATTTTTGAAAGTATCAGTGGATGCAGAGTCTGTCTGGTTACTAACATTGTGAGTCGTAGATTGATTACTTTTGACAGTATCAGTGGATGAAGAGTCTGTCTGCTTGCTGACGTTGTGAGTCTTAGATTCATTAATTTTGACAGTATTTAATTGAGCAATTATATTACTAACAGATTCTGGTGGCAAACAGTTAGCAAGAGATGATATTGCAGAAGTAATCAGATAGTCAGTCACTGAAGAACAGCCCTGCTCCTTAATCTTACTTTTCACAGATGCTAATAAAGTTAAGGAATGGTTAATGTTTTTCTCAAGCGTTCTTGCTTCCTCTTCTTTTTCTTCAGACCGATTTTGGAGCTCTTGAAGCCGATAAAAAGCCTGTTCTTTTGTTAACTTAATAAGCAGATCGATGAAATATAATGCTTCTTTCTTTTCACGTTCTTTTTCTAATTGACTAGTGTTGTAGGTCATGCTAATTCCTAATTCAATGCGAAAGGCAAATAAAAAATTTTTGAATATTTGTATATATTATATACAAATTTTATTAACTAATTATTATGAATTTTTGTTTTACTGTATATGGGATCTAAACTGGCAGTGATATTTATTGAGTAATTTAAACTAGCCTTTAAATGCTCTCAAAAAACATTCGTATTCTGATATTTGTAACTTAGGGTATTACATTTCCCATTAGCTATATACAATGCTTACCTTATTCATTTGGGTTTTGTTTAAAACTGAGGGGATGAGGCTACATCATGTTCATAACTATTTTTGATTAAAAAAGACTCAACTTCTTTTAAAGTGTTTAATTGATAAAAGAGCGATAGCTGTTCTGATGATATCTGATTCCTAAAATAATAACGAATGAGCGAGCGGCTTTGTAAAACAGCTTTATATTCATTTTCAAGTTCAGCTAAACCAGTTAAATGAAGCATAAATAAATCGTTTAACTGATTTTTATCTAATTTGATGGAAATATCATTGATAATTTCCTGAAATAACCAGGGTTTTCCAGAGCCCGCCCGTGCAATCATAAAAGCATCGCACCCAGTGTTTTTGAGTGCCTTTAAGATGGTGTGTTTATCTTTTAAATCACCATTAACAATGATCGGTATGTTTGTTGCTTCTTTAATTAAGCCAATTCGGTCTAAATCACATGGGGTATCATAATTATCATACCATCTACGGCCATGAATAATGATTGCATCCGCACCTGCATTGGTAAGACTTTTTACTAATTCAATATCTTGCTTAGAGCTGTCTTGTAAGCGGATTTTGATTGTTAAAGGTATCGATATTGCGGTACGTACAGCAGTTACAATTCTAATTAGTTGCTCGGGTTGGTCCAGTAATGCGCTACCAGCTCCTTTTTTACGAATTTTTGTTTTAGGGCAGCCACAATTAATATCAATAAGATTGGCGCCTAGTGATGCAAGCTTTTGAGCTGCTGCAGCCATTGTATTTGGCTTATTGCCAGCAATCTGATAACAAAGCGCTGTTTCCTCTTTTGCGCGAAATAGGTAGCGATCTTGGGCTTTATGTTTATGGAGAATATCATAAGCTGAAAGCATTTCTGAAACGCAATAAGCAGGAGTAAAAAAAAGAGAAAATAACTTTCTGAAAGGGGCACAGCTATAGCCGGCTAAAGGTCCCTGAATTAAACGGTTAGCCAAAGTAAAAGAACGAATTGTAAGCGGTGTATTTAAAAAGTCATTCATAGCATACTTATTTTCGCATAATTTGAACTAAAAGTAATTTAAACTGTGGGAGAATAGCTAAAACTACTTATATACTTTATGATGTGATTAACATAAATTGAGTAGTTTAAATAATGGAAAAACGCTATTACTCTCCAATGGAATTGCTAAAAATTGCAACGCAGCATGCTAACTGCGCTGATAATTTATTAAATAATAAGCTAGACGTACAGCTGCACGATTTAGATGAACATCAGGATTGTTTATTAGCTATTATATCGTTAATGTATATTGCTTTTGATTTAACTTTAAAAGCTTACTTAATTCATGATCACCGGCCCATTAAGCAATTTAAAAGTTTATTAGAATTACTTGAATTAAACCGTGATCTTGTATTTTCTTCTCAAGAGCAACAATTACTTAGGATTTTATCCAGGCAATATGCTTTTCGTAAAGGTATTGATTATGAGCTTTGGCAAGATAGACAACAATTCTTAATTTTTTGTCATCAGATTGTTGCTTTATATGAAAAATTACAAGCAATGATGCCACTTGAATTACAAGAAGATTATCAATAATTATTTAGCATAAAACTAATATTAATCATTTATACTAATACGAGTTTTATGCCTAAAAAACTATTTAACTTTTAGCCTTATTGTCATTTTTAATGAAATTATTAATTATTTTTGCAAGTTCGACATAGCCTTCATAGTTAGGATGCAATTTATCTGGAAAATATTTTTGCCAACCCTTTAATGCGTAAAAAGCACCACCTACATCAATGACTTTACATCGGGGGCAAATAGAGCCTGTTTGCAGAAGTAATCCATTTACCATCTGATTTCGACCTAAAAAAAGATCCGCACGCGGCAAAAGAGTACTTATATAGATAGTTGCTTTATTATTTTTAGCATAAAGTTGTTTAGCAATTTGAACAATATTATTCACCGTATCTTGAGGTAAGATACGATCATTTGTACCGATCAGTAAAAAATAAACGTCAGTAGCAGGTATTTTATTTATACGTGCTAATACGTTTTGAGTTGTATCACCACCTTCGCCATCATGTCCTAATCCAAAGGAATCTACATGACTACCGTTAAAATCGTAAGGTAAACCTTGATCTTTAAGTAAGCAACGCAAGAATTGGCCATAACCTCCCCAAGTAATACTATCACCTATCGTATCAAATGTTTTTTTAAATGGCGGTTTACGAGTCATTTCATACATAGCTAACTCATATGTACCTTTAGGAGGTAAATCTTTAGTAGCCCAGTTTACAGCATAAAGCGTATCGCCTGAAGGTAAAGGTGTTAATGCTGCAATACGAAAAATCCAGGTCTTTTTATCTTTAGTTAAACCATACAATGCATCTAAATTAGCTAAGGTGTTTGGTTTTAATGGTGTTAAAATAGAATCGGGTTTAATTGCCGTTAAATTAATAGTGCCTATCTTAGATTTAAGCTTAACAGGTTGGTCAATAACAAGTTTGCATGCGGATGCTGCATGTAAATTAGTAGCCAATAGCAAATTGCTTATAAACAAGGAAAAAATTAAACTTACTGTAGATAAAAGTGAGTGAAGTGATAAGTTAATTAATCTCATTTTTCCTCCTGATTTATGCCTATAAGTAGCAGATTAGTATTGCTGCTAGAATGAGCTTTTGGTTATAATTTCTACAAGAAGCTTTGGCTTTGTAACAAAGCTTCTTGGTTATTCGACTTGGCATCCATTAAATTTCAAGATACGATTATCTTTTTTTGCACAGGGTAAAAGAAATGGAGCAAATAGACCTTAGCAAGATAGAAATGATACAACAGCAAATTTTGCAATTAAATAACTATCTTAATCAACGTATACTTGGGCAAAGAGGGCTGGTTTCACGCTTATTAATTGCTTTACTTGCAGATGGGCATTTACTCGTTGAGGGCGCTCCCGGGTTAGCTAAGACACGAGCTGTAAAAGAATTATCTGCTGTAGTTGAGGGAAAATTTCATCGAATCCAGTTTACTCCCGATTTATTACCTGGGGACTTAACAGGTACAGATGTGTTTCATCCGCAGGATGGCTCTTTTGTATTTCAGCCGGGGCCTATTTTTCATCATCTTCTATTAGCTGATGAAATTAATCGCGCACCAGCAAAAGTGCAGGCTGCATTATTAGAAGCCATGGCTGAGCGACAAGTTACCATTGGAGGCAAGACTTATCCACTGCCAGAGTTATTTCTAGTTATGGCAACACAGAATCCTATTGAACAAGAAGGAACTTATCCTTTACCTGAAGCACAGCTGGATCGCTTTTTAATGTATGTAAAAATTGATTACCCAGATGCGTCGGTAGAGCATGATATTTTAAAATTAGCACGGCGAGAAGCTTTTGGTGCTTATAATAGGCAAAATGCCGATTTTAATATACAACCGCTCGATCAACGCACGCTTTTTGCAGCTCGTCAGCAAGTCTTAAATGTGCATATGAGTGAGCCATTAGAAAATTATTTAGTTCAACTCGTTGTTGCAACACGTAACCCCAGTGTTTACAGCAGTGATTTAGGGCGTTGGTTGCGTTTTGGAGCAAGCCCACGGGCAACAATAGCGCTTGATCGATGTTCTAAAGCACATGCTTGGCTTTCTGGCAGGGATTTTGTTACGCCGGATGATATTCATACTATTGCTCACGATGTTTTAAGGCATCGAATTTTATTAAGCTATGAGGCAGAAGCAGAGGGTATTAATAGTGATGATTTTATTGATTCGTTATTACGTTTAGTAGCAATTCCTTAGGAAAAGCATGACTTACGGTCTTATTACAGAACTTAATGAGTTAATTGCCTTGAGGCGCTTAGTTAGCCGCAAGCGTAGGCACCTGGGTGCTAGAGCCGCAAAAACGGGGAGTCATCTCTCTTTTATTCGTGGGCGCGGTATGGACTTTGCTGAAGTTAGAAATTATCAGGCTGGTGACGAAATACGACATATGGAGTGGCGTGTAACTGCGCGCACTGGCCGACCACATATTAAAGTCTATCAAGAAGAACGAGAACGACCTGTTATACTCATTGTTGACTTTAATCCATCTATGTATTTTGGGACTAGGCACGCTTTTAAATCTGTCATTGCTGCCCGCTTAGCTGCTTTAATTGCTTGGACTGCAATAAGTCAAGGGGACAGGGTAGGGGCTTTATTATTCTCACCCCGCGAGCATAATGAATTTATGCCAAAGTCTCGCGAAGCAGGTGTGTTACCTCTACTTGCCTCTCTTAATCATTATACAAAGCAGTTTCGTCAGGTACAAAACGAAAATAAATCAGTTCCTTTAAACCAAATTCTAAGTAAATTAAATCGTGTAGCCAGGCCTGGGAGTCTTATTATTTTAATCAGCGATTTTTACGAGCTAGATGAAAAATGCGAGTCACACTTTAGTCGCCTAAAACTTAATAATGATATATTAACTTATCACATTTGTGATCCTTTGGAGCTTTCGCCACCAAAACCTGCTTTATATGCTATTACGGATGGTAAACAAGAGTTATTACTAGATACGACATATTCTAAATTAGCTGAAGATTATAAAGCTTGGTGCGACAATCAGCAGTTTAAAATTCAAACTAATTTAAAACGTTTACACATTCCTTATTCTCAAGTAACAGCCCAAACGGATTTATCACAATTAGTGAATCAAACTTTTCCGCGGAGGCAACGTGTCTGACCCACAGGTACTGGCTAAACTGCATGATATTCATTTACCTGATCCAATAGGATGGTGGCCTTTGGCGCCCGGTTGGTATATTGCAGGTTTCCTAATTTTACTAATTAGTAGCCTACTAATTAGAATAGTATATCGGCAGCATAAGTATGCGCGGCCTAAACGGCAGGCTTATCAATTACTAGTTAGCTATGAGCAAGATTTTTTACAAAATGGTGATGTATCTGCTACATGTGCGAAAATTTCCGAATTATTAAGGCGAGTTGCTTTAGTTTACTTTCCAAGACAAGATGTAGCGAGCTTACAAGATGATAATTGGATTAATTTCTTAAATCAAACCTCTAAAAATGTTAATTTTAATGCTGTTCGTGAGTGCTTATTAATTTTACCCTACCAGGGGCGTAGCCAGATGGTTAATTTAAAGCCCTTATTTAGCCGCGCCTATGCTTGGATAAAACAACGAGGTATTCCATGTTCGAATTAGCAGCGCCGTGGCTTTTACTGCTTATTATACTGCCTTTTCTTATTTGGTATTTTCTGCCCCCTGCCGCTTTGATTTTACCAGCTGCATTAAAGCTTCCATTTTATCAAGCGCTACAGTCAATTATTGCTAAAGAAAAATTAACTTTAGCGCGCGCAAATCGCATTGGCTTGTTTTTTATTATTTGGACCTTGATTGTATTAGCAGCAGCGGGACCTCGTTGGATTGGCGAGCCCATACCGTTAGCTCGCGAAGGACGAAATATTATGATGGTCCTCGACTTATCAGGCAGTATGGAACTAAATGATATGCTGCTTAATGGACAACCGGTTAGTCGTTTGACGGTGGTAAAGCGAGCAGCAGAAGAATTCGTGCGAGCACGTGTAGGGGATCGAATTGGACTGATTTTATTTGGTAGTCAAGCATACTTACAAACACCTCTAACTTTTGATAGGCACAGTGTCTTGATGCGCCTTGATGACGCGACCGTTGGTTTAGCTGGTAAAACAACTTCTATTGGTGATGCATTAGGTCTGGCTGTAAAACGATTACAGGATGTCCCACCAGCAAGCCGAGTCATTATTTTATTAACAGATGGAGCAAATAATTCAGGCGTATTAAATCCATTAAAGTCAGCTGAATTAGCGAAACAAGATAACATAAAAGTCTACACTATCGGTTTAGGTTCTGAGGCCGAATTACAGATACCAAATGATCCTTTCTTTAGCTTTAATGCCGGTGCAGATTTAGATGAGCAGACCTTACAAGAAATTGCAAAGCTTACTGGTGGTCGTTATTTTCGAGCAACAGATACTCAATCTTTACAAGAAATTTATAACAAAATAAATAAATTAGAAACAACGTCACATGAACAAGTGAGCGCTCGGCCGAAAAAAGAATATTATCCTTGGCCCTTAGGTATGGCGTTCGTGTTTTTTTTATATTGGCTCAGTGAGAAAGCTGGTTTAATTAACCGATTTCAGCTGCCTTGGAATCGTCGTACTATGAATGAGGTTACACAATGATAGCTGATTTTCATTTTTTACGACCATGGTGGTTAATAGCTCTATTGCCTTTAGCCTTATTAATATGGCAATTAACACGCCAAAATCCACGCTTGGAATCATGGAGTGCTATTTGCGATAGACACTTGCTTGATCAATTAATCCAATCTAAGGAAGTCGGTAAACGCTACAGCAGTCTCTTACTTTTATTAGGTGTGGGAATTTTTCTAATCATTAGTTTAGCTGGGCCTAGTTGGGTTCGTTTGCCTGTTCCTACTTTTCAAGCAATACAGCCACGAGTTATTATTTTAGATGTATCTGAAAGTATGTTAAATACAGATCTGCCGCCTGATAGGTTAACTAGAGCTAAATTTAAACTACATGATTTATTTACTCAATCTAATACAGGCCAATTAGGATTAATTGTTTTTACCGGACAGCCATTTGTTGTTTCACCGTTAACTGAAGATGCTAAAACCATTGATGCACTTTTACCGTCCCTCACGCCTGATATAATGCCTATCGATGGCCAACAGCTAAATGATGCACTTGAGGAAGGTGCTCGATTAATTAAGCAAGCTGGTTTTACTGAAGGTCAATTATTAGTATTAACTGGGACACCGCCGGATACACAAGCTAGTGATGTTGCTAGAAAGCTAGCTACCCAAGGTATTACAACATCTATTATACCTATTGTTACTAATGAATCTTTATCACCTCTGTTTGATTCATTCGTTAAAGCGGGGCAAGGTATAGTTTTATCCTTAAGTAATACGTCAAAAGATTTAAAACATTGGTTAACTACAACTAATAAAGATCAGCAATTTACTCAAAATGAATATAAAGATATTCCTGTTTGGCGTGATGAAGGGCGATGGTTCTTGCTACCGGCTCTTATTTTACTATTACCTTTGTTTCGACGTGGTTGGCTACAGAGGATTGATTCATGATAAGGTTAGTTAGGCTTTTACTATTATTAATAACATGTAATAGCTATGCTTTTACTTGGCAAGATCTTTGGTCAACAAAAGATCAGCAGGGCGAACGATTAATGCAGCAAGGTCAGTTTAAAAAAGCACAAACAACCTTTAACGAGCCTGCATGGCGTGCTAGCGCTGCATATCGTGCGGGCGACTATCAGAAAGCTTCGCAAGCCTTTGGCAATTTGCAAACTGAGCAAGGTTATTATAATCAAGGTAATGCTTTAGCGCATTTAGGTAAATATGAAGACGCAATACAAGCCTATAATCAAGCATTAACATTAAACCCTGGTAATAAAGATGCTTTATATAATCGCCGCTTATTAGAAGATTTATTAAAAAAACAAAAAGAAAAACAAGAAAATTCCGAGCGCAATAAAGAGCAGCAAGCTGATAATCAACAACAAAATAAAAATCAGCAAGATAAACAAGGACAGCAAGATAAACAACAAAATCAGCAAAATCAGAATAGTGCAGATAACCAAAATAAAGATAAACAAAATCAACAGCCTCAACTCCAGCAAAATCAAAATTCTCAAAACAAACAAAATCCACAGGATAAGCAGGCAGATAGTAAAACTTCTGAAAATAAGCAAAATCAAAATACCAATGATAAAAACGAACATACTAAAAAAAATAAGCAAGAAACCACTGAGCAAAATAAACAAGACTCTAAAGAATATGCGAGAGCGAATACTAAGCAATCTCCTCAAGAGCAAGAGAAGGAGCAAGCAAAGGAACAATGGCTACGCTTAATCCCTGATGATCCGGGCGGCTTGTTAAGAGAAAAATTTCTTCGAGATTATATTCGTAGACAACATGGGTGGTATCAATGAAAAGACTAATCTTTGCGTTCATTATCGTAATTTATAGTAACATTATACACGCCGAATTAACGATGCAAGTTGAAGCAACGAAAATACAAAAGGGCGAAACGTTTCGACTCATCATTACGAATGATAAGATGCCAACAGGCGTACCTGACTTAACGCCCTTACAGACAGATTTCACCATTGTAGGTACAGAAAGAAGTACTAACTACAGTATTATTAATGGGACAGCTACTTCTAGTAATCAATGGACAGTTTTGCTATTGCCTAAAAAAACAGGTGTTTTATCTATCCCGGCTATTCGTGTAGGGCAGGAGTATACACCGGCTAAAACAATTGAAGTCACTAACGTTCAAAACAATTCCAATCCAACTACTATCAATAAACAACAAGATGTTATATTAACTGCTGAACTCAGTAACGAACATCCTTACATTAATGAACAAATTATTTATACAGTGAAATTGTATAATAGTCGCCGTTTATTAGATGTTAATTATCAGGGACCCCAAATTGATGATGCTTTATTAATTCCTCTAGGGGATGGGCGGCGTTATCAAGTCGCTGAAAATGGTCGAGTATATTCTGTAGAAGAGCAACAGTATGCTATTTTTCCCCAAAAAAGTGGTGAATTAAATATTATCCCACCTTCTTTTAATGCCTTGATCTATGATGCTATTCCTGAACCAGTCCATGTTCAAGCATCTGCAAGTAAATTAAAAGTAAAACCTATACCTGCGAGTTTTCAAGGAAAAAATTGGCTACCTGCCAAGCAAATTAATTTAACGGAACAATATGATCAAACTACAAACTCTATACAACAAGGAAGTACATTAAGACGTATTATTACATTACAGGCAGTAGGCGCCCCAGCACAGTTACTTCCGCGTTTAACTTTCAATAATACAGATCAATTTAGTGTTTATCCTGAAAAGCCTATTGAGAAAAATAGGTTTCGCCAATTTGAACTTATGGGTACAGCGACTACTAATATTACTTATTTGTTAAATAAATCTGGCAAGGTTACTATTCCAGCTATACAGTTACCTTGGTTTAATACTGTTACAAATAAAACTGAAATAGCTACTTTACCGGCATTAACGTTAAATGTTGTTGATAATGTTGCTAATTCTAATGCAGCTACCACAGCAGTAACAACTCAGCAATCTCAAACTATCCCACCTAAAATAAAGCATGAAACGGATTTAAATAGTATTCAACCTATAAATGCCTTTACCCTAAATGGTAAGAGTAATGGAAATTTGCCTTGGTGGTTAGCAGGAGGCTTTGCTTTAGCATGGTTTTTAACCTTACTCTTATGGTGGTGGACGCGAAAAAGACCAAGTACTCTTGGCCATATAAATAAGAGAAAGGTATTCGCGCAGTTAAAGCAGGCCTGTTTAGCTAATCAGCCTGAACAAGCAAGGATTTCTTTACTTAACTGGGCCCGTTGGCAGTGGCCTGACCTAGAATTTTTAAATTTAGATGATATAAATAAAGTAGTTAGTGATATAGCTTTTAGAAGAGAAATTAATGAACTATCAAAAGCAATTTATCATTCTGAGCAATCTAATTGGAGAGGTGAAAAATTGTGGCAATTGGTTACTAACTATAAGTCAAATTCAACAAGTAGGGCAAATAGAGATAGGCCATTAAAGCCACTAAATCCTCTCTAAATAAAATCTACTACCATCGATACTATTGGGATTTATTAGAGTTAAACACTTAAAAATGATATGGCAATAGCCATATCATCCTAATATTGCGCCTAAATTAATTTTATTTGGTATAACTACTATAAATAGCGTTAGGTTCTTTCATAAAGAAAGCCCAATACCTGTCACCATAAGACCAATGCCAATATTCAGTTGGATAATTAACGAAACCAACGGCGGCTAACGCTTTATTCATAATCGCTCGATTTTGTTCGGCTTGTAGAGAAATCTTTTTTGATGCGGTGCGCGATAAAGAGCCATCATCTTTTATCCAGTCTTTTGGATGAATACCCATATCAACAGGCTGGCCTGCATCATCAATTAAATAAATATCAATAGCTCCGCCTGTAGAATGGGCAGGTATATTTTTTGTATTATCTAAATTAACAACAGGAGATACTAATTTCGTGGTTTCTTTGAAGATTTGTTCTCTGGACTAATTAGGTTGTTGTTTTTTAACTATATTAAAACGCTTATCAAATAGCTTTTTTTGTAAATCGAGACTTCGATATCCTTCGTACAGGCAGAAATGCAAGCCTTTTGGCAGTAGTTTTTGTGCTTGATTAAGCTTTTGATAGACTGTTTTTCTTAGTTTTGTGTAATCGTGATTGTTAGGTATTTCAGGTGAACTACCATAAGCAATTTCTTTCTGATTTTTTAAATTAATTAAAGGCTCACCATTATCTTTAATAGGCACTGCTAATACACTTAGATCGGTAATTAATACAAAATGATTATCTTTGGCATAAACACTATTTTTGTTTGCGCTTAAAAAAACAATAACTATAAAAGATAAATTAAATAGCAATTTTTTCATAAATAAATCTTCTCAATTGCTAGATTAAAATACATTAATTTACTAAATTAAGCACCTTAGCGCTATATAAATACTTACAATGTTAATTAAATATCACCAGTTATGATGCAATTTTACTGATTGTAGGTTATAATAAAATTACTTGCATTCCAGCAATCCTAAATGAAACATTGTTACTACCAGTGCATAACATCCTTCCTTTGTATTCCAAAGTGGCATATTTATCGCGCAATAGACTCCTACGATGCTTTGTTATTGGCTTAATGGATCAAGTATGTGTTTAATTTAAATTGGAAAGTATACATGTCTGCTATAGAAACTGGCCACGTTAAGTGGTTTAATGATGATAAAGGTTATGGCTTTATTAGTCGTGATAATGGTCAAGATGACGTTTTCGTTCACTTCCGCTCAATCGTGAGTGCTGCTGGTCGTAAAACGCTACTCGAAGGCCAAAAAGTAAAATTTACTGTTACAAAAGGTCCTAAAGGGCTACAGGCAGAAGAAGTAACTGCTGTCTAATCTGCTTTTTTTCATCCCCTACCAATAGCTGCCTGTCTGTTATTGGTAGGAAAGATGAAGTTTGTCGCTGATATTTTTTCTAAATAAGAAAGTGCTCTCTTGCACTTTTTTTTTATAAATAAACCTTATTTGCTGCTATTTTTTTCTTAATGTGAGAAGTTAGGGCTTACACCTTATATTTTCAACAATTTACTTAAAATAATGTTCGTATCCTGCTGATAAAACAGTATAATAAATAAAATCTCGTTGCTAGGGACGCGTCTATGAAATATAGGATTGGCTTTTGTTTATTTTTATTTTCACTAAGCACACTAGCAGTACCTGTAGTAGGTAAATTTGAAGCAGCAAAAACGTGTCCAGCTTATCTCTCAAAAAATAAAAAAACTAATCCAGATGGCTTATTTATACAGCCTAATACTCATTATCAAATCAAAGAAGTTAATCGGGAATATAATCCTGACTGGTTTCGTATTGAAATCCCAGAAAATTCCCAATACCCTTTGCGTTGGGTAAGTAGTGATTGTGGCTATGCCTCATTTGAAATTAACCAAGCAAATTGTCAACAAGTCCCTGGTATGGCAGATAGTTATGTATTGGCATTAAGTTGGCAACCAGGTTTTTGTCAGACTTATGGTTATGAAGCAGGAAAACCTGAATGCTTACGACTATCCTCAGATAGCTATCAAGCTAGCCATTTAGTCTTACATGGTTTATGGCCTAATCAAGATGTTTGTGGGCAAGCCTATGGCTTTTGTAATACAAAGCCACAGTCTAATCATTGTAATTATCCAGACTTAGATTTTAGTGAAAAAGTAGCTAACTTATTACGATTACTAATGCCTAGCTTTGCAGCTGGAAGCTGTTTAGAAAGACATGAATGGTATAAGCACGGTACCTGTCAAATCTTATCTAATGACGATTATTTTTCTCTGGCTTTACGTTTAACACAAGAAGCACAAGCGACTTTTTTAGGTGATTATTTGCATAATCATGTAGGACAACGCGTGCCATTAACACAATTAAAAGAAGTTATTGAGCAGTCATTTGGTATAGAAGCAATAAATAAAGTATATTTAGGTTGTAAAAATGGCTACTTAGTTGATATTTTTATTCAATTACCTGCTTTAATTCCATTTAGCGAACCACTTAACTCTTTAATACTCAAAGCAAAAGGTCTTAATCGGTATGATGGTTGCCCTGCTATGGTAAGTATTTCTAATTTTTCTAAAAAAACTTTTCAACCATTCGATTTAAAGAAATTTATAGCAAGATTTAAGCATTAACCTTGCGTGCTGAGGTAAGTTCGTCTAATGTAGGTAAATAAATTTAAATGGACAAATAACTTATGTTGAGGCGCTCATTAATATTATTTTCTCTAATATTATTTTTTACTGGGTGCACTCGAACTTATGTGTCTGTGCCAAAAGCACTTATTCCTGTAGGTAAAACCACACAAACAAAAATACTACCTACCTTTAATGATGTTTTTGTGCAAGGTAAAATGAATGTTAGTTTGCATACAGGGTATGCTAAGTCTAAAGTGATTTTGCGGGGTGACCCGCGTGATTTAGCGCAAATTAATATGTCTGTAGACAACAGTCGATTATTTGTATCACTGTTAGATGCTTTCCCTCAGCACGGCCCTATTAGTATAGAAATTCGCACCCGACACCTTAATACATTTTCTTATCAAGGTATCGGCACCATTAACGGACCGCGTCTGAATTCAGGATTATTAGATTTATTTATCACTAATCCAGGAAAAACTACCCTGGGAGGTAATATAAATTTAGGTCGCCTTGAAGTCCATGGCCCAGGTTTCCTGTCTATTAATGGTATTAAATCATCTAATCTTCAACTTGTTGTCACAGGAAATCCCACCATTCAATTAAGTGGGGTTGTCAACCTTTCAAACTTTGATCTAAGGGGTGATGCTAATATTAGTTTATATTGGGTCAAGAGTGATTGGTTAACGATTCGTGGTCATGGTCATTCTGTTATTCAATTAGCCGGTATTGTTAATAAACTAGATTTAGAACTATGGGATTATGCTCACTTTAAGGGGCGTTATCTACGCGCTAAACGATTATTTGCTAAAACACATCAACGTTCAGTAGCAGAATTATTAGCTACTAAACGACAACATACGTTAGCAACGGATGCGAGTGATATCTATTTTTATGAAATCCCTGATATGAAAACTGATTTTATGGCATTTGATGGTGCAGTACTCGATATGCGCGATTTAAACAGCCCCTTTGTCGAAGAATATACTCGTTACAATAAATAGCTAATTTCTTTATCACAATCTTAAAGAAGCCGATTAAACAAGCTGTCTATATTTGGCTATTTTCTATTTTAGAAAATGACAAACCTCATAAAATTTAATAGTCAAAATTGTTATCGGGCAATTTTTAAACGATATTATCCTCCATTATAGAAAACAATTGATTCAATATGATTAATTATAATACAATAAGCCTAAATTATTTTCTATTTGTTAGGCGGTTGTAATGAAAATTTTTATTCGCTCTCAGGTTATAAAAGAACTCGGTAGTGATTTTGCGAACTATAAAGAAACACTAGAGATGTTTAGGGAAGATCCATCACATAACTCGCTTAATTTAGAAAAATTACATATTAAAGGTGCTCAGCCTCTCTATAGTATCCGAGATAATCAAGAAAGAAGAATTATACTTTCTTTAATTAAAACAAAGTTAGGGGAACAGGTTTGGGTCGTGACAAAAATTCTTACCGGCCATGAGTATGAAGAACTTAAAAAGGGCGGTGGCGCAGTAGGTTTAAGTGCCGAAGAGAAAAAAGAGGTAGAGAAAGCCTGTGAGGTAGGTTCAGGTAAAGAAGAAAAATCAAAGTTGGAAATCAAAGTAACAACTCAAATAGAATACGTGAGTCAACAATACATCCTCTTCGATGATGAGCAGGAATCATTAAAGAAGGCTTCTTTACCCAGAGTTATCAAGGGTGCACCTGGTTCAGGTAAAACAAGTACGCTTTTAGCATTAATTAAACACAATATGGCCCATTGGGTAGAGCAAAAGCCAAGTGGCCAACTCCCCCGTATCTTAGTGTTGGCAAAATCACAATATCTAATAGAGCAAATGCGCAAGGAATGGCACGAGATGTGTCAAGCGGATGCCAGCATTAAGCCTGAATGGATTGACTGCGTTGAATTTCAAACACCAGAAACTATTTATAAAGCTAATCATCCCGGACAAGCAGTCACATTCCTAGGCGAAAAAGAATTTACTGAATGGTATTTGAAATATGCCAAACACTACAATAGCAATCTAAGAAAATCTCAGATGCCTCTACCAGCGGCTGGTGCCAATGCTTCACTTGTTTATCAAGAGCTGCATACCATGTCAGGTTATCCTAATCTTGCGAAATATAATAAAGGAGTGAATGATAATTTATCTTTATTTCCTGACCCCAAAGCTCGTGAGGCAATTTGGCAAGTTTATCAGACCTATCGCACACATATTGATAACCTAAATAAACTTAAGAATCAGCAGAAAGTAATTGACTTATCTTTTCAAAAAATTGAGCTTACAAAGCAGTATGATTTTATTGGGATAGATGAAGCGCAGGATTTATCCAGGCAGCAACTGCGATCATTAGTACAAATTGATGAAAGCAAGGCTAGAAAGAATTTGGTCCTTTGTGTAGGCGACCATCAACGATTATTCGGTAGCGAGTCAACCATTCCCTATTTGAAAACTCTTTTTTGGGAAGGGGGAGAAAAAAAAGAGGTTATTGAAAATCTAACGACTACTCTGCATGCATCTTACCGTTGCGCTGAGTCGATTGTACGTTTTGCTAATGCAAGCTTATACCTTAAATATCAGGCTATTGGTGGATCAGCAGTAACTGATAATAACGAGCTATCCTTCATCCAAAGTGTGAAACAACAAAAAGAAAGCAGTGTGGATGTGCGGTGGTTAGGTGGCAACGATCCTAAGAGCGAAGCAGAAGATAGTGAAAAGCTTGAGATAGTTGCAAAAAATAATCGCGCCAATGCTGATTTTGTTGTTATCACTAGTCCTAAATATTTTGATGACGCTGTCGAAAAATTTGGCAAGGAGCGAGTTTTTACTGCTAAGCAGATGAAAGGCTTACAAGCTAAAGAAGTATTATTATATCGCTTCTTCGAGCAAGATGGCTTTAGCGAGGCTAATAAGCCTATAAGCCAGGAAAAAGAAATTGATTTAGGACAAGTTTTAAAAGAAGGAAAAATACCCAAAGGGTGCGATACTGGCAGTATCTGTCACAATAACATTTTTAATGAACTTTTTGTGGCCATTACGCGCGCCCAAACCTCGCTTATTATTTATCAACCGCTTGATAGCAAGAAACACCGTGATATTGCAGCTATAGGTAACCCATTACAAAAGCTAGCTAATGAAAGCACTGCAGATTATACTCCAAGCCAAGAAGTCAAGGTCTCTTCAGAAGAAGACTGGCGTAAACGTGTTGAGGACTTAAAAGAAAGGGCGAAGTCTGATCCTGATCCTAAATTACGTGAGATGATTCTTGAGATTGAAACACGTTATTTAAAAACCCCATCTGAAATGAAACAAGAAGTAACAGAAAGCAAGACAGGAATTACTTCTTTTGAAGAATACCTAAGTCGGGTTAATCCTAAAGTAGCTGATTCTAAGACATCAACTGAAGAACCTACCAAAAAAACTTATAAAGGAAAAAAACAACAAACGCAGAAACCAGTTACACAGACAAGTGCTAAAAGCCAACCACCTAAACCACCAGTTAAAAAAGAAATTCAAGAAGATTTTTCTCAAGTAATGAAAAAAGAATTAGCTTCACTTGGTCTTGAAGAACAGCTCAATTTAATCTTGGAATATATCATTAAAGGACGAGTAGAGGCCATTGAGGAACTACTGAATTTTCCATTTCAGGAGCTTAAGGATTATCAGAGCTTAAGCAAAGAGGAGCAAATTGCACAAAATTTACCTGCTAAAGTATTAGTAAGATATTTCAATAGTAAAAACATTGATGGAAAGGCATTACCGGAGCCGTGTTTGCAGGCACTAGTAGCTTATACAAAACAAATAAGCTCTTGGCCCAAATTACAAGTAAATAAAGAGCGCCAAGATGTCTTTATGGCCATTCTTTATTATCGCTCCAATGAATGGAATTTGCCGCTAGCAGCTTCAACTAATATCATTAAAGCGTTTGCTGCAGATCAAGCTACGTTTAATTTTATGAAAGGCTATAGGCAAGTAAGGCGTAATGATTTTCATTCAGCTCTGGCGAGAGGTGACATTCAGGTTGTATCAAAATTACAACGCTTAAGTTTGATAAATACACAAGATGGCGAATTTGGAGACGGTGGGACTCCTTTACAAGTGGCAGCCTATAATGGCCGGGTTGCTTTAATCGAGTCACTATTAGCAGCAGGGGCAGATATTTCTTATGCTAATGAAAGGTTCGGAACTGCTCTTCATATGGCAGTTTTAGGTAATAAGCCAGATGCAATAGCTAAGTTAATAGAAAAAGGCGCTCAAGTTAATCAATGCATTGAAGGCGGTGAAACACCACTTAATTTTGCATTACTAAAGTATAATAAAGAAGCCGCTCTCGCATTAATTGAACATGGTGCTGATGTCAATCAAGTCAATAATGATGGCGAAACCATGCTTCATTATGCATTAAAAAAGGGTCAAATAGAAGTAGCCATCGCTTTAATTAAAAAAGGCGCTGATGTTAATACATTTAATGAAGAGGGTGATACCCCACTTCATATTGCAGCAAGAATAGGTAATATAGAAGTCATTAATGCACTATTAGAAAAAAATGCTGTAGTGAATCAACCTAATAATTATAATCGTAGAGATACCCCCTTACATGATGCAGTCAGAAAGAACCAGGTAGAAGCCATTAAAATATTGCTAAGTAAAGGTGCTACATTAAATGAGCTTGATTTCTTTAAGCAAACTCCCCTTTACATCGCCGTGGATAGAGGTTTCACAGATGCTGCTAACATTTTAATAGCTAGTGAAGGCATTAATGTTAATAAAATTTGTAGTGAGCTTAACGAGTCGCCCCTTTATGCAGCAGTTTACATGGTCAATGAAAAGCTTGTTACTGCTTTAATAGATGCAAAGGCTGATATCAATCAAGCTAATGATGTAGGGGAAACTCCTCTTATCGTAGCGGCTGCAACTGGTAATGTTGAAATAGTTTCCGCTTTAATTGCTATTGAAGAATGCAGTTTTAAGCCTTATAAAGCAAGCATTGAAAAAATAGAAGAGATGGTTAAAAATTATGGCGATAACAGTACAAAAGAAAGAGCTAAACGTTTTATAGAAAAAAGAGAAGCCGATAAAGACGGTGAACTTAGTATTTTACCACATGAAATTGCTGCTATTTTCGGCCATGAAGAAGTAAAAACGCTTATTTATAATAAAATGATTGAGCAGGAAATAAAAAATACCCATCAATATGCCTTTTTTAGTATTGGAGTAGAAGGTAGTGGTGACGAGCCGATGGAAAAGGGTAATGAGATGTCAAAGCGTTAATAGTCTAGATATAAATTTACTCTAGAAATTAATCTAAGCTTATCTGAACAGGAATCCCAAAAACTTGATATTCTTTTGGTAGCGGTTTTCGAGGTGCAATGATGGCAATTAATTTATTTTGCCGCGTTGCGAGAGGATTCGTTTCTGAGGAAGGAAGTTGCTGTGCATAGCGAGGATTATTAATAATAATGCCTGGTATTCGCTCACGGTTAGGCAGTTGAATAGTAACTTTACTTCCATAGGTTGCTACCGCACTATATTTAGGTTCTATATAGGCTTTAATTTTTAAATTATCATCTGTCACAATGGTTAATAGGTTTTTTCCTATAGGAACGTATTCACCAACATGCGTTTCTATGTTCATGACGGTTCCTGGTTGTGGCGCACGAATAGTAAAATTTTTAAGCTGAATTTTAAGTAATTTTATATCGCCTTCGATTTCTACTAAGCGGCGATTATAATTAACTTCTAATGAAGTATTCTGTTGTAGTGAGCTTTCTAACATTTTCTGTTTGATACTGGCATAATTTTGCTGAGCCGTCGTATAGTTTTTTCTTGCTTCCTCTAATTGCAGTGTAATTAAATTGCCATCTTTGAAATGCTCTTTAAATCTTTCATAAGTTTTTTTACTATCGACCATATCTTGTTCGGCTACCTTTAATGAATTAATTAACTCCGATTGATTAACTCTTTTTAAATTAACAATTAACTTACTAATTCTTTCCCTTTCATTAATTAAATAAGTTAATTTGTTATTTAATTTCGGTGAACTGATTTCTAATATTAAATTCCCAGGACGTACAGATTCACCAGCACTAACTGATATACTATGAATATACCCTTCATCAGGTGAACGAATTAATAAGGTGTCATAAATGACAGTGCCACTAAACCGAATAAAAAAATAGTCTTGTATTAACCTAACAGTTAAGTAGCCTAAAGGAAGACATAGAAGAAGAACCACCAAAAGCCACCGCAATCTGGCTAACTTACGAGCGCCAGGCGGTGGCGCAGGAATTAAGGGTTTTTTATTTTCTATCCTTAAAAGTATACCCATATTATATAATCTGTTTATTTATTTTGTTTTTTTAATTATATACCATGGTGCCATAGTTGAAGTCCGATGTGATTTAAATAACATTTCATTAATAATAAAGGAAGCAGAAACAAGTCTCATTATTTGTAGATAAATGGGCATAATTAATATCCAGCCTAACATCTTAGCATCGCTTTTCGGTCGCTCTGACACAAGAATTAAAAATAAAGCAAATAAAAAATAATCTGCTATGAGATAGTAGATATAGATTAATACATGTATGGCGATTAAAAAGCCAAGGTTATAGGTAATGAGTAGCCAAAGTGTGTATAACATAATAACGAAGGGTAATGTCAGCTGGAAATATAGGCTATACCAAATCATGAAAATATTTTTTGTGCGTCCTAAAAATTGAGAATTAAATTTTCGCCAGTGTCTACGTACATAGATGTAATACAAATCGCCATCCCAGCGCATGCGTTGTTTTAATAACTTGCGCATGGAAGTAGGTGCGGCTGTCCAAGCCACGGCATAGGGTTCATGCACAATTTTTAAGTTTGGATAACGTGCACTATACGCATGAATACGCAAGGTTAAATCTAAATCTTCTGCTGTACCATTTAACCAACCACCCATCACTTTTAAAAAACTTGTTCTAAAGACGCCAAATGCACTTGAAATGTTATTCACAGCATTGACTTCACTTAAACCAAAGCGCCCGAGTTGAATTCCAAGCATATATTCTATAGCTTGTAATCTGGTTAATATTGAATCTTTAAAATTTCGAACGCGAATTGCGCCAGAAACGGCTACAACATCGGGGTCAGCAAAATGGCGAGCTGCTTTACTAATAGTTTGATTATCAACAGATGTATCGGCATCTAGCATAATTAAGACCGTTCCCTTTGCAAGCCTTAATCCAAGGTTCATAGAATTAGCATGCCCACCACGAGTTAATTTTTTTACTAACCTAAATTCACGATTACGAATCCCTTGATAAGCCTTTACTAATTCTTCAGCAAAAAAAATACTAGCTCTATTCGTACCTGAACTATCGAAAATAATAATGCTTTCTATTTTGCCGGGATAATTTTGTTCTATTAACGATTTTATTGTTATGTTTAATTCTGCTTTACTTTCACTGTAGGCGGTGATAATGACGGTCACTAATGGATAACTATTTGAATAGGTAGATACGCTATATTTTTTTAACCAGCTTCTTATACTTGATAGAATAACAATAATGCTATAGGGGATCTCCATAAAAATAACATAGGGAAAGAAGAGAAGTGCAAAACTAAGATTTTGATTATTTTTAAAAATAGAAGTTAGATGATAAGCTATTTCATATAAAATATCACTGTTCATAGGTTGTCCACCCATGTAATTCGGCTAATAATGAGTTTTCATTTAAATTTAATTTAATGATCTCATTCGAGGAAATATAGCTTAAGCTAATATCGATTTTTGATTCCTGCAGGTGCCAGTTTTTTTCAGTGAAATTTCTTATTTTTTTTATAATATGCGAACTTGCATGCTCATCAGTCATCGGTAAAAAGAATATAAGCTGATTTTCCTCTTTGGTACAAAGATCAATGTCTCGAAATACGGTCCGCAATTGCTCAAAAAATTCACCTAAAAGCTTTTCCATTTTTAATAAACCAAGCTGTACCATTAAATCATCGGTATTTAGAATATTAATAGCGAGTAAACTAAAAGAAAGGTTATTAAATCGTTTAGCCATTTTTATATTCCATTTAACAATAGCCATAAAAGCATTGAATTCTAAAAATTTAAAAATTTGAGGCAATTCTTTAAATAAATTCTGTCTAACTCCAGTGATAATATTAATACCATAGCGATCAAGATTGTACTCATATAATTTTCTAGTTAGTAAATCTTGTGGCATAGATTGCTTTTTACAAACAAGGCAAGTTACATTAACTTCATATTCAAAAAAAGAATGCTTGCAATTTAAGCATAATTTGTCTTCCAAGGGTTTATCATAATCAATGCCAATGTGTCTTAATTTGGTATGACAGCGGCTACATCTTAATTGTTCGCGTAACATAAACTCAGAAATAGGGCCAATATGGCCACAAGTAAAGCAATGAATAAATTGTTGTTCTTGAATATCGACAGAATGGCAGTTTGGACAATTACTTGTAAAATTTAAAAGACCTGCATGGCAGCTCGGGCAAGCTTGTATTTCACTATGTGCGGCCCCTTGTTTTAAAAATCCGCTTGTGACTAGGTCTTGTAAATATTCCCACGTATCTTCCTTTTGCGGTTGCCCAAATAAATCAAGTACTGGATAAGTAAAAGCTTGTGTTACTTGATGATTTAACTGAGGTAATAAACGTAATTTAGGACGCGTGAATAAATAACTTAATATAAACCATTCATATTGGCCAATAAATTGATTATTTTCATTAAAATACAAACGTTGAATACGTTCATTAATATCATTTGCAATAAGAATGGAATTATTATCAAAAGGGCCATCAAAGAGTGGCATTAATTCTGGTGAGGTTATAAATTCGCCCAAATAAAAAAGAGGAGTTAGTTGATAGTAGCTTAGCTTGCGCAGAGCAATCAATTTATCTTGCCAATTCGATGTTAAATCAAGTATTACGGAAAAACAACCCCGAGTGGGCAGGGCTTGGACAGAGTATACAGTAGTGAGCTCTTTATTAGTATCTGTTACAGATTGAATAGGCGCTTTGTCACTTATAAGGTATGTTCTTTTAAAAGAAATTCCTTTAACAAACTTTTTACCCTCATTTGTAATTACGTAAGTAAAACATTTCTTCGTTAGTAATTCTGTTTGCGATAATTGTCTCTTGCAATCTAAACAGGTGATTGTTTTTTCTGCGAAAGAAGGCCTGTAAAAGGGAAGCTCATTTTTTAATTCAAATGATTCACTGGCTGCCGCTTGAGATTCAAATTTGGTTTGGCAGTAGGGACAATATTTGTTGTTATTTGGATCAAGAGACACTTTTAATATGCTGCTCTTACACACAGTACAACGGATAAGTTCCGCACCGGAAAGGGCTGGTGATTGGCAAGTTGGACATAATTGAACTTCGCCAATTATTAACTGAGGTTGTAACAAGCCATCATCAGCCATTGTTTCTAAAAAGGCCCAACTATCTTTTTCTTCATTATTGGGATTTAAAAAACGTACTAAAGGGTACTCAATGCCCGAGGGCACATGATAGTCAATAAAACCTGTTAATAAATAGTCTTTACGAGTGAATAAATAACTTAAAATTAATTGCTCTAAATAAGTTATAGCATGCGTATACTCGGCTGAAATTTGAGTAATAAGCTCATTTATTCGGTCGGCTATTTCAAGGGCTTTTTCATCTAATGGGCCGTCATACAAAGATGAAAGCCGTTCATCAATTTCGCCTATATAAAAGAGAGGAGTAAGTTGAGCATTTGGCATTTTTCTTAGCTGCTGAAGCAAAGTCCATGAGGTCGTTTGAGTAACTTTAAGAGCCAATAAGAAACATTCATTAGCAGAAAAATCATCTAATGTTTGAATATATTCCACTGAGTGGGACGGCGTAAAATCGGCGTCTAAAGAATAGTTCTCATCAGCCAAAATAATTATTTTTTTATTGCTCATTAAACTGTTCCTTCAGCTATACGAACATTGGAATTCTTAGGAAACTACTATTAATTCTCATCCAAAAAAGACTTTAGTAGTTTTAGAAGAATTCTATTCTTTCTTTATTTCATTATAAGCAATAATTTAAAAGCTCTCTAAAAATGAGCCTTTATTTCATACTATTTTTTAGATTGCAAAGGTTGGAAGTTGGTTTTAATAGATTGAATAATAACTTCAATATCATTATCTAATGGTAAAACATGAGCCGAATTAGGTAACCAGTGAGTTTTAATATGAGCTTGATTTGCAAAACGCTTAGCAACTTGCTGACTATTAACTACTTTATCGTGGGCTCCTAAAAATAAATCAGTAGGGCATTTGGGTATGATAAATTGAAACTCTTTAATAAGCGTTAATATAGTAAGGCTAGCTGCTAGAGGAATTTGGCGATAAGCAATTTCGCCGCCTTTAAACTCATCTAAATTAAAGCCCTTTTTAACAGTCATTTGCTGATAAATTTTTTCTTGCTCAGGAGATAGGTAAATATTTCCTGCCGCACTGCGAAGATTACGGAAGCCCATACCTTGCAAAAAATGAATTAACCACATTGTTTTCGTCATATTTAGGGTTAAATCTAAAGCTGGTGCAAGGAGATATAAGTGTCGCAAGTCGAATTTATTACTTAAATGGCAACCCAGAAGTCCGCCTAAGGATAATCCTAAAACATCAATATATTCATATGTCTCTACCAAAGAGGCGCAGGTTTGTTCAACAAACTGCAATAGTTCGCTGTCTTTTATCTGGCTAAATGCTTGAATACTCTCTACATGGCCTGGTAAAGCAGGGATAATTAAACTATCGTAATAATCCTTAATATGAGGTAATAAAAATCGGTAAACGCCAGGCGTAGAGGAAAATCCATGCAGAAGTAAGAGTACACTGCGATTTTTCCGATTGTTTAATTCTATGGGTGCTATAATGTCCAAATCTTCATTACTGATTGTATATAGCTGCGTACCCATATAAATACAGCGCAAGTCTGCATGCTTCATTAAGCCACCTTAATTGCTAAAAAAGTGTAAAAATTAAACCAAAATGGTTTATAATTAACTTAGTTGCAGTAAAATTTAATTTAATTACACTAGTAATACAATTTAATTATTTAGTGATGTTAATAATTGAGTCAAGCATAATACAATTAATTAAGCTTGCAATTTGATTGCTTTAAAGTTAATCGAGGTATTTATTATGGCTTCAGCTCCATCTCCGGCAGATACTATGGGTATCATGAGTCCTTTAAGTGCTGATTCAATACAGGCAAATGCGCAAGAGTTAATAGATTTAGCATTCCCAGAGGCTGCTAATGATGATTCAGAAGAAAAAAAATCTGATAAAAAACAGTCTAATTCTAAGTCTCAAAGTAATTCAAAGGATAGCTCAGATAATCCTTTAGATACATACCAACAAAGTTTTTCTGAGCAAAGTGGTGGCGGGGCAGACGCAGCTGCAGGAGTCGACGCCTCTGAAGTAGCCGAAGTAGCAATGTTACTTTGATAAAGCCTTTTTTTAGAAGCCCTAACATCGTTAGGGCTCTTTTCTTGTTGTGTCAAGTTTCTATTAGCTTATGGGGTAAACTTTCCAAACGCCCCGCTTGTGTCACAACCACATAATTTAATTTACGTTGTAGTTCTGAAATGGAATCTGCCCCTGCATAAGTTAAACCAGAACGTAGACCTCCAATAATATCCGCAATTATAGCTTCTTGATTGTTACGATAAGGTACTTCAGCGGCGACCCCTTCTGCTGTCTTCCATTCATGCATCTGGCCTAAAAATTCTTCTTGGGCTTCCCGAGATGCCATGCCTCGGTAACGTTTAACTTTTGTTCCATTTTCTTTAGTAATAATGTCGCCTGGTGTTGGTTCAGTGCCTGCCAGCATGCCACCAATCATGACAAAATCAGCACCAAATGCTAACGCTTTAACAATATCTCCGGATGTACGAATACCACCATCGGCAACAATTGAGCGGTCGGTACGCGCGCAATCTTGTATACAAGTTAACATGGGAATACCAAAGCCGGTTTTAATTCGAGTGCTACATACGGAGCCGCCGCCAATACCTGCTTTAATGATATCAGCACCGCAAGAAGCTAGATAATCAGCTCCGGCATAGGTTGCAACATTACCTGCCATAATACACCGAGAGCCTAATACTTGCCTTAGGCTTTTTAGAGTTTTACCTACATATTTAGCATGGGCATGAGCGACATCAACACAAAAGTAATCAGCACCTGCATCCCTTAATGCCTCAGCACGTTGTAGTTCTGCTTCGCTACAACCGACAGAAACAAAAACAGAACCCGTGCATCGCTTAAATTCGGCAATGTTATCTTCAATACTTAAAAAGCGGTGTAGGGCACCAATACCGCCTTTACTGTGCATAAAATTAGCCATCTTACTTTCAGTAATAGTATCCATATTGGAGCTAATGACCGGCAGTTGTAAGCTAAGCTTACTCAAGCGGTCAGTCATACTAATATCAACGACTCGCCTTGATTCATGATGATTATAAGAAGGGACTAATAATACATCATCAAAGGTGATGGCATGATTGTTCATCGGTTATCCTCTTTTAAAAGACGTACTATAAATGCTCAGCTGCATAATAAGCAAGTCTTGATCGTTCGCCGCGCAGCAGCGTCATATGCGCGCTATGCTCCCAATGCTTAAATCGATCAACAGCAAACGTAAGTCCTGAAGTAGTTTCAGTTAAATAAGGCGTATCAATTTGCTTAATGTCACCTAAGCAAACAACTTTGGTACCCGGGCCCGCACGGGTTACCAAGGTTTTAATTTGTTTAGGTGTTAGGTTTTGGGCTTCATCAATGATAATAAATCGATTTAAAAAAGTTCGGCCCCGCATATAATTTAAAGAGCGAATTTTAATTTTATTTTGTAAGAGATCTTGGGTTGCATTACGCCCAAAGCTACCCCCTTCCTGCGAACTATGCAGTACTTCTAAATTATCCATTAAAGCGCCCATCCAAGGCGTCATTTTTTCTTCCTCAGTGCCAGGTAAAAAGCCAATATCTTCGCCAACTGGAATAGTTACACGAGTCATAATAATTTCGGTATAACGATTTTGATCTAGGACTTGGGTTAAACCAGCCGCAATCGTAAGTAAGGTTTTTCCAGTACCAGCTGAGCCTTGCAAGGTGACAAAATCGATATCAGGATCTAGTAATAAATTTAAAGAAAAATTCTGTTCTCTATTACGCGCGTTAATACCCCAAACTGTATGCTTTGGTTGCGTATAATCACGAGCAACTTGAATAATTGCATGCTCTGCTTCAATTTTTTTTACAATCGCTTGAAATTGATTATCTTCAGTACTTAAGCAGTCATTAGCATTCCAATGGTGAGTAATAGGCCCACTAATTTTATAAAAACTTTTGCCATTTTCTTGCCAAGCATTCATATCTTTAACATGCGTATCCCAGAAATTATTCTCCAAGAAATGTAAGCCACTATGTAAGAGACTAACATCATCAAGCACCTGATCATTGTAATAATCTTCCGCTTTGATGCCTAAAATACCTGCTTTAATTCGTAGATTAATATCTTTAGAAATAATAATAATTTGCCGCTCAGGATATTTTTTTTGTAAGCCAAGTGCCGTAGCTAATAACGTATTATCAGGTTTATGGCCGGGCAACGTACTTGATCCTATTTGCTCAAAATCATCTGTTTGGAAAAACAATCGCCCGGTCGTTTTATTACTGTCATGATGTAGGAAGCTAGGAATAGGCAGACCTTCAACGATTTGCTTGTGAGTTGCACCACTCATCAATTCAACCAACATTCGGTTTGTTTGTCGAACGTTACGGGCTACATCAGAAAGTCCCGTTTTATGGCTGTCTAATTCTTCTAAAACAACCATGGGCAAATAGATATCATGCTCATCAAAACGATAAATTGCTGTTGGGTCACTCATCATTATGTTTGTATCGAGCACAAAAAGCTTGTTTTTATATCCTTTGTTATCCATAACCCACTCCATCAGCCAAAGTATTCATTGTGATAACCTGACTAGCCGCCGTCAAGGTCTCTTTATAGTATTGTTAGCTCTTAATTTTTTAATGTGAATCAATGCTTATAACGTTAGATTCTTTCTGTAACTGTTTTAACATAGCTAATACTTCATCAACATGATCAGGTACGCTAACTTTACGCCATTCATAAGTTAAAATACCTTGAGGGTTAATAAGAAAAGTACTACGCTCTATCCCCCTTACTTGTCTGCCATACATATTTTTCATTTTAATAACGTCAAACAATTCACATAATGTCTCATCACTATCACTAATAAGCTCAAAGGGAAATGATTGGTTTAATTTAAATTTTTCATGCGATTTAATACTGTCACGAGACACACCAAATACTAAAGCATTTAATGCTTGAAAAGTTATATAGGAATCACGAAAATTTTGTCCTTCGGTTGTACAACCTGGTGTTGCATCTTTCGGATAAAAATAAAGTATTACCCATTTACCTTGGTAGTCAGCTAAATTGGCGCTAATACCATTTGTTGCTGTAAATTGAAAATCGGGTACCTTCTCACCAATTTTCATGATCTCTCCTAATTTTAAATACACTTTTTATTTTATATTTATAAATTCAATTCAACAAACAAATTTAGTGAGTGATCAATTTTTACTATTAGATGGCTGTATTTGGCACATCTTACACTCGAACCCAATTCTGCACCAAGATAATCATGATCTATATATCAGATTTATAGGTAGTGTATTTAATTAATAAGCCATAAATAGGGATGTGTTATAAATATTTTGTTTAATGATTTTTCATTTAGAATATTATTTTATAGCTTCACCAATTTTCCTAGCCGATGTTATACTCTCACTTTTAGTATTTTAGTGTTAGGCGATTAATGAGTAGTAAAGATCACGATGCCTCTATAGCCCTAAATAAGAAAGCTCGTTTTGATTATTTTATTGAAGATGAGTATGAAGCAGGTTTAGTACTTGAAGGCTGGGAGGTAAAAAGTTTACGGGCTGGTCGGATAAATTTATCTGATGCTCATGTTATTGTTAAGAATAATGAAGCATTTTTATTAGGCGCTCAAATTCAGCCATTACCTACTGCTGCAAAGCATTTATATCCTGATCCTATCAGGACACGTAAACTTTTATTAAATAAGCAAGAATTAAATAAATTAATTGGTAGCGTGGAAAGGCAAGGTTATACCTTAATTCCTTTATCGTTATATTGGCGCAAAAATCGTGTAAAGATGAAATTAGCTTTAGCAAGAGGTAAAAAAACGCATGATAAACGTGATACCATCAAAGAGCGAGATTGGCAGCGTGATCGATCAAGATTATTAAAAAAAAATAATTATTAATTGAAAAGGGAACTTAGTTCTTGAAATTAAGTAAATAAAACATTGACTAAGTTATTACAAATTCTAATTATAATAGACAAAATTAAAGGGCTACAGGATAATCAGATTGACAATAAATAGACATCAGTCTTTAATCTAAAAGTATCTCTATTTTCAAACTAATGACATTTATATAAAATTTGGCATACTAAAATGCTTAAATTTTAAGCAATAACAAGATATAAAAGGAATTTTTTAACCTAAGGAGGGGACTATGTCATATTGCACAAAGTTGTGCAGGATTTTATTTATACTAGCATTCTTTTTACCTATTATGGTAAGAGCAGAAGTGCCTGTTAAATCCATGGTAATTTTTGGCGATAGTCTTTCCGATACGGGTAATACTACGCATCTTTTAAAAAGTTTACGGCAAGAAGAAAGTCCCGCTTACCTTGTTTATCCTGTAAAAGTATTTGTTATTAACAAAATGACTGAATTTGCGGAAGACTATTATATTCCTCAAATTCTTCTCGATACAGGTATAGATATAGTAACTGACTTTTTTGATACAGGGGTTGGGCCTATGCTTGCCTCCCTTATTTCTAAGGTTAAAAAAGCGCCAATTTTACCTGGTGAACCTTACTGGCAAGATCATTTTTCGAATGGTCGGGTATGGGCTGAATATTTGGCACCAATGCTTTATGTAGATAGAGAAGATAAACGCTATTTTGTTAATAATGCATTTGGAGGTAGTTGGACTGTTACCTATGATCATCAATTAACAGTATGGAATTTAATACGCCATCCATTATTAACAGTAAAAAACTTAATTGTTGGTAAGTTAATTCCTCCTAGCTTAGGGTTAAATGTCCAAGCTCAGTTATTAATTAATGAGAATTTAAGTGATGAACCAGTTTATTTTCTCTTCATTGGTGGTAATGATTATCTAAACACGTTTAGATTCGAAGATAATTACGAACCCACTAAATTAAGCGCTTATATAGATAATGTCATTACAGGCTTAGACTATTCATTGCAAAAGTTAGTTAAAGCTGGTGCTAAACGTTTTGTTATTTTAGGCGTGCCATCAGTAGGTGTTGCACCTAAATATAACAATACAGCGGATAGTGAATTGTTAAATTTTGTGAGTCAGACTCATAATGAACGTTTGGCGCACAAAGTGACTGAATGGCAACAAACTTTTCCAGATGCTGATTTTCTCTTTATCGATATTCAGCCTATTTTATTTAAAGCAATCGAAAATCCTGAACTTTTTGGGTTTAAAAATGTAACTGAAGCATGCATAGATATTAAATTCCCTATGTATAAAGTGTTAAACGATTCACCATTTAAGGGTAACTTCGTGCTTGAATATGCTGAAGCGCTACAATATCAAGATAAAAGTTTTGCTCCCCATGAGAAAAATTATCACGTTTGTAGTAATCCTGATGATTATCTCTTTTGGGATGAGATTCACCCAACTACTAAGGCGCATTTATTCTTAGCCGATGAAATTTGTTTATTAATGAAAGCGCATGGCTATAAAGCGAATTGTGCGCAGCTTATAAAAAGCTAATCTTTAAATAAAGCTATTCGTTATGGCATACTGCACGGTTTCTAATTTAAGCAGTATGCCAATACTTGAGATTAAATTAAGGAGTGATGCGATATGTGTGGAATTATAGGCGCAATATCCCAACGCGATATTAGCCAGATTTTATTAGCAGGGCTTAGGCGTCTTGAGTATCGCGGTTATGATTCTGCAGGTATCGCAGTTATCGATAATACAGGTCATCTGAAACGGGTCCGTATTCAGGGTAAAGTACAAGCTTTGGCTGATGCTCTGCAAGAAACAGCTATTAGCGGCAATATCGGTATTGCTCATACACGCTGGGCAACTCATGGAAAACCTTGTGAGGAAAATGCTCATCCTCATCTTTCTAATGGGCAAATAGCGGTTGTTCATAATGGCATTATTGAAAATCATGATGTCTTACGTGCGCAATTAGAAAAGGCTGGCTATGAATTTTCTTCGGAGACAGATACTGAGGTAGCAGCTCATTTAGTTCATTACCATTACCAACAATATGAAAATTTATTACGTGCTGTACAAGAATCCGCAAAATTAATGCATGGCGCATTTGCTTTAGGTGTTATTCATGAGCAATGTCCACATGAATTGGTAGCTATTAGAAAAGGCAGTCCACTTGTACTTGGAACAGGTATTAACGAACAGTTCATAGCTTCTGATGCTCTAGCTTTAGGCTCATTCGCTGAGAAAGTGACTTACCTTGAAGAAGGGGATAGTGCACATTTACATAATGGTAAAATTGATATTTATGATAACAATGGTCAGTTGGTAAATCGCCAGGCGCATGCATTTGATGGTGATAGTCAAATTATAAATAAAGGCAACTATCGTCATTTTATGTTGAAAGAAATCTATGAGCAAAGCAAAGTTTTAGCAGATACTCTAGAAGGCCGCATTGCCTCCCAGCAAGTTGTAAGAGCAAGCTTTGGCGTGGAGGCTGCCAAGTTATTTAAAGATATTAAACAAATTCATATTATAGCTTGTGGGACGAGTTATCATGCTGGGCTTATTGCTCGCTATTGGTTGGAATCTTTAGCCGGTATTTCTGCCCAGGTGGAAATAGCAAGTGAATATCGCTATCGAGATGTGGTAGTTAATAGAGGCACACTTTTTATTGCTGTTTCTCAATCTGGTGAAACTGCTGATACATTGGCAGCCCTACACAAAGCTAAGTCTTTAAATTATTTAGCCACTTTAGCTATTTGCAATGTTTCAACAAGCACTTTGGTTCGTGAAGCAGATTGTGCTTTTTTAACTCGGGCAGGTATTGAAATTGGGGTAGCTTCAACCAAAGCATTTACTACTCAATTAGCTGCTTTTTTAATGTTAGCTACAGCATTATGTAATGATGAACGTGCTACGGAAGTACTAAGTCAACTTAAAGAGTTACCAGCTTGTTGTGAGCGCGTTTTACAAATGGATAAACGTATTGAATCTTTATCACAATTGTTTATAACTAAATCACACGCACTTTTCTTAGGTCGAGGTGTCCAATATCCTGTCGCTTTAGAAGGAGCATTAAAACTTAAGGAAATTTCTTATATCCATGCTGAAGCTTATCCAGCAGGAGAATTAAAGCATGGACCTCTTGCTCTCGTTGATAATGCAATGCCAGTTATTGCCATAGCGCCTAATGATGAGTTATTAGATAAGTTAAAATCGAATTTACATGAAGTTAGTGCTCGTGGCGGTCAATTAATTGTTTTTGTTGATGATTCACAAGCGTGGCAGCCTAATGGTGCACAATTAATTCCGGTTCCTACGTGCGGGCATTGGATCGCACCAATAATTTACACTATTCCATTACAATTACTTGCTTATCATGTGGCAGTAGCGAAAGGTACAGATGTTGATCAGCCACGTAATTTAGCAAAATCAGTTACTGTTGAGTAATTTTTTATATCTGTTGGGCTGCGCTATGTTTAGCCCAACCTACCTTTTACTAAATTAAGCTCTGCGAGGTTTGCAAGATAGGCTTCTTGATTTCACAAACGAAGTGCAGCCAAAAAGTTAGCAATATTCTAAATGCCTTATGACTGAAACTGTTTAAGCAGTAGATAGTTTAAAATTTAGAGTTCTGTTATTGAGTTTTCCTTGGCGCACTTAGATTGTGGCTCCCAAAGAGCTACAGTAGCACCTGTAGGATCCGTAATTATTGCAAAGTGCCCATAATTTCTTATAACTGTCATAGGTGTTTTAATAGATGCCCCCAGTTTTTGCGCTTGGTCTAAAATAGAATCAAGATCATTAACAGAGAGGTAGCTTAGCCACTGCGCAGGGGCCTTACTTGCCTTATCGGAAGGTATTTGCTTGATACCACCAAATTCCTTATCGTTTTTAATAATCATAGTATAGGTTGAACCATTAATATTATGTTCTATAAATTGCCAGCCCAATAATTTAGTATAAAAATCCTTAGCCTGGTTTACGTGCGGCGTTATTAATTCATGCCAACAGAATGGATGAGAGCTTAAGATGGACATATATATTCTCATAATCTGGATTAGGCAATTATATAGAGATTAATTCATCTAATATACGCAAACTATTTAAAGCATTTAAAAATGCTGTTGCTAAAGTTCGCAAAACAAATAGTAATGAGTGTATAATAGCAAGGTTTTAATTAATGTTTTGCGAGGATGTGAATGGCTCAAGAAATGCTATCGGCTGCAGAGATTATAGCGCAGGAACTCAAAGTTCAGATCGCACAAGTAGAGGCGGCTATTCGTTTACTTGATGAAGGTGCGACAGTGCCCTTTATTGCACGTTACCGAAAAGAAGTGACAAACGGGCTTAACGATACTCAATTAAGAAAATTAGCTGAACGCCTACACTATATTCGTGAATTAGATGAACGTCGTAATGTTATTTTACAATCAATTCGTGAGCAAGATAAATTAACACCTGAGCTTGAGCAGTTAATTTTAGCGGCAGCAACCAAAACGCGCCTCGAAGACCTTTATTTACCTTATCGGCCAAAACGTCGTACTAAAGCACAAATGGCTAAAGAAGCCGGCTTAGAACCTCTAGCAGATAATTTGCTGCAAGATCCTACACAAGAGCCCTTACAAACAGCAAAGCAATACATTAATACTGAGCTTGGTATTCTTACGAGTGAAGACGCTTTAGAAGGCGCTCGCCAGATTTTGATGGAACGGTTTGCAGAAGAGCCTGAGCTTATAACAGAGTTACGTGAATACTTGTGGAATCATATTACCCTTAAGTCTACTGCTGTAGGGAATGAGAAAAAAGTTAATAATGCAACTAAGTTTAGTGATTATTTTGATTACGCTGAACCTATTAAAAAAATTCCTTCCCACCGTGCTTTAGCTTTATTTCGGGGGCGCCGTGAAGGTATCTTACAATTTAAATTAGAGCTTCCTAATAATCAGGAATATGGTCAACAGCGTATTGCTACCTTTTTTAATATTACAAATCAAGGCAAAGTGGCAGATAACTGGTTATTAGAAACAGTAGAAATGACTTGGAAAATCAAACTATTTACTAAGCTAGAACTCGAATTACTTGCTCGTTTACGTGAGCTTGCTGATGAAGAGGCTATTCAAGTATTTGCTCGTAATCTACGTAATTTATTATTAGCAGCGCCTGCCGGTTCGCAAGCAACAATCGGGCTAGATCCAGGTATCCGAACAGGTATTAAAGTTGTAGTAATCGATGTAACTGGAAAAGTTTTAGACTATACAACTGTATTCCCTCTTGCACCTCATAATGAGTGGCATCAAGCCATTGGCGAATTAGCTAAACTCGCGGCTAAACATCATATTAATTTAATCAGTATTGGCAATGGGACCGGCTCAAGAGAAACCGAGCGCTTAGTCAATGATATGATTAAAATGTACCCAGATCTTAAATTAACCAAAATTATGGTTAGCGAAGCAGGCGCTTCTGTTTACTCTGCTTCAGAGTTAGCTGCCGCAGAATTCCCGGATTTAGATGTAAGTATAAGAGGCGCTGTTTCGATTGCACGACGTCTCCAAGATCCATTGGCTGAGTTAGTAAAGATTGAGCCAAAAGCAATTGGAGTGGGGCAATATCAACATGATGTCAATCAAAACCGCCTAGCTCGTAGTTTAGATGGTGTTGTAGAGGATTGTGTAAATTTAGTTGGTGTGGATGTAAATACCGCTTCAGTAGCCTTATTAACGCGTGTTTCTGGGCTTAATGAATCCTTAGCTAAAAATTTAGTCCAGTATCGGGATGAAAATGGCAAGTTTCTTAATCGAGAGCAATTAAAAAAAATACCTCGTATGGGTGATAAAACCTTTCAACAATGTGCTGGTTTTCTACGTATTATCGATGGTGAAAACCCCTTAGATGCTTCAGCGGTACACCCTGAGGCCTATCCTCTAGTAGAGAAAATATTAACCACACAACGCATTTCCCTCAATGAAGTGATTGGTAATTATAATCTTTTGCAAAGCGTTAATGCTAAAGATTATGTGGATGAACATTTTGGCTTGCCGACAATAAAAGATGTTTTAAAGGAACTTGAAAAGCCCGGCCGCGATCCAAGGCCTAAATTTAAAACGGCTAGTTTTAAAGAGGGTATAGAAGACATTAATCATCTTAAAGAAGGCATGATCCTTGAGGGTGTAGTTAGTAATGTTACTAATTTTGGTGCCTTTGTTGATATTGGAGTACATCAAGACGGGCTTGTACACATATCGGCAATGAATAATAAATTTGTTAATAATCCACATGCTGTTGTTAAGGCAGGTGATATAATTAAAGTGAAGGTTATTGAAATAGATAAAGAAAGGCGGCGAATTGGTTTAAGTATGAAACTTGAGGAAGATAAAGCTTCAGTGCATGCTAAAAAAATGACAAAACCTGAGAAGGATAAAGGCGAAAAAACTTTACCTATAAAGAAACCGCTAGCTAAGAAAGCGGATCAACATAAGAAAGGGGTTGTTTCGACTAATAAAAAAGGAATATTTAATACAGCTATGGCAGACGCTTTAGCTAAGTTAAAACGCGGTTCATGATGACTCAAGTTCCTAAAGGTGAAGTTACTATCCAGACTCTTGCAATGCCAGCTGATACCAATGCAAATGGTGATATTTTTGGTGGTTGGCTAGTTTCCCAAATGGATTTAGCCGCAGGTGTTTTGGCTAAGAAGCTATCGCAGGGGCGAGCGGCAACGGTAGCAATTAATTCCATGACTTTCCTTAAACCTGTGCGTGTAGGTGATATAGTTAGTTGTTATGTTGAGCTAGTTAAGCTAGGAAAGACTTCTATGACAATAGATGTTGAAGTATGGGCTGAACCTGCTGCAGGTTTTGGTAAGTTTCGCGTTACAGAAGGTACATTTGTTTTTGTCGCAATTGATGACTATGGCAAACCTAGAGAGGTACCTAAACATACATGAGCACTCATTTTGAAAGCTTAAAGAATTGGATTGCTGAGATGGCCAATCTGATTGAAGATAACTCTGATCCAGAGCCTCAGAATTTTACTCCTTTTCTTTATGAACCTGTTTTAGCTCTACAGCTTATTGATTTAATAGCTTCCTTAAAGGAAGAAAATAGTGCTGAGGAAAATCCTTATTATTCTGCTTGTATCTTTGCTATTGATATTTGTGTTGCTCAATTACAATCAGCTCAAGAAACAGGAAATAAGTTAGCAATGAAAACATTAAATCAACTAATGGATCATATGGCTGACGCAATTTTAACGAGTAAACATTCTCTTGGATTTTGGTTGCCTATTTTAAATGCTTTTTATGATGTGCACATAGAGCTCTCTCCCAAATTACGTGAGGCTTATCTAACTTTGGCTGAGGGCGATGATGAAAATAGTGATGCCAGTGATGAAGTAAATCATCTAGATGCTATTAAAGATATGATAGAGGAACTGTCTAATTTTTCTGCTTTTGATATTGCCGAAAATTTCTTTGCACAGAGCCATGCTATGCCTGCTGATTTTTTTGTTGATTTAGTCATCGATCTCTATAGTATTGAAGAAGGTCATGAAATTGCTCTTCTTACTTTATTACATCCCAAACCTGCTGTAAGAGAAATAGTAATTGCCACATTTGAGCACTTAATGTCCAGGATCGTTTTAAGTTCAGTCTCATTATCTCGCTTACAAGCAATTAAAAATTGGTACTCAACCCTTTATCATGAGCAATTTAACCGCTGGATTAAGGAACAACGGAAGCAAGGTGTGTTTTTTAATACTAATAAAGGCGTTCCTATCGTTAAAATAAAAGCTAGTGAGGTTGATGGTAGTGGTGCCCAAGGTCTATTTATTCATATTAAAGAAGGCAAAAAAAATCGACTTTGTGGCTTATTGCTCAAGCATGGTTTAGGTATTAAAGATGCTTGGTTAACACCACCTATTAAAGTACAAGACATTAAAAAATATTATGATGAAACATTTGATGACAATATTACTTTAAGGGAAGTAGATCTGACTTATTTGCAAACAATAACAGAGCATTTCCTAGGCATTACGATTGAGCAAGGTGGTATGCCTGATCTGCATTTATTAGAAATTCAAGAACTTTTAAATATAAACTTTTATCCTCGCATAGTGGATGTAACAGGATTAATAGAGGAATTAAGTGTCCAAATCTCTCCTTTTACACCCGATAAAATGCAAATGTCATTTAAACGTTCAAAAAATTGGCTTGTTACCAAGCCCTTTACAGAATCTTGGTATATTGAAAATGCTAACGTTGATAAGTTAGTTAATCGTTGTAGTAGTTTTGTAGATGGTGTAAAACTTTGTGTGATTGAAGATGCTATTAAAGCTGTTATAGAGCAGGAAATGGAGTTAAATCGGGAGAAATGGCTTTTTCATTTTTTATGGATTACCATGTGGCTTAAAGCTAAAGCCCGTAAAAATGAAAAGACCTGGCAAGATAGTTTTTTTATTGCATACGCCATTTATAAAAATATGCCTCTATCTTCTATTCCTTTAATACATGAAATTAGTCGACAAACAGTTATTAATAGTATTGAAACGATGCATGATCGTCGCACTTATTTAAATCCTGAGTAAATTTTCTTAAAAAATGATGAGCATTACCTGTGGATAACTTAATGTTTAAATTTTGAATTAATTTTAAATAAATATGTTTATTTATCCTAACTCATTGTATTTAAATATTAATTTATAAGAAGTAAATAATGCTTAATTATCATTCTTGTGGATAACTTTGTGAATATACTATTCATACTTAAAAAATTTAATCTACAATTAATTGAGGCTTTAAAAATCTGATGAAATAGTAGTAAATCAAGTCTAGGCATATATTTCTAAAATTAAAAGTAGTTATAATAAAATTTATTAATGAATTTAACACATGGATTTTGCTCTAAATCTAATCATTATTGTTGCTGATCAGCTTATGCTGTTCATTATCAACATGCTAGTTGCTAGACATGCTGGCGAAGCTTTGTTTGGCGATTACACTGTAGCAACAAGTTCACTTTTTTTAATTGCGACCCTGATTACTTTAGGAATTGATTCAATCATTGCTTACTATGTTCCTAAGTATTATGTGCAAAGTAAATACAGCAATATTGTGAGCTTAACACAGCAAGTTGCACGTTTTTTAAAGCCACTTTATTTATGGGTTATTACATTGGGATGTATTGGAGCCGTTACCCTTATCGCTTTAGCATCTGCTCTTAAAAATATAACTCTATTTGATATAAGCCATCCCTTATATTTGTTTCTTTGGGGCACAGTTGCTTTATCTTTATATACTATCTCAATGCAGTACTTTCGAGCTATTAATTATATGCGTACAGCAATTTTATTAAGCTTACTGCAGACAATTTTCTATTTTATTTTAAGTTTAATTATTTATTTTTATCTCTATCCAGCCATCCTCCATGATAATAAGCACTATTTTCCTCATATCATGCTAATAGGTTTTATTTTAAGTTACTTATTGATATTGGCAATTGTTACGGTTTTATATAAGCGCTCAGACATACATTCATTTAAACCAGAGTCAGCAAATACAAGTATAGAGTGGAGGGAGAAAATATATGGTTACACGATTCAAAACTTAAATCGCTATATTTTTACTGTGATTCCATTAATAGTTATGGAATGGTTAGGGAATAAGGAAGGCTCAGTTGGCTTATTTGCAGCTGTCACCTCCATTATTGCAATTGCTGCTATTGCTATTGCTCCAATAGGGATATTGATTGGGCCAGATATTTCTGCTTCTTTTGCTCAAAGTCGTGAAGCACTTAAGAAAGTAATTCAAAAATACTTACTAATTTGTGTTAGTATCGCCTTAATCGTGATGTTAATCCTTGGCCTGTTTGCTAAACAAATTTTATTACTGTACCAGTCTCATTTTACTAATGCATTACCTTACACTTACGCATGCTTGATTAATATCTTAACTTATTCAATCACAATGCCTTTATCAAAAATGATTCAGTATTCTCATAGAGGCAGTGAGATTGGAGCTAAGCTGACACTCAGCCTATTACTTTTTCAGTTTGTTGCCTGCATTATTTTAATCAGCTGGTTAGAGCTTTTAGGAGCCATTATTTGCTATATTGGGATAAACATTATCTATATTATAGCAATGTTAATTTTAGGCTTAAAAATTTATAAAAATGACCCTTTTGGTAGCGCAAAAGTATAAGTCCTAATGTTTAGCGATTTATTAGCCATAGAATTATCATAATAATTAAACTAATAATAATTGAGGTAGTAATTGGAAAATAAAAAGTAAAATTACCTTTTTTTATGAGAATATCCCCAGGTAACTTGCCTATACCTAACTTTTTTATCCAGGGCCATGTTAAACCTAAAAGTATTAAAATAACTCCCAATCCGATAATAATTTTTTGCATAAATATACCTACCTTAACTAACTGAAAACTATTAATTTTTGTTAAACATTTAAAAATTAAGCCTATTTTATAGGCAGAGTTATTAATTTTAAGCTTGATTTTTGGTTTTTAATTTCTCTACAATGCCTTGTCTTATCTTTTGATGTGAGGCTATAATGAAAAATAATAAAGCTGTCTCAGTAAAGCAAGATAATAAAACCTTTAAATCTAACAAAACAATCATCGCGTCTCTCTTAGCAAGTAGTTTCTTTTCTCCAACAACGTTCTCTGAAGTAAAAGCCGATTTTGGAAATTTAATAAAGCAATCAGATTTTTTAGTTAATAATCATTTTAGCTCTGTAGCTACAAAAGAGGTAGAGAGTTTCTTTATTAATGGTGGGGATGGAAGTGATGGCGGTGATACTAACAATATTGAACCTGGCATCTCTGGTCTTGGCGGTGTCGGGATGCCAAACGGTACGAGCGGTGGTATAGGTGGAGAGCCTGGTGCTGAAGGCGGTTCTGCATTAAATGGCGGGCAAGGCGGTGAGGGGGCAATATCAAGTGGAGCGGGTGGCGCAGGCTTCTTGAAAGGTGGTTCTGGCGGTAAAGATGCTTTTGGCGGCGGTGGCGGCGGAGGTGGTGGAATAGATCAATTCACTGGCCAAGGCAGGGGTGGTGGAGGAGGTGGTGGCGGCTTTCTGGATATTAGTGCCGGTGCTGGTGGTGGCGGCGGTGGCGGCGTGGGACAAAACTTTCTTTTTTCTCCAACAGAAATTGGTGCACACTTAGGTGGCAATGGTGGCCGTGGGGGTGATGTAACTACAGTTGGTGTCTTAGGTGGTGGTGCTGGTGGTGGCGGAGCTGGTGGAAGTGCAGCTATTTTTAATGTAGCTGTAACTAATGGTGTTAATGCATTTGATAATATTGGTGGAGATGGTGGCAGAGGCGGAAATGCTGTTGGCAGCGGTGGCGGTGGTGGCGGCGGTAGTGGCGGCACCGGTCTGTTATTTACTCAAAACGCCAATTTAACCAATGTTGGTAATATAGTTGGTGGCAATGGTGGCAATGGTGGCAATGGTGGTGGCGATAGTGGTACTGACGTTTCCGGTGGTACAGGAGGTTCTGGAGGTGACGCAGTACAAATTTTTGCAACAAGTAATCAGATTATTAATATAGGCATTATCGAAGGCGGCAATGGTGGTAATGGTGGTGCAGTTGCCAATAATCCGAATATATCGGGCTCAGGTGGAATTGGTGGTTATGGTTTATTGATTACTGGAAATAGTCATATTAATAATAGTGGCCTTATCAGCGGTGGCAGTGGCGGTGCGGGTGGTAACGCAATTGAAAACGCAATAGCCAGTAGTGGCGGCAACGGCGGAAATGCCATTAATGCCACTGATGGCGGTGTAATAATAAATTCAGGTGTAATCCGCGGGGGCAATGGCGGCACAAGTGGCCTCTTTACAACTACGCCAAGTATAGCAGGTAGGGGTGGTGCTGCCATCAGCGGCAGTAATCTTAACATTATAAATCAAGGCAGTATTGAAGGAGGATTTGCCAGCGACAATATTGGTGAGGATTTATTCAGAGCCCCTGCTATTGAATTTTTAGATGGCGTGAATAGGCTTGAATTACAACCGGGTTTTTCCGTTTCAGGTTTAGTAATTGGCGTGGCTGGCGGTGATGATGTATTTGCTTTAGGCGGTAATGGGAGTGCTATTTTTGATATATCCTTATTGGGTACAGGTGGTCAATATCTCAATTTTAATAGTTATGAAAAAACAGGAAATAGTGACTGGACTTTAGTTGGATCTTTACCCGAGCCTAATATTATTACCCTATGGACCATCAATCAAGGCAAATTAAGTATTTCAAGTAATGAGCAGTTAGGTGACAATTTAAGTTTGCTAACTTTAAATGGTGGCGTTTTACAAACTACCGCATCTATGACTATGGATAGGCCTATTACTTTAGCTGCAGAAGGTGGTACGTTTGAAACATTAGCTGATCTTACTATAGGAAGTAATCTTAATGGTGTAGGCAGTTTAATAAAAACTGGGCCAGAAACATTAATATTATCAGCAGTAAATACCTATATAGGACCAACTATTATAGCTAATGGTACTCTTGCTTTAAATAAAGCAGGTGATTTAGCTAATAGTAGTGGTATTAATTTAATTAATTCAGGAACAGTATTTGATATTGCAAATGCTAATGATAAGAGAATTATACAATCATTAGCAGGTGTAACAGGTAGCTTAGTTAATTTGGGTTCAACTCATCTCATTATTGATCAAGCCATTACAACAACCTTTGCCGGTGAATTTATAGGCACACAAGGATTTACTAAACAAGGCACAGGTACTCTTATTTTAACAGGTATATCACCAGCTTACTTAGGGACTGTCTTATTAAATGCAGGTAATTTAGTTGTCAACGGAATATTAGGTGGTGAGATAGACATAGGTTCAAGTGGACGTTTAAGTGGTAATGGCACAGTGGGAACAACACGAGTCACAGGAACCATTGCTCCGGGAAATTCCATTGGTACATTAACTGTTGCAGGTAATTATGAACAACTGCCAAGTTCAATTTATGAGGTAGAAATTAATCCTGCAGGTCAAGCAGATTTAATTGCTATAACAGGTACAGCATCTATATTACCCGGATCGGGAGCTTATATATTAAAAGAGCCAGGGCTTTATTTGCCAGGTACTCGTTATACTATTCTGACCGCAACAGGTGGTGTTAGTGGAACTTATAGTAACTTATTACAGAATCTACCATTTTTAAATTTAGTTCTTAATTATGATAGTAATAATGTCTATTTAGATATTGTTCGTAATAATAGATCATTTGCTTTCTTCGGTAATACCCCCAATGAAATTGCTACGGCAACTGGTGTTGAAAGCTTAGGTGTGGGCAATCCTCTTTATAATGCTTTTTTAAATTTCGATAATGTGCCCTTGCTCAAAACGACATTAAATAATTTAAGTGGTGAAATCTATTCTTCTACATTAGGTGTCTTACTCGAAGAAAGCCGCTATATACGTGATGCTATTTCTATGCGTCTAGATGATCAAGCGAATTTCCTTCCGCAAGTAAAAACCATGACAGGTCTTACTTTTTGGGCGCATGGTTTTGGTGCCTGGGGTAAATTAGGCGGTAACTACAATGCTAGTGAACCAGAACGTTCTACACAGGGCTTTTTTATAGGAGCAGATCAAGAAGTCGGTATAATAGGGCGGGTGGGCCTTGTAGGTGGCTATAGTCGCTCAAATTTTGATGTCGATCGCAGAAATTCATTTAGTGAAAGTAATAATGGTCATGTAGGTCTTTATGCTAACGCTTTTTATAATCGATTTGTTGCCAATATTGGCGTAGCTTATAGCTGGCACGAAATTAGTACTAATCGCAGCATTAGTTTTCCTTATTTTAATGATCACTTAACTAATAACTACAATGCTAACACAGCCCAAGTATTTGGTGAGCTTGGCTATGATTTACAAGTTAACCGCTTTTCTATAAAGCCGCTCATTAATGTTGCTTTCATTGATGTTAGTTCAGATAGGTTTAAGGAATACGGGGGAGCAGCAAGCCTAAGAGCTCGACAAGCTTCACAAGACATGACCTATACAACGTTAGGTATAAGAGAAAAAGGCCTGTTATATACAACAGATAACTATGCACTTAATCAACGTCTTTTCTTAGGTTGGCGTCATGCATACAATAGTTTAACGCCCCAAACTACATTTAACTTTGCATCAGGTAGTTTGCCATTTTTAATTGGTGGTACACCGGTTGCTCGCAATGCACTTCTTGTGGATGCAGGTGTTGATGTAGCACGACTTGCTAATGATGTACATTTAAATATTTCCTATTTTGGGCAATTTGGTTCTCGAGTCAAGGACAATGGTGTGGCTGCGAGGTTAACTTGGAGCTTTGATGGTCCAACTCCTCAAATAAAATAATTTATTAGGGTTTCGCCGGGCCATGGCCCGGCCTACAAAATTAGCTTGAAACCTCGGTAAGGCGGGCTCTTAATTATAAGCAATCGATTGGATCTTTAAAAGATAGGTTAGGTCTTTGCCCAACAATAAAACTAACAAGCAGGAATAGTTAATAAATATTATGATGGAATACTATTTTCCACTACTTCATTTTTCTTCTTACTACTTAACAAAAGCTCTTCAGCATGATTACGTGTTTGCTCAGTAATCGTTAAACCACCTAACATGCGAGCAATTTCATCAATTTTATCTTTTTCAGATAGAGCAACAATATGGGAATACGTCTGCTGATTATCACTAAATTTTTCTACTACAAAATGATGATGAGCAGCTGCGGCAACCTGAGGTTGATGAGTGACACAAAATACTTGTAGTCGTTCACCTAATTGGCGTAGAAGTTGACCTACTAACGCTGCTGTTGCGCCTCCTATTCCTACATCAACCTCATCAAAAATTAACGTCGGCGTTGCACCTCGCTGCGCAGTAATCATTTGAATAGCTAAGCTAATCCGAGAGAGTTCGCCGCCTGAGGCGATTTTACTTAATGAATCTGGCGCCATACCGGGATTAGTGCAAACCTTATATTCTACTTTATCAAGACCATAAGGTTGCATTTTATCAAGGCTAGTTATTTCGATAGATACTTTACCTTTAGGCATCCCTAATTGTTTTATAATTTTACTTATTTCATTGGCCAATTTTTCTGCATGGATAACTCTAGAATTGTGGAGTTTAAGTGCTTCTTTCTCATAAGTTTGTAATTGATTTTGATAATGTTGCTCTAAAAGTTTAATCTTTTCTTTTGCATCTTGATAAGCTTGGAGCTCTTCTTGTAAACCAGTAAGGTGGTGAGTAATTTGCTCGGGCCCTACATGATATTTACGTGCCATATGGTGGATAGCACTTAAGCGATTTTCTATCTCTTGTAAACGCTCAGGATCAAGTTGTATGCGCTCACCAAAATGTTGAATTTCATCTAATGCTTCTTCACATTGTATTAAAGCGCTACTAATCAATTCTAAGGCATTTTTAATATTAGTTTGCTCTTGAGGTAAATCCTGAATTAAGTGTAAAACCAGATTAAGTTGCTGGTAAATACAAGGTTCATTATCTGCGTTTAATAACTGAGAAATTTGTTGGGTATAATGAGTATAATCTTGCGCTCGATGCAGTAATTGATGCTCTTCATTTAATTGTTTAATTTCGTTTTCTTGCAGAGCAAGGTTACTTAATTCCTCAATCTGAAATTGTAAAAGTTCAATTCTATCTCTAGAACTTTCATGCGTTTTTAATGCATCAATTTCATTTTTTACTTTCTGACATTGCCTGTAAAGATGATGCACATTGTCTACAAGCTTATCATGATTTGCGAACCTATCTAACTGCTCACGATGAGTTTGATGCAGCATTAACGTTTGATGCTGATGCTGACCATGAATATGCACTAACATTTCACTTAGTTCTTTAATTTTTTGCAAGGGAAAAGGTTGGCCATTAATATAAGAACGGGAACGTCCTTCGCTATAAATAACGCGCCTTAAATAAACTTCTCCCTCCTCATAATTAAGATCATGTTGTGTTAACCAATGAGCTGGCTCGCTGGCCTTATCAATTTGAAAAGTGGCGTGAATATCACATTTTTCTTCACCGTATCGAACGACTGATGCATCTGCTCGACCTCCTAAGGCTAAAAGCAGCGCGTCAATCATAATTGATTTTCCTGCTCCTGTTTCCCCGGTAAACGCACTCATTCCTCTAGTAAAATCAAGTTCAAGCAATTTAACGATAGCAAAGTTTTCAATACGTAAATCAATGAGCATAGCTTATCCTTGATGCTTTGATTCCCAGCCAAGTTTTATTCTTAGCGTATCATAATAATGATAATCACATGGATGCAATAAGCGAAGCTTTTGTTTATTTTGTTCAATACAAACCTGTTGCCCAGGTTTAACCATTCTCGATTCATGCCCATCACAGCTAATCCGTAAATCAACTTCATTGTGATCGCTAATAACCAGATCGATAATCGAATTAGCGTCAATGACTAAAGGCCGAGAGCTTAAACTATGGCAAAACATAGGCACTAAGACAATGGCATTTAATTGTGGATGCATAATAGGACCACCTGCGGATAAGGAATAAGCAGTTGAGCCGGTAGGTGTCGCAAGAATCATTCCGTCTGAACGATAGTGACTGACAAATTGCTTATCAATATACACATCGAATTCAATTAAGTGCGTATCACTACCTCGTCCTAATACTACATCATTTAAGGCATTGCCATGAAAGTAGGTTCTTGTTTTATCGTGAATTGTAGCACTTAACAAAAAGCGCTTTTCTTCTAAGTAATGCCCGTGTAAAACAGCCTCTAGTTGCTTTTCAATGTCAGTAGGAGAAATATCAGTTAAAAAACCTAAACGACCACGATTAATTCCTATCACTGGCACATCAACTAAAACAGCCATGCGTGCTGCGGATAGTAAACTACCATCGCCGCCTACAACCACGATTAAGTCCTTTTTTAGCCCCATTTGCTCATGGGCTATAATGGGTAAGTTGGTAACAAATTTATGAGCAGTATCACTATCTATAAATACTTCAATTTTTTGGGCGTCTAAAAAATGACTAAGACGTTGTAGCGTCTCATTGATCTCCTGAGTCGCCCGATGCTGCCTTGCATAAAGAATAACGCGCTCAAATTTAGGTTTCATAGTGATTAGCTTTTAATTATCCGCATTAGCTCGTGATGTACGTTTACGATCTGTTTCATTTAATTCTTTTTTACGTAACCGAATAGATTGCGGTGTTACTTCCACTAATTCATCATCATCTATAAATTCTAATGCCTGTTCTAATGATAGCTTAATGGGTGGTGTAAGAAGAATATTTTCATCACTACCCGATGCCCGGATATTGGTTAATTGTTTTTCCTTGGTTACATTCACAACTAAATCATTATCACGAGCATGAATGCCTACAATCATGCCTTCATAACACATGGTTTGTGGTTCAATAAATAAGCGGCCTCGCTCTTGTAGATTAAAAAGAGCAAAAGCAGGAGCCATACCTTGGCAATTGGCAATTAAGACACCATTATTGCGTTTACCTAATCGACCTTTAACTGCTGGACCATAATGATCATAAACATGATACATAAGTCCTGTTCCAGAGGTACTAGAAAGAAATTCAGTATGAAAGCCAATTAAACCGCGAGTAGGAATAATATAATCAAGTCGCACACGGCCTTTACCATCTGGAAGCATATTTTGTAGCTCACCGCGCCGTTCACCTAGTTTTTCCATAATAGTACCTTGATGAGCTTCTTCAACATCAATGGTTAGACGCTCATAAGGCTCTAGATATTGCTCATTTTCTTCCCGCATAATCACTTCAGGTTTGGAAATCGCTAATTCATAACCTTCTCGGCGCATGGTTTCAATTAAAATAGATAAATGGAGTTCGCCACGGCCTGATACTCGAAATTTATCAGGATCAGCGGTATCTTCAACCCGCAAAGCAACATTATGTAGTAACTCCGTGCCTAAACGCTCTCGTAATTTACGGCTGGTAACAAATTTACCTTCTTGGCCGGCAAAAGGAGAATCATTCACTTGAAATGTCATGCTAATTGTAGGCTCATCAACCATTAAAGGAGGAAGGGCTTCGACCTGATTAGGATCACACAAGGTATCGGAGATATTAAGTTGCTCAATACCAGTTACAGCAACAATGTCACCAGCGCTCGCCTCTTCTATTTCAATACGTTCAAGGCCTTTAAAACCTAATAATTGTAATAAGCGGCCACTGCGAATTTGACCATCTTTATCAATGATTTTAATCGGTGATTTAGCTTTAATGTGACCGCGGGTAACCCGCCCGATGCCAATGGTACCCACGTAAGAAGAATAGTCTAAGGAGCTGATTTGCATTTGAAAAGGACCATTTTCATCTACATCTGGAGATTTAACTTTATCAACGATTGTTTGTAATAAGGTAGACATATCGGTTGCTTCATCATTTAAATCAAGCTTGGCATAACCATTTAAAGCAGATGTATAAACTACGGGGAAATCAAGTTGAGTGTCATTAGCGCCTAGATTGTCAAAAAGATCAAAGACTTGATCCATGACCCAATGCGGCCTTGCGCCTGGTCGGTCAATTTTATTAATGACGACAATCGGATTTAAACCACGAGCAAAGGCTTTCTGCGTGACAAAACGAGTTTGTGGCATTGGCCCATCAACGGCATCAACTAATAGTAAAACACTATCAACCATGGATAAAATGCGCTCTACTTCACCACCAAAATCAGCATGCCCTGGCGTATCAACAATATTGATTTGATAATTTTGCCAATAAACACAGGTGTTTTTAGCTAAAATAGTAATACCGCGCTCTTTTTCTAAAGCGTTAGAGTCCATAATGCGTTCAACACGGGGTGCTCGTTCATTAAGGGTTCCTGTTTGTTGCAGTAACTTGTCAACTAAGGTAGTTTTACCATGATCAACGTGGGCAATGATAGCGATATTGCGAATCATTTCAATCATAAAGAGCCTTGTATTTAAAAATGATGCGATTCTAACCTACTTGTAATAGGAAGTCGCCTATTAAGCTATTTTTATACCTAGCAGGATAGAGAAGATAAGACTAACTAATACTAGTGAGTATTAATTAGTCATTATAACATGATATTAAAATTCATGGATATATTTTAACAGTAATCACATTTTCTTTACCGCTGAATCATCAAGTTCTATTCCAGGATCAGTTTGCTCAACAGTATTTTTTTGAGAGGTTTTATCATCCATACTCACATTGTCTAGAGTTGAATCTGGTGTCTCTTTTGTTGAATCTTTAGACATAGGCTTAAGGCCGAAATTTGTCTTAAGGCTTTTTTCAAAAGCAGTGTGCATCTCGTTTAGGGCTTTCGGTATGGCGCCGTCGTTAATTTCATTAAATGTTTTTTTAATTGTTGATTGTATATTTTTAACACCTTCTTTAGCATTTTGCGCTTTTAGTACCGCGTCGTCTTTAATTTCATTAGCTCTGCTTAAAACGCCAGCTCCAACTGCGCGCCAACCCCCGTTTTTTTTAAACGTTTCGCTAAATTCAAATATTTCTTTGTTGTTTTTATTTGTACCATTGATCCAATCATTTGCATCCTCTTTATCTTTATCCTCTTTTTTAGGGGGCACGGTTGGATTTGTTGGTTTAGGTTCAGGCTTTGGCGTAGAAATCTTTTTTGCTTCAGGGCCATTTGCTGCGTTATCATCATTTTTAGCACTTTGCGCAGAAGGAAGACTACCCGAATTGCCCATAGGAGTCATGGCTGGAGCCGTAGTAGTATCATTTGCCGTAGTAGTATCATTTGCCGTAGTAGTATCATTTTTAGAACCATTAGTAGGCATAACATTAATTCCTAAAATAAAGTCATTAAATCTTTACTAAATCATAGCATAATTCGTCTTTTTAAGCTTTTTAGTATGCAATCTTTACAATTTCTAAACATTTCGAGTTAAGATTTAAATTTTATGAAGATGAGTTAATTAGGATAATGGATAATATTATGAAAAATTACTGATTCTTGATTAAGATTACGATAACCGTGAGCAATATCAGCGTTAAAGCGTATACTGTCACCCGCTTTTAAAGTTTGCCAATTTTCCCGAATAAGTACATCCATTTCGCCACTAACCACAATGACATGCTCAATTACACCTTTAGCATGAGCAGATGATAATTGCCTACAATCTGGTAATAATTCAATTTCAAATACTTCAAAACTTAGCTGTTCATCAAATGGAATAAGTGGCGTTAAAGAAAGTTTTTCTTCATGATGATTAATTAAACGGGGCTTGTTGTGTATATAGCTAAGATTTTTGGTATCTAAATTTTCTTTTAGAAAGGAAGAGAATGATACCCGAAAACCACTAGCGATCTTCCATAAAGTAGCTACTGTTGGTGATGATTCAAAACGTTCTATTTGCCCTAGCATGGCTTTGCTGACAGTTGTTACTTGAGCAGTTTTATCTAAGCTCCAGCCCTTTTGTTGTCTTAAAAAGCGCAAGCGTGAACCAATAAAGCGCGTTAAATGATCCATTTATTCTCCTATTAACCATTGTGCGTTATAGCGCACAATGGTATGCTTAACACTAATGTGCGTTATAACGCATAGAGAGCATATAGTAGTAGCACTAAGTTAAGAAAGAAAGCTTTAAAGGCCTTATTAATTCTAAATTGTTATTCTTGCTGGCCAGATAAAAGAGAAAGCAGGTAGCAACTGTCTTGAATCAAAAACTCAAAACAGTTACCACACTTGCTCTATAACTACCTTCCGCGACTTGTTCGCGGAATCTAGGAATCAGCCACATCACTGGATCCTGCGGACAAGCCGCAGGACGTAGGCTGGGTAAAGGGGGCTGCATACATAGAAGTGTCATAGGTTGAGCTAAACAAAATGCAGCCCAACAATTGTGAATAGTCAAATGCCTTAAATTGTTGTGCTGCGCTATGCTTAGCCCAACCTACCTGTACTTTAATCGGACGGTAGTGCGCTTTTCGTAGGAAGGACAGGACTTATATAAGAATAAATTCTTGCCTTTGCGAGAAAGTGACAAGATCTTTTAACTCAGCGCGTTTCAGCATACAGGAATTCCACCATGGCAAGCAATTGTTCTTTAAGTCAAATGATGGCTGGATTTATGTCAGTCATGATTGGCTTTAGTAGTACGGCTGTTATTATTTTACAAGCTGCCGCTGCTGCTGGTACATCTACAGCAGAATTAAACTCGTGGATTTTTAGTCTTTGTGTAGGCGTTGCCTGCACTTGTATTGGTTTATCTCTTTACTACCGCATTCCTATCTTAACTGCCTGGTCAACACCAGGCGCGGCTTTTCTAATTGCAAGTTTGCCAGGTATTCCACTTAATCAAGCCATTGGAGCATTCATTTTTTCAGCATTGCTAACTATATTAGCTGGTGTAAGTGGCTCGGTGACAAAAATCATGCGCTTCATTCCTACGTCGCTAGCAAGTGCTATGTTAGCGGGTATATTGTTGCATTTTGGTATTGGCTTATTTATGGCTGTACAAGGGCAAGCATTATTAGTGTTAGGTATGATTTTTATTTATTTGCTTGGAAAACAATTCTTTCCACGTGTAGTAATCCTAATAGTTATGGCCGCAGGTATGATTATCGCTGCCGGCGAAGGGCTAATTAACACGGCTGCTCTTCATTTAGAATTTGCTTATCCGATTTTCATTAAGCCAGAGTTTTCTTGGGCCGTCCTAGCGAGTATTGGTTTTCCTCTTGCTATTGTCACCATGACTTCACAAAATCTACCAGGCTTTTCAGTCTTGAAAGTAGCAGGGTATCAACCACCTATTTCAGCGATAATAAGTTGGGTCGGTGTTGCTAATTTATTAGTGGCCCCCTTTGGCGGCTTTTCTGTAAATTTAGCTGCATTAACAGCCGCTATGTGTGCTAATGAAGAAGCGCATAAAGATCCAGCTCTTCGCTATTACTCTACAATTTGGGCCGGCTTTTTTTATTTATTAATTGCGCTTTGTGGCGCCACTTTATTAGCTCTACTTGCAGCGCTTCCTAAAGAATTAATGGCAGCCCTTGCAGGCCTTGCTTTACTTAGTACCTTAGGCTCTAATCTTAAAGCGGCTGTTGAAGATGATAAGCACCGAGATTCTGCTTTAATTACTTTTCTTGTTGCGGCCTCAGGCATTAGTTTATTGGGAATTAATGCTGCTTTTTGGAGCTTATTAGCCGGTTTGATAGCATCTCACTTGCCTGGCTCATTTGCAAAATTGCTAAATAAGTTACAACATAATTAATAGAAGCTCTAAAAATTACTAGGTAAGGTGTGGGTTTAAAACGTAATACTTTTTATTTAAAGGAAAATTGCTCACCAACTTATTTTAATTTAAGCCTTTATTTAAAAGAATTAGGATGGAAAAAAAGTAGTTGGCGCAGTCTCGCTAAATTTAGTAGTGATAATTTAGCGTTTAACGAGGCTGCTGCTCAATGCCTTGAATATAAACACTTATTAGCCGATTTAGTTAATCAAAACTGTCCAAGGGTCATGCCAGTAACTTATGGTATTAATGATCATAATTGGCCGATAATATTAAATCAAATTGCCCAAAAATTTTATTTAAGAAATAATCAATTACTCAATGAAGTAGACAATTTAATTTGGATTTTAAAACCAGCTTTATTAAATAATGGGCAATCTATTAAATTATTTAATAAGTTAAGTGATTTAGAGCAACACTTCTTAAGTACAAATCGTTTAGGTGGTGAACATGTGTTGCAGTATTACATCCCTAATCCGCAGTTACTTAGAGATCAACGTAAATACAGTATCCGGCAATTTATGGTACTTACTAACTATGCTGGGGCTTATCTTTATCCACATGGCTATTTTAATGTGGCTATGCAACCTTACACTCCAAACGATATTGTTAATCTTAACGCTCATCTAACAAATGAACATTTGCATGGTAATGATCCCAATGTTATTCAGATTCCAACCGATCAGTTTACTTTTTTTCCCGACTTATATTCTCAAATAAAGGTCATTTTGGAAGAGGTAATTTTGGGACTACAAAGAAACTATCCGAACGCTTTTAAGCTTCATAAAAAACCTACATTTGCTTTGTTTGGTGTTGATTTTATGGTTGATGATCAAAATAAAGTTTGGTTACTTGAGGCCAATCATGGTCCATGTTTTCCTTCCACTGATGATCATCCTCTGCAGCAGCATTTATATCAGCCTTTTTGGCGTGCTATAGTCAGAAATTTCGTCTTACCTATAAGTAATCAAGAGTTATTACACGCAATAGAAGCTAGAGATTTCACTAAGCTTATAAACAGATAGTTAATCTTTATAAATGTCCTGGATTAAAGGCACAAAGATTTCTCTTTATCGGTTATTATGAAAACAATAATTAGCAAATTAAATTGTATATATTTTAATCTAACTTAATAATAACTTAACAATCGGATGATATAATGTCCTGAATTACTAATGTTTAGGAGTAACTCATGCTATTTCATCAAGAGAAGATTGCTGACTTAATTAAAAGTGCAATTAATACCTCAGTGCCGGGCCTTAATCACAATCCTGAACAAGGCTGGCAACATAGCAATACACCAATTTTTGGGTCAAACAGTAGTACTAAAGTCTTAAATAAATTTTTACAGGATATAAGCTCAAAGAGGCCTGATGCTTTATTTGATTGTATTGAAAAGTTAAATAAAAAAAGGGAGAGGTTAGTAGAAGATTACATACAATTTATTACTGCATTAGGACGATATAGGGACCATTATGAAAATATGGGTAGTCCAGTTTCTTGGCCCAAGCCAGACGATTTAGGTGAGAAGTATCGACAAGCCATTTCCCATTTAGAGAAAACTATTAAACAATTAAAAGTAATGGCATTACAGCCAGCCATGACATTTGCAGCTGTAACCCATCCAGAATACGTAGCTGATCCAGAAAATTCACATCCAGCTCAAAATATTTTCCAATCGTACGCTCAAGAAGATAATTTGCGACATATCATGGGATATGCTGGATTCTACACCTATAAGTTTCCCAAACTTCAAGAGAGCCAAGAAGCAGATAGTCAACAAGAAGCTGCTGACTCTGCTCCCTCATCTTCTGTACCTCGTTAATTTTAGGACAAAAATTAATTTTAATTACTGACCCGCTTTCTAAAAAGCGGGTTGCCTTTTAAACGCGAATCTTATCCTATCAATTTAATTAACTAAAGGAATTTTATCCAAATTAGCTCATATTGGTATGTTATTTGCTAAACTGTGTATAAGAAGTAAGAAAAGGAGTTAGTCATGGATAAGTTGATTCTACATCCTACTGAGACTAGTCAATGGTATGCCTTAGTTAATGAAGCTCAAGCATCTACTCGCTTAATTCTTAATGAAAATACTGAAAGTTATTTAGTTTTCTTGCTCATGCGCTTTTCACAAGGTCCTAGATTGATAGAATCAGTTATTGCGTTAGACTTTTTAGAATCAATGCAAACAACAGGCCGCAGGCAAGCCGATTTATTAAGGGACGTAGGGGATAAAAGCTTACTTTTTTGTGGCTTATTTCCTGGCATCGCTGAACGCCGTAAGCTTAATTTAAATTATTTTTCTAATATAGGGCAAATTGCTTATCTTAGTGTTGGGGAGCTACATACGCCTGAGACGGCAGAACTATTTTTCCAACTTAGCGCCCAATTTGCTACATTACAACAAGTATTACAGGCTATGCGTGGTGAATACTTAAAGTTTAGTGAAATAGATCCGGGAATTATTTCAGCAACTAAGCTGCCATTACAATAATGTAGTTAAAAAATTAATTGCCTTTATGAAATAGCATGGTAATGTCAATGGCGTCAAAGCTATAATGTTGATTACAAAAATCACAAGTAACATCAATTTTACCTTTCTCAGCCAATAACTCTTTAATATCCTTTTCACCTAAAACTGTTAATACTTGTCTCATCTTGTCAGGACTACAGCGGCACTTAAATGTGACCATTTTGTTGTCAAAAACTCGAATATCGGTTTCGTGATATAAACGATATAAAAGCGTTTCATTATCAAGATTAAGTAACTCTGGCTCACTTATCGTTTGGCCAATATGTACTGCATATTCCCAAAATTGTTCGCGCTGCTCGGAACTTTGTCCTGGCATTAATTGCAGTAAGAGACCGGCAACTTTTGTATCATCACTTGCCAGCCATACACGACTTGGTATTTGTTCAGATTGGGCATAATAATACATTAAATTTTCAGCCATAGAGGTACTTTGGATAGGTAGAATACTTTGATAAGACTGGGTCTGATTATAGGGATTGATGGTAAGCACCATTTTCCCCTCTAAAAAAGCAGCAGCATATTCTTCAGTTGTTAAATCAGGTTGAAACTTCGCAAATCCTCGTAAATGTAACTGATGATCGCATTGAATTAATAGAAGCGGTAAGCGTTTGTCGCCTTGGAATTGTAAGCTTAGTTCCCCTTCAAATTTGATGCTGCCTATCATTAACAAACAGGATACTAATGCTTCCCCTAAAACATTTTTCACCATGGGTGGATAAGTTCTTTGGTTAATAATAGTTGTGTAAGCATGATCTAAATGGGCAATTTCCCCACGAATACTAGCGTGTTCGAACATAAAGCGTTGTAGACTATCCATGGTTATTCCCCATTTAAGTAAAATCAAAATCAACTATTCTAACATATGCTTATTTAATGCTGAATGTGTATAATTTAGCAAATTTCTTTAATAACACGATGGCTTTAGACTGCAGTAAATTTACAAATTAGCCTTAAATTTTTCCTACTACTTATAGCGTTAGATCTTTTGTATTTCTATTAGAGTTTAGCTCGCTATAATAACTTGCAAAATATTTAGGCTTTTTAACTTAAAGTATTTAGTAAATAAAATTAAGTTTATCTAGGATGTATTAATGCTTAATCCTCACCAAATGGCAGCTGTGAAATATATTGATGGGCCCTTACTCGTTATAGCGGGTGCTGGGAGTGGTAAAACACGAGTTATTACTCAAAAGATTGCTTATTTAATAGAACAATGTGGTTACAGTGCGTCATCCATTTATGCCATTACTTTTACCAATAAAGCAGCTGAAGAAATGCGTAGTCGAATTGCGGCAACTATTAATGCGCCTAAGCGTCGTGGCTTAAATATAGCAACTTTTCATACTCTTGGTTTAAAAATCATCAAAAAGCACTTGGAACGGTGTAATTTACGTACCGGTTTTTCTATCTTTGATAGTGAAGACAGTCAACAGTTATTAAAAAATTACTTACCTATTGGGCGCGCTCAAGATCGAGATTATCTAGCTCAAGTGCAACACCAAATTTCTAGATGGAAAAATGACTTATTAACGCCTAAAGATTGCTATAAGCAACCAAAGACGAGTCCAATTTTTGACGATGCCCTATTAGTCTATGAGCAATATCAAGAAGCACTTAAGGCCTATAATGCGGTTGATTTTGATGATTTAATCAAAATTCCTGTTCATCTTCTTAATCAAGATGCCAAAATTCGTGAATTTTGGCAAAATAAAGTCCGTCACTTATTAGTTGATGAATACCAGGACTCAAATACCAGTCAGTATTTATTTATTAAATTATTAACAGGCATTCGCGCTCGCTTTACTGTGGTGGGTGATGATGATCAATCAATCTATGCTTGGCGCGGAGCAAGACCTGAAAATTTGGCACAGTTGAAAAAAGACTATCCGCAATTAAAAGTTATTATGTTAGAGCAAAATTATCGTTCAACAAGTCAGATCCTGCATGTCGCGAATACTTTAATTGCCAATAATACTCATTTATTTGAAAAAAAATTATGGAGCCAACTAGGTCAAGGCGAATTATTGCGTGTTCTATGCTGCAAAGATGAACAAGATGAGGCTGAACAAGTGGTTATGGATATGATTAGCCATAAATTGCGTTTAGGAAAAAAATATGGAGAGTATGCGATCTTATATCGCGGCAATCACCAATCTCGTATTTTTGAAAAAGTTTTGCGCCATCATAGTATTGCTTATCGGATTAGTGGTGGCCAATCTTGGTTTGCCCGTGCAGAAGTGAAGGATGTTTTCGCTTATTTAAGGCTAATATGCAATGAAGCAGATGATGCTGGATTTTTAAGAGCTGTTAATACGCCTAAGCGAGGTATTGGTGATGCGAGTCTAACGGCTTTGGGCCAATATGCACAATTAAGGCAACTTAGTTTATTTCAATGTGCTGATCACATGGCTTTGGCTGAGCGGATTGCTGAGAAGCCACGTTTAGCATTAGAAAGCTTTAAGCGATGGGTATTAGGAATTAAAGAGCGTCTAGCTAATCATGCTAATCCTGTCGAGATATTACGCGAAATGGTCGAGGAAAGCGGTTATGAAGCTTACCTTTACGAACAGTGCAATTCACCAGCCAGAGCGCAACGTGGTATGGAAAATATCTGGGAATTGCTCGATTGGGTAGGACGCTTATTAGAAAAGGATGCTACGCAAACTTTAAGTGATGTAATTAATAAACTTATCTTAATTGATATTTTAGAACAATCCGGCGAAGCTAATGAAGACAGTGTACAGCTTATGACGTTACATGCAGCAAAAGGACTAGAATTTCCTTTCGTTTATTTAGTCGGTATGGAAGAGGATTTATTACCGCATCGGGTGAGTATTGATGAAGATCAAATTGAAGAAGAAAGACGTTTAGCTTATGTAGGTATTACACGTGCGCAGAAGGGGCTTTGTTTAACGTTGGCTAAGCAGCGACGTCGCGGCGGTGAAATACAAGATTGCCTACCGAGTCGCTTTCTAGATGAATTACCAAAGGATAGTTTAGAATGGTTTGGTAAAGGTGAACGCAACGAAGAGCGGTCTAAAGCCTTGGCTAAATCCCATTTAACTAGCTTAAAAAGTTTACTTAATTAACGTTTGTTTGACATAAAAGAGACAAAGGCTCTTTTGTGTCGCTAAACAAACGTTAATTAGTGTGGATTTCATTAAGCTAACTAAAGCAATCAATCTATCTGATTGACTGCTCTAACTATTAGGAATAAAGCCTTTTATGCTGCTGGTGAGACACGGTTAGAAAGATCTTCTAAAAATTCAGTGGTTGTAGTTTTCTTAGTAAAGAAACGAGGTTTTTGGTAAGTAGCATCGTGAGCTGCTTCTTTAACTTGGGCAGCAGGATTGAGCTGAGCGCCAGTTTTTCTAATTTCATCTTGTAATGCACTAAGTTTAGCTTCTTTTTCTTCTGCAACCTTAGAATTAACCAATACACCTTTTAAATGTTTGTTTTTAAAACTTTCAATTCGATAATCAGCTTGTTCAACACGCCAGTCTGAAGATACTTTTTGTTCTTCCGATGTAACTTGCACATTTTCAACAGGTTGTTGTCCTGTTTGTTTATTCCAAGCTTCCTTGAAACTTAAAGCATGCTTTGAGCTATCTTTATTACGTTGGCTTGTCGCATAATCCCAAAGCGCTGCTAATAAATATAAGGGTGAAAAAACAACTTTTAAAAATCTAGTTGGCAAATCAACTTCATGAGTATGTCCTTCATCTGCCTGTAATTGTTCTTTTAGTAAATCCTTTGTTTGATGATAATGATCTGTGTGTTTATGATTATGCACATGCTCTTGTTCAAAAAAGTAATGTGCATCTTCAAAACCTTCACTGATGATCCCTAAAAGGGCTGAAACAATTTCGGGGACACCTGGCACTCTGTCGGAAGTAACTCCAATGCTAACTAAATGTCCTAAGAAGAGAAGTATTCTTAATGGCGTAAGGGTTAATTTAAGAAGGATTCGGGCAGGGTTAAATAGCTGCAGCCAATTTTCATGCTCTTTAAGTTTTTGAAAAGCATTTTGGATTGATGTAGAGGCCTTAGTAAAAATATTTCCCTTCGTACGTGTCAAACCATCAATCATTTCTAATGATTCACTCGTATTTTGCAAATTGAAAATAAGGGTTGAAGTACCGGTAATAATAGGATTAATGATTCCCATAATGAATGCTGGCATTTTACCCATCCAAGTAAATAGAGGTTGGGCAGTTTTGGCAACGGTCCACCAGGTTCCAGCTGTACAAATGGTGAGTGCTACAGTAAGTGTTAATAAGCTAACTGCAGTAATTGCTAAAAAGACATTACGTATTTTGTGCTCGGAGGCGTTTTCTTTAGTGAAATTATTTTTAATTTTAAAAAACCATTTACGTAAAGTGTCATTATTAATCATGTCTGTTACGGCATTATAAGTAAGAAAGCCATAAGCAGCGCCGGCAATAATTGCCATAGGGACAATAGCAAGAGGTAAAATGGTAAAAGGAAGGCTTGCAAGTAGCGGAATAGTTGCAAATCCGCCCACTAAAAGATAGGTTGTCCCTAATCCCATAAATACACCTGCTAAAGCGCTAAAAACTCGCACTCCTTTAAACGTGGTTGTACGGTATACTAATTTTTCTATTGCTTCTTTTTGCCCATGGGTAGCAAGCCAAAATTGTAATTGAATTTTATACTTACTATAAGTATTAAGTTCATCTTCATTAGGCTTTTTATAAAGTTGGAGGGCAAACCATTTGCGCATATCAGACATGGTTTTTTCTATTTTCTTTTTACGCGCGAGACTCTCTTTATCTAAATTTTTATGACTAAATTTGTTTAATAATTTTAATTGAGCTTCATAATCTTTAAAAAATTGTGGGCAATCTTTATCGTCTGTATCTGGAAAATGATGCAATAAAAACTCATCTGCTAAATAGCGAGGTAAGTAATCGCCTTTAAAAAGTTTTTTGAAAGCACCTTTGATATTTTGTAAATAAATTTCACCTTCATAAGCCACTGATAGACCAAACGAAGCAAAGGCTAAGGGTAATAATGGCAATATGGCATACATACCACCAAAACTTAAAAAACCGATAATTAAACTTGCACCTAAGGTTAAGAGAGTTAGTAGTAAATAATAAGGGATCTTTTTTGTTTTCATTGTTCACCAAGTAAACATTTTACGAAGGCGTAACTTTATAACAAATGAAAATGATTATCAATACCATTTAGGTTAAAATAGAATCAACAGGTTTAGAAAACATAATTTCGATTTAAAAATTGTTATTTTTGCAGCAAACATTTCCATTCATAATTCAGTTAATAATCACTTTGTAGGCTAAGTAACTTAAAAATCAATTTCCATATTTACAGTGATGAGGTACCATCAAAATGATTTTAACAGTTAAAGGAGCAATAATGCGTTCTTACTCATGGATGACTCTGTTTTCAGCAAGTTTTTTGTTAGCTAACCCAGTAATAGCAAACACTAGCGCGAAAACAGAGCAACTAAAGGTTCCTCAGTGTTTAGCAGCACATTTACCCTCAGACTATACCGTCATTGCGGAGAATAATTCTTTTAGAATTATAGACATACCGGCCACTGATTTAGAAAAAATTGTTCATATTGCTGATAAAGTAAAATGTGGTCGTTTTACTAATATTACCCATCGTATGCAAAGTACGAATAGACAGGCTCGTCAAAAACAGGCACAGCAGTTATTAGTTAAATCGCCTAAAAAAACGTTATTAGCTCGTCAAAGTGCTTATCCTATTCAACATCAAGTTGAAGTCTCGGAAGCCATTGGCAAAGTTAATGTTGAAACTATTATGGCAACGTTAACTCATTTAACCTCCTACGAGAATCGTTCAGCAACTAAAGATACAGGTGTTCAAACAGCTAAATGGTTACAGGCTAGATTTGAAGAGTTGGCAAAAGGTGCAAAACGCAGTGATACTGAGACTTACTTTGTAAAAACAGGTAGCTATTATAAGCAGCCATCATTGGTAACTGTATTGGGCAAAGATATTAAAGCGCCTGCTATTGTAATCGGTGCTCATATGGATACGTTAGATGGTAGAATGCCAGGCGCTGGTGATGATGGTAGTGGTTCATCTAGTTTAATGGAAGTTGCCCGTGTTTTACTAGAATCATCTTATGAATTCAAAAGGCCTATTTATTTTATTTGGTATGCTGCAGAAGAGCGTGGTTTAGTTGGCTCTCAATATGTTGTAGAACATTTTTTAGATGAGTCCATTCCAGTTAAGGCTGTAATGCAACTTGATATGACAGGCTTCCGTAATGATCGTAATGACCCAACTATGTGGGTTTTTAAAGATTATACTGATCGTGCTCTAACAAATTTCGTTAGTGACTTAATTCAGACTTATCTTGGTGTTCCAGTTGCAGAATCCTATTGCGGTTATGGCTGTAGCGATCATGCTTCTTGGGATGATGAAGGAATTCCCGCAGCTTTCCCTTGTGAAACAAGCTTTGAAGATCATAACCCCTATATTCATTCATCTAAAGATACAATGGATCGTTTAACGCCTGAGCATATGGCTAATTTTAGTAAACTAGGATTAGCATTTGCGATTGAATTAGCAAGTGAGTAGTATCTTTTTAATTTTTTTGATAATCCTATAGATTTGGTGGTCATTCTGTTAAGAGTGACCACTTTTAAATTATTAGTTAATTTTAACCTTATTTTCTTCTAAAACTGATAAAACATGTGCTTTTACAGTATTCCAATCAGCCATACCATTTTCATCCGCATATAATACCGGATCAACACGATTTAATTGTATGAAAGCTGCGATTCGTTGCACAGATGAAGCAGATTTATAATCGGAAATCCCATCTGTATTTGGCTTATATGAGGTAATAGTTCTCTTATAAATTTCGTTAAAGTCTAAATTTAATTGCTTACAAGCGTCTTCTCCATCTTTTAAAATGCCATATTTATCACTATGTAAGTAGGGCATATAATTAATGACTTTGTGAGCATCCCAATTACCTGCTTGAAAAGCTTGATAATCGGCATTAACGAATTCAGGACGACAATCAGGATATACAGCATGGTCTTCTGAATGAATACCTAAGGCTACACAGATGGTGGTATTTTCCTCAATAGCTCGTGAGAGCGCTGCTGCTTGCAAGATGGAAATAAAAATCTTGTTACGATTTGGCACAACAGTAGCCGCCATATTTTCGCCATCATATAAACCTTCAGGAACAACATCCCCACCATCAACAAGGGCTGAAAATAATAGCTCACTTAGCCCATTTAAATGCACTAAATGATGATTAATTTTATATCCTTTTTCAGCTAAATATTGAACTAAATTTATTGCATAATCAATTTCAACTCTGTGTTTCTGGCCATATAAAAATGAAATTGCATTAACTTGATAATCTCTTGCTAATAAATGGAGTAATAATGTACTTGAATCCATTCCGCCGCTAAGTGCTAAATAGGCAGATTTCTTTAAATTTGGCATGTTATTTTCTCTTTAACAAAAATTATGATATATAAGTAAAAGATATCAGTGCGCAGTATAAAAGAAGTTGGCTTTTTTCTCTATATGGTGAATTAAAAAACATTGATGATTTTACGAATAAGATAATTTATAATTTAACAATTAACTTTTAAAATCAGATTAAAAAATTAATGACTTTCAAACTGATTTATAGTAAAAAATAGGTGCCCTCCCAGGGTGCTGTTCAAAATTTACAAATATGAATATATTTTAAATCATTTTAATAACTATTTATTGAAGAGGAATGTAATGGCTCTCATATCGAAAGCACGCTTTAATCAGAAGGAAAAAGTTAAAGTAGAATTAAGTAGTGAGGTTTTAAGGAAAATAGAAGCTTACTGCCAATGGTCACAAATTGATGATATTAGTTTTTTTATTGAAGAAGCAGCTTGTTATGTTTTCGCAAAGGATAAAGAGTGGAAAGCATACCAAAAACAAGCAAAAAAAGCTGAAAACAGCGAACGATAATTACTTTTTTAGTAAGATTTATTGATGTTTAAGGCTTTATTATTTGTTTAAGGCCTTAACATAAAAAGCATATACAATGCTGATAGCTAAAATTAATTGGCTATATTGAGCTCTATAAAATTGCCTCTTCTTTTAAACAAATCTAATTATTAAATTATTTAAAGATACTTCAAAGGTTAATATGAAAAAATTTATTATTTTAATGCTTTTATCTCCTCTGGCTTCATTTGCTACGTCTCCAACAGGAAATACAGCTTTGGCAACTTATCAAGAATTATGCGCTAAAGAACATGATCCAATAAAACGGCAAAATTATTGCGTATTATTTGAAAAGAGCGGCCAGGCCCATCCAGCTTTTAATGTCTTTAAAAAAGACACAGCAATCGTTTGATTGAGGCTATTATTAGTTAATAAAATAGGAATAATATATTTGTTATTTTATTAACTTGATAGGCTCATACTCCTTAGAATGGTGAGTGCTGAGTAAAGCTGAAAATCTGCATAGAGTAAATTTGCTACATCACTTGAAGATGAGACATTTTTTTCTAAATTATTTTTTTCATTTTTTAAATGCTTACTTAAGTTGAGTTCAGAAAAGTGTAATAACTTTTTTTGCGCTGCATTTTTAGGAATAGCAATCTCATCAATTTGAATATCAGGTATAATACCTTTTGCCTGAATTGAAATGCCAGACGGCGTATAGTAAAGAGCCGTTGTTAATTTAATAGCGTGTTTGTCATCTAATGGTAATACTGTTTGTACAGAGCCTTTGCCAAAACTTTTTGTGCCAACAATAACTGCTCTTTTATGATCTTTTAATGCGCCTGCCACAATTTCTGAAGCAGATGCCGAGCCATTATTTATCAACACAATTAGAGGAGCCCTTTGTAAAATATCACCAGGTGTAGCAATGGCGGTAAATTTACTTTCAGGTAATCTCCCTTTTGTATAAACAATAATCCCTTTATCTGCTTGTTGATTATCAATAAACGCATCAGCAACCTCTACCGCGCTATCTAACAATCCGCCCGGGTTATTACGTAAATCCAGCACTAAGCCTTTTAGTTTATTTTTCGTTTGTTCCTGTAATTTAGTAATGGCGTTACGCATATCTTTTCCTGTCAATTCTTGGAATTGTGATAAGCGAATATAACCAAATTGATTATCAATTAATTTACTTTGCACGCTTTGTATTTGAATTTTTTGACGGGTCATAGAAAAAGTTAATGGTTTATTAACTCCCTTACGAAGGATAACAAGATCGATAGGAGAGCCTTCTTCACCTCGCATGATATTGACTGCCTCAGTTAAACTTAAGCCCTGGGCAGTTTTTGCGCCTAATTTAACAATATAATCACCTGCTTTAATGCCAGCTTTATAGGCAGGCGTATCAATTAAGGGAGTTACAACCTTAAGTAATCCCTCTTCTTGGGTAATTTCTATACCAATACCGGCAAAGTTTCCACGCGTATTTAACTCTAATTCCTTAAAGTCATTTTCATCTAAAAAAGCTGAATGCGGATCAAGACCATTTAACATGCCGCGGATAGCATTATTAAATAAAGCATCATCATTAACTGACTTTACGTAATTTTGTTTTATTTGATAAAGTGCTTGTGAGAAGCGCTGAACTTCTTCGTCAGCAATCTGGGAAGTATCATTCTCAGCGGCAAATGATGGTAAAGAAAAAAGAATTTGAAACAGTAAAACCAGCTGAATACGGCTACAAAACCGTCCCTTCAACATAGCTTCTCCTTATTTAATCCGTTTTTCAACTAATCCTATCCATAGAGAATTAACTTAATGCAATATAGATGCCAGCAGGTAAAAGGGTAATTTTTTCTAAAGCATTATTGGGCTAACCATCTATATTATTAATAATTTGTTGATTAATTATAATTCAAAGAGTATAATATTTGTAAAATTAGTGTATTTGATTAATTTACAGATTTATATAGCTAAATTAAATAAGCTCCTAAGATAAATAATAGTTAATAAATTTAGTTAAATAGTAAGATATAGCTAATGTAATTATCAAAATTTTATCAATAAAATAGTAGGTTAGGATTAAAGTGTTTTACATTAGGTTAAAATATAAATTTTTAGAAAAAAATTTATTTATTTTTTGTAGTCATGGTCATGGCCAAAGTGAGGCTAATTTATCTAGTACTATTCTCTTTTTTAAAATTAAAAAAATACCTTTAGAAGAGATGAAAACAATGGAGATAGAAAATTATACTACCTGCGCATTAGATAAACTTCATAAAGAAACAGAAAAATGGTTAAGTGAACAACTTGAATCTTTAAAAAATAATCCTAATTTTAAAAATATCGATCATATAATTTTTATGGCTGATGTAAATTTAGGCCGGCCGGGTTATAACATATATCCCGATTTTTTATTAAGTAATTTTATTCAGATGCAATTTACTCCTTTTGACCCTAAGGCTGTTGAAATAATACTTTTTTCTTCTAGCTTAGGGATAATAGACAATGCGAGGTCAAAAATACCAGCAAGTACGAAGCTTTTGAATGCCTGTGATTTATTAACAGCAGTGAAGTCTAAGTTGCCGCCTGATTTTAAAGTGCAACATGCTGCTCCCATGCAAGAAGAAATTAAAACAAGCAGCCAGCCTGACGCAGTTGTAAAGGAAGATCTCGATAAAAATAAAGAGAGTAGTACAAAGGGACTTAAGCCTGATAATATCCCATTAGAAGTTAGCGCTAAGGTTAAGGTTGAGTTAGAGTTTCAAAATTGCTCTGCTCAGCAAGAAGAGCCTGAAGATAAATTAAGCTCTATTTTAGGGCCTAGATTATTTTCAGGGGAAATAAATACAGAGTCTAAAGAAGCTGTTATTCATCAACAAAAAAAGCAGGCCACTCGTACGAATCACATTAACTCAAAGTTTGGGTTGTTTTCAGATAAAGAAGAAGCAGACAAAACAGATCTAACTTCAGATATAAAATCCACTCGCTTGTAAAGTAAAATAAGTAACTAAATATTTATAAATATCTTAAATTTTATTAAATAATTATCTATCTAAATAACTAAGATAATGAAGTTATTAATTACAACTTTTAGTAAAAAAACTTTTTATCTAGTTAACAATTCCTTAATTAAATTACCTTATAATGATTATAAAATAGGTTTTAAATTTATTTAATCGATTGCAATTTAGGTGTCATTGAATATATATAATTTATTGATTTTTTTTAAATTAATCTATTTAAATAAATTTTAATTTTTAAAGTAAAAATCATCTAATAAATGAGTTCATAAAATGAAGATAGATATAGTTTATGCTATTGAAGATAATATATTAGTCGTTCTTTGCGCACATGGGTCCCTAGGCGCTAAGGTAGTAAGTCCCTCAATAGGATCAAAAGGTTGGGAAAGTATATGGGATCGTAAAGCATGGCCCGAATCGAGTGATGAGGCTTCAATTGAAGATATTCTGAAGAGTGCTTTTGATAAAATAAAGGCACACGGTAATTATCAATCAGTGCAGGCGGTTATCTTCGCTTCTGACGTTAATTTAGGCTACTCCGGACAAGAAAAGTTCCCTCCCAGCTTACATAAAGACTTTATTGAGAGTCAATTTCCTCACCCTATTAAAAGAGTTCTTTTTTCATCGACTCAAAGCATAGTGGAGGCAGCAGCTCTACAAATAGGAAGCGCAAATATTGCTTGCGTAAAATCGACTACCCGGAATCCGAATCAAGTGCAGGTGAGAATGGCGGGATTTAAACAAGAATTAGTGGCACAATTAAAATCCGCACAGAGTGTTTCTGCAGTGAGAGTTCCTATAGTGAGTGCTCCTATAGAGCCGGGTGATTTAGCGACTAAATTATCAGATTTAAGTATTGAACCTGCAGCTACTTCATTTCAGGGTGATAACTCGGCTAATATATCTGGTGATGAGACTGAGAGGGTCGAAACATCAAATTCAGATCCAAATGTAGCCGATCTCGCTGACGAATCAGATGATGTGCTTGATAATCCGGAAAAAAATTATGATTCTGTAGTTATGCCAGGTCAAAAATATGGTTTTTTTAATAACCATCAGAGTTTAGAAGCGGATGAAAGTTCTGTTAGTGTTAAACCTACTACATGTTTAATAAATCAATAACATAGTAATCAGTATTTATTAAGCGTTAAGCATTTGTTTAAAGCTTAATAAAATTTTAAGGTTATTTGTGCTACTAATGTTTATACTATTATTATTTATTTATTAAAGTGAATTATGAAACGTAATTGGGATATGATTCGCTCAATCCTACTAAAAGTGGAAGAACTTGAGCCTAATGCTCTTTTGAATTTAGATGTCTTTCCAGTAGAAATACATAATGAAATTTCTTACCATTTAGAGATACTCGAAGAAGCAGGTGTGTTGATAGGAAAAATTCATAAAACGCCAGGCGGTTCTCCTCATGGTTTTCATTTAATTCGGCTTACCTGGCTTGGCCATGATTTACTTGAATCTATTCGTTCAGAACTACGTTGGGTAGAAATAAAAAAGCAAATTCATGCTAAACATATTGAATTGAATTTAGAAAATATTATATCTATTGCTCAGGCGCTTACAAGAAAATCGTTAAATTAATAAAAATTCATTAGTTTTTGTCTAGATTAGTTGCTCTGTAGTAAGCTGCAAAGAAATTATAGTCAATTAAGGCTATCTTTAGTTTATGATTTCATAAACTGTGCATTTTAATAAAGCACAAATAAATGAATAAAAATTTTATCCATTTGCTACTGACTATAGTCTATGGCCTCATTATTTTTATGGCATTTACCCCTTATCGCATAGGGTTTTTAATTCCCCTTGCTCTAGGCGGATTTTATGTTATTTTGCTTAAAAGTAGCTTTAAGAAAGCTTTCTTCTTAGGGCTTATTTTAGGTACAATTATTGCCGGCAGCGCTAATTCTTGGTTATTTATTTCCCTTTATACGGCCCATAACTTTGGCTTTTGAATAACTTTCTTGATTATTGCTCTATTCAATACTTATTGTGCTCTGTATTTTGCCTTATGTTCGTGCCTTTTTGTTAAAACAAGAAAAGAAAAGCTAACTACGATTAACGCCCTAATCTTTTCGCTTTATTGGATAATATTTGAATGGTTAAAATCTAATTTTTTACAGGATTTCCGTGGGCGTTAATTGGTTATAGCCAAGTTGATCTGCCAATTGCTTACCTTGCTCCTATTGTAGGTGTTTATGAGGTTGGATTTGCAACAATTTTTATAGGTTGCTTGTTAGCAAACGGATTTCTTCAATACTGTCTAGGCAAGCAGAGAGCTCTAGCTGATTTTATACTAGCCTTCACACTTTACTTTGGCCCTTATTTATTATCTTACGTGCATTGGACTAAGCAAGATAAAGCACATGAATTGCAAGTTAGTATTTTGCAGGCAAATGCAGATGTTAGACAAAGAAGCAACGTTCTCTATTTTATTAAAATTTTAAATTTTTACATTCATAATACTTATCAGTCTAATAGCTCACTAATTATTTGGCCAGAATTCTCTATAGCTCAATTACAAGAGGGCGGAAAATTTTTTTTAAAAATGATTGATAGGTTAAAGTCAAAAAAACAAGGAGTGATTTTAGGTACAACAATAAAAGCGCCCGAAAAGAAAAGATATAATGTTATTCTAACGCTAGGTCTTGCCCAAGGCCGGTATTTAAAAAAACATCTTGTTCCTTTTGGAGAATATATTCCTTGGGAATCGGTAAATGGTTTGTTTTTTAAATTTCCCTTAGAGGAATATAATTTAATTTCAGGACCCATGCAGCAAAATTTCATTGAATTTAAGGGGATTAAAATTACCGCTTATGATTGTTATGAAGTGGCCTTTTTTAATTTAATTCATACCCAATTAAAGGGCACAAATTTAATATTAGGTATTAGTAATTATGGCTGGCTTGGGCGATCGTTTGCTATTCAGCAACACATAGAAATAGCTCGAATGCTGTCATTACAATCAGGAAAACATCAGATTGTTGCTAATAACAATGGTTACTCTGCGATTATAAATAATCAAGGCCGAGTTACAAACTTACTTCCTAATAATCACCAAGGTATTTTAAACGCTAAAATCATTCCAACTATAGGAGCTACGCCGTGGACTTTGCTTGGTGATGAGATGATCATCCTTATTTTTTAATCATTTTACTTTCGCTTAAAAAATAATTAACTATAAAATGTCATAAAAAGTATAAAATCATAGAATGACGGTTAAAGTTAGGTTGTATTTAGGGTTCGAGTTAAAGGGTAATAACAAGTTGGGTATTATAACCCCACTTGTTCCTTATTTATTATTGGCAAGGTTCTTGGAATACCATACCACTTACTTGTCCTGAATTGATGTAACCAGCAAAAGGACCATCTAAGAATTTCACACCAATTAATTTTGCATTAGCATCATAACAGATGCAGAGTTGTCCATCTGCTGCGCCATCATTTTGCTCACCTTGTACACGATAGGAGGATTTGAAGTGTCTAACAGATGCGCCATTTCCACAGGAAAGATCAGTGCCGCAAGAGGGTACAAGTTGAAAATCTTTCAAAATTGATTTTGCTTTTAAAACTTTAGTGTAAACATTATTAGGATCTTTCCAAGATCTATCATGATAAACAACATTACCATTGACATTGGTAACATCACAAGCATCTACTTCAAAGCCAACATTTGCTTTTTTTCCACCAGCATTAATAGGGCCTAGTGTTCCTCCAGCATGAGCTCTAGCTGATTGTAAAACAGGAATATCCTTAGCTAAAATCACTGTTCCTGGATCGGCAACACCATCTGCATTGGCGTCATTTCCAATTGTTACTTGTCCTGCCTCGTTATACGCTAATACAGGCGCTTGATAATTACCAGCAGCTTGCGCTAATTGTTCTGGAGTAGATGTTGTTTGCGTTTAAGTTACATCAGCTGCAGTTGTGGTTGTTGTTACAGAACCATCATTATTTAAGGTTGCGCTACTGGTAGAGTCTGGTTCACTACAAGCGATGATTAATGAAGAGCTGAGACCAAACAGGACGCCTTTACCTATTAAAGAGACTTTCAACATAATGACCTCCAAAACTAAAAAAACATTGTACTTCCTGAAAGTCATCCATTTCTTGTAGGAGCGCTATAAATTTAAGTGTAGTTTGAAAATAAAAGTTGATTAATTTGTAGGCAAGAATAAGCAATAAAATGCCGGCCACTAACATAGGCAGCGATAAAATCATCCCTATAGTAAGATAACCAAATAATAAAATATTATTATCAGGCACTCTAAATAATTCACAAAAGATCCTTAAAATTGCATAACTTATTAAAAATACGCTAGTTACACTGCCGCGTGGGCGAGGTTTACTGGCAAATAACCAAACAATAATAAAAAGCAATATACCTTCTAAAAAATTCATAAAGCTGGGATGGATGACGAGGCAAATCATCGACATGAGGATAGATCAAAGCCCAAGGAACGTTCGTAACTCGCCCCCAAAGTTCGCCATTAATGAAGTTACCTAGACGTCCCATTGCTAAGGCTGTGGGTATGAGTGTAACTGTTAAGTCTAAGGTTTCTAAAATACTTCGCTTAGTATATCTCACATAGATTATGCCTGTAATTAACCCGCCAATAAATCCACCATGGAAGGACAGACCACCTTGCCAAATTTTAAAAAACAATAAGGGATTTTTTAAAAAATTAATTGGATCAAAAAAAAGCATTTGACCCAGTCTAGCGCCTAAAATGACACCAATAGCTACATAAAATACATAATCACTTAACTCTTCATAGGTCCAATTAAGATGATATTTCTTAATCCAATAACAACCTAACAGCCATGCTAAGACAAAGCCTAACATATATAATAGGCCATACCAGCTTATGGAAAGAGCCTATCGAAATAGCAATTGGATTAATTTTAGGATAAATAAACATAATTATTAAAATAAATTAGAGTGTTTTCCTTTCTATATTGCATAAATTTAAAAAAGTTACTATAACTTCTCTCAACTGGGTAACTAGTAAAATTCTCAAACTAAATTAAATGAACGTTATTAAATAAGTGCTTTTAATTTAATCACTTACGCTTAGTTAACTAATTATAAAACAAAACAACATTAAGAAATTTTATTTTTTATTATGCTAGGTTTTTCTAATGTTTCATTAAGCATAATATTAACTATTTCCTTACTTAATAGCTCACGCAATTCCGGTAATAAATTAGCTGAAACAACTAGGTAAGGTGTATTGTTATAATCACTTAAAAAGCAAACATCTAAAAAGTAATCAATATTTAATAAATCATATTGTATAGTTTCAATGCTTTTATTTTTTAAGCTAAAAAGAGGTAGCTTCTTTTTGTATTTATGGCTATGAAAAAAATTATCTAACACATTTAGGTTAATAATAAATTTATTGCGTTTTTTCATAGCAGCAAGATTCGCTACTTGACTTAACACGTTGGGATTTAATTTAAGAGAAGGAAATAGCTTAGCATACAAAGACATAACTATTTTTGTTATAAAATGGATTACTCGACTATGAGAAACGGTTTTAAAATTAACACAAGCAAGTTTAAGTAAGGCTGGGGACTGTTGATAAGGCGCTGTCTTAATAATTGATTTTTGTACCTGGCGAGCTAAATTAAATAATGAAGAATTTTGATTTAAAGCTAGTTTAATTGGCTCAAGTTTTAAAAAGCAGCCAATCGTTTTATCATATAAAGGATTATCCCGCGCTGATTTGACAATATTAATAAAAATCGTTTCTTTCTTGGTTTGGCAAATTTTAATTAAGGCTTTTCCTAAGATAGCGCTCAGTGCTTCATTTAACCCAAAATGATAATGAGCGCAAAACTGAATTAAACGGTTAATAGCTTTTTGAGGTAACTCTAAATAAGTAGAATAAGGAATCTGAGCTTTAGCCATATTTTTTACTATATATTGCGGAGGAAAGTTAACAAAGCCAGCATTTTTTAAATAATTTAGCCAAAACTGATGATCTTTAGCTGAATACCCATCTAATATAAGTTCATTTTCTAAATAGTGTCGATAGGATTTATCATTACCTATATTATTAATAGATTCTAACTTATTAAAAGCAAGATAATATTTAGATAATTCAGACCAAAGTACATTTATGGAGGCGCCATCTGAGATTATATGAGGCAAACATGCTTGGAGTTCAATGGTATTATTTTTTAAATAGAATATTTTTACTCTAAGAAGAGGTTTACCTTTTGGCCATAGATGGTAATTAAGTAGTTCAAAAACTGAATTAGTTAAAGCCAGATTACTTTGTTTCTCCTCACATTTTTGCAGGTCAATTTCTTCAGGTATAAGGGCTAAATTATGCTGTAAATACTGGCCAGATTTAAATTTACAAATGTGATAAGAAAGTACTTCATGTCTTTTTAATAAAATAGTTAATGCATAATTGAATGCCTCTTTATTAAAAGCGCCTTGCAAACGTTTGCGTGAAATAATATTTAATTTTTTTGCTTTTGGTTCAAAAGTATTAGAAAGCCAAAGTAATAATTGAAAATGACTTAGAGGTATAATATTAGCTGTTGCAAGAGAATTCTTTATATGGCTTTTCTGACTAATAGATTTTATCTTACTAACTATTACTGCTAATTCAGCAATGGTTGGGGCTTGATATAACTCTTTGATTGTTAAATTTTTTCCTAGCATTTGATTTATCTTAGTCAGAATACGGGCACCAATAAGCGAATGTCCGCCTAGCTCAAAAAAATTATCATGAATTCCAATTGGCTTTAAATTAAATTCTTCAGCCCATATTTCAGTTAAAGCCGCTTCTAACTCATTTGTTGGTGCTAAGTAGCGGCGATTAGGATGAAATTCAGGTATAGGCAACGCTTCTCTATCTAATTTACCATTTGCATTTAGTGGAAACGCATCTATCATTATGAAAGCCACTGGAATCATGTAATCAGTTAAATATCTTTTAAGATATTGCTTAATCTGATAAGTTCCAGGATTTATCTGCTTATCTTTCAAAGTGAAATAAGCAATTAACTGCTTCTCATTTAAGTGATCAGGTCGCGCAATAACAACAGCTTCACAAATAGCAGGATGACTTGCTATGCACCGTTCTATTTCTCCCAGTTCAACTCTGAAGCCGCGGATTTTAATTTGGTGATCAATGCGACCTAAAAGTTCATAATTACCATCTGTTAAACGACGGCATAGATCACCTGTTTTATATAGACGAGAATTAGAGTCTTGTTTAAAAGGGCTATTAATAAATTTTTCATGCGTTATTTGTGGCTGATTAAAATAACCTCGTGCTAGACAAAGACCTCCAATATAAAGCTCACCTACTTCACCAGTCGGAACAGGATTTAAATCTTTATCTAGAAGATAAAAATCAATGTTGTTTCCAGGCTTGCCAATAGGAACATCCGGACGTAAAGAATGAAGGCCTGAGTTACTTACTCTAAATAAAGAAACGCCAACAGTTGCCTCGGTTGGGCCATACTCATTAATTAATTTATGATGTGGATAACGCGCAAGCCAAGAGGAGCATTCAAGCGTATGTAAAAGCTCGCCACCTAAGACGATAAGCTTTAAATCAGGTAATGCAATGAAATTACTTTGAACCTCAAACAATAATACCCGAAAAAAACTTGGTGTTAACTTAATGACACTAATACGATTAGCTTTAATAAATTCTAGATAGGAAGTTGGGCTTTTTTTAATATCATCATCACAAATAACAATTGTCATACCTAGCATAAGGGGCACAAGGGTATTAGCGATTGCCATGTCGAACGCATGACTAGATGAAAAATCAATACGCTGACTGGCTTGGCAATGACAAAAGTCACCGAACCAAAGGCAAAAATTAACCACACTTTGGTGCTCAATTAAAACCCCTTTAGGCTTACCGGTAGAGCCTGATGTATAAATAATATAAGCTAAATTTTCAATTTGACTGGTAGTATTTAAATTTGCTGAGGGATAAGTATTTAATTCACCGAAGTCAAGGGCAATAGTCTGACCTTGATAGGAGCGAAATTTTTCATTTAAATCTTTTGTAAGTAGTAAGAAGGGGACTTGGTTATCATTTAGCGTGCTACTTATACGTTCTTCAGGGTGGCTGGGATCAAGCGGAATGTAAGCGCCCCCCGCTTTTAGAATGGCAAACATGGCAATTAAAAGTTCTATTGAACGTTCCATGCATAAACCTACAGGCGTTTCTGCTTTTACACCTTGTTTTTGTAAAAAGTGTGCCAGTTGGTTACATTTTTCATTAAAATGTTTGTAATTTAATGATTCATTATTATAAATAACAGCTAAATTATCTGGATGTAGATTAACTTGCGATTCAAAAAGCTCATGAATAGTCATCTTGGAATTACGAATGTTCATATTCTATAATCCCCCTTGTTAATAAATTTCAGTCTAAAAATTAGACAATATTATTAATAATGTATTCATTAATCGTGCCATAATTAGCTGATAGAGTTATTTCGAACTAATTGCATTAATAATTATGTATAAAAGATTTAAATAAGATAAAAGATTAATTAAGTGATTATTTGATATTAATCCTAATAATATATTACTTTACAGATTATTAAATTTAATCTGTAAAGTAATATATAATCTGATTTGAGATTTGATAAATAGTATATGAGTAACAAATAATAAGAATATTAGGGTATAAAGGATTGACGCGTATTATCATCCTTATAAGAATTTATTTCTGGTTCTTGTGAGGTAAATAATGGCTTATATTGTTGTACTTCTAGAGAGGCATCATTTGACTTAGTGTTAACAAAATTATTTTCATCTTTTTGCAGAAGTTCATTAACATACTCTAAATCCTCATCTAAGTATAAATTATGATCAATTTCTTTTAATTCAAATTCCAATTTGTATCGATCGTCTGCTTGCTTCGCACGATGAAAATGCATATAGGCTCCGGCTGCTGCGAGTATTAAACTACTTAAGCTAGATACAGCTACTGGTATAATATAAGCCAATAAAGGAGCAACTATGAGCGCTGGCGGCAGAAATACACTCACGCTGCTTAGTACTATTAGGCTAACTAAGCCCACTAGGCCAATAATAGGTACCTTTGTAAAACCAAATAAATTGCGGTCTGAATTAGCATACCAGGCTGCATGTTCTTTAATCGTAGGGCTCATATAACTAAGCCCTTCTTCCTGATACTCATTAGAGCCGACAAATCTTACCTCGTCTGGATGTTCCAAGTAGTATCGTGTTTTTCTGCGAGCATAAAACTCTGCGCCAACAGCAATAAGTGGCATAGCGGCCATTAATATCGGCATAACAAACATGGCCATAGGTACAAAAAAAGCAGTGATGGTGGCTGCAATAGTAAATAATACTGTGGCAATCAATACTGGCCCAAAAGTAGCAGCAATTCCCCAAGCTATTCCTTGGGCAATTTTATTATTAGTACGAAGTAAGCTTGTTTGATCAGACTGATGGCCGAGGAGGAAATAAGGCAAATTTGCATGCGTGGCAAATATGTCATTGACTATGCCATATAGTAGGCCACTTAGATAGGTAGAAGCGCCTATAAATAACCCGCTAGCAATAGCTGCAAGCCAAAAGGGGGCAGCGAAATAGGCAGTTAATGCAAAGAAAACAATGCAAAGCGCGGCTATTCCTATTCCTATAAGTCCATTGTTTAGTAACCTGCGTAAAATATCGTTTTCTGGTAGATCTTTTCCTAATAACTTAGGTCTGTGATAAAGTATTCGATATAGACCTTGTTGTTTAATATAAGAAAGGATATCTTTAGCATCGAGTGCTTCTAATTTAATAAGACATTTATTGATGCATTTAATTGCATTAGGCAGCCCTTGTATTTTTGCCAGTTTAATCTGATATCGTTCAATTAATTGATAAGCAGTTGCATTTTGCTTAGATTTTTCTTTAGCATCTTTTAATATTAAAAGTAGTATCTTAATTTGTTTCTGTTGACTAAAGTGATTTTTACCATAATGAAGCATGACTTCTTGTAAATGATTTTCTGGTACTGCCATATGAGTTATGCCTCTGCAAAAAGCTTGTATTTTACACAAAAAAAGGCAATGATCAACTTTTATACACAGTAATTTTTTACAGTTAAAAGTGGTTAATTTAATACTAAAACTATTGATTTTTTAGGTTAAGGCAACTTAAAAAATCAATAGGGTAGAAAAAAAGATAGAATTACAGTTTATTGAAATTTTGGTGTTTCTATAAGAGCGTCATTATTGACTTTTTCTTTTGTAGTATACTTTATAAGGCAATCTACTAATACATTACTATTTTGAGACCAAAATTGCTTTATTTCTTTTTCTAAGTTGGCATCACTATTATTAGCAAGATCAGCAATATCTTGTTTAAGTTTATCTGCTAGGTTAGTTAACATAGTACGCCGCCTGCCCCAAGTTAAAGAAGCATTTGCACGACTTCCAGTACTAAAACTCATAGTCATGATAGTCTGAATATGTGCTGAAATTAAATCAATTAAACTATTATTTATGTCCTGATTTGGTGAATGAATTTTTAACTCCTGTAAAGAATCTAAAATTATTTTTTGCTTATCAGCACATTCTTGACTAAGTTGGTATCGCTTATAAATTAAAGGTGCAATCACAATTAGGTGGGAAACTACAAAGCCTACAAAACAGCCAGACATGCTGTATAAACCAGACATAAAGCTAGAGCTTTGGTTACTATAATTATAACCTGCATAACCACCAGCACCTATACTTACCAGAATGACACCTCGCTGTATTAATTCATGCCAACTATAGCGGTGAGTACCTTGACGTAATAATTCGCCAACACGAGACCAATCAATAAGATAGTTAGAACTTTCAGTCAGTGTTTGAGCCGACTTTACAGAAAAAAAACCAGGCATTTTAATCCTCTATTAAAAAGAATTGTATTTTACAGAAAAAACCATTCTGATCAATTTTTAGGTGGATTTGTTATAAGAAGAGACAGCGCCCAATAAATAATTATTCTTATTTATTATCTTTAGCCGGTTTAATTAAAGGCATAGGCGGGCAATGATACTCAGCGGTAACTTTACCATCGGAGTCAATAGATTGTAACTTAATAGGAAATTTCCATAGAGTATAGAGATGCTTTAATACTTCCTGAGCGGTTGCAGCAAGTGGAACATTATTACGTTGAACATGTTGTAAGGTTAAAGATCGATCACCTTCAGTGTCAACTGAATAAATTTGAATATCTGGCTCTAAATAACCTAAATTATATTGCCTAGATAAAGCCTCACGAACCGACTGATAACCCAACTCATCATGAATAGCATTAACAACAATATCGGTATTTTCATCATTATCAATGATATGGAAAAGCTTTAATTCTCGAATTAAATGAGGTGATAAGTACTGCGCAATAAAACTTTCATCTTTGAAATTACGCATAGCTGTATCTAGTCCTGTCAGCCAATCAGTATTGGCTAAATAAGGAAACCAACGCTTATCTTCTTCAGTTGGATTTTCACAGATGCGTTTAATGTCTTGCATCATATGATAGCCTAGCGTGTAAGGATTGATACCACTGTAGTAAGGGCTACTGAAAGAGGGTTGTCTAATAACATTAGTATGATTTTGTAAAATTTCTAACATAAATTCGTCAGCAATCAAGCCTTCATCATAAAGAGCATTAATTAACGTATAATGCCAGAAGGTAGCCCACCCTTCATTCATGACTTTAGTTTGCCCTTGTGGATAAAAATATTGGGCAATTTTACGTACAATGCGAATAATCTCACGCTGCCAAGATTGTAATAGTGGCGCATTTTTTTCTAAAAAATAAAGTATATTTTCCTGCGGCTCAGGCGGAAATCGCTTCTCTTGTTTAGAGGATTGGGTTTGTTTGCTTTGAGGAATGGTTCGCCATAATTCATTAACTTGTGATTGTAAGTAAATTTCTCTATTCTGTTGACGAATTTTTTCTTCTTGAATAGATAGTGCAGGGGGATGCTTGTAGCGATCGACACCATAGTTCATTAAAGCATGGCAAGCGTCTAATATACTTTCTACCTCATCAATACCATAGCGCTCTTCACATTCACTAATATAATTTCTAGCAAAAACTAAATAATCAATAATAGCATCTGCTGAAGTCCACATTTTAAATAAATAGTTATTTTTAAAAAAAGAATTATGACCATAACAAGCATGTGCAATAACTAAAGCCTGCATTGCCATCGTATTTTCTTCCATTAAATAAGCAATACAAGGATTAGAATTAATGACTAGTTCATAGGCTAAACCCATCTCGCCGCGCTGATAACTCTTTTCTACACCAACAAAATGTTTCCCAAATGACCAGTGGTGATACCCAATAGGCATGCCAACAGACGCATAAGCATCCATCATTTGTTCAGCCGTAATTATCTCAATTTGGTTTGGATAAGTTTCGAGTTTAAAATCACGAGCAAGCCGGCTAATTTCTCGATCGTAAGCTTGAATGAGTTCAAAAGTCCAATCAGCACCAATTGATAAAGGCTTCTTTTTCTTTCTCATACTGTTTTCCTCTTAAACAGCTCACGAAATACAGGATAAATATCAGCAACCGTATCAATATTCTCCATTGCAAAATTAGCATATTTTTCCTGAATCTGCTGATAAACTTCCCATAAGCTTTGATGATGCCTTGGCATAATTTCTATATAAGCAAAGTATTGTAAAAGTGGCATGATTTTTTCTTGTAATAACTCTTGGCAGTAAGGCGAATCTGCATTCCAATTATCACCGTCTGAGGCTTGAGCCACATAAATATTCCATGAAGCAGCAGGATAGCGAACTTCAATAAGCGTACTTAAAAGTTCCAATGCACTAGAAACAACTGTTCCACCTGTTTCACGTGAGTAAAAAAATTCCTCTTCACTGACTTCTTTCGCTGATGTGTGATGGCGAATAAAAACTAAGTCAATTTTTTCATAATTCTTTGTTAAAAAAAGATATAAAAGAATAAAGAAACGCTTAGCAATATCTTTTTTAGCTTCATCCATTGAGCCTGAAACATCCATAATACAAAACATCACAGCTTGTGTTGTGGGTGTGGGAATGCGAATTCGATTATTATAACGCAAATCTATTGTGTCTATAAAAGGGACGGCTTTTATTTTCTTTTTGTAAAATTCAATATCTCGTTGTAAACGCAAGACTTCTAAACGATCTGGATTTGCCTGCGCTTCCAAGCGATTTAATTCTTCTTGCGCTGCACGCAACTTCCTTTTATAAGGGGCTGCAAGCGCCATACGTCGACTAGTGGCTTGGCGCATTGAACGTACAATGTTTATATTAGTCGGTACACCACTGGTCGTAACCCCTGCTCGAACAACTTTAAAATTCCTAACTTTGGCTAAATCTTTCTTAATTAAGTCAGGTAGTTCCAAATCTTCAAAATATAATTCTAAAAATTCTTCTCGGGATAACTGAAATACAAATTCATCTTCGCCTTCGCCATCTTTACTGGCTTGACTTCCTCCGGATCCTTGTCCACCTTGATTCGGCCGTTTTATTCGGTCACCTGCAATAAATTGATCATTGCCTGGCAAAACTCGCTCGACCTGGCCGCCATGTCCGTTTCTGAAGGTTGGCTCGGAAATATCGCGGGCAGGAATACTAATTTGCTCACCTTGATCAATTTCAGTAATACTACGACGGCCTACAGCGTCTGACACAGCACGTTTGATCTGATTTTTATAACGCCTTAAAAAGCGCTGCCTATTTACAGTGCTTTTTTTACCAGCATTTTCTCGACGATCAATAAATTGTGACATGGCTTAGTATTTCTCCTCACCCGATTCTCTCGTTTAAGGCAAGTAATCTCAAGTAATCTTACGATTACTTAACTATTATTGCGATTTCCGTACACGCAAATACCATTCACAAAGTAGTCGTACTTGCTTGCGGGTGTAACCTTTTTCTACCATTCGAGCTATAAATTCCTCATGCTTCTTTTTATCGTCTTCAGATGCTTTAGCATTAAAAGAAATAACGGGTAATAAATCTTCTGTATTGGTAAACATTTTTTTCTCAATAACAGTTCGAAGTTTTTCATAACTGTTCCACATTGGATTCTTACCATGATAATTAGCACGAGCGCGAAGCACAAAATTCACAACTTCATTACGAAAATCTTTTGGATTAGAAATACCAGCTGGTTTTTCAATTTTTTCTAATTCAGCATTTAATGCGCTCCGATCAAAAATTTCGCCCGTATCGGGATCCCGATAATCTTGATCTTGAATCCAAAAATCAGCATATGTAATATATCTGTCAAAAATATTTTGGCCATACTCTGAATACGATTCTAAGTAAGCTGTTTGAATCTCTTTACCAATAAATTCAACGTATTTCGGTGATAAATACTCTTTGATAAAGGTTAAATACTTTTCATGTAATTCTTGTGAAAACTGTTCTTGTTCAATTTGCCTTTCAAGTACATAGAGTAAATGCACGGGGTTAGCTGCAACTTCACTATGATCAAAGTTAAAAACTTTCGATAAAATTTTGAAAGCAAAGCGGGTAGAAATACCACTCATGCCTTCATCTACCCCAGCAAAATCTCGGTATTCTTGATAAGATTTTGCTTTAGGGTCTGTATCTTTTAAACTTTCACCATTATAAACACGCATTTTTGAGTAAATACTTGAATTTTGTGGCTCTTTTAGACGAGTTAAAACCGAAAACTGTGCCAACATATCTAATGTTCCTGGGGAACAATGGGCATTTATCAATGAGCTGTTATCAATTAATTTCTCGTAGATCTTTATTTCTTCTGAAACGCGTAAACAATAAGGAACTTTAACAATATTGATTCGGTCAATAAACGCTTCATTATTTTTATTGTTACGAAATGCCTGCCATTCAGATTCATTAGAATGAGCAAGGATAATACCTTCAAAAGGAATAGCGGATAATCCTTCAGTAGCATTATAATTACCTTCTTGTGTAGCAGTTAGGAGTGGATGTAATACTTTAATGGGCGCTTTAAACATTTCCACAAATTCAAGTAAACCACGGTTAGCACGGCATAATCCCCCGGAGTAACTATAAGCATCCGGATCGTCTTGTGAGAACTCCTCAAGCTTGCGGATATCGACTTTACCTACCAAAGCTGAAATATCTTGATTGTTATCATCACCTGGCTCAGTTTTAGCGATCGCAATTTGTTTTAATCGTGAAGGTTTTAGTTTGATAACTTTAAATTGATTAATATCGCCATTATATTCATGTAAACGTTTTACCGCCCAAGGAGACATGACATAGCGTAAATAACGTCTTGGAATACCGAAGCGTTCTTCTAGAAGTTCAGCATCTTCCTCTGGATTAAATAATGATAAGGGAGTATCAAAAACAGGGGAACCTTTAATGGCATAAAATGGTACCTTCTGCATTAAATCTTTTAATTTTTCAGCTAAGGAAGATTTTCCTCCGCCAACAGGACCAAGTAGATAAAGCACTTGTTTAGTTTCTTCTAATCCTTGAGCCGCATGCTTAAGAAAGCCTACAATCTGCTCAATAGGCTCTTCCATGCCAAAAAATTCTCTGAAAACGGGATATCGATGAATCACTTTATTAGAAAAAATACGAGATAAAACGGGGTCATGGCGAGTATCAATCACCTCGGGCTCGCCAATAGCCATTAATAGTCGCTCTGCAGGATTAGCATAGGCAGAAGGATCTTGGCGGCATAGTTCTAAGTATTCGCCTAAGCTTAACTCTTCTTCCTTGTTGTCAACAAAGCGTTTGGTGTAGCTGGTTAGGAAATCATGCGTATTCATTTTGCTATCCTCTATGACGTTTCCTTGGAGGAGGAAAACGCTAATTCTTCTTTTATTAATTCAGTGGTAAATTTGTTAAACTGGTTATAATTTAGTATAGAACTAATTAGCTAAAAAGTTTAAAAAATTACGAAGAATCAATTCATTATTTATTAGCGTCCAATTTTATTTTTTGTCACCGGAGTATTCATCATGCCAGACACAACTATTTTTTTGAAGGACTATATGCCACCAAATTTTACAGTAGAAGATATCTATCTAAATTTTGATCTGTATGATGATTATGTGTTAGTCGAAAATAAAATGTCGCTTAAGCGTGTACATCCAGGATTACTACATTTATATGGTGATGAATTAGAATTAGTAAGTATTACTTTAAATAATGAGATTCTCACTGAAAAAGATTATAGTCATAAAAATGATGATTTGCTGCTTAATGATTGTCCCGAGCAGTTTACGCTGACCATTGTCACTCGTATTTATCCACAAAAAAATTCAAAGCTTTCAGGACTTTACCGCTCAAATCAATTATTTTGTACACAATGTGAAGCAGAAGGCTTTCGCCGTATAACGTTTTATCCGGATCGTCCTGATATCCTTTCCACATTTACTACTCGTATTACCGCTGATAAAGAAAGTTATCCAACTTTGCTTTCTAATGGCAATTTAATTGAAGCAGGTGAGGCAGAAGATGGGCGACATTGGGTCATTTGGCAAGATCCATTTAAAAAGCCTTCTTATTTATTTGCATTAGTTGCAGGAAATTTAGCTTGTGTATCTGATGAATTTACAACTTGCTCAGGTAAAAAAGTTGATTTAAGAATTTATGTTGAGCCTGGCAATGAAGATAAATGTGCCCATGCCATGGCTTCTTTACATAAATGTATGCGTTGGGATGAGGAAGTTTATGGTCGCGAATATGACTTATCAATCTTCATGATAGTGGCGGTTAGTGATTTTAATATGGGTGCTATGGAGAATAAAGGTCTAAATATTTTTAATTCTAAATATATTTTAGCTAGACCAGACACGGCAACAGATCAGGATTTTGCTGATGTGGAAGGGGTCGTTGCTCATGAATACTTTCATAATTGGACTGGAAATCGAGTAACGTGTCGAGATTGGTTCCAATTGAGCTTAAAAGAAGGTTTAACAGTATTTCGCGATCAAGAATTCTCACGTGACATGAATTCACGTGACGTTAATCGTATTTTAGATGTAAAAGTGTTAAAAACAACTCAATTTCCCGAAGATGCCGGTGCAATGGCACACCCCGTTAGGCCCGAATCTTATCAAGAAATAAATAATTTCTATACTTCGACTGTTTATAACAAAGGGTCTGAAGTTATTCGTATGCAGCATACCTTATTAGGTAAAGAAGGGTTTCGCCGTGGTATGGATTTGTACTTTAATCGCCACGACGGTCAAGCAGTGACTATTGATGATTTTGTAGCTGCAATGGAAGACGCTAACAATGTCGATTTTACACAATTTAAGCGTTGGTATAGCCAGGCTGGTACGCCTACTGTTGCAGTAATAAATGACTATACAGATGATACATTAACTCTAACTTTAACACAGAGTTGCCCTCCAACAGCAGAATGCCTTGAAAAACAACCTTTTCATATTCCTATTCGAGTAGCTTTATTTGATCAAAATGGCAAATCATTTTCGTTAGAGCAAGATTTATTAGAATTACGTGAGCGGCAACAAACTTTTACCTTTAAAAATATTACATCGAGGCCAGTGATTTCTCTATTACGAGAATTTTCAGCACCAATTAAAATACAAAGGGAGCTTAGCCAAGATGATTTATTAGCTTTATTGCGCTTTGAAACGGATGGATTTGCTAAGTGGGATGCGGCACAATGTTTGGCACTTTCGTGTCTTGCCAGTTTTTGTAAAACATCACGAAATGAGTGGCAAATTCCACCTAGGTTAACTGCTGCTTTTGCCCATGTTTTACAAGATGAATCCTTAGATTTAGCATTACGTGCTGAGTTAATAATGCCACCTGAGTTTGAAGAAGTAGCTACTTTTGTTGAAATTGCCGATGTGGATGTCATTGAGTCAGCGCGTGATTTTTATCGCACCGAATTAGGAAAAGCACTCTATAAGCAAGCACAAGCGATGTATGACTTATTATGGTCGCGTGAAGAGCATGCTATGAATGCTAATGCTTATGGGCAAAGAAAGCTCCGCAACGCTTGTCTTTGGCTTATGATGAAAGCAAATGAACAAGCTACATTAAATGTATGTCAAAACCAATTTAATGAATCTCGTACGATGTCTGATCAAATGGCAAGTTTTGCCCTATTAAATAACTGTTCGATTGATAAAGTACAAGAAAAGGTGGTTGCTGAGTTCTATGCGCAATGGGCCCAGGATGAATTAGTGTTAGATAAATGGTTTGCAGTTCAAGCAACAAGCGAATTACCTAATACGCTAATTAAAGTAAAAGAATTATTAGGTCATCCAGCTTTCTCTTTTACCAATCCAAATAAAGTAAGAGCAGTTATAGGTGCTTTTGTACAAGTTAACCCTCGACACTTTCATGCTTTAGACGGTAGTGGTTATGAATTTCTAGCAGATATGCTAATTAAGCTTGATGCAATCAATCCTCAAGTTACAGCGCGTTTAGCAACGCCTTTTACTCGCTGGCGGCGCTATGATGAAAAAAGACAATTACTGATGTTTGAGCAATTAAAACGCTTAGAAACCCATCCTTTATCGCGCGATTTAAGCGAGATTGTTTCAAAAAGCTTACAGGTATAGAGATTAAGAAGGCTATAGTTTAAAAAGCTTTGCCTTTTGAACTATAGCAAAATCTAAAATAGCTTATTTAAGCGTAAAAGAAGCCAATTCTTGTATGATTTGTCCTTGTTCATCTGCAATGCCAATCGCAACAGCACTAACGGTAGCTTCGATAGCAGTAGGGTGCTTTTGATTAAATTGAGCTATAGAGTTTATTAGACGCTGGTTTAACTGATTTTCTTCTTGTACTGAATAGGTTTTATTAGGCGCTAAAAAGGTAAAGTGAGGCGCATAATTGGTGAAAACATTAGGACTCCCATATTGCTTAAAACTACTTATTTTTTGTGGATTATGGGCTGCCCAACAAGGGACATTTGCTAGAGGATCCCTTAAGTGATTTACCGAGCGGACAACAGTATCACTTAAGTGTTGTAAGTATGGTTGTGGCTTAATTTGCAGCATAACATAGCCACTAGGCGTTGCTGTTAAGTATTGCGCTTTAATAGTAAAGGCATGAAACTGTTGGCTTAATTTCTTAATATAGTTGATAAGATGCTTTGTATTTTTAAGAGAATACTGGGTTAAATAAAGCGTAATATGTAAAGGATGATTGTCAAAAATAGGTTTTAAATTATAATCTGCTAACTCTTTATCATGAGTGAGTATTTTCTTAAACTGATTGCCATAGTTTTGCACATCATTTCTAGGTGATAGCTTTAAGTAAATATTAATCAAAGGGGATGTGTTAGCACTCGCCCAACTAGAGGGTATGTTCAACATTAAAATTAATAAGATTAAATAAAGGCATAAAATATGATTAGTCGTTGTGCTGTTGTAGGCAATCCCATTGCGCATAGCTTATCTCCTTTAATTCATCAAAATTTCGCTAAACAAGCGGGAAAAGAATTAATTTATGAAAAAATTCTAGGCAATGATACAAATTTTGAAGAGCAAGTTATAGACTTTTTTGAATCAGGCGGTACAGGATTAAATATTACCCTACCTTTCAAAGAACGTGCTTTTAAAATGGCCAATCAGGTGACTTCTCGTTGTTTAAAAGCAAAAGCAGCTAACACCTTGTGGATGCAGGAGAATCAGCTATGGGCAGATAACACAGATGGTATAGGTCTTATAAAAGATTTAGAGCGTTATATTGATATAGCCGCTAAAGATATACTCCTTTTAGGTGCCGGCGGCGCAGCGCGAGGTATAATTGGGCCATTATTAGAGGCTTCAGTTAAGCGTTTAACTATTGTAAATCGTACAAAAGAGAAACTTCTAGCAGTTGCTGATGATTTTCCCTCTATAACGTTAGCAGAGTTTGGCGAACTTTCTGGTGCATTCGATGTAATTATTAATGCAACTTCGGCAAGTTTAAGTGAGAGTCCATTTACTTTACTACCTATAGATATGCTAGCTAGCAAACCTTTTTGCTATGATTTAGCTTATAACCGGGAAAAAGATACACCATTTATTAATTTTGCTAAAGAAAATGGCTGTAAAGCATACGATGGTTTAGGTATGTTAGTTGAGCAGGCAGCAGAAGCGTTTTATATATGGCATAACTTTAAACCTGATACTACATCAGTATTAGGAGCATTAAAAAACAATTCCTACTAATTAATTTAACTAAATTAAAACGCTTTATTTCTAAATACCCATAATTAAAGGTTTTTATCTATTAAAATTAATTCAAAAGATATATGATTAATCATATTTGATAAATAATATACATTTTATGGTTAAAGCTAAGTATCGATCCAACCAAGCTAACCAGTGAACATTCAGCCGTGCTTGGCAAGCTATTAAGTGAAGCAGAGTTAGGAAGATATTTTTCCACATCCAACGTCTATGCTGTAACAGTTAATGGCATTGCATATCGTGTAAAGTTGAAATATCCAATCTATAAAGAAAATGAAAAAACCAGTCGGGTCTTAATTAAGGAAATAGGTAGTGGTGGCGAAGCAAAGGTTTATTTTGCAGAAACGGTCACTATTGATGCAAAAGAAATGGCTACTTTTAAAAGTGATCCTCAACATCCTCGGGTAGTTAAGGTTCATCGCTCCGAAAAAGTAGTTGTTTTTCTCGGTTGGGAGTCAGAAGAAAGCGTCAGAAAAGAGATTGCTGATAGGAAATATGAAAGCATTGCTGCTATTAGTGAAATCTATAACCCACTACATACTAAAGGGAGCGTTGTCTATGAACTGCGATCAGGAGGTAAAGAATATTTTTATAATAATATTATGCACCAGGTTGCTGGAAAAACATTAGCAGAAATTCTAAGCAATGAAAGTAAATTAACGCCAGAGATGCGCTTTGCTATTTCAAGGAAATTATTAGAAGCAATTAGAGCACTGCATAGTTATGGTATTATTCACACCGATATCAAGCCACAAAATATCATTGTTGATTTAGATTTTCAGACTAATACAGTAAGAGCGTTGAAGCTTATAGACCTTGATACTGCCGAGAGTAAAAATAGGAAAGAATATATCAGTATTTCTGGGAAACACCTCAATATGAAAGTCCTCGAAAGATAGCTAAAGCCCATCCTGAGAAAATGGATCTCTATGCAGCAGCGATAACTTTATTACAGGTTTGGGGCGTTCCTAGAGATAAGGTACAGACACCCCAAATTTATGGTAAAGAAAGAGAACACTTTAAAGCTCAAACCAAAATAAACAATTTAGAATTACCAGAAGAAATACGTAAAGGTTTGGAGAGTATATTTGAATGGATGACTCATAATGAGGCAAAAGAACCCATTGATAAGGCTCTATCTAGTATGCTTGAACTGGAGCTGACTTACCAAAGTCAGAAATTAGAATTATCTAGCAAGATAGAGTCTTCAATAACAGAAGCCAGAAAAGCAGGCGAGACAATCAAGGCCCAATTTAAAAAATTTACGCTTTCATTACCTAATGAAATTGACTCACTCAAGCAAGAAATTCAGGAAAATTTAAGAGGCATAGAAGATAATGCTTTTAGTGTTTATGAATTTAGCTACACTATAGATAGCCAAGCTTTACAACAATGCTTAACGCTTGATGAGGCTAAAATTTTTATAACGCAACAATTAGATTTGTTAGTATCTCATATAAAAAAACTAGATAGCTTTGAACCTTCTGAAAAAACTAAATTTTTAAAAAAATTAGCAAAATGTCATACTTTAGGAGGTAGTGGCGTTTAATTTCAAATATACTGATAGGTTTCAAGATAAAGAACTTTATTTGCCGCATGATAAGGAACTATTTAAGAGTACTATCTTTGAACGACTTAAAAGTATAAATAATTATCAGGGTCTGCAAAAATTATTTCACAGTATTAAAAATAATGAAAATTTTTTAAAAGCAGAACGCGGGGGCTTAATGCAAGCATTTGGTCAATATGGAGCTACAACAACCTGGGTGAATATTATACAGGCGTTTGAGTCAAAAGCATTCGAAATTGCAGCGCAAGGATTAAGATGGGAAATGGAAAAATATCAAGGATTAAGTAATCCTGAACAGTTCTCATTTGTGAAGGATCAATTTCGCAGGCGATATATGCCATTTTTTTATGAACAGACTGGTCGTGTTTCCCAACAAAGTGGGATGATTGAGAAATTTAATAGAATGTTAGATGATAGCTTGAAAAAAGATAAAGATTTTGACTTCGGTCCGCTAACTACGTTACAACAAAAAAATTAAAAAGAAATATAAAAGTAATATATTGTTGATAGTAATAACTCATCAATTTATAACCGGCACTTAGTAATTATTGCATTATACTAACTTATATTGAGTAAATAGTAGCTTATAAAAGCTATCTAGACTCGAAAAATTCAAGCACAACGTCACGAGCTAATAGGGTATCATCAAAACCTAATTTGAATAATTCCCGAGTAAATTCTTTTTCAAATAATAAAAAACTTAGTAAATCACCCGAGTGACTTTTGGCTCCTAATAAATTGAGGAGAAATCGAAGTAATCCTGGCATATTTTTATAATGGGCTTGTGCAATTGGTGCTATGGCCTCACTAGGTCTTAAATGAATTGTTTGTACAGGACGCCAAGGAGAGCGACGTTTTTTCCATAGAGATAATAAGCGCGCAATTTCATTCATGCGGTTTACCATTTCAATATCGCGGTCTAAATTATCCATAAATAAACTATTTAACATGCCACCTAAAATCCGGGCAAAACCAATATTGCCATTTTGGGTGCCTTCATAGAAGAACGAAGTAGGTAATTGCCGAGTACCTAAAATTAAAATTTTATCAACTTTAAAGCGGATGGCGCCTCTTAAAGGTGCCACTAATCCCATACTACCATCACCATAATGAGAACCATCAATTTTTGCTGCTGGAAAAAACAAAGGTAGGGCACTTGAAGCTAAAATATGTTCCATTTGCAGCTCGGTGCGAAGACTTAAATGCCTTGGATAATTCCAATCTTCAAATTCAGGATTAGCATGTTGATAAAAAGAAATAGTTTGTTGGGTTTCATAGCAGTGGCTCAGTACTTCCATGGTTGTTAAATAATTGTTTTTAATATTTTCATTTAATTGGGTAAAGTTAATGTTTTTGTTAATAAAATCACGTAGTGGCGAAGTATCTAGTAGATGCCCAGATTGACTACGTCTTATAAGCATAGGAATTAAATTTCGTAAAACTGATTTACTAACTTCATAATTACTTGCATTAAAAATCTGCTGGCAATAAATATCACACCAGAGCATTTCAAGTTTTTCGGTGGCTGCAGGAAAATCAGGCGCGTTTTCAGCTAATATGGCTGCGTTTATACAACCTACACTAACGCCACTAACCATATCAAAAGGAATTTTCTTCACATTAAGGATAGTACTAATCGCTTTAAGAACGCCAGCTTGATAAGCACCTCGAGCGCCACCACCTGCTAAGTAAAGTGCCTTTTTTGTCATTAATTATTTTTTTTATTAAAAATAACAATATAGCGCTCTTCTCCCCTAAGTATCAAGTGTGAATTAGTTTAATTTTGGATACCAATTTTTATTTAGATATTAAAGGGATAAAACGACAAATTTCTGTTACAAACTGCATCATTTGGTTGTATAATAAACAATAAGATTTGTATTAAATCATAAAGAAGCTTATTGTAACCTACTTGTAGGTTAGTTTTAAGTCGTTAAATGAGATACTCGTGAGTAAATATCATGCCTACCGAAGGAATGTATGAAGCTGATTTAGAGCCTGAATATAATAAAACGCTTGTTGAATTAGATGCAATGGCTAGACCTATCAATTTTAAGCCTCGCTCTGTTTCTAGAAAGTCTAAAATATTAGATTTATTTAAGTTAATACCTGGCCTAGATGAAATATTCGATCGCATTAATGATACAGGGGAGAATTTTAGTGCTTTAATGCAATTAAAAGAAAGTTTGGCAGCAGGCGCTAGTATTGCTCAATCTTCTTTCCATGGTTTAAGGTTAGGTCTAGCTATTATTGATTTTGTTAGGATTCCAGCAATTTTTTTGGCAGCCGCACTGCTTGGGCAAAAAGTTCCTGTTACCCTATCAAAAGCAGGAAAATGGGCCTATGCCGGAGCAATGGTGGCATTGGCTGCTTTAATGGTAGCTATACCTGGTGCAGTACCAATATTGGCTGTTCTTATTGCAGGCTTTATTCTGGGAAACTCTATTTTTACCTTAGGCCGACTTTTATATCAGCGTTATCAACTCAAAAATGACTTAAAAAATGTTGCTAAACAGATTCATGAAGAAACACAAGATTTAAATAAATTACAATTAGAAGCACAATCACTTAAAACACAGTTAGAGCAAACAAATGAATATGAAAGAACCGTTCTATTGAAAGCGTATATCGTTTTAAAAGAAGAGTATGCTAATCGCTGTAAATCTCTGCAAGCTCTATATGATAAAAAAGAAGTTTATACTTATAAATTAGCTAAGCGTGACAATTTAGCTGTTTTAGATAAAACAGCGGCTGTTTTGTTATCAGCTGGTATATTGCTAGGTGTTGCTATTGCCATTGCTTTTCCCCCGGTAGGTTTTGCCGTAGCTGCAGCTTGTGCTGCAGTAGGCGTTCTTTATCTTATTAGTCGAATAGCAATACCTTTCTTAGCTAAGAAAATTGGGTTTAACACAAAAGAAGGTATCGAAAGAGGAATAGCTAAAGATGATCTTAATGAAGATGATTTTAAAGCGTATCAAGAGGATTTGGAGTTAGAAGAATTAAATAACCAATCGCACCTAGGTAGAAGTAATAATATAGTGTTAAAAGAAAATTCTGAAATAGAAGTAAACAACCCTATAGAAATATCGTCGCAAGTTAGCCATAAATCTGAAACTATTATGGAATTAGCACTTGGTATTATGCCAGGAACTGTACATCATAATGGTTCTTTAAATGAAGATACTGTTGATGACTCTACTTTGATTTCTCCGAACTTTAGTAAAGCAGATACTCAAAGTAATCCCCAAACGCCAATCCCTTTAAAAATAGAAAATGAAGTAGAGGATGACGAGGGAGAAGGTGAGAGCGAAAGTAGGCCTGATGATGTACACCTTTCCTAATTGCTTACAGGTTGCAATCTCCTTTAAAGTAATATAGGTTAGCTTTAAGGCTAGGACAGAGCAAAGGGATGATATGCGACTTTTTAATAATCAACCGCGTGCTTTTAGCATGATTTTTATGCTAGAAGTTTGGGAACGCTTTGGTTTTTACACTGTGCAGGGCATTCTTACCTTATATTTTATTCGAGCATTAGGCTTTAATGAAGTACAAGCCTATTATACTTTTGGCGCTTTTTCTGCCCTAGTATATGGAATGATCGCTTTTGGTGGTTATTTAGGTGATAAAATTTTAGGTACAAAACGTACCATTGTTTTAGGTTTAATTGTACTTGCCTTAGGGTACTTATCACTCGCTATCACAGACACTCAACATGTATTTTTAGCATTAGGTCTTATCTGTGTAGGTAATGGTTTATTTAAAGCCAACCCTTCTAGCCTTCTGGCTAAATGTTATGAAGAAAATGATCCTAGATTACATAGTGGTTTTACTCTGTATTATATGGCGATTAATTTAGGCTCTACATTTGCTTTATTTATGGGACCTGCGATTGCTGATCAGCTTGGCTACTCCTATGCTTACTTCCTTAGTTTTATTGGCTTAATTTTAGGTATAGTCAATTATGCTTTTCAGCATCAACATGTCAAAGACATCAACACCCCTGCTGATCTAAAAAGGATTAGCTTGTGGCATGGTATTTTAATTATAGTGAGCATTATTGCTACTACTTATTTTTCCGCTTATTTATTACAACATGTTATGCTTGCCAAGCACTTAGTTTGGCTGGTTACAATTGCTATTACAGCAGTTTATTTCTTCTACATGTACCAGGAAGAGCGGCAATCTGTTATACGTATGCTTGTGGCCTTAGTTTTAATGATTGAGGCTGTCGTTTTCTTTACACTGTATCAGCAGATGCCAACCTCATTAAATTTATTCGCTGTTAATAATGTTACACCCACTTTATTAGGCATTTCTTTAGATCCACAAAGTTTCCAAGCTCTAAACCCAATCTGGATTATAGTAATGAGCCCGATTTTAGCTTTTATCTACAATAAACTTAATAAACATGGTATTGCATTTTCTATCCCCTACAAATTTGCAGCGGGAATGATATTCTGTGGATTAAGTTTTAGCTTGCTATATTTCGCTCGTTTTATGCATGATGAAGCAGGTATGGTTTCATCGTGGTGGTTAATTGTTAGTTATTTTTTCCAAAGTACGGGTGAATTATTAGTATCAGCTCTAGGTGTTGCTATGGTTGCAGAATTAGTTCCCACACATATTGCAGGTTTTGTCATGGGGATGTGGTTTTTAACTTCTTCTATTGCTGGTTTTGTTGGCGCAACAGTAGCATCAATGACTGCTTTACCAGAACATATTAAACCTGGGATTGAATCTTTATTCGTTTATACGGATGTTTTTGCTTACATAGGTTTAGCCACATTGGCTATTGGTATTTTAATGTGGTTAGTCTCATCTAAATTGACTCACTTTATTAAAGAGGCGCCTGCTTTAACCTTGTCTGCTGCTCTTTAAGAAAAAATATCCATTAATCACGATAAAGAAAAATTAATAATTATCGTGGTCAATTTTGCTTATTTAGTAATAATATTAGAATTTTATTATTAATTTAATCTCAAATTAACTTAATTTACATACATTTGTAAATTTTATTACATAAGTGTAAAAATAAATTTATTTGATTGGTAAAAAATCAAATTGATCATTTGGTGATCTAAGAGAAGCAAGTTCTTAATGTTTAGTTAAGGAAAAATCACTAAAATACGCTCTAGTCAGAACACTTCGCTAAGCATAATACTTAGTTAGGAGCATGTGATGGAAGGGATCATTGTATTAAGTGATAATACCCTCGATCATCTAAGTAAATTACCTTTAACAATTAATTTTCCTGTGTTCAAAGGTAACTGCATAACAACAAGTGATTTATTTCAGTGGCTCAGACAAACACAAAAGGTAGACGCTAAGCATCGACTTTTATTAGAATCATTTTATGTAGCAATTCTTGAAGATTTAAATAAAGAGTTGAACAAAACAAAGGAAGAGAAAGCTAGCAAAAAGACACCCTGGACAGCGAAAGCAAAATTTATTTTATTAGCTATTGCTGGTACGATTTTTTGTGGTTGTGAAGGTTTTGATGGGGTTAGTGCCGTATTAGGTGCGACCTCTTTACCCTCAATCGCAATTTTTGCAATAGGACTCGTTTTTTCTTTGCTTTCTATTGCTGTCTTCTACGCTTTTGATCTTTTAGAGGTTTCAAAAAACCTGGGCGTTAATCTTAAAAGCGCGCCTAAGTTAATTGATGATTATCTTAAAAAAGTACAATATATAAAATCTATTAGTGCTAATTTACGCAATAATATCCTTCATAGAAAAACACTTGATGATATTAGCTCCGATATTCAACTCATTCAGCTGTTAATCCAATTATATAATGAGCTAGATAAAGAGCGAGATGCGCTTACTATGGCTTTAAAAAGACCAGCACTTCAAGCTGCAAAAGTAATCGCTTCTATTATTACAGGAATTATTTTTTTTAGTGGCGGATTCTTTGCAGGACAGACCGTAGCTTTGGCGATCGCTGGACTCATTACAACAGCTGTTGCTTCTACTTTTTGGCCTATTCTTGTAGCAAGTGTATTTGTTGGTTTATCGGCTTTTGCCCTCTATTGGTTTGTGCAGCGCCCAGGTGTTGAAAATTTAATTGGTAAATGGTTAGGATTAGATAAAGAGAAGATAGAGGAGCTATGTGATCCTGATGAGGTTAAAAAAGATAAAGCAAAATTAAAAAATGTGGAAGGAATGCTGTTAGAAAGAAGGGAAGAGCTAGGAAAAATCCAAGAAACTCAGCAAGCGCTTAAAGATTTGGAAGTGCGTTATTTTGATTTGGAGAAAAGTTTTGCTGAAATTCAAAAACAGAGAAGGCTTGCTGAATTTAGGGAAGAAAAAGAAGGTTATGATTTAACCGAAAGTTTTGAGTTAAGTTGTATCTACCCAGAAAATTTAGATTCCACTCCGACAAGCAGCTTACTTTTGTCAGATTCATCAATTCAAGATAACTTTGATTTAGAATCTAATCCAAAGCAATCAGCACCTTATTCTGACGGGGCAACACGTTATTCATTGTTTTCGACCACTCCAAGTTCATTTATTAAACATAAAACAAGCGATTTAGCCCATTTAAACTTTGTTAAGCACAGCGAATCTAGTTTTTTTACAACAGAACCTAGTAATTAAAGATTTAGAACTGATTTAATAAAGGGCACAGTAATCTTCCTTTGGGCAGCAAGAGAGGCTTCATCAAGTTGATCAAGTATTTTATAAAGAGAATGCATATTACGAGTACAGCGGTTTATTAAAAATAGAGCTACGCTATTAGATAAATAAATCCCCCGTTGTTGTGCATGCTGCTGTAAAGTAGTGATTTTTAATTCATCAGATAATTCTTGTATCTGAACAACAAGGCCCCAGCCCAAACGAGAACGTAAATCAGGTAATTGTAATCCTAAGTGAACAGGTGATTTTTTACCCGCTATTAAGAGAATTGTTTGCTCATTTTCGCGTACCCGATTATATAAATGAAAAAGCGCTTCTTCCCAAAGTTTATTAGCCACGATACCGTCTATATCATCAATAGCAATGAGCCTTTGCTCATCCATTCCTTCAATACTAACAGGACCCCATTCTTTAAGTAGATTTAAAGGTAAGTAGGCAGATTCTTGTGCTATAGCATGGCAACATGCTTGTAAAAGATGAGATTTCCCACAACCATTATCTCCCCAAAGATAAAGGAAACGCTCACCGCGACCAGCTACTAGATAAGCAATTTGCTGTTGTAAGAATAAATTATTACCCCAACAAAAGTTATTAAGGGTTGCCTGATGATTTAACTGAATAGTTAATGCCAATTGAGAGTTTATTTGCATATTAAGTATGCTTTTCTGCCCCATGTCCAAACATAATCAAAATAAGTTATGGCAGTTGTTACTGCAGTTAATAGAATTAAACTATTAAAAACTTGTGTAGGTATAAATTTAACAAAGGCTAATTCAAATAAACATAAGGTTACTAAAATAAGTTGTAGCATGGTATTAAATTTACTTAGAAGTGTAGGTTGAAAATAAATTTTTGTAGGCACAAATAAATGCCAAGCTATAACACCTATTGAAATTGTTAAATCGCGCAGAAAAACTAAAATAACTAACCACCAAGGTAAGGAACCAATTAAGGCAAGGGATATAAAACTACTAGCAATTAATAGCTTATCTGCTAAAGGGTCTAAAAAAGAGCCCCAAAGGCTTTGCCAATTATAATGTCTAGCTAACCAACCATCTAAATTATCAGTAAGACCAGCTATTATATATATATAAAATGCAGCCGCATAATAACGATAATATAAAAATAGTAGAAAAGGTGCTATTAGTATTAAGCGAAAAATAGTAAGTGCATTGGGTATATATTTTAGCATCATGTGTCTGAATACATTTATTTAAAATTTCAATTTTATGATTTACATTGTTGTAAGTCATAAAAGTGAGCTAAAATGCTTTATCTAACGTTTGTATTAACAATACTCGGTAGAAATCATTTAAGTGTATACAATACTGTTGAGGCTGTCACCTGATTGAATTAATTATAGCGCCATCCAATAAGTTTAATACTGCATCGTAAGCACATTCGGCGAAGTACAATATGCCTATGTACACTCCTTCACCCCACTTTACTTGCGCCTTGACTAAAACTTACTGGGAAGCATTTAGGTTAAATTAGCTTTTCTTTAAGTGGTTAATATTACTTTTAATGGAGCAGGACGTTGATACCAAATTAGTAAGGCTAAAATGCTAATAGCTGAAATTAAAATCATAAAGGGTTTCACGCTTTCAATAGCGATTAGGCTGCTTAATAAACTAAATAAGGCAGAAATATTAAATTGACAAAATAAGGAGAAAGCTAAAGCAATAGCCATATGCTTAGGAAAAGGCCGAACGGAAGCTGCAGTCGCTGAAGCTACAATAAATCCGGTGCCAAAATAATAAATCATCATAGGAAGAACAAAAGTTACTTCTACAGTATAATTATAAGAATAAAGAAGCCACATTAAGCAAGCGGTGACTATAAAGAGACGAATGCCGATGCTGACTAAAAAATCACTACGGCAATATTTTATTAGAAAACCACATACTAAAGTGCCTATGACATATAAAATAGACATAATTGTTTTTATATTACTAAAGGTTATAATACTGTAATGTGCATTTTTAATTAAAATAAAAGATGCACTTGTATTAAAAGCAGATTCTCCTGCCATCATCAAAGCAGAAATTAAAAGATAGCTTACGAAAAGTCTATTTTTGAAAACTAGCAACATACTGTCTAATAAGGTAATGCTATCTAAATTTTTCGGCTTAGTTTCACTTATCCCATGACAGTAAATAAATAATATGGCGCTGTAAATGGCCATAATGGCAAATGCAATTGGCCAATTATAATAAGTAGTAATATAACCACCAATTAGGGGTATAAAACAGATAAATAAGCCACTTAAAGAGAAGAAAAAAGCAAATTTTTTAATTGCTTGCTGTTCGTTTTGGGTGTCATTTACCATGGCTCGCCCCATAAGAATTGTTGCACCTACACCAACACCTTGAAGAAAACGGCCAATTAGTAGTAAAGAAATACTATTACATAAAGATGTAAAAAGATTTGCTAGGGAAAAAATTAATAGACCAAAAATAAAGACAGGCTTTCTTCCTAATTTTTCTGAAATAATGCCCCAGGGAATAATACTTATTGCTTTACCTAGCAAAAATAGACTAATTGTAAGTTGAGCAAGCCGAGCACTGATATGAAAATCTATTGCTAATTTAGGTAGAGCGGGCATGATCAATAGGATACTAAAGTTACCTAAAGTCCATGCTAGTAAAATAATGATATAAGACCTTTTATTCATGTATCCCCTAAATTTACTGGATAAGTTTTCCTAACTAAGTTACTGATACAGCTTGCTGATTCCTATAATCAGATGCTATGGAAGTAGTATTAATACATAGACTAATGAACGCTATTAACCCATAGATACCAGCTAGTAAGATAAATAAGTAAGTCATCGTAATATAACTACCTAAAAATCCACCCAAGCTAATACCAATTAAATTGCCTATTTTAGCAAAAGTATTTGCCCACCCTATAGCAAGGCCTTGATGTTGAAATTTATCACTCATTAAACAAAATAGGGCAGGCAGAAGAGCGGCAAGAACAATTCCCCATAGAAGACGAATGAACATAATTAAAAGAGTATGCTCGGAAAAAAATGCGTGACCTAACATAATTAGAATGCCTAAAGAGCTATAAAATATTAAATAAGTTTTAATTTTTTTAGGCATCTTACGGCACTGATCAAATTGTTTGCCACAGTAGTTTGAACTTAAAAAAAGTCCAATAGCAGGCATAGAATATAATAAGCCTAGGGTAATCGTATTCTGGGTAATAGAGGTACTAAGAGTTAAGATAAAAATTGGCTCGGGAAGAAATTTAACAATTTGTGTAAGTGTAATTAGTAAACCTAAATTCATAAGGTAGAAAAAAGAATGAAGTGAAAAAAGTTGCTTTCCTTTTTGAATAGGAATAATAGCCTTTTCTGTGGTTGGTAATTTTTTATAAATCATAAGGGTAGCGGTCAAACATAAAATCATCGCTACAAAAAATAAGCCTTTAAAATTAAGTAAGTTTAATAAGCTACCGCCGATAAGGCCTGCCATACTTGTTGCTAGTGCTTTACTAAACTGTAAGTGCCCTAACTGTTGCGTTTTATTATTAGTTATATTAAGCGATAGCACATACATTTGCATGGCAGCAATAAAGCCAGCAAAACTGCCCTGAATAAATCGAATAATTAATACAGTCGTAATACTGGTAGCAAGCATCATTAACCCCTGCGTAATAACAAGTGTCAAAGCAGCTCGCACTAACATTGTTTTATAACCAACCCGACTTGCTACTATGCCCCATACAGGGCCCATAAGAATATTAGCAATCATAGGAAGAGTGAATGCTAACGCGCTATAAAAGGCTGCCTTATCAAGTGAAATAGTTTGCTTGGCGATAAATAAAGGTAAAAAGGGATTGCTCATATCTAGTGCAAGTAGCATAAGAAATTGGCTGATAAGAATTGTTCGCATTAATGATTTAGGCATTAAATTGGCTCAATGGATTGGATGTTAAGCTAGCTTGATTATGTTTTTTGTTAAGTGACAAACGCATAAGTAGCAGGCTTTTATGTGGCCAAGCGCCTTTTAATAGGCGTTGCTGGTGCCAAGTCAAGATTCCTGGTTTTATTTCTCCCGCCATTTGTTGTAACTCGCTCTTTAGAGCATTAAATACAATTTTCCATAAATGGGTTTCAGAAAGATGACTAAAGCGACAGAGATAATTAACCCAATAAGCTAAGTTGCTTTGTAAATTACCATGAATAAATTTGTTACAGGTATCAACTAAATTGTCAGTAACAATGGTTGAGTCTGGATGTAATATTGGACTTTCAAGGTCTTGAAAATCAGTATTTTGATAAACGTAAATTCCTCCCAAATCACGAATAATAAGAGATTGCGGTTGATGATTTTCAAAAACAACAAGCGTATTTTGCTGGTGTGCCTCAAGAGCAATGCCATAACGCATTAGTAAGTGTAGTTGTCCTTTAAGGACACAATGACAATAGTGATTAAAGTAGTTTTCTAGGGCAATACCACTAGCCTTAATTATGTCAAGTAATAAAGGTTGATTAGAGAGCGGCGAATTTACAAATAGTGCAGCAAGCGGAATAACTTGTTGATTATCTTTAATTAACTGCAATGGGCTTTCTCTTAAAATAAAACCAAATTGTTTGTATATAGAAGAAAAATGAGGATCTTGTAAGCGAGCGCCAGCGATATCACGTGCAACAAAAAGTGTGTTTTCATAGTGATGCTCTAATGCCAATATGTGAGTTAACCACTTAGAAAGGATAGGACCATTTTCAATAGATGCTGGTGAAACTGTACGAATAGCTGAAGTTGTATGGACTGCTAAAGCCAATTTTAAATGATTGGCATGCGAAGAAATAGGCATCATTGTTCTTAATGACATTGAAGGGTGAGTTACTTGATGATGAGGCGTCAAAATAAGTTGTTTTTTATCAATTAAAGGCGCTAGAGACGCTTGCAATTGATTGCGCCATTGCCAAGGATGGACAGGGATGGGATAAAAATTATCAGGATTTACTTGTTGACATCGAAGCTTATGTTGCCAAATAGCGAAGTCTTTAGGAAAACAATTCGCCATTAATTCTAAGTAAGATTTATCGATAAAAGTAGTATGTGCTTTTTGCTGGTGTAGTGCGCACCAGTGAACGCTAACTTCGGCATTAAATTCAGGTGAATACTGTAATACTTCGCGCCGACTAAAGCCCATTTTAGCACGAAAATTAGGGTGATAAGGATGTCCAACACAGCCCCATTGTTCAAGAAAGGATAAAGTATATTTACTTTCTTGTTTAGTCAACCAAGCCCAAAAAGAGCGCTCGCCTTGCATTTGTTTAATTAATTCTGCTTGCCACCGTTTACGGTAAATTATAGCCATTGCTTCATTGGCGATTGATTCATTTAATTCTTTTTCTAATAATTCCCAGCGATAAAAACGACTCTCTGGCTTGAGTATACTTAAGTTTAACTGTAACTGTTGTGTAAAATCAGAGACATGATAACTATAGAAGTTTTTATCAATTAGTTTCTCCTTTATAGCAGCGTATTGTAAGCGAGCTAAACATGATTTATGAGTGTCATCAATGACTGCTTTAATTGCTTGTTGCGGCAAGCCTATACCTATTTCAAAAAGGAGAAAACGTAGCTGATGAATTAATTCTTGAAAGTGATTATAAGCTAAGGCCATATTTGTCGCTCCATGCAAATAATTAAATATAAATGATAATCATTCTCATTTGCAAGCGAAAATTAGCTTATGTTTGATAAGCACCAAAAAATAAATTTAATGCATCGATTGGATCGGATAATTAAAGATATGTTTTATTATTTGTATTAAAAATTAATATTAGCAGCCTTGGCTATTCATCAATTTTTTGTCGATATATAATGACAGTATTGCCAATTAGTTGAATAAGCTCTGCATTTAACTGCTGACAAAGGTCATTGGCCATTTTCTGCCGATCTTCTTTTTCTGCGCCATTAATTTTAACTTTAATTAATTCGTGCGCATTTAAAGCAACATTTGTTTCTTCAACAATAGCCGTGGTTAAACCTTTGGCGCCGAGTAAAACAACAGGTCTTAAGTGATGGGCTTTAGCTTTAAGAGTTTGTCTAAATGTACTATCCACAACGAAATCTCATTTAAATGTTAAATTATTGCACGTTTTGCTGGGAAACGGTAGTAAATTTGAGTATTATAATAATAAGTTAATATTTTCTGTTCCGTATGCCTCGTTCAAAAAGCAGTAACCGCTGGTTAAAGGAGCACTTTGATGATGTTTTTGTCAAGCAGGCGCAGGCAGAAGGCTATCGTAGCCGTGCTGTTTACAAATTAAAAGAAATTGATGAAAAAGAAAATATTATTAAACCCGGAATGACTATTGTAGATTTAGGGGCAGCTCCAGGTGGCTGGACCCAATTTATTACCCAAAAATTAAATGGAAATGGAACAATTGTTGCTTTAGATTTATTGCCTATGGCTGAATTACCCGGGGTCAATTTTATTCAAGGTGACTTCAGAGAAGAAAATATCTTTCAACAATTAATAAATTTGATACCCAAAAGGGGTTTAGACTTGCTTTTATCAGATATGGCCCCAAATATGAGTGGATCAAGGATCGTTGATATTCCCAGAGCAATGTATTTAGCTGAGTTAGCTTTTGATTTTGGGGATATAATGCTTAAACCAGGTGGGGCTATGTTAATAAAGATTTTTCATGGTGCTGGGTTTGATAACCTTATTAAATTAGCTCGTCAACAATTTAGTAAGGTAGTTATTCGTAAACCTTTAGCATCTCGCTCACGCTCGCATGAAACCTATATGCTGGCGAAGGGCTATAATTTATAGTAACTTTATTGCTTAGCGTAGAAATTCGCACATATCGAGGTTAATGTTTTGAACGACATGGTAAAAAATTTATTTTTGTGGCTTGTTATAGCTATTGTGCTAGTGTCCGTGTTTAGTAATTTTGGACCTCGCCATGGTACAACAGAAAAAATTCCTTATAGTCAATTTTTAACAGAAATTGATCAAGGCATGATTAATTCTGTGACTGTTGAAGATAATAAGGTTATCCGGGGAACGACAAAAAATAACCAACGTTTTGTAACCTATATGCCCATGCAAGATAATGCATTATTAGGCCAATTATTACAAAATAAGGTTGAAGTAAGTGGACAAGAAAAACCGCAAGAAAGTTTCTTATTACATTTATTTGTAAATTGGTTTCCAATGCTTTTGCTTATTGGCGTTTGGATCTTTTTCATGCGACAAATGCAAGGTGGCGGGGGCCGTGGCGCCATGTCTTTTGGTCGTTCGCGAGCACGTTTATTAGGCGAAGATCAAGTTAAAGTTACTTTTGCTGATGTAGCAGGCGTTGATGAAGCGAAAGAAGAAGTTAAAGAATTAGTTGATTTTTTACGTGATCCAAGCAAATTTCAAAACTTAGGTGGTCGTATTCCTCGTGGTGTTTTATTGGTAGGACCGCCAGGTACGGGTAAAACGCTTTTAGCTAAAGCAGTAGCGGGTGAGGCAAAGGTTCCTTTCTTTACAATTTCTGGCTCAGACTTTGTGGAAATGTTTGTGGGTGTAGGTGCATCGCGCGTACGCGATATGTTTGAACAAGCAAAAAAACAAGCGCCTTGTATCATTTTTATTGACGAAATTGACGCAGTAGGAAGGCATCGGGGTGCCGGCCTTGGGGGCGGTCATGATGAACGCGAGCAGACGCTTAATCAGTTACTTGTAGAAATGGACGGCTTTGAAGGTAATGACGGCGTTATTGTCGTAGCTGCAACCAATAGACCAGATGTACTTGATCCTGCTCTTCTACGCCCAGGCCGCTTTGATCGTCAAGTAGTTGTACCATTACCTGACATACGTGGTCGAGAGCAAATTCTTAAAGTCCATTTAGGCAAAGTACCTATTGATAAGCAAGTTGAAGTATTACCTATAGCACGAGGTACGCCAGGTTTTTCAGGTGCTGATTTAGCTAATCTAGTTAATGAAGCAGCTTTATTTGCAGCTCGTTCTAATAAGCGTAAAGTAGGTATGTTAGAACTGGATAAAGCTAAAGATAAAATCATGATGGGTGCTGAACGTCGATCAATGGTCATGGATGAAAACGAGAAGAAATTAACAGCCTATCATGAAGCAGGCCATGCTATTGTCGGCTTGTCAGTTCCAGAACATGATCCTGTTTATAAAGTGACTATTATTCCGCGTGGGCGGGCATTGGGCGTTACCATGTTTTTACCTGAGCAAGATCGCTATAGCCATAGTAAACGTCGTTTAGAGAGTCAATTATCTAGTTTATTTGGTGGTCGTATTGCAGAAGAGCTCATTTTTGGTGCGGAAAATGTTACTACAGGCGCATCAAATGATATTATGCGTTCTACAGAAATTGCTCGTAAGATGGTAACCAGTTGGGGGTTATCAGACTTAGGTCCATTGACCTTTGGTGAAGAAGAAGGTGAAGTCTTCCTAGGTCGTAGTGTAAATCATAACAAAGAGATTTCTGATAAAACTGCGCAGTTAATTGATGAAGAAGTTAATAAAATTATTACTAGAAATTATCAGCGTGCCAAAGACATTCTGGTGGCTAAAATGGATATTTTACATTTAATGGCAGATGCACTCATTAAATATGAAACAATCGATACCAAGCAAATTAATGAAATTATGGCAGGTAAACCACCCTCTCCTCCTGATGATTGGGAATCATTAAAGTCTTTTGATTCAGATAATACACCTAAATCTGATACTAAAGTCATTAATGGTAAGCCCGTAGATCGTCCAGCTGAGGAACATTGATCTTTCTTTAAGATTTTCTCCGCCCTTAGGCGGAGATTTACCCTTAATTAAATTTATAAAAATACTTCTGAGGTTGTAAAAGTTTTTAGTAGTAATTCTAATACTTTTTAAAACTTCATTTATATTAATTTGGCTTTTATCTTTTTAAATTCTATTTTTAAATAAAGGTTATCAATGAATAATCAGCAATTTAGTAGCTGGCGTCAGCAATTAAATTTAAAAACTAACCAGTATCAATCGCCTTTGATTATGGGGATCATTAATGTAACGCCTGATTCCTTTTCTGATGGTGGACGCTATTTAAATTTGGAGCATGCCTTCGTACACGCGCAGAAATTATTGGCTGAAGGCGCTGATATTTTGGATATTGGAGGCGAATCATCAAGGCCTGGTGCAAAACCTATTAGTGTTGATGAAGAAATAGCTCGCGTCGTTCCTCTTATTAAGCGATTACGATATCAAACAGACTGTTGTATTTCTGTAGATACAACAAAGGCTGCTGTCATGCAAGCGGCTATAGAAGTAGGTGCTGATTTAGTTAACGACATAACAGCGTTAAGAGATAAAGAAGCACTTAATCTAATAGCTAAATTACAAGTTCCTGTATGTTTAATGCATATGAAAGGAATACCACAAACTATGCAAGCCTTACCAATAAGTTATAAAGATATTATTGCTGAAGTTAATTTATTTTTTCAAAAAGAAATTGAGCGTTGTCTAGAAGCAGGTATTCAACGCAGCAATATCATCATTGATCCCGGTTTTGGCTTTGGCAAAGCTATTGAGCATAACTTATGCCTAGTTAAAGATTTAACTCAATTTAAACGACATAACTTACCTATCATGTTAGGTGTGTCGCGAAAAAGTACGATAGGAGCTATTTTAAATAAAAATGTTGATGAGCGATTAATTGGTAGCACCACTTTAAATATAGTTGCTAGTTTAAATGGGGTAAATATAATCAGGACGCATGATGTAACTGAAACAAAACAAGCATTAGTTATGTTAGATGCAATTATGCAGGTTAATAATAATTTAAAAGGTAAGCAGGAATGAGCCAACGTAAATATTTTGGTACCGATGGTATTCGTGGGCAAGTAGGGATATCAAATATTAATCCTGAATTCGTATTAAAACTAGGCTGGGCTGTAGGCCGTATACTTTCCAATGGTTATCGTAATAAAATCATTATTGGTAAAGATACGCGTATTTCAGGCTATATGCTGGAATCAGCTTTAGAAGCTGGTTTATCAGCTGCCGGAGTAGATGTTAATTTATTAGGCCCTATGCCTACGCCAGCTGTGGCTTATTTGACTCAAACTTTACGAGCTGATGCAGGCATTGTTATTAGTGCATCACATAACTTATATGAAGATAATGGTATTAAATTTTTCTCAGCTGATGGCAGTAAATTACCTGATCATATTGAGCAGGCTATTGAAGAAGAAATAGATAAGCCATTAGAAATTGTTTCTTCTGGCCATTTAGGTAAAGCAAAACGCATTAGTGACGCGCCGGGACGTTATATTGAATTTTGTAAATCGTCAATATCTTCACTAACGCGCTTAACCGGAATTAAGCTCGTAGTCGATTGCGCTAATGGGGCCACTTATCATATTGCACCTAATGTTTTTAATGAATTGGGCGCGGAGGTCATTGCGATTTATAATGAACCTGACGGGCTTAATATTAATCAGGATTGTGGTTCAACCGCACCAGCTGAATTAAGAAAACAAGTTTTACACCATGGTGCTGATTTAGGTATTGCGCTTGATGGTGACGGGGATAGGGTCATTTTAATAGATGCTGTAGGAAACGTGGTTGATGGCGATCAAATTTTATATATCCTAGCCCGTGATAGACAACAGCGAGGCATACTACAAGGCGGTGTAGTTGGCACACTAATGAGTAATTACGGCTTAGAAAGAGCGATATCTGCTTTAGATATTCCTTTCAAGCGTGTTAAAGTCGGTGATCGTTATGTTTTAGAAACACTTAGAGATATGAAGTGGCAGATCGGCGGTGAATCTTCAGGTCACATTGTATGCTTGGATAAAACGACGACAGGAGATGGTATTATTGCTGCATTACAAGTTTTAGCTTGTATGATCATGCATGGTAAAACATTAGAAGAACTCACCCAGGGAATTGAATTATACCCACAAGTGCTATTAAACATTAAAACGCCAAACGCATTAACGCTGGTAAAAAATCAACAGGTGTCTGATTTAGTTGATACATTAACGAAGAAATTAGATCAAAAAGGCAGAGTACTCTTACGTCCCTCTGGCACAGAACCCTTACTAAGAGTCATGGTTGAAGGTGAAGATAAAGAAATGGTAACTAATTATGCTGAGCAATTAAGAGATAATATTATGCAAATTGATTTAGACTATTAGTGAAAATTTTACCTTGCTTTATCCGGAAGAGTGCGAAGTGAATAACATTCATAATGTAAAATTCAATGATTGACGTTTACTTAATCTTTAAGGTATATTTGCGGCCGTTTATTATGGAGACTACATGAGGAAAAAAATTGTAGCTGGTAATTGGAAAATGAATGGCCAATTAGCGTCAATTGAGTCGCTACTATGTGACTTAGTAGAGCTATTACCCAATCCATTGGCTACAGAGTGTATTGTTATGCCTCCGGCTATTTATTTACCTGTAATAAGTAGTACTTTAAATAAAAGTAATATTAAATGGGGTGCACAAAATGTATACCCTAAAGACGCAGGAGCCTATACAGGTGAGTTATCCGGGCCAATGTTGAAAGACTATGCTTGTAAGTATGTTTTAGTAGGGCATTCTGAACGGCGAGTTTTATTTGGTGAAGATGAAAAATTTATTGCAGATAAATTCCACCATGTTAAAGATCATGGTATGATACCGGTCTTGTGTGTAGGAGAAACGCTAAAAGAGCGTGACGAGGGTAAGACAGAGCAAATATTAGCTACCCAGTTACAAGCAATAGCAATAAATAATAGACATGCTTTTAGCAATTGTGTTGTCGCGTATGAACCTGTTTGGGCCATAGGCACAGGCCATACTGCTTCTCCTGAACAAGTTCAAATGGCACATTTGACTATCAGGTCCATTATTGCTGAATTTAGCGAAGATGATGCAAATACAGTTCCTCTTTTATACGGTGGAAGTGTTAATGAAAAAAATGCAAAAGCATTATTTGCAATGCCTGATGTTGATGGTGGATTGATTGGCGGTGCATCCCTTAATGCACAGCAGTTTGTGGAAATTATTAAATGTATCAGCTAATTTTAATGATTCACGTATTAGTAGCAATTGCTTTAATTGGCCTTGTACTTATACAACATGGTAAAGGTGCCGATATAGGTGCGGCTTTTGGGTCAGGGGCCTCAAATACTGTTTTTGGAAGCCAAGGAACTGGTAGCTTTTTGTTTAAATTAACAGGTGGATTAGCGCTAACTTTTTTCATAACAAGTTTGACTTTATCTTACCTTGTTTCAACGCAATATCAAAAAGCGTCGCAACAAGTGATACCTCAACAAACCAGTGTACCGGAAACTAAGATTCCAGTACCGGTGGATAGCAGCAAAGGAAAACAATAATTACTTGCCGAAGTGGTGGAATTGGTAGACACGCCGTCTTGAGGGGGCGGTGGCGTAAAGCTGTGCCGGTTCGAGTCCGGCCTTCGGCACCAATCTTAAGCGAAATAAAACTATGCTATCACAATATTTGCCAGTACTTGTTTTTATTGTTATCGCCATAGGTCTAGGCGTAGCTTTATTTTCAGCTGGAGCTTTGCTTTCTAAGCATGCTCCAGATTCAGCTAAAAATGCCCCTTATGAATGCGGATTTAATGCTTTTGAGAGTTCTCACATTCCTTTTGATGTAAGATTTTATTTAGTTGCTATACTATTTATTATATTTGACTTAGAAACAGCTTTCTTTTTTCCCTGGGCTTTGGTCTTAAGAAAGATTGGCTGGTTTGGTTTTGCGGCAATGATGATTTTCTTAGGCTTATTGGTAATAGGCTTTATATATGAATGGAAGCGGGGTGCTCTTGAATGGGAATAGACACCTTTCGAAACCGTTTCTTTGGCTTTATACTTAGTTAACTGTATTTGCATCCTCTTTTAATTGCTTATAAACTGCAACATTTATGCAAGTAAGGCATAGTTTAAAACTAAATGAGCTGGTTTCGAAACCCATATTTAGAGTGAGCATAGTTACGGAATAAGATTTTTCTAGAGGCTTCTATGGCAGTTGCAGAATTGCAAAAAAAAGGCTTTATCACTACCTCAATTGACCAATTAGTGGGATGGGCGCGTAGTGGTTCAATGTGGCCAATGACGTTTGGTTTAGCGTGTTGTGCTGTTGAAATGATGCACGTCGGTGCTTCTCGTTATGATTTGGATCGTTTTGGTATCATTTTTAGACCTAGCCCCAGGCAATCTGATGTGATGATCGTTGCAGGAACACTATGCAATAAAATGGCACCTGCATTACGTAAAGTATATGATCAGATGCCAGAGCCCAGGTGGGTTGTTTCTATGGGTTCTTGTGCTAACGGCGGTGGCTATTATCATTATTCTTATTCGGTCGTCCGTGGTTGTGATCGGATTGTACCCGTAGATGTATATGTGCCTGGCTGTCCACCTACAGCTGAAGCTCTCTTGTATGGCATAATCCAGCTTCAGAACAAAATTAAGCATAAATCTGTGATTGAAGTTTAGATTAGGACAGTAAAATCAGATGACAAAATTAGCAGCTTTAACGGAAAATATTAAAAAAGAATTAAATGGCAAATTAGCCTTAGTTAATACTGAGTTTGGTGAAATTACATTAGATGTAGAGATAGCTAATCTCAAATTCGTTTTAAATGCTCTAAAAACTAATGAATTATTTGCTTGCGATCAGCTTATTGATCTCTGTGGTGTAGACTATCTGCATTATGGTTTATATGATTGGGAAACCCAAGAAGCAACAGAGTATGGATTCTCACGCGGTGTTGAGCGACATGAGTCCAGAGCTTACATTATGGATAAACCTCGATTTGCAGTAGTTTATCATTTATTATCCACAAAGCTTAATCATCGCATTCGAGTTAAAACCTTTGTAGAGGAACATCATTTGATTGTTCCGTCTGTACATGATTTATGGAAAGGGGCTAATTGGTTTGAGCGAGAAGCTTATGATTTATATGGCATTTTATTTGAAAATCATCCAGATTTAAGACGTATTCTTACCGATTATGGCTTTATTGGTCATCCTTTTAGAAAAGACTTTCCACTGAGTGGTCATGTGCAAATGCGTTATGATGCTGCTACACAACAAGTGATCTATGAGCCAGTTGATATAGCGCCTCGCGTCCTTGTTCCTAAAGTCATACGTAATGATAATCGCTATTTTGATGTGAAAGGGGTGGTTAATGATTGAACTTAAAAATTATACACTCAACTTTGGGCCACAACATCCTGCTGCGCATGGCGTGCTACGCTTAGTATTAGAACTTGAAGGAGAAACGATAGTAAGAGCTGACCCTCATATAGGACTATTACATCGTGCTACCGAAAAACTGGCAGAAACCAAACCATATCTTCAGAATATTGGTTACATGGACCGTCTTGATTATGTGTCTATGATGTGTAATGAGCATGGTTATATTTTGGCTATTGAAAAATTACTAGGTATTGAACCTCCAATTCGGGCCAAATATATTCGTACGATGTTTGATGAAGTAACGCGTATTTTAAATCACTTATTATGGATGGGTGCCAATGCACTTGATATTGGCGCAATGACTGTTTTTTTATACTGTTTTCGTGAAAGAGAAGATTTATTTGACTGTTACGAAGCGGTGTCCGGCGCCCGTATGCATGCTAAATATTATCGTCCTGGTGGAGTGAACCGTGACCTACCTGATAGCATGCCAAAATATAAACCTTCTCGTTGGCATAATGAACGAGAAGTAGATAAAATGAATCAAGATAGGGAAGGTAGTTTATTAGATTTTCTATGGGCTTTTACAGAGCGCTTTCCTAAACGAGTTGATGAATATGAGACCTTGCTTACGGATAATCGTATTTGGAAGCAACGTACAGTAGATATAGGTATTGTTTCACCTGAAGATGCATTGCAATGGGGATTTACAGGGCCAATGTTGCGAGGTTCAGGTATTGCTTGGGATTTACGTAAGAAGCAGCCTTATGCTGCTTATGATCAGATGGAGTTCGATATTCCCGTAGGAAAAACAGGCGATTGCTATGATAGATATTTAGTTCGTGTAGAAGAGATGCGTCAATCCAATCATATTATTCGTCAATGTATAGAATGGTTGAAAGCAAATCCAGGGCCTGTAAGAATTAATGATCATAAGATAACACCGCCAAACCGAGCTGAAATGAAACATGACATGGAAGCCTTAATTCATCACTTTAAACTTTTTACGGAAGGTTTTTGTTTGCCACGTGGTGAGGTTTATGCAGCTGTAGAAGCACCTAAAGGCGAGTTTGGCATTTATTTAGTATCGGATGGGGCAAATAAGCCTTATAGAATAAAAATCCGTGCGCCTGGTTTTGCTCACTTATCAAGTTATGATGAAATGGTTAAAGGACATATGTTAGCAGATGGTGTGGCAATTTTGGCAAGTCAGGATATTGTATTTGGGGAGATAGACCGGTAATTAGTACTTACGGGTCTATTTTAAACTTAGAATTAAAGCGACAAAACTAGCTTCCAAATTAATAAATTATAGTGTAAATGATTAATTTGGCAGGTACTCAAAGTTACTACATTCTTAAATATAACTATAGAGAATTGCATTAAGTTTAGCGCTAGGTTTTGTTCAATAATAAAGAAACTGAAAATTAACTGTAGTGTTTCATATTGGCTGATCGTCAATTGCTAGGTTAACTATTTTTAAGGTTAAAATATGTCTCAGAATTCAGCAAAACTACTTTGTCAATTTTTAACTCCTGAGCGAATAGCAGAAATTGATAGTTGGATAGCAAAATATCCTCCCGATCAAAAACAATCTGCAGTGATGAGCGCTTTGCATATTGTACAAGATCAATATGGCTATTTAACATCTGAATTGATGGACGCTGTTGCTGATTATCTAGATATGCCTGCAATTGCTGTATATGAAGTATCAACTTTCTATTCCATGTACGAGCATAAACCTACAGCTAGAAATATAGTCAATGTATGTACCAATATTTCATGCCAGTTACGAGGTTCAGCAGAAGTCGTTGACTATTTACAACAGAAGCTTGGAGTAAAATTAGGCCAAGTTACAGCTGATGGACGTTTTACTATTCGTTCAGTCGAGTGTCTCGGTGCATGTATCAATGCGCCTATGATGCAAGTGAACAAGGATTATCACGAAAACTTGACCAAAGATAAAATTGATCAAGTTTTAGAACAATATTCGTGAGTGAGGTCGTAGCAATGATTCAACTAAATCAAGTGTGTTACCGAACGCTTCATCTTAAAGAACCGTGGGCATTAAAGTCTTACGAAAGTTTAGGAGGATATAGTTCATGGCGACGTATTTTAGCTGAACAAACGCCGCCTCAACAAATTATTGATGAATTAAAAACTTCTGCTTTACGAGGCCGAGGTGGTGCAGGATTTCCAACAGGGCTTAAATGGAGCTTTATGAATCGTAATGCGCCTGTGCAAAAGTATGTTGTTTGTAATTCAGATGAAGGTGAGCCAGGCACCTGCAAAGATAGAGATATTCTGACTTATAATCCTCATCAGTTAATAGAAGGCATGGCTATTGCTGGTTATGTTATGGGGGCAACGGTTGGTTACAATTATATCCGAGGCGAGTTTTGGTTGCCATTTCAACATTGCGAACAAGCTTTAAAAGAAGCTTATGATGCAGGGCTATTAGGTAAAAATATTCTTGGTAGTGGCTTTGACTTTGATTTGTATAACCATTTAGGTGCTGGCGCTTATATATGTGGTGAAGAAACCGCTTTGTTAAATTCACTTGAAGGCCGTAAAGGCATGCCACGTTTCAAGCCACCTTTTCCGGCTAACTATGGTTTATATGGAAAGCCCACCACAATTAATAATACTGAAACCTTTGCTTCTGTGCCGGTTATTTTAGAAAAAGGTGGAAACTGGTTTTTAAAGCTGGGCAAACCCAATAATGGTGGTACAAAGTGCTTTAGTGTTAGTGGTCACGTCAATAAACCTGGGAATTTTGAAATTCCACTAGGCACTCCTTTCAAAGATTTATTAGAGCTAGCTGGCGGCATGCTTAATAATAACCGTATTAAAGCTGTCATTCCTGGTGGAACATCCATGAAAGTATTACCAGGTGATGTTATGATGCAGCTCGATATGGATTATGACAGTATTCAAAAAGCAGGTTCAGGATTGGGATCAGGTGCGGTAATTGTTATGGATGAAACAACATGTATGGTTGATGCCCTTTATCGAATTTCTGAGTTTTATATGGATGAATCCTGTGGCCAATGTACGCCTTGTCGTGAGGGTACAGGTTGGATGGTACGCTTAATTCATCGTATTCGACATGGTCATGGTGAGCCTGGAGATATTGAGAAATTAGTTAATGTTGCTAATAAGATTGAAGGCCGTACGATTTGTGCATTAGGAGAAGCAGCAGCTTGGCCTGTACAAAGCTTTGTGAAACATTTCTATCATGAATTTGATTATTTCATCAAGCATAAACGCTCAATGATTGCGGCATAATTGATAAGGTTTAAAAATGGCTACTATTGAAATTGACGGAAAAACGCTAGAAGCGGAAAACGGTAAAATGATTATAGAGGTTGCCGATGACGCAGGCATTTATATTCCTCGTTTTTGCTACCATAAAAAGTTATCAATAGCTGCAAATTGTCGAATGTGTTTAGTTGAAGTTGAAAATGGTCGTAAACCTGTTCCAGCTTGTGCTACGCCAATTACTGATGGTATGAAGGTATTTACGAAATCAGAAGAAGCTGTTCGTTCTCAGCAAGCCGTGATGGAGTTTTTATTAATTAATCATCCACTAGATTGCCCTATTTGCGATCAAGGCGGTGAGTGTGAATTACAAGATATTTCATTAGGTTTTGGTTATTCAAATTCTGAATACGATGAATCCAAGCGATCAGTTGTGGATGATGATTTAGGGACCTTAATTGCAACGGAAATGACTCGCTGTATTCATTGTACTCGCTGTGTGCGTTTCGGTACTGAAATAGCGGGTGTTCGTGAACTTGGTACTTTAGGACGTGGCGAAAAGACGCAAATTGGTACTTTTATAAATCATAGTATGACTTCAGAAGTATCTGGAAATGTTATTGATTTATGTCCCGTAGGCGCCCTAACTTCTAAACCTTATCGTTTTACTGCTCGCCCTTGGGAATTAGTACAGTATGATAGTGTTGCGCCGCATGATTGTTTAGGATCGAATGTTCATTTACATGTAAGAAACGGAGATCAGCTCATGCGAGCTGTTCCACGCGAAAATGAACAGATTAATGAAATGTGGCTCTCTGATAGAGATAGATTTAGTTATTTAGGTTTAATTGGCCCAGGTCGAGCGGCACAGCCTTTAATTAAAAAGGATGGTCAGTGGGAAGAGGTTGATTGGCCAACTGCTTTAAAATTTACGGCTGAAGGTATTAGTCGGATCATAAAGCAATATGGTGCAGAGCAATTTGCTGCTTTTGCCTCGCCTTCTTCAACATTAGAGGAATTCTACCTATTACAAAAGTTAATGCGGAATTTGGGTGTTAACAACCTTGATTATCGCATTCATCAAACAGATTTTAGTGATCAAGATAATTTACCTGTGGTCGTAAACAATACCTTAACTTATGCCGAGTTAGAAAAACAGGCACATATTCTATTGATAGGTTGTAATATTAACCGAGAAGTGCCTTTAGCTAGTACGCGCATTCGTAAGGCTTATCGAGACGGTGCAAAAATTTATGCAATTAACTCAGTTGATTACGATTACCACTTTGTTGTAGATACAAAAGAAATTGTCTCTCCTTTAGAAATACCTCAGCAAATTGCGCAAGTGTTACTGGCAATTGCACCTGATAGTTCACAATTTTCAAAAGAAGTGCAACGGTTATTAATTGGACTTAAACCGAGTGAAAAATCAAAAGCGATTGCAAATGGTTTACAACAACCACAATCGGTTATTGTCTTAGGAGCAACTGCTGAGAATCATCCACATGCAGCCTTAATAAGAACATTAGTATATGCTTTAGAGCAAGTAACAGATGTGAAGGTAATTCGTTTTACAACAGGTGCAAATACTGCAGGTGCTCAATTAGCAGGCATGCTGCCACACCGTGGTGCTGCAGGTAAAGTAATAGATAATTCTGGATTTGATATTCAAAAAGCTTTAGATAATAAACTTAAAGGTTATTTCTTACTGGGCCTTGAACCTGGCTTTGATTTCGCTAATCCTTATGGAGCTCGTCAATCCATGTTGGGCGCTGAATTTGTAGTGATGCTCTCAGCGTTTAATCATGATTCTATGAAGGATTATGCAAATGTCATATTACCTATAGCGCCTTACACTGAAACGTCCGGAACTTATGTTAACGTTGATAATATTTGGCAATCAGTTAAAGGTGTATGCAAGCCATTCGGGCAGGCCAGGCCTGCTTGGAAAGTACTTAGAGTTTTAGGAAATTTATTAGATTGTGAAGGTTTTGAGTATACTTCTTCAGAAGAAGTGTTAGATGAGATTAAAACACATGTAAACATGATGAGTGAGATAAAATATCAACCTTATTACCCTGAATCTTTGCCTGTGTTAAATCAGCAGTTAGTTCGAATTGGAGAATGGCCTCTATATCGCAGTGATTATATCGTTCGGAATGCAGAAGCGTTACAGCACTGTGCTGCTGCTGATCCTGTTTGTATTAGAATTCACCCAGAAACTGCTAATCGTTTGCAATTAGATAACGTTGCTACTGTTTCTCAAGGAGATATTGAGATAACATTGCCACTTGAACTTGACGAACGGATAGCTTTAGATGCCATCTGGATCGTAAATGCAGTACCAGAAACGTTAGATTTAGGGCATTCATTTGCAGCAATCACCATTAAGCGCTAAATAGGTAAGAACATGCTTCATGATATTAGCATTTTGCTTTGGATTATTATTAAAATCCTAGTTATTGTAGTTCCATTATTGCTCGTTGTAGCCTATTTAACTTATGCGGAACGTAAAGTTATTGGTTATATACAAGCACGTATTGGCCCTAATCGTGTTGGGTTAAAAGGGCTATTACAACCGTTTGCTGATTTAATTAAACTTATACACAAAGAAATTGTAGTACCTAATAAGTCTAATAAATATTTATTTATTATTGCTCCTTTATTTGCATTAGCACCAGCACTTGCTGGATGGGCAGTGATACCTTTTAGCCAAGGACTTGTTTTATCCAATATAAACGCAGGCGTCTTGCTTATCTTTACACTCAGCTCGTTAGCTGTTTATGGTGTATTAATTGCCGGTTGGGCATCGAATTCTAAATATGCAATGTTTGGTTCTCTACGTAGTGCAGCACAAACAGTTTCCTATGAAATTGCTATGGGATTTGCTTTTGTAGGTGTATTGCTTGCTGCTGGTAGTATGAATTTAACTGATATCGTTCTTTCTCAAAAAGGTGGCATTTGGCATTGGTGGTTCATTCCTTTGTTTCCTCTTTTTGTTATATTTTGGATTGCAGCACTTGCAGAGACTAATCGTGCACCGTTCGATTTAGCGGAGGGTGAGTCAGAAATTGTAGCGGGTTTTCATGTTGAATATTCTGGTATGGGCTTTATGATTTTTTTCTTAGCAGAATATGCAAGTATGGTATTAATTTCAACAGTGATCTCACTATTATTTTTAGGCGGTTGGTTATCTCCCTTTGAAGGTATTCCAATTTTAGGCGATATTTTCTATGTTGTACCAGGGTTTGTGTGGTTGTTGGTAAAAATTTCATTTTTTCTATTTGTTTATCTATGGGTACGTGCCACACTCCCACGCTATCGTTATGATCAATTAATGCGTTTGGGCTGGAAAGTTTTAATTCCTGTAACTATTGTATGGGTTATTGTTACTGCTTTAATGGTATTGGCACAGCTAAAACCGTGGTTTAATTAGTAACTGAGTAAATTAATGAAAAACATATACCGAGTCATAAGATATTATATTCGAAGCTTTTTACTGCTAGATATATTGGCGGGTTTAAAACTAACAGGAAAATACTTTTTTAAGAAAAAAGTGACTATCCAATTTCCTGAAGAAGCAACCCCAATTTCGCCCCGTTTTCGTGGGCATATGTTAGCATTGAGGCGTTATCCGAATGGTGAAGAGCGCTGTATAGCCTGCAAATTATGTGAGGCCGTCTGTCCTGCATTGGCTATTACTATTGAGTCGGAAGAGCGCGCAGATGGCTCAAGACGTACAACGCGCTATGATATTGATGCCTTTAAATGTATTTATTGTGGTTTGTGTGAAGAATCCTGTCCTGTCGATTCAATCGTGTTAACACCTATACAGCATTACCATATTAGTCAGCGTGGCCAAAATATCATGACAAAAGAAAAACTCTTGGCCGTTGGCGATTTGATGGAAAAAAGACTGGCTTCTGATAGAGAAGCTGATAAAGAATGGCGATAATGGGGTAATGATGGGAAATTTATTAGTTCAAGTAATTTTTTACGTCTTTGCAGCACTTGCTTTACTCTCTGCAATCATGGTCATTACACAAAATAATCCTGTTCGTTGTGTTTTGTTTCTTGTTTTAACATTTTTTGCAAGTTCCGTACTGTGGATTTTATTAAGAGCCGAATTTTTAGCGTTAATTTTAGTATTAGTTTACGTAGGCGCGGTTATGACGCTCTTTTTATTCGTAGTAATGATGTTAAATATTGATACAGAATCTTTAAAGGCGCACTTTGCTAGATATTTGCCATTTGGCATGATCTTAATTGCCCTTCTTGTTGGATTACTGCTAATAGCTTTACCAGATGCATGGTACTCACAAGCTGTCGCACCATCTGTACCTACAGCTCAGCCTTTGGATTTGCATGATATATCAGATGTGAAGGCAATGGCTAATAGATTGTCAAATACAGAACAGATAGGCATGGTTCTTTATACTGATTATGTTTTAGCGTTTGAGTTAGCAGCGGTCCTTTTATTAGTTGCTATTATTTCAGCTATCACATTAGCGCACCGTGGTATTATACGTTCGAAAAGACAAGATATTAAAAAACAAATTATGACTCGAGCTGAGGATAGAGTTAAACTTGTTTCGCTAAAATCTGAAAAATAAGTAGCAGGAAAACTCATGATACCAGTTAATCATTACCTAATCTTAGCTGCCCTTTTATTTGGCCTAAGTTTAGTTGGCATTATGCTAAATCGAAAGAATATTATTCTTCTTCTTGTTTGCATTGAATTAATGCTTTTAGCAGTCAATACAAATTTTATTGCTTTTTCCCATTATTATGGCGGGATAGCAGGACAAGTTTTCGTCTTCTTTATTTTAACCGTTGCTGCTGCTGAGGCTGCAATCGGTTTGGCTATTGTTGTGTTGCTTTATAGAAATCGTGGCAACATTGATATCGATAAAATGAATCATTTAAAAGGTTAATAACGTGCATATTCAACAACTATGTCTTTTACTTGTTCTTGCCCCGCTTATTGGCTCAATCATTGCTGGATTTTTTCGTAATCAAATTGGGCGCGTTGGTGCTCACTCAGTAACTATTGCTGGTGTCGGTTTTTCCTTTATTTTATCTCTTATCGTAGCTACAGCAATTTTTACTGGTAGGGCTGATGATTTAAATACCAATCTTTATACCTGGGCAAGTGGCGGTGCTTTTTTCCCTTATACTTTTCATATTGGCTTTCTAATTGACCCGCTAACCTCTGTAATGCTAGTCGTTGTTACGTTTGTATCCTTACTTGTGCATATTTACAGTATTGGTTATATGGCTGATGATGATGGTTATCAACGCTTTTTTAGCTACATTTCGCTATTTACTTTTATGATGTTAATGCTAGTAACAGCTAACAATTTTCTGCAATTATTCTTCGGGTGGGAAGGCGTAGGTTTAGTCTCTTATCTACTTATTGGTTTTTGGTATACGAAAGAGTCAGCTATAGAGGGTAATTTAAAGGCTTTCTTAGTTAACCGTGTTGGCGATTTTGGTTTTGTGCTAGGTATAGGCCTAATTTTAGCCTATACAGGTAGTTTAGATTATGAAACAGTTTTTAGAGGTGCTAAGTTTTTAGCCGGCCAGTCTATTCAACTTTACAGTGGGCATGATTGGTCATTACTGACGGTTATTTGCATACTGTTATTTATTGGCGCAATGGGTAAATCAGCTCAAGTGCCGTTACATGTTTGGTTGCCTGAATCCATGGAAGGTCCTACACCTATTTCTGCGCTTATTCATGCCGCAACCATGGTCACCGCTGGTGTGTTTATGATTGCTCGTATCTCGCCTATGATAGAGTTTTCTAATACAGCGCTAAGTTTTGTTCTAATTATTGGTGCAACAGGTGCTCTTTTTACCGGTATTCTTGCAATTGTTATGAATGATATCAAGCGTGTTGTCGCTTATTCAACTTTATCTCAACTAGGTTATATGATGGTTGCTATGGGCGCATCGGCCTATAATGCAGGTATATTCCATTTATTAACTCATGCTTGCTTTAAGGCATTATTATTCCTAGGGGCAGGTTCAGTTATTATTGGCATGCACCATGAGCAAGACATGCGTAAAATGGGCGGCTTATGGCGAAAAATGCCAATTACTTATGTGACATTTATTATAGGTAGCTTGGCTTTATGTGCCATTCCTCCGTTTGCAGGTTTTTATTCTAAAGATACAATTATTGAAGCAGCTAAATTGGCTACGGTGCCGGGTGCACGTTATGCTTATTTTTGTGTTGCTCTAGGTGCTATGGTTACAGCTCTTTATACCTTCCGTGCTTTATTTATGACATTTCATGGTAAACCACGTATGGATGAGCATACATGGTCGCATTTACATGAATCACCAGCAGTAGTATGGGTGCCATTAGTTCTTCTGGCTATTCCGTCAGTTATTATTGGTTATATATTATATATGCCTATGTTGTTTAATAGGCCTTCTCTATTAGATAAATCAATCTTTGTTTTACCAGAGCATAACGTATTAGCTGAGTTAGCGCATGAAGTAACATCACCATTAATGAGCGCTATTCATTCTCCTTTAACACTTACCTTTTGGGTAACTGTAGCTGGTATTTTCTTAGCGTGGCTCTGTTATATTGCTTTTCCAAACACACCAGCAATCTTGGCAAGAAAATTCTCTGGTGTTTATAAATTACTATTAAATAAATATGGATTTGATACATTCAATGATAGGGTTTTTGTACGTGGTTCTAAAGCTCTAGGACGTGTATTTTACCGAGGGGGCGATCAAACGTTAATTGATGGCTTCTTCGTTAATGGAACTGGTCGTATGGTACGCTGGGTCGCTGGAAAAGGACGAGCGCTGCAAAGTGGGTATCTATATCATTACGCTACTGTAATGGTATTGGGTCTGTTTGTCTTTTTATGCTGGTTGTTACTTGGCTAATAGAAGGTGAGGAAATGCATTATTTGCTTAATTTATTAATCTGGTTACCTATTATTGGCGGAATATTTGTATTTTTGACTGGTGATGATAAAAGCCCAAATAATTCTCGCTTTTTAGCATTATTTACTATTTTGCTCACTTTAATCCTTTGTATTCCATTAGTTATTGGATTTGATCCTAATGTAGCTGGTATGCAATATGTGGAAGAATTACCTTGGATGCCTGCTTTTGGTATTAATTATAGTCTTGGCATTGATGGTTTATCACTACTAATGATTGTACTTAGTGTATTTACTAATTTAATTGTTGTTTTAGCAACTTGGGACAGTATTCATAAACGCATTGGTCAGTATTTAGCTGCATTTCTAATTATGCAAGGCTTATTAGTTGGTATATTTTCGGCAACAGACGCGATTGTATTTTATATCTTCTTTGAAGCAACTCTCATTCCTATGTATCTTATTATTGGTATCTGGGGTTCTGATAATCGAGTTTATGCGGCCATAAAATTTTTCCTCTATACCTTTTTAGGTTCGGTTTTAATGCTTGCTTCTTTCATTTACCTTGGATTTCAAGCAGGTTCGTTTAAAATTGAAATGCTTTATGCTGCTAACTTAACTATGACAGCACAATCATTAATTTTTATTGCCTTTTTCCTTGGTTTTGCAATTAAGATTCCAATGTTTCCTGTGCATACTTGGCTTCCTGATGCGCACACGGAGGCGCCAGCTGGTGGATCAATTGTATTAGCAGCGATTTTACTTAAATTAGGTGGATATGGATTTATTCGCTTCGCGCTTCCAATTGTACCTGACGCCTGTCGTTATTTTGCGCCAGTCATGATTGCTTTATCTTTAATTGCAGTTGTATATATTGCGCTGATTGCCATTATCCAACAAGATATGAAGCGTTTAATTGCTTATTCTTCTATTTCACATATGGGTTTTGTTACCTTGGGTTGTTTTGCTATCTATGCAATTGCCAACCATGCAGGTTTAGCTAATGCAGGTTTAATCCTTGAAGGCGCGATTGTCGTCATGATTTCACATGCTTTTGTTTCAAGCGCCATGTTTGCAGGTGTGGGATATCTTTACGACCGCATGCATACTAGACAATTAAAGGATTTTGGTGGAATCGTAAATACGATGCCTGTTTTTGCTTCTTTTTTTATGCTTTTTGCTATGGCTAACGCCGGCTTACCAGGCACTTCGGGCTTTGTAGGTGAATTTATGATCATTCTTGGAAGTATTAAGGCGAATTTTTGGATTGCTTTCTGGGCCGCAACAACCTTAATTACCGGGGCTGCTTATACTTTATGGATGTACAAAAGAGTGATATTCGGCAGAGTAGCAAATGAGAAAGTTGCTGCCTTGAAAGATTTATCAGGTTTTGAGTTAAGTGCTTATGTTTTATTAGCATTAATGGTTTTAGCAATGGGCATTTATCCAAAACCGATACTTAATTACGTACATCAATCTGTCAGCTACACGCTGGCTCATGCTGATAAATCCAAATTATAATGGTAGGTTAATTACATGATTTCATTACTTGATAACCTTAATTTTGCTCTTCCCGAAATAATAATTTTAATCACAGCATCTATTGCTTTGCTGGCTGATTTATTCTTTAGGGACCATTATAAAAATATAACTTTATCTATTAGTTTAATTGGACTTGCTTTAGCTGGCTTATGCAGTTTTATGCTGCTTGGAAATTTTAAAGTTCTCATTTTAAATGGCTTATTCATTAGCGATGATATTGCTCAGTTGATGAAGATTTTTATTGCAATTAGCGCATTTATTTGTTTTGTTTATTCAAGCGCTTATATTGAGGAACGTCAAATGCCAGCAGGTGACTATTACATCCTGGGGTTATTTTCAACCCTAGGCATGATGGTACTTGTTTCGGCGCATTCACTATTGACTATCTATTTAGGCTTAGAGTTATTGTCTTTACCTCTTTACGCTATGACGGCTATAAGAAGAACAAATAGTGATGCTGCAGAGGCTGCTTTAAAGTACTTTATCATGGGTGCGATAGCCTCAGGCATGCTACTTTATGGCTTCTCTCTTCTTTATGGCGCTACTGGTAAATTAGATTTACTTGATATTGCAAATGCTATCGCTGTTAATTGGAATCAGCAAAATATGCTTATTTCTTTTGCTCTCGTTTTTATTATTGTAGGAGTAGGATTTAAGCTTGCAGCAGTACCCTTTCATATGTGGGCGCCTGATGTCTATCAGGGTGCACCAACTTCTGTAACTCTATTTATCAGTTCTGCACCTAAAATTGCTGCGTTAGGTATGGCTTTAAGAATATTAACGATTGGTTTAATTAATGTAACGCCACAATGGCAGCAAATTATTTTAGTTATGGCTCTTTTATCGACGGCAATAGGTAATTTTATCGCTGTAAGTCAAACTAATATTAAGCGACTACTTGCTTATTCAGCCATTGCACATGTGGGCTACACATTATTTGGCATACTAGCTGGCAGTGCCGCAGGTTATGCTGCAGCAACATATTATATTCTTGTGTATTCTTTAATGACAGTCGCTGCATTTGGGTTTATTGTTTTACTTTCCAAAAGTGGATTTGAAATTGAAGAGGTAAATGATTTAAGAGGCCTAAATAAGCGTAATCCCTGGTTAGCATTTATGATGTTAATTGTTATGTTTTCAATGGCTGGTGTTCCTCCAACGGTAGGATTTTTTACAAAATTACTTGTTTTAAAAGCATTGATTGATGTTGGTATGACATGGGTAGCTATATTAGGATTAATTTTTGCTGTAGTAGGTGCTTACTATTATATTAGAATTGTGAAGTTCATGTATTTTGATGAGCCTGCTGAAACTTCTGAAGTATTTTTCTCCAAATCATCGACCATTATCTATTCATTAAACTGTTTATCTCTTTTATTTTTAGGGATATTTCCTTCTGGCTTAATTAATGCTTGTATCAATGCCTTTACAGGATAGGAAATAATAGACTTCTGCGGAAACTCTACTACAGAGGCGCATTGCTTCGTCAATACGATGCTCGAATCCTCATGTACTTATGTGTGTACACTCCGGTTCTGCGCGCCGCGTCTCCTCGCACTGCACTCTTTGTAGCGAGTTTCCGAAGAAGTGTATTAAAAAAAACTTGCTATATTTTGGAGGCATGCTTATAATTGCCTCAGTTGATGCGGGGTGGAGCAGCCTGGTAGCTCGTCGGGCTCATAACCCGAAGGTCGTAGGTTCAAATCCTGCCCCCGCTACCACTATTGAAAGCCCCATTTATGGGGTTTTTTATTATGTATAGGTTAGCTCGACGTATAGGGGTGAAATAATTCTACCTAATTTAATTAGTTAGGATTTATGCTTTGCGTTATTAATGTGGCCGACTAAATAAATTTAATAATTAAACTTAGTCGGTAGTCATCTTCCTTGCATCTGGACACGAATTATTGAATTATTGGTATTCAAGCGATGCAAGCCGATAACTATTCATAATGAATAACTTTAATATTGGATATTTTTACATCCACAGAGAAAATTTTACTATTGGCAAGTTTTAGTAATAAAGAAAGGTTTTTTGCCTGATTAAGAATCACCAAATAACGTTAATCTAGAATTAAGCCCTAGGTACTTTATTCAAATACTATGTAAATTGAGTATGTTATGATTAGAAAGGATATTCAAGATTTAATAGAGCCTGTAGTAAATCAATTAGGCTACATATTATGGGGCTGCGAGTATTTATCGCAGGGTAAATATTCGTTGTTAAGAATCTATATTGATAAGAAAGATGGCGTTAACATAGATGATTGTGAACGAGTAAGTAAGCAGGTAAGTGCACTTTTAGATGTCGAGGATCCAATTCAAGGACATTACAACTTAGAAATTTCATCACCTGGTATTCCGCGCCCTCTATTTGATAAAGAACATTATCAACAATATATAGGTTATGGTATAAAATTGAAACTTCATAAACCTATCAAGGGTAAGCGTACCATAAAAGGGATAATCCAATCTGTAAAGGAAGATACGTTTATCTTAAACATGGATGATGAAGAATATGAAGTGCAGTTTTCCCAAATTATAAAAGCAAATTTGATAGGCGAGTGAGGCCAAGAATGAGTAAAGAAGTGCTATTAATTGCTGAGGCATTATCCAATGAAAAAGGGGTAAGCAAAGAGGTAGTATTGCAAGCTATTCAGTCCGCGTTAGAATCGGCAACCCGCAAATTATCAGTAGCTGATATTAATGTTCGCGTTAAATTAGATCCTCGAACTGGTGAATATGAGACATTTCGTTATTGGGACGTTGTGCCAGATGAGGAACTTGAATCAACAGAGAGTCAGATTTCATTAAGTGCAGCCAAAGAGCGTTCACCATCTCTTCAAGTCGGAGATACATTAGAAGAGCCAATGCCCTCTATTGAATTTGGTAGAATTGCCGCGCAAACCGCACGTCAAGTTATTACTCAAAAAGTACGCGAAGCTGAAAGACAACAAGTTGTTGATCAATTTAGAAGCAAATTAGGGCAGCTCATTTACGGTACAGTTAAGAAAGTTACTCGAGACAATATTATCGTTGATTTAGGTGGTAAAGCAGAAGCATTTTTACCACGGCAAGAAATGCTTCCCAATGAAATGTTTAGGACAAATGATAGAGTTCGGGCGTATTTATATGATATTACCCCGCAGGCTAGGGGACCGCAGCTCTATATCAGTCGAGTTCGTAACGAGATGCTTGTTGAGTTATTTAGAATTGAAGTACCAGAAATAGGTGAAAATATTATTGAGGTTAAGGCAGCTGCTCGTGAACCTGGCGTACGAGCTAAAATTGCTGTTAAGACAAATGACGGTCGTATTGACCCTGTAGGCGCCTGTGTAGGTATGCGTGGCGCTCGAGTACAAGCGGTATCAAGTGAATTAGGCGGTGAGCGAGTTGATATTGTTCTATGGGATGATAATCCCGCTCAGTTAGTAATTAATGCAATGGCACCTGCAGAGATTTCGTCTATTGTTGTAGATGAAGATACTCATACAATGGATTTAGCCGTACAGAAAGAACAACTATCACAAGCTATCGGACGTAATGGTCAGAATGTAAGACTAGCTAGTCAGCTGACTGGCTGGACACTCAATGTGATGACAATTGAAGAGTTTAATAATAAAAATCAAGAGGAAGCTTCAAAAAGTATTAATCTATTTACCTCAACACTAGATATTGATGAAGAATTAGCTACCCTATTAGTAACGAATGGCTTTTCTTCGCTTGAGGAAATTGCCTACGTACCTAAAGAGGAGCTCTTAGCTATAGAAGAATTTGATGAGGAAATTGTTGATGAGCTAAGAAATCGTGCTAATGACACTCTATTAACTCAGGCATTAACTTCTGGAAGTGAAACATCAAATTCCTCAAATGGTGATTTATTAACCTTAGAAGGAATGACAGAAGATATTGCTGCTAGTTTATTAGCACGGGGAATTAATACAGTTGAAGAACTAGCTGAGCTTTCGGTAGATGAATTATTAGATGTTCCGGATATGACTGAGGAAAAGGCCGGTGCTTTAATTATGAAAGCTCGTGAGCCTTGGTTTCTTTAAAAGGGTAAGTAGTACTAACATAAAATAAAAAACCTATATTGGATTTAAAAGGTTTAAAGTTAAACATAAGATTACGTAGTTAACTTTAATAAACTTAAGCTTTGTCATTGGAATTTATATAATTAAATTAAAATGACAGCTTAAAATTAAACTTGGGTCTGTTGACATTTGGTGTTGCCAGCTCAAAATCTGGATAATTTAGTGTAAATTTTAGTTTGAATGAGGCGAATAGCGAATCCTATTTAACGAGTTCAAACTGAAATTTACGCAAATTAGCCAAGTTTTTGAGCCGTAATGCCAATTGTCAACAGGCCCTAAAATAAATCGAGGATCTTATCTTTAAATTTGCAGTTAGTTATTAAGGTTTTAAAGCATGTTGTTAGGTACTTATTCTATAATGCAACAAGCAAAAAATATGAACATAAGCGATGAAATAATTGCTGAACGAGGATCATGAATATGGCGGATGTAACGGTTAAACAATTGGCTCAAGTTGTGGGAATTCCAGTTGAGCGTTTATTGAACCAGTTGCAGGAAGCGGGTTTATCATTTACGAATGACGTTCAAACAGTAAATGAAGACCAAAAGCGAATCTTGCTAAATTATTTAAAAAGCAGCGGTAAACGTGACATACGTACTACACCGGAGCGCTTTACTTTGCAACGCAAAAGCTTAACACAGATACCGCAAGGTAATGATATTCACAAATCTAAAACAGTAAATGTGGAATTTAGAAAAAAGAAAACGTATGTAAAGCGCGCAGCACTGCCAGAGCAGTCCGCAAAAGAACAGCTCACTACGAGTGAAGGTGTCCAACAAGAACAAGCTACGGATTCTTTAGTAGAGGAGAATTTAACAACTCCAACTACTGAATTAGAAATAGAAAATATTGATGAAACTACTGCAGCTACATCTTCTGAAGAAACTGAAGCGCTTGATACCAGTATAGGCGAAGAAGAAGTAAAAACGCCTGCTGCTGAAGAGGAACAATTAGCTAGTGCAGAAGAACAAGAGGCCGAGCCTACCTCTGATCAAATTGATGAAATAAGTACTACAGAAGAGTTAGAACAAGAAGAGGATTTGGATCTGAAATTATTTGTAAAAGATCCAGCGTTAGTCACTCCAAAGGCAGAAATAGAAAAGGGATCTAAGAAAAAGCATTTTGACTATGAAGAGAGTGATAAATCTGAGAAAAAAGGTAAAAAGAAGAATAAATATCAACCTCAAATTGATGATGAAAATGCTCAAGTCCGTTTTAAGCGTAATAAAGCAAAAAAACGTAAAGGTAATGAAAAATCCGAAAAATATCGTGAGGCAGAAGAAGCATTAACACATGGTTTCGCTATGCCTACAGCGCCTGTAATTCGCGATGTAGTTATCCCGGAAACAATTACTGTGGCTGAGTTAGCTAAACGGATGTCTGTAAAAGCGGCAGAGGTGATTAAAGTTATGATGGGCCTTGGCGCCATGGCAACAATTAACCAAGTAATTGATCAAGATACAGCTGTTATTGTTGTTGAGGAAATGGGGCATCGGCCAAAAGTACTTAAAGAAGATGCTATTGAACAAGATTTAGGTAACACTCTAACACAAGGTAGTAACCAAGAACCTCGTGCGCCTGTGGTTACTATTATGGGTCACGTAGATCATGGTAAGACCTCTTTACTTGATTATGTTCGCCGCACTCGAGTTGCTGCTGGTGAAGCAGGTGGGATTACTCAACATATAGGTGCCTACCATGTAAGCACACCTAAAGGGAATATTACCTTTTTAGATACACCAGGCCATGCTGCATTTACTGCAATGCGCGCCCGTGGAGCACAAGCAACTGATATTGTTATTTTAATCGTTGCTGGTGATGATGGTGTAAAACCGCAAACTATTGAAGCAGTGCAACATGCTAAAGCTGCGAAAGTTCCGATGATTGTTGCTGTTAATAAAATGGATAAACCTGATGTTGATCCTGACCGAGTAATGAATGAACTGTCCAACTACGAGGTTATTCCTGAATCGTGGGGCGGTGATACTATGTTTGTAAATATTTCTGCAAAGACAGGAATGGGTGTTGATGAACTTCTTGATGCGGTGTTGTTACAAGCAGAAGTATTAGAATTAAAAGCACATACTGATGGTGCTGCTCGAGGTGTGGTCATTGAATCCAGACTTGATAAAGGACGAGGTCCGGTTGCAACTGTACTCGTACAAAATGGTACTCTGCATAAAGGGGACATATTATTAGCTGGCTTTCAATACGGTCGTGTCAAAGCCTTGGTTAGCGATAATGGTTCGCAGATTGACAGCGCAGGCCCATCTATTCCAGTAGAGGTCTTAGGTTTATCTGCTATTCCTCATGCTGGTGATGAGGCTGTTGTTGTTACTGATGAAAAGAAAGCAAGAGAAGTTGCATTGTTTCGCCAAGGAAAATTCCGTGATGTAAAATTGGCGCGTCGACAAAAATCCAGTATTGAAGGTATCTTTGAAAATATGGCGATGGCTGAGACTAAGGTGCTTGGCATTGTACTCAAAGCTGATGTACAAGGTTCAGTTGAGGCTATCGCTGATGCATTAGTTAAATTATCTAATGAAGAAGTAAAGGTACAAATCGTTGCAAGTGGCGTTGGTGGTATTACTGAATCTGATGTACATCTAGCAATTGCTTCCAATGCTATTCTTATAGGCTTTAATGTTCGCGCAGATGGTGGGGCTAAACGTCTTGCTGAGCAAGAGTCTGTTTCTCTGCATTATTATAGTGTGATTTATGACATTGTGGATCAAGTTAAAAGTGCGCTTTCAGGCATGCTTGCACCTCAATTTAAAGAAGAAATTATTGGTATTGCTGAAGTACGTGATGTCTTCCGCTCACCAAAATTAGGTGCTATTGCAGGTTGTATGGTCACAGAAGGCACGATAAAAAGAAATAATCCTATACGTGTATTACGTGATAACGTTGTCATCTATGAAGGTACATTAGAATCTCTAAGACGATTTAAAGATGATGTTATTGAGGTTCGACAAGGCTTTGAATGTGGTATAGGCGTTAAAAATTATAACGATGTCAAGGCTGGTGATTTAATTGAAGTATTTGAGACAGTAGAAATCAAGCGAGATTTATGAGTAATAACTTTAAGCGCACCGATCGTGTAGCAGAAATGATTCAGCGCAAGCTATCACAAATTATTCAGCAAGAGATCAAAGATCCACGTATGCCTGCTTTCGTCACTATTTCAGCAGTAAAAATTTCTGCTGATTTAGGACATGCAAAAGTGTATTTTACTGTTTTAAATAGCGATGTAGAACAAACAGCGCAGATTTTAAATACTGCAGCAAGTTATCTAAGAACAGCTCTAGCACGTACAATAAAATTACGCACTGTTCCTCAGTTGCATTTTGTCTATGATGAATCAATAGAATATGGCCGGCGCCTAAGAAAGCTTATTGATGATGTAAATGTGCCTCGCCAAGATCCTGATCATGAGTCTGAATGAAACGAAGAAGCCAATAAACGGAATATTGCTTTTAAATAAACCGCAAGGAATTACTTCTAATGTAGCCTTACAAAAAGCGAAACGTCTTTTTAAAGCAATGAAAGCAGGCCATACTGGCAGTCTAGATCCGCTCGCTACAGGTATGCTACCCATTTGTTTTGGCGAAGCGACTAAATTTAGTCAGTACTTATTGACTGATAGTAAAGTTTATATAGCCACAGGTTTATTAGGCGCTAAAACCGATACAGGCGATGCTGACGGGGCAACTATTGCAGCGGTCGACAAGTATGACGTCCAAAAGCAACGATTAGAAGAAGTTATTAACCAATTTGTTGGCGCAACGCTGCAAACACCTTCTATGTATTCTGCATTAAAGTTTAAAGGTCAACCACTTTATAAGTTTGCACGTGCTGGAATTACGATAGAGAGAGAAGCAAGACCCATAAATATCTATTCCATAGAGCTACTGGCTTTTGATGGCCAATATTTCACTATTAAAGTACATTGTGGCAAGGGAACTTATATTCGCAATTTAGTTGAAGATATTGGAGAAAACTTAGGTGTCTATGCGCATTTAACTCAGCTCCATAGGGTTTATATTGATCATTTTAAAGATAAGCCGATGTACGAATTGAGTGACTTAACCTGCCTTGATTCGGAATCATTAGCAACGTGCCTAATTCCCTGTGAATATGCCGTTAATCATTTGCCAATTGTTACTATTGATGACTGCCAAGAAATACATTTACGTCAAGGAAAAATCGTTACGGCTCTAAATAATGATCTAGCATATGGCTGCGTGCGCTTACACAATCAGCAAGGCCAATTTATCGGTCTAGGAGAGCTAAGCGATTCTAGAGTACTTAAAGTAAAGCGTTTGTTAGCTAAAAATGTAAACAGTTTGCGCTGAAAATATATCTTTTGAGTATTAATTGGGCAAATAAATGGTTGCTTCTCTGCTTCTTATAAGGGCTCTTTGTTAAATTAATTTATTACTGGACTGAGCAAAATATTAACTATAATTGTGGCTAAGTACTTGTGTCCTAGCAGAGGCCTTGCTAGAATACACAACTTTATTAAAATATACTTAGCTTATATTTGGGAGTAAGCCTATGTCGCTAGCTAGCGCACAAAAAGCAGAAGTTGTAAAAAAGTATCAACGCGCTGACCAAGATACCGGTTCACCAGAAGTTCAAGTTGCACTCATGTCTGAGCGTATTAAATATTTAACAGAACACTTTAAGGTAAATCGTAAAGATTTTCATTCACGTCGTGGTTTACAAGCACTTGTTAATAAAAGACGTAAGCTTTTAAAATATTTAAAGAGCATAGATCAAGCACGATACCAAGATCTTATTCAAAGCCTTGGACTGCGTGATTCTTATTAAAAGTCTATCTTCCTTAGGGATAAGACACCTGCTGTTTACATCATAAAAGGCGCAGTTATTCTGCGCCTTTTTTTTAATTTCTAATGAGGTAAGTTACGTGAGTAGAAAAATTGTTAAAGAGATAAGGTTTGGTGAACATATTTTATCCCTAGAAACGGGTGAAATAGCGCGCCAAGCTGATGGAGCTATCTTTGCAAGTATGGGTGGCACTCAAGTTTTGGTGACTGTAGTAGGGAATAAAGAAGGTGCTGGTGATAATAGTTTTTTTCCTTTAACAGTGAATTACCAAGAAAAAACCTATGCTGCTGGAAAAATCCCTGGTGGATTTAATAAGCGAGAAGGACGCCCGTCAGAGTCAGAAACGTTAATTTCTCGTTTAATGGATCGCCCTTTGCGCCCTCTATTTCCAGACGGTTTTTATAATGAAGTGCAGATTATTGCTACAGTCATGTCATTAAATCCAGAAGTTCCTGCCGACATTATAGCGATGATTGGTGCTTCTGCGGCACTCGCTATATCTGGTATTCCTTTTCAAGGACCTATAGGCGCAGCACGTGTGGGTTATAAAGATGGTATTTATTTACTGAACCCAAGTTATAAAATGATTCAGCAATCTGAGTTAGATCTTGTGGTTGCAGGAACCAATGACGCTATTTTAATGGTTGAGTCAGAAGCGCGCGAATTAAGTGAAGAAATCATGCTTGGTGCCGTTTTATTCGGTCATGAAATGTTTCAGGCTGTGATACAGGGAATTAAAGAACTAGCAGCTGAGGTAAATAAAACACCTTGGAACTGGACACCACCGATTAGTAATAAAGAATTAAAAAATCGTATTGAAGATCTTGCTACAGAAGCCATTATAGGTGCTTATTTAGTTAAAGATAAGCAAGAAAGACGACAACAGTTAATCAATATTAAACAACAAATTATTGATACGATTGTCAGTGAACAACCGGACGTTGATATTGCAAGTATTCCGGAATTTATTAGCGACTTAGAGAAAAAATTAGTTAGAAAACGGATTTTAGATGGCGAACCTCGTATTGATGGTAGGGATAATCAAACAGTTAGACCAATCGCTATTCGCACAAAATTTTTAGAGCGGGCACATGGTTCAGTTATTTTCACCCGTGGTGAGACTCAAGCTATAGTTGCTGCTACATTAGGTAATGAGCGAGATGCACAAATTTTAGATGGCTTAATAGGCGAAAGTAAAGACCGCTTTATGCTGCATTATAATTTCCCTCCTTATTCCGTAGGTGAAACTGGCATGGTAGGAAGTCCTAAACGTAGAGAAATTGGTCATGGGCGTCTTGCTAAACGAAGTTTAATGGCTGTTTTGCCACAGGCTAATGAGTTTCCGTATGTTTTACGTGTTGTTTCAGAGATTACAGAATCTAATGGATCAAGTTCAATGGCTACTGTTTGTGGTACTAGCTTAGCGTTAATGGATGCTGGTGTGCCATTAAAAGCACCTGTAGCTGGTGTGGCTATGGGGCTTATTAAAGAAGGCGAACGTTTTGCAGTTTTGACAGATATCTTAGGTGATGAAGATCATTTAGGTGATATGGATTTTAAAGTAGCGGGCACTGAAAAAGGTGTTACTGCGCTACAGATGGATATTAAAATCACAGGTATTACTAAAGAAATTATGCAGCAAGCATTAGATCAAGCTTTAGCAGGTCGAATCCATATTTTAGGTGTTATGAATAACGCACTTTCTGAGCATCGTGAAGAGCTTTCTAAGCATGCACCACGTATTACTACTATGAAAGTTGCAGAAGATAAAATCCGCACTGTAATTGGCAAAGGTGGTACAACAATTAAAGGTTTAATTGAATCTACCGGCGTTTCTATTGATATAGATGACTCTGGTACAATTCAATTATTCTCGCCTGATGCTGAAGCTTTAGAAGATGCACAACGGCAAATCAAAGCATTAGTTGCTGAGGTTGAAGTAGGACAAACCTATAAAGGTAAAGTTAGTAAAATTGTCGATTTTGGTGCTTTTATTAATTTGTTACCTGGAAAAGATGGCCTATTGCATATTTCACAAATTTGTAGTGATAGAAATCAAAAAGTTGAGTCAGTACTTAGCGAAGGTCAAGAAATTGAGGTGTATGTTGCAGGTATCGACAAGCAAAATCGCATTAAACTTGAATGGAAAGACAAGCCTCAAGCTCCAGCGCCAATCCAGCCTGAAGCTCCTGAAGAACAAGGGCAAGAGTCTTTAAATTCAGAAGAGGTAACTAATCAGGAAGACAAAACATCTAATTTAGATGGACAAAGTAATGTTACTGAGCCAGAGGAATTGTACTCGCCAAAAGAAGATTAACTTGGTGAAGCACTGCCTTTAAAGCAGTGCTTCATTTTTGATAAGGAATCAGAATTAGCTTTTAAATGAAATTTATTATTTAACCAACTTTAAAAATTCACTTCGGCTGATGGAATGTTCACGCATTTCACCTAACATAACTGAAGTAATCATAGCTGAATTCTGTTTTTCAACGCCCCGCATCATCATACATAAATGCTTAGCCTCAATGACGACAGCTACACCACGAGCCGCAGTAATATCTTCAATACAATGAGCAATTTCAGATGTTAATCGTTCTTGAATTTGCAAGCGCCTTGCATAGTAATCAACGAGCCTTGCAAATTTAGATAGCCCTAAGACCTTACCATGCGGAATATAACCTATATGACATTTGCCAAAAAAAGGTAATAAATGATGTTCACACATTGAATATAATTCAATATCTTTTACGATAACCATTTCGCTCATATCAGAAATAAAGAGTGCATTATTAATGATATCTTCTAGCTTTTCCTGATAGCCTTTAGTTAAGTAATGCATGGCGTTTGCGGCGCGTGTAGGCGTATCTATTAAGCCTTCTCGATCTGGATCTTCACCAATCTGCTTTAAAATTTGTCTGTATAAATCGTGCATGGACAAAACCCTATCCTGGAGGCCACATCATTTGCCGGCCGCCCAGTAAATGTAAATGAATGTGGTAAACTGCCTGTCCACCACCGGCGTTAACGTTAAAGATTAATCTATACCCACTCTCACTAAGTTGTTGAGCTTTTGCTATATCCCTAGCTTTCAAAATCATCTGACCTAATAACTGCTCATCAGTATGCTCTGCATCATTAATTGTCGAAATATGTTTTTTAGGAATAATTAAGATATGTGTAGGTGCTTGGGGATGAATATCATGAAAAGCAATCATATTTTTATCTTCATAAATAATATTTGCTTTAATTTCACCTTGGGCAATTTTACAAAACAAGCAATCCATACGTATCCAGGGCTAAAGTAAATATGCATTATACTCTTAGAAGGGGAAGAAGAAAAAGTATTTAAATTAATGTGAGTTCAATATATAAAGACCCGGAGGTTCCTTTATATTGCTGATTGAATGTTATTCGATGGCATGCAAAGTATTGTACGGAACGTAAATTAAAAATAAATAAGTTTGGCACAAAAGATTTCATGAATCATTTATGTCTAACTTACAATAAATTTTAATTATAAAAGTCTTTCACAAGTTAATTAATCTATTAATTAATTTATCTAAAAATAAATTTAGGAATTTTTGCCTTTTAAAAAAGATTTACGCATAATACGCTGTTTTTGCAAATTGGATAAAATAAAGTGAGCTTAATAAATATTGATAGTGGTCGTAATGTACCACATGAAATTAACGTTATCATTGAAATCCCTATGTACGGCGCTCCAGTTAAATATGAAGTTGACAAAAAAAGTGGCGCGTTATTCGTGGATCGATTTATGAGTACGGCTATGTTTTACCCAGTGAATTATGGCTATATTCCCAGTACCTTATCACGAGATGGTGATCCTGTTGATGTATTAGTTGTTGCTCCAGTTCCTTTATTAAATGGTTCTGCTATTGCTTGTCGAGTAGTAGGTATGTTGAAAATGACTGACGAAGCTGGAGAAGATACAAAGCTATTAGCCATACCTACTAATAAGCTGACTAAAATTTATGCTGATGTTGAAACGTATGAAGATTTACCAAAACATCTATTACAATCCATTGAGCATTTCTTTAAACACTACAAGGATTTAGAAGAGGGCAAATGGGTTCAAGTAGATGGTTGGGATGGCATTGACGCAGCTCATAAAGAAATTATGGATAGTATTGAGCGCTTTGCCAAAGACAAAGCTTAAAAGCTTTGATTGATTTAGGGTTGAATTCATATTTGCTAATGTGGGGCTGTTATTGCCCCACTTCAGTTCGTTTTCGTTGGCGACTATATGAGCGGTCAATTTGCTGGTCGCTTTGAAGAATACGTTCAAGTTCAATATTCGAATAGCGTGAATAGCGAATTAGCTCATGTTCTTTGTCAAAAAAATCAAAAGATTCATGTAGCGATTTCTCATCAAATTTAGAAAAAATCTTTGCTTTACGGCTGATACTCTCTGAACTATGTCCTAAATCTATCATGACATCACGGGCCATTGATAATGAAGAATCAAACGTTTCACGTTTAAAATACTCTACCCCTTCTTTGTAAAGCTCATAAGCATGGCGTCTATTCCGAGCCCGGGCATAAATCTTTAAATTAGGAAAATATTGTTTGGCTAATTTAATAATTTTAAGAGAAACCTCCGTATCACCTATAGCCACAATAAGTATTTTGGCTCGATTTGCGCCGGCATGACGTAAAATATCAAGTCTAGTTGCATCACCAAAATTACCTTGAAAGCCATATTTGCGCAATAATTCAATTTGCTCCGGATCTTTTTCTAAAATAGTTAAACTTATATCTTGAGCGCGTAAGAAACGACCAATAATTTGACCAAAACGCCCGTAACCAGCCAAAATTATAGGATTTCTTTCCTCAATCTCATCAAATTTTCTATTAGGGATTCTACTTAGATATCTTGGAACGACAAACCGATTATAAATTAGCATGAGAAATGGCGTAAATGCCATAGAGAGTGCGACTACAAAATTAAACAGATTTGCAGTTTCAGTTGATATAACTCTGACATTACTCGCATATTGAAAGAGGACAAATGCAAATTCACCTACTTGTGATAAAGCAAGCGCAAAGCCAATTCGCTGTGAACCCGTTAAACCAAATAAGCGACCTAAAAAAATTAATAAGGATGCTTTTATAGTAATAATAGTAACAACTGCAGCTATAATGGGTAAAGGATACGCCTTAAAAAGGCTAAAATCCATATTCATACCTACAGAAATAAAAAATAAACCTAGTAGCAATCCTTTAAAAGGTTCAATATCCATTTCCAAAGTATGCTTATATTGCGAATTTGCTAAAACAACACCTGCAATAAACGCACCTAGTGCGGGTGAAGCCCCTATCGTTAGCATAAGTAAAGTAATACCTGTGACTATTGCTAAAGAGGCAGCTGTGAAAACTTCACGCAAGTTAGTTTTGGCAATAAGAAAAAATAGATGATGAGATAAGTAATGACCCATAAGTATAATGGCACTAATAACGCCAATAACAAAGAGAGCATGGAGCCATCTAGGAGAAATTATAAATTCTTGTGGCAAATGAGAAAGGTGAGAAAACCCTGCCGGGGCAAGCAGCGGTAAAATAATTAAAATAGGAATAACAGCAATATCTTGAAATAATAAAACAGCAAAGGATGTTTCGCCTTCTACGGTACGTAATAAATTTTTTTCCTCAAGCATTTGTAAAACAAGTGCGGTAGATGATAACGCCAGTGCCATACTAACTGCTAAACTCTCCTGCCATTTATATTGTAATAAGATACCTATTAAGGTAAATAGCGTCGTTGTTAAAGTAACTTGTAAACTACCTAAGCCAATAATTGCTTTTCTTAATCGCCAAAGCATTTCAGGTTCAAGTTCTAGGCCAATTAAAAAGAGCATCATTACAATACCAAACTCAGCAAAGTGCATAATTTGTTCGGCATTACCTAATAATTTAAAACCATATGGGCCTATTAATATACCAATAACAAGATAGCCTAATACCGAACCTAACTTAAACCGACTAGCAATAGGGACAATAATGGCAGCTGCAGCCAAAAAAATAAAAACATGCATGAGTAAACTATTATTCATTAGCTTTTAAAGCCATTAATTATTGAATTAAAAAAGTATAGCAAGGGTTTTTTATAGCGTCTCCCATTAAGTTTCATACCAAGTTACAACTTCTATCAGTTGCTAGCCATGTACTTCTATCCAGTCGTTTATCTTCCTATTTTGTGCCTTGTCTGAAAATTAGTGGGAAATACTATATCTTTGCAAAGGCACCCTAATTTCTTAAAATTAAGCATTTAAGTGAAATAAAGCGAGAATAATGTAGTGTATAATTTACAAATATCTCTAAGTACAGTAAAGTTAGGAACTTTGTTTATTTTTTATTCTATTATTAAGGTTTTCTTAAGCTAACCTTCGTATAATGATTTATTTGCCAGTTTTAAATAGCAAGAAGGAATGCAATGAGTAGTAACAAGCACGTGTTGAGTATTTTTAGTCTCACCATGATCACTGTAGGATCAGTTGATAGTATTCGTAATTTACCTGCTACGGCATTATTTGGTAGCCAATTGATTTTTTTCTTTTTTTTTGGCGCATTATTTTTCTTAATCCCTACTGCATTAGTTTCTGCAGAATTAGCATCGGGTTGGCCTCGACAGGGTGGAATTTATATTTGGGTTAAGGAGGCTTTTGGTAAAAGAGCTGGGTTTTTAGCTATTTGGTTACAGTGGATTGAAAATGTCATTTGGTACCCAACTATTTTATCTTTTGTTGCTGGTACAATTGGTTACTTAATTAATCCTACACTTGTCACTAATCCGTTATTTTTATGGTTGGTTATCACTATTTCCTTTTGGATTGTAACAGGCATTAATATTCGTGGAATGAAGTCGGCTGCTCTTTTTAGCAATATTTGCGCAATTACAGGTTTAATTATTCCTATGACATTAATTATTGTGTTAGGAATTCTTTGGTTAGGAGGCGGTAATCCTTCTCAAATTCAATTTAATATGCACAGTATTATTCCACAGTGGCATGACCAATCATTATGGGTTTCTTTAACAGCTATCATGATGTCTTTTTGTGGTATTGAAATTGCTACTGTCCATGCCAATGATGTTCATAACCCTCAATATGCCTTTCCTCGAGCCTTAGTGATTTCAGTATCGATTATTTTAATAACTTTAATCCTTGGATCCTTAGCGATTGCTATCGTTTTACCAAATAAAGATATTAATTTAGTTGCTGGCATTATGCAGGCTTTTGATGCCTTTTTTGCGCGCTATCATTTACTATGGATTATGCCGATTATTGCGTTAATGTTAATTATGGGTGGCTTAGGTGGCGTAAGTAATTGGATAATTGCACCAACAAAAGGCCTGATGGTTGCTGCCGCTGAAGGAAATTTACCGAAGGTGTTTAGACGTTCTAACACGTCTGGTGCGCCTGTGGTTATTTTAATAACACAGGCCATTATTGTTACTGGTTTATCAGCCCTATTTCTTTTTATGCCAAGCGTGAATGGTTCCTATTGGTTATTAACTGCGTTAGCTGCTCAATTGTATATGTTAATGTATTTAATTATGTTTGCTGCAGCTATTAAACTACGCATAAGTTATCCTAATCAACAGCGTCTTTTTAAAATTCCCGGTGGATTATTAGGGCTGATAACTGTTTCAGGAATAGGTATTATGGGTGTATTAACTACTTTAATCGTTAGCTTTGTGCCGCCTGAAAATATCAACATTGGTAGTATTACTCGTTATGAGCTAACGTTAATTTTTGGCTTAGTTATAATGTGTCTACCACCTTTTATTAGTACTAAATTTTATCGAGGTGAAGCTGATCCAAGTGAAAGTTTGGAAGTTGCCTAAATAATAACGACTTGAAGAAGGGGAGTGATAATTAATAATGTCCATTGATTCATTATTAGCTAGTCTTCTGAAACGTCTTCCTGAATTAGAATGGCAGTTAAGTAAGTTTGGGCCGGTTTTTTCTTTCAAATTATTTCCGCCTGGGTTATTTCGCTGCTATCCTAAAGATGATATTGACGCTTATAGTAAAGAAATTAAAGATGATATTAAGATTTTAAGTCAGCAAGAAAATAGTCAAGCGTCTCATTATTTGGCTCAAAAAATTAATCAAAAGATTAATGTATTGGTTACTTTTTGTCAGCAGCAAGCAAATCAAAAAATCCCCTTAACTAATAATGACTTCTCTATAAATAAATTAACTACTCGGCAACAATGGCTACAGAATTTAGAGGGACAAATTATCCTATTAAGACACCAAAAAGAAGCGTTAGTAAATCGTCTTTCTCAATCGAAGTCATTAGGTGGTGAAGTGGTATTAAAGCTTAATGCAGAATTAGGCCAGCTGCAAAAACAATTAACTTTAGCTGAAGAAGCTTACACAAAAGCTCTTAACTAAACGTAACGAATTTAAAAGGCGGTGTAGCGATAGTCCGATGAAAGATTAAATTAAATGGTCCTATAAATATAACCATGTAGCGGTAGGAAATCCTATTTTACAACTCAATTTAGCTGCGCTAAAGTATTTACTATTTGTGTGCAAGGCAAAAAAAACGCCAACTTAATTAAGTTAGCGTTAAATAGTGTTAGAAATTGCGTTATAATTAATCGCAATTTAAATTAACAAGTTGGTCCCCATTATTTAGTAATCCTAATTTAGCGCGCTTATCTAATTCAAAATGCATATTATCACCTAGGTGAACGATAACTGTCATTGAATTACCTTCAGGGAGAATTAATCCATTGACCACAGCTCTCTTTTTTAAAGCAGTCACTGAAATTGGATTTGCTTCAGTACCTTTAGCTCGAACTTTACAATGCAGAGTGCGGGTACTAAACCAATTACCTTCTAAAGAGCGTTCTTCATGAGGCATTAAATCATAACCCTTTGAGCGACTAACAAGCTCTTCTTGTCCAGCAAATGCATTAGCTGCAAAAAGAACACTTGAACCTAATAACAATGCGCCTATTTTTCTTATTTTCATATTACAACTCCTAATCTTTCTTATTTTTAGATGTTATTTAATTAATTTTATTTATCTTCTTAATAAATTATAAAGTATAAAGCCTATACCACCTGCAATTAATAACGAATTTACAGGATTTTGTTTAACAGCATTTATAATTTCATCAGAGTTAGCTTGCAAATAATCTTTTGCCTCGTTAACCATTTTTTTACTTTCATCATAGAAATCACTTGCTGACTCTTTTACTTGTTGATATAGATCTTGAGATTTCTCTTTGCCTTGCTCAACTGCTTCATTTAACTTTTTTTCACCTTGATGATAAGCTGCTTGAGCTTTTTGCTTACCATTTTCATATAAGTTATTTACTTTTTCTTTTTCATTTTCAAAGGCTGATCTATTGTTATTCATTTTTATTCCTTAGTTAACTTCAGTTAACACAGTAAAGATTGTAATATTTATCTTATCGACGAACTACAAGATTATTCTCAACTACTCTAACTCCTTGTATCTGGCTAGCTAATTGACCTGCTTTGATTTTCTGTTGGTAGGTCTTAACAAAGCCACTTAAAAGTACAGTTCCTTTATCTGTTTCAACGTGTATACGTGAAGCAGGTAAACCTGTATTGTTCAGAAGAGCTGCTTTTACTGAGGTAGTAATCGTTGCATCTGAGCCATATTGATTAACACTTCTTTCGCCGGACATAACTTGACAGCCTGAGAGTATGACCAATGAACAACCCACTAGTATACTGGCAATTTTTTTCTTCATTGCTACTCCTTTATTTACAACAAGTTACTGAGTAAATTTATTTCCAAATTAAGGTGACAACTTTAAGTTACACCTTTGAGTCACATATGTCAAATCTTTTAAGTCAAAATTCAAAAATTATTGTTAATGAATTTTTTTCATGATATAAGACATTTCCTGACTTAAACTTGTCACACTAATTAAGAGTAAGGATATTATGCTTATTGTCCCAGAACCAGCTACCCAAAAGAAAATCGCATTTCGTATTCGCATGAATGTTAAGACGCATGAAGAGATAATGGCATACTGTCAATGGGCCGGAATCACTTATCGAGATTTTTTTATTGAAGAGGCATGTAAATATATTTTAGCTCACGATAAAAAGTGGAATGCCTATAAACAAATTAAACAAAATGAAGTTGGCCTAGAAAGTCAATCTCTCAAAGAAAATGATGAATTTGTGACGTTAAATATTGCTGAGTTATGAGGGTAACTCTTTTTTATCTAATCTATACGAGAGCTTATCCTGCAACAGCAATGGATATTGTTGTATAAATAAGTTTGAAGTCTGATTATAACGAAAGTGTGTCTATATTATTCCCTACAAATTCATCGTCATCCCCGCATAGGCGGGGAGCTATCTATCAATTAGCATTGAGGCTAATTCCCACATAGATTCCTGCCTACGCGAGAAAGACATTGATTATTCACGCAACAATACTCAGTAATGTTAAGCTCTATCTTGCAAAAATTTTAGCTTTATAACTTTTCTCCACTTAAAAGGGTAATATCTTTAATATCCATATGCAGAATTATTAAGTTAAGTCTATTTTTCCTAGTTAGATTAGAGTAACATTAAAGAGCCAGTTGAATTGCTTTGCCTGTGGATATCTTTTTTATTTAGTTCTATTAATTAACTCATCTTATTATATTTTGCTACGTCTAGCCCTTAGTAAATAAGGTTTTTTTCGCTTGTTTTAATAAAAATAAGAGTGATTTGCTTATTAATAAACCTGTGGATAGTTTTGTGTATATAGGATTAAATTTTTTATATTTAAATAATTAAGCTGTTTTAAGAAATCAAAAAATTTGTTACAACTCTATAAAATCAGACCTAAGCTAAAGTTAAAATTGGTTGAGGCAACGGAGTATTTTCTCCAGTTAGTTTTGTAGAATTAAAGAAATTATTTTGATTAGAATAACTAGCATCATAATCAGCAACATCATGCTGATGAGATGGTTTTTTATTTTCTTTATTTTTAATTGATTTCTTATCGGAAAAAGTTTGGGTAGGTATAATTAATCTTTTCTCTATGGCAACCTCAGAATGATTCGTAGGTAAAGTATTAGAAGCTGGTATTGTGTTATCTCGTGTTTGATTTAATTCAATTACCTCTCGTAACTCCGTGTTTAATTTTAGAGTATATTGATTTAAATTTTTGGTTTGCTTACACCAAAGCGCTTTATCAATATTTAGCTCAGCATTCCTTACCGCTATATCTGTCATATAAATAGCAACAATTGGCGCTATCACAACAATAGCGATTCCAACCCAAGGAATAATACTGAAACTTGCCATCAAGCCTAAACCCATTAATAAACCAGTGAATCCAGCAAAGCCGCCTGCAATAGTACCAAATGCACCAACAAAACCTTGAAAGGCAGCTATATTTATTTTTGACTTCTCTATATCGGTATAAGGGGTGTTGTTTAATTGATTAAGTAAAAATTGATTAACGTATTTTTGTAGCGCTCGATTAAATAACTTTGGTTCTAGAGGATTATATAAATTATAAATGCCTTCAGAATTTAAAAAGCGCAAGAAATTAGCACCTAATTTATCTTCATCTGTAGATTTTTGCTCAAGTTCTTGTGCTTTTTGTTCTATGAATTCTGTTAAAGTTAATGTTGTATTTAACATTTTATATTTATATAGTAGGGCAAAAAAAGTGGTAAGACTAATGAGTAAAGAATTTTCATGTTTTTCTTTTTTTCTTCTTAAATCTTCTTGCTGCTTTTTCAAGTCTTGATAGCTTATATAAGCAATAGGAACACTTATAAGTAAAAATACAGCGCTACAAATACTTCCCAATATAAGAGCAAGTGTGCCGCCAATACATAAATTCAAGGTTGCACTTAAAATTCCAAACATAGGCCAAGCTACTCCGCTGGCACTACCAATTCCTTCTAAAGCGGGTTTCATTATTGTCATTATTCTACTACCTTGCAGTAATTAATCAGTATGGTTCAACAATTCTGAATAGAATTCAACCTGTATGAATTAAAAAAATCACCTTAGTAGATAAATCGTCAATTTTAAAGGGTTAAAAGAATAGAGCCCAGCATTATTTTGTTTATTGCTTACTAGATCAGCCAAACAGACCAACTTTTATTAAAACTCATTCTAATAATTTGTGACATTGGTTGTCAAATATAATATGACAGGGCTTGGGTTGTATGATTTTTAAAAATCTGGCAAAATTATATAATATTGTTTTGTCACAAATAATTTATATTTTTATGGAGACACATATGCTAATAACTCGCGAACCTATAGCTCAAAAAAAAATACAGTTCAGAATTAGAATGAGTGTTCAAATTTATGAACAACTTATGCAATATTGCCAGTGGGCTGGGATTAACAAAAGAGATTTTTTTATTGAGGAGGCATGTAAATATATTTTAAATAATGATATGGAATGGATTAATTATAAGCAAAGTAAAGATGTAACTAATTTATTTTCCTTACAATCTCAAGATATTTCTATCATGCCTTTGCAGGATAATAACTGTAGTAACGAGACAAACTTGTCAGTAAATGAATTGGCTAAAGATAACTAATTATTTTAGAAATTTTAGTTAATTAATTAATTTACATTGTGCAGAGGTTAAAAGTTATGAGATCAAGGATAATTAGAAGGAGAAATATATGTCTATTGCTATAAATAAGCCTACTATTATGGGAGATAATTTTAAACCCGTATCTCCTCATCTTAGGAATATTCTTTTACCACCAATTTTTATAATTATTTTGGCAACGTTAGGTAATTATTTTTATCAAAAATATATATACTTTTTTGTTGATAAAACTGATTTGCCAGCGCTCAATATTATTGAGCAATTTAGTTTTTATTTTTCTTTAGCTTTAAGTTTTTATTGGCTATTTACTCGTATTATAAATAATTTTACGAAATACTTGTTATCTACCTCCTTTTTAACTGCACATCAAACAACAAGTATTTTACTACCTTTCTTTTCTAGCATATTAAAAACAATTGTTTTTTTAATTTTGTTTAATGCATTAATTCCTTACTTAGGACTACCAAGTCAATTTTCCTATTTTTTAGATAAACTGAGTAGCTGCTTAATTATTTGTGCTATATCCTGGATTTTATTTAAGTTGGTTCATATAGCTGAGCAACTACTTTTACATCGTTATACTGGTACGGCTGATAATAATGCTTTAGCAAGAAAAATATATACCCAAACCTTAATCTTAAAGCGAATTGCAATGGCAATTATTGCGATTCTAACAGTAGGCGCTATTTTGATGTTATTTGATAATGTGCGTGCTTTAGGTGCGAGTGTATTAACGACTGCGGGGGTCATTGGTTTGGTATTGACCTTTACTGCACAGCGCTCTTTAGCAAGTCTATTTTCAGGTTTAGAAATTGCTTTAACGCAACCTATTAAGATAGGTGACTCTGTTGTTATTGAAAATGAGTTTGGTGTTGTTGAGGAAATTAATTTTCGTAATGTCATTATTAAATTGTGGGATTGGCGACGTTTAGTTGTTCCAACCAATTATTTTCTAGAACATTCCTTTCAAAATTGGAGTAGGGAAGAGAGTAATAATTTAATTGGGACAGTTTATTTGTATGTAGACTTTACTTTACCTGTTGATGAAATGCGAGATGAGTTAAAACGTGTTTTAACTAACTCTGTGCTCTGGGATGGTAAAGTGTGTAGTATTCAAGTCAGTGATGTGCAAGATAGGGTGATGGAATTACGGATTTTAGCAAGTGCGCGAACGCCGAGTGATGCTTGGGACTTACGTTGTGAGGTAAGAGAAAAATTGGTAGATTTTATTGTTAAAACTCATCCAACAAGTCTACCCGTAACTCGTACTCGCCAAATGCAATTAGGTGAAAAGAAAATTACAGCGTAGTCTAGTGTTACTTAGGTGTTACGGTTAATTTATTAATATAATCTTATAATAGGCATAGGATAGCTAGAGCAAATTCTTATTATAATTATTTTCAATAATTCTAATAGGAAAAGAGCTGCCCTATGTTTATTTTGCTTAATATTTACTTAATTTAATTAAGTTATAATTGCTGCTGCAAAATTAATGGTATGTAAAAAATGTCCGATCATTTAGCCATTGTCAATCTATACAATGCCTTAAATTATTCAGAAGACAAAAAAGGTGTATGTAAGGGATTTTCACTTCGATGGTTAGAAGCTGCTTTATTAGGTGATGAGGAAAGAGAGTGCTTTGAAAAGCGTATTAGGTTTATCGCTTCAAACGTAACGGAGGACTTGGCTCAAGCTATTAATCAAGTTTTAAAAAAAGCAGGGCAAAACTTAACAGATGAAGACAATTACCTCCTTGAAATCCTAGGTTTCTATGATCATTTAACATTATTTCAATCACCAATTGATTGGTCTTTTCTAGTTAATAAACCATTTATTGAGCGTTTCGAAATACTTTCTCCTATTGCTTCTTCAGACATGATCAAAACCCAAGGCGGTTTAACTGTACCTTACTCTGCTCCTTTCATGATGACTGAACAAGAAATTAAAGAGCATCTAGATATATTAGGGAAATTGTTAGAAGAAACGGCTTATCTATCTAATAAGCCTATCGGTTTTTTAGTTGAGAATGCCAATCATACTACCGCTTTAGTTTACACCCCAGGCCAAGGTTGGATTTATCGAGATGCTAATCAGGATCCGTTAGAAATTACAAAATTACCTAATACTACTGACTATATAGCAGCAGCCCTTAAAAAGGGATTTGCTTATGATAATGACGGTTTTTACTCTGCTTTTAATATGAGCTTAGTATTAACTAAATCTGATCCACGCTGTAACGTCTTAAAGGCAAAATTTGCAAACTTAAAACAACCTATTAGTAAAGCTAAAGCTCGTTACCAGTCTGATACAGTCAGCTTAACTTATATTGCCGCTCAACATGGACATGATGATGTTATTAAAGATTTAATTAAAAAAGGAGCTAATCTAAATCAAGTACGTAAAGATAGCCTTACACCCCTTTGGGTAGCTGTTCGCAATAAACATACCCAAGTTGTTAAGACTTTAGTAAAAGCTAGGGTTAACCTAAACGCTATAGATAAAGAAACAGGAATAACGCCGCTGTGGCTTGCTGCTCAATGTGGCCATACACAGATTGCTAAGATCTTAATTAAAGCTGGCGCCCTATTGGAAAAAACAGATAGTAATCATGTGACCCCACTTTGGATTGCGGCGCAAAGTGGTCATACTCAAATTGTAGGCTTGCTAATTAAAGCAGGAGCATTACTTAATCAAATAGGTAGTGATAATGCAACACCATTATACATAGCTGCTCAAAATGGTCATGCCCAGATTGTAGAAATGTTAATTAAAGAAGGTGCCTTAATTAATCAACCAAATAAGAATGGTTGCACGCCATTATACATAGCTGCTCAAAATGGCCATGCTCAGATTGTCGAAATGTTAATTAAAAAAGGTGCCTTAGTTAATCAAGCAGAGAGAGATAACACAACACCATTATACATAGCCGCTCAAAATGGCCATACTCAGATTGTCGAAATGTTAATTAAAGGAGGGGCTTTAATTAATCAGCCAAACAAAGATAACTGCACGCCTTTATATATAGCCGCGCAAAATGGCCATACTCAGATTGTCGAAATGTTAATTAAAGGAGGGGCTTTAATTAATCAATCAGATATTGATGGTTTAACGCCACTTCACGTCGCAGGTCAAAATGGTCATATACAAATTGTTAAAAGTTTAATTGCAGCAGGTGCGCTGATTGATTTAGTGGATCATGAAGGTGTCACTCCTCTGTGGATTGCTGCTTATAAGGGGCATAAGTCGGTTGTCGAAGCCTTAATTAAAACGCATGCCAATCTAGAGCAAACTGATTTAAAAGAGAAAATAACACCCCTTTGGATTAGTACTTATAATGGTCATGTCTCCGTGGCTAAGTCATTGATTGCAGCAGGTGCTTCGCCTAATATAATTCATCAACAATATGGCATAAGTCCACTTTGGTTAGCGGCTGCTACAGGACAGATATCATTGGTTGCAGACTTAATTGACGCGCATGCTGATCTAAATAATATACGTATAGATAATGGCGCTACACCGCTTTGGGCTGCTGCTTATGGCGGTTTTACCCCGGTTATTGATGCTTTAGTTAAAGCAGGCGCTAACCTTCATCAAGCGAATAGAAGTGGTATTACACCCTTATGGATAGCTGCACAGGAAGGTCATGAAGATGTCGTTAAATTATTAATAAGTTGCGATGCTAACTGTGCTCATGCAGGTAAATTAATTGTTAGTGAATTAAAATCTCTTGTAGTAGATAAAGACAATGATACCCAGCAAAGAATGAATTTAATTTTAGAAGGCAAGCAAGAAAATGATGAGATATTACTTGCCCCTTATGACATTGCTAAGATTATGGGGCATGATGCTATTGCTGAACTTATTAAAAAGCAGAATACCCAAAAAATAAACGTTGAATATTCTCGTTTTTTTACAAATAAAAAATTTAGCTCACGATTTTCACAATCTAAGCAACAACCAGATAAAAATGTACAAATTAGTAGATAATTACTGACATGAAAATTTGTATTTTAGAGATTTCAATTTATAGTAAAAGGTAATTATTGGGATAATTTTTTTATTGTATCACTTAAATTTTCTACTTCACCTGAATAATGATAATAAACTCGCTTATGGGTGCAATCAATAATACATAATGGCTCTTTAGGTTGATTATCTAATTGCTTAAAGACCCAATACAAACCTACTTCATTGTCCTGTTGGACCAATTTTAAAAGTTCTAGCATTTTATCTTTTTCAATTTCAGCATAAGTACAAATTAAGCCTGCAACATTGCTATTTATCTTATAAGCGAAATGTTTCTCTTTCATAATAAATTCCTATTAATTTATTATCTTTCTCTTAATTAAAGCTTATTAAATAAATTCAATGATTACAAATAAAGGAATTTATTTATTTAATTAAAGAGTAGAGTTATTAAGATTTTCATCGCAGGCTATTGCACGAAACTTCTGTATTAACAAAAAAAATAAAAAAATAAGTTAATTATTTATAAGGATCTAAGCTCACCCTAAAATTTTTTTTAGGATGAACTTAGATAAATAAAGTTAGCCTATCTATACAATTGTAACTAAAGCTTAAGGCTTTTTATTAAATAAGTGTTTTAAAGCAAAATCTTTACCAATACATTCGCCAATAGAATGTCCCCATTTTCCTGCATTTTGCTGATTAATTGTTGCTGGAATTTGAGAGTAAAGTTCTTTTTGGCATTTATCAACGCTTTCGGGTATTAAACTAACACATTTATCATAATTAATATTAACTTCGGTTAATCGTTTATTAAGCGCTTCATCTTGCATAAATCCTTTGCAAATTAAATCGGGCACTACAGCCTTTAATTTTGATAACCATTCATCTTTAGTCATTTCTTGGGCGGAGCTATCTTTATCAGTAGTGCTGGATTCACCACCAAAATTAGTAAGGGCAAAATCAGTACCTATACATTCTCCAATTGTTTTACCCCACTTTGATGCACTATCTTTATCCATTGTTGCAGGAAGATCAGAGTAATATTTGCTTTTACATTTATCAAAACTAGCAGGAATTAAACTTACGCATTTATCATAATCGATATTTTCTGCTTTGAGACGTTTATTAAGTTCCTCATTTTGAGTGAAATTTTTACAAATAATTCCAGGTACTACCTCTCGCATTTTAGAAAGCCATTCATCTTTACTTCTTGGTTGATCATCTGTAGAGGTTACACTTGAAGAAGTAGCTGTATTGGTTGTTGAACCAGCATTCATGTCTGTCGCTGCTGCAGCTACAGCAAACGAGGATAAAGAAAGGCTAGTTAAATAGAACAATGTATTTAATATATATTTTTTTAACATAATGATGTCCCTTTCATAAAATGTTTATCTATTAAAGAATAGCCTTAAAATCATAGAATACATAATTATTGACCTGTTTTCATAACATAATTGTCTATTAAACGCACATTTCCGATTTTAACTGCTATAAACCGGCGATTTTCATGCTCTATAAAGTATTCGACACTTAACTCATTTTCCTTTAATTGATTTAAAATCTCGTTATACGGTTTATCTTGATGGAATAGAGTAGCAAAGCGTTCTGCTAATTCGCGCTCGTTAGCTGTAAGAAGATTGTTGCGAGAACTGTAGGCAAGTTGACTTGCTTCACGAATTGTTGGACAAATTTTTATAGAAACTGGCATAAAAAAAGCGCTAGCCATATCGCGAATTAAACAATATTGCTGATAATCTTTTTCACCAAAATAGGCATTTTGGGGCCGCACTAAATTGAGTAGTTTCATAACTATCGTTAACACACCATTGAAGTGACCAGGTCGATGGGCGCCCTCCATGATTTGAGAAAAATCAGTTTCCATAACTTTATACCTGTAGTTATCAGGATATATTGCTTGCTCGGTCGGAGTAAGACAGTAATCAACACCATTTTCTTCCAGTAATTTAAGATCCAATTCTAGGGTGCGAGGATAGTGAGTATAATCATCGGGCCGATTAAATTGGGTTGGATTAATAAAAATACTAACAGCAGTTAGATCATTTTCACGTTTACTAATTGTCATTAAAGAGCTATGGCCTTTGTGTAAATTGCCCATAGTAGGTACAAAACCTAAACTTAAGTGAGGATCAAGGGTATCTCTAAAATTGATCCAGTCATTTAAATTATTAAAAACTTGCATGAATTATCCTAGTAAATAATTGAATTAGGCTGCTTTTTAGCAGCCTTTGAAAAGTAATTTAATTAGTAAGCGTAGCTTTCTGATGGAAAGTAACTTTGTTGAACATCTTGAATATAATTATTAATCGCTGTTAACACAGTACTTTTAGAATTTGTAAATTGTTTTACAAATTTAGGTACAAAATCTTGTTGTAAACCTAACATATCGTGCCAAACTAAAACTTGTCCATCAGTTACAGAACCTGCACCTATACCTATAGTAGGAATAGATAGGCTATTAGTTATTTTTTTTGCTAATGCTTGAGGAATGCATTCAAGAACGAGCGCTGAACAGCCAGAAGCTTCTAGGTTTTTTGCTTGTTGTAATAGTTGATTTGCTTTTTCATCGTCTCGACCTTGAACTTTATAGCCACCATATTGATAGATAGATTGCGGCATTAAGCCTATATGGCCGAGTATAGGAATACCAGAAGACACTAGATAAGCAATAGTACGGCAAGTATCGTCATCTCCACCTTCAATTTTAATAGCCTGAGCGCCAGCTTGTATTAATTTTTTAACATTGATTATTGTTTCAGCTTGAGACGAGCGATGGCAAAGAAAAGGTAAGTCGCTTATTATTAATTGATTTGTAATTCCACGAGCTACTGCTTGCGTATGCAAAACCATCATATCAATGGTTGCCATCACAGTACTAGAATGGCCATGAACGACCATCGCAACACTATCCCCTACTAAAACACAGTCTAATTGTGATTCAGCAATAATTTTAGCAGAGGGATAATCATAGCAGGTAAGCATCGTTATTTTTTCGCCGGTCAGCTTTTTTTTAATAAATTCGTTAATATTCATTCACTTACTCCTAATTGAAAGGAGTAGGCAAAAATAGAATTTAAAAGCATTGGTACCTGTCTCATGGATCAAGTCCTCCAAAAAAGGTTAATAGATTTCTTTTAGCGAGTTGCCAAAGAAGACTAATGTAAGTTCCTCTGTCTAATAGCAAACGAAAGGATTAAGTCGCTGCAATTTGTCAGCGCAAAATAAGTTTAAAGGACGCGCAACAAATTGCAAGATCGGTTATTATTAATACTTTAGTAAGTTAGTTATGAATGAATTTATGTTACCTATCGCAAATTTACTCACGCCTGGTGAGCATGCTTTTCTTTTTCAAGGGAAAGTTGGCAATTTAGAAGCTATATTAACGCTTCCTACAGAAATAAATTTTAATTACCTAGCATTATTAGGTCACCCACACTCGTTGCAAGGTGGGACAATGAATAACAAAGTTGTCACAACAATGGCACGTTCATTTAAAGAATTAGGTATCCCTTCGATTCGATTTAATTTTCGTGGGGTCGGTAAATCGGAAGGTCAGTATGATGCGGGTATAGGTGAAAGTGAGGATATGTTGGTTTTACAACAACTATGGCAACAGCAATACCCTTATACTCAATTTATATTCTCTGGCTTTTCTTTTGGTTCTTTCGTCGCTTACAGAGCAGCAGCACAAAGTGATTCGATTCTCTTAATTACCATAGCACCGCCTTTTCATCACTATAATTATTTAGAATTTAAGGCACCGAGACCGTGGTTTATTTTACAAGGTGAAGAAGACGACATTTCACCTTTAGACATGGTTCTTGATTTTGCTAATCAGGCTAACCCTAAAATTCCTGTTGTTTGTTTTGCAGAAACTGGGCATTTCTTTCATGGTAATTTACTTTTATTAAAATCTAAACTAATGGAGATAGTGCGTATACAGGTATTAAGCTTATGAGTTTACTTAATCAATACAATGCAGCTATTGATTCTGGTGATATTCAAGATAATCCTTCTCAGCGGCAAGTATTAATTCATCTAGATAGGCTCGTTAGTGATTTATCTAACCAGAAAAAAAGCTGGTTTAATTGGCTTAAGAAAACATCATTAAAAGGGATTTATATTTACGGGCCAGTCGGAGTTGGTAAAACCTTTTTGATGGATCTTTTTTTTAACACCATCCCCTTAGATAAAAAATTACGTTTTCATTTTCATCATTTTATGCAACAAGTGGATGCGCAGCTACGACAATTGCAAGGGACACCTAATCCATTACAACAGATCGCAACAGATATTGCAAAAAAAGCACAATTACTTTGTTTTGATGAATTTATGGTAGATGATATTGCTTATGCGATGATTTTAGCTGAACTTATGCAAGCTTTATTTGCTAGAGATGTCGTTTTAGTTGCTACATCAAACTCTGCGCCTGACGATCTATATCGTAATGGCGTACAACGGGCTCGTTTTCTGCCGGCAATTAGTGCTATCAAAAAGCATTGCGAAGTAATTCATCTTAGTAGTAAGCAAGATTATCGTCTAAGTCGCGAATTAAATTTTGAAACTTATATTTATCCTTTAAATGAAGAAACAACCAGTCTTTTAAATAAACAGTTTGATTATATTGTACCTGCTGCTCAAACGGAAGGTACATTAATAGTTCAAAAGCGCGAAATTCCTTATATTAAACTAAGTGATCGAGTTGTTTGGTTTGATTTTAAAGTTATTTGTAATTTACCCCGTAGTCAACTGGACTACTTAGAAATAGCTGAGCGTTTTGATACTGTTTTTGTAAGCGAGATTCCGGTATTGGGAGAAAGTGATACCGTATTTGCTATTTTATTGATTCATTTTATTGATGTTATGTATGATCAAGGCATTCGTCTAGTATTATCAGCCGCAGCCCCCATTAATGAACTTTATATACAAGGTGAAATGCAACAAGCCTTCAAGCGAACACAAAGTCGCCTACATGAAATGCAATCAAAAGATTACATTCAACGTCATCCAAGACGCGCTATGTCTTATTTAACTTAAAAACGTGGATCCCTATATAAGGCGGGCTCAAATTAGCTCTGCTAGTTCTTTGCTTTGCATCGTTTTGCCTTGCTCTCTTTGATTTTTCTTGATTTTAAACGATCCTTATCCCGAATTCGCGTTAAAATAATTTATTTTCGCTCAAAATGAGAATGATTATCGCTATCATCTATGCTAAAATACAGCAAAAGATTTAAATTTTTGCAATCTATCCAATTTAGTTAAGAATAGAATGAAAAAAATTCATATTAATGATTTACATAAGGGTGACCGTGTTCGGTTAGTAAATTTCGGTAATACTAATTTAGTTTACCGCAAGCGACTCTTATCTTTGGGTATAACGCGCGGCGTGGAAATAAAAGTAATAAGAGTTGCACCGCTAGGTTGCCCTCTACAAATGGAAATACGAGGAACATCAATTACATTGCGTAAAGAAGAAGCTGCTGAATTAGAGTGGGAACCTGTATGACGCATATTTTATTGTTAGGAAATCCCAATTGCGGTAAAACAACGTTATTTAATGCGCTTACGGGTGATAATCAAAAGATTGGTAATTGGCCTGGCGTAACAGTAGAAAAAAAAACAGGGTTTTTTCAATTTGCTAATCAAACAGTAGAAATTACTGACTTACCAGGTGTTTACTCATTAAATTCCTCTTATACATTAAGTCAAGATGAAAAGATTACGGCTCATTCTATTCTTACAATTCCTGCCGACATTATTGTTAATGTTATAGATGCTTGCCATTTAGAGCGCCATCTTTATTTAACAAGCCAACTCCTAGAATTAGGTAAACCTATTATTATTGCACTTAATATGAGTGATATTGCCAAGCAAAGAGGCATTCATATTGATACAGCACTATTATCAAAGCAATTGAATTGTCCCGTCATAGCTATTCAAGCTCATAAAAAAATAGGTCTTATTGAGTTACAACAAGCTATAATTGCCAAACCAGTTAAACCTAGCAATTTTAATCTGGCGCTTCCTTTAGATTTACATAAACAAATAAATAAAATTAAACATAATCTCATCTCAAATTATCATTTATCTGCAAATCTAGCTCAATATTACACTTTGCGAACTTTAGAAGGCGATCAATGTTTAATAGAAACTATGTTAGGTATAGTGAATTTAGAGGAGTTTGAAAAAGGTCTAGATGACGATATTGTCATTGCTGATGCACGTTATCAAGTAATTCATCAATTAGTTAATTTAACTCAGAAAAAACTTAGTGATACTAGTGAACATTTCACAGCAAAGATAGATCGCATTATACTGCATCGATTTTTTGCATTGCCTATTTTTTTTGCTGTTATGTATTTGATGTTTCTATTTGCAATCAATATTGGCGGTGCCTTGCAAGATTTTTTTGAAATCAGTTCTAGCGCACTTTTTGTCCAAGGCCCAGAGTGGTTATTACTAAAACTACATTCTCCCCACTGGTTAATTGCTTTGCTTGCGCAGGGAATAGGGGTAGGTATTACGACAACCATTGCATTTATTCCGGTTATCGGCGCCATGTTTTTCTTTTTAGCATTACTAGAAACATCAGGCTACATGGCCCGGGCTGCTTTTGTAGTCGATAAGATTATGCGTATGCTTGGATTACCTGGAAAAGCATTTGTGCCTATGATTGTTGGGTTTGGCTGTAATGTGCCAGCAATTATGGCTGCGCGTACGTTGGATTCAGACAGGGAACGACTATTAACGATTGTCATGAGTCCTTTTATGTCTTGTAGTGCTCGTTTAGCAATTTATTCAGTGTTTGTGGCCGCTTTTTTCCCTAGAGGGGGACAAAATATCGTCTTTTGCCTTTATATGACTGGTATTGTATTGGCTGTGTTAACAGGTTTTATGTTACGTAAAACTATCTTACAGGGTTATTCATCACCATTAATTCTTGAGTTACCTGCTTATCATAGGCCAACTGTAAAGCGGTTATTAAAGGAAATGTTTTCTCGATTACGTTATTTTATTATTCGGGCCGGTCGCTTAATTATTCCTGTTTGTATTATCTTAAGTGGGTTAAATGCGCTAACTATTTCCGGTGGTTTTAGTAATGATCAAGCAAATGTTCAATCTATATTATCTTTATTAGGTCAATGGGTTACTCCTTTATTTTCACCCATGGGAATTGAGCCTAATAATTGGCCTGCGACAGTAGGTTTACTAACAGGGATGTTAGCAAAAGAAGTAGTTATTGGGTCTTTGAATTCACTGTATGCTCAATTGGCCCATCTCAATAATGCTCATCTTCCTTTAACATTTAATTTATGGCAATCATTACAAGAGGCATTTTGGTCGATTCCCCAGAATTTATCTGAATTAGGTCACGCATTTATCAACCCTATTTTAGCAAGTGCACCTGACAGTGAAGTATCACAAACGGTATATGGTAAAATGGTGCAGCTTTTCGATGGTCAAGCAGGCGCATTTGCTTATTTACTCTTTGTGTTACTTTATATTCCTTGTGTATCTACTATGGCTGTAATTAGACAAGAAGCGAATCGAAAAATCATGTGGTTTTCTGTAATCTGGTCATTTCTCATTGCTTACGCTTCTGCTGTTATTTTCTACCAAATAGCTCGATTTACGGAACATCCAGCACTTTCTTTGTTTTGGATTATGCTAATGTTAATAAGTATTGGACTATTTATAGCTAAACTTTACTATCAAAATCTTTCTTCAGGAAATAAGTATGCTCTTACAGATTCTTAATTATTTACGTCGTGAAGGAATAGCAAGTAATCAGCAACTAGCTCGTGAGTTCGATCTAGACTTAATGGCTTTAGAGCCTATGCTTGATGTATGGCTAAAACGAGGTGCAATTGCATTTTGTCAGGATGAGGTTCATTGTCAGAAGAGCTGTCTTAAAAGTTGTCGCAAGCAGGCAATAGTCTATTATAAAATAACATGAGTTTGACACAGAAAAGACAAATTCTCTTGGGGGGGATTTACTTTAATTTAAACATATTGCCTTAAAATTTTAAAAAAACCGCCAAATTTACACTTTTTTTGCTATTTTTTAGTTAAAGCGTTTCATGCTTAAGTATTAATTTTAGGCTAAGATACGGTTATACGTTAAGACGAGTAATGATCATGGCAACTGAAATAGACGTCTCCGATCCAAATTTTGAGCAGCAGATGGAAGAGATACGGCAGCAAATTGTAGTTGATAATTATGACGATCCAGTCGTGCTTATTGAGAGGGTTTACCAACTTTGGTGGCATTGGGCTAATTTTGACCTTCTCATTATTAATCCTGTTATTGAGCCTATTTTGCCTCCTTTAGTCATTGAGCCTGAGCCAATAGGCGATAATGAATATGAGTTTGTATATACCATTTTAGATTGGGGTTATAGATTAAGTACATCTAAAGCGCAAGATATGTTTACAGCTGGTATGTCTATGTGCAAGCTGTATTTTACTATTGAAAAAATGATTTATCTTTTAATTGAACGCCTAAAATCAAGTGGTACTAGTGCTGAAACCGAAGTGCAAGTAGCTTTTAGTGGACATGAAAAAGCTCAACGTAAGGCTTTTGAGTCCATTATTAATTTAAATTATAATGTTGTAGTGACAAATTTTGATCCGGGCGCTTGGGGAGAACGCTATCTTAAATTAGTTAAAACCTTAAATGATAAGGGTTATGGCTATCCATCGGAATCACCTCGTCAGCCTTACTTACAACATGCTAGTTCTGGGCCTAAGGTTTCGCGATAATATTATTTTTATTTTATAGAAGGGCATGTCTCTTCTATTATAGATATAGTTGAATATTCTTTTCTCTACATACTTTTCTTAAATTGTACTTAAGTAGTTTAAGGAGCCTTGGGAATATTATTAAAGATAGATTCTAAATCACTATCATCTGTAAAAGAATTACTGGTACCTTGGCTGCTATCAGGAACACTGTTGAAACCTGCAGCTGCAGACCCTAGCGGATTACTAGTATAACTTGAGGTGTTTTGTGGCATCAAGGTGACGCCAGAGGATTGATTTTCCTTTAACAGATCTTGCATTATACTATCTACTTCACGCTCAGCTTCTTGCCTTATCTGTTCCTCTGTAGATTTTCTCTGGTTATCGTAAGCATTACGTACATCATCATTTTTTAGATACTTATCATAGATTTCGTCAAGTTGTTTTAATAATTGCTCCTTATCTTTTGTACTTACAGACTCATCTAAGTTTATAGTTCTTTCAGTTTCTAAATAAGCTTCCCAAATTTCCTGTCTGGTTGCATCTGGCTTGACCCCGATAGTCATATAAGGATCATTATTTTTTAAGCCAGCTTGAGCTTGCCCTGTAACTTGTCTAATAGCATCACTTGTCATCTGATTTGTTTAAATTTGTTAAATATTGTAATAATTATAGTCTATAACTATAAAAACTATAGAGAGTTAGAAAAAGCTTAATTTTAGTTTTATTAAAACAGCTTTAAAGCATCAACACACAAATAAAGTAAGTTTCAACGGCAATAAGAAGCTGAGAATAAACAAAGATAGGTTAATTATAGCGCCACCCACTAAGCTTTATACGGCGTTGTAAGCTCATTCGGCGAAGTACACCTATGTACACTCCTTCACCTCACTTCACTATTCACTGCAGGAACTTTACATAATTTAACGTTGGTCCACTTAAAGAGAAAATATTGCGGGCTTTTAAATCGTAAAAATCCATAACTTATTGCAGGCAAAGCAAAACATAACCATAAAAAAGTTTGCAATAGCGTTAATTGATTTCTGTTAGTTACCAATTTCAGTTGCCAAGTTTTTAAACCTATTGTTTGCCCACCAAATTTAAAGCATAAAAGATAATAAAAGAATACGACGGCTACAAGTAAAAATTGATACCAGCGAGTACCAGCAGGGATAGATGATTGAGGATTAAAAATTAGGCAAACAGCTGTTATAAGAAATAATAGCGCTAAGATAATTAATAAATCATAAAAACTAGCAAGAATAAATCTAAATAACATGTTTATTTCCATTTTTCTGTAGGGCCTGTTTACAATTGGTCTTGCGAGATAAAAATCTGGATAATTTAGCGTAAATTTTAGTTTGAAGGAGGCGAATAGCGGGTCCAATTTAACAAATTCAAACTAAAATTTACGCAAATTAGCCGGGCTTTGAGCCGTAACGCCAATTGTCAACACGCCCTAGCTATTATATTAATACTGTACATTTTATTAAGCTACTATCTGCTTAATAGCCTAAAGAATCTTCCTCACTTTATAAATGTGTTGCTAGTTACTAATACTGTTTACCTAGGTTTGACTTTAACGGCTCTTCCCCTTGACTCGGAACTAGTGCGCCAAAATTTAATAAATTTTCATTAATTTTTTTTAATTCATCAGTGGAGGCATTCTCACTATTTTTCATTACTGCCAAAAGATTATTAATCTCCTGCAGCGAATTATCTTCTTCTTTATTAGGATGCGTCTGGAAAAAAGAGCTGGGGCTAGAATTTTGATTGGCAAATGTTGATAAGAGTTTAATTGTATTATCTATATCAACTTTACCTTTTAAATCAGTAACTATAGTGATATTTTCATCAGGAATTTTTCCTGTGAACCTCCTAACTAAATTATTAAAAAGTAATTTACTTCGATAGTACAAAATCTGCTTTTGAATAATATTTTCAAGGTTGTTAACAGCGCCTGTTCTTCTCGAAGTTTTACCAGAGGTCTGATGGTATTCTTTCCAATTGTCAATGGCATTCTGTACTTCTAAAAGCAAGGCAAGTGTTTTAATAGGTTTCGTGTATTCTGCAAACTTTGAAAACCTTTCAACAGCTCGGTTTAATTGAATGGTTTGGACAGAAGGTGAACTAAAGGTTGAGCCTTCTTTCTTCCAGTTATGCATTAAATTATTAATCTCCGCCTGCCTATTAAAATGAGTATAGAGGGGTAGCGCATGTTCCTGCAAATAGGTAGATGTAAGTGCACGTAAATCTAAGTCGTTTAATGTACAATAATCTATAATGAGCGCTTCAAATTGAGTATAATTTTTATCACTAAATGTCCTTTCTACCTCTCCCTTTCCCTTTTTACTTGGTCTGTAGTAGGGCAACTTAGTATAATTTGTTATGATTTCTAAGTCTTTAAGAAATGAAATAGCATTTTGAGTTTGTTCATAATCTGGGAGGTAATGGCCGCTTGCACTATCTATCATAGTCGGCTCTCCTGTAGGTATTTCTGTTTGCCCTGCCATAAAAAGAGGCACTCCAGAATAGGAATCTGAATAGGAAGGATGAAGTATTGCTTCAGGATCAAATAGCATGGATGTTCGTTGTGGTGCAAGGCTGCGGCCGATGAAAATACTACCATTGATATGAATAGTATAAATACCTCGTTTTGAATAATCTTCTGACGCTTGCAAGAAGGTATCATAAGATTTAACCGCTAATTTGCTGGTAGATGCATAATCGAATGTTAGATGTCTGTTATCTCTAGTGCCCGAGGTAACCAATTTAATAAGCTTTCCTTGATGAGGAATAACGCGAAATTGTTCTAATTCTTCCTTGGTATAGGATTTTTCTTCAACATCATCTTCTGAGCGGTATGCCCAAAAATTATAATCAGAATCGCTATTACGCCCGCCAAGCTCTAACAGATTTCTATTTTGTTTTAAATTATTAAAAAACTGATTAAATTCACTTTTTTTATCCGCTTCAGTTTTATTTGCTATGCTTTGGTAGAGGGCGTAGGGATCGTTATTTATATTGCCTGGGTTAGGACGAGCCCATGGTATATAATACGGATCAAAGTCTCGTATAATTCTTCTTGCTGTAATTTTTTTCTCAATGTTAGTCTCCTCACTCTCATTAAGAATATGACCAATCACAGATAATATAGAGGAAGACAAGTCTTTATAGTTGACATCATTTAATCTGGCTTGAGCATGTTCTCTTAACGCTATGAGGTGATCAAAACGCTCGTATAGAGTTTGAGCTTCATATACCTTAGTAAGTAATTCTTCAGCCTCCTTATCAGGATTCCTTTTTGTTTTACTGCGCCAATCATTAACGGATAAAAGAGTAGGGAATGGCATAATAGTTTCTTACAAAACAATTAAAATTAAATTAAATTAAATATAGCTTAATTTATTAGCAGCGTTTTGAATGAGACAACTAAGAAAATTTAAGGGGCCTATGATATTTAAAAAAAGAAAAGCTATTACAGAGATTTTTCTAGTTCTAAAGAGATAGACCTCTTTTGGATAGCTTTCAACAGATGAATTTAAAAATAAGCTTAATATACGGTATTCATATTAATAACAATTAGTTCTCTTTTGATATAGACACTTTGCGCTAAAAAGACAGAGTGGTATACTTCTAGCTCTTGCTACGCCTAAAGGCGAGAAACAGCGATTCGATTTAAATACTGCCATTAGTTTACTTTATGACATGTGATGTAAAGCTGACATCTAGCCAGCGGTTTGTAATTAGTTATGTTTAAATAAGACAGGTTTATAAGCTTACAATACTTGTATTAGGTAGTTAAGCTAAAAGTTGATGTTTAAAGAACTTAAGATATTTATTAGATTTCATCTATTTGTTAGATAGAAGCTAACCATTTTATTATTTACTGAAGGATAAATTATAACGTGAACAAGAAGAGACCAGTAAACCTTGATTTAACCACAATAAAATTCCCTCCTATGGCAATTGCGTCCATTTTGCATCGAATTTCAGGGCTTGCCTTGTTTTTCCTCTTTCCTATTGTTCTTTATTACCTTGAGTTATCCTTAGCTACCCCTGCCTCATTTATGAATTTGCAATCTATATTGGGGGGTGTAGGAGCAAAATTAATTCTTTGGGCTTTTGGCGCAGCGTTAATTTATCATTTATTGGCAGGCATTCGTCATTTAATTATGGACGCAGGTTATGGTGAACATCTAGAGGCAGGCCGTAAAAGTGCTGTTTTTGTGATTATAGCTGCAATTATTTTAACTCTACTTCTAGGATTTTGGATATGGTAAGCAATGTCACTAGTTTAACAGGAAATGGTTTAAAAGATTGGCTAATTCAGCGAGCTACAGCTATCTATTTCGCATTATACTGTCTTTTTTTATTTGGTTTTTTATTGTTTCATCCACATTTACAATATCAACTATGGCATACCTTATTTTCTAACGTATTCTTTAAAGCTGCAACTATTATAGCGCTAGTAGCTCTCTCCTTACATACTTGGGTGGGTGTATGGACTGTTACGACTGATTATGTTAAATCCACCTTCTGGCGTCTATTTTTGCAAATGGTTGTTCTAATTTGGCTTAGCGCCCAATTTATTTGGGGTTTAATGATTGTATGGGGGCAATAATATGAATATGCCAATTGCAAGGAATAAATTTGATGCAGTTATTATTGGCGCTGGTGGCGCTGGTATGCGTGCTGCTTTACAGCTTGCTAATTCAGGCTTAAAAGTGGCTCTACTTTCTAAAGTATTTCCAACTCGATCACATACTGTTTCAGCTCAAGGTGGTATTACATCCGCACTAGGCAATGCTCATCCAGATGATTGGCGATGGCATATGTATGATACTGTAAAAGGTGCTGATTATATTGGTGATCAAGATTGTATTGAATATCTATGCAAAACCGGTCCTGAAGCAGTTTATGAATTAGAGCATATGGGATTACCATTTTCGCGTCGGGATGACGGTACGATTTATCAACGCCAATTCGGTGGTCAGTCGAAAAATTTTGGTGGAGAACAGGCAGCCCGGACTTGCGCGGCTGCAGATAGAACTGGACATGCATTACTACATACTTTATATCAACAAAACCTAAAAGCTAAAACGCATGTCTTTAGTGAATGGTTCGCGCTCGATCTGGTTAAAGACGCGCATGGACGAATTGCTGGCGTTACTGCTTTATCAATAGAAACAGGTGAACTTGTTTTTTATCAAACTCGGGTTTGTATTTTAGCTACAGGTGGTGCAGGCCGTATTTTTCAATCGACAACAAATGCTTATATTAATACTGGCGATGGCTTTGGTATGGCGCTAAGAGCAGGTATTCCGCTACAAGATATGGAAATGTGGCAATTCCACCCAACAGGTATCGCTGGCGCTGGAACCCTAGTTACGGAAGGATGTCGTGGTGAAGGCGGCTATCTAATTAATAAAGATGGGGAACGTTTTATGGAACGTTACGCGCCTCGTGTAAAGGATTTAGCTTCCCGGGACGTGGTCGCTCGCTCTATGGCTTTAGAAATTCGTGCGGGCCGAGGCTTTGATCCTAATGGCATTGATCATGTTAAATTAAAATTAGATCATTTAGGTGCGGATTTGATTATGTCGCGCTTGCCTGGTATTCGCGAACTATCTATAAAATTTGCAGGTGTTGACCCTATTGTTGAGCCAATACCCGTTGTACCAACTTGCCATTATAGTATGGGCGGTATTCCTACTAATATTCATGGCCAGGTTCTGATGCATCAAGACGGTACTGATCAAATTGTTGAAGGATTATATGCTGTTGGTGAATGCGCTTGCGTTTCTGTACATGGTGCTAATCGCTTAGGTGGAAATTCTTTACTTGACTTAGTTGTTTTTGGCCGTGCTGCTGGTTTACATGTGGAAGAATTATGGCTTGCAAACGAGCTTCCTGATATGGCTTACATTTCAGATGATGATTTGGCACCCGCGCTAGAGCGTTATTTGCGTTGGGAGAATTCAACTGAAGGCGAGAGTCCGGCTGAAATTCGAGATGCTATGCAGCGGGTTATGCAAGAAGATTTTGGTGTTTTCCGTACTGGTAAGGTGATGGAAGAAGGCTTGCATCGTTTACAGGCACTTCGAGAACGCTTAAAGCATGCTAAACTAAGTGACAAAAGTCACATCTTCAACACAGAACGTATTGCTGCCTTAGAATTAGATAACTTAATGGCCACAGCTTATGCAAGTGCCCATTCAGCCTTGGCCCGAACTGAAAGTCGAGGCGCTCATAGCCGTGAAGATTATCCTAAACGAGATGACACTAATTGGATAAAACATACACTGTATTTTGAGGAAGGGGAGCGTATTGATTATCGGCCTGTAAATACAGCACCTAAATACGTCGAGCCATTTGCGCCGAAAGAACGCGTTTATTAAGAGGGTATGTTATGGCTGATTATAAAAAATTAACTTTATCCATTTATCGATATAATCCGGAAGCTGAAGGTAATGAAAAGCCTTATATGCAAGATTATATAGTAGAGATTCCTGCTAAAAGTGATCCTATGCTTTTAACACTGCTTGAGCGAATTAAGGCTGAGCAAGATGTAACTTTAGCTTATAGGCGATCTTGTCGTGAAGGCGTTTGTGGCTCTGATGGTATGAATATTAACGGAACGAATGGCTTAGCTTGCATTACGTCACTTTCACAGCTTAATACCAATAAAATAGTTATTCGTCCTTTACCAGGATTTCCAGTTATTCGAGATCTTGTTGTTGATATGACACAATTTTATCAACAATATGAGCGTGTTGAACCTTATTTACAAAATGACAGTAATATGCCAGCAAAAGAACGCTTGCAAACGCCTGCAGAACGCTCATTATTAGATGGTTTATATGAATGCATTTTATGTGCCTGCTGTACAAGCTCATGCCCCTCTTATTGGTGGAATCCAGATAAATTTATAGGACCTGCCGGGCTTTTACAGGCTCGTCGGTTTTTAGCTGATAGTCGTGATACTGCAACGGCACACCGCTTAGAAAAATTACAAGATCCATTTAGTGTATTTCGTTGTCGCACAATTATGAATTGTGCAAATGTCTGCCCGAAGGGACTCAATCCGGCGCAAGCGATTAGTCATATTCGCCTGCAAATGTTGAATCAGGAAACATAAATAATTTTTTCTGAGTTGCTTTAAGTAGCAATTAAACTCTTTGGAGAAAAAACATGAGTAGTAATCTGCAAAAACAATGGGCTTCCTCTTATCTATCGGGCGGTAATATGGCCTATGTTGATGCATTATATGAAGACTTTTTAGCAGATCCTAATTCTGTACCTACTGATTGGCGCTTAGCTTTTGAAGCGCTACCTAAGGTTGATTCAGTAGCAAAAGAAATTTCTCATCGTGATATACGTAACTACTTTCTAGAAAATGCAGATAAAAAATATTTTAATCAAAATAGTATCGTTTCTGAAGATAGTAAGCAATTTCAAGTAGCTCAATTAATTAATGCTTATCGTGCTTATGGGCACCATGCGGCTAAGTTAGATCCGCTTGACATGACAGAGCGCGTTCATGTTCCTAGCTTAGAGTTAAGTCATCATAACTTATCTGAGGCAGACTTAAATAAGAATTTTTGTGCTGGTGATTATTTTCATTCAGGGCAACAAATGCCACTTAAAGATATATTACAAGCATTAAAAGATACCTATTGCGGTAGCATTGGTATTGAGTATATGCATATATCAAATATGAATGAGACGCAATGGTTACAACAAAAATTAGAAACAGCACGTGGCCGTCCTAACTTTGATATAAATAAAAAGCACGAAATACTTAATGACTTAATTGCCGCAGACGGTTTAGAGCGCTATTTAGGAACCCGCTATGTTGGTCAAAAACGGTTCTCCTTAGAAGGAGGTGATGCTTTTATTCCTATGCTGAAGGAAATTATTCGGAAAAGTAGCTACGAAAATGTAAAAGAAATTGTTATTGGCATGGCTCATCGTGGCCGCTTAAATGTTTTAGTTAATGTTTTAGGCAAGGCACCTGATCAACTTTTCCAAGAATTTGAAGGTAAAATAATATCGGAAAGAACAGGTGACGTTAAATATCATATGGGTTTTTCTTCTGATATCCAAACTAAAAAGGGACCTATTGTCCATTTAGCGTTAGCCTTTAACCCTTCACATTTAGAAATTATTGGTCCTGTGGTGGAGGGCTCAGCAAGAACACGACTTGAACGCCGTAATGATATAGTAGAAAAAAATACTGTAGTCCCGGTTGTAATTCACGGTGATGCTGCTTTTGCCGGCCAAGGTGTTGTTATGGAAACCTTTAATTTCTCTCAGGCAAGAGGTTATTCAACAGGGGGTACAGTTCATATTGTTATCAACAATCAAATTGGATTTACCACAAGTAACCCTTTAGATGCCCGCTCAACACTATACTGTACGGATGTTGCTAAAATGGTTCAAGCACCTGTCCTTCATGTTAACGGTGATGATCCAGAGGCTGTTGTCTTTGCAATGCAGATTGCATTTGATTTTCGGATGAAATTTAAGCGTGATGTAGTTATTGATTTAGTATGCTATCGTCGCCATGGGCATAATGAAGCTGATGAGCCTTCTATTACTCAGCCTGCCATGTATAAAAAAATTAAAAGCATGCGGCCGTTACGTGAAATTTATACTGAACAATTAATTAAAGAAGGAATAGTCACTCAAGAAAAAGTAAACGAGCTTATGGAAGCCTATCGAAATAAACTTGATAAGGGTCAGCCTGTTATCAACGTTACTCGTGAAAACTATGAAGGTAAGATATCTATTGATTGGTCACCTTATTTAAATGCCAAATGGACAGATAAAGTAGATACTACAATCAGTGAACAAACATTAAAAACGCTTTCTCAACAGTTACATAGTTTACCTAAGGGTTTTGAAATTCACCCGGTAGTTAAAAAATTACTAAGTGAACGTGAGAAAATGTCAAATGGTGAAGTGCCCATGAATTGGGGTTATGCTGAAACAATGGCTTATGCAAGTCTTCTTAACGAAGGTCATTGTGTCAGATTATCTGGCCAAGACTCTGGTCGTGGAACATTTGCTCATCGTCATGCTGTGTTACATGAGATTCAAACAGGTGAAGTTTATATTCCATTAGAAAAGACAGCAACGAAAAATACACATTTTGTTGTTATTGATTCAGTATTATCTGAAGAAGCCGTGCTTGCTTTTGAATATGGTTATGCGGCTTCAGCACCAGATTCTTTAGTTATCTGGGAGGCGCAATTTGGTGATTTTGCCAATGGCGCTCAAGTTGTTATTGATCAATTTATTAGTTCTGGTGAACAAAAATGGGGCCGCTTATGTGGGCTAGTCATGTTTTTACCTCATGGTTATGAAGGCCAAGGGCCAGAACACTCATCGGCAAGGCTTGAGCGTTATATGCAATTATGTGCTCAACATAATATGCAAGTATGTACGCCCACAACACCTGCACAAATTTTTCATATGTTACGTCGCCAGGTGATACGTAAGTTTCGTAAGCCTTTAATTGTTATGACCCCTAAAAGCTTATTAAGACATAAGTTAGCTGTCTCACCGATTAGTGATCTTCTAAATGGTCAATTTCACAATGTGATACCTGAAATTGACGAGCTTGACGCAATGAAAGTAACGCGAGTCGTATTATGCTGCGGTAAAGTCTATTATGATCTTTTACAAAAACGTCGAGATGAGCAATTAAATCACGTTGCTATCGTGCGTATAGAACAATTATATCCTTTTCCTAAAAAGTCGTTGGTTAATATACTAGCTAATTATCCTCTAGCGAAAGATATTGTGTGGTGCCAAGAAGAGCCACAAAATCAAGGCGTTTGGTTTGCATCGCAGCACAATATTAAAGACTGTTTACAAGTTGATCAGCATTTACGCTATGCTGGTCGTGGTTTTGCAGCGTCACCCGCTGTAGGTAGTCCAATTTTACATGCCCAGCAGCAACAAGAATTGGTCAATCAAGCATTACTGGATTAACTATCAAAATTATAATCTTAAGAAGGTCTAACCATGTCTATAGAAGTTAAAGTACCTAATTTGCCTGAATCGGTTGCTGATGCAACCATTGCCGCCTGGCATAAGAAAGCAGGCGATAAAGTAAGCCGAGATGAAAATCTTCTTGATTTAGAAACTGACAAAGTTGTTTTGGAAGTTCCTGCGCCAGCAGATGGTGTGATTAAAGAAATACTCTTTAAAGAAGGTGATACAGTTACTTCCGGTGAGCTATTAGCGCGTATTGAAGAAGGTGAGAGCGTTAATAAAGCTGGGGCTGCACCTAAAAAATCGGATGAAAGTGCAGGTGTTAAAACTGCAGAGGCTGAGAATGGTGCTATTGAAAAAGTGGCAGGTCCTGCTGTACGTCGTTTATTAACTGAAAATAATTTGCAAGCATCTGACGTTCCAAGCTTGAGTAAAGATGGGCGGCTAACTAAGGAAGATGTTGAAGCATTTATTACTGCAAATCGAGGGAAAGCGCAATCGACAACGCCAGAGGCTAAAACAGAAACGCAATCCAGTATAAATACACCAGCTGTAGCTTCCGGCGCGCGTGAAGAACGTCGTGTTCCAATGACTAGGTTGCGAGCTAAGATTGCAGAACGCTTAGTTCAAGCACAACATAACGCTGCGATGTTAACAACTTTTAATGAAGTTAATTTAAAAGCTGTGATGGATCTGCGCAATCAATATAAGGATTCTTTTGAGAAAAAGCATGGAGTTCGTTTAGGTTTCATGTCTTTCTTTACTAAAGCTGTAGTTGAAGCACTAAAGCGTTTTCCAGCTGTTAATGCCTCTATTGACGGTCATGATATTGTTTATCATGGCTATTATGATATTGGTGTTGCCGTATCTACAGAGAGAGGATTAGTTGTTCCTGTTATTAGAAACGCTGATCAATTATCCATGGCAGAAATTGAAAAAGAGATAATTGATACAGCAACCCGCGCTCGTCAAGGTAAATTAGGTATGGAAGAAATGCAGGGTGGTACTTTCACTATTACTAATGGCGGGGTATTTGGTTCTTTATTAGCAACACCTATTATTAATCCACCTCAAACAGGTATCTTGGGTATGCATAAGATTGAAGATAGGCCTATTGTTGAAAAAGGTGAAATTGTTATTCGGCCAATGATGTATATCGCTTTATCTTATGATCATCGTCTAATCGATGGTAGAGAGTCTGTGCAGTTCTTGGTGAATGTAAAAGAATTACTAGAAGATCCTGCTCGTTTACTGCTAAACGTTTAATTCTATTTATAAAGGTATACCTTAACTAGGTTAATCTTAGGTATACCTTTATCCATCCTACAGTACCTATGTCCGTATCTATAAATCCATGGTAAAATTCTGCCACTTTTAATTTAAAGACGATAGAAACAGTAGGGTTAGTAATAATGAATTTACATGAATATCAAGCTAAGCAATTATTCGCCAGTTATGGCTTACCTACACCTAAAGGACATGTTGCTTATAATGTTGAAGATGCAATCCAAGCCGCGTCATTACTTTCTACACCAAAATGGGTAGCCAAAGCGCAGGTTCATGCTGGTGGTCGTGGTAAGGCTGGGGGTGTAAAATTAGTCTCTACTAAGGATGAATTAGCAGCCTATGTTAAATCATTACTAGGTACTCGCTTAGTTACTTATCAAACCGATGCTAAAGGTCAGCCTGTTAATGCTGTTTTAATTGAAGAAACCTGTGATATAGGTCAAGAACTCTATTTAAGTGCGGTAGTAGATAGAGCTAGTCAACGGGTTGTTATTATGGCATCGACTGAAGGCGGAGTTGAAATTGAAAAAGTCGCCCATGAAACCCCTGAAAAAATTTTTAAAATTATCGTTGATCCGCTCGTTGGTGTTATGCCCTATCAATGTCGTGATCTAGGTTTTAAACTTGGCTTGGATAATGATCAAATTAAGCAGTTCACTCAATTAATGCTAGGCCTGGGTAAGATGTTTGTAGAGTGTGATTTAAGCTTACTTGAAATTAATCCATTGGTAATAACTAAAACAGGCCAGCTTATTTGTTTAGATGGCAAAATCAATGTTGATAGTAACGCTTTATATCGACAACCTAAATTAAAAAATATGCGTGATCCATCACAAGAAGATGAACGTGAAAACAGAGCAACCGATTGGGAGCTAAATTATATTCCTCTTGATGGTGAAATTGGTTGTATGGTCAATGGCGCAGGCTTAGCTATGGCTACTATGGATGTTATTAAATTACATGGTGGTGAGCCAGCAAATTTTTTAGACGTAGGTGGTGGCGCTACCAAAGAGCGAGTTACCGAAGCATTTAAAATTATTTTATCTGATGAAAAAGTAAAAGGCATATTAGTTAATATTTTTGGTGGGATCGTTCGTTGCGATTTAATTGCTGACGGTATACTTGCTGCTGTTAAAGAAGTCGATGTTAAAATTCCAGTAGTTGTACGTCTTGAAGGGAATAATGCAGCACTTGGAGCAGATATCCTAAATAAGAGCGACTTAAACGTCATTGCTGCTAATAGTTTAACTGACGCAGCGAAGAAAATTGTAGCGGCAGTTGCAAATTAATAATTAATTAAGTGTATGAAATACGGGTTTAGAACCTATTAAATAATTTTGAGGCAAGCAATGAGTGTATTAGTAAATAAAGATACAAAAGTAATTTGTCAGGGTTTTACGGGTAAACAAGGAACCTTTCACTCTGAACAAGCAATCGAATATGGTACAAAGATGGTAGGTGGCGTGACGCCAGGCAAAGGTGGCCAGCAACATCTTGGTTTACCGGTTTTTAATACAGTTTGCGAAGCAGTAGAAGCAACTGGCGCCGATGCATCAGTTATCTATGTGCCTGCTGCTTTCTGCAAAGATTCTATTTTAGAAGCAGCTGACGCTGGTATTAAGTTAATTGTGTGTATTACAGAAGGCGTTCCTGTTTTAGATATGTTACAAGTAAAAGTTTATTTAGAAAATAATACAGACTCTCGCTTAATAGGTCCAAATTGCCCTGGTATCATAACCCCAGGTGAATGTAAAATAGGAATTATGCCAGGCTCTATTCACTTACCAGGTAAAGTAGGTATTGTGTCTCGTTCTGGCACATTAACTTATGAAGCAGTTAAACAAACAACTGATAAGGGTTTTGGTCAAAGTACATGTATTGGTATTGGCGGTGACCCCATTCCAGGTACGAGTTTCATTGATGCTTTAGCGTTATTCGAGCAAGATCCTCAAACAGAAGCAATTATTATGGTAGGTGAAATTGGTGGCTCTGCTGAAGAAGAGGCTGCAGAGTTCATTAAATCAAATGTAACAAAACCGGTTGTTTCTTATATTGCTGGTGTAACAGCCCCCCCAGGTAAGCGTATGGGTCATGCGGGCGCTATTATTTCTGGCGGTAAGGGGACTGCTGCTGAAAAATTTGCGGCCCTTGAGGCAGCAGGCGTTGTTACAGTGCGTTCACCTGCAGATTTAGGTGATGCAATTGGTAAAGCAGCTGGCTGGAAGTAGCCGTTCAGGCCTTATTTGCGGAACCGCATTATTGCCAATGTCATTCCCGCGCAGGCGGGAATCCATGTGGAATTTAGCTCAGTGCTAATTAATGAATGGATCCCCGCCTGCGCGGGCATGAGAGGATAATTCGGTTGTAATTAGCTCTGCAATTTATTCAAGCAACAATGCCGCGCGGAGCCGCCGTAATTGATGCATCTTGCGAGAAAATCCGGTGGGTTCACTAAAATTTAGTATATCCCTGAACAATTATTCTAATCTTTTTTCAATTGCTTTTTACGTAATAACTCATCAAATAATTTTTTTTGTTCGCCAGATAATTCACTTCGACGTAATTGCATCATTTCATCAATAGGGCCTTGAACGCAATCTGCAGTTAATCTATCAAGAATTAATGTACCATCAAGATGATCAATCTCGTGCTGTAAAACCCGCGCATAAAAACCTTCTTCAATAGTCTCATGCTGAATTCCATTTTCATCAAAGTAAGTTAATTTAATCTTTTTATAGCGTGGCACTTTTCCAGATTTACTAGTAACAGAATAACACGCTTCAAAGTCAGCAAACTTTTCATTTTCAATAGGTATATAAGTGGGATTAAATAAGACGTGGAGAGGATAGGGCTTTACTTCATTACGTAATAATGCAGCATTAGAAGGAATATAGATTGCAATGATACGCTTTGATTGATTAATCTGGGGAGCAGCCAAACCTACACCTTCTAGAGCAAGCAATTTCTCTTTCATGGTATTAACCAGTTCTAAAACATCTACCGTTAGTGGAAATTGTACAGGCTCAGCAGGGTTGGTTAACATTTTTTTATTAGCCACTTGTTCAATGGTAATAATATCGCTGGGAAAAGCAGACGTTGCCATAAATAATCCTAATAATATTAAAAAAACAGAGAAATGTATTTTAATGCGCTTATTTTTCTTCATAAACAGAGTAATTATCTATTAAGAAACTATGTTGCCAAAACCGAGACGGGAATACCTTCTGTAAATTTTATATCATTAGGTGATTCTTGCTCGTCCAAATTAAATTTAAAGGGTAAGTTATAGCGCTGTTGTTCACGTGCTGATTCGGTAAAAAAGCCATAACGAGGCATATGTTTAGGTTTATCAGACGCAGCATCATTAATTTGTTCAAAGCACTTTTGAGAGGTTGGTTTATAAAGATGTAACGCTTGAAGTAGAGAAAGAAAGCAATTAACAAGCCAGTTAAAACTAATACGTTCGAATCGTCTGTAAGTTAGCATAGACGCTCGAAAGACGCCAGTATCAACGTGTTTTTGGATTTTTATAAAGCGCTCTTCGACGCTTTCATCTGGGCGCGTTTTTTGGGCAAGATCATGCAGAATATTAATTTGTTCTTTTTTAATAGTTATGGTTCTTTTATCTTCAAAAATAGACAATCCTTGATTATAAGCCTCGTTTGATTTTCTTAAATAAAGTTGAAAATCAGTAATAGCTGTTAATACATAATCTAGCTTTGCATATTTATCTAAATTCTCTTTCTTAAATTCTTGGGCCCGTTCAAGTAACTTAACCTTAATGGCAAGTTTAATATCTGTCTCGTTATAAACTTGTTTAATAAGCTCCGCTTGAAACTCTTTATTTGATAAGTATTTTTTTAATGCGTTGTTATATTCGCCATTTAAATTAATTAGATCCGTTTGTTGATTAATAACAATTGCCACTCTTTTTTTAATTTCTCTTTGAATATAATCTTGTTTAACTTTTTCATTTAGCTTATCTTGGACAACCGCTAATTTTTCTATATATTCTTCTTTTTTCTTAGCTGTTTCCTCAGTAATCTTATAAGTAGAGTAAACACCTTTATAATAATTGAAAACGGATTTCATTATAGGCAATTGTTTAATTAATATTTGCCAGAGGCCGCCAGTGTTTAGTTGTAGAATTTCAGTATCAGTGAGTGATGGTGAAAGATTATAGTTAAGTTGTTTTTGAGCCGTTAAATTTTTTGTTATTGCTTTATAAGAGTCAATGATTTGTTGCTTTAATTGAATAATTTGTTGGGTTTTATCTTCAGTATTTTGATTAGAAAGAGGTTTATTAAGTCTATTACCTTGTTCACTCAAGCCATGTAATGGCGTCTTATCATTTAAATTATTATAGGTATTAATTAATTTAATTAACTTAGCAAGGCGGCTCATATCTATACAGTCTTTTAGATTATCTAAAAGAAGCTCACTATCTTTTAAAGTATTAGAATTGATTTGCTCTTTAAGGAAGGTTTTAATAGCGAGACTACCTTCTAAAATTTTATCTCTTGTAATATTAATTATAAATGGATGAGTAGGCGGAATAGGACCAGTTGTAAAATTATTGTATGTATTTATAGACTGAGCTAAGTCACTTAAAATCTTAAAATTTTTATTAAAATCATTCTCAGTAATTTTGCTTTGTGCTTCAGCACCTACTTTTTTACAGGCTTCTTTACGTTTAATGAAAGGTGTTACATCTGTTATTAGATCAAAATAGTTGTCTGACGTAAAGCCTAAAGGCTCAACAAGACCTCTATAAAATTCATCTAAAATTTCTTGCATAGGGCCTGATAGTAAGCCTGGTTTTAAGCCTAATCTATCTTCCCACCTATCTGCTTCAATAAGGATATCAGTGAAGTACACTGTATTTATTTCTCTAATATTATCCACTACTGATTGATGCGTCGTAGTAGTAAATTCAGCTAGCTTTTGCTTTAGCTCTTTAAACAAGCCATACATGGTAGGCGTTTCTAACAAAAGTTTAAAATGAGAGTTAGATTTAGCAATAATACGCTCAATTTTAAGCGTAATTTCTTTCGTATGTTCTTGCGTTTCCTTTAATTCTTCAGGAGAAATATTTTGCTGTTTAGAAAGTGCTTTTATATGTGACGGTATTAGCATGAATGCTTGTAATGTATACCAAATAGAATTTTGCTTTACTTGACCTTTAACGTTAGTAACGGATTCTGGGTCAACCGTATAAGGTTCACTTTGAGTAAGAAATACCTGCTGTATTTTACTTGCTTTTTCTATAATATCTTCGGCTAGTAAGCGTAAGTAAGGATCTTCATAAAGGCTTTTAGCTGCTTTATAAATTTCGTCAATATGATTGTAAGCTTCAACTATGTGTTTAACATAAATACTTTGATAACTTTTATCATTTAATTCTTCAAGTTGTAAACAAATCTGCTCTAAATGGTATAAGCTGTTATAGATTTGTTTAATACTTAATACTTGTTTGCTTTGAGCCCATAAACCATCTTGCATTTCTACCTCTGGAAAAGGAACGCCAGAGGCTGCTGCTTTAAGCTCGACACGTAATGGGTCTGTAAATAATTCAGTTAAGTTAAAAATTGCCTGCCTAAATTCAGACACTGCCTTAGAGTAATTAGTATGTTTAATTAAATAGTGGGCTCTGTTACCATAGGTGTAATTAGGTTGCAGTACTTTTTTCTTTGTTTCTTCTTTAAGTTTCTTACTAGAAAGCTCTTGATATACTTCAATACGTTTTGTACAAAATGTCATAGCATCATTTAGCGTGCTATTAAATAAAGGAGTAAGGTAATGAAAATTCCTTTTATCAACGCCTATTATAACTTCAGCTGGCTGGCCTATGCTACTAGTTAAATTTGCGGTAATTAATTTGTCCAGATGGCGTATATTAAATCTTTTATCCGTTAAAAAGATTCTTAAAAAATAAGGTTGAAATTCTGCATACCAACGGCTAAGTTCCTTTTTGTTTTCTTTTTCAATTAAGCTCTTACCATCATTTAAGGTATTTAAAAATAGGTTAAATTTTTCTTTAGCAGCAATGATTTTTGATTTTTCTGTTTGATAATATTCTAGTAAATTTAATGTTTGCTCAGCTGTAAGGGCCTCAGGCTCTGTAATAACTGTCGCGCAGCCTTCTTCCTGTAAGCCACATTCAATTCCTACTGTAGATTCTAAATTAATTGCTGTTATTTCATTAAAATTTAATAATTCTAATACAGATGTTCTTTTTTTAGTGGCGTTTGCGCTAAGCACCGTTTGTGGAGATTGCTGGCCTGCGTTATTAGCTTCTACAGGAGATACACTTAACTGAGACGCGGGTTCTGATGAGAATACAACAGGTTTTGCGGAGTTAATGTCCTTATCTGATAATTCAATAGGATAAAGGACTAGGTCAGCATGGTCTTGAATACTATTTATTAATTGTTTATTAAATTCAATATGAAACTTATAAGTAGCAACATCACTATTTACTGAATTACAAAGATTAGTTTTTAAGCTGATAATTTTTTCTAAATGATCAGTAGTATGGCCTCGCAACTGAAAATATAAATTACGGGCTTGATCGTAACGACCTCCTGAATTGGTTTGTAGGCCACGTAAAATTTCATTATGGAAGTCTACATCCACTTTTTCAAAATAAGACTGAATATAAACATAATGACTGCTTAATTCTTTTTTAATCTTTTCAGGTAAATCAATTATTCGCCTATATCCTTTATGAGTTTCTAGAATATTGAAAAAGGCATTAAACGCATTTTGAATTTCTTGAGCTTTAAATAATTGTTTCTCCGCAGAATTAATTCTTTGTTGGATTTTATCAATACGAAAATTAATAAATTTCTGATCTTCTAAAGTTAATAATTCTTTACCTTTAACCGCAAAATCAACTGGCTTAGATGCATACTGAATTATTTTTTGATAAAAAGGTATAACTACCTGCATAAGCGGTGTTGATAATGTACCTGGTGTAAGCAACGCTTCATCTTCAACTTTATCAACTATCGCAAACAGTTCAACTAATAGATCATATTTTAAAGTACTTAAATTATCCCGGATAACATCTTGAGTGGCTTCACTCATATGACCCATTTGCTCAAGTGTCGATAAAGCAAGTGTGGTGACATGCTGAATGATATGTAAATAACTAATTCCTCTAAAGGTAAAAAGAAATGTACTACTTTGAATATCATTAATAGCTTGTAGCAACTTTATCGCATTGTCTTCTAATTCATTAATTTTTTGCTTATCTAAAGTTGGTTCTAAATCTGTAATTTGATTAGTATATTTATGAATATATTCAGTAAGCTGCTGAATATATCTAGGAAGTACGGCACTAAATTGCGCTAAAAAATTATAATCTATATTGCCTGTAGAGGGCTGCATTTGATCGATTGCAATACCAGCAATATTACCAGCAGTATAGCTAATAGGGTAAGTTTCTACGATTTCAGCAATTTTTGTTGAGGCTTTATCACCATAAGCTGTGGCATATTTTTGCACTTGGGCCAGTAGCTTTAATATAAGTGCTATTTCTTGGCTAAATACTTGCTGAGTCTGTAAATCAAGATGAGTTAAAAGGTAGCACGCCATATAGCCATGCTCTATAGTATGGTAATAGAGTGTACCAGTATCCGATAATCGGTTTTTACCATCACGAAGGTTAACACTTTCCAAATCCCGAAAAGCTAATTCGGCATGATAAAGTGCATTAATAACTTCTTTAAGTTGTACAACTTGCCTTGGCTGGGAAGCAAAATCGGTAAAAGGAATGGGTGGATCACTTTCTTTATCCTGATGACCAGAGTGTTTAGTAATTAAAGATAATTGTGCAAGTGATAAAGAATGAATAATTTCTTTATTAGTCTGGTTAATTTTTACAGAATCTAATTCAAAATTGGCTTTTAATGCTTCATAATCTTTCAGCGCGATAGGTATTGCTTGGATTGATGGGGAAAGTGTGCGGTTAAAATAGTAAAGTCTGTTATCAGCAGTGAGAATATAAGCTTTATGGGTGTACTGATCAAAATCGGTAACTTGAGGAGCTATGGGCATAAAAAATAAACGACAATTAGCAATATGCTCATGGCGAGAATATTTACTAACTATATCCAGCTGTTCCTGTGATAAAGCATTTGTAACTATTTTAACTGGTTGCTCTGCGTCTACAGATTTAATAGCTAATGTATCTTTTAATGCATTATAATTTTCATTTGAAATAGGAATTTCAATAAGAGAGTCTTGCTGTGCTCTATTAAAATAATAGAGTTTATTATCGTTAGTAAGAATATAAGCTACGTTAATTTGAGGGTTAATGCCTTCCTTTGTAGGAGTAGAAGGCATGAGCATTAAGCGACAACCAGCTATATCACTAAAAAAATTTTGGGCTTGACTAGCAAAGTGCTCACTTTCTAAAAAATCTATAATTTTTTCGCGTATAGTACGAAGAATAATAGAAATTTGGTGTTTTTTAAAAGATTCAATTATCTGTATATAGTACTCTAGCATTAGATAACCTAAATTATATTGTTATTGGTATAAATCCCTAATCTAAAGTCTCCGTTAACGTATAACTGTTAAGTTAAATCCTATCATCTAGTTAGAATGTACTCTTTATAAGAATCCCTCTATGCATTTAATTTAATAACCTTATTGGCACATAATTTACGCTAATTTAATAAAATATTTTCATTTATTAGAAAGCATATAAAAGAAACAATCTGATAATGCGGGACAGTTTAATCGATTCTTAGCATGGGTACAAGACAAATTTTGCACAAACATGGAGTTAGTTAGCTCTCTTTGTATATTTTTAGGTTGAATAAATAGAAAAAAATCGCTTTGCAGCCATTGGTTATCGTTAAGTTTTACCTTTATACTACAAATAAGGTTTTTCCAATTTGTACAAAAAAATGAATAATTGGCCCACTATAGCAGATATTCGACGAGAATATGGCAACTTAAGTTTAGATGAAAATACCATTGCACAAAATCCTTTTGATTTATTTGTGCTTTGGTTTAATGAAATTCTTACAGTTGAGAAAAGCGATCCGAATGCAATGGTTTTATCTACAGTAGATGAAAAAGGACATCCTGATTCGCGAGTTGTTCTGTTGAAAGGGTTTGAAGATGAAACATTTATTTTTTACACCAACTATGAAAGTAATAAAGCTCGTCAATTAGAGCAAATGCCCTATGCGGCACTTAATTTTTATTGGCCACAGATGGCGCGACAAGTTAGGATACGAGGTAGGGTAAAGAAAACCACAGCGCAACAATCAGATTCTTACTTTGCTACCCGCCCTTTAGAGAGCAAATTAAGTGCTGTGGTTTCACCGCAAAGTCAGCAACTTAAGAGTAGACAAGAATTAGAAGAAGATTATAAACATTTAGAATTAGAGCATAAATATAAACCAATTATAGAGCGACCCGATTATTGGGGAGGCTATCATTTAATCCCTGACCAAATAGAATTTTGGCAAGGGCGTGATAAAAGGTTGCATGATCGTCTAAAATATTATAAAAAAAATGATAAATGGATTTATCAGCGTTTAGCACCTTAATGTATTGGATTTAGCATAATTGTCAAAAAATTGTAAAGTTATGTGTCGTAGAAATTTCTAAAATGCAATAGGCGTAAAATAGAACCTAGAAGTAAGTAGTAAATAATTAAGCTTTAGCTTTATAAACACTAACTACTTAGAGAATTGAACGCTTGAGAGGATATTGACATGGAAAATTTAAATTCTTTGCTACCATATATAAAGTTGCGTTTTAATATTGACCACCCAGATTTAGAAGAGTGTTATGCTTACGGATATGAGTGTGCTAAAGCTGAAATCCCTGAAGAAGAGAATCCATATTCAATAGATACGGCTGAATATGAGCAATGGCAAGAAGGGTGGTGGGCTGGATTTTATGGAGAGGAGCCGCTCTTTAGTTTTGGTGAGAACGAAATTAAAGAAGAAAGTCAAGAACCTATTTCAGTAGGAAGTGCTGCTAATGATCAAACTTATCATCCTTTATATACCGGATTTATAACCAGTATCCTTAGATTAAGCGGTGCTTTAGCAGCAACAGCTGTAGTGGGCTATCAAGTTATTGATTTAGTTGCTTAATCTTATTAATCATTTTATTGCTGCGCTTTTTGCGCAGCAATCTTAGTTTTTTATTTATGTTTAATCTGGATCCCGTACAAATGCTTCGCATTTCACGAGATAACGTTCGTTTAGCGATACAAAAGAGCCTTTGTCTCTTTCATGTCGAACTCACGTTACTTAAATATCTTTAAAACCATACTCCTCATTCTTGCAATCTCAGCCGGATTAAATTCCTTATAAATATTGCTTCCAATATTTAAACAAACAGTTACTTGCTCGCCTATTCCTTTTAATAAATCGACCCCGGAGAGCTTAAGGATATTAATTGCATGACTTATATCTTTTGCCCATGCGTCAAAATGATGCATTTCAGTAAAAACAGGTAAAAAATAATGATTATTTTCTTCAAGATAGAGTACTTCTGGCTTATCCGGCTCTGAGTTCTTATCAATAGGTATAATGAAGTTAGCTTTGATAAATTCAAGATAAGCTTTATTGGCTTCATTTGGGCTGCCAGACAGCGCTAACGCTTGCTTAATTGCTTTTTCTAAATGATTCATTGATAACAGACTTATTAATTATAAAATTGGCATTTTAACGACTAAAAGTGCAATTAAAAATGATTATTTATTAATAAACCTTAAAGTGTGAACTAAAGCCCAACGATTATATCTTTATGCTTGTATGGTTGAATAGGTTGAAATATACCTTGCTCACAGTATAATGTAGTATTAATATTGCAGTTTTTTTGAGCAGTATGCTATTTTAAAAAGTATTTTGATGTTGGCAATAGGCATATTTTAGTTAAGTTACCGCAAAGCGTTTTGCTCTACATAAAGGATGATGTCTTCTTATGCCTAGCCAGAAATACCTTTATAAATTTAATATATTAGAGCATTCTAATATGATAACTTGATAATTATTAATATAGTGAAATTATGAATAGGATAGAAGTGTCTCTAGTTACAAAAACAAACCGTATAGGCCAATTAGGCTTTGCTTGGATTGTTTGGGGCTTAGCAGCCGCCTTTTATTTTTCTGATTATCTTGCCCGCGTAGCGCCAGGTGTAATGCATCGGAGTTTACAAATTGATTTTGGTATCAATGAAGTTGGTTTCGGTATTTTAACGGCGTCCTTTTATGTTCCCTATATTATTATGCAAATTCCCGTAGGACTGACGGTAGACAGATTAAGTATCCGCGGCATACTAACTGTTATGTCATTAATTACGGCTCTAGGATGTGGCGTCTTTGGTTTAGCAGATGGTCTATTAATGGCCTCTGTTGGTCGGATGTTAATTGGTTTTAGTGCCGCATTTGCTTTCATTAGTGCATTACGTCTAGCAACGTCCTGGTTTCCTCCAGCTATGTTAGGTTTGCTTGCAGGATTAACACAGGCATTAGGAATGTTGGGAGCCGCCGCAGGTGAAGCGCCAGTATCTTTTTTAGTTGCCAATGTAGGTTGGCGGCATAGTATGCTAATTATTGCATTTTTGTTTATTGCTCTAGCTGGATTATTGTATCAATTTGTACAAGATAAACCTGGGACAAAAAGAAGAGAAATAAAACAAGAGCAACGTTTAAGTATTTTAGATAGCTTACGTATTATTTTATCTCATCGTCAGACTTGGTTAAATGCATTTTATGCAGGGTTTCTGTTTGGACCTACTGCTGTTATTGGTGAATCTATAGGTCCTGCTTACCTTCAATTTGGCCGCGGTTTAGAGGCACATTCAGCGGCTTTTGCAACCGGATTAATTTTTATTGGTTGGGGTATTAGTGGCCCTATTTCTGGTTGGTTATCAGATAGAATTGGCCGCCGTAAGCCATTAATGATTATTTCGGCTTTATTTGGTGTAGTTTTAACAACTTTATTTGTTTTTTATCCTCATCTTAATACACCGATGGCTTATATTTTATTCTTTGCTTTTGGATTAACAAATACTGGCGTGGCTATCGCTTACGCAGTGTCTACAGAATTACATGATCGCAAGGTAGTTGGTACTTCAATTGCTTTTACGAATATGATTTCTATTTTTGTTGGCGCTTTAATGCAACCTTTAGTCGGGTGGTTAGTAGATTTAGTCTCTGGCGCTAGAGGTTATAATGTAGAGAAATTACTTCTTTCTGATTTTCAGGCAGGGTTGCAAATTCTACCTTTATGCTCACTGATTGCCTTAATTTTAGCGTTTACTGTAAAAGAAACCTATTGTAAGCCAGTTTATAAAGCACAATAAAATAATCCTTTAGTTAATGTGTTTAACTAGGGAAGCCGTAGCTTATACTTTCTAATAAAGAGTAAGCTTGGCTTCTATAGCAACATAACTTGTTTTTAACCTAACATAGTCAGTTAGTATAACTTTTATCTATAATTATTAATTAATATTATTATAATTTATAAAACTTATGTCTATCTCTATTAAGAAAATCACTTCGCCAACTGAGTTAAAAGAATGCTTAGCTATTCGTAGAAAAGTATTTGTTGAAGGCCAGAAAGTGCCTCTGAATGAAGAGCTTGATGGAAAAGATAATGAAAGTGCCCACTACCTTTTAACTATAAACCGGATTCCAGCTGGTGTTGCGAGGGTTCGCTATTTAAATAATACTGCTAAAATTGAGCGAGTTGCAGTCTTACCAGATTATCAAGGCCAAGGTTTAGGTAAACAACTTATGCAAGTTATTATTGCGGATCTCCAACAAGATAAAAAGATTACTAGCGCAAAATTAGGTGCCCAAAGCCATGCTATTTCATTTTATGAAAAGCTTGGTTTTAAAGTATATGGTAATGAATATATGGATGCAGGTATACCGCATAAAGATATGATGCTTAATTTAAATTCAAAATAAATCTAAGTAATATTCTCAACTGGCGCTGGTTTACTAAATTTATATTGTAAGTATAAAAGAATAAAACCAAACACAGGAATGAAAATATCTGACCAAAAAATTACTCCAGCATTTCCAGGCGCAAAATTATGAGTAGTAATCATATCATATATATGTACACTTGCTGCTCCCCATAAAAATAGAGCTGGGGCAATAATGGTGGCGGCTCGAAATCCTAAATGAGACCAGAAACTTAGCACACCTATAACGCCGAATCCTAAACTTGCAAAACCTACTTCATTTTGAAACGGGCTATTCTCCCATCCAATAAATCGTGCTACCATCTCACCAAAGAATACATGCATAACAAAATTATATAGGAAGCTAAAGCCAATATTAAAAAGTAAAAAATGAGAAAAAATTATTCTGATGACTCGAGCTTTATTGAGATGTTTTCGTTTCATGATTAATGAAATTAGAGCAGAAATTAAACTTAAAATAAAAAGAGTTAAGGTAAAATTAGTTAATAAGAAGGTAATTAATTCTCGCATATTATCCCTTTCCTGTGCTTTAAAATTAATATAATCTAATATAGAAATATAACAAAATTTAGATAATATATTGAAATTTCTTAATTTTAACCAGGTTACTATCCCTTAAATAAAATCGCTAGTTGATAGTAGAATTTAATAGACATAAGCTTATTCAATTAAATTATCTATAGAAATTAAATTGTTCTATTTATTTTGGTAGTTTAACAATAAGTTTTATTAGAACTTATAAAATATTCTTATTTTATAGCTTGCCTAAATTATAATAATCTTGGTAAGTTTAATAATTACAATCGTTTAATTAAGCAAGTTATAAAAATAATTAGTAGATTTTAAGGTAATAACAGCTCGTACTTTAATTGGCATGATATTTCTTGTTACACTCATTTAGATAAACTGCTAAAAGTAAGAATTCAATCCGGAGATAATAATGAGAAAATTAGTAGTATTAGTGGTTGTTCTAGCGATATTAGTCCTTGGTGGCTATTATGCTATGGGCGCTGTTACTGAGAGAACGATAAAGCGTAATATTGCAACCGTTAATAGGACTAATGGCGTCAATGCTCAAATTGTAAAATATCATCGAGGGTGGTTTACTTCAAATGCTCTTTTAAATTGGCAGATTACGGTTCCTGAGCGGCAAGTGAAAGATGCTAATGGCCAAGTTCAAACAATTCCTGCACAAAACCTTACCCTCAATATGCCCTTAAAGATTTATCATGGGCCTATTATTTTTGCTAATAAAACAGTGAAATTTGGTATGGGTTACGGTAGTACGGATATTTTATTACCTGTTGAATATCAGCAGCAGTTTAACAACTACTTTATGAATGGCTCCACTCAGCCCAAATTAAATTTAAGCTTGTTTGTGACTTATCTAAATAATAGTCAAATTGAAATGGCTGTTCCTAGCTTTAAATTAATTACTCGTCAAGATCAAACAGAATTTGATTGGATGGGGATGAATGGTACGGTTCATGTTACTTCTAATGCAGATAAAATTAATGGTGATTTTAACGTCAATGGCATGCAGGTTAAAAAAGGTGATAAAGCTGCTGTTTTAAGTGAAGTTACTAGTGAATATAATCTACATAATACTGAGGTAGGTATTTATTTAGGCACAGCTAGTGTGACTTTTCCTTCTTTTGTTATTAATGACAAAGGGCAACGCTTATTTGAACTAAATGACTTAGATATGCATTCGAGCAGTGATATTGAAGATGGACTATTTAGTTCACACTTTAAATCATCTATTGATAAGATTGTTGCTAATGGTAAGAAATTTGGCCCTGGTAATTTAGAAATGGCTATTCGAAACCTTGATGCTAACGCATTGGGACGAATTAATCAGCAGGCTAAACATATTCAGCAAAGTTCTACAGATTTAGAAAAGCAGCAAGCGGTCTTCGCTATATTACCTGAGATACCCAAGCTATTAAGCCGCGGAGCAGAATTTGAAATTTCAGAGTTAAATTTTGTTATGCCTGAAGGTACTATAGAAGGAAATGCACAAATTTCTCTACCACAAGGTGAACATAATAATCCGCTAGAGCTAATGCAGAGAGTTCAAGGTAAAGGTAGATTAAAAGTGCCAGCTGAAATAGTTAGAAGAGTTTTGACTGAAGCAAATCGTCAAAAACTATCAGCTCAGCAGAATGCGGCAACACAACAGCAAAATGTAAATTCTCAAACTACAAATGTTACAACAGAACAGCAGCCAACAGACAATAATACACAAATACAGACAACAACTACTACAAATCAATCTGTTCAGCAAACTACTGCAACTGCCCAGACTGCACCGCAGGTTGATATAGTTCAACAATCAGCTGCCATGACTAATAATCAAATAGCTTCATTAATTCAATCAGGCGTATTGGTTGTGAATGGAAATTATTATGTTATAGAAGTAGCTTTACAGCAGGGACAGCTACAGGTAAATGGTAAACCATTTAATTCTGCAATGCTTAAATTTTAAATTATAACACCAGCCTTATTGAAATTGGCCAAACTGACTAGTTATTTGAATTGATTGATTTTAAACAAATATATGCCTTTTACTTGTCAGGAATTATCCAATTCGATAAGATGCTGCATTTTAAGGAGGAGTTAATAAGAATGACAACAATCAGTAATGAAGTCGGAGATAATACTGCATCATCATCGTTAGCAGCTAGTGTAACTCAGTCTGTGCAGAAATATTTCGCCGAGCTGAAGGGAACTGATCCTGTTGATCTTTATCAGTTTGTTTTAGAAGAGATTGAAACCCCATTATTTCGCGCTGTTATGGAGCATTGTAAATACAATCAATCTCGTGCAGCTGTTATGCTTGGCATAAGTCGTGGTACTTTAAGAACAAAACTACGACGTTATTTTGATGATAAATATGTTGGAACGCGTGATTAATCTTTTCGCTCAGTTCGCATTGCAGGAGTGTTGTTAGTTAATAATCAACTTCGCTCCTTGCCCAATTTATTTTATATCGTTAGATTCAATCCTTATAATCTTTATTCTTATGTAACGTTCGTTCAACATAAAAGAGACGAAGGCTCTTTTGTCGTTAAATGGACGTTATCCCTTTATTCAAGAATCATATCAAAATACTTATATTGTTAAAGCATATATCCATATAATAGGTAGTATTTATGAGTTTGAGAAAAGAAACCTTTTACATAAAAAAACCAAAGTCTTTATGCTATCGAAACAATGAACTTTGTTAAATGAGTATTTATGTATTACCTAAAGCAAGAGTAGGTTAATTTACCCGCTAATAAGCGAGTAAATTAAAGAGATTTGGCACTAAAGAGAAATTATTCAGCAAACATAGAACTTACAGATTCCTCAACATTCACTCGCTTAATTGCCTGAGCTAACATTTCTGCTAAGCTAACCACACGAATTTTGCGACATTGTTTTGCTTGATCTGAAAGAGGAATTGTATCTGTAACAACAACTTCATCAAGTTCGGAATGAATAATATTGTTCAAGGCTGGTCCGGAAAGAACAGGATGCGTAATATAAGCTCGGACACTCATGGCACCATGACGTTTAAGCTGCTGCGCAGCAGAGCATAAAGTTCCTGCTGTATCCACAATATCATCGATAATAAGGCAATTTCTACCTGCTGGCTCACCAATAATATGCATAACTTCAGATTTGTTAGGGCCAGTGCGCCTTTTATCAATAATGGATAGCTCAGCGTCATTTAAACGTTTGGCCATCGCTCGGGCTCGTACAACGCCTCCTACGTCAGGTGAAACTACCATTAGTTGAGATAAATTTTGCTGCTTAACATCTTCAAGTAAGATAGGAGTAGAGTAAACGTTATCAACAGGCATATAAAAAAAGCCTTGTATTTGATCTGCGTGTAAGTCAACTGTCAAAACTCTACATATGCCAACAGAAGCCATCATATCAGCAACAACTTTCGCAGTAATTGGTACACGTGCTGAACGAACTCTTCTATCCTGTCTAGCATAACCAAAATAGGGAACTACTGCTGTTATTCTTCCAGCTGATGAACGCCTTAAAGCGTCTGACATCGTTAATAATTCCATTAAATTATCATTAGCGGGAGCACAGGTTGATTGCACGACAAAAACATCTTTGCCGCGAACATTTTCTAATATTTCAACCATAGTCTCGCCATCACTAAATTTGCCAACTAAAGCTTGGCCGAGAGGCACTTGTAAATGGTTTGCTATTTTGAAAGCAAGATCCGGATTAGCATTACCAGTAAAGATCATCATTGTAGACATGTGTGAAGCCTTTGATTCAGTTAATCAGTCACTTAAACACATAGCAGAAGACAGCCAAAAAGATATAATTATTATTTGAGCGATTGAGCAACGCATCCTTTCCAGATATCTTCTGCCGTCTGTTTACTTGAACCGACATGTTGCGCCTTCAATTGTATTTTTTCTTTGTTGAAGTTAATAAACCTAAACTCTTACAAGTAGGACTTCAACAAGAAGTGGCTGGGGTGCTAGGATTCGAACCTAGGTATGCAGGGATCAAAACCCTGTGCCTTACCGCTTGGCTACACCCCAAAAAGCTGTAGATTCCATATCTTCCATGAATATATTACACCAAACGCTGCAATACGGGGGGTATTTTGCAGATAAATTAGTTTAATGTCAACGCTAAGTTTTGAAAATAACTTAATAATTAACGTGAGTTCGATATAAAAGAGCCAAAGGCTCTTTTATATCGCTAAACGAACGTTATCCCGTAAAATGCGTAGCATTTATACGGGATCCAGATTAAACATAAATAAATTCGACATAAAATATATTTGTTATATTTTATATCGAATTTACGTGAATTAGACTGTTTGATGTAAATGGATAAAATTCATAAAAATTTAAGCAGTAAACTCTATTGATATTTATGGGTTAGAAAATGCTAAAAATCTACTCTTAGCCTACCTTAGTTTACCCATGGTAGGCTAAGAATTTATATTATTAATAAACTACTAAATGCTCCAACGATTAATAACTAATTTAATAAAGACACCATTGCCTTGTAAACGGATATGAGACGGTAATACTGCTTTACCAACACTTTGGTAACCTAAGTATTGAATTGTATAACTTCCTTGACGAAGTAGTATTAAACGATTCCCCGCGTCTCGTTTAGCTGATTGGACGGCGCCAGGAGCAGGCAAGCCACGGACCCAATAATATAAATTATTTACAGGTAAGCGAATGCCCGTTTGTTGTAATAACAGTTGCTCAGCATTTGAAGAAGTTGCTCTTTTTGATCCATCTTGTAAAACTATTGTACCGCCACGTTTAGCAATCATGATAGTACCACTACCTAGCGGGCCAAAAAGACGAATCTGATAGCTGCCAGCGCCCCGTTGATACCAATTAATAGAAGCTGTTGCAGACTTTCTTGCACTTCGAACGGCTAGTGCGCCAGATAGATTCCATGAAGAAGGTACCCCTCTTGCAGCTTGAGTAATCTGTTTTCCCGTTATTTGCGTTTTGTCTGCTTTAGGATTGGCATCAACTAATTTATTGGATAAATTTTTACCATTAAGATTATTTTTAGTTTGCGCAAGATTAGCGTTTGTATCTTGTGAATCTAATTCAAGTTGAGATTGTTGCCTAGCATTTTTAATAATTGTCCTTTCTTGTTGAGGCGCGGGCATATTATATTGAGGTGGTATGGATTCAAAATTTGTAGGTGGCCTGGTAGAAACGCACGCTGTTAAGAAAGATAATGTAAGAAGGCTGGCATATTTAAGTGATTTCATAGTTATTCCTTTATTCTTTATTAATCCATCAATCATCACATTTAGCTAATATTTTTTAATAAACTTATTTGATATTAATAGACTAAATATTTTTACTTTGCACTAATTTAATTAGAAGTAATTTTTGCTTCTTGCCTAATTTTAATAAAAAAAATGTAAAACTAGTAAGCTTAAGGTTATGTTTGTAAATTGTTATTTATCAAAAAATTTTAATATCAGATGATGCACTTGCTGGATTGATTATTTTAGGATAGCCGCCATTGGTGGTAAGCAAAATAATCACGGCTAATCTTTGCTAATATTGAGCTTAAAAAATAACATCCATTGCTAGAAAGATAAATTTATAAATTAAATTTAGGAAAATGAATTTAGGTAATTCTTCTATAATTTATATTACTGTTAATGTTAGATAAGTGCTTCATAAGAAGGAATTTAATATGTATAAACTAGACGCTGCGCGCTTTGGATCGGCAAGTTTATTTACGACCCTGATCATTCTTACTAACATTATTCCTCCTTTAGCCATTGACGAATACACGCCTTCAATGCCTTTTATGGTAAGTGATTTAAATACCTCTGTAGCGCAAGTACAATTATCAATAATTTATTACTTATTGGCCTTTTCAATTTCTCAATTAGTCTGCGGCGTATTATCGGATTATTTTGGAAGAAGAATTGTTCTTTTACTCTCTATGCCTCTATTTTTTTTAGGCAGTTTATTTTGTATCTTTACTCATAATATAGGGCTACTCATATTAGGCAGGATTCTGCAAGGATTAGGCGTGGGAGGTATCGCCTTAACGGGTCCTGCTTTAATGGCTGATTGCTTTGACGGACCAGAGTTAACAAAAGTAAGCAGTTATTATAGTTTAATTTATTCCTTTATTCCTATTACAGCCCCTGTTCTAGGGGGGCTCATTCAAGATTACTTTAATTGGCGAGCTAATTTTTTATTCATGTTTATACTATCCATTTTTATTTATTTTATTTTCTACTTTAAGTTACCTGAGACAAATCCTAGAGTCCCTTCAAAAAAATTAGATTTAGGAAATGTTTTAAAAAGTTACCTAATTATATTAACACATCGCAGCTATATGGTTTCCGTTATTGGCTTGATTTTAACCTGGTCACTCTTTGTGGTCTTTAGCATAATGGCACCTTTTATTATTGAGATAAGCCTAGGTTACTCTGCATCTGTATATGGTGCTTTTGCGATTCTAGTTGGTTTAGGTTTCTTTGTTGGTAATAGTATTAATAGCTTACTTATAAAGAAATATTCAGAAAATTTCCTTTTACGCGTTAGCTTATTATCTATGTTAATCTTTTCAATTATTTTATTGAGCTTACAATTACAAAATTATATCAATATTTATACCATTATGATTCCGGTCTTTTTTATTATGACTGCCGCAGGTATTAGCTTTCCTCATCTTTATGCAAGTGCAGTAGGGGCCTTGCCTGAATATGCTGGAAAAGCAGGCTCGCTAATAGGCTCTTTAATTCTAATAGGAGCCGTTATTATTAATACTATAATTACTGATTTACGAGCCCACTCTTCTATTGATATGGCAGCTGTGTACTTAATCTTAAGTGCAATAAATTTATTGCTTTGTTTTATACCTCATACAAAGAAATAACTATTTAAGCTAGGGAATCAATGAAAGATTGCTTTCCAGAGCAATGATTATCTTTTATAAAGCATGTTTAGCCTAGCGTTTCAGAATAGGTCATAAAGAGTTAAGTTCGTACGTTAAGTTATATTTAATCTAATCTTAAGGTGGTATTTTGTAGCCTCCATATAGGCTTTAGCTTTTTAAAGCGGCTTGAACACAAGCATTCTTTAAAACTATGTAATTGCTCTTTTTGATAGGCATAACAATATTAATGAGAATAGTCTTTTTCAAAACAATACGTTAGACTGATATTATTTATATTTAAAACTTAATTCATGAAACAGCGTGCTATCTATCCGGGAACTTTTGATCCTATCACTAATGGACATATTGATATTATAAAAAGAGCGGCCCAAATTTTTCCAGAAATTATAGTTGGTGTTGCAAGTAATGATACTAAAAATCCTTTTTTTCCTATAGAGACTCGTATTAATTTGACTAAGCAAGCTCTACAAGAAATTCCTGGTGTTAAAGTAATTGGCTTTGATACGCTATTAATTGATTTTGTAAAGGAACAACAGGGAAATATTATTTTGCGCGGATTAAGGGCTGTGAATGATTTTGAGTATGAATTTCAGCTTGCTGGTATGAATCGAAAGTTAAATGCAGATATTGAAACTGTATTTTTAACGCCTTCCGAAGATTTAATGTTTATTTCATCAACATTAGTAAGGGAGATAGCGAGATTAAAAGGAGATGTATCTCAATTTGTACCATCAAATGTTGTAAAAGCTTTCAAGGAAAAATTAAGCAAGGGACATGAATAAACAACAATTTTTGCTATGTTTTGCTATAGGGATTAGTAGTATTCATTTGGGGCAAGCAGGTGATTTAATTTTTGAAAAACCACCAGGTTATGCTGTAGCAAGTGCCCATCCGTTAGCTACCAATGCAGGTTTAAAAATTCTTTCTGCAGGGGGGAATGCATTTGATGCTGCAGTTGCTGTAAGTGCCGCATTAGCAGTAGTTGAACCTTATCATTCCGGCTTAGGTGGCGGTGGTTTTTGGCTACTGTATGATGCTAAAACTAAAAAGAATATTATGATTGATGGCCGTGAAGTAGCTCCCTTAGCGGCACATGAAAATATGTTTCTTGATAAAAAGGGTGAAATTATACCCAGATTATCGCTTGATGGTGGCTTAGCTGCTGCTATTCCTGGAGAGCCTGCGGCGCTCGCCTACATTGCAAAGCATTATGGTCGCCTACCTTTATCGCAAACTTTAGCGCCGGCCATACGTTTTGCAGAGCAAGGGTTTGCAGTAGATGCACAATTAAATCATTTTTCTCAAATGGCTGATAGAATGCAGGTTATGCTACGCTTTCCAGCAACAGCATCCATATTTTTACATAATAACCAGCCTTATAAAATTGGTGAAATTATTAAGCAGCCAGATTTAGCTAGAACATTAAAAATATTAGCTGAAAAAGGACATGACGGCTTTTACTGTGGAGATATTGCGGAAAAGTTGGTTGCTGGTGTACGTGCTGCTGGTGGTATTTGGACCTTAGATGATCTTGCTAATTACAAGATTAAAATAAGAGAACCGCTCCAAAGCGCTTATCATAATATGCTTATCATTACAGCGCCTCCACCTTCAGCCGGCGGTGTAATATTACTTACAATATTAAATATTCTTGAGGGCTTGCCATTACACTCATTTAATAAAGTCCAATTTGTTCATTATTTAATAGAAACCATGCGGCTTGCTTATTGGCAAAGTAATCAAACAATTGCTGATCCGGAATTTACTCAAATTGATTTAGATAAATTATTATCATCTAAAAATGCTAAACAATTACGATCTTTAATTCCTGTAGATAAGGCGTTACCTAGTTCAAAACTTGGTTTAAATCAAAATGTAAATGAAAATCATACTAATACAACCCATATTAGCATCATTGATACCGAAGGAAACCGTGTTTCAGCGACCTTAACCATAAATTATATTTTTGGCTCAAGTGTGACTGCTGCAGGCACAGGTGTTTTATTAAACGATGAAATGGATGACTTTTCAGCTAAAGAAGGAATTAGAAATCAGTTTGGGTTAGTCGGTCATCCAGTAAATAGTATTGCGCCAGGAAAACGGCCGATGTCTAATATGTCACCTACATTTTTAGAGATGCCTGGACGTACAGCTATTCTAGGAACGCCAGGCGGTAGCCGAATACCAACGATGGTTTTACTCAGCACACTATCATTTTTTAATTATAAAGGTGCTATTAGTATGGTTTCTGGTATGCGTTTTCATCACCAATATCTACCAGACTGGTTGCAATTTGAACCTGAAACTTTTTCACCTGCTCTTCAAACCCAACTTAAAGCAATGGGTTATCAGCTAATGGCTTTAAAACAATATTATGGTGATATGCAAGCAATAAGCTGGGATAAACAGATGAATATACTTACTGCTGCCTCTGACCCCCGTGGAATAGGTTTAGCAGTTGCTATTAATAAAGATCAGGGTGGTTATGGATTAACCTATTAAGATGTAGGATGTTAATTAGACATTTATGAAGAACCTTCTACTAATTCCTTAATTGCTTGATGAACAGTATTTATTAATTCATCTTTATTTTCTAAAGTATATTGTGCAGTATCAATAGGTTTGCCAATATGAATTTCAGCCTTTTGATTTAAGTTAAAGCGCATGGTCTTTGGCGGCAAAATATTATAGGCTCCTCGAATACCGATAGGAATAATCGTTGCTTTTGCCTCAATTGCTGTAATAAATGCACCTTTTTTAAAAGAAGCTAATTCACCTGTTTTAGAGCGAGTGCCTTCTGGCGCAATCCACATAATAATGCCACTTTCCATTAATTGACGTGCAAATGCCAAATCTCGAACTGCTTGATGTCTATTTTTTCGATCAATAAATGGGAATTCGGCTGCTGCCATGCCTTTACCCATAATAGGGATCTTAGAAAGTTCTCTTTTAGCTAACATACGAATTGAGTGGTTAGGGAAAGCCTTAAAACTAATTGGGATATCATAAAGGCTAGTATGATTGCACATAATTATAGTAGCCTTTCCTGGCTGGGGCTCCACATGGTATGGATTAAATACTTCAAGTTTGACGCCAATTAAATTAAGTAATTTAGTTGACCATTTCATAATAGTACTATCGACCCAAGGTCGATTAATGTTACCGAGAAGTTGTCTATAGACGGCATGACCACAAATTTTTGCCGTATATAGAGCAGAGAGTAAAGCGATCCATTGAGTACGAAATTTACTTATTCTCATATATGTTACTTATTGTTTTATTTAACCTAAGTTATTAACCACAATTACTTTCATCAGAGTAATAAGCCAGGTTATTTATTAATTTCTAAATTTTATACCTTTATAAATTAATTTTTATAAGGGTGGCACAACCAGGTCAGCCGACCTTTCAGTAGCTGATAATACTGCATGTGTCATAACTTGCAAAATCAATTCTGTTTCAATGGCTGACATTTAGGGCAATAAGTTGACGTACGGCCGGCTATTTTTAAACTTTCAAGGATGGTCTTACATTCAAAACAGGTTTGCCCTTTACGACCATATACCTTTAATTGGTTAATGAAATATCCGGGATTACCTAGAGAGTAAAAATCACGCAACGTAGTACCGCCACAATCAATGGCTTCTTGTAATACTCGTTTAGCATAGTCAACTAATTTAGTTAATTGTTCGATTGTTAAGTTACCTGCAGACTCAAATGGATGAATACCCGCTAAAAAGAGGCTCTCTGTGGCATAAATATTGCCAATGCCAACTACAATTTGATTGTCCATTAAAAATGATTTAATACTTTGTTTCTTTCCTTGGCAACGTTTAAATAGATAATTTGCATTAAAATTATCTGTTAAGGGCTCAGGACCTAAATGATTTAACAGCTTATGGTTAGCTGGGTCGCTGGTTAAATAGAGCCAAAGACCAAAACGTCGTGGATCCTGATAGCGTATGATTAATCCATTTTGGAGGGTAAGCTCAATATGATCATGTTTTTCAAGTGGCATTGATTCATTAACTAAGCGCAAATGACCTGACATGCCTAAATGGATAAGTATGTAACCTTTGGAAAGTTTAAGGATTAAATATTTAGCCCGCCTATCTACTGCTTCAATCTTTTGACCTGGACAAACGTCAGATAATGCAACTGATACAGGTAGGCGTAACTGGGAGTTTCTAATTATAACTCGTGTAATAATTTGATTAGTTAAATAAGGACTAATAGCTAAACGAGTTGTCTCAACTTCAGGTAATTCAGGCATTATTTATGATCATTATGTTCTATAATACGGCCCTCCGACTTGGGAATGGTCTTCTTAGGAAAAATAAAATTTTTAACTACTGAAACAAGCCAAAGGATACCACCAATCAGAATTCCCCACATTAAAACATAAGAAAACATGATAAGTAACCCTATTAACACGGCGATAACCATACCAATAATAAGGAAGGGAATAATTGTTTGAAACAGGTAATTTAATCTTTTATTCATAAAATTTCCAATAATAAGTCTCATTCTGTGTTACTATTATAATAGTAATCATTTGAAATTAACGCTTACTGTACAAAATTCTAACTATAAAGTTTAACAGTAGTTGCTTCTATTTGTATCTAACAGCATAATACTGAAACTATTTGGCATCACATCTTTGCGAGGAGCAGTTTATGATGTTTGGATTATTAAATCTTTCTTTTTGGGGCTATGTTATAGCCACACTGATTTTAACACAAATTACAATCGCTGGAGTTACCCTTTATCTTCATCGTTGTCAAACACATAGAGCAATAACGTTGCATCCTATTGTGAGTCATTTCTTTCGTTTTTGGCTATGGTTAACGACAGGTATGATTACAGCAGAATGGGTAGCCATTCACCGTAAACATCATGCGACTACTGATGTTGAAGGTGATCCGCATAGTCCTAAGGTCTTAGGTATCAAAAAAGTCTTTTGGGAAGGCGCAGAGCTTTATAGAAACGCAGCGAAAGATAAGGCTATGATTGAGAAATATTCTCATGGTACGCCAAATGACTGGATTGAGCGTAATCTATATAGCCGTTTTTCATCCAAAGGTATTTTGCTAATGTTTATCATTAACTTATTACTTTTTGGTTTTCCTGGCATTACTATTTGGGCTCTCCAGATGCTTTGGATTCCTGTTCATGCTGCAGGAGTGGTTAACGGCATAGGTCATCATTGGGGGTATCGAAATTTCGAATGTCCTGATGCGGCAACCAATATTTTCCCATGGGGATTTTGGATAGGTGGAGAGGAGCTACATAATAATCATCATACTTTTGCCTCATCTGCTAAATTCTCAGTAAAATGGTGGGAGTTTGATATCGGCTGGATGTATATTCGCTGCTTATCCTGGTTAGGATTGGCTAAAGTTAAAAAATTACCGCCAAAGCTAGCGACTGACGAAGGAAAGCTTCATGTCGATTTAGACACCGTTAGAGCTGTGATCAGTAATCGCTTTCAAATTATGTCTTTTTATTATAAACGTGTAGTTTTACCGACACTAAAAATTGAAAAGCGTTTAGCTAAAGATGATAAAGCGAAGAAAAAATTATTCCAACGAGCTGGCCGATTATTGCGCTTGCAAGATAGTTTATTATCCCCACACGCTAAGACTAAACTGCAAACTTTATTAGCGCAGCGAGAGCGTTTGCAAATTGTTTATTTTTATCGCCAATCCCTACAAAATATCTGGCTAAAAACAGCGACTTCACAAAAGGAACTAGTAGAAGCGTTACAACAATGGTGCAAACAAGCTGAAGAATCAGGTTTAGAAGTTCTACATCAATTTGCTCAGCAAATCAAAAATTTTGTACCGAAACAAATTAAAATTTAATAGGTTATAGTATATTCAAGGGCATTAATTGTGTAATTACTGCCCTTGAATAATTCGTATTAGCAATTGCTCTCTATTTAATTTAGGTATCAATTTGCATTAATTCAAATATAAAGAAGTAATTTTTATGCGGAGTTTATGCTAACTGCTTTCTAAATTAGCATTAGGCAAAAAATAGCTCTAAATAAGATGATTTTACAGCTTAACCTATTAACTCTATTTTATATTTTTGTTTAGTTAGAAGCTGCAAAATTTTATAGATCACCTCAAATGTTACAAGGAATAGTGAGTCTTTTTACATAAATTTATTAAATAAATGCTCAAGAGCAATCTAGTTAATTCAAAATACTAGGCAAATTGCTTAAAGCCATAATTGCTTTTTAGTATGGTTAAAATGATTGAGTTTTCTAATAAGTATTTAATAGGAAACAAGAAATTTTAAGTAAATTTGGCCTTTATTTTGCATCTAATACTTATTTAAAGTATAGGAATATAAGATGATTTGCTTTGTATTCGGGCATAAAGTAAAAACTAATTACTTTATAAGTAACCACTAACTTGCAAGAGGTCTTTTTCTATGGATCGGAAAATAGCTGTCGTTACTGGGGGTACAGGCGGTATTGGCTCAGCAATTTGTCAGCGATTGGCAAAAGATTACCAAGTTATTGCCTGTTATTTTAAAAATGGTAAGCATGAAGAAGCAAAGCAGTGGCAAAAAGCTCAGCAGGAAGCAGGGTTTAATATTGATATTGTGTATGCTGATATCTGTAAATTCTCAGATTGCGAAAAATTAACGGCACTTATTATAGAGCGTTATGGACGTATTGATACGTTAGTCAATAATGCTGGTATTACGGCAGATAGCAGCCTTAAAAGAATGACGCCTGAACAATGGCAACTTGTAGTAGATTCCAATTTAACAAGTGTTTTTAATATGACCCGTAATATCATTCCCCACATGATTGATAAAAATTATGGACGTATTATAAATATTTCTTCGATTAATGGCCGTAAGGGGCAATTTGGGCAATGTAATTATGCAGCTACAAAAGCTGCTCTTTTTGGTTTTAGTAAAAGTTTAGCTTTAGAAGTAGCAAGTAAAGGTATTACAGTTAATACTATTTCACCTGGCTATATAGAAACAAACATGCTTACTAGCATGAAAGAAGATATTCTAAACAATATTATTGCTAATATTCCTGTAGGCCGACTAGGAAAGCCAAGTGAAATTGCAGAAGCTGTTGCTTTTTTTGCGTCCCCTGAATCCAGTTTTATTACTGGTGCAAATTTAGATATAAATGGCGGTCAATATATGTAAAATAAATCAGTTACGTTAAATATGTATAAGGTTAAAAAAATGCAAAATGAACAAGTAATACTAATTACTGGAGGTACAGGCGATATTGGTACAGCCATTGCAAAGCAATTAGCTCCAAACTTTGGCCATGTGGTAGCGCTCGATGTAGTGGCAGATAACAAAGGTGATGTCTGGCAACAGGAATTAAATAAGCAAGGCTATAAACATTTGCATTTTCGACATATGGACGTAACTGATTTTAATGAGTGCGAAAGAGTTATTAAAGGACTGATTGCTGAATTTGGTCAAGTCGATGTACTTATTAATAATGCAGGTATTACGCGTGATGCAGTTTTCCATAAAATGACTAAACAGCAATGGGATGAAGTGTTACGCGTTAACTTAGATGGTATGTTTAATGTTACTCGGCAAGTGGTGGAAGCCATGCGGGCTCGAAAAAGTGGCCGCATTGTTAATATATCTTCAGTCAATGCCCAGAAAGGTCAATTTTCCCAAGCTAATTATTCGGCTTCGAAGGCTGGTATTTATGGGTTTACAAAAAGCTTAGCGCAGGAATTAATGGCCTGTAATATTACTGTCAATAGCATTTCGCCTGGGTATGTAAATACACGTTTGATGAAAGGTATTAGACCAGATATTTTAGAGGCAATTATTGATTTAATCCCCGCTAAGCGTTTAGCAGAGCCTGAAGAGGTAGCTTGGGCAGTGGAGTTTTTAATTCATGAGAAAAGCCGCTATATTACTGGCGCAAATTTAAGTATCAATGGTGGTTTACATATGTATTAAAGTTAAATAAGAATTAATTGGGGACAAATGGTGAGATTAATAAAAAAATATAAAAACCGTCGCCTTTATGATACTGAGAGAAGCCAATACATTACCGTTGAAGAATTACAGGGTTATGTTGTTCAAGGTATCGCCTTTCGAGTAGAAGATAGCAGCACTAATAAAGATATAACGAGTGCTACTTTATTACAGATCCTCGTAGAAATGGAAAATACGACCAGTCAATTTCTATCTGCAGATATGTTAAGGCATTTAATTGTATTAGCTAGTCATCCAATGAGCCAAGCATATAAAAATATTTTAGAACAGCTATTTGCCTCATTTGACTCGTCGATCAAAAAAAGTCCTTATTTACAGGACTATCAGCAAACAGCGCAGCTTTGGCAGCAGCAGGTTGGTGAGATGTTTAATCAATGGCAATCTTTATTTAAGGTTAAGTAGATTGCTAAATAATGATAAAAAATTAATTAATACTGAATAATGAAAGTGGCCTTCTTGGCAATTTTATTAGTATTTATTCAATCATAAAAATATTGCTTCAATTAATTGACAATAGATGTTAGAGGGGCTAATCTAATATTGTGCAGTGCAACATAAAGGAGGTTTAATTATGAACCAAGCATATTTAGAACGCTGGACAGATCTAGCTAGAAAAGCGCAAGAACCTTTGCAAGCTATCGCCGAATTAAATGCAAAAACATTACAAAATTTTAAGTATTTAAAGCCCGAAGAGCTCGCAAAAATTAAAAAACCGGAAGAATTTGTAGAAAAGCAAATTAATCTTGCTGTTGAAAATGGCCATAAAGCTTTAGATTATATGCAAAAGTCTTTTGAAATTTTTGAAAAAGCCATGCTATCTGTTGTTGAGGAAGCAAAAAAGGCTGACGGTAAAAGATAATAATTAATTTTATTCTGCTATCGCAAACTTACTATTTGCGATAGCTTGAATAAAATATAGATCAATAAGTGCTTCTTAAGAAAGTGATTATATTTAAAATTAATTATTATTTACTTTAGTAGCCTAGCTAAGATCTTCTATATTGTTATTACTACATGCCATAGGATTTGCATTAGAAATGAGCTTGATTACTTTTTCTAAGCCAAGTTTACGTAGAAGTGCAATATTATTAAGCGGTATTTCTTCGGTATCTCCATAAAAAGCAATAGCTTGCTCTATGCTTTCTTCCCTTAAAATATGCACCATTGGATAAGGTGAGCGATTAGTATAGTTAGTGACGTCTTGGCTTTCAGCGTCAGCAAAATAATAGTTAGGGTGGAAGGTGGCTAACTGATAAATACCTGCATATTGCTTTTTTATAAGTTTTTTTTCAGCAAGCGCGGTAAAATCTAAATAAGTTAAAAAATCTTTAAATAAAACTGGAAAGATAACAATAGTCGTTTCAATAGTTTTATTACTTTCTAAATTAATCATTTCATTGCGTAAATCAGCTAATGCAAGTTGTTCAGTTAGAGCGAGGCTGACGCTAAAGCGAATAGTATTATGATCAATAACATACTTAGCAAAAGGACAAAGTTTTAGAGGGATGATAAAGGAGGTAATCCAGTTCTTAGTTTGTTGGATAATTAAATCTGCCTGAACCATATTATTAGTTAAACCTTTAATCGACAAATACAAATAAAATATCTTTATAGACGGCAGTCTATACTAAAAATAGCGAACTATTAAGAAGGAATCATTATGAATAAGCTAATAGTAAGCGTATTTAGTGTTTTATTAAGCTCATTGATGATATCAGCTTATAGTGCTAGCCAGATATTACCAACTAATCAAAATGAGTCTGATGCTATTAATCAACGGTTTTTGCCTTCTCCTTTTCCAGTCTATGTCATACCTAATGCAGGCGTGATAAATCATCCATATCCAGGGGCGACAAAAGTTTTAATTCCTACTGATAATAGTTATACTGGCATGCCTGGGTGTTATATAGCTTGTTACTCACATAATCCGGGTGTCTATGCGGTTTCACCTTCTATTTCAGTTATGGGCCAAATTCGTGTTCAAGGCAGTTATACCAACCGCATCTGTCAACCACAAGGTTACCAGAATCAAGATATTAGTGCTGAGCAAATCTTTAAGGACTTATGCAGTAATAAAATTGCTGCCTGCCGCTCAGCATCATGTTGGGCAGGAGGCGATACTGGTGGTTGGTTTGGTATTCAAAAGTAATAGATCATCCCTGTGCACCGAAAGGCTGGATTTGGCATATTTTCAACGAAAATAATCCTTCAAAGCCTATTTCCAAACTGTGCTCAAATCCAACCTTTCACCAAAATTCAGGTTAACCACCTGATCTATTAAATTCAATAGCCTTTTTTCAACTAACCTTATCTCCTTATTGCTAGTTTAGAAAGAAGTCTAATCAATAATCTTTATACTACTCTGTCGTTTCCTTTTCTTTTTCAACCTCGGGACGTGAAGTCGTTTGAAAGACATACTTACCTGGCGCAGCCATTAAAGGCTTATGGGGAAGCTCAGAAAATTTAGGAGCAGGTTTTAGAGGACCAGATTTTTTCTTTAGCCATTTAAACCAAGTAGGCCACCATGAGCCTGTATATTTAGTTGCCTTATTAAACCATTCATCGGCAGTTAGATCAGTGGCAGGATTTACATAATAATCATATTTGTTAGCGCAAGGCGGATTGATAATACCTGCAATATGGCCAGAACCGCCTAAAAGAAATTGTTTTTCACCTTTCATGGCTTGAAAACCAACATAAGTTGTATGCCAAGGCGCAATATGATCTTTTTTGGTGGAGATGAAAAAAGTTGGTATATCAATTTTGTTAACATCCAAAGGGGTATGATTTAATTTAATTTTCCCCGGTTTAATTAAATTATTATGTAAATACATCCAGCGTAAATATTGAGAATGCATTTTTGCAGGCATATTAGTGGCATCAGCGTTCCAGTAAAGAATATCAAAAGGAACAGGATTTTGACCTTGTAGGTAATTTTTTATAAAAAAGGACCATACTAAATCGTTTGCTCGCAGTGAATTAAAGGTACTTGCCATAAAGCGTCCATCTAAATATCCTTTTAATTTCATTTGCTCTTCTAAGTATCTGATTTGATGCTCATCAATAAAAACAGAGATATCACCTGGATCACTAAAATCAATCATGGATGCTAGAAAGGTAGCACTTCTAATCGATTTTTTATTATGTGCTTTAAAATAGGCAAGGAGGCAGGCCAGTAGCGTTCCTCCTATACAAAAACCTAAGGTATTGACCTTTTTTAATTGTAATTGTTCTTTAATCACTTCAATAGCAGTCATTGGCCCTTCGCTTAAGTAGCTATACAAGCCTTTCTTTGCATAAGTAGCGTCAGGATTAACCCAAGAGATAACAAAGACGGTGATACCCTGTTTAACAAGCCAGCCAATAAATGAATTATGCTCACTTAAATCAAGTATATAGTATTTATTTATCCAAGGCGGGATCATCATTAAGGGAATAGTATACGTTTTCTCAGTACCTGGGGTGTACTGGATTAATTCCATCATTTCATTGCGAAAAATTACTTTTCCAGGCGTAGTTGCTAGGTTTTTACCAATTTTAAATGCATCCATATCAGTCATTTTAATAATTAAACGAGCTGATCCAGATTCCATATCGGTTAATAAATTTTGTAATCCACGTAGTAAATTTTTTCCATGACTTTGAATCGTTTCTGCCATTAATTGTGGATTAGTATGAATAAAGTTAGCTGGTGATAAAGCATCTAAATATTGCCGGCTAAAGAATTGCACTCGTTTAGCCAAATGCTTGTCGCCATAATCGAGCCTTTCAAGTAAGGCATTAAAATGTTCACTGGCTAATAAATATTGTTGGCTTAATAAATTAAAAAAAGGGTTATTAACCCATTCATCACCACTGAACCGTTTATCTTCAATTGGCATGGATTTCCCTTCCAACCAACAAGAAAATTGATCTTGAGCAAGGCTCATAGCATCTTGCCAATAAGCAATTTGATATTGCCAAATTTTTTCTGGATTTTTAAAGAATGTTGCTATGAGTGCTTGAAAATCTTTTGTTAAATCTATAAAACGATTAATCCATAGCGGAAGCTGTGGTGGTTGGTTACGAAAACTTTCTAACATATGAAGGCTTTTTTCAGCAACTGATTGCATCAGTTGACTTAATTCAGTATCGGCGGTCATCCTATCTCCTAAGCAATACGAATACTTTTTATTCTCACGTGATTTAAGGTAAATTGGCAAGTAACTTCATTTAAGAATGGACAAAAGAATTGCGTAAGGCAACAATTAATAAAATTACAGGTTATTTAATCTTAATTGTAGTCGTTACTTTCCTATCTAGCGGCTTTTATTTTTGGGAGCAGTATTTATTAACCCATTTTTTAGGTGGCTTTCAAGAGCCAAATATGCCTATTATGCACTCTTCGCCAGGATTTCATTTCTTTTTTAAAGCTTGGCCTATTTGGATTTTTCCTCTCATTATTAATAGTTTAATTATAATTTTACTTGGAAGAAAATATTATCAAGTTTTTCAAAAACGCATCTCGAAATTAAAGCAAGAAAATTTAAGATTACAAAATGAAATTAAAGAATTAAAGTTTAAGTTAATTAAATTGAATGATAAGGTAAATAAATCCATATGCAAAGTCGATCAGGAAAAACACAAAGCGCTGCAAATTGCTTATGATAATTTGGCATATGATTATAAACAAAGCACTGATTTTATAGAAAAATTGTTAGATAAGATAAATCAACATGATTTAAAATAGTAAGTATAAATAAGACTAGATAGTGCAGTATTTTATCTTCTCCTCTTAAAAGCCTTAAGGTACAATTTTATAACCTTTTTCTATCTTATTACTGATGCATCTAAAACAATTAAAATTAGCTGGATTTAAGTCATTTGTTGATCCAATATCTATTCCTTTCCCTAGCCATTTAGTAGCTGTTGTTGGCCCAAATGGTTGTGGTAAGTCAAATATTATCGATGCAGTTAGATGGGTATTAGGAGAGAGCTCAGCTAAAACCTTACGAGGCGAATCTTTAACAGATGTTATTTTTAATGGTTCAACTAATCGTAAAGCGGTAGGACAAGCATCGGTTGAATTAATTTTTGATAATTCGTTAGGTAGGCTTGGCGGCCAATATGGTAATTATCAAGAAATTGCTATTAAAAGATTAGTAACTCGTGCAGGTGAGTCTTTTTATTTTTTAAATGGAACTCGCTGTAGACGACGTGATATTACCGATCTTTTTTTAGGTACAGGCGCAAGCGCTCGTGGATATTCCATTATTGGTCAAGGAACCGTGTCAAGGTTAGTTGAAGCGCAGCCTGAAGAATTACGTGCTCATTTAGAAGAAGCAGCTGGCATTTCTAAATATAAAGAGCGACGACGTGAAACTGTTGTGCGTATAAATCATACTCGGGAAAATTTAGCTAGAGTAAGCGATATCCGAGATGAACTTGCTAAACAATTACAACGGCTTGAACGCCAAGCAAAAGCGGCTGCACATTATCAAGAATTAAAGGATTTAGAACGAACTTACAAAGCAGAAATAGTAGCGCTTAAATGGCAGGACTTAAGTGCTCAAGCATCAAACTTAGAAAACCAAATTAATCAGTTTACTTTAGACTATGAGCAATATCAGGCGAGTATTACACAAACATATAACGAAAATACTTCTTTAAAAATAAAAACAGAGCAAGCGCAGGATGTAATTGAAACACAACAAGCTCACTTTTATCAATTAACAACTGAGATTGCTCGTTTAGAAGAACAATTGCAACAGCAGAAACAAGAGCATCAGCGCTTACTGATTAGTAGGCAAACTATTTATACAGAACAGCAGGAGTTAACTAATCAATTAAACCATGAACAAGAATTATTAAAGGATTATCAAAATAGGATTAATCAAATTGAGTTTAATTTAAAGACTGCGAAACAGCAATTAATGCAAAAGCAGCAACTATATCAAGTTGCACAACAAGAGCAATTTGAGTGGCAAGCAAAAACTAAAGAAATACAAAGCAATTTAGCTCGTATTGAACAAGAGTTACAAGTTCAACAAGTGCATTATCAACATATAATTCAGGAACAGCAAAATGTGCAAATCTATTTTGATAAAAACACAGACTTGTTGTATTCACTTACTCAAGAGTTAAATGCGATTAATCTAACGCGAGAACAAACCAATTTAATACACTTAGAAAATAAAAAGACAGAGCAAGAAACTAATTATCAAAAGCTATCTAATCACTTAGGTGAGATACGTCAGCAATTAATACAAACAGAGACAGAGCTATATCATGCTCAAGATCAAATGCATCAGTTAACAGCAAAGCATGCATCAGTTGTTGCTATTTTAGCTACTATTAAAAAGCAAAGCTATAGTTCAATAACAGATCATCCACGCCTTTTTGAAAATCTAGTAGTTGATAAAGAGTGGCAATATGCTTTCGAACTAGTTTTAAAAGACTATTTACAAGCAACCATTGTCACCTCACTGCAGCCTATTTTAGCTAAATTAAATGAGCTAACAGATAACGCGCAAAGCTTTACTGCACCGTATTTTACTTCGCAGAAATCAACAACTTACCCATGCTTGGCTGATAAAATAAGCGGCCCTGTCCCTTATTTTTTACCTAATTTACATAAAATCTTTGCAGCTTCAAGCATTATAGACGCTTGTAATTGGTGGCCTCAAATTGATGAGGATGAATCAATCATAACAAAAGAGGGCTGCTGGCTTGCAAAAGGATGGATTCGCATTAATGGAAAAACTACCACAGATACCTTTAGCGTATTAGCTAAGCAAGAGGAGTTAAGTTATTTAAATAGGGAGCTTAAACAAGCTCAAATGAATTTAGAACGATTAAAACAAAAGCGTGACGAGCTTCATTTATTTTTAGAAGAGCAGCAGGAGAAAGTATTTGCCTCTAAAGAAGAATTAAATATTATTTTTGATGAAATTAGATCAGAAAAAGCAAAAATTGACTCTCTTCAATTAAAGCTTGAGCAGCTTGATACTAAGAGGAAAGAGCTATTAAAAGATAATGAACAACTAGAACAACGATTATTAGATTTAGCTGACCAACGATTTACTATAGAGCAAGCAATTGCAGCTGCTCTTCCTGTAAAGCAGCAATTTTTAGCTGAGCAGGAACAATTTAATAGAGACAAGCAAAACTTTGATGACACCTTCTTAGCTAAAGAAAAAAACCTAAACGAAGCACGTAATTTGATGCATCAATTAGAGATAGAAAATGAGCGTAATCAATTAACTTATCAACAGATAATTGCTAATGTTGCTGTTAAACAAGACAAGTTAATCTTATTAAAGGAACGTTTAAAGGAAGATGATAACCAGCTTGCTACACTTCTAGAATCCAATTTTTCTTGCGAAAAAAAGTTAGAAATGAAGCTAGGAGAGCATAAAAGGGTAGAACAATCCTTACAAATCATACGTGAAGAGCTTAATGATGATAAAGCAAAATTTATGGCTCAAGAAGCTAAAATTAAAGCAGATGAAAAGCAAATTAAAATTTTACAAGAAAAAATTCAACAACTGCAGTTACAACTACAGACATTTCGAGTACAAATCGGTAACCTATTAGATGTATTAAAAGAACAAGGGTTTCAAGTGCAAGCCCTTATTCAGGCAATAGCACCCGAAATAACTATTAAAGTGCGTGAACAGCATATCGAAGAAGTTATTGAAAAAATAAATCGCCTAGGTGCTATTAACCTTGCAGCTATTGAAGAATATACCAATGAGATGCAAAGAAAACAGTATTTAGATGAGCAGTATAATGATTTAACTAATGCCTTAGCGATGCTTGAGGCTGCAATTGAAAAGTTAGATAAAGAAACAAAATGGCGCTTTCAACAAACATTTAATGAAGTTAACGCTACGTTCCAATCTCTATTTCCACGTCTTTTCGGTGGAGGACAAGCGGCCTTGGAGTTAACTAGCGATAATTTATTAGAAGCAGGCGTCTTAATTACGGCGCAGCCACCAGGAAAGCGCAATAATACAATTTATCTGTTATCTGGAGGGGAGAAAGCAATGGTAGCAGTGGCGCTAATATTTGCTATTTTTCAATTAAATCCTTCTCCTTTTTGTATGTTAGATGAAGTAGATGCGCCTTTAGATGATGTAAATATTGAACGATTTTGTAATTTAGTAAGGGAAATGTCTCAGGTAGTGCAATTTTTATTTATAACTCATAACAAGATAGCGATGGAATTAGCTGATCATTTAATTGGTGTAACTATGCGTGAGCCAGGCGTCTCTCGAATCGTTTCTGTTGATGTTGAGCAGGCTTTAGCAATAACTGAGATTTAATAAATTTTTAATCTTAATACGCTAAAAAGTATTAGTAATATACCTTTAGTTCCAAGAGGTATAAATGTAGCGGACAGTGAATAGGAGTCAATATGCAGGCAAACTTAAGTCTAGTACTCAATGTAATATTACTTATTGGCGTGGTCATTGCAATAGGACGTTTAATGAAGACCAAACGTCAAGCCAATCGCTTATCAAGCTATCAACCTCCTTTAGGTAAAGTAGAAAATAAGTCGTTTGACGATATTATTTCTGTACGCAAAGTTAATTCTAACTTATTAAATGAAGAAGATTTAGCTGATGTACAAATTAGTGCTAGTGAAAATGATGATAAAAAACCTATGCTAAGAGGTGAAGTTATAAATAAGAAATCAGCTTATGACACTAATAACGAAGCAGGTCCCTCAGTTATGATGTTTTTATTGGCTAAAGAAAATCGGCAACTTGCAGGGTATGAATTATTACAAACTGTGTTAGCCGCTGGTTTGAGGTTTGGCGAAGGTCACTTGTTTCATAGACATCAATATTCAAACGGTCAAGGCCCAATTTTATGCAGCCTTGCCGCTGCAACACCAACAGGTGTTTTCGATTTGCAAAATATTGGGGGATTTTCGGTAAGAGGTTTGTGCTTATTCATGCATTCTTCAGGTAATCCTACTATTGATAAGGAACGCTTTACGATTATGTTGGATACAGCTAAGCAGTTAAGTGATGAATTAGATACACTTTTACTTGATGAAAAAAAGCGGCCTTTAACTGCAGAAAGTTTAAAACATTATTATCAGTTGCTACATATTGCGGATATATCAGATATAAAAGAATTTAAGGAAAAAGAAATTGTCTAAATTGATATTACTTTTAATTAAGAGGAAAATAATTTAAAGCACTAGCCGCTTTTCCTTAATAATTTATATTGCATTTTACTAGCATTGGTGTGTAAGGTTAATAAACACTACACTTATTTTAATACCTTCCTTAATAATACTATGAATATTACAACTTTAATCCAGCAATTAGGATGTCAGTATAGTCAGCCTCTTTTTGTAACAGGTATCTCTATTGATAGTCGAAAAATTTTACCGGGTCATTTCTTTATTGCGTTGCAGGGTGAACAATTTGATGGTCATGAGTTTATTGCTGAGGCGCAAGCTAAAGGTGCTTCTGCAGTTTTATGTGAGAGGCAAGTTAATGGCATTAGTATTCCTCAATTTGTTGTTAAAAATACCCTACAAGCAATGACCGCCATGGCTAAATTGCATCGTAAATCAATAACCTGTCCCATTATTGCTTTAACAGGTAGTAATGGTAAGACTTCTGTAAAAGAGATGATAGCTAGTATTTTACCTAAGCCTGCTCATGCAACACCAGGTAATTTGAATAATCATATTGGTGTACCTTTAAGTGTTTTACAGCTAAAACCCGAACATCGCTATGCTGTTTTTGAATTAGGGGCTAATCATATAGGCGAAATTGCTCATACAGTGCAAATAGTACAACCACAAGTGACTTTAATTAATAATATTGCGCCAGCTCATATCGAAGGTTTTGGCTCAATTGAGGGTGTTGCTCGAGCTAAGGGTGAAATTTATGCTGGCCTTGCAGATAAGGGCACGGCTATAGTGAATGACGACGATGATTATGCCCACTTTTGGGATAATTTATTAGCTGATAAACAAACTATTCGTTTTTCATTAACAAAACAAACAGATGTTTATGCGAAAAATTTTTCGCTAAATGAAGCAGGTTTTGCTTCATTTACGCTAGTCACTAAGTTAGCTGAGCGTGATATCACACTACAGGTTCCGGGTGAGCATATGGCACGCAATGCACTAGCTGCCGCTTCTTGCTGTCTTGCTGTAGGTATTTCTGTAGAAGAAATAACGCAGGGACTGCAAAACTTTAAAGGTGTATCCGGACGGTTAACTTATTTACAAGGTAAAAATGAATCCTTAGTTATTGATGATACTTATAATGCAAATTTACGTTCTGTATTAACTGCTGTTGATGTATTAGCAAAGCGTCAAGGCCGTCGTATTTTAGTGCTAGGTGATTTAGGTGAATTAGGTACATGGACCCAGCAGCATCATGAAGAAATTGGTTATGCTGCACGGCGTAAAGGAATAGATTTATTATTAACATGCGGTAAACATAGTGTTTTTTCTAGTAAAGCATTTGGGAGTAGTGCTCGCCATTATGCTTCGCAAGAAGAGTTAACAAAAGATTTATTGTCTTGGCTTGATAAAGATACAACTGTGCTAGTGAAAGGATCTCGCTCTGCCAGTATGGAAAAAATAGTGCATGAACTAGTGGGTTAATACTTTAGGCATGTGTTATGCTTGCCCATTTTTGTACGATCAATAGCTGATCAACTTAAATATTTTAATTTTCGCAAGAGGAAAAGATATGCTTTATTGGTTAACGCAGTTAATACAAGGACAGTATCATGCGTTTCGAGTTTTTCAATACCTAACATTTCGGTCCATTTTAGCTGCTTTAACTGCACTCTTAGTTGGTCTTTTTTGTGGTCCTTTTATGATTAAGTGGCTTAGAAATTTACAGCTTGGTCAGGTCGTGCGTGAGGATGGCCCGCAGACTCATTTAACAAAAGCAGGTACTCCAACTATGGGCGGCGTACTTATCCTTGTTGCAATCTCAGTAAGCTGCTTACTTTGGGGTGACTTAGAGGAGCCTTCATTATGGTTAGTATTACTAACGACTCTTGGATTTGGTATTGTCGGTTGGGTTGACGATTATCGCAAAGTCGTACGTAAAAATAGCAAAGGTTTACCAGGGCGTTGGAAGTATTTATGGCAATCCGTTATTGCAATAATTGCTATTGTGATTCTTTATTTTAGCTCTAGTATGCCCTTGCAGACTCAGCTTAGTATTCCTTTTTTTAAAAACTGGTTAGTTGATCTCGGATTATTTTTTCCGGTTTTAGCTTATTTCGTCATTGTAGGTAGTAGTAATGCAGTTAATCTAACAGATGGTTTGGATGGTTTAGCAATTGTACCTATAGTAATGGTGGCAGGAGCTTTAGGTATATTTGCCTATGCAAGTAGTAATAACGTTTATGCACATTATTTAGGAATTCCTTATTTAGCTAATATTGGTGAACTTACTATTTTCTGTTCAGCAATTGTTGGTGCTGGTTTAGGTTTTCTTTGGTATAACACGTACCCAGCCCAAGTTTTTATGGGAGATGTTGGCTCCCTTGCCTTAGGTTCTGCTTTAGGCATCATTGCTGTTATGGTTAGGCAAGAATTAGTGTTGTTAATCATGGGTGGTTTATTTGTGATTGAAACATTATCTGTAATCTTGCAAGTCGGCTACTTTAAATATACGGGTGGAAAAAGATTATTTCGAATGGCTCCTCTTCATCATCATTTTGAACTTAAAGGCTGGACGGAGCCTAAGGTTATAGTACGCTTTTGGATTATGACAGTCGTTTTTGTCTTATGTGGTTTAGCAACTTTAAAATTACGTTAGGTGAACAATGACACAATCCATTTATCTAGTTGTAGGCCTAGGTAAAACAGGCCATTCTATTGCGAACTATTTACAACGCCGCAATTTACCTTTTATCTTCTATGACACCCGGAAAGAAGTAAATAATCTGCCTGAGTTTACACAACAATTTCCTGGTGTTGAGATTTTTCTTAGTGATTTACCTCCAAGTATTTATCCTCAAATAAAAGAGATTATTGCAAGCCCAGGTGTGGCGCTTGATATTCCAGTTTTTACAGAAGCTCGAAATAGGGGTATTCCTATTATTGGTGATATAGAATGTTTTGCTCGGGAAGTTAATGCGCCTGTTATCGCTATAACGGGCACTAATGGTAAATCCACTGTAACAACACTAGTAGGTGAAATAACTAAAGCAGCCGGATTAAACGTTGCTGTAGCTGGCAATATAGGATTACCAGTACTTGATCTGCTTGATGATAAGCAGCAATATGATTTATGGGTACTTGAGTTATCTAGTTTTCAATTAGATTTAACATATTCACTAGCACCCCTCGCTGCAACAATATTAAATATTTCTCCAGATCATTTAGATAGGCATTTTAGTCTTGAAGCCTATCGCCAAGCAAAGCAACGAATATATCTAAAGGCTCAATTTTTAATTTACAATCGAGATGATGAACAAACCTATCCAGCTTCTGATATAAAAAATATTAACACTAATTTAGTTAATTTTGGCCTAGACAAGGCTACGACAGGAAATTGGGGTATAATTTATAAAGATAATACTTATTTTTTAGCTAATGGTAATTTACCATTTCTGGCTGTCGATTTATTGCGCTTAGAAGGTAAACATAATTGGCAAAATGCTTTGGCTGCCTGCGCTTTATCTTTTGCCGCTGGGATAAATATGGAAGTAATGTCTTCTGTTTTAAAAACCTTTTCAGGCCTTTCTCACCGCTGCCAAAAGGTAAGGACATTAAATGGCGTTGATTGGGTAAATGATTCAAAAGGTACTAATATTGGAGCAACTATTTCCGCCATTTTAGGAATTGGTGGTGCTATACAGGGGAAAATAGTTTTAATTGCAGGAGGCTTAGGTAAGGGTGCTGATTTTAGTGAATTAAAAATACCTGTAATGAAATTTGTTCGTGCAGTGGTTCTTATAGGTAAAGATGCCGCTAAAATCGAGCAAGCGCTTGAAGGTGTTGTTCCTTCATTTCATGCTAAAAGCCTAGAACAAGCCATCAGTATTGCTTCTAAACAGGCTCAATCTGGGGACGTAGTCTTATTATCTCCTGCTTGTGCCAGCCAAGATATGTTTCGTGATTTTAATCATCGTGGTGAAGTATTTACGAGTTTAGTAGAGGAATTATGATTATGCAGCCACGTCATTACACTCAGCGAGGTAAGCCAACGCATAAGCCATTATCTCTTTACGACAAGTGGTTAATGAGCGCGGTACTTGGATTAATTATTATTGGCCTTATGATGGTTGCCTCAAGTTCTGTTATGGTTTCAACTAAATACTATCATAACCCTTTTCATTTCCTCATTCGCCAGTTTGTATTTCTTTTTGCAGGCTTTTTTATTGCTTTGGTTATTATGCGCATAGATAGTAGCGTTTGGGAAAGAAGTAGTATGCCGTTACTCTTTATCTGCTTGATGATGTTAGTTGCTGTTTTAATTCCGGGTATTGGTCATACAGTAAATGGAAGTCGTAGATGGTTATCATTGGGTCCTATTGGTATTCAAGTTTCTGAACTCACTAAACTAATCATGATTTTTTATGTGGCGGGTTATTTAGTTAGACAGCAGAAAACCGTGGAAAAATCTATTTTTGGTTTTATTAAACCGATGATCATTTTAAGTTTAATTGCTTTTTTGCTTTTACTCGAACCGGACTTTGGTGCGACAGTAGTCATTGCTGGAACTGTTATGGCTATGTTATTTTTAGCAGGCGTAAAATTGCGTTATTATTTAGGTTTGCTTATAGTTGTAGTTTGTTGCTTAGCTATGTTGGCTGTTTCGTCTCCTTATCGGGTTGCTCGTTTAACAGCTTTTCTTGATCCATGGGCAGATCAATTTAATAGCGGATATCAATTAACTCAATCTTTAATCGCTTTCGGACGAGGTGGCTGGTTTGGTGTAGGATTGGGCGATAGCGTACAAAAATTATTTTATTTACCTGAGGCTCATACTGATTTTCTATTTGCTGTGCTGGCTGAAGAGTTAGGTCTCTTTGGAGCTCTTTTGGTCTTAGTTCTCTATAGTATATTGGTATTTAGAGGTTTATCAATTGGTTATACCGCCTATAGTCAGGAGAGATTCTTTGCTGCTTTCACGGCTTACGGTTTGACTTTTTGGCTAGGTTTACAAGCAGCTATTAATATGGGCGTAAATTCAGGGTTGCTACCAACAAAGGGATTAACACTGCCAATGTTAAGTTATGGAGGCGCTAGTGTGGTAGTTAATTGTATGGTCATTGCTTTATTATTACGTATTGATCATGAGAATCGTTGGCAATCACTAGGATTGCGATCGCCGACTTCATAAAAGGGGAATGTTGTGGAAAGCTTAGGACATTTTTTCTCGCCAAGGATGAGGCGTGTAAAGCAAATTCATTTTGTTGGTATTGGTGGTGCAGGCATGTGTGGTATCGCCGAAGTTTTACATAATGATGGGTATCAAATTACAGGCTCTGATCTGAATGAAAATCGTACTGTTCAACATTTACAAGCATTAGGTATTAAAATCTTTATTGGCCACCAAGCTCAAAATGTTGAGAATGCTGATGTTATTGTGCGATCAACAGCTATTGAGGCTGATAATCCAGAAATCTGTGCTGCTTATGAGCAACATATTCCAGTTATTCCACGTGCAGCTATGCTCGCTGAGTTAATGCGCTTTCGTTATGGAATTGCTATTGCAGGAACTCATGGTAAGACAACAACAACAAGTTTAGTGAGTAGTTTATTGTGTGAAGGAGGTTATGATCCTAGCTTCATTATTGGTGGTAAATTAAATAGCTGTGGTACGAATGCCAAATTAGGAAAATCAGCTTATTTAGTCGCTGAAGCAGATGAAAGCGATGCTTCGTTTCTGCAATTAAAACCTATGATGGCAGTAGTAACCAATATTGATGCTGATCATATGGGGACATATAATAATAATTTTGATAACTTACGAAATACTTTTATTGAATTTTTGCATCATTTACCTTTTTATGGTTTGGCAGTGGTTTGCCTTGAAGATGAAGAAGTAAGAAATATACTGCCAGCAATTGAGCGGCCTACCTTAACTTATGGCTTTTGTGAAGAGGCCGATTATCGAGCTTTAAACTGGACACAAAACGGTCTTTTAAGTGAGTTTACTGTGCAAAGGCCAAAATCCTTTCAACCTTTAGCAATTAAATTTCAATGGCCTGGGCGCCATAATGTTTTAAATGCGCTAGCAGCAATTGCTATAGCAACAGAGCTAGGAGTTGATGATAATGCTATTGTGCAAGGCTTGCTAAAATTTCAAGGTGTTGGTCGTCGCTTTCAAATACTAGGAGAGAGACAATTTGAAAAAGGCAAAGCCATTATTGTAGATGATTATGGTCATCATCCAAAAGAGATTCTTTCTACTCTTGAAACCTTTCGTCAGGTTTGGCCTAACAAACGCTTAATACATGTTTTTCAACCTCATCGTTATACACGCACTCAGGCTTTATTTGAGCAGTTTATCAATGCTTTAAGCTTTGCAGATCAATTATTATTATTAGATATTTATTCAGCTGGTGAAACATCGATTCCGGAAATTACAAGTCAGGCTTTACTGCAGCAAATACATTTAACTCGTCCAAATGCTAAGCTTGTTAACGAAGGGAATCTTAGGCAGACATTAGACGAATTAATTACAGCAGATGATGTCATTTTGATGCAAGGAGCAGGAAGTGTAGGGCAGTTAGCTATCAATTTAATGCAAACTTCACGAGAAACAGCATGAACAATATTAATCTAGTTTCTGAAGATAAAGTGGATTATCAAGGTAAATTGCTATTTAATGAATCATTAGCTTCGTATACAACTTGGCGTGTAGGTGGTATAGCAAAGCAATTATATAAACCTATTAACATAAATGATTTAGCTTTATTTTTACAGCAGTTGCCCGCAGATGAGCCTATTGTTTGGCTAGGTTTAGGTAGTAATTCCTTAATTAGAGATAGTGGTTTTGCTGGTACCGTTATACTAACTCAAGGCTGTTTAAAAGAAATACAAATAGTTGATGATAATTTAATTCGTGTTGAAGCAGGCGTTTCTTGTGCGACGATGGCAAGGTTTTGTGCACGCAATAATTTTTCCGGCGGTGAATTTTGGGCTGGTATCCCAGGAACTATGGGTGGTGCTTTGCGCATGAATGCTGGTTGTTTTGGTAGTGAAACATGGGAATCAGTTGTAGAAGTAGAAACTATAAATCGCCAGGGCATAAAGCGTAAACGTAAACCAGAAGAATTTTCTGTTTCTTATCGACATGTTAATGGTTTAGATGAGGAAGAGTGGTTTACCGCTGCGACTTGTAAATTAGTACCCGGAGAAAAAGAACGTTCTCTCCAGCTTATTAAAGAATTGTTAACACATCGAGCAAATACTCAACCGACAAATGAATATAATTGTGGCTCAGTATTTAGAAATCCGCCAGGCAATTATGCAGCAAAACTTATTGAATCTTGTGGTCTTAAAGGCAGAAAACTCGGTGGCGCAACGGTGTCAATAAAGCATGCAAATTTTATTATTAATCAAGAGGGGCAAGCAACAGCGCAGGATATTGAATCTTTAATTAACTTAATTCGTGATACTGTTAATCAACAAACCTCAATTGAACTTATCCGAGAAGTACATATCATTGGAGACCATTAATGTCGAAACTTCTTAATCTAGCTCTTTTATATGGCGGTAAATCAGGTGAGCATGAAATCTCTTTAATTTCTGCCGCATCGGTACTGGCTGAGCTTGATAGCAGTAAATATAATATTATCCCTATAGGAATGGATAAAGAAGGACGTTTTTACTTAAATAATTATCAAGATTTATTAGCATTTAAAGAAAGCCTGCCTGTTATAACGCCTCACTCTAAACCAATTCCAAATTTCCTTATGGATGGTCGCCCAGCGATTGATGTTGATGTCGTTTTCCCAGTTGTGCATGGGCCTTTATACGAAGATGGATGTTTGCAAGGTTTATTGGAACTTGCTGGTATTGCCTATGTTGGTTGCGATGTATTAACTTCAGCAATTGGCATGGATAAAGATATGACGAGACGGATTTTAAGTACCTACCCTAATATCCATTATGCTCGCTATCAAGTATTGTCTTGGTATACTAACGATGCTGAGAGGCAAAGTTTTTGTGAAAAAGTGAGCAATGAATTAGGATGGCCTTTATTTGTTAAGCCCTGCTCACTTGGGTCAAGCGTAGGTACTCATAAAGTAAATAACTTAGATCAACTAACTTCAGCAGTTGCAGATGCATTACGCTATGATGAAGAAATTATTGTTGAAGAATATATTAAGGGGCGTGAAATTGAGCTTGCTGTGCTCGAAAATGAAAAACCTAATAGCGTACCTAAAGTTAGTATTGCTGGTGAAATTAAAGTTTATCATCCAGATGGTTTTTATTCTTACACAGCTAAATATTTAGAGAGTCATCAAACAGAATTAGCGGTGCCTGCAAATTTAAATGCAGAAATTTTAAGTCAATTACAGACAATAGCAGCAGATATTTTTACCTACTTAAAATGTAAGGGAATGGCTCGTATTGATTTTTTTGTTGATGAAGAAACAGGTAAAATTTATTTTAATGAAGTAAATACATTACCTGGTTTTACGTCAATTAGTATGTATCCTAAATTATGGCAAGCAAGTGGTTTAACTTATCCTGCCTTATTAGATCAACTAATTAATTTAGCAATGATACATCAGAATTGTCGAAAAAATTTAATAACTAATTATCAATAAGCCGTTGAATTTTATTACTTTTCGATAAGTAATAATCCTTAAAAATAATAATAGGCAAGGTAAAAAATGGGTGCATATAAGGGGCAATTACGTTATGTAAGTTTACTAACTTTTTTGATTCTTTGTGCCCTTTGTCTTATGGCTCGCTTAATTTATTTATTTCTTGCTGACCCACAACGTTTTCCAATTAACACTGTTAAAATTGCAGCTGCTTATAATCATATTTCTCATAAACAACTCGAGTCTACTTTAGAAAAATTTAGTGACGCTAGCTTTTTTTCATTGCCTGTTGGCCCCTTACATACAGCCTTATCGTCGCTGGCTTGGGTTAAGAGTGTTCAGATAGAGAGGGTATGGCCAGACACTTTAAAAATTAAATTAATTGAAAAAAAACCTATTGCAGTTTGGAACAATATGATGATGACTGCAGAAGGTGAAATTTTTGATGGTGGAAGCGAAATAATAGGCACTTCGTTGCCACAATTAAAAGGACCTAAGAATCAGCATCAACAAGTCTTACAAGTTTATAAAAAAATGAGTAAGATATTAAATAATTATGAATTAAATGCAACAGTATTAGAGTGGCGTAATAATGGTGCTTGGGAGCTTACGCTCTCTAATGGGATTCAGTTGCGATTGGGTAAACGCGATCTTGAAACAAGAATAAACCGATTCTGTAAGGCATATCCTGCCGTTTTTGCAGGCGTTTTATCAGATAAGCCAGAACAAATGGCGAGCGTTGATTTACGTTATCCGCGTGGTATGGCGGTGCAATGGAGAAAATGACGGAAAGATAATGGCTAAAAAATCAGAAAGAAATATCATCACCGGTTTAGATATCGGTACCTCCAAAGTTGTTGCTTTAATAGGTGAAGTAACACAAGATGGTGTTATTGAAATTATCGGTATAGGTCGTCATCCCTCCCGTGGGTTAAAACGAGGCGTCGTTGTCGATATTGAAGCAACAGTTAACTCAATTCAACGGGCTGTACAAGAAGCCGAGCTTATGGCAGGTTGTGAAGTACGTACGGTTTATGCTGGTATCGCCGGTAGTCACATACGCAGCTTAAATTCGCATGGAATTGTTGCTATACGTGATCATGAAGTTTCTTTAGCTGATGTTGAGCGCGTTATTGAAGCAGCGAAGGCAGTTGTGATTCCAGCTGACCAGAAAATATTACATATCCTTCCCCAAGAATTTATTATTGATAATCAAGGCAGTATACGTGAGCCTGCTGGTATGGCAGGTGTACGTCTGGAAGCGCGAGTTCACATTGTGACTGGTGCAGTAAGTGCTGCGCAAAATATTGCTAAATGTGTAAGACGCTGCGGCTTAGATGTAAATGATATTATTCTTGAGCAGTTAGCTTCAAGTCATGCCGTATTGACAGAAGATGAAAAAGAGCTTGGTGTGTGCTTGATTGATATTGGTGGCGGTACGACCGATATTGCTGTGTTTGCAGGAGGCGCAATTCAACATACTGCCGTAATTCCTATTGCAGGTGATCAGGTAACAAATGATATTGCTATGGCCTTGCGTACACCAACCAAAGCAGCGGAAGCCATTAAAGTAAAACATGCTTGCGCTATGCCCGAATTAGCAAGTGATAATGAAATGATTGAGGTTATGAGTGTAAATGAGCGTCCAGGACGTAAAATATCTGCTAAATCGCTTGCTGAAGTTGTTTCTGCCCGTTATGAAGAATTATTTTACCTTGTCAGAAATGAATTAATTCGTAGTGGTTTTGAAGATAGAATTGCTGCAGGTATGGTCATGACTGGTGGTGGTGCCAGTGTACAAGGTGGCATGGAGCTGGCTGAAATGTGCTTTGCAATGCCTGTTCGTCATGGTTGTGCACATCATATAGCTGGTTTGGCTGAAGCGACCACAAATCCTGCTTTATCAACAGGGGTGGGGTTACTATTACATGGTTATAAGCAGCAATATGAAGGTGGCTATAATACGCCTATTTTAAATGATACAAGTAAAAGTGTATGGTCGCGAATGCGTGATTGGTTTCAAGGTAATTTTTAACTTAATTCTTGTAACTACAGTACAAATTAAAGAATTAAGTTTAACAAATAGATAGAATTTAGAGGAGAGGCAGTAATGTTTGAATTGACGCAATGCCAGGAAAACAGTGCCATTATAAAAGTAGTAGGCGTAGGCGGTGGCGGTGGGAACGCACTTGAACACATGGTCAGCGAAAATATTGATGGCGTAGAGTTTATCTGCGCAAATACAGATGCACAAGCCTTAAAAAATTCAAGTGCTAAAATTCATATTCAATTAGGTGAAGAATTAACTAAAGGATTGGGCGCCGGCGCTAACCCTAAAATTGGCCGTGAAGCAGCCGAAGAAGATAAAGAGAGAATTCGAGAGGTGCTTGAAGGCGCAGATATGGTATTTATTACAGCTGGTATGGGAGGCGGTACTGGTACAGGAGCGGCGCCTGTGTTCGCTGAAGTTGCTAAAGAGCTTGATATCTTGACTGTAGCTGTAGTTACTAAACCATTTTCGTTTGAAGGAAAACAACGCGCTCTTGCTGCAGAAGATGGCATTCGACGCTTAGCAGAGCATGTTGATTCTCTAATTACTATACCTAATAATAAATTATTAAGTGTTTTAGGTAAAAACATTACCCTCTTAAATGCTTTTAAAGCCGCTAATAATGTGTTACTTGGTGCTGTTAAAGGGATAGCTGATTTAATTACACGCCCTGGTTTAATCAATGTCGATTTCGCTGACGTACGCACCGTCATGTCTGAAATGGGAATGGCTATGATGGGAACTGGTAGTGCGACTGGCGAGCAACGTGCTCGGCAAGCGGCCGAAGCAGCCATTGCATCTCCCTTATTAGAAGACGTTAATTTTTCTGGTGCTAAAGGTATATTAGTTAATATTACCGCTGGATTGAATATGTCTATAGGTGAATTTGAAGAAGTAGGTGACGTTGTTAAAGAATTTATTTCTGATGACGCTACAGTTGTAGTAGGGACTGTTATTGATCCTGATATGACAGATGAAATGCGTGTTACAGTGATTGTGACAGGGTTAGGTGGTAATGAGCGAGGAAGGGCGCAAGTAGGCAATTCTAAGGCAAGGATGAATGAATCAACGAGAATGGATGGTTCATTAGATTATCATCAATTAGATAGGCCTGCAGTGATGCGTAAACAAGCGTCAATTACATCAACACCTGCCAAAAAAGCGACTGAGGCTACTGTGCAAGATGTTGATTATTTAGATATTCCGGCTTTTTTACGTCGGCAAGAGGAAAGGATTGATTAAAGTTGCGGTATGAGCCGCGCTTTAAAATTAAGAAATTAGACTAGTTAAAAAATTTTTGCTATTCTGGAACTGTCTGTTGCCTAAAATAGGTTATCAATAAGGTGATCGCCGAATGATGAAACAAAGAACTCCTAAGAAAATGGTTCAACTGACAGGCATTGGTTTACATTCAGGTGATACTGCCGAGCTTAAAATAAGACCTGCTCCTATTAATTCCGGTATTGTTTTTAGACGTGTTGATTTAGATCCAGTTGTTGAAATTCCAGCCTGTTATAAAAATGTTAGTGATACTATGTTATGTACATCACTACATTACAATAATGCAAGAGTGGCTACTGTTGAACACTTACTTTCAGCTTTAGCTGGCCTAGGTATTGACAATGCTTATATTGATGTCAATGGCCCTGAAATTCCTATTATGGATGGAAGTTCAGCTCCTTTTGTATTTTTACTTCAAGCAGCTGGTATTCGTGAACAAAGTGCTGCAAAACGCTTTATCCGCATTCTAAAACCTATTAAGGTTGAAGACAAAGGTAAATTCGTACAATTTATTCCCTATAATGGTTATAAAATTTCATTTACCATTGATTTTAATCATCCTGTATTTACAGATAAACCCCAAATAGCCAATTTTGATTTTTCAACAACTTCTTACGTGAAAGAAGTATGTCGCGCTAGAACCTTTGGATTTTTATCTGATTATGAAAAATTACGCGAAGGTAATTTAGCAAAGGGTGGAAGTTTAGATAATGCGATTGTCGTTGATAAATACCGTATTTTAAATGAAGACGGTTTACGTTTCGAAAGTGAGTTTGTTGCTCATAAAGTGTTAGATGCAATTGGGGATTTATATCTTTTAGGCTGTGGCTTAATTGGTGCTTTTGAAGGCTATAAGTCAGGTCATGAATTAAATAATCGCTTATTACGTGAATTAATGGTTCGTGAAGATGCCTGGGAATATACTTATTTTGATGCAGAAACCTATCAGCCATCTTTTGGATTTAATGGGATTGCTCTTGAGGCATAAGTTAGAAACAGTAAGCTAATCAAACTCACTGTTTAACCACTAAAATAAATTAGACCTCTCGGCGGCTAACCTTGTCTCCTTGCCATCAGTTTGGAAAGGGGGCTTTTATCAAATTAATAGTAGTAAATCTCAATCACCTGTTAAGAGTATTCTACAGCTAGATTATAATTTCTATTCTGCTAAATGTAGTAATGCTTGTTTTAAGGGTTTATAAGTACATAAATCGCCTACTTCTCGAATAATATTACGGGCTTGAAGTGACAGTTGCTGTTCCTTTGCTAGCCGCTTAGTTTCCTTTGTATTATCAACAGAGATAAGTTGAATTTTAATATTCATAAGTTGATAGAGGCCTGCTTCCTTTCTTAATTTATCACGCAAAGTAGGTAAATAATAACGAAGTTCAGTTGCCCAAGTTGCATTAGTAAGGTTAATAAGCAAAGAGCCTTTATTAAAACTACCTATTTGGCAAAATTCCTGTAAATGACTTGGTAAAAGAGGCTTTAATAAAGAGTTAAGTTTATCTAACTGAATAACTTGCTGACAAATATCAGCTAATTGCTTGTTTAGACAACGGTTAATAGGGCGCATAAGTACCTTTTAATTACATGAAAGCAAATAATCGTTAACGTAATTGAATTATATATTTAATATAATATTTCTAAGCAAATTTTAATTAATAGATTTCTTTGAAAACTGCCCTTGACGGCCAATCTCATCTGAAAAAAGCCTTCAAAACCTGTACCCATGTAGATGGGGATGCTTATGTACTTACTGTACATGCGCTTTTTCGACTGACTTTGTCTCCTCAGTAGCAGTTTCCGTAGAAGTCTAATTTTAGATTTTACAAATTAAATGAAAGTCTTGATATTTAGTAGTAAATTTAAAATATCTAAATTATCATACCTTAATTGACGTGCGTTCGATATAAAAGAGATAAAGTCTCTTGTATGTTACTAAAGGAATCAGGATTTAAGAAAATCGCCAAAGTCGGGGCTAAAAATGTTTTTAATGAAGGAGGTTAGATAGTAATCTAACGGACTGAATTAAACTATTTTAAACTAAAGAGATTAAGGTTGCTCCTGAGTCCTGGGAATTTTATTCCGTAAAATGCATAATAGCGACTACTGCATGGATTAAGATAAAACAAGAGAGATTAATAATGGCGGAGATGGCGGATAAGAACGTCGTATACATAGCAAAACTTCATTGGCTTCTATTTTTTTGGCCCTTTGTATTAACTGGGTTTGGGTTATTTTTAGGCATACAAGTAGAACAACTTAAAGAAGTAGCTTTAGTACTCGTAATTATTGGTGTAATTTGGCTATTTATTACTTGGGTTCATTACCACTTTTCTTCCTTAACTATTAAAAAGAAACAAGTTATCTTGCGTACTGGTCTTATAGTTAGGCAAACAATAGATATTCCTTTAACTAAAATTGAAAGTATTGATATTCGTCAAACGTTATTAGGTAGTATTTTTCGCTATGGTGCCCTTACTATTATAGGTACAGGTGGCACAAAACATTTTATTAATTTTTTACAGAGGCCATTAACTTGCCGCCGCTATATTGAGCAATTAATGAATGATTAGTGAACATTGGTCATATAATTTTCTAAAGCAAAATATTTCTTCTATTTCCTCTTTACAGGGTGGAATGCAACATTATCTTGATTTAATTGAGCTAGTTGATTCAAGTAAATGGGTGTGTAAAAAATTTGCCAATCAAACCTGGTTAGGCGAGATTACTTATCAACAAATATGGATATCAGAAAACATAGCTAATTTAGTGGCGGATGAATTGAGTTTAACTTATAAAGCATTATGCCCTGAAAATAATTCTCCTATTTTAAAACTTAAAGAAGGCTATGGCATTATTCGTCCATTTTGTGTAGGAAAAACAAGTGCGACTGTAACAGTTAGCCAAGCGCAGCTTTTGGGTCAAGTATTAGCTCATATTCATTCACTAAATATCAGTAATATTAATGCCTTACCTTTTCCCACAATAAAGTGGCCGCAAGAATTTAATTGTCCACCATGGCTACAGGCAGTTATTCATGAGTGCAATGAAATATCACCTACTGATACATGGATCGTTAGTCATCGTGATATTCATGCTTCAAATCTTGTCTGGCAAACGCCAGAGACGGTGCACCTTATAGATTGGGAAAGTGCTGGGTTAATTCATCCTGGCATAGAATTAATAGGGCTTGCATGTAATTGTGCAGGGGTAACAAGAGGCTATTTCCTAGATCATTTATTTGTGGCTGTATTGCAAGGTTATCGTCAAGTCAAGGCAGTTATTCCCATAATTCCAGATGGATATTGGGTTTTAATCTGGCAAAGTTGGCTCTTATGGTATTTATATGTCATCCAAAAAAACTTTAAGCAGGAAATTCTAGCTACAGAAGCAATTTTACATTTGTTGAAAGTAAAACAACCTATTTTACAAACAATTTATAGGCAACAGCTGAAATAGGTATAGTTACTTTAGGTTAACCGAACAGTTAAAGCCATTAATAATATAAGATAGGGTAAGCTATAATTAAGCAAAGCCTTTTTATCTTATATTCTATGGCTAGTATGAAATTTATTATTGCGGTAGTTATTTTATTAAGTAGTAGTTATACCTTTGCTTTACGGTGTGGTACTTCATTAGTTTATGAAGGCGACAGCAAATACTTAGTACTAAAAAAATGTGGTGAGCCATTAGCAAAAGATGTTTATTCAGATCCTAATCTTTTAATTAATCAATTTAATGTGCCTTATGGCATTGCTTCAGATATTTATGAAGTATGGACCTATCAACCATCACCTAATGACTTTATTTATGAGGTTTTATTTCAAAGTGGTCATGTAGTAATGATAAATGCTAATCGAGCTATTTAAGTAATAGATCACATAATGACATCCTACCCTTAACTATCCCTTTATTAGCAATTACTAATTTTATTATTTTAAAGTGCGGTTTCCGATGTGGAATAACTACAGCCTTCTTTAGGACAAATAATTTGTCGCCCGCTGCGTTTGGTCTCTTTAACTGTGAGCAAGGGCCAATGGCATTGGGGGCAGGGTTTATTAATAGGCTCATTCCATAAGGCATAATTACATTTCGGATAATTGCCGCATGAAAAGAATATTTTTCCTTTGCGGGATTTACGCTGAAGTATTTTTGCTGAATGACATTGTGGGCATTCAACGCCCGTATCAGCTGGTTTTTCTAATGGCTCCATATGTTTACATTCAGGATAGTTACTACAGCCGATAAAACGTCCATAGCGGCCTGATTTAATATGAAGCGGGTTTGAACATTCTGGGCATACTCGTCCTTCAACAACAACCGGTTCATTTTTTTCACCTTCATTATTGAGTGCTTGCGTGTAATCACATTCTGGAAAACCCGTACAACCAATAAAACGACCTCGTTTACCAAGTCGAATAGATAAAGGCTTATTACATTTTGGACACGTCTCGTCTAGCGTCTCAGTTGTGACATCTTTGCGCTGAATATTTTCGTCAATGACATGAATTTGTTGATTAAAGGGTTGCCAAAATTCTTTTAAAACTGGAATCCATTCTTTTTCACCTCGAGAAATAGCGTCTAACGTATCTTCAAGATGAGCGGTGAATTGATAGTCGACATAGCGTGTAAAATGACCTGTAAGAAAGCGATTAACAATTCGACCTACGTCAGTAGGTACAAAACGTTTCTTTTCTACGATAACATACTCGCGTTGCTGTAAGGTATGAATGATAGTGGCATATGTCGAAGGTCTACCAATATCATATTCCTCTAATGCTTTGACAAGTGAGGCTTCCGAATAACGAGGTGGTGGCTCGGTAAAATGTTGATTAGCTGCAATATCTTGTAATATAACTTTTTCGCCTATTTTTAAATTAGGTAATATAACAGCTTGTTGCTCATCGTCGTTTATGTCATCTAAGCTTTCTTCATAAACAGAAAGAAAACCAGGAAAGGCAATGGTAGAACCATTGGCACGAAAGATATTTTCTTCACTACCACAGGCTAAATCAACAGCAACAGTATCAATTAAAGCATCTTCCATCTGACAAGCAACGCTACGCCGCCAAATCAAATTATATAATTTATATTGATCAGGCGTTAAAGCTTGTTCAACTGTTTCAGGTGTTCGTAAAATAGACGTGGGGCGAATTGCTTCGTGAGCTTCTTGAGCATTTTTAGATTTTGTTTTATAAATACGCGGGCTTGGTGGACAATTATTACTGCCATAACGTTTTTCTATATATTCCCTAATCTCTGTAATTGCTTCTTGAGATAAATTAACTGAATCAGTACGCATGTAAGAGATTAAACCAACGGTGCCTGTGCCGATATCAATTCCTTCATAAAGCTGTTGAGCAACCATCATTGTTTTACGAGCGGTAAAGCCTAATTTACGTGCTGCTTCCTGCTGCAAAGTAGATGTTATAAAGGGCGATGCTGGTTTACGCTTTCGTTGTTTTTTCTCAACATTGGTAACTAATAGCTCGCCTTGTGCTAATTGAAAGAGCTTATTGCGAATCTGCTCTGCTTGTTCTGCGCCTTGAATAGTAAATTGTTGTAATTTTTGTTTTTCATAATGAGTGAGTTTGGCTAAAAAGTTTGAATCCTTATATTGGCACTTAGCCAAAATTTTCCAATATTCTTGCGGAACAAATTTTTCAATTTCTTCCTCACGCTCAACAATTAAACGTAAAGCTGGGCTTTGAACTCGACCTGCAGACAATCCACGTCTAATTTTTTTCCACAATAAAGGTGAAAGATTAAAACCGACTAAATAATCTAGGGCTCGCCTTGCTTGCTGTGCATTAACTAAGTCCATTGATATATCGCGTGGATTATTAATTGCTTCTTGGATTGCTGCTTTAGTAATTTCATTAAAAAAAATTCGATGAACTTCTTTATCCTTTAATAAATTACGTTCACGCATAAGTTCAAAAATGTGCCAAGAAATAGCTTCACCCTCGCGATCAGGGTCCGTTGCCAGTAATAAAGATTGGGAGTTTTTTAAGGTTTTAGCAATAGAATCAATATGTCTTATATTTTTCTCTACAGGTGTGTAAGACATATTAAAATTTTTATCAGGATCTACTGAGCCTTTGCGAGGTGCCAAATCACGAACATGGCCGTATGAAGCTAATACTTCATAATCCTTTCCTAGATATTTTTGAATCGTTTTAGCCTTGGCAGGCGATTCAACAATTACCAAATGTTTGCTCATAGTTAACCTTTGTTATGATTCCTATATATTACTCATACCTAACTGCGAGTAAATATACTGCTATATACTGATTATTTTATAGACTAAAATTTAATTTTATTCTTCTAATGTTCTAAAAGATAACTTATAGAATTTAATGCAAGGACAATCCATCTTCCTTCTGATATAGCACAAGATCAAGGAAAGCAAGTTGAGAATCATCTAAGTTTTCTGCCAAAAAATTGCGAATAGCCCATTTAGTCTCTTCTAAGGTTACAAACCTTGATTCAGAAGTAACGAGTTGATTAATCACGAGTTCTAAAGTTTCTGGCGCTATTACACCCCACAACAACATACGCGTTAAAAATTGATAACTTGCTTTAGTAAATTTAATTTTCTCATTTACTGTAAAAATACGCATTGATGTATCACGTGCGGCTCTTACAATTAGTGCTGTATTATCGGCCGTTTCAACATCATCCTCATTTGCTAAGTCATCTTCAGGGATATTAGCTTGAGTTTTTGTTAATTTAGATAAGCTCTTTTCAAAAAAATTCATCAATAGTTCTAATAAATTATCTTTCATTTCAACACCTTATATAGCCACCAGGCACCGCTTTAATAATACCTTGTAATTCTAATTCTGCTAAGTCACAGATGACTTTTTCAATACTTAATCCGCTTCGTTGCGTGATTTGGTCTATGGTTGCTGTTTCAAAACCTAAGCACTTTACTAGGTTTTTATGATTTGTAGCAAGATTAATTGAGGGTTCTTTATTTTCTGAAGAAACACTTTTAATGCCTAATTCACTTAGAATATCATTAATTGATGTAACTAGTTTTGCCCCTTGTTGTAGTAAATGGTGACAACCTCTCGCTTGTGGGTTATTAATAGAGCCTGGAATCGCCATAACTTCTCGATTTTGCTCTAAAGCTAAACGCGCTGTAATCAGTGAACCGCTCTTGATTGCAGCTTCTACGACCAGTGTGGCCAAAGATAAGCCGCTTATTATACGATTTCTACGAGGGAAATGTCTAGCTGTTGGTTGACTTTTTAATGGGAATTCAGAAATTAATAAGCCATGAGTAGCAATTTCTTGGGCAAGTTTTATATGGCTTTTAGGATAGACGCAGTCAACGCCTGTACCTAATACTGCAATCGTTTTCCCGCGGGCAGCAAGGCATCCTTGATGCGCTTGGGCATCAATTCCTAGAGCTAAGCCACTAACGACAGTAATACCATTTGTTGCAAGATCAAAAGCAAATTGCCATGCAGCTCGGGAGCCGGTTACAGATGGTTTCCGGGTACCAACGATGGCTACAGTTAAGTGCCTTAAGCAGGTTAGATCGCCTATAGTATATAAAACGGGCGGAGCGTCATAAATTTGTTTTAGCAAAGTAGGATAGTGCTCATCCTCCCAGGTGATTAAATGATGATTGCTCATCTTTTCCCAGTTTAAATCTGACTCAATGTTTTCTAAATCGAATCTTTTAATAGCACTCGCTAATTTAGTTGGTATACCTACTGTTTCTAATTGATTTTGAGATAAAGCAAACATATCTGCAAGTTGTGGCCAACGCGTTAAAAATTTTTTTATAGTACGAGGTCCAATACTAGGAATATGATTAAGCGCAATTAAATAATGTTTGTTATTCATGGGTTTGTAACAATATCTCCTAAATGAATTGCTCGTATTGAGCGTACTACTAAAGCAAAACTAGTTTGAGTGAATACCCGAAAAATCATTGCTTCGCCTAACCGCTCGCGCGGTAAAAGTACTGATTTAGAGCATTTTAAAGGGGTATAACAATCTTTAGGATCACGAATTAAGTGAGCAGGCGAATAAATTCCTAATACATCACCAGATTCAAGGCCTGCATCCTGACCTCTATTAATGACAGCTACTAATCCTACAGCACCTTGTGTATATCTAGGTAAAACATCAATAATGACGCCTCGTAAAGGGTAAGCAGGTGTTTTAGGTAGGAAATTAGGATTAAAGGCAGGAAAGTCATTAAACAAAACCCGATCTCCTATGCGGACACCTTCTGTAACTTCAGTAATTGATACTGTTGCTGGCTCACCACCCTTTACTAGTTGCCCATAGCCAACTAAGGTGGCTTTGTAACCTAATATCTTTTTTGTACTTGGATCTTTGTAAGGGCAATTAGGTCGGTAAATAGCATAAGCAATAGTTGTATCATCACAAGCTTCAGGTGCTCGGTGTAGTCTTCTAACATAAATCTCATCGCCTTGACCCCCTAACATGTGCTCACCTACATAAGCAACCACATAGGGTGCCTGAGCTAAACGATTATCATCCATAATTAAAGAGTCATTTAAAAAGGGATTAATCTCTGCAAGTGGAATAGGCAAAATGGGCTCGCCTAAAATATAAGGACGAACGTAAGGTGATAGTTTAATAGTTCCATTAGATAAAACACGAATATAAGGATTTTTTTTAAAAAATCGTAGTTCAAGTATTGCTCCAGCATAAAGGCGATCTGGATTTTTAATTTGAGGATTTGCATACCATAATTCTTTCCACTCCCACGGACGGTGCAGGTAGCAATTGGCAATACTCCATAATGTATCACCAGGTTTAACAATATAGCGTTTAGGATAATCAGCACGAAGGGAAAGTGCTTCAGCGCAAAAAGATAATAATAAACAAACTATAATCAGCACATTTCGCATTCATCAATCCTTGAAGCAAGAGGTTCCGAGGCTTAACACTTTGGCATTTTAGTTTGAAGTGTTAATTTTATTTAATATTTGCTTCTTACATCTAAGGGCTTTTATGAAGAATAACATTAAGACGTTACTTAAGTATATTGCTGCACTTCATAAATAATTTTTTTGCCCTGAAAAGTCTATGGCTTTAACTTTAAGTGTTTTAAAGCCTAATTATCTTGCAGCAACTAAATGTATTGGCGATAATACCACGCATTCTTATTATTAACATAGATCCATATGGCTATTAGGAAAATCCTTTATTTACCCGATGCTTGTTTAAGACAAGTGGCAAAACCCGTAGAAAAGTTTGATGAGCGGCTTCATGAGTTAATCGAAGATATGTTTGAAACCATGTACGCTGCTGATGGTGTAGGTCTTGCTGCGCCCCAAATTGGTGTCAGTTTACGTTTATCTGTTATCGATATTATTGGTGACAAAAAAGAACAATTGGTTTTAGCAAATCCTGAGATTATTGCGTCAGAGGGCGTTGCTGAGTATCAAGAAGGCTGCTTATCAGTCCCCGGTGCTTATGATACGGTTAAAAGGGCTCAAAAAGTTACTATTCGTGCTCAAGACCGCTTTGGTGAATTTTATGAAATGAGTGGCGAAGGTGTTTTAGGTGAGTGCTTTCAGCATGAAATTGATCATTTAAATGGCAAACTTTTTGTTGATCTTCTTTCTCCTTTAAAGCGTGCTATGGCAAGAAGAAAATTAGATAAATTTAAACGTCACTTGCAGGCACGTAGTAAATAATGACAAGTTTAAAAATAGCTTTTGCTGGCACACCTGAGTTTGGTCTACCTTGCTTGGAAGCCTTATTTAACTCTAAACATGAGCTTTTGGCTATTTATACTCAGCCTGATAGGCCAGCAGGGCGAGGTCGAAAACTGCAACCCTCGGCAGTAAAAAGTTGGGCTTTAAAACATCAATTACCTGTCTATCAACCAATAAATTTTCGCGACATAGAAGAAGTTGAGAAATTAGCTGCGCTAAACCTTGATCTATTAGTTGTTATTGCTTACGGCTTAATTTTGCCAAGACGTATTTTGTCTATACCGCGATTAGGCTGTGTGAATGTGCATGCTTCTTTATTACCACGCTGGCGTGGTGCCTCTCCTATTCAGCATGCTATTTTACATGGTGATGAGTGTTCCGGAGTAACAATCATGCAAATGGATGTTGGTATGGATACGGGTGATATGCTTAATAAAGTGACTTATCGACTAAAATCGACGGAAACGGCTGGCTCTTTACACGACGAGTTAGCTCAATTAGCTGTAGCGCCTTTACTGGAAACCCTTAATGCTTTATCGGAGGGTGATAGCCTGCCTATACCACAAGACAACTCTTTAGCGAGCTATGCCGGAAAAATTAATAAACAAGATGCGTTAATTAACTGGAACCAAACAGCAGCAGTCATTGATAGACAAATAAGAGCTTATAACCCTTGGCCTATTGCTTATGCTGGTACAGGCTCTGATGTTGTACGTATTCATCAAGCTGAAATTGAATTTATGACTACTACTCAAAGTCCGGGAACAATTATTAATATTGATAAAAAAGGAATTTTAGTCGCTACGGGTGATCAATTAATACGTATTCAGCGATTACAGTTTGCTGGCGGTAAAATTTTATCTGTAGCCGATTGGCTCAACTCTGCTCGCCTTCAACTTGAAATTGGTCAGGTTCTTCAATGAATAACTTGCGATTAAACGCTTTACATGTTTTATTAAAATTATTAAAAAATAAAGTGTCTCTGACACAATTATTACAAAATGATATAGAGCAATCTTCATTAACTAAAGCTATTTGTTATGGCGTCTGCCGCCATTATTATCGCCTTGAAGCGATAGCAGATCATTTACTTACAAAAAGGCCTAAGCAAATAGATGTGTGGTTAACTGTACTGATAGGATTATATCAATTAAATTATCTAAATAAGCCTGAATATGCGGTTGTGCAAGAAACAGTAGCCATGCTTGATAAAGAAAGGAAAAGTTGGGCAAAGGGGTTAGTTAATGCTGTTTTGAGACGTTTCTGTCGAGAAAAAGAAACAATTTTATCTGGCCTAGAAAAGCAAGATAAGTTTATGTATGGTCATCCTGAATGGTTTGTTAGACAAGTAAAGCAAGATTGGCCGAATGCTTGGCAAACAATTTTAACTAATAATGATGCACATCCACCCCTGAGTCTAAGGGTCAATCAGCAGCGAGTTAACCGAGATGCATATTTAGAGCACTTAAAGCAGTCTGGTTTTAATGCCAGAGCACACAAATACTCCTCGGTTGGAATAGAGCTGGATGTCCCTTGTGATGTACATGAGTTACCCGGTTTTGCAGAAGGCCATGTTGCGGTGCAAGATGAAGCAGCACAATTAGCTGCTCCTTTGTTAATGCTTAAACCTAATTTAAGCGTTTTAGACGCATGCGCTGCCCCAGGTGGAAAAACATGTCATATTTTAGAAACCGAGCCACATTTAAAAGAATGTATTGCATTAGATATTGATGCTAAGCGCTTACAACGGGTACAAGATAATTTAAGCAGGTTAGGGTTGAAAGCGACTCTTCGCCAGGGTGATGTGCTGGACCTTGATGCTTGGTGGGACGGACAACTCTTTGACCGTGTTCTTCTCGATGCGCCTTGTTCTGCAACAGGTGTAATAAGAAGACACCCTGATATTAAATTATTACGAACCCCAACTGAAATTGAAATGGTTGTAAAATTACAAGCAGCTTTGCTACAACGGATTTGGCATGTACTCAAACCTGGCGGAATTTTAGTTTATGCAACATGCTCTATTTTAAAGAAAGAAAATACTGATCAAATTGCTCATTTTATAAGAAATCAGGCAGATGCTCATTACATTATGGAAAAACAGCCATGGGGCGTTGTTACAGATTATGGTTATCAACTTTTACCTGGAATAAACAATAGTGATGGTTTTTTCTATAGTGTGTTGAAAAAGGGAAATTATGACATTTAATTGGTCAATTACATTCTTTTTGTTTTTCTTAGCGCTACCTGGTGTTTACATTGCTATTCCGCGGCTCATTCATTTACTTCTACCCCATAACAGCAAAGAATTAAAAAGTCGCTTCACACGTATTATTACTGTACAAACGTTAATTATGGTTTTATTAATGAGTGCGGCAGGAAGTATTTTATCGTTAGTAACAGGACTAGGAGATCCAATTTTAAATGGACTTTTACAGGGTCAGTCGATTTTAGACTTAATTGACGTTATTCCGGTCTTAATTGCAACTACCTTGGGACTCATCTTTTTCCTTTTTCTTTATTATGGTTTAGCTAGCAAACTATTAGATAAGACAACGCTTACTGTCATGCAAACATTACGCGCAACTTTTGGTATTGATGGTTGCCTTTTATATGGCAGTGTAGTTGAAGAGATTCTAGTCCGTTGGGGTTTAATTAATGTAATTACTTTTTTTGCTTTCCTATATACAGGTGACAAACAGCCATTGTTAATTTGGATTGCTATTCTAATTAGTGGCTTAGTTGTGACCCTTGGACATTTACCTGCTTTTATTGCAGCTGGTTGCTTAACGACTCAGCGCTTTATTTATGTTATGTTGTTACTTCATATGACTCAAGCAATTATTTTTGGTTGGATTTTCTGGCATTACGGATTATTGTCGGTCATTTTTGCACATATGCTTTTCTATTTAGGTTGGTACTTTTATGATAGAGCTTAAGGTATTAAGCTATTTTAGGACACTAAATGGCGACAGTTTACAAAATCCTACCCATTGAAAATTTGCAAAGGGGACGTTATCAACCTAGGCTTCATTTTGATGAGCAATCATTACAAGAATTAGCAAATTCTATTCAAACCCAAGGTTTAATTGAACCATTAATTGTTCGTGAGATTGTATCTAACCGCTATGAAATTATTGCTGGTGAAAGGCGCTGGCGAGCAGCAATGCTTGCCAACCTTACCGAACTACCCTGCCTTGTTGGTGATTATACTGATGCACAAGCAGCAGCAATTACCCTAGTTGAAAACATTCAACGTAAAGAATTAAATTTAATCGAAGAAGCAAGAGGTTATCGGCGTTTAAGGGACGAATTTAATTTTCATCAAGATGAGATAGCAATTTTAGTTGGTAAATCTCGCAGTCATATTGCCAATATTCTCCGTTTATTGACTTTATGTCAAAATGTACAAGAAAAAATTATTTCTGGTAAGCTAACCTTGGGTCATGCGCGCTTACTTGTAGGTTTTTCTCCTCTAGTACAAAATGAATTAGCAGGGCTAATTGTTAATAAGGATTGGTCAGTTCGAACTTTAGAAAAACATGTAAAGGGATTGAAAAAATCAATAGGAAAAGATAAAGCGACTTCTAATTTAGATGTTAAATATTTAGAAACTCAATTAGCTGAGCAAGTAGGTGCGCCAGTACAGATTGTTACACATCATTCTGGAGGAGTACTGCAATTTCAATTTTTTGATAATGATACACTAGCCGGCCTTCTGGAGCGAATGGGCTTGCGTTATGACTAAACGTAATTCTTAAATAAGGATATCTAATTAATGAAAAGGATTTTCACTCACATGGCTTTAATGTTAAGCCCAGCAATTTTATATGCTAGTATTCAAAGTGGTGCTGATAAATTAATTAATCAGATTGATCCTAACATTAATATGGGTATCGAAGTAGTTGACTTAACTAGTGGCGTTACTTTATATCAAAGAAATTCAGCTCATTCTTTTATTCCTGCCAGTAATATGAAGCTTTTTTCAGATGCTGCTGCTTTAATGGTACTTGGCCCGGATTACCGTTTTAAAAACAAACTCAGTATTAATTCCGCGCAGGTTCAGCAAGGAATATTAAAAGGAAATCTCTATTTGCATTTATCCGGGGATCCTTCTTTTAGCCGAGAACGCTTAAGAGAGCTAATTAGCGAATTAAAAAATTGGCATATAAATCGAATTCAAGGCAATGTCATTATTGATAGTAGTCATGCAGCCATTGATCCCTATGCGCCTGGTTGGATGACTGAGGACTTAGCTTACAGCTATGGCGCTCCACTGGCGCCTGTTATGATAGATGCAAATAGGATGACTGTCACAGTTAATCCTGCTGATAAACCATCTTTACCTGCAATAGTTGAAGTAGATGACGATAGTGGCAGTATTAAAGTAAATAACCAAGTTACTACAAAAGATAAGGCTGGGCATTGTGGTGTGAGCTTTATTATGGACAAAGAGAATCATCTTAATGTTTATGGCTGCATTGGTATCGGACAATGGGCAATTCAACAGAAAATGGCTATTCGTAATCCGCTCATGTATGCTCAAGGCTTATTAAGACAGCAATTATTACGAGCTAATATTACCCTTGAAGGCGATGTGTTATTAGGGAGAGCACCGGTAGGTAATTTGTTAATTGCTACCGATATTTCAAAACCAATTTCACAGTTATTAGCAGACACTTTAAAGCCTTCAGATAACCTATACGCTGATAGTCTATTTTTACATGCAGCCGATAAATTAAATGGCGCACCTGTTAATTGGAGTCAAGCCCAAACAATTATCAAGCAATTTTTACAGCAACAAACCGGAATTGCTCTAAAACAGGCTGTTTTAACAGATGGTTCTGGTTTATCACGTTATGATTTGCTTACGCCTAATCAAACAGTTAACTTACTTCGTTTTCTTTTTGCTCGCTTCCCCTTAGCTTATGAATATATAGCCGCCCTACCTGTTTCTGGCCGAGATGGCACTTTGCAAAAACGCTTTAAAAAGCCGAATCAACAGGATTTAGTCCGTGCTAAAACCGGAACCATGCGTGGAATAATTAGTTTGTCAGGATACTTATATACAGCAAATGCCCATACGCTTGCTTTTGCTATTTATGTTAACACCCGCCGAGGTACAAGTCCGGCTATTTCTGGCAAGTATCGCTATTTAGTAGATGCTTTATGCACTTACTTTTTACAACAAAAACCAATCAATAATACCTGGTCTAATGTACTTATGCCACATACTAGGTTTAAATTTCAGCAAAACCCAACTCAAGCAGAGCAGCAACGAGGAAAACAAGCAAAATGGCGGCGGCTGGAGACGGTCATAAAACAAGCTCTTAGAGGGCAGCCTGTGACAGTGATTTATCGGAATAATGAATTGATCTTGCAAGACAAGCAAGTTGATATTGGTCATGTCCTAGCTGTTTTACAAGCAGCCCGTAAAAGATATCCTTTCTCAGTGGCGTTAGCTTCTAAATCAATGCCGGCTATGCACAGCAAAAACTTCTTTTTATGGGTTGAATCAACATTATTGCCACCTAAGACACAACGGATATGGACAATTCGTGAAGCAGCAAGTTGAACGGATAGTATTGCCTGTTTGAATAAGCTAATGAGTTACGAAATACATTAATTGAGGATTCCAACCAGGCATCTAATTACATATCTTAATAAGTAGTTTTTACATTAAACATCTGAACGAAGTCTTCTAGTTACTAAGATATACTGGTGGTGTTACTGTAAGCACCCTTAAAGAATCATCATTGGTATAAGCGCAGCCCCACCTATCTCCATTCTCTTTAGGGCCACCTATTAAATGTATGCTTGAAAGTGCTTTGTTCGTTTTGCTTATTGCATATGGCTATCACGGGCTTGGATAAGAACCATGAGAGTCCATTTATTAGCAGTTCCGAAGCTATGGCTTGCGCGATAAGTAACCCAGGCATCATCATTAGAATGAAATGTCTCATTAACGCCAACAGCTGCAAGGGTTTTCGGATCCGGGCAAGTAGCAGGTTGGTTTGACGGAAGGGCAAATACTAACTGAGAAATTAAAAGAAGTAGGACAATCGCTAGTTTCTGAAAATTCATTACAACACCCCTTCTAAGATTTTTTAATTATGCTTCTTAAAACCAGTCTAACACTTAAGACACTAAGTATTGATCAACTATCCGAGAAAATAGATACCTGCTTAAGTTACTAACTTAGCAGATATCTATTTATAATTTTAATGAGTAATTTTTACATTAAACTTATGAGCTAACGCTTTCCAGTTACCAAATAAAGGAGGCGTTACAGCGATAGCCATGAAAGAGTTATCACTATTGGCATATAAGCAACCCCACATACCGTCTTCTTCTACAGGGCCTTCTAGTAAAGCTAAGCTTGGTATTGATTTATTCGCTTTTTTGATTGCCTCAGAGGCACTTTTAGCTTCTATAGGTGCAACTGCTAAAGTCCATTTATTTGTGGTTTCAAAGCTATTGCTTGGACGATAAGCTAGCCATATATTACCATCGTCGACAGACTCAGCATCACTTACACCTACCGAAGCGAGAGCTTGCAAAGAAGGGCATGTGTTAGGTTTATCAGAGGTTAAGGCAAATACAGATTGAGATACTAGCAGTGGAAGAGCGAAAACTAATTTTGAAAATTTCATTACAGATATTCCTTATATTAACTTCCATAGGACTATGCTTACTAAAATTATTTTTAGTAGTTAAAGACTAGGGTATAGGGTTAAACACTTGAGAAATTAAATACCTACTTCAATTGCTAGCTTAAGCAATTATTTAAAGCAGGTATTTATTGATAATTTAATGAGTAATTTTTACATTAAATTTATGAGCTAACGCTTTCCAGTTACCAAATAAAGGAGGCGTTACGGCAATAGCCATTAAAGAATAATCATTATTTGTGTATATGCAGCCCCACATACCATCCTCTTCACTTGGGCCTTCAAATAAAGCTAGGTTTGGTAGTGATTTATTTGCCTTACTAACAGCTTCAGAAGCATTTTTAGCTTCAATTGGTAGAACAACCAAAGTCCATTTATCCGCTGTTTCAAAGCTATTGCTTGGACGGTAAGTTACCCATAAGTTGCCGTCTTCTACAAACTCAGCATTGCTGACGCCTACAGCAGAAAGGGCTTTAATACTAGGACAGGCATCTGGCTTGTCAGCGGTTAAGGCAAATACAGATTGAGAGACTAACAGGGGAAGAGCTAAAACTAATTTTGAAAACTTCATTACAAAAACTCCTTATATTTACTTCCATACATGAAGCTGTGAGCATTTAATTTACAGCCTAGGCATGTTATGTAAACTAGACCGGCTCTGTCAATAGTTTGATTAGTTTTAAAAAAATTAAGCTCACCTGAAAAAGCTATTCTATCATTGATTTAATGACAAATTTTTTATTTTAATTTTAAAAATTAACTTTATCTAAGCTTTCTACTATATTGAATAAAGAGATTATGTAGGAATTTTAATGAAAGAACAGCGATTTCGGTATAAAGATATTGAGCTTAATGTGATGGAAGGGCCAAAGCAGGGTTTACCTATTTTACTACTTCATGGTGCCACCAAAAATTGGCAAGTTTTTAAGCCCATCATTGAGGAGCTCGTACATTACTTACATGTTTTAGCGATTGATTTTCGTGGCCATGGTAAGTCTAAACATGTACCTGGCGCTTATAAATTACAAGATTATTTATTAGATACACATTGTTTTATAAAAGAATATATTAAAGAGCCTACGATTATCCTAGGACACTCGTTAGGCGGAATGATTGGCTTAATGACTGCTGCCCATTATCCTAAACTTGTACGGGCATTAATTATGCTTGATGCGCCACTAACAACAGCTGCCTTAAAAAGGCTTATAACAGAGCAGGGTGAATTTGCTAATCATTTAATTCAATGGCTTAAAGTTAGCCGTCTTTTAAATATCCCTGCATTTAATAATATACATATCCCTGAGAGCCTAGCCCAATGTGACCCCGATATGTTACATGCTATGATTAATGATTTTGAAGCGACGTTTCATCAATATAGTATTGATGAATTATTTCCTAAAATAAAATGTCCTCTTTTAATTATTCGAGGTAATCCAAAGATTGGCAGTTTAGTTGAGGATCATGAAGTGAGGCAAGTTAAAGCATTTCTATCGGACTTTACTGATATCAAATTACCTTATGCAGGGCATTCACCCATAAATCATGATAAGCGAGCAGTATTAAAAGCAATAAGTGTTTTTCTTAGACAGTATTTTAAAATTTAATCGAGCTAAAGTATTAATAGGCTTTCATATTTTATTAAATAAGCCAGCTTTACATATTAATAAGTTGAATAACATTTTGAAATTTACACCTATTGTAAACACAGCGATTGAAGTATAAAATGAAAACCCTTCCACCGCTATGGAAGGGCTTTTTAAAGCTAATTGAATTTGTCTATTCTGAATTAATATCTTTTCTACTGCGGCCCTCACTTTTCTTGCTAGCTTGACTTGAGCTACTGAGGCCGCGTGTTTTCGATGTTTGCCGCTGCTCTCCGCCTTTTTTTCCTGCTGCACTTAGAGATTCATGTCCACGGCTTGCTGCTGCTTTTTTACCACCTTGTGTTGTTCCAGTCATACTGTTCTCCTTAAATTAAATTAATTAATAGACACCTATTGTCAAATTTTAATTGACATTTCGAGACAACAATAAGTGTTAATAATTAACTTAACATAAATGACATCTAAGTCAACACGGTAATTAAGTTTTTTTACATTATATGGCAAAGAAAAATAGACAAAACAGTCATACATTTAGTGCTAAAAATTTTGACAATTTTGCCTATTAGTTAATATAAGATGCTAAGCCTGAGACTTATTAAAGCTAATAATAGCTAATTTCTGTAGTTGTGACATTAAGCGGTACTTCATCCACATACGTTACAGATTCATAAGGCGGAGGTGTTACTACGACTTCTCTATAATCAACTATTTCAGAATTATAATAGCCACAGGCAGTTAATAGTATTATTGGCAATAATGTTATCCATTTCATAAATAATCCTTAATAATCCTTTGTTTAAATTGTAGGTGAACTGCTTAAAACATGCCAATTAACGAAGCGCTTAATAACAAATATTAAATTTACTTGTCACGAGTAAACACCTTTAACTATACTGACACCCACTTAACATCAATAACTAATTAAGTTTGAAATTGTGACACTGTTATAGCTAGTTTTCAGGATAAAGATATAAAGGATTGATTTTTTCAAAATTAACTTTGGCTTAAAAAGTGTATTTTATAAGATAAGTAAAGCAAATATATTTTGGAAAAATTAAACTACAGGGTGTAAATATGTTAGATAGAGCAAGTGTAGTTGATGAGCAATTTATTAAACGTGTTAAAGAAGCTAATTTCCCTAGCCCTCGAAGTAATACTACGCTGCTGTCAACAAGACTAGATAAAAAAGTTGCTATTGATCTCTTCGATTCACAAATTAAGTCACGCCTGCTTGATATTATTGCAAGAGAACTTAAGGAGAAAGGTTTATCATTTTATACAATAGGTAGCAGCGGTCATGAAGGAAATGCCGCTGTCGCTTATACATTTCGTCATACAGATATGGCATTTTTGCACTATCGAAGTGGCGCTTTTTATCTTCAACGCGCCAAGCAAGTAGCAAGCTGTGATGGCGTTAGTGATATTTTATTATCTCTCGTTGCTTCAGCTAATGATCCTATTTCTGGTGGGCGCCATAAAGTATTTGGTAGCGTAGCGTTAACTATTCCTCCACAAACATCAACCATTGCTTCCCATTTACCAAAAGCGCTAGGCGCTGCAGTATCAATTACTCGTGCAAAAGAGTTGAGGATTGATAGTAAACTTGCAGCTGATTCCGTCATTTTATGTTCTTTTGGTGACGCCTCGACGAATCATGCCGCAGCGCAGACTACATTTAATGCGTGTTCTTGGCTTGCAGCGCAAAATTATCCTCTACCGCTTGTCTTTATTTGTGAGGACAATGGTATAGGTATTTCTGTCCCAACACCCACAGCTTGGATTGAATCTTCAATCAAAAATCGATCAGGCTTACACTATATAGCGTGTGATGGTTTAAATATTGCCGATGTTTATCTCAAATCAATGCAAGCACAAAACCTAGCTCGCCTAAAAAAACAGCCCGTATTTTTGCATCTTAAATGTGTAAGATTATTAGGACATGCTGGCTCTGATATTGAGTCGCAATATTTACAGCAAGCTCAAATTGATGCAACAGAGGCGAATGATCCCTTGCTACATACTGCTAGAATGCTCTACGAGGAAGGCTTTATGGAGCTTGAGTCAATGATTGAGCTTTATCAAACTAATCGTTCTTTAATTGAAGCAAAAGCGTTAAAGGTAGTACGGTTACCCAAATTAAATAGTGCTGATGAGATTATGAGATCAATCATTCCTAAGGCTCATAATAACAGTGTGTATCTACCGCCAGCAGAAGAGCGACGTAAAGAAATATTTGGTAGTTCTTATAACCAATTAGCAATTAAGCGTAATTTATCGCAACATATTAACTTTGCCTTAACAGATTTAATGTTGCAGTATCCAAACATGCTTATTTTTGGAGAGGATGTTGGGAGAAAAGGTGGTGTTTATCGTGTTACAGCGGATTTACAAAAACGCTTCGGTCAACGCCGTGTTTTTGATACTCTTCTTGATGAAACAACAATTTTAGGTAGTGCTATTGGGCTTGCGCATAACGGTTTTTTGCCTGTTCCTGAAATTCAATTTTTAGCTTATTTACATAATGCAGAAGATCAATTACGTGGAGAAGCGGCGACTTTATCTTTCTTCTCTTCAGGACAATACCAAAACCCTATGGTTATTCGTATTGCTTCACTTGCTTACCAAAAAGGTTTTGGCGGTCATTTTCATAATGATAATTCAATTGCTGTACTAAGAGATTTGCCAGGTGTTATCGTTGCTTGCCCATCTAATGGGCCTGATGCGGCAAAACTGTTGCGTACTTGTTTACGCTTAGCGCATGAAGAGGGGCGGGTGGTTGTCTTTTTAGAACCTATTGCTTTATATATGACAAAGGATTTACACACGCCTGGTGATAATGGTTGGTTGTTTGAATATCCTGCTCCAAACCAGACAATTGAGCTCGGTGAGGTTGGCGTTGCAGGTGAAGGCGAGACAGTTATTCTTACCTATGCGAATGGGTTTTATTTATCTCTACAGGCAACAAAGATTTTAAAAGAGGAGCACAATATTGCAGTCAAAATAGTTGATTTGCGTTGGTTAAGCCCCTTACCTGTGGAAACCATTTTACGAGAAGTGAAGAATGCTAAAAGGATTCTTATTGTTGATGAGGGAAGACGTAGCGCATCTGTAAGCGAAGGATTAATAACACTCTTACTTGAACAGGCAGCGCCCAATTTAAAAATAAAGCGTATAACAGGTGAGGATTGCTTTATTCCATTAGGCAACGCTTGGCAATACTTATTACCAAGCCGTGATTCTATTATTGCGGCATTATTAGCATTACACTCTATTAACGGGGAGAAAAAGCGTGGACGATCTGTTGTTTCTTGATGAGCAATTACAAGATGATGAGCGATTAATTAGAGAAAGCGTAACCCGCTTTGTTAATAATGATGTCGTACCTTTAATGGCAGAAGCTTTTGAGCATGGTGAGTTCCCTAAAGAACTTATTCAAAAATCGGCTGATTTAGGACTGCTAGGTTTAACCTTGCCTGTAGAGTATGGTGGCGCAGGTGCTTCCTATATTGCTTATGGTTTAGTCTGTCAGGAACTAGAGCGCGGTGATAGTGGCTTGCGTAGCTTTGTATCTGTACAAAGTTCTTTATGTATGTATCCTATTTTTCGTTATGGTAGTGAGGAACAGAAACAGCGGTTCCTACCTGCGATGGCTGCTGGTGAAATTATTGGCTGTTTTGGTCTAACTGAACCTGATTCGGGATCAGATCCAGGAAGTATGCGCACTTATGCTAAAAAAGTATCGGGTGGTTGGCAGCTAAACGGTGCTAAAATGTGGATTACTAACGCACCTATTGCTGATATTGCTATTGTTTGGGCTAAAACTGATGAAGGTATTCGTGGTTTTATTGTGGAGAAAGATTTTAAAGGATTTAGTCGACCTGAAATTAAAAACAAAATGTCTTTAAGAGCGTCTATAACAGGTGAGCTTGTTTTTGAAGATGTTTTTGTACCAGACGAAAATCTTTTAGCTGGAACTGAAAAAGGCTTAGGTGCCGCATTAAGTTGCTTAAGTCAAGCGCGTTATGGTATTGCTTGGGGAGCAATAGGTGCTGCTATGGCTTGCTTTGATATCACAAGAGATTATTTATTAGAACGCAAACAATTTAATAAGCCACTTGCCTCTTTCCAATTAATACAAGCTGAATTAGCGCAAATGTATAGCGAAATCATTAAAGCTCAGTGTTTGAACTTACAGGTTGGAAAATTAAAAGACCAAGGGCGTGAAACACCTGTCATGGTATCTTTAGCCAAACGAAATGGCTGCCGTGAAGCGTTAAATATCGCCCGTAAATGTCGTAATCTTTTAGGCGGTAACGGAATTAGTTTAGAATATCATGTGATTCGCCACATGTTAAATTTAGAATCAGTCTTTACTTATGAAGGTACCGACAACGTCCATACTCTAGTATTGGGTCGCCATATAACAGGAATTAATGCGTTTAATTAGCTAAATTTTAAAATGAATCGTTTTTTGTTAAAACTTTAAATCAATTAGTTATTTCGATGGGCAACAGAGGTTCATTGAAATAACTGATAGCATTTAATTAATGAAGACTAAAATCATAATGATGCAAAAATTAAGTAACTAAATAGGCTAGTTTATTAATGTAAGCCTAATTTGCTAACAACTAAGTTGAACTACCGTAAATTTGTCAGACTATTTAGCCTCTCTAGAAGATAAGATAGAACCAATCATTAATGTTTTAAATCAAAAATCTTACCCGTTTTTATCTTTTCTGCGCAAAAAAAATACTTTTAGTGGTAATGATTCTGTTAAATTGTTAATTTTTTAATTTGTCTGATCTATAATTGTCGCTCTATTCAATATTAGTCCTTATATTATGAAGAAATTAATTATTGCTTTAAGCACTTTTTTTATTATCCAAGCACCTAGTTTTGCAGCAGATGGTGTTCCCTTCACCTTTAGCCCCTATGCTGATATAACAATTAATACCCATTGGGATTCTCAATATCAAGATATGGAGCCGATGGATTTAACCACTATTGCTTTAAATCAAGGTATTAAAGCTTATCGTCTAGCATTTATTACTGATAGTGGTACCTGCCAACCTGCTTGGGGCGGGCAAGCAACTTATAGTGTTGCTAATCAGTGGGGCAAACATCTAACCGATAAATTGGCTGAAAACAATATCGCTGTAGTTGTATCTTTTGGTGGAGCAAGTGGTAATGATATTTCTTTAAATTGTAGTAAAGATCAGCTTATAACCTTATTTAATGATACAGTTAATATTTATAAAGCTAAGGCACTAGATTTTGATATTGAAAATGGCACAGCAAATGTACCTAATTTAATGCAAGCTTTACAGGTATTTCACCAACAAAATCCTAAGATTCAATTAATTTTTACATTACCTGTTATGCCAGAAGGTCTTACTTCAACAGGTAAATCAATCGTTGAAGCAGCAAAAAACTCAGGTATCAACTTTCATGTCAATATTATGGCTATGGATTATGGGCCAGCTTATTCAGGGGATATGGGAGAGTATGCAATTCAAGCAGCTACCGCCTTGCATGATTATTTACAGACCCTTTATCCGTCACAATCTGATGCCGATGTTTGGCATTTAATTGAAGTTACGCCCATGATAGGGGTAAATGATGTTAATGTTGAGCAATTTACACTTCAAAATGCCGATAGGTTAGCGCAATTTGCTAAAGAAAAGGAACTAGGTATGCTAGCAATGTGGTCAATTGCACGAGACAAACCTTGCGCTGATAAGTGGGCGAGTCCAACTTGTAGTGGCAATAATTTGCAACTTACGGATTTTGAATTTAGTAAGCATTTTCAGCTTTAGCTATATTGATATTTTCTAAACAACAGCTTGTTATTCCTAAAAAAACAAGCTATTCTTCACAACCGAGTCGGGGCGTAGCGCAGCCTGGTAGCGTACTAGCATGGGGTGCTAGTGGTCGAAGGTTCAAATCCTTCCGTCCCGACCAGTAAATATCTTTTTAAATCAGTAAGTTGGGGTCTTTCCCATTTATGGGGGTAACTTTAATCAACCGCAGAGGACCTTAACACGGGTTCTGTAATTTTCAAAATTTCTAAAACCATAAGCTCTTCGTTGAATCAATTTCATCTTACGATGAAAGCCCTCAGTGATACCGTTTGATTTGGTAAATCGCCACATACGCGCTATTTCCTCTTTCCAAGCAAACAAGGTTTTCCCAAGCGTTGCTAAGGCTTTAAAAGGACTATTTTTGAGTTGTTTAATCTTGTCAAGGAGGATAGGAATGAGCTCGCGACAGCGATGTTTATCGAGCATTTTATGCATTAAGAGGTCATGAAGTTGTTGCTGGAACTGATAAATGGCGTTGATAGCGGGATTATCGTTTAAGAAGCCATCACGCTTAGCTAAGGCTTGAGCAGAGAGCTTGTCGGGTCGGGACCGTAGTAGATTTAATAGTCCTCGATTGTATTTGAGGTTGTTGGTTAATTCCCGATAAGTCATCATACATTAATGCTTGATTAGGCGTATAACATGAAAGCGATCAGCGATAATTAAAGCGTTAGGGAAGTAGGTTTTAACGATAGCGCGATAGGTGGTACTTAAGTCCATGCAAACGACTCTAACGCGTTCTTTTTGTTGAAGTGTGTTCAGGTAAACTTGTAACTCACTTGCCTTACGCCCTTTAGCAATATCAAAGATTTTGTGATGGCGAAGATACACAGGGTTGTTGCAAACCCTTGTTTGCGATTAAAGAAATGCTCATCAATCCCTAAAATACGGGGACAAGCCTGATTACTACGCTCTTGATGTTGCTTCTGATAATGCTTGTGATACCAGCGCTCAATGGTGGCTTTCCCTTTCTTGTAGTGGTTTGCAAGCTCTTTTTGTGAAACACCACGGGTATGTTCATGGAAAACCGCGGCTTGCAAACGCCACGTCGACCGTTGATGTTTATTAATGCCAGGAAACTGCTGATTACCGTAGCGACCACAATTCTTGCAATAAAGCTTATAGGCTCTAAATGGTAGTATACTTCGCCTATGACCAATCAGCTCATGATGAACTAAACGCTCATAAGAAGCTTTCTTACGTACCGATTTGCTAGCACAATGTCCACAACGAGGCAATCGACTATATTTCACATCCAGTAGTAAGGGCTGATAACCGCTTACTTTTTGTACTGTAAATCCCGGTAAATTTAAGATAACATTAAACTTAGGCACTTTAATCTCCTTTTTGATCGCTAAATCAAGGGGTTAGTTTAGACTAAGCTGATTAAAGTGCCCCCGCAAATGGTGTAGAGCCAATAACTTTATGTAAATTTAAGCAATTAAATCGCTTTATCTATTTAAATTGAGTTATAACAATCATGCTAGACCCTATAAATGATCAACCGAGCCATGACATGAATAATATTCGTGATCACATGGCGAATGAGAGAACGTTTCTCGCTTGGATAAGAACAAGTATTGGAATAATGGTGTTTGGATTTGTATAAAAATTCTCGCTTTTTCTTAAACAGATTAAGAGCTTCTTAATGCATTCGTCTGTGGTGCCTAAGCCTGATCTATCATTATACTTCTCAGGTTATTCAGCTCTTTTAGGTATAGTTCTTGTTGCAATAGGCGCTTTGATGAGTTTACTTGCCTTTTTTAAGTATGTAAAAATACGAAAACTAATCAGAGCCAATCAATTTAGAAATACTATTATCCTTGATTTCACTTTAACTTTAATTGTTTTTTTAGTTGGACTCATTTTAACAATTTATTTGATAGGTAATAGATTATTAAGTTAATAGCAGATATCTAGTGGCTCAGGACCAACTTGCTTATGTTAATAGAACTCGTGAGTCACTAAACAAACGCTTCTCCACATTCCGTCATATTTCATTCTCAGGCATCAGATTGATAAGCTTCAAAATAAAACTGATATTTACCTATGCCATTGCTAACTTCATCAAAAAGTTAGGCTTTGCCCATTAACAAAGTTTTATATACTAAACATATAAAAACAACGAAACATATTTCACGTAACTAGAACTTTATTGTTAATTATCTCTATAATGATTAGGTTAGTTTTACCAAGGACAGGTAATTCAATGAACAACCTAAGGAAGCATATGCCAACTAATGAAATAAGCACTAAGATTGTTCCTCATCTTTACCTGTTACTAGCTACAATTATCTTAGTATTAATTGCTTGGTATATCATTGATGTTTTTCTTTTAGCTTTTGCTGGAATTTTATTAGCTATCATTATTAGATCGTTAACTCATTTTATTAACAAATATATTAGTTTGCCTAACTCTATCGCAGTAACCTTAGTTTTAATTGCTCTAATTTTATTATTAGCCGGTATTAGCTTCATTGTTGCTCCATCTGTTAGTAAACAAATATCACAACTCTATACTGATTTACCCGATGCCTGGAATAAGCTTAGAAATGAATTTTTTTCATTGATTAATGTAACCAGTGATACAAATTCTTTACAAGAAATAAGTTTACAAAACACTTTAGCAAAAACGGATAATATTCCTTCTAAATTAGGCAGTATTTTTACAAGCACATTCGGCTTTATTGGAAATATTTTTGTTATCTTATTTTTTGGCATTGCGCTAGCATATCAGCCAAAGATTTATATCAATGGGCTAGTAAACTTATTTCCGCGACAAAGACAAAAGAAAGTAAAAGAAATATTAAATGACGCAACTGAAACGTTACAGTATTGGTTAGCAGGTAAAGCGGTCTCCATGCTCATTATTGGTTTATTAACTTGGGCAGGTCTTTGGCTTTTAGATATACCTCTTGCTATTACTCTTGCCCTTTTAGCGGCGCTTCTTTCTTTTATTCCTAATATTGGCCCTATTATTTCAGCTGTACCAGCTATTCTACTCGCACTACTTAAAAGCCCAATATTTGCTCTCTACGTTGCTATTTTATACTTAGTGATTCAAGCCATTGAAAGTTATCTTGTTTCGCCCCTTATCCAACAGAAGTCAATTGCACTCCCCCCGGCCTTAATTGTTTTTATGCAACTTAGTATGTCTTTATTAGTTGGGGCACTAGGCTTGGCTTTAGCTACGCCCTTGCTAGCTGTAATAAGTGTAATCAGTAAGCGAACCTATCTGAGTAAAGAGTAATTAATACCAATCCAGTTTACAGTATTTTGTTTATCAAGTTTCAGAAAAGGTTAAAGAGATACAAAGTCTGTATGAGAGATATTTCAGTTAACTGGGAACCCATCAATATTGAAAGTTCATTTAGAATTCAAATTAGTCATAAAGCGCTTATTTTTATTGACTGTCATTGTTAGATAAGAGGTTGCGTTCATTGTCAACTGCTTTATGTTGGTTAACTTGTTTTTGCATTTCAGCCATTTCACTGCGAAGTTCACCTTCAGCATGTGTTGCGACAGTTTCGGCCTCCTCTCTTTTAGGCTTTTCCTCTATACTAGAAGTTTTATCCTTAATTGCTTGAACCTTAATCATCGTGTCTTTGGCAATATTTACATTCAAATCTGCGCCCGGCATTGAAATACCAGCATCCTGAAAAGCGCGTTTAATTAAACGAATAATCGATGATTTAACCTTCTCCCAGTTATATTTTTTGCTATCAAGCCAGAAATAGATGCGCAGATTAATTATGCCGGCTTCTAAGCTATCAACTAGTACTAATGGCTCAGGATCATTTAAAACTGCAGGATGTTTACTTAGAGTGAGTAGTGCTGTTTCTTGCGCTATCGAAATAGGTTCATGACAGTTAACTGCAATTAAAAAACTCTCGCGTCGTTTAGGGTTTTTAGTATAGTTCATAATGTTGCTTTGATAGACTATAGAGTTAGGTATTTGTGCTTGGTGCCCATTCTGGGTTACTAATAGAGTTGCACGCATTGTCAGCCCCTGTACGTAACCTCTGATGCCTGCGACTTCAATTAAATCATTAGTGTGAAATGGCTTTTGTATACTCAGTAAAATACTCGCTAAAAGATTCTCGGTAATATTTTTAAAGGCAATACCTAAGATAATACCAATAACGCCTGTACCACCAACCAAGGTAAGTGCTATGGTTGTTAAACCTAAAAGTTGTAGAATTAAATAAAGCCCTAATATAAGAAACAAAAGCGCTATACTACGCGCGGCAACATCCGCTAAAAGTGGATGTATACCTCGAAAACGTAAGGATTTTCGAATAAGTTTAGCAATTAAATGTGCGGCAATCCAGGCAGTTGTCATGATAAATAAAGCAAAAATTAAAAAGGGTAATGCTCGTAGGAATTGGCGCCATTGCTCTTGCAAACCAGCACTAATTTGCTGCTTTATGTCCCACAGAGAAGGATCGATGATCTCCATTTGATTGACTACAGTAACAACGTCTTGTGTCTTTCGGGCGAGATTTTCAGCCCATTTTTTATGCTCAGTTGTTTTAGTTTTTCCCTCTAAAAAAACCACACCATCTTTTACATTTATTTTTGGCTGAATATACCAGTTGGTTGCTTCAAGTATTGCTTCAAGACGGTCCTTAATTTCGTTATCACGGGCCCGAGGCTTTATATCTACTTTCGAAATCTCTTCTTCAGGTTTAGAAATTAAATCCTGCGGTGAACTAGATAAGGAATTCTCTTTGCCAAAAGATAATGAAGCAATAAGAAAGATACAAATAAATAAAAATGTTAAGCTGTAAGTAAATTTTTGTTTCTTCAAAATTATTCCTCTTGTAAATAATATTGCCTTTATATCGAGAGCAGGCTTATAAAGTGTACTCAAATTGCTATGAAGGGTAAGCTCATTGATGAAGCTAAATTTGTAAGTAAAATGGTGTTCTTATAAAATAATCTTTTTGATGCTACTCCTTTACTCAAAAATCAAAGCATTGGTATAAAAGTTCATTTTTGAAAAAAAAAGAGGGTAAAGTCCGCGCCTTGCTTATTCAATAGGTAAAAATATGGAACTCGATTATCAGCCAAGAATTTGGTGCTCATGTAGTACCATAAGCCTAACAATTTATAGTGGTTAGTTTTTATTGTACGAAAAGGAGAACTGTTGGCTTTTATCTAAAGCCAACCAGAAACTCAAGGTAAAAATAACCCTTTGTCTTGCCCAATAAGTAATTTCTCTTTTGATTACTACTATAACATTGTAATATTAATGTCTTGGAGAAATTTTTAATTAAATTAAATTATTTAATGGATTATAAGTGTATAGTGTATTGATAGCATTTTTTCTGGTCGCCACGCTTTTCTCTTTTCTTTGTTCCCTATGGGAAGCTGTTTTGTTAAGCATCACGCCTATTTATGCACAAATAAAAATGCGTGAAGGTACTTTTATTGGAAAGCAGATTCAATATTTCAAAGAAAATATTGATAAACCACTTGCGGCTATTCTAACACTTAACACATTTGCGCATACAGTAGGTGCCATTGGAGTTGGAGAGCAAGCGACGCTAATCTGGCGTGACAGTAATCCTATGATAACAGGGATTATTGTTCCATTAGTGATGACGTTGGCTATATTAATTTTATCTGAAATTATTCCTAAAACAATTGGGGCAAATTTTTGGGAAAAATTGGTAACGTTTACGGTATATTCATTAAGTGTTTTGATAAAGGTGCTATACCCTTTAGTATGGCTATGTCAGCTAATCACCAAAGTATTTCGTTCAGACACGAATAAAAGTATTTTTTCTCGAACAGATTTTATCGCATTAACTGAAATCGGAGAACAGCAGGGTGTTCTTCATGCAGAAGAGTCCGATATCATTGAGAAAACATTAGATCTATATGAACTTCGGGTAATAGAAGTCATGCGCCCTGTCAGCGATATGATTATAGTCAATAAGGATGAGTCAATGGAAAGATTAATTGAGCTTATCAAAACTTACCGATATAGCAGATACCCCGTTTGTGACGATAAAAAAAACGAAATTATTGGCATCTTACATGTTAAAGATGTGTTTACAACAAATAAATCGAAAGAAGTTCAATCAATAAGTGAGATAATGCGTCCGGTATTGAAAGTTCCTTACCACCTTCCAGTCAATAAATTGTTTAGACGATTTCGTGAAGGTATGCCTCATTTTGCATTAGTTTATGATGGCGATAATAAATTACTGGGTTTTATCACGCTGGACAACGTACTACAGGTTATGCTTGGTATCATTAAAGATGAGTTTCACCGTACGCATTTAGACTGGGTACAAAATAAAGATGGTACAATCACAGCAACGGGTTTCTGTTCTATATACTCTCTGGAACAAGCATTAAATATAGATATTGAAGCAGATGAAAATATTGAAACATTGTCTGACCTTATTTTACAACATCTAGGAAGGGCACCTAAGAAGGACGAGCGCCTTCATTTTGATGCATTTGATGTGAAGATTGAAAAAGTGCAGGGTTCACGTGTTTTGGCTACTACCATTTATTCTAATCGTCTGACGCCAATATCCTAAGAAATACAAAAAGTTAAGGCCCTTATAAGAGGTTTAAAAAGAAACGGAGGCCGGAAGTCCAGGGCTGTCTGAAGCATATTTGTTGCCTGTTTTTGTTCCTGCCGGGGCTGGGATACCTCGGCAGCTTTCTCAAAAATTGGCGACACTATCGAAGAGTTGAATTATTCACGAGTTTCTTTTTTCCATTAATAATGATTTGATCTATCTAAGAATTAATTTCATCACTATGCCAAGCTAAAGTTGTACCGTTTATTTTACAGGTTGAGGAAACTTGCCCGTTAGCCACCAGCGACGCAAGGTCACCCGGTTTCTGCCAATCATTCTTTCAAGGTCAGGTATGAATAATACTTTTTGAGAAATTTGCTTTTGTACTCCATCAATCATGTTAATCTCCTGTGCATCAGGTTTCGTAAGGTCTATGGTATGATTTTGATCTTGAACCTAGCGTTAAAAAATGTTTTAAGCATAAGCTTACTTCCAATAAAAGTTCTTTTGTTATCCATAAAGAGAGCCTATGTAAATTACAAGGCTTGGCTGTTAAGCGGCTCCAATTTAAATTATAGAATTTTAGTTTGAATTAAGATTAAAAACGGTTCAGTTGCTAAATAAAGCTCCTAAAAAAGGATTTCAATGCTCCAACCTTAAATCATTTTACGGTAGGCCATGTTCAGTATTTAAGTGGTATATTTTTAGTTAACTGATTTCATTAAAGCGATTAGCTGCGGCGGTAAGTTAGAGAATTTCTGCCGCTGACAATAGTGAACTGTTTCTACTTCAATTCCACAATTTAGCGAATTCCATTATTTTATTGTACATTAATTATGACTCCGTACTTATAGTACATACTTTATATTATATGGATCATGAACAATGGAGTATCTCCATGAGTAATACAGCTAATAAAGCAACTCTTTATCGTATGGTAATGCCAAAACATACGTGCCCTTATGGTCTCAAAGCTAAAGACTTATTACAACGGCACGGTTATAGCGTTGAAGATAAGTGGTTAACTAGCCGTGAGGAGGTGGACGAGTTTAAAACGAAACACGACGTAAAAACAACGCCTCAAACGTTTATCAACGGAGAGCGGGTTGGCGGATATGATGATTTACGTTCCTATTTTGGAAAAAAAGTGCAGAATCCAGACGAAAAAAGTTACCGCCCTGTGATTGCTCTTTTTGCAATATCCGCACTTATGGCACTTGCTACAAGCTATGCCTTTACCGGCTCAGTTTTTACAACAAGGGCTTTAGGCTGGTTTATTTCATTTAGCATGGCGATACTTGCGCTTTTAAAACTACAAAATATCGAAAGTTTTTCAACTATGTTTCTAAATTACGACCTTTTGGCCAAGCGGTGGGTCCCTTACAGTTATATTTATCCTTTTGCAGAAGCATTAGCAGGGATTTTAATGATTGCAGGAGCTTTGCGTTGGCTTTCAATCCCAGTTGCCTTATTTATAGGAACGATAGGCGCTATTTCTGTGTTTAAAGCCGTTTATATCGATAAACGTGAGTTAAAATGTGCCTGCGTTGGCGGCAATAGTAACGTACCTTTAGGGTTTATTTCATTGACTGAAAATTTAATGATGATTGGAATGGCCTTAACCATGTTAATTATGTCATGAAATTGCAATACAATTCCTGTAGACTTTACCATTTAGCCATCGATTTATTGGTAACAGTTCAGGTGGTATTTACGTCTTTATGTTTACTGAAAATGTTGAGTGAAGCCCAGCTTTTCACAAAAGAAACATTATCACTACTATTAATATTCTGCTCAAGTTGAGGTAGCGAGTAAGCAGTCTAGCCTTACAAATCCTCAAATACGGAGGATTAAAGAGCTTACATTTGCAATAAAAGACCTACCTACTAAGAAATTTGATGGAGTCATTATTAACTATACACCTGGGCAAGATAGTGCTCCGGGATTCATCAATGTACAGGGAGTTTTATAACATGCAAAACCAAAAACCGAGCATGAGTTGGGTCAAGTTCTTTGCAATGATCGCGACTTCAACACTCATTATGTTTTTCTTAATGTATCAGCTAGTCTACTCATGGGATCATGTCATGTTCAGCATCAATCGTTTACTGGCGTCGTTGATAATGGGATGCGTTATGACTATTGTTATGCTCGGCTTTATGTGGTCGATGTACAAAGGTCAGGCTGTTAAAATCGGTATTCTTATTGCAGCGGTGATTGGCTTTATTTTACTTTTATTCCTCAACAGGAGTCAAACGATGGTGTCGGATGTTTCTTTTATGAAATCAATGATTCCTCATCATTCGATTGCTATCAATAATGCGCGAAAGGCGACTATCACAGACCCGCGCGTACGAAAGCTTGCTGATAAAATAATTGAGGGGCAGATACGTGAAATTGCTGAGATGAAGTTATTAATTAATGACATTCAGCAGAAGGGCGCTCAAGGTAACACGGCTTTACCACCTCGTACAACTGAGATAACGCCCGAGATGGAAGTTCAGATTAAGGAAGCTGTACAATAAGAGAAATTGTCAGGTTTAATTGGTTTTATTCTTCTTAGAAAGCATTATGTTACCTTTCTTGTAGCAATTTCTTTAGAACATTAAGGATTAGGTGATAGGGCATACTAAAAGTATGCCTGATTAAGGATAAGTTATGTTAGTAAGAAGTTTAGTTTACTCGTTTTTTTTATTTTCTTTTCTTCTATGTTTTAATTTGTGGGCTCAGCATGAGCATCATATGAATAAAACGCCATCTAACCACATAAACACTCTAAATGAGAAATCCAGTAGTTTCTCTGTTGTAAAACCATTAAGGAGAAAAGTTACAAAGGGTTACGGGCATGTTAATGCACAGACAGAACATGTTATTAACTTAGTTGTAGCGTACAAATGGGTAAATTTTGCAGGAAAAATGCGCCGCGCTATTGCTGTTAATAACCAAATTCCAGCGCCTACCCTTCGTTTTAAAGAAGAAGAGCGTGTCCATATTATTGTGCATAATCAGCTAGATGTAGGAACAGCTATTCATTGGCATGGTATATTAGTGCCTTGGCAGATGGATGGTGTGGAACACGTCACGCAAAAACCAATACTACCTGGCAAAGAATTTCATTATCGATTTACACCGCATCAGTCGGGCACTTATTGGTATCATGCGCATGCTGATGTACAAGAACAAGATGGACTTTATGGCGCTTTTTTAATTGATCCTAAAAGGCCACCTGCTTATCAATATAATAAAGATTACGTTATTGTTCTTTCTGATTGGAGCAATATTCCAGCCGAGCAAGTTTTTTTTAATTTAAAAAAGGATGGCGATTATTTTGCACCTAAATTTCCCCTGCAGCCTTCGCTAAGCAAATTTATTCAAGATTATCAGCGTGCCGATGCTAGCGAGCGCAAATCATTGGTTAGTGACTATACAATGATGCAGCAAATGCGCATGAGTATTTATGACATCAGTGATGTAGCCTACGATGCTTTTTTACTCAATGGTCAGCCTAATACCTATCCTTGGACTGCACTGGTTAAAACAGGCGATGTTGTGCGTTTACGATTTATTGGGGCAGGTGCTAGCACCACCTTTCGTGTAAAAATTCAGGATAGCCCTATGACGATGGTGCACGCCCAAGGTAATGACATTAAGCCATTTACCGTACAAAGTTTTGATATTGCACCGGGTGAAACCTACGATGTACTTGTCCGCGTTCAGAAACACAGTCCCTATCTTATTTACGCAGAATCGATTGATACGATAGGCGCCGCAATTGGTGCTCTTATTACCTCACCTAATCAGCCTCTTAACTTTACCCAAATAACACGCTTTCCTGAGCCTTTACCAGTCACGCGTTTAATGATGGCTAACATGATGGAAGGAATGAGTCATGGTTCAAAGTCACCTGAGGGCATGAAGCATAGTATGCAGCACAACGGAAATAGTACCCAGAAAAAATCTCTAGAGAAAAATTCAAGGGAAATGCGTGTTTCTGTACAACACCAGCGTAATAGGAATCATCATTCCATACAAAAGGAGAATACTAAACATCTTAACCACGTTAAGGAGATGCCTGCTCAACATTCGTCTCATCAAGTTTTTTCTGACATAGAGCAGCATTCCCGAGTGAATGAAAATAGCTCTATGAATCATGCCATGAGCATGCCGACTGAGCCTAGTATTGTAGGCGATGCAATAACACCTCTGAATAACTCTAACGCTCAAGCGATGACAATGGGCACAAAATATCAAGATTTAACCGCGGCTATTAAAACCAATAATCCAAATAGGCCTGTTGACGGTGTTATTCGTATGGAGTTATTCGGCTACATGGAGCGTTTCATTTGGTTTATAAATGGGCTACCTGAGTATAAGGCCAAACCTATTTTAATTGAGCCTGGAAAGCGTTACCGAATTATTTTTACCAACAACTCAATGATGCGCCATCCTATGCACATTCACGGGCACTGGTTTATTTTACGCAATGGTCACGGCGCTTATGATCCTTTGCTGCATACTATCAATGTTCCACCTGGCGCTACAGCCGTTGCAGATTTTGATACGGATGCAAGTGGTCAATGGTTCTTTCATTGTCACCAATTTTACCACATGATGGCCGGTATGGCGCGTACTTTTCAATATAGAACGCTGTTGGAAGTGGTAAAAGGATTGCGAGCACCTGAGTATGAAATCGCTTCAACAGATTATTATAATCGTCCCATCGTAAGGGTAGATGAGTTGGTTCCTATTGACAAAAATCTAACTGTAAACCCTGTAAGTCACCGCGCCAGGTTTTATTTTGCAAGCTTTCTTGATATAGCCGCTGATCCATTCAATAGTGTGCAGCGCCTCACCTATTTAGGCTTGTATGGACCTGATTACCATAAGTTACAACTGTTTACCAATGATGCTGAATTTAGCCATGGCGAAGTTGAAAGTGCTGATATTGATATTTTTTATTGGCACCTTATTAGCCAATTTTGGGCTATAAAAGGGGGCGCTAATTACTTTAATGAGCCTGCTTTTTCACCTTATTGGCAGCCAGGTGTTGGCATTGAAGGTGTATTACCTTATTTTATTGCAACCAACTTACGTAGTTACTACTACAATGGTAGTGTTAAGTTGGATTTAGAGCTCTTGAGAGACACACAATTAACCAACAACCTTTTTCTACGTTTAGGCATTCGTAGTATTTTAGCTACAAAGACAGTAGCTGAAGGCGGTATTGGCAACGGTTTAAACCAAATGCGCTATATTGTAGGGCCTTATTACAGACTCATGCCAGGCTTAAACTTGACGGCGGAATTTGAGCATGAAAAAGCGTACGGTTCTTTCAAGAAAATCTTAAGAGGCTTAAAGCAAGACACCAGCGAAAATACCTTAACCTTTGGCCTATCTATCCTATTTTAAGAAGTGCCTTGAAGCAGGCACTTCAAAGCTAGTTAAGAGTGAGTTTTCTTATGCGTTCGACGCCATCTTTCTACACTCTTTTTCACAACGATAGCAGGCTTCTTTGCATTGTTGGCAATGTTCCATATCTTTGTGATTAGCACATTCATCACCACATGCTTTGCAAACATCAGCACATAATTTGCAAAATTCAGCAGAAAATTGAGCACTACTTGCCATCATCTTTACAGCTAAACTGCAAATATCACCACATTCCATATCAAGTGCAATACATTTTGCTAGTTTTTGAACATCTTGCTCTTGCAAACAAGCGCTAGCACAATGATAGCAAGCTACTGCACAGGCTTGACAGGCCTCTATACAAGATTGGTATTTTTCATGAGTCATCCTTTTCTCCTTAATTAAATAGATTTGCTGGGTAAGTGTAGTTAGCCTAACCTTAAATCGCAAAGTTCAATTTTAAGTGTCTTAGATTTATTCTTATTTCAATAGGCTTAATGAGGGTGCGGTTGTGGAAGAACCGCAAAACATAGGCAGATTAGTCTACGAAACCTAGTTTTGGTTCGTCTTTTATTTGTTCAAAAATTATCTGCTTTTTGGCGAAAGAAATAAAGCTTAATCAATTCATTAGGTTATGCAAAAACTCTATTGTTGGTTTGAACAAACTGATTACGCTAACACAATGGCGGATAGGGATTAGTTCTAGCCCAAGGGTTACGGAACTCTTCCCAGCAATTCAAGATAGTGCAGCTGCACAAGCGCTGATAGATCATTTTTCTCAACATTACGAAAGAGTTCCCTGTTATTTTTAACGCCAAATATAATGAATTCACCTTTTAAATTTAAAAAAGCACATACTGTTTCAAATGCAGATTTAAGTTGGCTGGTAGAGATTTTGAATTCTAAATGATCTGATTCGCCTTTCTTAACAAGTTGCCTTAGTTGATCAATATTCATAGAGTACATCCTCTTCAATAATGGATGTAATTTCGATTAGATCTGATATCAAGAACATGGGGTGCTAGTGGTCGTAGGTTCAAATCCTACCGTCCCGACCAATAAAGCCATTAAAAATCGGGGCTGATAACCGCTTACTTTTTGTACCGTAAATTCCGGTAAATTTAAGATAACATTAAGCTTTGGCACTTTAATCTCTTTGATCGCTATATCGAGGGGTTAGTTTAGACTAACCTGATTAAAGCGTCCCTTTATTTAGGGTAGAGCCAAAGCTTAGCTTCAAGCGCGAAATGATCCGACAAATCTGTATCGGCGTAAGGCGTACCGACATACATTTCTTTAGCGTGATTGCCGCGAAGGACTAACATCTTGCTTTCATAACTGAATTGAATGTTCTGATTATTAAATGGCAAAATGTAATCTAGAATACTTTTTGAATTTCCCGTGTTCATCCAATTTTTAGATGGATCACTACTAAATGAAACGACTTTATAATTCTTATGCACCCTATAATTAACTTTTAATTCAGATATTAATCGTTTGAATTCAGTGCAATGCCCTGTTTCATTATTTGTACATTGGCTGGCATTGATATTGAGATCACCCATGAGTAAAACAACTTCGTTAGCAGGTATATTCTGATCACTAATGAATTGCTTAAGTTCTTGGATTTGCGCGATTCGAGCACGGACATCACTGTGGTCATCTTCTTTTTCATTGGCCTGTAAGTGGGTATTAAAAATATGATAAATCTTTCCTAGTTTATCGATTTTAATATAGATTGCGCCTTTATCGGCATGACAATCAATATTACTACAGGCTTTATAGATTATTCCTCCGGATTTAATAATTGGCCAACGACTAAAAATCATCAAGCCACTGGATAAAAATGATTTACCCATATTAGGGCCATAATGAAACGGATACTGTTGCAACATATTATTAGTTAAAGTTTGTCGGTAATCTTTATCCATTAACTCCTGAAAGGACACAATGTCATAATGCTTCATATAATCGCTGATTATATTCACTCTCACCTCAGGTCTGTTTAATCTTATCCCACCAACAGGCCCATAAAATGGCCAGAGCTGAACATTATAGGTCAGTAAACTAAGTTCTTTTGAGTTGAAATTATAGTTAAACGGTTTTTGCTTTTCTAAAATAGTGTAGGTTAGTGCATCTGTAGATTGAAAATTAAAATGGGGGTTTGGAACAGTGTACTTAATTGTAGCACAGTATAAAATCATCTCCTTATTGCTGTTAAAGATATTCTCAACCTTTTGACTGTAAACTTCTGAATACATGGGTTGAGGTTTTTTATCAAAAAAATATAATTGCTGGTTTTTTGTGGTTAATTCAGATTGATAAAGATGAGAGCCAATGCTTTTCCCCTCTAAGTAGGTAGTAAAGGTTAGGAGAACATCCCTATCATTTGGATGCTTCTTCACAAAAATATTAAATTTATACTTTTTTCCCTTATCTATATACTTATCATAATTAAAAACCTGAACTTTTGCTGCTTGATAAGGTTTTAAAGCCTTATCATGCCAGCCATGATAGCTCCTGGGATCTAAATTTTTTGAAGCGTCCGTGTCAATATAAACAGTGTGCGGAGTATCATTTCGTAAAAAGATATCATATTGAGCACAAGCCCAGCTTGGGAGAGAGGTAAACACTAATACATACATAAAGGTTATTCTTTGTTTTGTATTATCCATAATATCTGCCTTTATATTTAGCAATAAGGCTTATTTCATGAATAATTGTAGCAGTATATTGACAAATCTGTTCAATTATTTGACTGTTGCGCAACTTCACACAAATCACCGGATTTTTTATTTCTGGAGTGGAGCACTATTTTATAAACCAAACGGTATTTTAGACATGCCCTTCAAAATCAACTCAACCAGCCTGTTTTGAATGCATTAAATCATCACACAAATACAAAGAAGAAGGCCTTCTTTAGATTGAATTAGCTACAAGTATTTATAACCTCTTTAAGTTCACCTAGCCCATTTGATATAACAAAAAAATCTACGAATTTTATTCATTGCTTCCTTTCTAATATAAAGTCAACGACAGAAATTTTATTAAGAACCTTGAAAGTCGTTCATTATTAAATGAAACTTAATACTCTGCTAACTTCACTGCATAAACTACATCTTTAACCATTAGTAATTAATTCATTAACGCGCATTCTCTTGTGGAAATAAAAATTTGTTTACCTAAAGGTGTAAATGAGGCTTGCTGGTTAGTTGTTTGATAAGCTGTTTCGTATTTTTTAGTTAAACTGCTAATTGCATCTTCTAACGTTTTCTGTGTAAAGTACAAATCTAAATATTTTATTTGTTTAAATATTCTTATCACTCTACTTAAAACAAAAGTAGCATGATAAATACCAAGAAGAGGCCTTAAATCAGTTCTAATAGGTGAGCAAAAAAGTTCAGTAGGTACATTTAAAATCAGTGGATCATGAGCAAGGATAGTGTTTAAGAACAAGTGTGATGTTTCATGGACTAGATGCTCAATTAGAAATAGCATGGAAGAGTTTTCTATATGGCTCTCAGGTAAAGACAGATAGATAGCACCAAAGAACATAGGTGAAGTTGCTCCCACACTGACTTTGCTTTCCACTAAAAAGAGTGTTGAAACGAAGGCTTCTATCTCACTAGCAAATTTAAAATCAGCAGCAGTAATTAACTGCATTGCTTCTTTTACATCTGCTTGAAATTGCTCCAATTGACTAGGTATGGGTGTAGAGGCTTGTAATTTATCTGAGCCAAAAGCGACACACACTTCCTCATAGAAAATTTGATTTTCCCACGGTTCCTGCAAACCTAAACTCACTTGCATTTCTTGCATGATCCAGGCGTAATCTTCGGTTTTAAGTGCACTTATGATTTGCTTTACTAAGGCTACGTCATCATCTTGCATTGCTTTAAGAAGCTTAAAATAATTACTATACAATCTGGGTGAAATAAATTTAGGTGAGTGAGACTCAATTGTAGCAATTCTATTTAATAAAGATTGATAATCGCTATCCAACACCTGATCAGCGTAATCAATAATTTTCCTTAAGCTATGAATGAATTTATTCCTGTAGGTAGTATGTAAGATAGGTGCTATGCCTATTTCGGGGACAGCTGATAACTTATTAAAAATTGAATCTATCATAAGCTTTGTTAGATAAGGCTTATTGATTGGGCCGATTCTTCTTTTTGACTGAGCTCTTCATCCTTATCAACAACAATAATGACATTGCGCATAGTAGGAAGGCTGGTTTGTAATAGATTTCTAGGTAAATTTTTAAAGAATCTATTTTGGTTAGTTTTGTCTTTCTCTTGGTTATCAAACTTCATGGCTTTCCTTTTTTACTCTGTGCGCAAAGAATAGCATTCTTCTTGTTTCGTCTCAATAAATACCTAAATTATGCTTCTTAATAGTTAGCCAGTTTATATTCAGAAATGCCCTTGCCTTATTAAGCGTGGTTATTCTAATTTACAAGATATGAGTCCGTTATCTAATTGAAGCTGGTTACCGCCCCAATCAGCCATAAATTGTCCTTTGTATTCGCCATTTTTTTTGTTAGCAGCTTGTGCAGAAATAAAAAGTCGCGGACGTGATTTTTCTTCCTGATCCATGGCCACAAGAAGTAAATTTTTTTCTCTCATAACGAAAACTGTGGTTTCTACAGGATATGGGAAATCAATATGAGGTAAATCTCCTGTCTTTTGAGGAAGAGAGAATAAAAATTTATCTTGCAACCCTTGCATAGTGCAAACAACCGTTTTATGAGAAGCGAAAGAGGTGGTCATGTGAATCAGGAAGATAGGTATAAGTCCTAGTTTTTTCATAATAAAAATCCTTGCTTTGCACAAATGATTTGTGGTTTTACTTATAGCTCAAAGTAACTAGTTTATTTATTACTCTGTTTAAAAAATATTAACAATTTAATTATGAAAGCTTTAAATTCTAGATTAATAATAGGTTTACCTGCATTTTATTCAAATAGATTTAGTTAATTATTTCTGATTTAAGGCATTTAAGGCGCCTGAATTTCCATAAATAAAGTAGTAATGCTGGAATTTAGTGAATTATAAGGCCTAAACTAGTAAATTTAAGTTTAAATGTTATACTATTTGTATCTATTTTAAGTTTATGGGTAGATATTTTGTTAATTTTTAAATCTCCTTTAGTAGAACAAAGTATTGTTGATGAAAAGCAAAAAGTAAAAGCGATTAATTCGTGTTGGCTCTATGCCCCAAGTATAGTGAGATGTAACTCTGAAAAAGAAGAAGAATTTGAAGCACAAAAAGAATTTTTACTTAAGCAAATGCTAGAGTCGGGAATATCGCCTGATACTTTAAATAATATGTTGCTAAAGGGGGCACCTCCTACAACTGATTTTTATGACAATCAAAGCAAAATTTTAAACTTAACAAAAACTGTAAGCTTAAGTGATATTACGGGTACGTTTGAGGATTATAGAGAAACGACTAATAAGGAAAAAAGATTGATATATCAAGAGTTACATTCTTTATTAGAAAAAAATGGTCCACTAATTTTAGAGTACCCAGCCTTTGGGTTTGAGGCTATTCATAGAACAGCAATTACTGGGATAATTTTAGTTAAAAATAGCAAAAAAGATCTAGAAGAAATTTGCCTTATTTTGAATGATACAATGGAGGGCCGGCTTAAGGCTTTATCGGTAGCAGATTTTTTAGAAAATGAAACTGTAAAAGAGGGCGTTAGTAGATTTTTTATTCCAGCGGAAGAAAGACAAGAGATGCCAGAGCGCTACTTGACTCCTGAAATTGTTGTAATGATGGGTACTTTTAGTAGTCATCCTGGTCACGCTAATTTAAAAACGGATATACTGGTATTACATATGGATAGTTTTATTGATTTTAATGCAAAAGCTGTTATAAATTTTATTGGTGATGAGTCTTTAAATCCTAATCAATTTTTTAAAGGTAGCATTACAGCTAAAGAGTCAGCGAAGAGCAGCAAAATTGATAATAAAAATTCTAAAGGAAACTGTACAGTAATTTAGTGTAAATCAGACTTTAGGGTTGTATTTTCTAAATTAAGTACTTGAGATAAAAATTTAGCATTTTTATTTTTATTAATATCTATAGATGAAAGTAATAAAGTAGCAAACTCAGGGTCTCGTTGCTGTGCAGGAATAAATGATTTATATAAATAATAATCTTCGCGAATAACGCCAATAGAAGTGAAAAATATCAAAGGTTTACTGATAAGATGCATCTTAATTAATTCAAATTTCCCCGGATCACCTAATTGCATACATTGACTAATGTAATCGGATATAAGTTGCTGTTTTTTAAATTGAAAATTTTCATTTATATTATTCCTTAATTTTAGCTCATTAATTAAATTAACCGCATTTAAGTTATATGTTTTTTCTGGAAAATTCTCATTAGTTTCTTGTTCTAACAGATTAAGTTTAGATTTAAATTCCAGCCACAATTTATTGACGTGATATTGTTGTACTTCTTGCTTATATTCACTGACTGAGGTATTCCAAAATTGAGATACTAAAGCAATCTTTTTGTAAGAAGCTGGTGACTCATGAACAACGTATGATAGGATCATTTTCAGGAGTTCTACCGGTAGTGAATCCATATCCATATAATTAAATTAAATTAATTTAATTATATCATGATTCAGAGCAATTATTTTAAGTACAACCTGTAGAGGCTACTTAAACCTAATTTCTAATAAAAACGAATAGACTAAGAAAGCTTGTGCTTAGCCTATAATTTATAATATTGTTTTTTAGCCTTACAATAATTAATTAAATCTGCCAAGTTGATGCTTTTTGTAAATAATGAATATTTCCTTCTGGATCAATTTTGCCCTCTTTTATTGCCTCTTCTAATGTATAGTCCCTATAAAGCTCAGAGTGTTTATCTAAAATTTCTCTTTCTGGGGTAGCGTTTAGGTCTGGGGGGCCCGGTATAGGCTTAGGTGGATTTTGAAAGAAAGTATATCTTTTTTGATAATTAATTTCATCAGAGTAAATAGAGTTTTTAATAAAGGCTGCATATCCATAATCAAGAGACTCGGAGTTCTTTATTGAGCCATCAGGACGAAAACTGATATCTATAATACGCGGATCCCAAGCATCCACTTCCCAGCGAGAAACCTCAATTTCATTAGCTAATTGAATAAGAACTTCAATGTAAACATGGTCGACTTCTTTAGAACTAACAACACGAAGTCTTGCGGTTGCATTATACCAGTCAATTCTCTTACCGATTTCAACTAAAAGATAGTCCGCTAATTCATGGCAATTACCTAGACCTGTATATTCAATAAAATCATGTCGATATATATAGGAATGTTCTGGAGAACTAATTAAGGGAGGGCGGACGTTAGCTAAAAAATAATTATTTTCTTTTATTTCACGATGATAATTTTGATAGCCACTTTTTTGATTCCTAATCGTAATTCTATCTCGGGTATAAAAAATTGCTTGATTGCACAATTCGACAAATTGTTTTCTAGTTAAAAGCATAGTGACTAATATAAAAGCATGAATAATAGTATATGTTGCGATTTTAAACAAATCTTAGGCGTTTATTTAGCTCGTTGGCTTAAAGGGAATTTACCCGAGAAGATTTTTATATATTTAATGCTTACTCGTTTATAAACTTTATAATTTTGCGTTACATAGGAAATCTATGTTGGCTATTTTTTCTTCTTTTAAGGGTTTAAAAAATAAAAGTCGTGGTTGCCCGCCAAATTTTTTAAATTCTTCTGGTTCTTGTTGTTTAAGTGTTTTTTCTAAAATTCTTAAGGAGCCTTTATTAAGTGGATGAACTGTAGCAACAATCTCTTTAATCTTATTTTCTTCATTTAAGTTTGTTAAATTTGCAGCAAGATATTTTATGTATTTTTTTCCAAGGATAGCTATTTCTGTGCCATAACCTTTGCCATTAAATTCTTTATCAATAATATAGCCAATTTCTATTGCCTGCTTATGGCCAGCACCAATATGCGCAAAATCATTAATTGCCTGATTAATAAATAAACTACCGATAAAATTTTTAGTTTTTGCGTCATATACAGCAAAAGCACCATAATTTCTTCCTTCACGCCAATATTTTTCTTCCTCTAGAACGAAATCTTCTACTTCTTTCTCGCTCCAGATTTTGCCTGTACCAAACCATTTTGTGTTTTCAGGGTTAATTAAGAGAGGTTTATATTGATCAATTAAATATGAAATATTACATTGATTAAGCGATTTAAGTTTTAAGCGATCGGAGCAAATAGTTGCTTGATGGCCTTCTGTTCTAACAACAACTGTGCCTATTTTCTTTGATTGGTATGTCGTTATTTTCATTAAACTATCTTCCTTGGTCAGTGAAACTACATCGTTTAAAGTCGTAAAATGTTTAGTATAAATATACTTTTAAGGTATTGAAAATTTTTTTATATAAAGATTAAAGTATAAATGTAATCTAAACAGGGAATTTATGAAAAATACAAAAAAAAACAGACCGGTTAATGAACTATTTAATAGGTTTGCAACTGTAACATGCGAAATAGCAGGTAGCCTTTGGTCATTTATTATTGCCTTATTATTAATTATTATCTGGGCTGTAACAGGACCTATTTTTAAATACTCTGATACCTGGCAGCTAATTATTAATACCGGTACGACCATTATTACTTTTTTGATGGTTTTCTTAATTCAGCATACTCAAAATCGTGATACTAAAATTTTAAATTTAAAACTGGATGAATTAATTAAATCAAGTCAGCGTGCTAATAATTTCTCGATTGATTTAGATAAATTAAATGATGACGAGTTAAAACTATTAGAAATTGAATATAAAAAGCTATGTAATAAGAGAGCGGCCAATAAATCTTAGTATAATGTACTAATTATTACGCTGCAAATAACCTCATGTATTGGTTAGAAAAATATAGTGACTTAGCAAAAAATCGTTGCTAACCACAATCTCTACCTCATAATTTTCATTTTTTTTTTGGAATTATTGATTGATTATGAGTTTTTAAGTTTAAAAATTATCCTATAATTAAGTAGTAAACTGATGTACATAGGTTCAATATTATGTTTAAAAAGTTTGATACAACAGCAGAGGCAAGCTCATTATTAGCTGAATTTTTAGAAGATCCTGCAAAAAATAAAGAGGTATTCTTTAAACTAGCTCCTCAATTAGTAAAATTAATGGAAGCAAACTTAAAAGATCGCTTTGAAAACGGCAAGGAAATAGGTGCTGATGATAGAGTAAACGCTATGGAAAAAGCCATAAATACTCTTAAATTTCCTGACACAGTCCATAAGAATTGGGAAGAAGCAATCGGAGCGCTCCTAGAAAAAAATATGGAGCCCCTTTTACCATCGGCACAAAAAGGTAGAGCAAAAGTAAATCAGGCTACACTTGAACGGCTAACTGGAGAAAATACAGTACTACAGGTATTAGCTGGACTTATTGAGGAAAAGGTTAGCAAAAATGAAGTTACGCTAGTTGAGCCACCCAATTGCACTATTAGTTGATATCCATCATTTTCTAGGCTTTGCAGATTTAAGTTGCTGAAAATAAATGAAAATTATAATGAATTTTAATATTGCGCGTCCGTTTTTTAGAGCGATAGTCATTATAAGTAGTTCTACGTATTGTAGTTAATGTAGATTAATAATTATAATATTGATTAAAATTTATACAATATTTGAAGTTATTAATTTGAGGTTAACGAAATGAAAAAATACACAAGAATTTTTATTATAGGACATCCTGGTGCGGGCAAAACATTACTGGCGCAGTCATTAGCAGCTAAGCTAGGCTGGGACTTTATTGATGCAGATTGTGGATTGGAATATAAAATTGGCCGAATGATACATGAGATTATGGGTCCTAAAGGGACTGCTTCTTTTTTTAATTGCCAAAAGGAGGTTTTATCTAATCTTTTAAAAAGAGAAAATATAGTTATAGCTACTGATGCGAATATTATAGAAAGCAAAGAAATTGCCAAACTTTTAGAAAAAGAATACTTAGTTTATTTACAAGTAAGCTTACCTACGCAACTAGAGCGGTTATCACGTAACCCAGCGCCACTTCTGCTAAAATCCACAGAAGTTGACTCTTTTCTCCAAGCTCTTCACGACCAACGTAATAGACTTTACGAGAACTTAGCAATGATGACGATTAATAGTAATGATAATAATCTAGAACATCACGTTAGTACTATACAAGAAAAGATAACGGATGCTAAATCATCTAAAGCGCGTACACAGATAAATTTAGAAAAAAAAGATTTAACTTTATTTCATAAAATCTTGCACCTACCTATTCCTTTAACTAAACAGCAAGCAAAATGCGTTAAATTATTGGCTCAAGGAAAAGCGGCTAAAGAAATTGCGAAAGAATTAAAAACGTCATATCGGACAGTAGAAGGTATTTTAGCTAAGGTTATGGAAAAACTAGGTTGTCATACTAGCAAAGAATTATTAGCTTTATATCATAGCTGAGGTTGATTAGTTAACGTGAGTTCGACATGAAAGAGGCGAAGGCTCTTTTATGGCGCTAAACGAAAGTTATCCCTTAAAATGCGAAGCATTTGTACGTGATCCAGATTAAATATAAATAAATTCGACATGAAATATAGCAAATATATTTTATGTCGAATTCACGTTAATTAGACTAACTTTCTCAAAGATGTTAAAAGTTTAAAGGCATTAATAAATAAATTTTGTAATTTATAAATCACCTTAGAAATGAGTAGCCATGATCAGTAAAGAAAAATGGGATAATTTGAAACATTGGATGGAAAAGCTTGATGTTCAGGATTCCAAAATAATTGAGAAATTTATTATTGGTAGTGGCAGAGGTGGTCAAAATTTACATAAAACTGCTTCAACAGTTTATTTAAAATACCTGCCTTTAAGTATCGAGATAAAATGCCAGGAAACACGCAGTCGTGAGGATAATCGTTACTTTGCTAGAATACGGCTTTGCGAAAAATTAGATGCTATTTATAGTGATGAAAAATCTAAAATACAACAAGAGATTGAGAAAATAAAGCGGCAAAAGAAGCGCCGATCAAGAAGAACAAAACAAAAAATACTGGCAGAAAAATCTAAACAAAGCCAAATAAAATCATTAAGAAAAAAACCTACAGTGCATGACTAATAAGGTTCCATTTTCTATATAAAGGAACCCTATTAATTAATATATTTAACAGCAAAGATTAAGTTGACTGAGTTGCCTGCATAATGCACACTGTGACTCCTAATTTCAATAAGGAGAATTAACATGGCTAAAGTTAGACTTGATAAATATATTAAACCTGAGACACTGGAAAATTTAAAAATTAATAAAAATTTTAAAGCACAAAATGTTGCTGCTCCAGTTTATAATTTTTTAACAGGTCCAGTGCGTTCAAATACGACCTCTAACTTTTTTGCACCTTACAAAGGTCTTACAACAAGTAAAGGCCTTACCGATGTTGCAAAATCAGTTGGTTCAGTAATTTATGCGCCACTAGCTTGGGGTGTTCTTAGTGTTGCAGTTGCCGCGGTTACAGTCGCAAGTGCTATTGCCAGTTTAGGTTACTTAATGATGGCTGGTGGTACTCGTTTGGCAGGGAAAAAGGAAGCTTCTGCAGATAATTTGGCAATTTCAAAACAACTGGGTATTTTAGCTGGTATGTTTACAGTAGGAACAGTTGCTTTAGCAGTTATGACAGCGATCTCAGCGCCTGAGAATCTCTTAAAATTAGGTACTCGTACTTTTAGTACTATTAAAGATAAGGTTAACCAACCTAAAGAAGAGCCAGGATATTCTAATACTGCTTACCCATTCTAATTTAAAAGTAGATTACGCTTTATTAGCGTAATCTATTGACATTATTTAACAGTCTTTATTTTTAAATAAAATTTAAAATATTTTCCTGTAATAACTGATTAAAATTGCTAACAGTTTTATTTGTCTTTAAATCATATGCATTTTTACAGCTAGTAAGTAATCCAATAACCTGCATTCCTGCTGCTTTAGCTGCTTGAATACCAAAAGGAGTATCTTCAATAACTAAACAGTTTTCAGGGATAATATTTAGTCTCTGCGCGGTTAATAGATAACCTTCTGGTGAAGGCTTGCCATGGCTTACATCTTCAGATGTTATAATGGTATCAAAATAAGTTTGTAGCTTACCTTGTGCTATTTTAGCTAAAGCTGAATTTATTTCATTTTTGGTAGAACCACTGCATATTGCTAGTTTTTTAACTTGGGTTGCCATCTTAATGAGAAATTCTGGAAATCCTTCAATAATAGGTAAATTGGAGCAGTGTGAAATTATTTTTTCGTAAGCTGAAACTTTTTTATTGATTAACGCAGCAATTTCTTCTGCAGAAATAGAGTAATGCCTATCATGCATGAATTGCGGAAACATATCTTTATCAGATAATCCTAAATAGTTTTCTTGATAGTCATCATAACTTAAAGCAAGCCCCAAAGGTGCTAAAACTTGGCAGCATGCTTTATAGTGTAATGGTTCGCTATCTAAAATAACGCCGTCAAAATCAAAAATAATTGCTGCAATCATCTGGTGATATTCCTGCTAATTCATTTATAAACGCTATTTTTTCTCAGTTATCCTACTATAACACATACAATTATTGTTTATTTTTAAAAAATATTGACCCTCACGTGACGTAATAGGTTAAAATTTGTATCAAAGAGAGGGTTGTATGAAATATTATCAGGTTAAAGAAGTTAGTCGAATGACCTCTCTTACGGTTCGTTCACTACAATATTATGATGAGATTGGCTTACTTAGGCCTACCAAACGGTCAGTTTCTGGCTATCGTCTTTATTCTGAAAAAGATTTATTAATTTTACAGCAAATTATAACGTTGAAATACTTGAGGTTTTCTTTAGATGAAATAAAAAAATTTATTGAAAAACCAAGTTTTAATTTAAATGCTTCTCTTAAAATTCAAGCCGATGAATTAAACGCAAAAGCCATGCGAATTAATGAAGCTGCTTCATTATTAACCTATATTACTAGCCAAATAGAGATGGGTAGTTCAATAAATTGGCAAAGCACAGCAAAAATTATTGAAATATTGGAGTTAAATACGATGAGTGATCAAATACTTAGTAAATACGAAGCGATTAGTAACGAATCGGAGTTGGGAAAAAAATCAGATTATGATCTGACTTACAATCCCGATAGGCTTTATCCCATACCGCGCGCTGGTAAACGGCAAGAAATAGGGATCAATTCATCTGCTTTACCCTTTTTCGGTTTTGATTGTTGGAATCACTATGAAGTATCTTGGCTTAATGAAAAAGGCAAGCCAATGGTTGGTATAGCTGAAATTATTTATGATTGTCGTTCACCTAAGTTAATTGAATCGAAATCACTCAAGCTTTATTTTAACTCTTTTAATAATACAAAAATTAAAGATAAATTCGAATTAGAAAATATTGTGAAAAGTGACTTAGAAAAGCGAATTGATTCTGAAGTTTCAGTCACTATTTATTCGCTTGCAGAGGCAAGACAATTTAAAGTTATTGAATCTTTTGATGGTGAAACGATTGATAATCTTGATGTCGGATGCTCTATTTATCAAGTTGAGCCGTCCTTTTTATCAGTCATAGAGGAAGAAGTAGAAGAAATTCTTTATTCTGATTTATTAAAATCAAATTGCCTAGTTACCAACCAACCAGACTGGGGTAGCGTGCAGATTGCCTATAAAGGTAAGAAAATTAATCGTGAGGGTTTATTAAAGTATCTTATTTCTTTTCGCAATCATAATGAGTTTCATGAGCAGTGCATTGAGCGGATTTTTGTAGATATTATGACTTATTGTAAACCTGAGCAATTAACTGTCTATGGGCGCTATACCAGGCGAGGTGGTTTAGATATTAATCCTTATCGCTCGACAGAAAATACATTACCTGGCGGTAAGAATAAGCGCTTAATTCGACAATAAAAAAACGATTTTACTATCTATTCGGTTTTTATTTTTAGAATAGACCTCTTGCCTAACCTATTTATTTTACGCGATTGCTGTGTTGCAAGGTTTTCTCCGGTGCTCATTTACGGCATGTAAACTCCGCTCCTCAAAAACCTTGCGCCTTGCACTCACCGAAAATAAACAGGTTAAGCAAGAGGTCTAATAAAATATACTTATTTTTTAATATTTATAAACTAAATATTTGTAGAGAATTTAAGTATATTTTATTTATCATCTAGAGAATTAAATACTTCTCTTGCTAGCAAGATAGCGTTAGCTGCAGCTGAAAAACCACAATAGGCAATCATTTGCGTAATCACTTCTACAATTTCCTCTTTAGTTGCACCGCAATTTAACGCAGCTTTGATATGTAATTTTAATTCTAAATGGGCATAACCTAACACTGTTAACGCAGCGATAGTGGCTAATTCTCTGGTACTTTGAGCAAGTGTACATTCATGTGCATAGAGATCGCCAAATGGAAATTCTACATTTACTTTGGCAAAAAAAGGCGCTACTTCTTTAATTTTTTCTATGTGCTCATCAGCTGCTTCTTTCCCTAAATGCTCACGGATTATTTCTAAACCTTTTTCATATCAATTCATATCATTCTTCCCAGATTAAATATAACTAAATGACCTTCTACTTCGGAATATAAAAAGAAAGCAATCTGTTAATGGTAGTTTGAAAAAGGCTTAAAGTTATTGGCATTCCCTAAGTAAGAGCTAATGGTATTGGCCCTGTTATAAACCTTAACTCTATCTGCGCCTATTTAATTTGCTCGAGGTGGCCGGCCATTATAAGCACCTACTCTAGCTCCCCACTCTAATAAATTTTTATTGCAATCATCTCTATCCAAAAATACTTCAATAAAACATAGTGTATCGGCTTGTTTTGCTTCTTCTATGACATCTAACAGTTCTTGATGAGTATGCGCTTTGAAAGCACGCGCTGTTCCTTTATCACCATTAAAAACATCAATTAAAGTCGCGTAATGCCAATTATTGATAATATTATATGGCCCATCATGAATTTGGACTTCAATAGTATATGAAGCGTTATTCATCAAAAAGATAATGGGCTTATAACCATAGCGCACCAATGTGGAGATTTCTTGGGCGCTCATTTGAAAGGAACCATCACCAATAAGAGCAATAACCCGCTTTTTATTATGTAGTGCTGCTTGCATACCTAATAGGGCGCCAACAGACCAGCCTATCGAGCCATATTGCATTTGTATTTCAAATTGACAATCCTTAGGTAGATTAAGGCGCATGCCATTAAACCAAGAATCTCCTGTTTCTGCTAAAACAGCATAATCACTACTTAACAGTTTTTGAATTTGACCAAATAAAAAGCGGTTAGTAAGAGGCGAATTCAAATCTTTCGGTTCTATATATAAAGGTGCAGAGCCCTCAATACGCTTGTAAGCTTTTAATGCAGTATCATTGTAATTTAATTGATCTTGTAGGCCACGCAAAAATTCATTCATGTATACATCTGTGTATACATTGCCGGCTACAGATACGCTTCCGTCAGCAATCGTGATTAGTTTTTTGGGTTGTATGTTACATACGTGCCCAACGGTTGTATAATCATTAAAATTAGGCCCTATAAAAAAATATAAATCACTGGATTCAACAATTTCCCTACAACCTGGTGTGCTTACTGGTCCCCAATAAATACCAATGTAATTAGGATGCTGTTCTGAGACAAATCCTTTTGCATCCGGCATCGCTGCTAGTGCGTAACCACAAGACTGACTTAATGATTCAATCATTGCAGTTGCCTCACAACAACGTGATTTGCTGCCCGCTATAAGCACAGGTTTAACTGCAGCATTTAATTTAGCAACTGTATCTGCAATGGCGGCCTGTAGGGAAGAGGTGTCGCTTAATCGTTTGACATTGAGTGCTCGTTTTGTTGGCGGTGAAACTTCTAAGGTCGAGATATTACAGGCAATTTCAATATAGACTGGCTTTCTTTTCTCTAAGGCTATAGCAATTGCGGTATCTATTTGCATTGGGGCATCACTGGGTCTATGAATAAAAACACTATGTGCCGTAACATGCGAAAATATTTCCCGCACATAACTATAATTTTCAGTCGCTAATGTATGATGTAAGATTTCAGCATCCTGAACTGAGTTGGTATTAGGTCCCCCAGAAATAACGATAATCGGCAGGTTTTCTGCATAAGCGCCTGCAACAGCATTAACTGCACTTAAGCCGCCCACACTATAAGTCACAACCAGTGCAGATACACCTTTTACTCGAGCATAGCCATCTGCAGCATAGCCGGCATTGAGTTCGTTGCAGCAATTGATCATGTTTAGCGAGGTATTTTTTAAAAGCTCATCCAATAGCCCTAAGTTGTAATCGCCAGGAATTGCAAAATAGTCCTTAATGTCTAGCTCTTGAAGACGCTGCGCAAGATATGTCCCTACAGTAGTCATAAGAGGCTCCTACCTTGTGATACTATTGATAATATTATAATTAAGTATGTCAGGGGTTTATTATTTATTCAAACCTTGCTAGCAGTTTGTGTTAAATAGATTTTGTCTAGTTAGCTGTTCTATCACATAAGAAATTAGACTGAACTTTTATTTTAACAGTATTATTTATGGTATAGAGCTAGTTAGGTGCTCATCTTGCTCGAATTTTGTGGATGGCGCTGGAGTTTTATTAACATAATCAGTATGAGGACGCCAAAACGGATGAAATCCAGATAAAATCTGGGGAGTTTTAGGTGATAATTGAGGAAGTTTATCGTCTGACGGGTTTTTACGTTTAACTGGTTGTAAGGGAATAGATATAGGTTTACTGCGACAAGCTTTAGAGTCAGCTTCTATACCAAGTCGTTTTGGTTGAGCTTGTTTTTGCTCATTCTCTTGAATTGTAGCCTTTCTAAAGGGGGTTAATTCTTTGATCCTAGGAGAAAAATAAAAACCAAGTACTCTTAACTTAAAGACTAAAAGAAATGCCTTAAATTTGGTTAATTCTTGATAACCATAGTCAGCGGGAGTTTCCAGCGTGTTTTTAAATTCTGCAGGGGAAAGCATTTTAATCGTTCTAACATCTTGCCGAAAATACACTTTTCCATCTTTTCCTTGGATGAACAGGGGCTGCGTTTGGCGCTTGGTATAATCAATTTCAGGTAAAAAGGTTAAACCACCATATGCTTCAGGTTTGCGAACATGACCAGTTGTCATGATATGGGCAATATCCCCTAATGAGTTATCCATACCATTAATTAACATATTACTATTTTCATCATTATTACGCTTTGCATAGGTCCCATCGCCATAAGCTTGGCAATCTTCATGAAGTGCTATAAAAGAGTCTTCTTTATGAGTACTGTCGTTGCGAAATTTTTTATGCTTACCATACTTTATAAATTGCAAAGAATTTGTTGTGGTAACACCGTCTGTATTGTCTTCATTATGCATATTATTAATTAAAATACTGCCCCAAACACCAAATTGCTCAGGCATTTTTTTTCGTAGTAATCCTATACGGCTTAAGTGTCCACCAGCAAAATGATCAGAGTAAAAGTGAAGCGTAAATAATTCGTAGCTCACAGCTAAAGCATGATAACGATTTCTTAATTCTTGATAAATATCAAGGGGCTTATTAAATTTATATTTATTTGGGTCGCTCTTAATTTTAATTAAAGCAGCTCGTAATTCTTGAGGAATCGTTTTTTCGTTTGGAAATAAGTTTCCGTCAGCTAATTGCTGACAAACGTAAGCTAAATATCCCATACGTAAAGCTGTATTATGGCCAACTAAATAAGCACGCATTGACCAAGGTGCAAAATGGGCCTCATTATTTTCTAATTTAGCACCATAATTTTTGACAGTGAGGGAGTAGACCAGTTGTTGAAGTAAGCTAGGTAGCTTTTCTTCAATACTATAAATACGCTTTATATCTGTTGATTTTACAGTGGGAGAGGCTAGATCATGGTAAGCTTCATTAAACGCATTTTGTTCAGTTAATTTGATAGGCAAATCAATTACTTGCCTATTTTCATAAGTATCAGAGCCTTGATTTAATGAGGGTGGGAGTTCTAATTCATTACCCCAACCTGCTTTAGTATAATAATCCCCAGCAAGAGCAACGATATCGCCTGCACTTAAGTTTAAATCAAGCGGTACTGGGACACCATCTACGAGCTGCATAAGGGTAAGTGTTAATTTATTCTTAGGATTTGGATTGAGCGTGTCACTTCCATGAAGATAGGGATTATTAAATGTTTCAATTCTTATTTGATCACCAGCAGCTTTATGCTCAAATGTTTCCATGGTATAGCTAAATTGGGGACATTTAGCTCATTATAAGAACAAATTATTAAGAAATTATTAAGAACCTTAGTTGTACTCAAATTTTTAATAAATTATGGGTTAGGTAGCTAATTTTGCTATCAAATTAACTTGTAAATTGTCTTGTTTGCTATATGGCTGCTTGATTTTAAATAATGCAGGGCTTTATTTGAACTAAAATAAAGATATGTTGTATTAGTAAGGTAGATTTTTATGCCTTGGTATACTGCGGCGTTAAAGCCTATAACTGATAAAATTTCTCCTGCTGAGAGAAAATTAGCAGAGCAATTCTTAGAAGCTTATTTTAATGTTTTAATTGAGGCTCGAGCTAATCCAATAGATACTTCAGAGAATGATTCAAACCCAGATCCAGGTGCTAATTTAGATGATAATGTAGATGAAGCTATAGGCCTAGGTTTGCAGGTAGATAAAAAATTAAAATTACAATTAGAACTAGAGTTTTATTTTGGTGTTATTGAGAAAGTTTACACAAAGTTTGCCGACCAAAAAATAATATTTTTAGAAGAGTTTGCTAGGTATTTGTTAGGAATAATGCCTGCATATACAAAAGTAGCTGAAGATGAAATCGATTTTGTTAATATAGACGCGATAGAAGTCGCCTCTGAACAAAAACTATTTAACATTTTACCAAACCCTTTAATTTTATCGAGTCTTCCTATTACCCTATTGGAAGGCAAAATAGATGAAGATTTATGTATATCCGATTTGCCTTTAAAATTAATAATATATTTTGAAGATGCATTAGAAAAAGCGAGGGAAGAACTGCCAGACAGAAATGAACTTATATCTGAACTACCAGATGAATATAAAGATTGGTTGAAAAGCCAGCCACAAGATTTATTTCTATTAAGCGTTCCCCTTACAACAGAGGAAGGTGAAGTAATAAATAAAAATTTACGCCTATCTGATTTCCCCTTAAAAGTAATAAAAGATTTAGAAAAAGAATTAAAAAATATTGGCGAAAAACCACTAAAAAGAAATACACGTCTATCCAAACTGCCAATCGAATATATAAATTGGTTAGAAAGCCAGTTAATAAAGAAATTAATAAAAGAGTCAGAAAGAGAGGTGCTAAAAGATTTACGTTTTAAAATGAACGTTAATCCATGGCAAGTGATAAGTCTATTAGTAAATTCAGAAGCTAAAATTCCCCAAGAAGTGGCTAAATACCTCATTGCTCTGTTCAATCGTAATGAAGAAAAAAGTAGCAAAGAGGAAGCGTTTTTAGATGAGTTAAGTGGTATTAGAAAGGAAGATGAAGAATTAGATAAAATTATTGCGCAAGCAGATGAAGAGCCTATTATTGAAAATTTAACTAAAGTAATTTGGCATTGTATCGAGCAATCTATTAAAGATGATAGAAAATCATCTCCCCCGCCTTTTTTTCAACGCGAAAGCGTTCCAAGGAAAGTGAGAGCAGCCGAAAACTTAGTTAACGCATTACAAGGGGAGTACTCTCTTTCCAAAGCAGACAAAGAAGTCTTGAAAAAAGATATCGGGCTTATGGGAGCGCTCGGAAAATTATTAAAAGATCGCGATTATCGTGAAAGATTAGAGGATGCCTTGGGTACCCAAGCACTTATGAGGCTTAATAAAGTGAGTAAATTGTTTAACTATTTAGCTCTTTTAAGTGAGCCTGCAGACCTTCCTGAAGCTCGTAAAAAGTTACTTTAGTCTTTAGATAAACTCTACCAAAAATAAGATATCATTTATTGTAAGTTGTAGAAAACCTAAATAAGGTGTTTTTCGACACCTTATTTGGTTTCACTAATTTTTTATCATACTAAACTTAAGTTTTTTTCTAAGCTTGCCAGTTCCGTCTCCTCAATTGGTAAATTAATATCCCAAGGATGAATAGGCTTTGGTAAAACAATTTTTTTACAATAACTTTCTAAAGCAGACACAGAAATATAATGAATATTAAATTCTTCAACTAACTTTTTTTGCCCAATTTCGAAATTCGAGAGCGTTTCTTTAATATAGAGTTCGCCTATTTGTTTGGAAAACTTTAATGCATTAGAGGCGATATCCCATATTAAAACTTTGTGGCCTTCATTGGTTATGACACCCACTAAAGTTTTTTCATCACGAATAGGTAAAGTAGAGGGGTGGCGTTCAAGTTTTAATAAGTTATTTTGTAATTGTTTTATACTTGCTTCTTGTAAATCTGTTTGTAGTAGCCTTGTCCATTTGTCCTCGACTTTTCGTTCAAGGATATAAAAGTTACCGCATGGATAAAGTTTATATTGATCAGGATATTGACTAACGAGTTGTTCTGAATTAGTAATTAAGATGGGCCGCCTTGGTGCACTTGAGCCAAGTCCTGGATCAAGAAAAAATTCCTGATTTCCAATGCGTACAACTAATAGCATATGGGTAGGAGGTAATTCTAGGATTTTTGGATCATTAACTGGTGCCCCATTTAAAATGCGTCCTATACAAGGTTTTACAGAGAAACCAATTTGCGTTAAAGCATCATAAAGAAGCATAGCTGTTTGATAGCAGTAGCCGCCTCGGTTATCCGTAAGTAACTTGTCATAACTAAAAAAGTTTAATGATTGTCTTTTTAAAAGATGTTGCTTGGCGATTAATCTTAATTCAAAATTTTCATAGGGAAAAGTTTTTAAATGCGCAAAATAAATTTCTTCTAGAAATTCCAATTGTTCTTTAGAAGGTAAAGAAACAAGGCTTTTTTCACTAATATTTATTTTTTTAAAGTAACTTTTTAAGTTAATCATCTTTTTGCTTTGTGATTTTTTGATAAGCAATAGCATATCTTTTTATAAAAAGAAATATTTTATTAGTGTATTTAAAATAAGATAAATTCTGCTGTTAATGTTTGATTGATTATAGGATATTAAATTACATGTCATACAAATAATTAAGTAATTAATTATTAATTTAAATTTAGTTATTAAAGCTAATTTTTCTGAGAAAAACTAGGTATGGCCTTTGATTTGCATAGTAGGTGAGTTTGTCGTTCTCGCGTAAGCGGGAATCCATTTCAAACAAAGTAAGATGGCTTTTGAGAAATAGGTTACCGCCTACGCGGGAATGACAATGATTCTTAATAAGATTCACTTTACTTAACATCAACTGAAGGCGCACCCAAAAACTAATTTATTTACTCTATTGCTGAGGGAAAAGGACTTTAGGATTAAACTATGGTGCAAGAATCGGACGGTTTAAATAGAGATATATTTCGCTACAAATGTTGGTTTATTTCTGGTGTCTTATTACTAGGATATACTTATATTCATGTGCAATTAACGGGTCTTTATTATGAAGTTCCTCTAGAAAGTTGGTTAGATTTCACAGTTCCCCTGCCTTTTGCTCAACGTCAGCTTGTGCCATTTATAGCTCGCTTACTATTGAGCGTGATTTCATTACAAGTTGATGAGATTTTTTTTCTTTTAGAGTTTATATTTGTTATTTTAACATTTTTCACCCTACAAAAATTATTACAATTAGAATTTAATAACAAATTAGCCCTTTTGCTTAGCTGGCTTTTTTTTCTTTTATTACCGTTATGTACCGTTATTAATTATCGATTTACTTTACAAGGCGGGGCTGCGGCTATTTTTTATCCTTATGATACGTCGGCACTATTTTTTATTATTCTTGGTTTGTATTTATGTTTAATGAAAAATTGGTTTTGGCTAGTAGTCTGTATTTTTTTTGCAACCTTAAACCGTGAAAGTAGTATTTTAATTGTTTTATTAATTCCCATATTGTATCTACGCTCTTTAAAAGATGTATTTAAATTATTAATCCCTTTTTTTTCAAGTTTAGGGGTTTATATATTAGCTCGTTTATGGATCTATTATTTAACTTTAAACTTGTCAGGCTCATATGCTGACTGGTATCGATATAATACTTCAATAACTAATTTTTCATTTAACCTACAGTGGCTTATTGCCAATCAAAATATCTTAATGTTTATCTTTGCGTTTGTGGGATTGCCTTTATTTTGGTTCGGTTTTTATGATTATATTCCATTAAAATATCGACCTATGCGCTATATTGCTTTTTTTTATTTTTTAGGATTGCTAGGTGTAGGTTTGATTGCAGAAACACGCATTTTTGCTGAAATTATTGTTTTAATTTATTTGCCAATATGTATTGCTATATCTAATTGGCTACAAAATAATTATATTGTTGAGTCACAACAGCGAGGTTTTTGGTATTATTTGAACCGCTACATTATTTTTCTTTTAATAATACTAGTTTTATTTAGCAGCAAGTTAATTGATTCTATTATAAAACAGACGATACCTGTCCCTAATTGGAAAAGTTTTCAAGCAAGTCTTGCCAATTTATCTTTAATAGATGGAACTTAATATAAATATAGGAATATATGACTAAGAGCCAAAAAAGACTATTATTTCTCTCAAGCTTAGGCGGCGTCTTAGAATTTTATGATTTTATTATTTATGCCTTGTTTGCGAGTTATTTGGCTAAAGTATTCTTCCCAGTAACCCATCCTCTTGTTAGTTTAATAATTACTTTTGCTACCTTTGCTATTGGTTATATTGTGCGGCCAATTGGTGGCATTATCTTTGGTCATTTTGGCGATCGCTTTGGTCGAAAAAGTACATTTACTATCTCTATTTTTTTAATGGCTATAGCTACCTTAGGGATAGGTTGTACGCCTGCTTATAATCAAATAGGACTTAGCGCGCCGATATTAGTATTAATTTTTCGAATTTTACAAGGTTTATCTGTTGGTGGGGAAATACCGGGTGCTATCACCTATGTTAGTGAGTCTATACCGGAACAAAGGGGACTTGCTTGTGGTATAATTTTTTGTGCTTTAACAATGGGTATTGTTATAGGCTCCGTCGTTTATGCCGTTATTGTAAGCTCGTTTAATGATATTCAAATGCAAACATATGGGTTTAGATTACCATTTATTATTGGCGGTATAATGGGCTTGTTTAGTTATAGAATGCGACGCAATTTATATGAGTCATTACAATTTCGAGCAATTGAAAAACAAACGGAAAAATTTCCTCTTTTAACAGTGATAAAACAGCAAGGTAAAAATACGTTAAATGGCGCTTTACTTACGGCACTTTGTGCGGCCATTATTACTTCTCTTTTTTTATTTATTCCTGCTTATTTTAATGAAATATTAAACTTATCTGCTACTACGTATCTTTGGGAGCGCACTGCAGCTGTAGCCTTAGGCTCTTGTCTTGCTGTTCCTTTTGGTTATCTTAGTGACAAATTTCATGCTAAAAAATTAATTTTAATGCTTAGTGTTTTATTAATGGTATTGGCTTATCCTATTTTTGCTATTTATGCTTATTTAACTTCCTATTACTTCGTATCATTATTACTAAGTGCGGTTTTAATGGGGCTTTCAGCAGGTATCATTCCTGGTTTTCTAAGTAGGCTATATCCAACGTCTATTCGATACAGTGGTATTGCCGTTAGTTATAATTTAGGGTTTGCTTTCTTTGGTGGGTTAACACCCTTTATTTCATTTTCTCTTATTTATTACACAGGGATAAGCACAGCACCTGCTTTTTATTTAATTGTAGTTGCCTGCCTAGCTTGTATCTCGCTGATTTTAGTAAAACCGCAAGTAAGTGAAAATGACTTACGGTTAAATGACAAAATTTAATCGTTTTTAAGAGAGGCCATATCAATAACGAAGCGGTAACGTACATCGCTCTTAAGTACACGCTCATAAGCTTCGTTAACTTGTTGAATGGGAATCATTTCGATATCGGATGTTATATTATGTTTGCTACAAAAGTCTAACATCTCTTGGGTCTCCTTAATACCGCCCACTAAGGAGCCTGCTAGACTTCGCCGATTTCCGATTAAGGTCATTGCACTAACAGGAATATTTTTTTCTGGTACACCAACCATGACCATGGTTCCATCTAATTTTAATAGTTGTAAATATTTATTCCAATCGATAGGTGCAGAAACGGTATTGATAATGAGATCAAATGAATTATGTAACTCACGAAACGCTTCTTCACTGGTTAAAGCATAAAAATTATCAGCACCAAGACGTTTTGCATCCTTCTCTTTAGAAGGTGAATGACTTAGAGCAGAAACTTGAGCTCCCATTGCATGGGCTAATTTAATACCCATATGTCCAAGGCCACCTAGGCCTACAATAGCCACTTTTTTATTAGGTCCCGCTTGCCAATGGTGTAAAGGTGAATATAAGGTAATACCTGCACATAATAATGGTGCTGCTTCTGCCATAGGAAGGTTATCAGGAAGATGCAAAACAAAATGTTCATTAACTACTATGCAATTGGAATATCCACCTTGCGTAGTCCTGCTTCCATCACGCTCCATACTATTGTATGTTGATGTTGGACCTTCTATACAAAATTGTTCAATGTGACTCTCGCAAGGCTCACAGTGTCTACAAGAATCGACAAAGCAACCAACAGCTACTTTATCACCTTCTTTAAATTTAGTGACAGCTGAACCAACTTCGGCAATAATACCCACAATTTCATGCCCGGGCACCATAGGAAATAAAGAGCCTCCCCATTCATCGCGTGCTTGATGAATATCGGAGTGGCAAATACCACAATAGTGAATATCAATTAGAATGTCATAATCACCAACGTCTCGGCGCTCAAAAGAAAAAGGCTTTAAGGGCGCTTTAGCGGTCTCTGCGGCGTAACCTTTTGCTTTTATCATCAGTCATCCTTTATAAGTTAAACTTAAATCACTATAAGTGATAAAGGAGGGTTTGGCTATATCAAAGCTAATACTAGAAGTAATAAAGATGATATATAATGGTTAACTTTTCTTCGAAATGAAGACCTTAGCTTATTTGATCATTAACAAGTTAAATTTTTTATTATATAAAGATTATTAACTTAGGAAAAAATTTTTATAAGTTAGGGATTAATTTCAGGCAATCATTTTTTTTGTTCAAAAAAGATACCAAATTTAATAGTGATTTGATATAATGCTGGCCAATTTTTGCAGACCATGCGAAGGAGTAGCTATTGTCTAGTTCAGTGACAATTGATGCGGGGCATGTTGTACCTCGAAGTGGTATAATGGCATGGCTTGTTTGTTTATCGGCTGGCCTATTTTTCTTTTATGAGTTTTTTCAACTTAATATTTTTGATGTAATCAATGTACCCCTTCGTCAAGATTTTCATCTAGATGCTACTGAACTTAGTTGGATGTCTAGTACTTATTTGTGGGCTGATATCCTTTTCTTACTGCCAGCAGGAATTATTTTAGATCGCTTCTCGACCCGCCTTGTTATTCTTATTGCAATGTTTTTATGCATTGTAGGTACTTTTGGTTTTGCTTTAACTAATTCTTTTTATTGGGCTTGTTTTTTTCATTTTCTGTCTGGGATAGGTAATGCATTTTGCTTTTTATCCTGTGTTGTTTTAGTTTCTCATTGGTTCCCACCTCGAAGGCAAGCATTCGTCATTGGTTTACTAGTAACAATGGCTTTTTTAGGCGGTATGATGGCCCATACGCCATTTGCCCGTTTAAATGAATTATATGGTTGGCGTAATTCTTTATTGCTTGATGGCGCTTTAGGTATATTATTATTAGGCTGGATTGCTGTTATTGTTCAAGATAGCCCTAAAGGAAAAGCAATAATAAAAAGTGATATACAAACACATATTTTAACGAGCTTTTTACGTGCTTTAAAGAATCGGCAAAATTGGTTGGCAGGCCTTTATACTTCTTTCTTAAATTTACCTATTATGGTTCTTTGCGCGCTTTGGGGTGCAAGTTATTTAGAGGTGGTTCATCAAGTTTCAGGGTTTGCGGCGAGCAATATTGTAAGCTTAATATTTATTGGCAGTATTATTGGCTGTCCTCTTGCAGGTTGGCTATCTGACTATCAAGGTAAACGAAAGCCCCTTATGATTTTAGGAGCATTAATTACTTTAGTTACTGTACTGCCTTTCTTTTTAGGTATTAGACTTACCCCGTTACAATTAAGTATCTTATTTTTTACGTTAGGCTTTTTTACAAGCACACAAGTAATTAGCTATCCTTTAATAGCCGAAAGTAATAGAAAGGATAATACTGGTGCTGCAACTGGGCTTGCTTCAGTTCTAATAATGGGCGGAGGCGGAATGGGTCAAGTCTTATTTGGTATACTAATGCAGCATCATGCTGGTTTAGCTAGTACTCAGTATTCTGTGGCTGATTTTCAATACGCCATGTGGATGTTTCCTTTAACTGCTATCGCTGCATTGATTGCAGTACTGTTAGCTAAAGAAACAAATTGCAAAAACGAAGAATAGTGAATGTAGTTAAAAAAGAGCAATGATAGAGGAAAATGTAATGCACATCGCACAAGAATCTAATCAAGTAGCTAATTTTGAAAGTAAGTTATGGCCATGGGTTGTTTGCTTTAGTGCCTCATTATTTTTCTTTTATGAGTGCATTCAAGGTAATATGTTTGCCTCTATTGCCGACAATATTATGCAAGATTTTCATATCCAAGCTGATAAAATGGCTTACCTATCAAGCATTTACTATGTATCAAATGTTGTTTTTTTACTCGTGGCCGGTGTTGTTCTAGATAGATATTCTGCTAAAAATACAATTTTAGTAGCAATGTTACTTTGTATATTAAGTACATTTGTTTTAGCATACGCCCACTCTTTTTATTTGGCATTACTTTGTCGCTTTATAACAGGGATTGGTAGTGCATTTTGTTTTCTTGGTCCCGTTCGCATTGCATCACGTTGGTTTCCACCAAGGCGAATGGCCATGATCACTGGTGTCATCGTCACTATTGCTATGACAGGTGGTATGTTAGCGCAATATCCATTAGCTAAATTGGTAGGTCAGATTGGTTGGCGAGATTCGCTGTTTCAAGTAGGCTGGCTTGGCCTAGGTATGCTTATTATTATGTATTTTGGTATTGTTGATAAAAAAAATAGTAATCCGCCCATAGCAGTAAAAAATGGAAGAGAGTTATTAAGAATTGCAAGGAAAACTTATCTAAATAGCCAAAACATACGTGCTGCTTTATATGCAAGCTTGATGAATATGGCGATTGCTGTTTTTGGCGCGATGATGGGTTCATTATATTTAATGCAACGATTAGATATAACGAAAGAGGATGCTGCTGTTATTAACTCAATGTTGTTTTTAGGTGCTATCCTAGGAGGCCCATTTATTGGTTGGCTATCTGATAAGCAAGGACTGCGTATTTTACCAATGAAGATAGCAGCATTGTTATCATTATTAACTCTTTGCCTAATATTATATTTCCCGCTAAGTGCGCAGTTGATGAAGATTCTTTTTTTCTTCTTGGGCTTTTTTACAGCAGCACAAATTATAAGTTATGCTGTTGTTGCAGAAAGTAGTCCTAGTAATATGACTGCGACAGCAATAAGTTCTGTATCAGTTTTAGTCCAAGGCGGCTATATCCTTTATCAAAATTTGTATAGCTACCTTCTGATTCACCATGGAGAAGTTAAGTTTTTAAATAATATTCCTGTCTATTCTTTAGGGGACTATCAATTCGCTGCTCTCATGTTACCTATCGGTCTTATAATTGCTTTACTTGGTTTATTTGGCTTAAAAGAAACGTATGGAAAGAATTTGGAAGATTAATTCATGACAGAGAAAAGGGTATGTATTTTATTAATGGATTCTTTTGGTCTGGGCGCAAGCTTAGATGCTCATCGTTACGGTGATACAGGCGCCGATACTTTTGGCCATATTCATTTAGCTTGCCAAAAAGGGGAAGCTAGTCGCAGTGGCCTTCGAGAAGGGCCATTACATATCCCTAATTTAACTAAACTAGGTCTCTATCATGCTGCTTTAGCGAGCACGGGTGTTAAATTATTATCTCTTGATGAATTAGATAAACCCTCTGGATATTATGGCTATGCTGTTGAGCAGAGTTTAGGCAAAGATACACCTAGCGGTCATTGGGAATTAGCGGGTGTTCCAGTCAAGTTTGAATGGGGTTATTTTCCAGAAACCGTCCCTTGTTTTCCTTCGAAATTAATTTCTGATTTCTTAGCGCAAACAGGTTTGCCGGGCGTACTAGGTCAAAAGCATGCTTCAGGCACTGTTATTATTGAAGAACTTGGTGAAGAACACATTAAAACCGGTAAGCCTATTGTTTATACTTCTGCAGACAGTGTTTTTCAAATTGCGGCACATGAAGAATATTTTGGTTTAGCTAAATTATATCAAGCATGTGAAATTGCTCGTAAACTTGTTGATGATTATAACATTGGCCGTGTGATTGCAAGGCCATTTATAGGTGAGCCAGGTTCATTTAAACGTACGGGTAATCGCCACGATTATGCAACCCTTCCACCAGCGCCAACCTTACTTGATTTTTTAAAAAAGCAGGGCCGAGAGATTATTGCAATTGGAAAAATAGCTGACATTTTCGCTCATCAAGGCTTAACGAAAACTATTAAAGCTGATGGTAACATGGCCTTATTTGATGCTACCTTAGATGCTTTAGAGAGAGCGCCAGGGGGAAGTTTAATTTTCACAAACTTTGTAGATTTTGATTCTTCTTATGGACATCGCCGAGATATTGCTGGCTATGCTCATGCTCTTGAAGAATTTGATGCACGACTTCCAGAATTACAAGCCAAGCTAAAACCGGATGATTTAGTGCTTATTGCCGCTGATCATGGATGCGATCCTACTTTTCCTGGTTCAGACCACACACGTGAGCATATCCCCGTTTTAGCGTTCGGTCCTAAAATAACAAGTACATTTATTGGACGACGAGAAACGTTCGCTGATATTGGCCAAAGCTTAGCTCAGTATTTAGAGATAAAACCTCTACTTCATGGGGTATCTTTTATTTAAGGTTTGGAAAGAGATCTATTTAAATAGTTGAGTTGCTCTTTTTACAAAGACGATATAATCTGATTGACTCGCTTACCTTATTGAATACTTTAGATTAATTAACCACAAAAAGCTTATGCAGGTTTAAACTTTAAACAGTTTAGATACTCATAAGCTTCGTGTTCAAATCGTGAAAATTTTTACCATGTCCCATTGAATTTTTGTAATAAGCCCCCACTTGATGAATTTAACTTAATTTAGATTAGAGGTAATAGTTTTGGAACAATATCGCGGTACAACTATCCTATCAGTAAGGCGAGGGAATACAGTCGTTATTGGTGGTGACGGTCAAGTCACTATGGGTAATACGGTCATGAAGGGAAATGCGCGTAAAGTTAGGCGTTTATATAAAGATAAAGTAATTGCCGGATTTGCAGGTGGTACCGCTGATGCTTTTACACTTTTTGAGCGCTTTGAACGCAAACTTGAAATGCATCAAGGGCATTTAGTACGAGCTGCTGTAGAGTTAGCGAAGGATTGGCGTACCGATAAAATGTTACGCCGCTTAGAGGCATTACTAGCAGTAGCAGATAATAAAGCTTCTTTAATTATCACAGGTAATGGTGATGTTATTGAGCCAGAGGAAGGTGGTTTGATAGCAATTGGTTCAGGTGGGCCATTTGCTCAGTCTGCAGCAAGAGCATTATTAAAGAATACAGATTTGTCTGCTAGAGATATAGTAGAAAAAAGTCTAAATATAGCGGGTGAAATTTGTATTTATACTAATCATCATTTAACTATTGAAGAATTGGAAAGTGACAGTGAATAATATAATTAACACGATGACCATGACTCCACGTGAAATTGTTGAGGAGTTAAATAAACATATCATTGGACAAGAGGAAGCTAAGCGCGCTGTAGCTATTGCTCTACGTAATCGTTGGCGCCGTATGCAAATTAAAGATCCTGATTTGCGTAATGAGATAATGCCTAAAAATATTTTAATGATTGGGCCTACCGGTGTAGGGAAGACAGAAATTGCAAGACGCTTAGCAAAATTGGCACAAGCGCCTTTCATTAAAGTAGAAGCAACTAAGTTTACTGAAGTAGGCTATGTAGGTCGTGATGTCGATTCAATTATGCGTGACTTGGTTGATGTGTCGATAAAGCAAGAGCGCCAATTAGCAATGAAAAAAGTTGAGCATTTATCGGAAGAAGCTGCTGAAAATCGTGTGCTTGATGCTCTATTACCACCACCGCGAGGTAGTATAACGCCTGCAGAAAAAGACAGTGCAACAAGGCAAGCTTTTCGTAAACAATTACGTGAGGGTGCGCTGGACAATAATGAAATTGAGATTGATTTAGCTGCAACACCCGTTGGTATAGAAATTATGGCCCCCCCTGGTATGGAAGAAATGACTAGCCAGTTGCAAGCTATGTTTCATCAAGTAGGTAGTAACCGCACGAAGACTCGTAAATTAACAATTGCCAAAGCGATGAAGTTACTGCGTGAAGAAGAGGCAGCAAAGTTAATTAATGAAGAAGATATTAAATCAAAAGCTATTGAGAGTGTTGAGCAAAATGGTATTGTCTTTATCGATGAATTAGATAAGGTTGCTAAGCGCGCTGAACATGGTAGTGGTGGTGATGTATCGCGGGAAGGAGTACAACGTGACTTATTACCTTTAGTTGAAGGCTCAACTATTTCTACTAAATATGGCCCTGTTAAATCTGATCATGTACTCTTTATTGCATCAGGCGCATTTCATGTTGCAAAACCATCTGATTTGATTGCCGAATTACAAGGTCGCTTACCAATTCGCGTAGAATTAAGCGCTTTAACTGTAGACGATTTCGTCCGTATATTAACTGAGCCCAGCAATTCCTTAACAGAACAATATATTGCTCTCATGGCTACGGAAGGATTACAGTTAACATTTGATGAAACAGGAATTAAAAGAATTGCTGAGGTTGCTTGGCGAGTAAATGAGCGTACAGAAAACATTGGTGCTCGTCGACTTTACACTGTCATGGAGCGGCTTTTAGAAGTTGTGTCTTTTGAAGCCACAGATAAAGCTGGCGAAATTGTTCATGTTGATAAAGCGTATGTTGACGCTCATCTCGGTAAATTAGTAGAAGATGAAGATTTAGCGCGTTACATTTTATAGTTAAGATTCCCATATGGGAATCTCGCTATCAATGGTTGTTTAGCGATTCTCAGATTGATTAATAACAACTATATTCTTGTTTGTCGGTGTCCCGCTGCTAAATAATTCACTTAAACTTATCGATAAAGATTGTTGTAAAAGCTTATCATTTTCTTTAAATATATCTTCCCAAGGAAGGGTTGTAGTGCTGCCTTCAAAGTCATATTGATCGGGCAAATTATAGGGCAGATGCTTACTTAGCCAATATAAAGAAATTTCATTTAAATTTCTGCTTAATAAATATCGTCCATCAATGCCCGTATGAACTAAATTGATTTTTTGTAATTCAGTAATCATATGATCGCTATCAATTTCATAGGGTTGTGTGCTTGCTTGAATAAGCTCATCAAGACATAGCCCTTGGCCTTCTTTTTGTTTTAGCCATAATAATTGTAGCCATAGTAAAGCATGAGAAAAGGGATCAATGGGCTTTCCGCTACGTCTTTTATGATGAACGGAAAGTGCATAGCTTACCTCAGCGCCTAATAAAGTAATAAACCAGACCCAATAAACCCAGACAAAGAAAATGGGTACTATTGCAAAAGCGCCATAAAGTAATTGATAGGTGTCATAGTTAGATAAATAAAAAGCAAATGCTTGTTTGGCTGATTCAAATAAAATTGTTGCAAATAAACCGCCAATAAAACCATGCCAAAATTGAATAGGACGATTAGGAACGATGACATATAAAAAAGTAAAGCCTATAAGCGAAAGTAAAAAAGGTAGCATACTTACAATAAAGGAAGGGGTTTGTTGATTTTTTAGGAAAGGAATAGAAATTAAATAAGAGCTAGCTGCTAGACTTAAACCTAAAAAAATAGGGCCCAGCGATAAAATAGCCCAGTATAATAAAAAAGCAGCAACGCCTTTTCTAGCGTTAGATACACGCCATATTTTATTCATGGCGCGCTCGATAGTAACCATAACAAGAATGGCTGTTACAAATAAAAAAGCCACGCCCCATATGGAAAGTTTAGATACTTGTGCTGAAAAATCATGAATATAATTTTGTATTGCTTTACCAGTTGCAGGAACAAAATTTTCAAAAATAAAATCTTGGACGGGACCCGTAAAGTTATGAAATACAGGAAAAGAAGATAAGATAGAAAAACCAACTGTCATTAATGGAACTATCGCTAACAGTGTAGTAAAAGCTAATGCAGAAGCACGATAGGTGCAATCATCTTCAATAAAGTGATTAATAACAAAACGAATAAATCGCTCTAACCTATCCCAGTATAAATTGGCTTTTTTTCTCCAGTCCATAGACAGTTCCATTATTTTAGTAGGTTAATATGCCTTAAATTAACCTTGTAATTTTAGGCCCTATTTAAACTGCTGGTGCAGAAATAGAGAGCTCTTCTTTTGATTTTAAAGACAAAGCAAAAACGCCTACTAAACCTAATAAATATATTAAACCAGCTATTGCACAGTATAAGCCAAAATAATTATTGTTATGATGAGCATAAACATGATTTGCAATTTCTACACCAACGGCTTGCGCTATCATACTAATTAAACTAATCATGGCGTAAGCTGTCCCTTTACTTACTGGCGTTGAAAATAAAACATATCTATTCAGTGGTGCTGCTGTAACGCCTAAGCCAAAGCCATATAAAGTTAAACCAGGTAAAAGCCACTCAAAGCTCGAATTACTGAGACTAGGTAATAAAAATGTAGCAAGTAAGCCTGCAGTGGCTAACATTGAGCCAAAGAAAATAATGGGTTTGAGAGCTTTCTTGCGCGTTAATTTATGTAAATACCAATTGCCTAATAATCCTGCTCCGAAAATAGGTAATTGCCAAAGGGCATAAGCAATCACGCTTAATTTTGCATCAGCAACAATGATAATTGGTGAAATTGCAATCCAGGCAACACAGGGAACGCCAACAATGCCAGCAGCCAATGCACCTACCATAAAGCTCGGATTAGTTAGCAGTTGCATATAATTTCTTAAAACAACTCTTGGTGCTAAAGAGATGCGTGGAATGATTTGCCCATCTTTTTTTTGAGCACCGACAGGCTCTGGCATAAATCGCCATAAACCCCATAATGAGAGTAAAGCAAAAGAACCAATAAGTACGAAAATACCACGCCAATGAAAATAAAGAATAAAGGTAGCACCTGCCAACGGGCCTAGCAAGGGTGCCAATGATGCGACATTAGCTAATGTTGCCACCAATCGAACCGCATCCATTTCATCAAAAATTTCTTGTAAAGTTGCATATCCGATGACACCAATGAAACAAAGACCCATTCCTTCAAAATATCGAGCTAATAAAAATTGACCAATTGAATTAGAGCAAGCAATAAAAGCGGTAAAAACAAAAAATAATATAGCACCCGTGAGCATAACTGGTTTTCGGCCAATTCGATCAGAGATTGGGCCTAGGAAAAGCTGCAAACTAGCTCCCCCTAAAATATAAGCTGTTAATGAAGTGGCAATTGCAGACTCAGGCCCATGAAAAGAAGTAATAACCTGAATCATACCAGGCATGATCATATCATTGGCAATATAGGTTAAAAATTGATAAAGCACGAGAAAGCTAGCAAAAGATAAGGCTTGTTTCCGTGAAATATTAATTAATGGATTTGCCATGCCAAAACTCCAATGCAGCAGGTATAAAAGTCCTCTAATTGTACAGAAAGTCCTTTTAAATGTCATTAACTTGTCTAATATTTTTTTAAAATATTAAGAAGGTAATAATAACTCGTTTAGTTAAGTCTTTCATCCTTAAGTTTTATTTAAATAATATTGGGACTAATACCTAGCCATTTGTTAAAAAGAACTTCAATTGACAAGTTTTACAAGATTTAGGTTTCTTAGCAACTATAATGACTAAGCTTGTTAAAAAAGATAGAAAAGGCATTAACAGTAGCTTTATCTTGCCTACGTTACTTACGATTGTATTTGTAAAGTTCATTACACTTGATTAGTTTGAGAACATATAATAAAAGTCAATAAAAGGTTAAACTTATTCAGTTTTAGTATTAAGAAGGAAATAAAGTAAAATGAAGCCCTATATACTTGTTTTATTCTATTCAAGGAATGGCGCTACAGCCCAATTGGCACAATACCTAGCACGTGGTGTAGAAAGTATAGATGGGATTGAAGCGCGTATAAGAACAGTACCGCCAGTGTCGACGGTTTGTGAGGCAACAGAAAAAGCAATACCTGACGTAGGTGCTCCATACGCTACCTTAGAGGATTTACGGCACTGTAGTGGGCTTGCATTAGGTAGTCCAACGAGATTTGGTAATATGGCAGCACCATTAAAATATTTTTTAGACAGTACTACGGCTTTATGGCTGACAGGTGAGTTGGCTAATAAACCAGCTTGTGTTTTTACATCGACTTCGACTATTCATGGTGGCCAAGAGACAACTTTAACAAGTATGATGCTACCGCTATTTCACCATGGGATGATCCTGGTTGGTATTCCTTATACAGAACCTGTATTAAATACGACAAAAACGGGTGGTAGTCCATATGGTATGTCTCATGTCGCAGGAATCGATAATAGCTATCCAATTAGTGATGATGAGATAGTATTAGCTAAACAGTTAGGTAAGCGGCTTGGTTATATTGCCCTACAATTACTTGAAAAGTCTTAATTCTTTCGAATAGTTAATCAATCAATTAAGTCCATAGGTGGCTAATCTTCATAACTTGCTCGCAAAATTTAGGTTGTTAAATATCTACTGGATCCCGTGGACAAGCTACGGGACGTAGAAATAAAGGGGAGCCGAGTTCTTTCGCTACTTACTTTTTGCTTGACCCACCCATGCCTTCCTCTAACTATCACACCCACACCGCACTTTAACCATTACCTACGTTCCGCGGCTTATTGGCGTTATTCAGTAAGATATAAGTCATGGGCAATTTGGTTCAGTATACTATCCTGATTGTTAAGACACAGGCATGTTGACAATTCACCAACTGCCTACGTTCCGCGACTTGTTCGCGGAATCTAGTTAAGTTATAGGAAGGAGATTATGCAGATAAGTTATAGCATAGGGATATAATGATAAGCTCAGTTTAACTTTTTCATTCGTTACGAATTAAATTCTTTTCTATGTTAAACTATTCCTCTTAGTTAACTTATCAATTAAAATTTGTAGGACAAATGGCTGTTGTTAATTTAGAAGATTTAAATATAGTTGAGCTTGAAATTCTCCTTGGCCATTTACGCTTAGGTGAAGCGCATTTAAGAAAAAACTTAAATAAAAGACAATTTAAAAGTTTACTACAACTAGGCTCGCTTAATCTTACTCAACGTAATAATATTCAATCTGATGGTAAAGAAAAGTCAGGGAATGTCGCTTTAGTCCTTAATTGTATTATCACCAGTACCTTTGGTGCTTGGATGGGATTTTCTGGCTTTATGGATCTCCATCTTAATTCATTTATTACTCTTGCAGGCATTACATTTATTGCGCTTTTAACAAGCAGTTTAGTGGGGTACTTTAGCTTTAAACTGACAGCCCAAAATGCTCAAGCAGCAATTAATACCCAAAAAATTCTTAATGTGCAATTACATGTTACTCGCTTGATTTTGGAGAGAAAGCAAGAACAGATTGAGTCAATCATTAAATATCTTAATCATTCGCTTAATTATCTTTATAAAAATACACCTAGTGTTGGCCGTAATCCATTGCTTGAGTATTGTGCTTTTAATGAAAATAACGATTTCATTAATTGGATTAATGATCTATGTTTCGTAATTCGCCAGAAATGCGAAGAAGTCCAATCCGAAAGTATCTATGAATTTTATGGAGATAGACTCAATGAAATTCTAAATAGCTTAAATGGGTTATTAACAACTCACTGGATTATTAATGCTGATAGCGATATTTCTGTGGTTGATTTAATGGAAAAGAAGGGATGGAGTTTATCTTTACCCGATGATAATAGCTCTTTTATTCAAGTGTTATCAAACCCAGTTAACAAAAGAGATCCTTTTATTAAGCAGAAATCATGGGTAAGAAAAAATTTATTAGCATTAATTGCTGGCGTTATTCCAACCTTAATGGGGGGCTTTGCCTCTATGTTTGTATTTCTGGCCGGTGGACCTAATTTAGCTAGAGAGCTAGGCCTACATTCACTTGCTCAGGCATTAAGAAACCCAAGTGCCCGATTAATTGAATTTAGTATTGCTGTCTCTTTAACAATTTATTACGCCTTGTCCTATGCTTATAGTAATTACAAACTTTTTTTGCGTGATGAAGAAGCTGAAAAAACAAAGAAAAAAATAGTAAAAGAGGAGCAGTCGATTATTGATTTAACTACAAAGTTAAATGTTTTAGAAAAAATGAAAGAGCAAATGATGCGTATTATTAATATTTATACAGCTCTTGAAAAAATAGCCAATATTTGGGTTGTTAAGAAAAAGGAACTTAATAATTACATTAATTTAATTAAGATTCAAAAAGTTAAGGAAGAAAGTAAGCTTGCTAATAGGGAGGCTAATTAGAAGTAAATATTGCATTAGGAATTTGAGCAATTAACGTTAGCCTAATAAATAAGCTAGAAATAAGACAGGATAATAATGAAGACGATCATGGCGCTTTTACTGTTTGGGTTAAGCAGCTGTGTTTCTGCGATATCCAGTAATTCACTCCTTTTTTTTACATCATCCGATGCTGATATAGCACCTCTACATAAAAATCATTATATTTTAAATTTAAATAAGCCTGCTAAATATATTATTTATTTTACTCCTGGCCAAAATAGGATGAGTTTAATTCCCCTAGAAAACTTCATTTCTCTTTGGGGTAACCAAACATTAAAAAATAATTTTTCTACTAATCCACCGCAGGCAATTCTTATGATGGTGACAGCAAACGGACAACAAAATATACGTGCAACAGTGGCCAATCCCAGTCTAGTTAAAGATACCTTTAGCTTTCAGATTTCAATTTTTACTGCCCAACCTTTAAAAATTGAGAAATTGAAATTTGCTACGCTTATTTTCGATAAAGTGGCAGATACTATTGATTTTTCTAATTTAAAACCTACTACTTATATTGAGCCTGACACTGAAGAGAAGAATACTTCTACAGTAAATGAACCTTAATTAATAAATTTTCAAATTAAAGAAATCCTACATTTACTCCCTATATATATGTTGCTATAGTTTGTTCCCTTATTAGACTTCTTTCGAAAACTCTACTGCAATGGCCAATTTACAGGTTGCGGCAGTGCTCGAATCCTCATGTACTTTATGTACACTCCGGTTCTGCGCGTTGGTGCACCCTACAACTTGTTTCATTGCAGCGAGTTTCGAAAACTGCAACTTAGCTCTTTGTAGCGAGTTAGGAAAAAGTCTTAATTGTATTAATTAAATTATTTAAGAGTATCACTGTGCGAGTAATTACTTTTAATGCCAATGGCATCCGATCAGCTGCTCGGAAAGGATTTTATGAGTGGCTAGTTTGTCAAGAGGCTGATTTCATTTGTATTCAGGAGACAAAAGCTCAAATTCACCAACTATCCGATGTCACCTATCATCCTTGCGGTTACCATTGCGATTATTATGATGCCCAAAAGCGAGGATATAGTGGCGTTGCAATTTATGCTCGTCATAAACCGCATGCTGTTGTAAAAGGCCTAGGATTTGATTTTTGTGATCAAGAAGGGCGATACATACAATTTGATTACCCTAATTTAAGTGTTATTTCACTGTACTTGCCTTCTGGAACCAGTGGCGTTGAGCGTCAAGGGATTAAGTTTAAGTTTCTCAAGCATTTCAAAGAACATCTAATTACATTAAAGCAGCAGAGAAAAGAATTAATTCTTTGTGGTGACTATAATATTGCTCATAAAGAAATCGATCTTAAAAATTGGCGAAGTAATCAAAAAAATTCTGGCTTTCTACCAGAAGAAAGGGCTTGGATGGACGAGCTATTTGGTGTATTAGGCTTTGTAGATGCCTTTCGGTTAATTAATCAAGAGCAGGACCAGTATACTTGGTGGTCTAACCGAGGTAGAGCTTGGGAAAAAAATGTTGGGTGGCGGATTGATTATCAAGTGATTACGCCAGGTTTAATTGATAGTGTGCATCAAGTTGCTATTCACCGTGAGGACCGATGGTCAGATCATGCGCCCTTAATTATAGATTATCAAGGAGACTGGTGTGCTTAAATTAGCTACTTGGAATGTCAATTCACTTAAAATTCGACTTGAACAAGTGTTAGTTTGGTTTGAAGAACATCAAGTTGATATTTTAGCCCTACAAGAGACTAAGCTGACCGATGAGAATTTTCCCCATACTATTTTTATAGAACGTGGATATCATGCTGTTTATTCTGGACAAAAAACTTATAATGGTGTTGCTATTATAAGCCGGCAGCCTATTAAAGATGTCCTAACTGATATACCTGATCTTAACGACCCACAACGACGTATCTTAATTACCACAATTGGTGAAATGCGCTTAATTAATCTATATGTGCCTAATGGTGCAATAGTGGGCTGCGATAAATATCATTATAAATTGGACTGGCTAAACAAAGTTAATACTCATATCCGGCAAGAATTAATTAACTATCCTGAGCTTGCTGTAGTCGGCGATTTTAATATTGCGCCTGAGGATAGAGATGTTCATGATCCAATCGAATGGGAAGGAAGTGTTTTAGTTAGTCCTAAAGAGCGCCAGCAATTTGCCGCTTTATTAGAATTAGGTCTACATGACAGCTTTAGGCTTTTCCCGCAAGAGGATAAGTTATTCAGCTGGTGGGATTACCGTGCTGCCGGATTTAGACGGAATCGTGGCTTACGCATAGATCATATATTACTAAGTACAGAATTAGCGAAAAATTGTATCTCTGCTTATATTGATAAACTTCCAAGAAAAGTAGAACGGCCATCTGATCATGCGCCGGTATTGGTCGAGCTAAACTTTGATTAAAACCGAAATTTTTTTAATAATTAATATACTGCTCTATTTATCCACTAAGCTCGAGTTAATCAATTCCTGGGGTTGGACGCCATAGTCCCCAAAGAAATATTAAACAGACAGAAATCATTGCCACTGATAAGGAAATTAATCCAAGTTTTATAAGGATTTCCTGCCAAGCAAAAGCTTGATACCCCTTACCTTGCAATAGGCATTAGCCGTGCCCTAGCGCCCCAGGCTCCTGCCATAAAAGTTGTAATCCAATTCAAATAACAACCAAATATTGAAAGTCTATATCCTCATGTAAGTAAACGTTTGGATAACCAGAAGCGGTCCCATATAAGACCTATCAAAAGAAGAAATATGCCATTTTGAATACCTTCAAGATGACTTGTTAGGCCCATCCTTGGGTTTTTCATTAAAGGAATTATAAAACCGGTAATTAATCCTAATAAAAATAGTAAAATTCCATATCGTAATAACTTATGGCTTTGCTCCGCATTAGTGTTATTCAATTAGCTAACTCCATTTAATTTATAAAGTCTGGTGACATTTTTCTAAAGAATTATTCAGAGCAGCTTTTATATCATCTCCTAGTTTATTATATAGCCCTTTTTTGAAAATCAATAATCTGAATATTTAAGGGCATTGATATTAAAATAATTAAGGCCTAATAATAGCTTGATTAATTATTCATCTTAATTTCAAAAAATATTCTGCAATTACTGTTTAAAATTTGAACTATAATAATGATAAAATAATGGTCAATAAGAGAGATTTATATGATATCCAAAAAACTCACTCTTTTAGGAGCAAGTATTTTTCTCAGTTTTGGCTTATTAACAAGTAGTTACGCCAATTGGAACTGGAATACGCATCGCGTTTGGACAAAATGTTATAATGGTGTCTGTCACCGTTATGCTAATACTTACACAAAACACTGTGGTTGGGGTGGTTGTCGTGTTTGGAAGACTCACTACCATTGGGTATGGCGAAGATAAGAGTGGGATTATAAAAAAATTTTAAATAAAAACAGTTGATTTAATTTGATGTAGGAAGATAAAGAAAGAGGTAAATTTAATTTGATGTAGGAAGATAAAGAAAGAGGTAAATTTAATTTATTAACTGTTAAGTTTTGTAAACAGTTTTGAAAAATTGATTTATAATGCCATTTCTGCTAATCTCTGCCGTCATTTATTAAGAGTATGGTGCCCGGCATAGGTTCAGGTGGCGATATTCGTTTTGTGAGAGATACGTCTATGAAAGCTTCAATTCATCCTAAATATGAAACTATTAAAGTTACTTGTAGTTGTGGCCATTCATTTGAAACACGTTCAACCTTATGTCAAGATTTAAGTGTTGAAGTGTGCGCAGAGTGCCATCCTTTTTACACTGGTAAGCAAAAGCTTGTTGATACCGGTGGTCGCGTACAAAAATTCCGTGATCGCTACAAAAAACGCGAAGCTGAACGTGCTTAGCATAGTAATTCATCTACGTAATTGGACATCGTCTTACTTAGATTGTATTAACTGAAATAGCTTTTATGATCAAAAATTGAACCACTAATGTAAAAAATTAGCTGTTTCTTGTATGTTAAATTTGCATACACACTTAAAGGCGCAATAAAATGTGCCTTTTTCCTGAAAATGACTGTTCATATTTATTATTTTTCTATATGATTTTTCGCTAAGTCCTATGAAAAGAGAGTAAGCACATTGGATAAAAATTTATTAGCTCAACGTGCCTTGCATTATCATGCGTTCCCAACACCAGGAAAACTTGGTATGCATATTACGAAACCGACTAATTCGCAAGACGATTTATCGTTAGCGTATACGCCAGGTGTTGCTGAACCCGTACTAGCAATAGTAGAGAATCCAGATAATGCGTTTCGCTACACCTCTAAAGGTAACCTAGTTGCGGTTATTACAAATGGTACTGCAGTTCTTGGTTTAGGCGATGTAGGCGCATTGGCAAGTAAACCTGTAATGGAAGGCAAAGCAGTATTATTTAAACGATTTGCAGACATTGATGCATTTGATATTGAAATTGAGGCTGCAAGTACCCAGGAGTTTATTACAACAATTAAGCGTATTTCACCAACGTTTGGTGGTATAAACTTAGAAGATATTAAAGCACCAGAATGTTTTGAAGTTGAAAGAGCACTTATAGAGCAATTAGATATTCCTGTTTTTCATGATGATCAACATGGTACCGCTATTGTTGTTGCAGCAGGCTTACTCAATGCCTTAGATTTACAAAATAAATCTTTAAAAGATGCTCGTATAGTATGTATTGGAGCAGGGGCTGCTGGTATTGCCTCAATGCAGTTACTAGTAGCATTAGGAGCATGTAAAGAAAATATTTATCTTCTTGATACTAAGGGCATTGTTCATTCAGGACGAGAAGATTTAAATGCTTATAAATTTGCTTTTGCTCGCACAACAGACAAACGTACTCTTGCTGATGCGTTAGTAGGTGCAGATGTTTTTATTGGTGTTGCAAAGCCAGACCTTTTAAGTGCTGAGCTTTTAAACTTAATGGCAGCAAAACCTGTTATCTTTGCTTTATCTAATCCTGATCCAGAAATTAAACCAGAATTTGCTTATCAGGTTCGTAATGATCTTATCATTGCAACTGGCCGTAGTGATTATCCTAATCAAGTTAACAATGTACTTTGTTTTCCTTATATCTTTCGTGGCGCGCTTGATGTTCGTGCTACATGCATTAATCGGTCGATGCAAATTGCCGCGGTTGACGCAATTCGGTCATTAGCCTTAGAACCCGTACCGCAAATTGTAAAAGATAACTATCCAGGTGTTTCAGACTGGGAATTTGGGCCTAATTATATTATTCCTAAGCCCATTGATCCTCGCTTAAGAGAACGAGTAGCTCAAGCTGTAGCAAAAGCAGCAATAGCAAGTGGTGTAAGCCGCTCTATACAACCGTGATTAGCTAGAAGGCTATCAGTATTAATATAATGATTTTAAACCAAAGGATATGGTACTTAACCTCACGTTAAGGAGCTTATTTTGCATAGTAATAGTAGTAAAAGGTATTTTCTCAGTGCTTGGTTAATTTGTGGGCTTGGCGCTATTTATTATAGTTATGAATATTTATTAAGAATATCGCCTAGTGTGATGGAGCCCGCGCTGCGCGCGCATTTTCACTTATCTGCAACAGGCTTTGGGTTTTTATCAGCGTTTTATTATTACGCTTATGTTCCAATGCAAGTACCTGTCGGTATTTTATTAGATCGCTTTGGTCCTAGGCGTTTACTTACTTTTGCTTGTTTTGTTTGTGCTATAGGGACTTTTTTATTTGCAAGTACATCTATTATCTGGGTAGCAGCTTTAGGTCGTTTTTTAGTTGGTTTTGGTTCTGCTTTTGCCTTTGTAGGGGTATTAAAATTAGCTACTATTTGGTTACCAGAAGATAAGCTTGCTTTAGTGTCAGGTCTTGCTGCAGCATTAGGCACAATCGGTGCTATGTTGGGAGATAATTTATTAGGTGAGTTTGTAACTAAAATTGGCTGGCGTCCTACAGTCGAGATGACAGCTTATTTTGGTTTATTTCTAGCATTTGTATTATGGTTAGGTATTCGCGATAAAAGTAAAGCAGAAGGCCCTAGTGGCACGATTGCCAGCTTTCATAAAAGTATGATTGATCTGGGACTTATTATTAAAAATAAACAAATGTGGATAAACGGTGCAATTGGTTGCTTAGTTTATTTACCGACTACTGTCTTTGCTGAGTTATGGGGTATTCCTTATTTAAAGCATGCTCATCACTTGACTTCAGCGAGTGCTGATTTTGCCAACTCTCTGCTTTTTCTTGGTTTTACAATTGGCGCACCTCTAATGGGATTTATTTCAGATAAAATAAAAAGACGTAAATTACCCTTATTAATTGGTGCATCAGGCGCTGCCATCATTATGATGGCTGTATTATATTTGCCTAATCTAAATGAATTAAGTATTCAAATTTTAATGTTTTTGTTAGGTCTTTTTTACAGTGCACAATGTATCGTTTTCGCTGTTGGAAGAGAGCTTAGCCCAAATGAGGCGGCTGGGACGGCTATGGCTTTAACTAACATGATAGTTATGTTTGGTGCGATGTTTTTACAGCCTTTAGTGGGCCGATTATTAGATTTTAGCCTAGCTTCTCATGCAAATATAGTAATATCTGCGGATAAATTAGGCTTTGGTAAGCTTCATAGTTTATACACGGCTGATGATTATCAATTTGCATTATCAGTGATTCCGTTAGGAATTATTATTGCTGCTATTTTAACCTTTTTTCTGAAAGAGACTTATGCAATTACAAATGATTAAAACGGTCAGTAAAAGCCAAGCCATTTTTGGTAGTCTTGTTTGCGCCGTAGGTGCATTCTTTTACTGTTATGAATTTGTTCTAAGGATTATACCTGGTGCGCTACAAAGTGAATTGAGTGCGGCTTTCGGCCATATTTCAGCGACTACCTTTGGGCAATTGTCTGCATTTTATTATTTTGCTTATTCGCCGATGCAATTACCTGTAGGTATGCTCATGGATCGGTATGGGCCACATAAATTATTAACTTTTGCTTGTTTATGTTGCACACTTGGTTCGTGGATGTTTACTAATATTTCATCTATGTTAGTTGCTGGATGTGGTCGATTTTTAGTTGGTTTTGGATCTTCTTTTGCCTTTGTTGGCGTTTTATCTTTAGCACTGAGCTGGCTACCTAAAAAGTATTTTTCCTTAATGGCAGGATTGATAACAACATTAGGTATGTTGGGATTAGTTTATGGGGAAGTAAAAATTACGGATATTGCAGTTGATTTTGGCTGGCTACATGTTCTTCGTTTAATGATAATCATTGGTGCTGTTTTAACAATAGTGATTTCTCTTGTTGTACGGGATGGTCCGACTGGCCATAAAAAGCATGGCTATCCTTTACCAGAATTTTTTATGAAAGTATGGCATGTACTTTCTTCGCCACAAGTATGGTTAATTGGGCTTGTGGGCGCCTGTCTTTATACTTCTTTATCTGTTTTTGGCGAGCTGTGGGGTAAAAGTTACCTAGAACAGGCCCATCACTTAACCAAAGTTGAAGCTGCAAAAACTGTTTCAGCCATGTTTTTAGGATGGGCAGTAGGCGCACCTTTAGTAGGTTATTTATCAGATCAAAGTGGACGGCGCGTATTACCCTTAGTAGTTGGGGCTATCATGGGTTTAATTTGTATAAGTTTAGTGTTGTATTATCCAGGCCTATCGTACACTGCCCTTAACGTACTATTATTCCTATATGGTGTTTTTAGCTCAACTGAAATTATTGTTTTTATCATGGCAAAAGAAAATAGTGGCGCTCAGCTATCTGGAACTGTATTTGCGGCAGTGAATATGATTGTAACCTTAGGCGGCGTTATCTTTCAGCCGTTAGTTGGTAAATTACTTGATATGTTTGGTGATAGTAATGTTGTCGCTGGGGAACACATTTATACAGTCGTTGATTATCAATTAGCTTTATCAGTTTTACCCATTTCATTATTATTAGTGACGATATTAGCATTCTTTATGAAAGATTTTCGTTCAAATACAATTTAGCTAAATACTTTCTAGCTAACTTATTGATTTGAAGCATTGGCTTTAAAAATAGCCATGAGCTCCTGAGCGGGTCTACGGCTTAGTGATTGGCAGCTAATAAAACGTTTAACAGGGAAAGAAATGATATCACTATCTTGGTAGTGATATCGGGTAAATGCTGTATCATGATTAGAAACAATAACGGTTATCCCCTGACTGGCACTGTATTTTGCTAATTGTGCAAGCTCTATATGATCTTGCTCGCTAAATTTAAATTGGGTATAAGAGGAAAAATTTGCACTAGCCGATAAAGGCACATAGGGTGGATCACAATAAATGATATCGCCTGGTTCTGCAAGCTTAAAAGTTGCTCTAAAATCACTTTGCAAAAATTTTACTGCTTGGCTTTTTTCGTAAAAAAATAACATTTCTGCGCGTGGAAAATAAGGTTTAGTGTAGCGTCCAAAAGGAACGTTATATATTCCTTTTTTATTGTAGCGACACAAACCGTTATAACCATGCCGATTTAAATATAGGAATAAAGCGGCTCGTAATCGAGGGCGCTTACAGTGATTAAATTGCTCTCTTAATTGATAATAACGATCAGCTGAATTATTCCCTGGCGTAAAAAATTGTTCACAGAAATTAATAAAATTTAATCCTTCTTGCTGTAATGCTTGAAACACAAGAATAAGATCTTGGTTTTGTTCTGCTAATAGATAATTAGAGTAATTAGAATTAATAAAGATAGCGCCAGAACCAGCAAAAGGTTCTATTAAACGCTTAGCTTGAGGAAGTGCAGAAAGAATAATATCAAGGCAGCGAAATTTACTACCAGCCCATTTAAGAAAAGGCTTAACTTTTGTCATAAAAAATATTTATCTCTAATTAACTAATAAACTTCACTGACAATTTATGAAGAATTCCAATATTAAACTAGCTTACTAAATTATAGGTTGTTATATGGCAATTACTTTATTGATGGCGTATCCAATTTATAATATATAATAAAGTAAGTCCAAATCCAAAAATTGCTCCAATTGCAGGCCCAAATAAAAGACGAGCTCCAAGACCAAGTAGCGCACCTAAAAGTATACTAAGGCTTAATACACCAGCAACTATATAACAAAATTTGATTAGTGGCCGAATAGTTTCATTAGATAGGCTAACAGGTAGTTTTTTATTAAGGTAAACACATAATGCAGTAGAAAGGCCTGTTCCAATACCTCCTAAGCCACTACCAAGCGTTAATCCAATTAAGGTGACTACTAATAAATCGATGGTAGCTGCAGAAATAGGGTATCCTAAAAGAACTGCAGGACATAGAGTACATACATTAAATTGTTGAATTAGCGCTCCTTTGTATAAATAACCGGTAATAGCGCCTGTAATTCCTCCACCTAAGCCGCCTCCTATAGCACCTAAAAGAGATCCAATAACGAAACCAATATAAAGGCTAGGCGTCATAATAAGGCTTTCAACCATTTTTTTAAATTTCGTTGTATTCATTATTTATTCTCGTAGATATTATCCAACAATTTTAGGTAATAGCTTGGCTAATTTATGTAAGCGGCCATTTGCAACTTTTTGATAAAGATTATTAAAAGTGGCCTCGAGATCTATATAATCAAAAGTAGCAGTTTGCATCAAGCACAATACTCTATATCCAAGCTCTCTATTCTCATGCAATAATTTATCAACCAATTTCATAAGATGTTGGTTTTCAATCCATTCATCCATTTCAAATTTTGAATAGTCCTTCATTAAGTGCTTAGCAATATAATCTGATATATCTAAACCCTCATTTTTAATTTCATCGGCATATAAGCGCTTCAATTTCCTAATCAGTGCTGCATTGCTCATTAAATAAGAAAATATTTTCCTGCGATTAAATAATTTGTTTTCTGTTAAGAGAATATCGGAAATTTTATCCGTTAATCTATTATAGTTACTTTCAGATAAATTACCTGTTTCTAAAAATTCCTTTTTTTCTTTATCCATTTTTTTTAGCATGAGTTGGAATGCCTCATTAACTAACTGAGGTATAGGCACTAAGCCATCAAAAATCCGTATGTCGATACTAAAAGAGATAGGTAGGAAATCTTTAATTTCAAATGATTTTGAGTCATTATTCCATGTCTGTGTTCTTGTTACAGCCAATAAAATAGCACTGAGTCCCATATGTTTTGCTAAAGGTGCTTTCGCCTTAGTATACCCCAAAGGCCCAACATTACTTAAATAAACACCATAGCTTCCCGGAGCTGGAAAAGGATAAACATCATAGTCACCATTATAAAGTAGTGTCTCAGAACTATCTTTTAATGCAGGAGATTCTAATTCCAGTTGGGTACGTTTTTTATAGGCTTCTACCATTATCTTTTTGTGTCGTTCAATCTTTTCTACTAAGCTTTCTACATTAAATTCATGACAATTTCTAAAACCAATCGTCCCTATTTGATCAGAACAATTAGGTAACTTTTCTATAATTGATACATATGCACCCTTAATAGAGTGCATTTTTTTATAACTAAGAAAATTACGTAATTGATCATGTGAAATAAGGACATAACTTATTGCTTGCATCACTAGGGCGGTTAACAATTCGTGCGGATACTTATGATCAAAAAAACCAAAATTGCTAATATCTAAATTAAACTGAGCTGTCATTATTGGATCGCCAGTAAAATTGAACTCAGTTATTAATGCTTTACGCATGGGTGACATCTCTATTTCAGAGATCTCTTGATAAACCTCATTTCTGATTTCATTAACTTGAGGCTTGAATTCTTGACTAAGGTAATTATCTAAATGAAATGCTAGCTCCCATTCTTCACTAGGTGTCATATTAATTTTCTTTAATTGACTTTTGTGCTTTTCATATAGCTCTCTAACAAGATTTTCTCTCCCTTGTGGGGTAAGTAATGCAGTTATTGCAGTGGCATATTGTGGTTGAGACAAAAAAGCAGAAATAACAAGTGACTCTAGCTTGCTTAATTCTTCTTCAAGAATGTCTGTTTGTGGTAAACCAATTTCTTTATATAATTCTGTTTCGGAAACGTGCCTATGTTCGTCGTTCAATATAATCTCAAATAGTTCGCGAGCGACATCATTATTGTACATAGCTGAAAATATTTCTTCTACCAAGCCTTCACATACTAGGTTCATAACAGCCAAACCTATTTTAGGACATTCAATCGAGCGAACGTAGCAACAGATTTTTTCAATTTTTTCATTATAGGTAGGTGGAAAATGGTGGGGAGCAGATAAAGTAAAAGCGACTCTCGTGAATATTATTGCGTGGAATATCTCATCAAGTAGCTGAGCTCGTAGTTTTTCTTTTAAAAAAGGATTCGCAATTTTTTCAGCAAATCGTAAAGGTAATTGAATAGCCAACACTTCTAACTGCGCCATTAAAGAGAACATGTAGATATATAGTTGTTTCTCATGTTTTAATTTAAAAGGAAGGCCATTACTGAAAAACTGTTCTAGGCGTCTATTAATGTCTTGTTTTTCTTCCGACGTTAGCTTGTTCCATCCTTCTTGAATCCATTGTTCAGCGCCCCAAATTGGATATATTAATTCATTAATTACTGTATGCATATTTTCCCTCAAAGACATAGTAATTGCTTATGTCATGATGTGAACTAGAGGCTTTAATATAATTTATTAAAATATATTCGGATTTCTAAAAATTTAAATATATCTTAAATAACCAAATCTAATAATCTTATTGAAAAAATTTTGTGGTTAATTTCATCACCAAAATGATTAAGAGATCCTAATTTTTGCGCTCAAGAACATATTGAGCTAATTCTTGCAAAGCTTCTTTGTAGGTAGAATTAGGAAGCACGTTTAATGATGCAATAGCCGACTCAACTTTTAGAGCAGCTAAATTAAAAGTGTACTTAATTGCGCCTGTTTCAGCTAAAATTTCAAGGATTTGTGGCAACAGTTCCAGCGAGCCTTGTTCAATACTTTGCTTTATAATCTTTTGTTGAGCTTGATTACCTTGTTGTAACGCATAAATTAGAGGTAGTGTCGTTTTTCCACTTGCTAAGTCATCGCCAATATTTTTTCCCATTATTTCTGCGTCAGAGCAATAATCTATGGCATCATCAATTAATTGAAAAGCTGTTCCTAACTGTAAACCATAGTTGTATAAACCCTGTTGAATCTTAATATCAGTTTTACTAATAAGTGCTCCAAGTTTGGAGGCTGCAGCAAAAAGAAGTGCTGTTTTAGCTCTGATTGAATCAAAATATTCCTCAACACTAATATCAGTACGGTAAACGCTAGAAAATTGCTGTATTTCACCATTGCCTATTTGAGGAGCGATACTAATTAAGAGTTGAATAATACGGATATCACCTAATTCAACCATGAGTTCTAGGTGTTTAATAAATAGAAAATCACCAGCTAAAATACTAGCTTTGTTCCCCCATAAAGTATTAGCTGTTTTCCTGCCACGTCGTAAAGTGGAAACATCTAGCACATCATCATGTAAAAGCGTTGCGGTATGAAAAAACTCAACCATAGCGGCCAATATAATATGTTCTTTGCCTTGATAATTACAAGCCCGACTAACGAGAAGAACTAATAAACATCTTATTCTCTTGCCCCCACCCTGAATTACATACTCAGCAATATCATTCATAAGTTTAATTGGAGATTGAATTTTCTCCATAATTAAATCATTTACAGCATTTAGATCATCTCCTACTAAGAGACGTATTGCATCAATTCCCATCAATGACCTATTAAACTTAAACAAGGCATCATGCTATGCTCGAACTCTATTTAATGTCAACAATACTGACAACACTTTCTGGATTTAAACAGCAATTGTAAGCAGAAATATTGCAATAATCATAACTAAAATTAATGTAAAATTACCACCTGGTACCATGTGCGAATTTTGGTTTGTATCTAATTTACGGGCACGCCAGGTCATTATAGAAGGCAAAAGCAATAAAAGTATTACACAACATACACCTGCATAACTTAGTGCATGTAAGTAAATACCTGGATTGATCAAGACAATTGCTAATGGCGGTAGAAAAGTAAGGGCAAGTACCCATTTGCCTTGTAGGCCCGTTTTCCTTAACGATAATCCATCTGCTAAAAAGTCAAATAAGCCTATAGATACACCTAAAAAAGCTGTAATCATACAAATAGAGGTAAAAAAACCAAAGAAACCCGTAATCCAAGTATTTTGTACAACATCACTTAATGCTTCAGTAAGACCGCTTGTAGCATGATTACTATTCATAAGTGCTAAGAGGCCATTTTCGCCGCCTCGTTGGACTACACCCATAATAACCGCGTCCCAAATGATATAACAAATAAGAGGTACTAGTGAACCAATAAGGATTACTCGCCTTAAGGTGGTAATATCATCTTTAAAATAATCTCGTAAGCTTGGAACAATTGATGCAAAGCCAAATGATGTAACTAAAATCATTAAACTACCGGTGATGGCTTGTGCTGAGCCTCCTCTTAAGGAGCTAAGATCAACATGTGGGCTAATAATAATAACTAGCAATAAATAAATACCTAATTTACCGAACATCAGACCCCGGTTAACATAATCAACCGCACTAATACCTGCATAAACGATTAAACTAAAAAAGAAGGTAAATAACAAAGATGTCAGCCAAGCAGGCAAATTATAATGTAATCGTTGTAATAGGCCATCAAAAACATCACTACCCCCTGAAATATAGGCTGATAGAAGGGTATAAAGTAAAAATAAGTAGGTAAGCCAGGCGATAATTTGTCCAGGTAAGCCAAGCGTAGATTTAGCCATAGACACCATATTACTACCCGCTGGAAGGCGTAAATTAACTTCTAAAATTAATAAAGCGCCAATAGTCATAATTAGCCAGCAAAATATTAAAAAAAAGATAGAATTGGTAAATCCTGCGCCAGCTGTTGAAACGGGTAAGGCTAGCATCCCGCCACCAATAGAAGTCCCTACAATTAATAGCGTTCCCCCAATGAACTTTGACTTTGACACAAAACCAATCTCTTTGTTTAACATTAAACCAATATCCTATCTTTTATTTGTTAAATTGTCAATCTACTTACGTATATTCCCTAAGTAATATTTATAATCAAAACACCTGTATTATGGCGTTGATTAAAAGAATTATTGAGATAATTATGATAGCCCAAGGTGTACAAAAACCGCCTAGAACTTGATATCGCCCGGTAAACTTTTTTCTACCATAAGCTACCATTAAAGCTGGAAGAAGAAGTAATAAAATAACACAAATTATTCCAGCATAATTAAGTGCATGAATATAGGCGCCTGGATAATAAATTACAATTAAGAGAGGAGGTAGAAAGGTTAAAATAAAAAGTAATAACCCGTTGCGACCTTTCTGTTCTACTTTAAGACCGTCTGCTAAAAAGCTAATTAAACAAAGCGCAACACCTAAGAAAGCAGTTAACATACAAATAGAAGTGAAGAAATTAAAAAAGGTATTGATTGTTGTACTTTGTACTGTAGAGGATAATACGTTTGCTAAATCACTAGTAGTATGTTCACTTTGCATCAAAGCAGCCAGTCCCTTTTCGCCTTGTGCGGGTAACGAGCCAATAATAACGGCATTCCAAGCTAAATAACAAATTAAGGGTATTAATGAGCCAATTAAAATGACTTTACGTAAAGTAATAAGATCATCATTAAAATAATCTCGCAAATTAGGTACAATAATAGCAAAGCCAAATGAGGTAATTAAGATCATAATACTTGCATTAATATAACGATAATTACCTTCTGCTAAATTCACCATATGAACATGCGGTGCAATTAGAATAACTAAAATCAAATAAACAGCTAGCTTACCAAACATCAGGGCTCGATTTAATAAATCGACTTTATGTATGCCACTGTAAACAATAGAACCAAATAAAAGAGTAAATAGAAGGCTACTTTGCCATTCCTGTAGAGATATCCCAACCCGCGAAAATAGGCTACCCATAACATCAGCCCCACCTGAAATGTAGGCAGATAAGAGAGTGTAGAGTAAAAAAAGATAACTTAACCAAGCAACTAATAAACCCGAATTACCCAGTGTTGCAGCTGCCATAGAGACCATATGTTTACCAGGTGGTAAATATAGATTAGCTTCTAGAATGAACAAAGCACCGAGGGTCATTATAGCCCAGCATAACAATAGAAAAATTGATGAAGACCAAAAACCTGCGGCTGCGGTTGCAACAGGTAATGCCAGCATTCCTCCACCAATAGATGTACCAACAATAAGTAGGATGCCACCAATAAACTTTAAATTCATTTAATTCTCAATTAACAACAATATCTACTACTTAAAATCCTTTTTTTCATTAATCCAGTTTATTAAGTATGGCTCTACCTTAACAGTGTTACTATTTAAAAGCCAGTCACACTGTTAAAATTTTATTAGACTTCTTTAGAAACCATCATTGAGGGGCAATCTCATCTGAAAAAAGGTCTTAAAAGCCTGTCCCCATGTAGATGGGGATGCTCATATACTTTAGGATACGGTACTTTTTCAGCCCTTTTTTCGTCTGACTTTGTCTCCTCACTAGCAGTTTTAGAGGAAGTTTATTTCGTCATGCCAACGTAGGCTGGCGGTGCAGAAATAATAGGTGTATTTGCACATTGAATTTCTAAGCGACGATTTTGTGCGCTACCATGAATTAATCGATTATCCGATACTGGGTATTTATCACCATAACCTTCAGCATTAAGGCGCCTAGCGTGAATATTATTCGCCCATAGAAATGTTAACATGGCTTCTGCTCGTGCTTGAGTAAGGGTGTTTTTATGATAGCGTGAACCTACATTATCAGTGAAACCAGCAACATAAACTGGGCCAATCGGGCAAGATATTTTAATGACGCTAGCAATAAGCATTAAGCCTCGATAACAAAGCTCATTGAGTTTAGCTGAATTAAAGCGAAAATATCTGTCCGTAGGTACAATTAATGTCGTCGTATCGCCATATTTAACATATTGGACATCAGCTCGTTGTAGTTCTCTTAACATATATTGCCTACTATTTTTATAAAGGCCATGCCCAACTACAGTGGCTGCGCCAATGGCGGTACCAGCAAGCGTTGTGCCGACTGTCCCACCTACAACAGCACCGACAACGGTCCCTGCGGTTGCACCTACGACAAAATCCCTACCAACACGATTATAAGGTTGAAAATTATTATAGGGTGGTTCGTAGCGGGAGCAACCACTAAATAAAAGCGTTGTAAGGCTCAATACAGTTAACTGTTGGGAAAAGAACCTACTTAACATTCCCACTCCTTGTACAAGTGAATTTTTCCATTATTAAGCATTACTTCTAATTTCGCAATCAGAAGCTTAGTAGACTTCTTTGGAAACTCTACTGCAATGGCCACTTTGCAGCGAGTTTTGAAAGAAGTCTAGTTTAGAGACGCTATTGAGAATAAATCATTTATTTATTAGATAAATTGCAGCCATTATTTAAGGGCTTACTAGGTATAATGGTTTGTACATTAATACCTTTAATCGTAGGACTTTTAGTCGCTTCTTTTAAATAGTTAATTAAAGAAACATCAATGACTTTGCCATACTCAGAAGAAGCTTGTCTAAAGATAAGCTGGTCATCTTTTCGGAATGCAAATCCTAGGTGGGAAATATTAAGATTAGTACCGATTTTTTTGTTCAGCTCCCAATTAGGTCGAACAATTTCAATAATTGCTCCGTTAGGAATTTGATTAAATAAATTATAGTTAGGCTCACCTTTTTTATTAAAGAAAGCAGTAAGAGGTAAATAGGGCACTTGCTCTTTACTACGTGGAAGTCGACTACCCATTTGTTTTAATTTTTCAAGCCGCTTTGCTTGCTCTTGATTATCCTTTTGCTTTAAACGAATAGTTTCTGCGGACTTAAATTTGTACCAAGCTGGTTTATCTATTACAGCTGTCGCAATTTGTGCTATTGATTGATTATTTTTATCTCTAAAACTAGTTGTTATATCTTTAAAAAAACCTTGGCGCTGATTATTATAATTCCAATCAAGACCTGTAAAATGGTTCCGAGTTAAATAATCAACCTGACCTTCAAAGTAACGAATTTTCTTTAAACATTCCTTAAAATCATTTAATTCATTAGCAAACGCTAAAGCAATAACAGTAGTTACATACGTTTCGCAATCAAAACCATCAGTACGATATTGAGGAAATTGATCAAATAAAGCTGTCGCTCCTTCGCCTAGAGAACCTAAGATATAAGGCTTACCCAGAAAAAAAGCGCTAATTTCATCAATTCGAGTAACCATATCCAAGTTCATGTTGCTATTAGGGGTATGATATAGTTGCTCAATAGTTAAATTAGCCTCTTCTTCTGCCAAATCATTTGCAGCTAAAGGCAAAGAAATAAGTAAAATAATCAAATAAACTACGTATTTAAATTTTGCTGAATAGGTCATTATCATATCTTTACAAAAAAGATTTAAAGTAAATAAGCTTACCGAGGATAAATCTGGAGGGCAAGAGTGTTAAATATAATATGGCTAAGTATGATTTTGCTTTCAGTGGTTGTAGGAATTATTCAAGGGCGGCTGGATCAGGTTGTACAGGCAGTAACTGATTCAGCCAAGCTCGGTTTTGAAATTGCCCTAGGCTTGGCTGGAATTATGGCATTTTGGTTAGGCATTATGGAAATAGCAGCGGAGTCTGGTTTAGTTAATAAATTTGCACGGTTACTTAAACCTATTATGCGGCCCTTATTTCCAGATGTACCTGCTGAGCATCCCGCAATGGGAGCTATGATATTAAATATTGCTGCTAATATGCTAGGTCTTGCTAATGCAGCAACGCCCTTTGGTTTAAGAGCAATGAAAGAATTACAACGCTTAAATTCTCATGTTGATGAAGCGTCTAATGCCATGTGTACTTTCCTGGCAATTAATACATCTAGCGTACAACTAATTCCTGCTACAGCCATTGCTTTTCTTGCTGCTAATGGTAGTTTGCATCCTAGTAGCGTTATTATAAGTTCGCTACTTGCAACAACCTGCTCTACTATTGTGGCCATTGTCGCTGTAAAACGGTTAGCACGCCTCCCTGTTTATCAAATAAAGGAGTTAAAAGCGCATGATTAATCTTGTTAATCAGTTATCAAATTGCTTGTTTTTAAGCTTTGTTGCAGGTATACCTTTATATGCTGCGATTAAAAAGGTTAATGTTTTCGATGCTTTTGTGAAAGGTGCTAAACAAGGCTTTGAAACCAGTGTAAATATTATGCCTTATTTAATCGCTATGATTGTTGCTATTGGTATGTTAAGGGCATCTGGATTTTTTACATTATTAAATACTTTACTTGCGCCTATGTTGGGAAAATTAGGCATGCCTACAGAATTATTACCTTTAGCAATGATAAGGCCTTTTTCTGGTAGCGCTGCCACCGGCATTATGGCAGAGTTAATTCACCAACATGGTGGCGATTCATTTATTGCTAAGGCAGCAGCAACCATGATGGGAAGCACTGAAACAACTTTTTATGTTATAGCTGTTTATTTTGGTGCTATTGGTATTAGACGAACACGACACGCTATCCCGGCAGGTCTTCTTGCTGATTTAACTGGTGTTATAGCGAGCATCGTGGTTTGCCGATTGCTATTTACTTAATTGTTCTTTTAGAATTTTATTTAAGAAGCTCTAAAGTTTAATTCTATAAATGCTTAAAAATTAAAATAAGTAATTAAAAAAATACTTAAATTAATTGTAAATATTAAGCCTTTCTAGAATCAGGTTTAGCTACTCCTTTCTTTGTAACACTAGCAAGTCGTGCATCTTCAAAAAGTTTTAACTGCGCAAGCATTGTCGTTGCTTTCGCGCGAAACGCTGCTAATTCTTTTCCAGCAATTGGATTACCGCGAGGTAGGTCTACAGTCGCTGGGTTTCTAGGGCGATTATTAATATGAAATTCGTAATGACAATGAGGCCCTGAAGCTAAGCCTGTTTGACCAACATAACCTATCACTTGCCCACGCTTAACAAAATCTCCTTTACTTAATCCTTTTTGAAATTTCAGCATATGACCATAGATCGTACTAAATTGTTTATTGTGGTTAATTTTAATCATATTGCCATAACCATTTTGACGACCAATAATTTCTATTCGACCATCACCGGTCGCTTGAATAGGTGTGCCAATTCGAGCAGCTAAATCAATTCCTTTATGAGCACGAGTATAATGTAAAACCGGATGATAACGAGCCATGCTAAACGTGGAACTAATATGGCTAAACTTCAAAGGATAACGGGTAAATGCTTTTTTTAAACTAGTACCTTGTGGGGTGTAATAATCTATTTCGCCTGAGCGCGCAGTATGACGGATTGCTTGGAAAGTCTTATTACCATTTCTATAGGAAACAGCAATGATATCACCTGTACCCACTAGCTTATTTTCAACATAAAAGGCTTTGTACATAATAGTAAATTGGTCACCCGTTTTAACATCTTTAGCAAAATCAATATCCCATGTGAAAATCTCTGTCATTTGGTGAATTAATTTATAAGGAATGTTTTGCCTTTTCGCCGTAGTGTATAAAGAGCCTTTAATAGTTGCTGTTAAGAAATGATTATAGCTATTCATCTTGCGTAATTTGATCTCACTTTTATAATGTTTATTATCACGATAAATAACTAAATACTGAGTATCCGTATAGGGAAGAATCATTTTTTCTAGAAGTTGATTCTTAATTAAAAATTGTAATTCTTGATTTGGCTTTAATTTAGTTAGCGCTTGTTTTTGAGTAACGTCTTGCATAACGGCATGTAATGTTTTAGCACTTAAGCCAACACGGCTAAATACATTAGCTAAGGAGTCGCGCTCACGTGTTTTAACAATTTGCCATTTAGATTGCTTTATTTCAGTCGCTATCTGTTTAGGGGGTGCTTCTAGTGGTGGTGGTTTAGCTGCTTCTCTATTAGCTATGTCAGATGATGGAGATTTTTCTGTTTCGGTTGTTTTGACAGTCACATCTGCAGATGTATCAACAGGTAATTCAGGCGGCTGTACTGCCGGCTGAATTGTTTCTTCTATAACAGATTCTATATTAGGTAGTGGTAAACTAACTTGATCATTAGAAGATGGTTTTTGTTTATTATGAAATGTTTTTACTAAAATAAAAGGCAATGCAAATGCGACTAAGATTGCTATTAACGCCAAAATTTTTGAAGGTTTACTTGATTTATCTAATGAGACATTGGGTTGTTGATCCATGTTTCGCCTTTACTACTATCATTTTTAAAATGGTAATTAAGTAAGTCGGGGTGACAATCCATGCGAAGAGCCATGCCATTTTTTGTATACCTCTTATTATGTTTATTCTTAAAAAGATTTAGTAGCACGCTTTTAAATTCTATCTACTAAACACTTTGGCTGTGACTAAACAATAAAACACATACCCTTAATGTCGATTTACAGCTCATGCAGATAATTTGCCTCTTTATCCGAATACCCACATATGAAAATATTATTTTTTAATCATAACGCCTAGTATGATTGCGTATATACAACATCTAATTATTTTGAGCATAGATTTATTTCTTCCTGGTTTATTATTTTTAGTAAGCTTTATGAGCCAGTTAATAGCATTTTTGTTAATAATTTAGCTATAATAAATCACGTTTGGTTTAGAGCATTCATCATTGCATCCTAACAGAGTGTTTGTCCTCTAGCGAGAATGTAATAACCGGGCTAAGATACCCGCTGTAAGAAGTCAGGTCAATCATTAAAAGGTTTTACGTGTATGTTTATTGCAGAAACAGTTAGCGAAGAGCTACAGAGAGGATGTGAAGAAATTCTTCCAATACAAGAACTTGCAACAAAATTAGCTAAAAATAAGCCATTAATTATTAAAGCAGGTTTTGATCCTACTGCACCCGATTTACATTTAGGACATACAGTTTTATTAAATAAGTTGCGCCAGTTTCAATTGTTAGGTCATCAGGTTGTCTTTTTGATTGGTGATTTTACAGCAATGATTGGTGATCCTACCGGTAAAAATGTAACACGCATACCGTTAAGCCAAGAAACTATTTTAGAAAACTCTAAAACTTATCAGCAACAAGTATTCAAAATCCTTGACCCGGATAAAACAACAATTGCTTACAATTCTCAATGGTTAGGCAAAATGAATGCTGCCGATTTAATTCGCCTAGCTGCAACATCAACAGTAGCAAGAATGTTAGAGCGTGATGATTTTAATAAACGATACAAGTCAGAGCAGCCTATTGCAATTCATGAATTTCTTTATCCCTTGGTGCAGGGATATGATTCGGTTGCTTTAAAAGCTGATATCGAGCTAGGTGGTACTGATCAAAAATTTAATTTGCTAATGGGAAGAGAATTACAAAAGCATTATGGTTTAGAACCACAAGTTATTGTGATGACACCTTTAATCGAAGGGTTAGATGGTGTTAAAAAAATGTCTAAATCTCTTAATAATTACATAGGGATTACAGAACCAGCTGAGAGTATGTTTGGTAAGATAATGTCTATTTCTGATGATTTAATGTGGCGTTATATTGATTTACTTAGCTTTAACTCTATTGAACATATTAATAAATTAAAAAGTGAGGTAGCAAACGGTCTAAACCCGCGTGATATAAAAATAGACTTTGCTAAAGAAATTATTGCTCGTTTTCATAACAAGGATCAGGCTGAGCAGGCACATGTAGCGTTTATAGAGCAATTTCAAAAAGGTGAAATACCACAAGATTTAATAGAGCAGCGACTTGAATACTTAGAAAATTTAAGCATTGCCCAAATTCTTAAACAATTAAATTTGACTAAAAGTACTTCTGAAGCTATTCGCTTAATTGGTCAGGGCGCAGTACGAATTAATAATGAGCGAATTAGTGATCCATCTTTAGCGTTATCTCCTAATGAAACATATATTATGCAGATAGGTAAAAGACGTTTTGCAAAAGTTCGATTAACGCAGAGTTAAAGGTAAAATTAATTACTCGTTTTCTAAAGTGTGGTGCAGCATTTTTAAACGAAGGAAATTACTGATATATAAGGAAATGAACTTCTTTTCGATTTTCATTTAATCGGCTTGACAAAATAAAATACAGAGTCTATATATTATTAGGATGCTAAGAAGCATTAAGGATGCAGTAAGAAGTAAGATTTAACACCCTTCTGCAGTATTTTCTCTAACAACCCTTATTTTATCCCGGCTGGGCAATAACACTTACATAAAAGTTCGCCTATTAAAAAAGCACGATGGATAAATAAAATGAAAAAAAAGGAAAAAAGTATTTGACAAGGGAGTTAGGATGAGTAGAATACGCATCACGCCTTCGGGGCAGAGTTCA
>NZ_CAAAHX010000007.1 GCF_900639865.1 Legionella gresilensis
ACCCACGCGGCGACTTTTATAAGACAAAAAGGCCAGCATTCTATGAATTATGACAATAACAGCACAAACGACCATAGAAGGTAATAAAGGAATGTTATTGACAATCGCTTCACCTAAGATTGCACCTAAAATAATAGAAATAATGAAGTCAAAGGAAGAATAATTGCCAAATACGCGCGATGAAGTTGCTCGAAATAAAATAAGGGCATAAAACGTAATTACTATTCCACGAACATAAAGGCCATAATCTAATAATTTACTAAATCCGACTAATTCATCCATGATTAAGATGTTCCATTCTCATTAAAAAATTAATAATAAGTCGGCCATGTTGCAAAAACAATACTGTAGTATACTATCTGAATTTTCACATAGTAGTTCTGATGAGTTTTAAAAATCCTATAGATTTCAAATGGCGCCATTTTCATGGAGAGATCATTTTGCAGTGCGTGCGTTGGTATTGTAAATATGGAATCAGTTATCGTGATTTAAAGGAACTAATGGATAAGCGCGGTTTGTCAGTTGATCATATTACAATTTATCGTTGGTTTCAGTATTATGCACCGGAGCTTGAAAAAAGATTAGATTAGTATACCCAACGTTACTCTAGGCGATGGCATCTCGATGAAACGTATGTCAAAGTCAAAGGAAAATAGAAATATTTATATCGCGCTATTGATGAGTCTGACAATACGACTGATTTTTTATCTGGCTCATCGACATAATGCCAAAGCGGCTAAACGGATTCTTAAAAAATTTATAAAGAGTATTCCGACATGTGATATTAGCGTGATTAATACGGATAAAAATCCAGTCTACAATTAGGCTATTCGAGATTGAAATGGGAAGGAAATTAGCACCATAGGGTAGCCATTTGCAAATAAAATACCGTAATAATCGTCTAGAGTCAGACCATGGTAAGCTTAAACGTCTTATCAATCCTGTTTTAGGATTTCATTCCATGAAAACCGCTTATGCAACCATTAGAGGTTTTGAAATCATGAGAATGTTTAGAAAAGGACAGTTTAATATCTGGATGGTTGGCAAGCAAAATGAAGTTTCATTTATCAACCACTTATTTCACATTTATAGCTGAAATCTATTCTAAGTTTATGTTTATGCAACATTTCCAGAAAAAGTAATATTACGATTAATTGGCTACGACCGCGTACAATTAATGCTTATCAATAGCTTTGAGGCATCATCCGTTATTAATCGCTAATAATTATCAAAAACCACGCAAACAATTTATTTGCAGTTTCTTTTTCAAATGTAGCTTTGCCTCTAGCGACTTGATTTAAAAGAAGCAGATTTACTTCTAGAAGATCAGCTAGAGTTTTCAAATCATAACTACCCTGAAATAATATGAACTCGATTAGATACTTCTGAGCTTCTTTCTTATACTGAATAGTTTGATTAGTGGAGGTTAATAATTTAACTAGACTTCCCATGTAAAAAACTCCTGTTTACAACTTAACAACAATGAACTATGTTTTCATAAACAGAAGTTAACCATAATAGGAGCGGTGAAAAAATTAGTATTTTTACTTCGAAAAAATTACTAATAAAATACAATTAAGTAGGGACTTCCTCAGCTAAAACAGGTTCTTCTTGATTGGAATCGTCCATATATTGGCTGATTTTGTTAGCAATGAAGTAAAGAAAGATTGCCCCTGCGAGAGCCCACATGCCTAGTTCTTGGAAAACATATAAGTAATTGTTATTAGTTATTAACGGGTAAATGGAAGATGCCTTAGTCATGGCATTGGAAAAGTAATGAGATAACGTTGCGGCAACTCCCGATGTCATTGTCCAGATTCCCATAAGCAAGCCCTGTAAGTTTATAGGGACAATACGTCCTACCATAGCGTACCCTACAGGTGCAATTAATAACTCAGCAATAGATTGAAAGAAATAGTGTCCTATTACCCAAGTTACGCTGCTATAACCTTCACTGTTAGCAAATTTAATTCCATAAGCTAGACAAAAGAATGACAGTGATAACATGACAAACGCGCTAAAGAATTGTCTTGAAATTGAGAAAATAAATCCTTTGTTGCGTAATTTATCGATAACTATAGAAAGAGTGGGCGCGCCTAAAATAATTACAATAGTGTTAACATTTAAAATCCATTGGGTAGCGATTTCAAAATTAAAAAGGTGTTTATCCACATTATTTTTAATAAAAAGCGTAATGCCCATAGGGCCTGTATAATATATCATCCAAAAAATAATAGAGGTGACAGCTAAAATAAGATAAGCAAGTAGTTTTTGTTTATCAACAAGGCTCTTCTGCTGTTTTCTTAAATAGAAAACTACAGCAAACATGATTAAGCTGAGTATAATAATTAAATAGTTACTTAAGGTTGCCCAATTAAAACAAAATAAGATTAAAGGAATTAAGAACATTATAAGAATAACGCCTTTAATATTTTTGGCTTGCTGCTTTAATGTGTTATTAATCTTAAGCAAAGGTGTTTCTCGATCGGCTAGTACTTTCCAATTAGCGGCCAAAAAAAATAAAGATAATGTGTTAGCTAAAGTGCTTAAATAGAATAAAGGGCCATAATGGTTAGAATAATCATAAAAGCCACTACAAAAATAACCTACAAAAAAACCAAAATTCAACACAGCATAATTAAAAAAGAAAGCTTTCTCACGCCGATTATCGTTTGCGTCAAAACGTTGAGTCAGCATATTATAATAACTTGTTGTATTAAGCCCACATCCCACTAAATATAAGCTTAAGCTTATATTTAGTAGATTACCCTGAAATTTGGCGAGAAAAAATAAGCCACTACTTTGTATAACAACAGTGATAAGAAATAATACTCGATTACTTAAGTAGCTTCCACCTAATACTCCGCCAAATAATTGCATGACATAATTAAAAGCTAGAAACAAGGCAACAATATTATTTGAAAAAGAACTCTCTAAACCCAGTTCTTTAGTAATAAACAGTGCTAATGAAGAATAAAGAGTAGCATACGAAAAGGTAGAGCATGCTTTAATAAAATAGAGAGGGATAACTCCTTTGGGCATTTTTGCTTGCTGCTTATTCATTTTTACTTCCTATACATCCTGAAAGTGGTGACTCTATCATTAAAGATGGCTATTATTAAGGCTTACTGCTATTTATGTAGATCTTAAAACATTATAAGTTTACAGCCTGTTGTTAAGGTGTTTAGGAATGAACCGTATTAAAAAAGTATTCTGGGAAGAAATTAAAAACAAAGTTAAAGTAGTTAATCCCGCCATCTATGAAGTTATCGAACAACTTCAACTTGATAACAATATTCCTTTCTTTTTAGCCCATTACCAATTTGGCGCACACTTTGGTGTAAAAAATCATGCTTATCTACCTACTAACTCTGGCCAACTCGCTAAAATTAGCAGCTCAGCTATTGATAATGAGTTATATAGGCATTTAGGTTATGGGAAAGGCAGTCTTCCCTTAGGTATGATTTTAGACAAATATTGTGAATGGCATTATTTTGGCGAAAATGAACGTATCTTTCCTGAATATGTTCAGGGCCCTGGTGCTATTTTTAATATGAAAATTATATTTGATGAAGATAAAACCGTTGATAATAATATTTTATCTGTTTCTTCAGGAGCGCTTTCATCTTACCTGTTGCCCAATATTGGTTGCGTAAGAAAGCATGGGCAAATTCAAAAATATTTTAAAACTACAGCACCTGCACCTAAGTCACCTTATGAGCACTATCAAGTTTTTAAGGAAATAATAGACAATGAGGCAAGCAATTGGTGTAGCGAAATTTTATATTTTTCTGAATCTTTTATTGAAAAAGTTAAAAATGACGAACATTGGCTTAAGTTAAAGCTTTATTTTTCTGAGGCGTTAAGAAAAAAAATTATTCGAGATACGTTTGATATGTCCAGTAATAATTTATTTTTAAATGCCAAAAAGGTGAATCGTTTTCGGCCGACGCCCTTTATTATCGATACAGCAAAATACATTTTTAATATTTGTATGGGGCCTGGTATTGGAGCAAAGCCAGCCAATGATGAGCAATACTTACCTTTAAAAACTATTCAGCATGCTTATGCTGAATGTTATGGATTAGTTTATACGCCTACCGTCATGGTGCCAGCCTCACTTAATGGGTGTAGAGACATGATTTATTATCCATTACAGTGTCCATTTACTGACATTAATACTTTCAAGTCAAACCAAAGCAAAAGTACTCTTACTGAACTTGAAACATTAAAAAATGTTTTGCATGCTTATCAAGAGGAATTTACTGCGGAAAATAGTGATGCTTATGGAAGTCCTCTTTACCATTTAAGTAAAGAACTGAAATTTACATTTTATCATTATCAAGCGAATGAAAAACATTCAATAAGAGGGCCTGCAGAATTATTAGAACAAGATAAACGCTTCTTATTTTCTTACAGCCAGAACAGCACGACATTTTCAGCCGATGCTAAATTATTTCGTGGCTGTGTTCAGTTAAGTAGATGATTGAAAATCCTGCGGATCAATTTCTAAAAGAGCTAAGTAATCTTGACTTATTTTCTTTTGTTCAGTGGGTGGAAGATAAAGCGTTGACAACGGATTAATATTTAGCAATCCTAACTCAGCTACCTGATGCCAATCAGTTCTAGGTTTGTGCGTTGGTAAAAGAGCTGCTTCATAAATACAAATAGGATGTGTTGGAGAGTAGTACTTTTCCAAATAATTTTGCAAGACACTTATTTTAGATGTAATTTGAGTATCTGCTCGACCTAAATTCGCAATTTGCCAAATGATAAGATGTCCGTGCACATCTAGAGTGCGTTCATAAATTAAAAGCTCTGTAGCATCTATTGTAAAGCAGCCATGTTGGCCTGGATCTATTTCCAAGTCACTAAAAAGGCAATCCATAGCTGTTACAGCGGGTAGAATGATAGCATTTCCTTTTTCTTTTTTGATTTGCTTGACTGCATCTAACCCTGATTGCGCAAAAACAGTGGGATGTCCATAAAAAATGACACACAGATTTTTTACTTGATGGTATTGCTCAACGATATAATTGCTTATCTCCTTATATGCATCAGCTCGTTTAATTGATTTAAAATAAATAGGCTCTAAGGATTCTGCTTCTATTGCTTCACGCTCAAGCCAGGCTTTGAAATTATTTTCATTAACTAAATAAAGAACTTTATCTGCTTTCTTAATAACCTGCCTAGTTTCTGCAGTTAAATGGGCAATAGACTTAATCCCTGAGCCCGCAACAATGAGTGTATGCATTTAATCAGTTATATCACAGATTGTATTAGAATGTGGTTGAGTTAATAAATTAGTTAATTGTTCTTTAGTGATTGAAGAAAGTAATTTTGAATCAATGGATTCATAATCACTTAAGTATTCATTGCCAACTGCGAATTCAATTTCATCTAAAAAATTCATACCATTTCCTCTTAAGTCAAGTTGCATCCCTATTGTATTGATAAAATCCCCCGAGGTATAGAGCTACTATCTGTTTTAATTTGAGACATATAACTAATTAGAAAATATTGTTGTTTCAAAAAATTGCTAATTGATATGAGCTATCATATTTATATATTGCATACGAATACTCGATATGTTTTAATTATACTCGAATCGAGTATTTTGGCTGAATTAAATAACAGGAGTTAAATATGTATCATGGCAGCTTTAAGCAGCAAGTTTTGTTTATAAATGATGTTGAGCAGCTTATAGGTCGTAACCGTCATACTCTGCGACGTTGGTGGATGGAAGGTAAATTTCCAAAGCCAGTTAAGTTAAACGGTTCAATTCTGTCATGGCACTATAAAGTTATAGAGCAGTGGATAAATCAGACCTTAGAGGTTAAAAATCTTTAATTCTAGATGGAGCCCAGAAACAAAATAATGTGAAATATCGAGGGCTTATACAATGAAGTACCTAAGAAAAATTATAGGAACACTTATATTATCTTTAACTTTTACTTCTCATGCTGGCGTTTATGCAACTACTGCACATAGTCGAGCTAATTGTTTTAATAATGAGTCTATCACTTGGTATTTATGGCACAATTACAATTGGCGTGTTGTAAGTTTTCATAACTATGATTTAAAACATCCAAATAAGGGTTACCATTATATTGATACAGGCATGGGTTACACCTGGCGACAAGCAGCTGTACATTGGAATGAATCTGCACCTGGTGGAACGTATTTTGTGTCTGGGTTTCACTATTTTCTAGATCGTGGCCGCGAAATTCTTGACACTAATACGCAAGCTTCTGATTGTAGCATCTATGATGGCTGGTGGGATCAAAATTAAAGTGGAGAATGAGTATGAAAAAACTATTAATAGTTTTAAGTTTTATGCCGGCCATAGCTTTTGCTATCACTAATGCAGAAAAAGAAGCCATGACAAAATCAAGTATTCAAGCACTTAAGAACAAGGGGTTTATAACGCCAGATTCTGGCATTCAAGTAGTACCGAGACAGGATTTATCACAACCTGAATGGCAAAAGAAAAAAGAAATCGAGCAAGCTCAGCAATTGAAAACTAAAGGCTATATTGAAGAAACGTCTGATAGGGCTTATGAACTATTACATTTTAGAAAAGTAATGAAGCGAAATGAAGCCATAGAAGCCAAGATGTATAGACCTGATGAATCACATATGCGATATCATGTGGCTGATATGCTAACAGCTTATCCCTATGTTGGTGTACCTCAAAGTAAAATGACAGAGTTCATTGGTATAGCGCCTTCTGGAACTTATGTTAAAGAACCTGTTATTGGCTGGTCAGGAGCTGTCGAATTTTTTAAAACTACATTTGGAATGTGTGCTTATATTGAAAACAATCTTACAATTTCTCATGGTGCAGCTCGTGTCGCTGAAGAAGATGCAAGCTTTGATGTTAACGGGAAAGTTACTCTTATTGATGTAAGAGGTAATGAAAATTCAGGATTTTTGTATAAAGTTGAATGGTTTGATAAGCAGTTTATTCGTACTTTAGAATGCGCTAATGAAAAATATTCACCTGATATTACCGACGCGACAATAGAGTTAGCTAAGCATACAGATAAGGCATATAATTAGTGAGCTTAGGCAAGAGAGCTGGGAAGCTTATTAGAGATAACATTCAACGCTAAAGAGCCTATAAAATTAAAAGATGGTAGTGGCAATGCCTTTCTTGAGTAAGATTTTTTAATAGTGCCCTTTTAGCAAAATTACGGAACTAATACTTATGAATGTATATCGTTTTAATCACTATTCTATTGCTTTGATAATCGCTTATATTTTAGCTTATATAGTCATGCAAATCGACTCACAAAGTAGTTGGTATGAAGGGCTTAGTAGTTTGCCGTTTATTGCCCTGGCTGTAATTTGGTCAGAGAAAATTATAAAACAAGAAAGAGCGTATTCAGATAAAATAATAATATTTAAACGAGATATGTTTATTGTATCTTATGGCTGCCTATTAGCTTTTGTTACCTCATTAATTTTCCAAAGTAATAATGTTGATGCGCGTAGTTGGTGGCCTGTTATTATTATTTTGGGTGCAATCTATGCAATATTATTTGGATTTATTTTTGCTATATTTGCCAGGCTTTTAAAAGATGAGCATAGTTCTTATAGCAAGACATTTGCAACTGTGCTATTTGTTGGTTATGCCATTATTACTTGGTTACCACCTTTTATAAGTTTCAATTATTTTGGCCAAGTAAATTCATTTACTCTATTTATGATTCTGCTTTTTGGCTTCCATATCATGTTAAGTTTAGGCTATTGGCTAAACAGTTATTTTTCTGCCCATAAAGGGTGAGACTGCCAGTCTTCAGGCAAACCCATCGAATTAGCACTCCAAGGATATTTGCTTAGTATTGGTAAAATAAGATCATCATATGATTTCATCCAGTCTTTCGTTGTATTTGATTTATACAATAAATATTTAAGTGTAATTAAAATAAAGAAAGATCGGTCATTTCTAGGAGTAATAGGTGGTCGCCATAATTCATCTAACCCCTCTAAGGTTGGTCTTATTGCAAGTTCTTTGTTCCAAAGCCTGCTATGGTGCGCGCATATATTTCTAACATAGGTTAAAAAATGCAAAAAATTAGTTAAGGTTTTAGGATGTAAATTATAATATTTTTTAGAGATAGCCCGCTTATCTTCATTTTTCAATCCTTTATACAAAAAAGAGATTGAACCAAATGATGTGGTTTCAGTCACCATCCAGATCGGTAGGCTGGGAAAATCTTCATATTTATTTTTATAGTGCTCAACAAAGGGTTCTTTAGAGCGTTTAATTTCGTCTTGGATTTGGAAGAGCCAACTATTATAGGAAAATTTACTATGAAAATTTTCGCTATTATTAAGAGCAAATGGCCCGTACTGATTAGCTAAATGATAGGTAATATGTGTCTTGATTGATATTTCGATTCGTTCTAGGGCATCCATGATAAGAAGTCTTAGCTTTCTATCAAATTCATAAAGTTCTAAGATGCTTTCAAAAGAGGTATTATCCTGAAATTGATTTGAAAGGTTCCCATAGTTATCTCTTTTTTTAAAAGGAAGCCAATAAGCACTTAAGCGATAATAATTAATATTAGATAGGGTTTCTAAAGCCGTGTTTTCATCCTTAATAATTAAACCGCATTTCTTTAATTTTTCTAGTTGCTCTTGGATATTAAGGGTGGGTTTCAGATATTTTTCTTTTTCAATATTTTTCATAGTGCATGAATAAAAAAACCGCCAAGGTTACGCAAGAGTCGAAACTCTCTAGGCGTGGCGGTTATGTTAATTAAATTATACATAATTGCTCTTGTTTTTGCAAAGTGGGCTGATATGTAATATGTCTTTGGATATAGGCTGCCCATTTATCAAGTGCTTCTTGTCTTTGGGGTAGCATTTCATTCTTATTATAAGTAGCCATAATCTTAGGCATTTTATGGCCTAAACATTTTTCAATCACGACTGGATCAATATGGAGTGTTTCACCAAGCTGAGTTGCAAACGTACGTCTTAAATCATGAGCAGTCCATTCTGGAATACCTACCTTTGATTGAATTCGTCTGATAGCTCTTGGCAGAGAATTTTCGTCAAGCGGCTTGTCTTCAACTAAACTTGGTATGACATAAGAAGAATCGCTAATGTCATGTAATGCTTTAAAAATTGATTTAGTTAAATCTGATAGATGAATTTTAACAGTAATTCCGCCTTTATTATGTTCAGGTGGTACTATCCAAAGTGAATTATTGAAATCGACCTGGCTCCATTTCGCTAAACGTATTTCAGCTGTTCTAACTCCGGTAAGAATAATTATCTTTATGGCACTTTTAGTTTGAATTGACATTTGGCATTGAGAACTATCTAAAAAAAGCCAAATCTTTTTAATTTCTTCTAGGTTTAAATAGCGTTCACGATGCCTTTCTAATCCACCAATATCACGAGCACGAATATTAAGAGCTGGATTTGCTTGCATGCTTCCTCGACTCACTGCGTAGTTAAAAACCTGCTTTAAGGTACTTAGTACTCGATTTGCTTGAATTGGAGCGCCACGTTGGACAATCTTATCTAGTGCATTAGAAATATCTATAGGTTGAATTTTTTCTAATTCGCAATGGCCAAGTAAGGGAATAATATCTGCTTCAATTTGCTGTTTAATTTGAAGAGGTTTTTTTCTATTTTTTTCAATATAATTGATATACCAAGAGGTAATTAGTTTGGCTACAGTGTCATTCTTTTTTTCGATTTGTTGTTGAATAATGACTTTCGGAGCTTGTCCTGTACGTCTTAATTCTTGAAGCTCAAGATATTTCTTTCGAGCTGCAGAAAGTGACATAGTAGGGTAGTGCCCTAACGTTAATTTATCGGTTTTATTGCCTATTTTATAACGGTATATCCATGATTTAAGCTGATTGGGTGAAACGCGGATTCCAAAACCTCCTCCTTCATACTCTTCATACCGTTTATCTTTTGCTTTTAAATTTTTTATGTAAGTGTCAGTAAAGGTAGCCATTTTTATTCTTCTCTTTGGGTACACTAATGGGTACACTTAATTTTGTACTGGTTTACAATTTTTTGCAACTGTTTGCAACAGTAAATTTATATAAGTTGTTGATATTTAATATTTAAGTGTATCTATTTGCTATCGTTTGATACTGTTTGATAATCGATGAAAATAGTCTCGTAATCAATAGGCCAGCGGTTCGATTCCGCTCAACGGCATAGTAAAATCAATAACTTACGAATTTAAATTTTCATTTTGGTTTTGCGTGTCGAATATGTGTCGAAGTTTAGAGACTAATTTATAATAAATTTTTACTATTAATAAAGCATAAAATCATGTCCCTGACTTATGATACCTATAGTTAACATTTATTAATTATAATTTTATTAATAGTTCGTACAGGGAGTTTATTATGAATAATGCCGCCGATATATCTCATGTTCTTTATCTATCAAGTTGCATTGAAGTAACTAAATGTCAAGAATGTTCGGAGTTATTTAATTCGAAAGGAAGAAAGGCAGATATGGATGAGCAAATAAATCATTATCTTCAAAAGCATGAATACAAAATTTTACATATTGGTGCGGAAACAGATAATAGTTCTAACGGCGGTCTTTGGCATAGTACGGTAGCAATGTTAGGGAGGTAAATTTGCGATATGAAGGGTAGGCAAGTGCCTTAATGGAGTAATATACAATATAATCAAAGTTTGCTAAAAATTTATGAACAACCCATTTTCCGAAAGTGGATTTAGATTTGTGCTATCTTTTTAAAAAGGAAACTATTAAGGATAGTTATATGAATTCACATGGATTCCAGAAGTTCGTTATTAATAGCTTGAATAGATCTCTCAATGAGATTGAAGAAGCTCGAAAAGAGCTTTCGGATGATCCCTTTTCAGATAGACAATACGAATCTCAAGAAAACTATGAAAAATATCTTGAAGAAATAGGGTTTGATGATTTATTGCTAAAAATGAGAGCTGTAATTAACGCATTAGAATCCAGTAAATTAAAAAGCAATAAATAACTTAAAGATTATAAATTTTTATTTATATTTTAGTACTATTCAACGAAGCCGTGATGCAGCGCCAGCGGAATTAAGGTTTCTATTCTTCGAAGTTATATTTGTCATAAAGCCCAAGTATTAAGTTAGCTTAATTTTAGAAGTAAGATTGACATGTATGATGGAATAAAGAATAAGGTCCATACTGGATTTAATAAAGCCGTATTTAACGAACTAATTTTCTATAGCTCTTTGCTGGTTGGATGAGCAAATTGTAGTTGAAAGATTGAAATAAATAGAACCTTGATTATACTTTCACTGCGTTAAACCTACCTTGTTATGGGTATGCTATAATTTGTTTTAGCCCTTTAGTTTAGCCTTAAGGCTTTCTTTAATTCGATATATTCGGAAGAAATCATCTGTTTTCATAAGGTCTAAATAACCTAATTTATCTAAATACTCTATGCCTTCCCAAGCTCTATCAATTTTTGACGAATCATAATAGAACCTTGGGCTTTTCGAATTAAATGTTAATTTTGTTTTTGTTACAACTAGCTCATCTATGTAGTCATAAGTAGGCTCATTAAAATCTTTTTTCATTTCCTGCTCTAATATAGGATATGTTTTTTTAAAATAAGCCCATTTATTATTTGATGCCTTTTTTCCTAATATATATTTGATAGAAATGGGTATTAAATAGCCTAGGCTTCCTAGAAGAAGTATTACGATACCAGAAATCAGAGGACTATTTAAAAAATCCCACATTTATATTCCCCTATAAATAGTAAATACTGCTATTTATAAAACAAATCTGAAAAATGAAATTTCAATAAAAATTCTATAAGCTTTTTAAAATTAGCTAATTAAAAATTCTCTATAGATTAAAGTGATTTCAACCTTTAAATTCTAAAGAATCAATATATCTAAGCTAACTCGTACAGTCTTTTACCATTATTAGGAAAGATAGAAGACTTATACACCTAAGGCTATTAGCTTCTTTCGCATAACTAAGATCTTCCCCATGTAATATTGCATGCCTATTTAGCGGCCCATATAAAGGATCACTTTGTATTTTTTCATTTCGGGTTTTTATATTATCAGTTAAGCTGGTTGTTTCTGTAAGTACTTTAAGAAAGGCTATCTTTAAAGGAGTATTATTTTCTTTATCAAGGATTTCTTGCACCTTAGTTTTAATATTACCACTATAATTAGAAAATATATGGCACCCAAAGATTTCATGACATATACCATCTGCTTGAGCTAAAAAGACAGGTATACTTAAGGAATATAATCCTTCTTGATGAGCCCAAAAAGCTTGTTTAATTATATCTTTTCGAGATTTCCAAATCTTACCTATATTATCTTCTGTTATACTAATTATTCTCTTAGTTAGTTCCATGAGAGCATCTTCTAATTCTAGCTCTAATTTGGTGACTTCTTCTTTACTTAAATTAGGTAGTTCATTTATTGTATTTTTTATAATTAATACTGTATTAAAATATAATCTTTCCCCCGAAAGAAACCATCCTCTTTTAGAAAGATACGGCCATATTGTAACTTCTAAAGCCTTAGCCATTGCTGTACTTTGTTTTCTTAAGTTATCACGGAAAGCATCTTCTTTTTTTTGTTGATCTTCTATATACCGTAAAAATTTTTGTGCAGATGAATTAATAAACAATGGTAAATTCTTCTCCAAAATAATACCTAAATTTATGTTTACTTATGTTTAATTTAGCTTAAATTTTCGGTTTTGCCCTATCTGCAGAAACTAATCAGCGAGTGTAGATTGGCCTTGGCCCAATATAATTGCCTATCATTTCTCCAAACGTTGATTGCACGGCTTTAAGCCAAAGTTAGTTTGTTCATAATTGAATTACGTTCAACAAAAATGAACAACATAAAAAAATGAACAAAATCTACTAGACAGCAAAATAATCAGGTAACAAATATATAAAGGTTGATAGTCTTATTAAAAATCATTGGGACATCCGCATAAACATAGGCTAAAAGCTATCCCATTTTAAAAAATATCACTTGGGGTAACTAGGACAGTACATAGCAAAAAGAATTCTTTCATTATTTGTTCGCTGTTCGCGAACAGCGAACAATATGCCATACTAATCTTAGTATAAAAGGGTAGGGTGCACCATGATTAAGGGACAAGATTGCCTTATTTTGCTCAAGCTACTAGCTAATCCAGACAAGAAATGGACACAAAGATGTTTAGCAGGCGAGTTGTGTATTAGTCTTTCTGAGATCAATGCGGGCCTAAAAAGGTTAGAAGAAGCGGGTTTAATTAGGAAAGCAAATTTTAGCTCACAAAATTTAACTCCATTTCTTCCCATCCTTGCTGCAGCAGAAGAATTTTTAATTACAGCAATAAAATATCTTTTTCCAGCTAAACTAGGTTCTTATACACAAGGGATGCCTACAGCAGTTGCAGCTTCCATCTTCAAAGGTAAGATAGGCCTAGGCAATGATCCTATACCTGTTTGGCCAGATGTGTATGGTAATAAAAAAGGGGTAGCATTAGAGCCTATTCACTCTTCAGTAACTAAATCTCTGCATAACGCCCCTGATGAAAGATTTTATGAGTTATTGGTATTAGTAGATGCAATCCGCGCAGGTCGAGCACGAGAGCGAGATATTGCAAAAGAATTATTATTAGAAAGAATACGTGGAGGTAATAATGAATTCAGTCAAACAAGAGAGCCTAGACAGGCTTAAGCATGTTGCCAAACAGCTTGGAGCTTATTAAAGGTGAATATGTACCTCTATTATTCGTGTTCATTTAATTTAAGCGAAGCAAGCAAATCAGCATGGCCTGTCTCTGCAGATAATCCTTTGATGAGATCAATTTCTTTAAATGGAAAATTATTTCCCTTTGTTTTAACGACAGTGAAGCCTTTTTCAGTAATTTCTACATCGACTTCAGTTCCTTCTTTAAAGTGAGGTATTTTACGCATTGGGCCACTGATACGTAAAGCTAAGCTATTACCCCATTTTTGAATTTTCGTATGTATTTTCATTTTGTGCACGATATGTCATTCAGTTTTGTAACTAATTATAATATTTATGTGATAACTAATAGAAATGTTTCAAGCTCTTCCTGCAATTATTTAATAATTTCTTTGGTCTGATTGATGCCTATACTGCCATACAATGAAAACGCTATTAAATGTAGGTTCTAACAGTTGATGAGCTTTAGTGAACTTAGGCAATTTCATAATATTCATAAAAAACACTGGGACATTTGGGACAAGCGGGACACCCGCATAAACATAGGTTAAAACTGTCCCATTTTTAAAAATATCACTTGGGACAACCGGGACAATTTACATTAAGGAAAAATTTTTAATAGCAAACAGTATCAACTAGATACATTTGAGATCACTAACTTTAAAGTGCTTGACTCTCATTATCATCTAAAGTAATAATCTCTACGGACTTTGAGAAAGCCTTAATTACCGTTAATAATTAAGCTTTTAGGATAATATCAAATGCTCCCCAGTCTCTTTTAACGCATTTAAGCTGATAAAGAGTCAACTGGTTTTCAAACAGCATGGACGCTGGTGGACGGCATTAAGCTGATTGATCATCATTTGACGAGGTTATCCATGTCTAATATTAAACTTTCTCGTTTACAACTCTTAAACGAATTTGAATTTGCACCACATTCTTCTTTATTTAATCAACAAACGTTAGCCGCTGTTTTAAGTTGCTCGACTCAACTTTTAGAACGTAATCGTTGGGCAGGCACTGGCATTCCCTATCTTAAAATTGGCCGCAAGGTTTTGTACCGCAAAAGTGATGTTCTGGCTTTTCTAGAGCAGCAACGAATCTATTGTTCGACTGGTGATGAAGGGCAAAGCCTAGCGCTGGTTAACGAATAAATTCCATAAAAATAGATTTCCGTTCAAGAAGGGGATGATTTCTACTGAGATTGTGCCTTTCATGAACGCTGCTGGAGAAAGAGTCATGAGTCAAAATCAAATTATTAATATCAAAAATAAAGCGGGTAGCTCCTCTGTCATTTGTGAGTACGCTGGTGGCCACTTTAAGTTAACGGAAAAGGGTATCTCTTTCCTTGGCAATGATAAAGATGGTAACCCAATGGCACCACGCTGGATTTGCTCGCCGCTCTATGTCATCGCTAAAACGCGTGATGCTAAAAGTGGTGAGTGGGGTCGCTTGTTAGAGTGGCAAGATGACGATGGCATTATCCATCAATGGGCAATGCCGTTATCACTTCTACAAGGGGATTCTTCTGAAGTAAGACGAGAGTTAGCTAATCTTGGCTTATCTATTTCACCGAATAAAATTGCTCGAGATTTGCTGGCTACCTATCTACAAGTTTTTCCAGTGGAGGCGAGGGCACGTTGCGTTGATAAATTAGGTTGGCATGGTGAAACCTTTATCACGGCATCGCAAGCAATAGGTAATTCGTCAGAAAGGATTGTCTTTCAAAATACTAATGCCATTGAATCTGCATTGTCTGTATCAGGTAGTGTTGAAGATTGGCGAGACACTATTGGTGCGCTTTCTGCTGGAAATTCACGCCTGGTTTTTGCTATTTCAGCGGCCTTCGCACCAACACTAGCAACTATTGCCGGTGAAGATTCGGGTGGGTTTCATTTTAGAGGTGCTTCTTCGTGTGGCAAAAGCACTGCTTTAAAAGTATCAGCTTCTGTTTGGGGTAATCCTCAATCCTATTGCCGTTTATGGCGCAGCACTGCGAATGGTCTCGAAGGACTAGCTGCACTTCATAATGATGGTTTATTAATTTTAGATGAGCTAAGTCAAATGGATCCTAAAGAAGCAGGCGAAGCTGCTTATTTACTGGCGAATGGCCAGGGAAAAACCCGCGCCACTCGGCAGGGAATAGCCAAGCCTGCTTCTCGTTGGTCATTGTTTTTCTTGTCAGCTGGTGAGGAGTCACTCATGTCTTTAATGGCAAGAATTGGGCAGCGAACTAATGTTGGTCAGGAAATTCGCTTAGCTGATATTGAAGCAGATGCAGGGTTTAATATGGGCATCTTTGAACATATTCATAATCAACTAAGTCCCGCTACCATGGCACTATCCTTAAAGGAATATTCTGGCAAGTATTACGGCGCAGTTGGCCTGGAGTGGTTAAAAAAAGTAGTTGCTAATCGCCAAGCTATTGCCAGCAAGATACACGGTTTAATACAGGAATTTATCAACAAGCTTGCTATAGCAAATGCGACTGGCCAGATTATACGAGTAGCACGACGTTTTGCTTTAGTTGCCATTGCCGGTGAGTTGGCTAGTCATTATGGATTAACAAGTTGGAAAAAAGACGAATCACTTTCTGCAGCTAAAAAGTGCTTTAACGTTTGGTTAGACGCGTTCGGCAGCGAAGGGAATCGAGAAGATAGAGCAATACTCGCACAAGTGCGAGCTTTTTTTGAATCACATGGCGCAAGCCGCTTTGATAATGTAAGAACTCCAAATAATGAACGCGTTCTAAATCGCGCAGGATTTTATTCAACTGACGATGAAGGCTATCGAGTTTATATGGTGTTGACGGAAGTCTTTAAAAAAGAGTTGTGTCAGGGTTTTGAGCCTAAAATGGTTGTTCGAGTATTGATGAATGAAGGCTGGTTAAGACCTGCAGCCGATGGACTGCCTACTCATAAACCAAGGATTAGGGGAGTAGGGACACCCAGAGTCTATAAATTCACTGATAAAATCTGGGGTGGTGAATAAGTTAGTTATTAAGATTGTCCCATAAATTTTAATTCTTGGGACAATTTGGGACAGCGTGAACCCAGTACTAATGCGCTGTCCCAAGTGTCCCAGTTGTCCCCGCCGATTTTACATCCTTAAGATATAACCATAACGTGTTACGCGATTTTATTCCCATCTCATCTTGTATTAATAAGCAAGTTTTATAATTACCATGTTCAGCCAGCAAGCTTGCATACATTTGCTGCGCATACAAATAGCGCCAGTTTTTAGCGCTAGATAGGCGATGTTTCGCTAAAGCGCTGCGCCATCTTAAACGGATTTCTTCATAAGGTATTATTTTTATGAGGCTATCATGGCTACCAGTTAACTGATTAAAAAAGTCTACAAGTAAGCGTTGGGTTGTTGTTCGATAAGGGATATGACGGTCGCTAGAATTAAACGCGATATCTCGAGTAATCCAAAAACGATCATCTTGAACCTGAATGTGCGGTTTTATTGTAATGGCTTCTCGAAAGGTTAAACCAAACTCAGTTTGCAATGCCATAATAATTCGAGCGTATGGGTCTGTCATTGATTGCCATATATCTGCTTTAACAATTGACTTACGTTTTTTGCGTTTAATAGGACGTATTAAGTTAAGTGATTTGTTATCAATATTGCCAACAGGGCATTCACACAGGGCCAAGAAACGACGAATGATTGTCATATAACGCATGATCGTCACTGGATTAATATTGCGTTTTTTCCAGTAGGAAACTAGTTCGGTAATATGTTGCGTGTTTAATGCTTGCCAGGTGGGTGGTACTTGTCGAATAGCAAATAAATCATCAATCATTTTATGAATAACATAAGCACGATGCTTGCGATAAAGATATTTACCTTGTCTGTCAAATTTTATTTGCTGATTAGCGAATTGTCTCAATGATTGTGTACGCATAGTTCACCTGCAAAGGTATTTTAAATAAATGTTTGCCCTGAATGCTGTTTAGTGTTGGTCGAGCAGCTCACTCGCTAGTGAAACTCGGCAAAGCCGTAAAGCTCGAAGTAGGGGGCAAAGCAATCGTTATAAGGCAAACGATTTGGCCAAAACTAAGTTTTTTTGGTGGTTTTTCTCCTATTAATGTATGTGAAAAGGTTAGATAAAACGAAAGAGCTTTATCCGCCATCGATTTCATAGTGAACAATGAGTTAGCCCTATCAACCGACAGAGTTCCTTTAAGATTTCCCGACTAAACGTCCAACCATGAGGTTAGGGAATAAGCATGGTTTTAGTATAAGACGCCTAAGCGTTTCGCCAGAATTTCGCCGGCTCATCAGTCATACTTCATTTAGGAAAGTAACAAAGTGTAGATCTAGAGGCAAGAGACTTTAGGGGAATTTTTTGTCCTATCTTATTTGGTGCGTTAGGACAGATGGCTTTCTAGGGTAGGTAATAACTGGGTAGTTAACTGAGGAATTTCTGCGTCACTGCTGAGAAGGCAGTGACGCAGAAGATATTTAACTAGATTGGGCATAGCTTTTACATATAATTTATACTTTTATATATAATTTATATAAAAGGAATTAAATGTATTTAAAAAAACTTGCTCTAAAATATATAGGGCCAATAAGTGAGCTAGTTGTTGATTTTCCATTTACGGCTAATAATTTACCTCAACCTTGTGTTTTTGTGGGTGAGAATGGGGCTGGAAAAACAATCTTATTATCTCATTTAGTCGATTGTTTCTATGAAATTACAAACAAGTTATTTGATGATATTTTGCCTCCCAAAGGTATAGTAGGTTACAAATATTATAAAATATCTAGCCACAATACTATTCAAATCGATCAAAATTATGGTTTTTGTCTGCTCTCATTTGTAGATAAAAGAAACAATATCATTGAGTATTTTGAGCAAATTGGCAGCGTAGAAAAGGGTGCTTTTCAAAAAATTTATCCTAATTTTACACTGCAAGAACAACCTAGTCAGAAATCCCTAAAGCTTCTGTCCGATAATATTAATACTCAAGACGAGGAACTAGCTAGTGAGTGGAAAAGGGGAGCTTACTTTTATCAACCTGCTTACCGATTTGAAGAACCATTTTGGAAAAATGAACCATTTTATTCCAAGGTAGAAGAAAAACTGGGAATTATGGGGCAGCTTAATAAAGAAATTGAGATTTTATCATCAATGAAAGTAAACATATCCTATTTGCTTGATTTAGTTTTAGACTCTCTTACACAGAGTAGCTCTTTTGATATTCAACGATGGGATTTAATTAACCATATTCTGAGAATCATTAAAGGGCGAAATGATATAAGATTTGGAATCGGACCTCGGGGAGGTAATAGAGTTGCAATTGTTCAAGATATAGAGCAAGGTAAAATAAATCTATATTTACCGAGTATAAATAACCTCTCCTTAGGAGAATTAATCTTATTAAACTTATTTTTGAATATCATCCGTCATTCAGATATTAATCAAATTAATATACAAGATATTGAAGGTATTGTTTTAATTGATGAAGTTGATACTCATTTACATACAAAGTTACAAATAGATGTTCTACCAAAATTAGTCCGATTGTTTCCTAAAATACAATTTATTTTTACAAGTCATTCGCCACTGTTCCTGCTAGGCATGAAAATGGAATTTAAAGAAAATGGATTTGTAATTATAAATCTACCAAGTGGAGAGCAAACAACTACAGAAAAATTTTCAGAGTTTGGAAATGCTTATAATTATTTTAAGCAAACGGAAAAATACGAAAATGATCTTGAAGAAGCAATTTATAATTCAAACTCGCCAGTGCTATTTGTTGAAGGTATATACGATAAAAAGTACATAGTCAAAGCAGCAGAATTTTTAAATCAACAGAATATTCTTGAAAAAATTGAAATTATTGATGCTGATGGCTTTGGCAATCTTAAAAATATATGGAGACTTTTCAATAATCGAATTGGTCAAGCCCTTAAGCAAAAAGTTTTATTACTATATGATTGTGACGTTGGTATTGACGAAGAAACTAAAGGTAACTTAATTAGAATAAACATACCGTTTATAGAAAGCAATCCTATTAAAAAAGGTATTGAAAATTTATTTCCTCACAGCTTGGTTAAGAGAGCTATGAACTTTAATAGTGCTTTAATTGATTATACTCCTGCTTATACTCAAAGAATAAGAGGTGACAATGTAACTAAAAGTGAACAATATGAAATAAATAAAGATGAGAAAGGAAATTTTTGCGAATGGGTATGTAAGAATGCTGAAAAATCTGATTTTAATTATTTTCAGGCGATATTTGAGATTTTAGAAAAATTATGAACGTCGCTATAAAAACAAAGATGGCTCAGGAGGGTTTTTTTGACCTACTTATTTGACGTGCTAGGTTTATAGTTAAGCATTATCCAATGAAGATTAATTTAATAAACTTGAGTCACTGCGGAATCGCAATGACAAATTTAAAAATTTTAGAATAACTAATTTCTAGGTTTAATACTGTAGCCTTTCGAGCTGCTCTCTACTATAGCTGCAAAAAAATTAGGATTTTCCCATATATTTATATCATTTTGAGAATAGCAATATAAATTAATGTCTTCACTTGAGCATCGAAAAGAAATTAATTCTTTTTGTAGTTCTTTAGCATAACTATCAATGCTTTTACCTTTTTGTGGGCATATTCCAGCATAAATTTTTTTTGTTTTTGAATTTACAAGTCTTCTCCATAAGTGAGCATCATTCCCAAGTTTAACAGTATTAGAACTAAGTATATGACATCCATATATGACAGTATCGCCATTTATAGAAATCAATTTATCATAAGATTTCTCTAAATATGCATCATTATATATGTCTTGTATTTTATCGTAACTAGTCGCATCAAAGACAATAAGGTTTTCAAAGTCAGATAGCTCAGTACTACTATTCTCAGGAATTAATATCTTTCTAATATCTTGTAAGGTCAATGCTTTGTTTTTTTCTTTTACAATTTTGTAGGTTTTATGTTGGTACTGAAGTAAATGAATTGCGCCATGTAAGAAACAAACATTTTGCTGTGGATTATTAGAATTAATTCCATAAAGCTTACCAAATGAATAACCATCTTTGCTTAAACCATAATTATTTCGTGCAGAAAAACCATCCCTAAACTTACCCTTCTTGTGATCTGTTGCTGCTGTTAAGCCTTGAGAATTTAAAATCCAATAAAGAATTAGGTCATAGTTTGTTGTAAATAATTTATCAAATTGTAAGATGTTTTCCGCACAGGTTTTTAAGTAAATATCATTATCAAAATTAATTATTTCATCATACTGAGGGTGGAAATTTGAATCTGTTAATACATTTATAACAAATTCTTTTAACAATTTAATGTCCTGGGGAATAAGTTCGTTATAATCTTTCTCTTCATTTTTTTTACAATATGTACCTTCACTATATTTTATACATGCCTGAGCATTTCTTAAAATAAAGAGAAGATATTCTAAGTCATCAGTTTTCTCTTCTAAATTAGTTTGCTCTAGGAAATTACATAAATCAGTATGTGATTCCTGTTCTTTTTTTAGCCGATCAATAACTTCGGCTTTTATTTCCTGATAGCTTAAATTTATATGTAAATCTTTGCCTTCTAGGCATTTCGCTAGCGCTAAATTAAATCCATTTCCTAAGATAAGAGAAGGCCCACGCTCTTTTCCATTCATTGTTAATATCCATTAAACTTCCTAAATCAATCCCAATAATTATGTTTTTATTTTAAATAAATAGTTCTATTATTATTTTAGCAGAGGATTTATTAGCTAGCATAGCAACTGACTTGAATTAAAATATAAGACTGATGCTACAGTCTATGAGTTGGACCGCTTTTTAAACTATCCGGAATTCCCGGATAGTTGCTATACTTTTAAGTTAATAACTTTAACAGCAAACAAAATGCCAAAAAATAATCCTTCAACTCAAATGCCTAGGAATTCTTGTTTAACAATTCAAGAAGCTGCTGATATCTTAAATATTTCGATTCCTTATTTTAAAAAGTTATTAGAGGAAGGAAAGATTCCATTTGATAAAGTTAATAACCGAATCTTAGTTACTGATCTAAATAAATTTAAAGATAGGTCATTAGCAGAACGTAAGGCGATACTACAAGAATTAGTGGATCAGGCTCAATCGTTAGATATGGGATATTAAATATTTTTTAATTCCCTTTATTTCATAGATATTTCTAAACTATTTCAGTCATTAAGTCCTTTTTCTATCATCTTTATGATAGATAGAGCCTCCTTATAACTAAATTGTCGTTTAGAAATTCCTAGTGCTAAATTATCTATTAAGGTTTTATCAGCAAAGAATTCTTGCAGCTGATTTTGAGTTTCTAAAGTTAACTCTCTAAGGTCTCGTCCTAAGAGGCGGCAGCCACTTAAAGTATAATCAAAGTCCTTTTCTAAAAGATCTTGATGTTCTTCTGTAAGTCTATTTTGATTACCAAATTCAAAATAATCAGCAATAATATAAGCAAAATCACTAGCATCCTTTTCTTCTTTTCTAGAAATCCATGCAAGTAACTTTAAAAGAGCAAAACCTAAAGGCGAAGCTATTTTTATAATCATGTCATTAAGCTTAATATCTATTGCACAATTATAAGCGTCTTTAAATCCTATCAAGCTAAGCTCTATATCATATTCTGGCGGCCACTTTATATTGTGTTTTCCGCCTTGGATATCACCAAATGGAAGGATATCTAAATAACCATATTGATTGGATAAAATACGATGTATACGCTTGTCATCAGCGATGAAATCAGTATTATTAAGAAAGACACTTTTGATTGTTTCAAATTCTTCCAAGCTTTTGCAGCAGATAGCAATATCTGTATCTAACGTGGCTCTTAGAGCTGTATTTCTACCATAAAACTCTAAAAGTATATCTCTTGCTTTTGCGCCAATTAAAAAATAGGGGCAATTATTGCTAAGGGTAATATCATTTATCAAATTAAATAATTCGATATCATTGTCTGAAATATTATTCCATTTGCTTTTCGATGAATTTGTCATAAATAATTTCTGCTGTTTCCTGATTTCTCTCATCAGTTGAGCTTAATAAATCTGCATAGACTAAAATAAACGGCACAGTGTTTTGCTCGTAAGACTTTGTATCAAAATTCCAAAATTTTTTGAGTAGTTCAACACTGCCATTAACATCTCGTTTTAGCCGACATTTGTATTGTAATAAGGGCAGTTTATCATTTGCATAGAGGGTAATTATCTGGGGTTTTAAATAGTTAGTTAGTTTGGCCGCTGCTATTTCACCGCCCCAAAGAAAATTAAAATCTGTAGGGTTTACTTCTTTTACCAAAGCCAGATTATCCGTTGAGAATTTTTCCATTATTAATTTAGGGCGTAATCTTTCTATGTATCCGATACACCACTTGTTAAATAAATCTTCTTTATTAATAAGATGTTTTTCACCAGGGTTCTTTGTGACTATATAACCATACTTTTCTAGTATTAAAAGCGTCTTACCTACACTTCCGAGCGCAACGTCGCTCATTTTTGCTATTTCGCGGTAGGTGCGATCTAACGCACTTTTAATTGTTAATAAAGTAAAAATAATTTTTATACTAGCAACGCTAAGTGAAAAATGTTGGGTATCTGGTATAGATGATTTCTGAGGTGTTTCACCCTTGATATAGATAAAGACGGGTGCTGTGTTAATAAACATATTGCCTGAGAAATCAATATACTCAATATTTGCCTTTTGTAATTTCTCAGCGAGTACTTTGTTAACGTGGTTAGTAATTAATATACTTTTTTTATTTAAGTGCTGCAGATAGTGGATGACTACACCGATATTAGATTTATCGATGTTGCCAATTATCTCAGGCTTAAAGGTAAGATTATTCTGTTGAATACGAATATTGAGCTGATTTGATTTTTTGTCATATTTACACTCAACTCCTAACTTATTACTAATAGTAGATAATAATTTTTTCGTATCCATGACTATCACCTCTGTCTTCTTGTTCATAATTATAGTATGTTCATTAAAAATGAACAACCAAAAAAAATGAACAATATTGGGCTTTATAATCGATTAAAGATTAACTTATGGGTTCTAATTCAAATTTATCTTTGCCTAACAAGATAAAGTTAAAATCCTTTTAAACTAATATTCCGTTGTCACGGGTTCCTTGATAGCTAGCTGCCAAAATGATCTTACCATTAAGTTCTAAAATGGAACGCACTGGAATTTAGACAACTTCAATAGTTAGCAAGATGTTATTAGTTTTCTCTAATTTAAATAATCTATAAGTTTAACTTTTATCATCTTCCCTATCGTGATATCCATTTAATGAGACAGTTATCTTTCCAACTCCTTTTATCCCGCAGAAAATCATTTTTCTAAGGGCGCAATATACATACGTTGTATGTGGCAAAAAAACGAACTAAATTTCCTCTTCTTTGCTATCAGGTAATTGACTTAAGGCAGCACGTTCACGTTCTAGTTCAAACCGTAATTCTTCCTCTGTTGGTAAGTAAGGAAGGTACTTAGAAGCAAAGAGTTGTTTGCTGTCAGTTAACACAGAATATTTAGCGACAGCTTCACTTTTTTGGCTGCAGAGAATTAAGCCGATGTTAGGATTGTCGTCAGAGCCTTTACGGTATTGGTCGTAAATTCTGACATAGGTATCCATTTGGCCAACATCTTGATGAGTGAGTTTACCTAATTTTAAATCGATTAATAAAAAGCATTTAAGTTTAAAATTATAAAAAACTAAATCGATGTAGAATTCTTGATCCTCAGTGCTTATTCGTTGTTGGCGTGAAACAAAGGCAAAGCCTTTCCCCAGCTCCAATAGAAAGTGTTGTAAATTATCAATTAATGCTTGTTCTATAGTGTTTTCTAATAGTGGGGCATGAGGTAAGTTAAGAAAATCTAAGATATAGGGATCTCGTAAATAATTTTTTGGGGTATGATTAAGTTTATCAGTATGCGCTTTAGCTTCATCAATTACCGGTTGCTGATCTTTACTTGATAATAATCGCTCGTAATATAATTTATCGATTTGACGCTCTAATGCTCGAGCGCTCCATGCTTGGTCTATGCTTTCTTGAATATACCAGTCACGTATTTTCGGGTTTTCAATTTGTAATAATATTCGATAATGAGTCCAACTCAATTCGGTCCGCACTGCGGTCCAAATTGGGTAAGCTAAATAAAATACGCGCATTCTTCGCAAATTACGTTCATTAAAGCCCTTACCGAATTCATGTTGTAGCTGTTTGGAAAGAAATTTAAGTTGATATTGACCATAGGTCGCATGCTTTTCCCCACCTTGTTCATGCTCAACAATCAAACGTCCGACTTCCCAATATGTTTTTACCATGACATGGTTAACGGTTTGATGTAGCTGTGTTCTTGTTTGGGTTAGAAGAGTTCGGACAGCTGATAATAATTCGCTTGAAACAGGCGTAGTCATTTTAATAGCTCCACTTTTTCTTGTTGGATTGCAATCACTTCAGCTGATTTTATTACACCCATACACTTTAAAATATAATCAGTAATTAATTGCATCGGTTTTCTCAAGCGTTCTACATCAGCAATAATATATCCTGCTGTAACATCACTCGTCATTTTATGATTCAGTAAACGTTTGAGTGCATAAGCAGGAATATCTAAACTTTCCGCAATGGTAATAAATGTTCTTCTTAAATCATGCACTGTAAATTGAATGCCCGTTAGTTCAGTGACTTTAGTCATTTGTCTTCGGGGTTCAACAATATGACCCGCAGCGCCTGCGCCTGGGAATACGTAATTGTTAATGCGACTGCCGTAGCGCGCTTGCATTAAGTTATATAGAAAATCTGAAAGAGGTAGGGTGTGGTTATCGCGGTTCTTTGTGTCGTGGATAATTAAGGTCTTTGCCTTTAAATCAATTTGATCCCATGTCAACGTTGCTGCTTCTTGGCGGCGTAAGCCCGTAAATAAAATTAATAGTAGGTAATCACGGAGTGTCTTATTTGGTAGTTGCTCAAGGGCGTTATACCAAGGTGCTAATTCGTGTGACTTGATAAGCGTTTGGCGGCGTTCAACGCGATACCAAGCTCGGGTTTGTGATAAACGTCTAACTGGATTTTCGGGAATCAGTGATTTACCTTCAGCGTCTTCATATTGGCCACTAGCAAAATTAAATAGGGCACGTAAAACGCGCATGGCTAAATTAGCGTAAGCTTCACCGTGAGCCTCGCCTAATTTTTGATGGTGTTTGGCAATCTTGTCTTTAGTGATCGAAATTAAGGGTTTATTCATCCAGCTTGAAAATCCTTTGGTTAGAATTTGTCTATAATTGATAAGGGTGCTTTGCTTTAATGACTTTCTCGCTTGGAGGTAATCATTAAATACTTCCTGTAAGGTGATTTCTCGCATTTTGGAGGTTTTCTTCTGCGCCACAGGGTCAAAGCCCATAGCAATTTGGCCAAGCAGCTTTTGGGCTTCTTTACGGGCCATCTCGACGGTTAATTCAGGGTAGCGGCCTAATGTAATACGACTCAGTTTATTCTTAATAATCTTTTCAACAAAAAATGCTTTGGTGCCGCCTGAGGTGACTCGCACACCAAATCCTTTCATATTGTCATCGTAATAACGTTTTTGTGCTGACTTTCCATTTTGGGGGCTTGAAGGGATGGGTAATTTATCTACAACTGATTTAGTAATTTTCATTAAAATTTTCCTAAGCGTGTCGAATACGTGTCGAAGGCGTGTCGAATATGTGTCGAAGAATTGGTTAAAATTTGTTAAAAGAACTTATAACTTATTATAAGGATTACTCGTTGTAAATAAAAGGTTTTTAAAAGAAATTAAAAGAATGTCGAAGTACATAAAATACCCAATTTTGTAACTCGTAATCAATAGGCCAGCGGTTCGATTCCGCTCAATCGGCATAGAGCAGATAGAGCCCTCAGTGATGTAGCGGTTGTATTAATTAAATTAATACACTTAATCTAATTGTTTTACTGGTAAAATAAAGTTACGAAGGGGCTTAGACAATTTGTAGTACAATATGCTACTGAGTAAAACTAAACTAATCGTTAAACCAAGTAACAGACCAAAACGTAGTCCTATTGGCCCTTCATCAAAAATAAAGGCAAATACGTAACCTAAGGGTAACGCAATGAACCAAGTTATACCCAAGCTATGCATAATAATTACGCGAGATTTAGAAGTTACCCATAATATTCCAATAACAATATTACGGACACCATCAATTAAAATGAAAAATATAGCAATGATGAAAAATGAGGCTGATAATGACTGTAAATTAGCATCTTGAATGTTTAAAGGTAAGAATAATGATAATAATTCGATAGGAAATTTTAAAAAAAAGATAATAAAAGGAATCAAATAAATAACCATAATTAGTAAAGCAGATAATAAGCACGTAATTATGGCCTTGTGAGCATTAATTGTATCTTTTATTTCACTAATTAATAAAGTTAATGTCTGAGACAAGCCATAAGCAAACGCCATAATTAGAATCATATATTGATTAGTAACAGAGAGTGCAGCAAGCGCTGTCGCGCCGAAACTTCCCATAGAGTAACCTGCAATTAACATTGCGGTAATTTCTCCACTGCTTTGTAAAGCAATAGGCAAGCCAATACCTAATATCATTTTTATCAATTTTTTATTAAAAATCCATTTGTGTAAAAATAATGTATGTCTAAAGGGTTGGTAAAATTTGCTTATGCAAAAATGAATTATAAGTATTATTAAGATTAGATATTTAATTAATAATTCAGCTAGAGCAACACCGCTCAAACCCAAAGCAGGTAATCCCCAATGCCCCTGAATAAATCCATAATATAATATTATTCGGGGTACGAAACATAATAGTTCGATATAAAGCAAAGTGTTAGGTCGGCCAATACCAATATTCAATTGATTGATTACAGTAATTATTAAAGTAGGGATAATACTTACAGCAGAAATTTGAAAATATAAACGAGAAATAGTTATAATTGTTAATTCTTGACCTGTAACTACTAATAAGTTATCGGCGTGCCATATCAATAACGTTGTTAATAAGCCAACTATTACAGATAAGAAAATACTACTTTGAAAAAGGGCAGAAATTTCAACTAATGATTTTTGCGAGCTTGGTGTTTTTCGGATTAAAATACTCAGGGCTTGGAAAATTGAGCTAGTAAAAACTACTGCTATAGAAAAAGTTGGGATAGCTAGTACACCAGCAGCTACATGTAATTTTCCTAATTGACCAAGCATTAATATAGCAATAAATCCAGAGAGCAAATATATTATTCGGCAGAGACTTATTGGAATTGCTAGATTAAGTATTCGTAAAAAAAAATAGCTAAGCCTTATATTTTCTGTATCCTTAAATAAAAGATTCATTATTATCTATTTCTTTATATTAGTAGATCAGGTATTAAATCTTCACGTTTTAAATCCAGAGAGGTGGATGTGGTAGAAAACAAGGAGTCTACTTCCTGATTATTAAGTGAATCTTCTTTATCCGATGATAGATGGGCATTCATTTCCACAACTATTATTTTTTGGTTTACCATTTGTATAAATTGGTCAGGCCATGTATTTTTTAATAGATCTACTGAAATAAACTCACCATTTTCTAGGCGTTTAATTAATGCTATTATCTTAGAACATGTGATGACTTTATTTAAGAAGCTACGCCTATAATTTAAGTGCACACTATTTGGAGTGTGTCTGATTTCGTTGAGCATAGTAGGAAATTTCACTGCTACATTTCGAAGATAGGTTGCTGAAGTTTCAATACTAATATCCACGTACTTGCCATAAAAATTGCAACCATTGCAATCAGCCAAACTGGCTTGAGTAATAGCTGCTTCTTCTGATTTGGGCACGGTTAAATCATACACTGTTTCAATAGCGATAGCCTTGGTATTATCAGAAATGTTAGTTCGCTGTTTCAATAGGCGCGTTACGAAAATGCGAAGTGATTTTTCTACTAAACTATAGGATTTGCTTTGATCTTTTATGTTACAGTCGTAACTATAGATAACCATATCATCCATAACATGACAGGTTTTATTATTATTAAATCTGACTGTGTCTGAAATAAAATGAAACATCTCTTCTTTCTCAGTGGAAAGTTTATCAGTATTGATATTAACTCTAAAAACAGGGTATTTTGTAATATTTATTTTACCTGTGGTACATGTTAATTGAGATGAAAGTGTTTTTAATTTTTGTAGTAAAAATTGATTAACTTTTTCAAGTGAAAGGGGGGTAATTGTATCGGTTACTTTTTCTTGACATAAGACTAGCCTTGGGCGAACTGCTAATGAATAAGGATTAGGGCATGTTAACCAGTAAAGGGTGACTTTTATCCAAGCAGAAATAGCTTCATGGATTTTTCCTTGCGCCTCAAATAAAATTCCTTTATCCATTTCATAATTAATAAAATCAAAAAGGGTAAATCCTCCACTAGAGAGTTGTGAGTAAGCCTCGTGATAGGCGATTTCCGCTTTTTTAAACTGTTTACTTTTTTTATATAAACGCGCTATATTCATTCTAATTACATGATTAATAGCTGTACTAGTTGGATAATAACAATCAATATAATTAATTAATTTTGTTTCTAAAGTATAGGCTTTCTCCGAATTGCCTTGCAAAACGAGGAAAAGGGCATATAGATTTAACTTATATATAGAATCCTCATCGCTTATTTCCAAATCCATATGGATGTTTGCTTTTGTAAAACAAATTTCAGCTCTTTTTAAGTTATGAGTCATTGTTGCTGAAAACGCCTGAATAAAATAAAGATAAGCTGTCCTTAAATCATTTATTGTTTCAAACTTTTCTGGCAAGGGTACTCTACTAACCAAATGATGTTGGTGAGAAAGAAAACGGATAACTTGTAGCTGTAGAAAAAACTCCTCTTTCATTGGGTTTGGTAAGTTATTTTGAGTTAACGCTTCCTCTAAGACCTGGCAGGATAAGTTATAAGCACCAGCCTTCAGACATTTCCAAGCATAATGAATTACAGAACTATGAGATAATTGCTTTTTTTGTTCACAAAAATTAAAGCCCTGACCGTACAAAATTCCTTGGCGATTTAGCTTTATATTTTCAAGGAGAGCGGCCATACTTGGCGGTTTAAACATATGTAAGGTTGGATGGTAATTTACAGTTATTTTTTCTTTAATGAGTGTTAAATTAGGTTGTAAATGAGTCATACTTTCTGAATCAAGGTAAAAATGAACACTTAGGTGTGAAAAAGAATTTGCAAGAAAAATTAAGCTATAGAGATTATCGCTATTTAAAGCTTTCGCTCCAAGTAGAATATGGAGTTCAAGCTTTTTAATCTGTAATAGTGGAATTAACATTTTATTTAATTCATATCCACGCATAGCTACAAGATCACCTACTGAATCATCGAGATTAACCCAATCAGTTGGGGTTTCTAAAGGACAAACTTGTTGAAAAAGATGTGACTTTAAAGTATTCAGATTATGAGCTGAGTCATCCTGATATTGAACAGTATTCTTTTTTAAAAATTGTTTTTCCAAGTGAAAGGAAATATCTGCAACAAGTTGAAATGGACATAAAACTGTCGCGTTAAGGTCACTTACTACTTTCATATTGTTCTATTCCTTTATGAACTAATTTGATAAAAGACATTTTTAAAATACTTAAGGAAATGGAAGTGATTCTAGATAAGCATTATCTGGATCAATTTTTAATTTTTTTGCATATAAACATTGTAAGTTTAAAGATTTATTTAATGCCATATGTGCAAAAAAATCAGGACTGACTATTTTAGTAAAATGTAAACCTAATGTTTCCTCAAAAAAATGATAATAATAAATATTAGGCGAAAGATCCTTAAGCTCTACCAGCATATCTTCATAGGTAAATTGAGGTAAGTTATCTATATCGGTTTTGTTATTGATTTGAAAAGTGTTCATGGCTTTAAAAAAAGGAATCTTTGATCTTGTTTGTTGATTGTTATATTGAATGAAGGCCATATGATAATTAGCTCCAGCCTTATTTTCGAGATGAGAATCTTTAAAGGCTGCATTATATAAAAATGTATAACATTGATATAACTCTTCAAATGCTGAGTTTAATGCGCTATCAAGAGAAGTCGAAGATTTTGAACCTACAGAATACTGTACAGCATCATGTGTGCTATGTGCAAAATAAAACATAATTACATTATAGCCAGGTAGATGATTGCCGTTTTCAAAGATGAAAAGATCACCATTATCCAAAAATTTTTCTACGAGGCTACTGTAAGGAGATGTTACCTTAAGTATCTGAGGATTAATACTATAGCGGATAGTTTTGGATATCCAGCTTCCAAGTAAAGCTTGTCGTTCAAGGAATTCTATTAAGGAGTTATGTAATGCTTCGTCCTTGCTGGTGTGTGCAGCACAAGCGCAACTATCGCTAAAATTTAAAAATTCACTGTCATTTTTATCAAGACGAAGGCTAATAGCATTATATAAATAATCATATGGCTCTTGGGTAAAAATATTTTTTAATCGAGTAAATGAAAATTGATGTTGTAAAAGTTGCTGATAATTTTCGAAATGACATAAGCTTATTAAGTGTTGTTGATGAGTAAGAGAATTAATATTGCCTATTTTTTTCTTTTCAACTATGGGCACAGATGTAAAAAAGTGATTCCGCTCATAATATTCCCCAAAAGCCTTGCATATTAAATTTAATCCTACGCCAGTACCTCCACCATAGCTAATAATACCATTAAGTATAACAGAACGAGGAGTTGACAACATGCCATCACCACAGAGGCTAAATGAATGAATATGTTGCAATGAAATATGTTTAACTTTGATTATAGAGGTATTTAATGATGGGTTTGTAAATGTCATTTAATCACCATACCCAAAAAACTGTAACGTTAGTGGAATGTAAGAGCTATGATCAAGATCCAGAGCATACATCAACTGCTGATCACCGAAGCTTGACCAAACAGTAGTGCGTAAGCCGGCTCCTTCGAAGGTATGTGTAGCATGCTGATACATCGCTCCAGCCTCCATAAGTGCATGACGATATCCACGATAACGGTATTTAAATATCGCTTTTTCTATGGCTGCAAGATATAAAATACTAAAACAAGGCTGAGCATTTTGGCTAATCAAATTATGCAATATTTTGTCAAAGAAAAATTCTTTCTGCATGGTTTTTATCAATTGCAGTTTTTTTCCAAGGGAACGAAAATGGTAACAACCTGGTATGTGAGAAAATCCCTCTATACGTTCAGGAAATAAAAATACTAAAGGCTCAATAGGATATAATCCACCGGCAGAAGGATAGGGGCGCCTACCATGATCATCTGGTGAAAAGCATTTGATTAACCATTTCTGCAAATCTTCAAATGAAATCTTTTTCTGGCTAAAACTATTGAGGGAAGCTCGCCTCGAAACCGGTGGAGACGGAAAGCTGTTACAGTCAATATCGTACTTATGAAAGGATGATATTTCCGTTTCACTAAACTGTACCTTTTTTATTAAATCATTAGGTACATTACTAATATTAACATTACCGTAAGGAACTAAAGTTATACTTTCTTTAGCATGAGTTTTAATAATATCCTGTAGTACAGTACTATCAATGTAGTTATTAACTAGCGATTTTACAAAGATTTTAGGCATGGTCAATTTCATTGTTAAACTAACTCCGCCTGTTTTAAGTGTGTTGAGTTTATTTTCATATCATACTCAGAAAATGCTGAATGTATGGCGATTTCTTGGTGGACATTAAAACTAGTTAAATCTGCATGCCAAAACCAATTAATTTTGTCTAAAGGTAGCTGAGCTTTCCAGAAGTGTGTATATTGGCTTGCAAATTGATAAAGTGTATAGGCAACGAAACCTTTCTGACAGGCGTTAACGCTAGGTTGAGGAAAAACATCAACACCATTTTTTAACATACTGCGATAAAAAAGTAACCAATTATCTTTTGTGACGGAAATATCACTGTTAAGAAAGGCCATTAGCTGGTGCAAATTCGATAAATGTGTAGGTAACCCACAATCGTTAAAGTATAAATTATCAATTACTAAAATTTTATGAATAATACCCGCTGTAATTAGATAAACGTTATCTGGTAAGTCTTGAAAGAGTTGTTTGAACTCTGGGCTCGAATAATTATTACGATAAAATATAACGAGTGATTCTTTATCATAATCGCTAAAATCTTTAGTGACATTTTTAACATGATAAGTATCTTGGAAAGAATCAGATAAAAGTTCACCTATTAAAGTATCATCAATGTTTAAATAAATTTTACGAAATTTTCTTGAAGCTAAAGGACGTAGTATGTCTAATTGATTTATTAAAACAAATTTTAATTGCTCTAAAGAGATTTGAAAACGTGTTGCCAAAGCTAATAGAGCGGATTCACTAATTTCAAATTTTTGTTGTTGTTGCAGTTCCTTAAGAACCTCATACAAAACCTTGCTAGGGATTTTAGCTGCTTTAGTATCGCTAAAGATATAGGTAGTCGAATTAACAGTCTGCAATTGATATTCATTAATAATGTACAAAAATCGATCTCCCTTTCAATAAATGTAGTAGTGGCTATACTAAATAGTTATTCTCTCCAAGTCTATACGTTATGGTGTTATTAAAAATATTGCTAAGGATGATTGAGTTCTGTAACAGTGCTAAATTAAATTAATTAGCTCTTCTAATTTCATAATACTCATTTTAATTTTTCTAAATCAGTTCAAAAATAAAAATTTATAAGAAAAGCACTAATTAAGGGAGGATATTTAATACATACCTTGTTAGAAACAATATTAAAGTTATAGATTTTCAAAGCAGAATATTAGACGATAGTTTTTAAAGTCTGACTAAAAACGATAAGCAAATTAATACTAAGGGGTTATTAATGCTCTAATTTTTAGATTTCAAAAAATGTATATACTATTTAAAAAGCCGGATTAACCGGCTTAATTTCAACCTAAAAGAAAATTAACTAGGATTAATCAATAAGTCTTTAAAAGTGGAAAAAAACTTATGTAACTCTATAAAATTCGATTAGTTTTACTAATTGCTGCAACAACAACAGCAAGATGCTAAGGACACTTCGGAAGGCAATTCTTCATCAAAAAGCAATTCAACTTCAACTAATTCAACTAAATTTTCATTTACCGAATTCATCATTATCTCCTTATGGTTTGAAATATTTATTGCTAGCTTTCCATGTTAACAATCTGATATAGAAAGTTAAGTATGCTAAAATAGAGTATTAATTATAAAGGAATAGCGTAATTAATACCTAAATTAACATCAAGATGACCATTAGTATAGAATGAATGTACGGGTATTTGGTAACTAACATTTGCCTTTAAATTAAAGTTATCAAACAGTTTGTACATAGCTACCGCTTCAACTAACGGATCAAGTCTAACCCGACCAGGGAATGAAATACCAATTTCATTTTGATAGGGCGCTAGTTGATAGTCATAGATCTCAGCCTTATTATGAGTTGAGGCTATAACACCTGCACCAACACCTACAGATAAGTTTGTATAAGTGCCCCACATTTTATCTAAAGTAAAAGCTAATTTTGTTGGTGCTAAAGTTGTTAATAGAGAGCCATGATTAAAGTTTTTAGTTTTAGATTCAAATAATTCATAACGTACATTCATCATATAAGTATCAAGTAAAAATGATACACCCATATAACCACCAAAGAAGTCATTTGGATAGACTCTAGATGGATTATATCTACGGCCGCCGAAATCATTTCTTGTAAACGAGTTAGCACCTCTAGCACTGTCTTTATAAAAAGCATGCAGATAAGAAGCCCCGCCCTCTATTAGCAGAAATTTATTTTCAATTGCTTGTATAGGGCCCATAGTGCCAGCATGTACCGAAAATATAGAGAAAGGAATGCCAAATGCTATGGCGCTTATAAACCTTTTATTTTTTAAAAGCACGAAACTTCTCCTTAAGTTTAAACTTAGTTATCAATGATTTAATATAGCAATGAGCTAATTAGATTCTCACTAAATTATTTAATAGTCAATAAATTGTATTATGCGTATTTTAAAATTTTTATTGAAAAGAGCTTTGCATTAAACACTGATTATAAAAATACATTTATCTATAAATAAATTCCTTAATATTTTTGAAAACATAAAAGTTTATTATCAATTTTATTCTTTATACCATTAATGTTTTTTCTTAAAGAAACGTAATACAGTGAAGGTACCTACTCACTATTAGACGTATCAAGCTTTAAAATTACCATTGTAAGCTCTTTGAGATAATTTCATTTAAATCTTTTGATAAGGAATGCCCTTCAAGGCGCCTTAATTGGTCTTGTATTAGTAATTGTCTTTTCTTGTCATGGTGACGCCAGCGAGTAAACGGAGTTGCTAAACAAGCACTAATTTGAGGATTAAGCTTATCAAGCTTAATCAATGTATCAGCTAAAAATTCATAGCCGCTGCCATCCGACGCGTGGAAATTTCTCGGATTAAATTGAGAGAAAGCGCCTATAACTGCTCTGATTTTATTTGGATTTTTAAAAGAAAAAGCAGAGTGGCTTAATAAGGTTTTTACTCTACTTAATGTATCAGGTAACTCACTGCAAGACTGAATAGAAAACCATTTATCAAGTACTAACTCATCATGGGACCATTGATTATAAAATTCATCTATTGCGTTGGCTCGGGCTTCTACAATAGAACAATTATTTAAAAGCTGAAAACTTGCTATTCGATCTGTCATTGTTTTTGCAAGTGTAAATTGCTCATAACAGATATCTAAGGCGGCTTGCTCATCAGATTTCATCATTAACCACAAGCAAATATTACGAAGTTTTCTCCTCCCATAAGCTTTAGCATTCATTAGATGATTTTCTAAAGCCCATAGATTTTGATAGATTGTTTGTGCCTGATTATAAAGATATTTACCCAGCTCTTGGCGGTAAGCATCTCGTGCAGCCTCAATAATATCTACATCAACATTTTCAATTCCAACAAAAGATACCACATCTTCAAATCCTGGAGGTGTTAATAATTCTGCACGCAAGGCCATATCTAGAGATTCATCTTGAAGAATATGTAAAAATGCAGTTCCTAATTCAACAGGTATTTGCCACTTGCTAGTAGTTGAACGATACAATTCTGCTATACATGAGAGAGCTAAAGACTGTGCAGCATCCCATCTAGCATACCCATCTGTTTCGAAACGTAATAAAAAAAGTAAATCGCATTGAGTTAATTTTCTCTGCAACTTAATGGGGGCTGAAAATTCTTGTAGTAAAGAAATAACAGGCTCAGTGGTAACATTCTCGATTGTAAACGTTTGTTGCTGTTTACGTAATTCTAATAAACTACACTTTAAAGGAATTACCTGCCCTTGCTTATCAAATAAAGTAATACGGATAGGAATATGAAAGGGGTGGTTAACGGAACCTGCTATAGGGGATGGACAAATTTGTTTTAAAGTGAGTGTTAAGATATTAGCTCTATAAGTACTATTTACTTCAACAGTAGGGGTTCCTGCTTGGCTATACCAAAGTTTAAATTGACTGAAATCAATTTGATTTGAATCTTCCATGGTAGCTACAAAATCTTCGATAGTCACAGCTTGGCCATCATGACGTTTAAAAAAAAGATCCATGCCTTTGCGGAAGCCTTTTCTACCTACTAGCATAGACAGCATACGTATAACTTCTGCGCCTTTATTATAAACAGTAGTAGTATAAAAATTATTTATTTCTTGATAGGATTCTGGCCTAACCGGATGTGCCATAGCACCTGCGTCCTCAGGAAACTGAGCAACGCGTAATATTTTTACATCTGAAATACGATTGACATCACGTGAATTCATATCACGTGAAAACTCCTGATCACGAAACACTGTCAATCCCTCTTTAAGGCTCAATTGAAACCAATCTCGGCAAGTTACACGGTTTCCTGTCCAATTATGAAAATACTCATGAGCAACTACTTTTTCGACATCAGCAAAATCTTGATCGGTAGCTGTGTCAGGCCTTACCAAAATAAATTTAGAATTAAATATATTTAATCCTTTATTCTCCATTGCTCCCATATTAAAATTGCTAACAGCAACAATCATATAAGTAGATAAATCGTACTCACGACCATAATTTTCTTCATCCCAACGCATACATTTATGCAATGAATTGATAGCATGGGCACATTTATCTTCATTTCCCGGTTCAACATAAACTTTTAAATCAACTTTTTTACCTGAGCATGTTATAAATTTATCTGATACGCAAGCCAAATTACCTGCAACTAATGCAAATAAATAAGAAGGCTTTTTAAAAGGATCTTGCCAAATTACCCAATGGCGTCCATTTTCAGCATCGCCTGCTTCTATTAAATTACCATTTGAGAGTAAAATCGGGTATTTCTCTTTATCAGCTGTAATACGAGTCGTAAACGTTGAAAGGACATCAGGACGATCAAGATAAAAAGTTATGCGCCGGAATCCTTCTGCTTCACATTGAGTACAAAATAATTGATTCGAGCGATAAAGACCTAAAAGTTTAGAGTTATTTTGTGGATAGACACGGGTTTTAATCGTTAAAGTAAATACTTTTGGACAATCTTCAAATAATATGTTGCCTTCTTTCAGAACATAATCACTTTCAGTTAAGACTTTGCCATCTAATGTAATGCTAATTAATTCAAGTTCGTCACCGTAGAGATGTAATAGACCAGGAAGCAGCCGTCTAAGGTTCATTTTATTGGTTATTAATGCATAATCTTCATAAAGCTGAAAATCTAAGTAAATACTTTCTACATCAAAATTTGGCGCAATATAATCTTTTAAAAAAACAGTCGTCCCTTGCAAAATGATTACTCCGATTACAGCTAAATTGTAAAGGGAAGCTTATAGAAGCATCCTTAAGTTTATAAATAAAAACAATATTTACCAATATTACCTTAATTCTACTCCAGTCAATTAGATTTTGAAGATATGTATTATTTAATATAATTTTCTTGTATGCAAGGCTATAAGATAAACAATAAAGTTAATATAAATCGTATATTGATAATAAATTTTAATAATTATCTCTTATCATTTTGGTACCAATTTTGGTACCACTAGTTATGTTTATTTATGATATCAGATGAAATAAAATGAAATTTATAGAATGGATAAAAACCTTATTAAATAAGGGATTGTCCTATTATTTGATATTTTTTGATAATATTTGATATTGATAAAAAATAGTCTCGTAATCAATAGGCCAGCGGTTCGATTCCGCTCAACGGCATAGTGTTTATAAGGTTTTTATACTGGTAGTTAAATTTTCATAATCATTCGGGTACACTTAACAGAATTTCTAGAATCTGGGTCTTTCATTATTATATAAGCTATATTTTATACGTATTAGCAATTCCACAGTACCTAACTTAAAATTTTTATTAGTCTTTTATTACAAATAAATAAATTATTAAACTTCTCTATAAATAGCCTTAGCTTTTGCATGGAGCGATAGGTATGAATTCAGAAAACATAATTTCTGTAGATACAGAAGTTTTAAAAAGCTCAGTAGAAAAATTTGTAGAAAATGTTACTAAGCCGGCTTTCGGCATTGTCACTAAAAAAGAACTAGAATTTATGATTTTCGAATTTATGAATGATATCAAGGCTATTAATAGTCCCTCTTCAACATTTGGTTTAATGACTGAGCTTGGTATAACGAAAGCAAGGGCATCACGACTACTTTATGATTACGAAGTAAGAAAATTCAAAGATATAGATCCTGATCAAAAAATTAAAGAGGCTTTGTCAAAGGCAACATTTGCAAAAGATGGTGATTACTTCGTATTAGAAATAGAAAGTAATTTATTACAAGCTTTTCTTAGAGAAAAATTAAAGAATTTAGGCCATATTTCTGATGGCTCTTTCAGTCAATCAATTGTAAGAATAAACCTAGATGCCGTTGCATCATTAATTTCTGAATGTATCCCTGATAAAGAAAAAGATAGAATAAAACAAGCATTAACCAAAGCTGGCGCGCCTGATAATTCACTTAAGGGAGTATTAAAGTCTATTTTAAAAACATCAAGCTCAAAAATTTTAGGTGGAAGTGCTGATCAATTAATAGAGAAATCAGCTGATCTGATAACAGACTTATGCTCTAATATTTTAGATAAAGATAGCTGGAAAAAATATCTTTACAATAAATGAATTAAGGTGATTAATTTTATGGTGAGTATCTAACGGTATTAAAATTCTTTTAGAGGTAATTTAAAACCTAAGTAAGTTCATTAGAATTTTTACCTTAAAATTAAGAAATAGTGTTAGTTGTATATTAAATTAAACCCCTTAAACAGGGGCTTAATAACTTGAAAAAACATGAATCTTACCATTCGCTTCAACCAAACAATAATCACTAAGAAACAAATACGAGCAAACGCTTCGCAATCGAAATAACTTATTAAATTATCCGGTATCGCATGGCTATAGCATTCTTCCAAAATATGCCAGGCAAAATCAATTTCAGAATCGTAACAACCTACATAATCATCAGTCATCATGGTTTGAGTTTCTTTAAAACCAACATCTGCAATGAGTGCTTGTCCTAACTTACCATAAGTAGCTATAAAGTCAGTATATTGAGTGATGGTTTCTAAGTCTTCATACTCACTGAGATTGATGTTGCCAAAACCTTCATAATCATGAATTACATAGTCGCCAGCATCCTCAATCGTGCTTTGAGCTAACAGTGTTTGAATTTCTTCACTTATATTGTCTGTACTTTGATTAGCGTTAATCCAAGTACCATGTAAAATACCATGGTTATAAGAAGCAAGACATGCCACATAAATACTTGGGGTAAGCATTATTTTCTCCTTAAATAAAAGATGCCTGAGCAAACTAAATAGATAGTTTGCTCATGACTTAGAAGGCTAAAAGGGGACATTTGTTGTAGGTGCGTTTTCTTGCAATATTTTGCGCATAGTTAACATGTGTTGCTCAGCTAAGGCAGTTGTCTTTTGACTAGCTTTGGCTTGTCCTAACAACTGAATATTACTCACCACAATACTAATAGAGTGGCGGTTATTACCGTCTTCATCAGTCCAGGGATTAGAGCGAAGTTTGCCTTCGATAAAGACTAAACTTCCTTTCTGTAAATACTCAGTAACTTTATTTAAAATGCCAAAAAAGACAAGCTGGTGCCATTCAGCGCGAGTATGCCATTCCTCTTTAATTTTGAATGATTCATTCGTGGCAAGAGTCGCGGTTATAAATGTTTGCCCACTTTTACTAGTGATGTCTTTAGGCTCTGTACCTAAATGACCAATGAGTTGAATGCGATTTAAAAAAGCAGTCATGATGTTCTCCTATTTTTTAATAAAAGCACAACAGGAAAACCTCCGCAGCAGGCAGTTGTTTTTCTGTAGTGCGGATAGACAATGATTCAATCAGTGGTAAGCAGGCACAGACTGTTTGAAGTCAGAGAGAATGAGGTCAAGCTGTTTAATTTCTGCTAAAGACCACTGCTCACGAAATTGGCGCAGGGTATTCAAACAATAAGTTAATTCAGCCAGTAAATGCTCAATCTCTCGTTCAACAAAATTTGAAGGTTGCATGGTATCGCTCCTTTGATACAAAGGAATTGGTTTCCCAAAAGGGAAAGATTCAATCCCTTTTGGGTTATGCAATGAAAAACCTCACCGATTCATCGGTTGATTTTGCCAAGTTATTAATGAAATTAGGCGTAAGCCTTCCTAGAGTGTAAGTACTTAAACTTAATCCATGAGTTAAATCCTACAAAGGCAGCATTTAACTATATTCCCGACTAAACGTTCTGCCATAAATTAGGGAAGAAGATGGCATTATCACAAGACTAGGAAACCTAGTTTCACCAGAATTTCACTGGCTCATCAGCTGTGTCAATTTCATTCTAACAAGCAAAAAAAGAAAAGCAATGGGGGTGCTCTGGTTGTACCTAAATATACCTATTTGATACTCAAAATTTTTTAAAAGCTCTAGCCAAGTTAACTTTTATATGCTGAAAAACATAAAGTGTATTGTGGTTAGTTAGTACTTATGTGCAGTACGTTTAGATTTAAGTTTCTACAAGGACTTAATCAGAAATTACTGCACATAATATCCATACTTTCCATTAGACAATCATAGTAGCTGCAGGTATTTTAATGAGAGAGATAGTTATAGAGCAAGATACTTATAAAAATAAGGATAGGATTTTGACGAATTAAGTCATGATTTATGCCAAATCCAGAATTGCAATGCTATGCGATATTACTTTAATCTTAATATGGAAGTTAGTAAAACTATTAGAAAAATCATTCAGATACACTAGAGTCTAAGTTAGACGAGAAAAAAAATTTATATATTAAAAGCATAAAAATACCCGTTAAGGCACAAAAAATACTCGCTAATAGTATACCTAATCGAGCTGAATTAATAAGATTGTTATTAAATGCTAAATTCGCGATGAAGATAGCCATTGTAAATCCAATACCAGTTAATACACTACTACAAGCTAACAATACCCAATTAAGATCGCTAGGTCTCTTTGCTAACCCAAGCAATTCAGCAATAAAACTAAAACTAAAGACCCCTATAGGTTTTCCCAGGATAAATCCCAAAAATACAGCAAGGGTAACTTTATTAGTAAAATCGGAAAAAGATATTACTACGCCTGCATTAGCTAGCGCAAATAAGGGCAAAATTAGATACCCAATCCAGGGGTGCAAGAGAATTTCAAGTCGCTCAACTGGAGAAAGCGTTTCACGAGCCGCTACTTCAGCCATGTGTAATGCCTTGCGATCATCTGTATCTCCACTCCAATGCTCTCCTGGTGGATAAGAAACCACATGCTCTAAAATTTTATGTAACCGTTTATCACTTATCCAGGCTCCAGTAGGAGTCATTAATCCAAGAATAACGCCAGTAATAGTGGGATGAATACCTGATGCATCTATTGAAACCCATATTAGAGCTCCAATAAAAAAAAATATAATTATACTGCGAATCCCCAGTTTTCTCATTATGTATACGAGGATAAACCCTATTAATGATGTAGCAAGAGCCGGCCAAGTAATCCCATCGCTATAACCAATAGCAACAATTAAAATTGCGCCAATGTCATCAATAATGGCCAGTGACAACATGAAAATTCGAAGGTTTGAAGGAATATGTTTACCAAATAAAGCTAAGCAGCCAATCACAAAGGCAGTATCTGTTGCCATAACAATACCCCACCCATTCTGCCCAGACTCGCCTGCTTGAAGTAAGAGGTAAAATAAAGCAGGTACAATCATCCCACCCAAGGCCGCAATAATAGGAAGAGCCGCTATTTTAGGCTCACGCAACTCGCCAAAGACCAATTCTCGCTTTAACTCTAAAGACACAAAAAAGAAAAATAAAGTCATTAATCCATCATTTATCCATCTATGAATTGAACGAGAAAATTCAATATTTCCCACGTGAAAGCCTAAGGAGATATCCCAAATAGATAAAAAAAATTTTGACCAAGGCGAGTTTGCCAATATTATTGATATAAAAGCCGATAGTAATAATAAACTAGCTGTGCTTGTTTCAATACGAATAAATCGATCTAAGGGTTTAGATAACCGATGTATAGACTCCTTAGGTAATTGTGGATTTAATGGCACTCAATCATCCTTTTCATTTATGATGCAATAAGTCTAGGCCTAATGCTTGAAGAAAATTTAATTTTTTACGGCTTTCAGAGTCAATAAGAGATATTGCGCGTGAAGTGCATAAAATTCCTAATACATTGAATTAATTTACAGAATTCCTTTTTCTATGACAAGTTTATCTAATTCTATTATTTTGATTTCCACCCTCATTATCCATAGCTTGTTTTGCTTCATTTTCTTGCGTTTGAATCGACTCTTCAGAGTTATCATGGAGTCTATCACAAATAGGACAGGATGAATGCTTGGATAAGCAGGCGTAATCACAAAATTTATTAAAAAGGCACAAAACAACACCTGCGGCAAATAAAGCAACTATTCCAAGACCATTGCGAGAAGAGATTGTTAAACCGGTTGCGATAACCAATAAGATCACACCTAGTACTTCAAAACGTAGCGCCCAGAGACAGGCGCTTATTTTGTTGGGAAATTCCATTTTTCTCATAATATTTCTCCTATATGATTAAACTGATAATAGTGGAAAATATCTTTTATTAATTCTAGACTACTATGTGGTTCTTTATGACTTAGGTTAATTGGCACAATGGCTGCGATTATTATAAGTCACTATAAGAGAGCCTTTATTAATTTAAATATTATGCGTAGTAATTTAACAATAGGTTTTGTAAAATAAAGAAAATTTAGTTCTACTGTACATAGTATTCTACTAACCACAATAAATTTTAGTAATACTCAATCTTGAATGCTCAAGCTCCTGACTAATGCGTTCTCTTGCAAGTCTGTCCCAATCTTTTTCAAGGAAGCTCAGCTCTCTATAGTGTTTCCCTCCCTGAATAGGACAAAGTAATCCATGGCCATTTTTGTCATAATGTTTGGTTATTTCAAGGTATCTTCTTTGGGCATAAGCATATCGAAGTCCATGGCATTTACTTAAATCCATTTTGGCAATGACTTCATGATAGTGGGATAAGTGGCTTTTATAAGATTTTCCATACGGGATTAAAGAGCGGCCAAAGGGTATTTGTTTCATAACTTTAACTAACCACTGTCTTTGCTGCTTATTTGTTAGCTTAATAGTGCGGCCGTAACTTATTAATTCCTAGCATTTTTATATAGATTGTATTTGTTGTAATTATTGTAGATAGACAAATACTAAATCAAGATATTCGTCTGGGAAAAATAAGCCTTTTATTTGTTATCAAATTGTTAAATAACTTCAACTGCTTCAGCTTGTAATCCTTTTTTTCCTTGGCTAGCTATAAATTTTACACGACTTCCTTCAGTTAATGTTTTAAAGCCCATGATTTGAATGCCGCTAAAATGGACGAAATAATCTTTGCCGCTGCTTTCAATAAATCCAAACCCTTTGCTTTCATTGAACCACTTTACTTTTCCTTGTATTTTATCAGCCATGTTTATTACTTAAATTAAGAATGTTGAAATTAACTTTAGCATCGATTATTAAAAAACCAAAATATAATTAATAGCCAGAAATTGTTAAGGCAAGTTAAGAAGGATAATTAGTATAAAAGTAAGCATTACAATTTATTTAGCTGCAGCCAGTATTCAAGTAATCCAATTTGCCATACTTTTGAAACCCCTAGCGGAGTGATATGCTTTTCGGGACGCTGAAATAATTCTTCAATGGCTTTCCAATTGAAAAGTCCACGTTGCTTAACATGATTTATTGATAGAACGTCTTGCATCAGTTCAAGGGTACTGCCTTTTAGGTACTTTAAGGCTGGAACCGGAAAATAACCTTTAGGTCGATTAACCACTTTCTTTGGCAGAATTTTCTGTCCAATTTTCTTTAAAATATATTTACCATCTTGAGGTAACTTGTAGCGAAGTGGTAAAGACATTGCAAGTTCAACTACAGCCTCATCTAAAAAGGGGACTCTCGCTTCAAGGCTTGCTGCCATCGTCATGTTATCAACACGACAAAGTGGCCCATTGGCTAGCGCAAATGTACTTTCATAAACAAGTAAATTATCTATCGGGTAACGAGAGCCATTCTGCCAGCATAGTTCTTCAAGAAATAACATAGCATCTGGCGTCGTTTGAAAGTCCGGTGTAACAAGCTGTTGGTATTCTTGATAAGCGCGATCTGCAACCAGGTCAAAAATCATTTGTGCTGATTGCAGTGGCGTGGCTTGCTTATCTTTAAGCGTTTGAAACCAATGATAGCCTGCAAAAATCTCGTCTGCACCTTGACCTGAAAGAACGACTTTGACCTGTTTAGCAACTTCTTTTGAAAGAAGGTAAAAGCCAATATTATCGTGGCTTAGCATGGGTTCAGACATGGCCAAAATACAATCTTGTAAAGAATAAGCCAGTTGCTTATTGGATATAAATAATTGTTCATGATTGGTTTTAAAGTGAGAGGCAATTAAATCAGAATAAAAGAATTCATCCCCTTGCTCATTTAAGCTGCTTTCAAAGCCTATTGAAAAAGTATGTAATTGCTCGTTGCGCTCTTTTGTAGCCATTGCTACGAGCAGTGATGAATCTAGGCCGCCTGATAATAATACTCCTACAGGTACATCTGCAGCTAACTGGCCCTTTGTCGCTTGTGATAAGGCCGCTTCAATAGCAAAAAGCCATTCTTCCTCAGAGCGAATGGTATTTGTATTATCTTCATTTATTTTAAGTTGCCAGTATCTCTCTTCTTCTACTTTACCATCAGCATGCACCGTCATAATCGTGCCAGGGTTTAATTTTCGAACACCAGAAAGAATAGTAAAAGGGTCAGGAATAGCATGAAAGGTGAGGTAATAATGGAGCGCCATTTTATCAATTGATGTATCAATATGACTAAATTCAAGGAGGGCTGGAAGGGTGGAGGCAAATTTGAAACCTTGTGCGTAATTGGTATTATAGTAAAGTGGTTTGATACCTAAACGATCACGAACAAGGATTAATTTTCCTGTCTCTATTTCCCATAAAGCAAAGGCAAACATGCCCTTAAGTCGCGAAATACTTTGCTTACCCCAAGCATGATAGGCCTTTATAATAACCTCGGTATCGCTTGTTGACTTAAACGTATAGCCTTTTAACTCAAGTTCTCGCCGTAACTCTAGAAAATTATAAATAGCGCCATTAAAGACTAAGGCTAGTCCTAAATTTGTATCAACCATCGGTTGTGCAGCTAGGCTTGAAAGATCAAAAATTTTTAAGCGCCTATGGCCAAATGCCAATTTATCTAGGTGATAGATGTCGCCAGCATCAGGGCCGCGATTCAATTGTTTTAAAATGACTTTTTCTAAGTGAGGTAATGAAACCTGTTCATCAGAAAAGTGATACTCTCCAGCAATCCCGCACATAGTGCTCCATCTTAATTAGCGAACAAATTGAATAGTTGCATTCTACGATAAAATACACCTATTAAATAACGGTGGACATCAATGATTGAATTGGTTGATAAGCTTAAATAAAGCTAGTAAAAGTACATGACTAATTATTTAGCGTATATAGAAACTATAGCCTCTAATGGTTTAAAAGGAAAACCTAACTTTAACTTTTCTTTCTAAAAAACTAGCTTAAAGCTTTAACGAATACATTATTCATAGAGAGGTCGTTGGAATAAAAATTCCTTAATGTTATGTTTAACGACCTCTTTCAAGCACCCTGTCTTATTTAATATCTTTCGTTGACGCTCTGAACTGGTACCTTTATTCATAATAGATTCTAACGTTAGAAAATAGCTTTCATAATTTAATTGTTTAATATAGGATGCTAACTTATCTAACCATTCTAAAATATCTTCCCGAAGAGGCTTTGATTTCCCCTCTGTGTTCATAATTAATTGAGCATCTAAGCCATGCCGAATAGCGCACCATTTATTCTCACGAGAAAGCCAGTACGGAGGGTAGGCGACAGATTCAAGCCAGCTACCATTATCGGTAAACCAATAGGCAAGTGTTTGAGTAAAAGCAATAATGGCTAATGCTTCAGCAAGAGTTGCTACACCATCACAATCACGTATTTCTAACGTGCCTAAATTAGGACTAGGACGTAAATCCCACCAAAGGTCATGAAGCGATTTAATAGAGCCACAGGCTTTTAATGCTCTACACATATTCTCAAATTCTTGCCAATTTTTTACATGATAGGGATGCCCGGCGGTTGGTAGTGCTTCATAGGTTGTAGGGCGACAAGAGGAAAGGCCTGTATCTATGCTTTGCCAGGAGGGGGAGCTTGCAGATAGCGCTAAGAAATGAGGTAAAAAATACATAAAAAAGTTATTAAAGCGAATGCATTCTTCACCACTTGTCATTCCTAGATGAAGATGTAATCCATACACACACTTACGCTGCGTAACCCATTGGGCACGATTGATTAAGTCCTGATAACGCGTACTAGGGGAGATGATTCAGTCTTCTTATTTAGAAAAAGGATGCGTCCCTGTTGTTGAAAGCGCAATACCAAATTGTTGAGCAATAAAATTCAGTTCACTTAACGTGTTACGTAAGTCTGATTCTGCTTCTTGCACAAGTTTACATTTATCACTATTAGTTTCTAAAGTACTTAGAAAGAACTCTGGTTTTATTTTTGGGAGATGAGTAGAAGTATTTAATACTGCTTCGGCACAAGGGTTGAGATTATAATTTTCTTGATCAATTAACTGTAATTCAATTTCTACACCTAATGTAAGCGCACCTGCGCTTTTAAAGTCAAGCTCATCGTCAGTTGAGGTTAATGAAAAGGATGGAAATTGATTCATTGATTCTAATACATTTTTATTAAGGTTATTCATTAATTTTTAGAGAGATAATTTCTTACCTAGTATACAGAAAAGCTTCTCAAGAAAAGCTTATTTTTAAAAAAAAGCTTGTATTTAATTTTAATTTGTATGATTTTAACTCTAAAAAGAGTGACCCATTACTTTATTGCTTACAAACTCTCAGCGATAATTTTGACACGTCTAAGCATGCCAAGGTATTTGCATTTAAAGTTCGCTGGCTAGGTAAATCACTATTCTCTCCTTTTTTAGCATTACCGAGCTTTAATAAAATTTTTTATTTCTCAACAGCCTGTATTTGTTAGGTTTTTAGTATTTGGATAAATGTGCACGACAGTCTCTTTAACATAAAATAGCCAGTATTTTTATCAAACATATCTAATAAATTTTACTCAGAAATGAGGGAGTTTAATTAATTTTACTAAGCAGCCAGAGCTATGCGCAACCTGCATGTATGACATGAATATTATTACCATAAGCCAATTTTTATTACCTATAGTTTAGTTTTCAATGTTCTTTTGAACCAGCGTTCACCGCACCAGATTGTCGCCACAAGATAAGGTATTCCTCCTATTACCCACATTATAAGTCCTGCAAGTTGCTGGCTTTGTAGCGAACGTATAGGACCATATATTGAATTTTGGGCGAATGTTAGAAGAGCACCAAGAAATCCTGTATGCATGAGTGTAAATAATAAAGCCAAAAGCGCACGAGGTGTAGTCTGTTGGCTAGTATATAATATAGACCACCAGAATAAGCCAGCAGTTATTAAGAAACAAAGGTGCTCAATAATATGCCACCAGGGATTATTAAGAGCAAGTAAGTAGGGTTTAGGAGCATGCCAGAACCAAATCACTAAACCATGTAATGCAGCTGTCCAAATTGGATAGCGTACAATTTTAAGGATTGGCGACAACCCAAGTAGGATGATGCGACTAGTGGCAGCGACCAATTGTGGTAGAGGTTGTGCAAAAGCATAGATGGGCGCAATAACAACCATCATTAACATATGCTGTGCCATGTGAGCGGCTGTATTTGTCTCAGCTAGCTCGTCTAACCCGCCAAAGATAGTGAAAATGGTGATTAATATCGCTCCTTGAAAAAAAAGAAATCGCTGCCATCCTGGCCATATTCGCAATGCACCAATAGAATAAGTGAACCATAACAAAGCTAAACATAAAGCACTTAACAGCGTTGGTAATTGCTCCTTACTAAGTTCAGCAAAAGGGTTATGAGCGAGAGCATAATTCGGTATTAATCCTATAATAATAAATAGCAGGCTTCGAATAATCATGTCTTATTCCTATAAACATGGTCGAAAAAATAATACCATTAATCCTATACTTAATGTTGCAAATGCTGCAGCTAGGAAGCCGCCCACAGCGACCCAGAGAATAAAGGAGTTTGGGTTATCCTTTAATTCTGATAACCGGAGCTTTTGCCAATAACCTAAAGCTAAATAGAGTTGTAATATAGTTGTTATTAACGTACTAACTAGTAAAATACTATTGATCCAAGTAAAGGAATCTACTATTGCAGGAGGCACAATTGCACAGGCAACTGATAATGCACTGTAGATAAAGATAAACCAGATACTCCAGATAACTAGCCCAATAATAAGTGATAAAGGATGTTTATGCCATGACATTAACTTCTCTCCAAAGCTAGGGGTAATAAGACGATGGCAATGTAGGTAATCCAGAATGTAATTAAGGTATATAACCACCATCCTTCAACTACAACGAGTTCATAAAGTGCTTTTTTATTGATATAGCCATAAGCTACGCGAGCAGCAAGTTGTATCGTAATGAGAGTAGCTAAACAGCTATGGATTAGTTGATAAATAATCATTACTGTAATGACGGCATCATGGGCTGTTTGGGTGGGGTAGAGTTTCGCACTAATTAGTACCCAGACTAAAATAGCAGTTTGAATAAAGCCGATAAAACTTAATCCCCATAATTTAATTTGGAGATGAGCAATTTCGAAACGACGAATTTGACGAATTAAATAGGTAAATCCTATCGATGCTACCGTTAGAAATAATCCACTAATAAAGAACGCACTCTTTTCTAAATGTACTTGCTCAGGTATTTTCCATTGAGGTGCTGCCGTCCATAAATACAGCCAGCCAAATAGCAATGACATGTATAAGGCGCCGTTTGCAAGCAAACTCGTATTCATACCCCAGAGGCCAGGCCCATTTAAGGTACGTGAGTGTAGTGGTGGATCATTAGGTAGCGTTTTTGCATCAGGGGCGGCTTTTGGGTGAGTGCCATTTTCCCAAGCCCAGCGGAATAAAAGTAAGAAACAAACCAGTGAATTAAATAAAGCTAAATTGTAGTTACGTGATATAAGAGCAATGCAGGCAGCCCCGATGGCCAAAGCTGTAAAAAAGGGTAGCCAAGAATTACCAGGCAGGTGAATAATTTCACTGACTTTTCCAGTGATAGGATCAGTTCCCCAAGTTTCTCGTCTACCATGACTTGCAACAGCCAGAGCATGCTTTCCTTCGGCAATTGTTTTAGGAAGGGTTGGAGCATCCCAAAGTGGATGACGTGTTGAACAGTCTGGTAAGCTTATAAAATTATAAGGGTTAGGCGGTGTTGCTGTAGCCCATTCTAGGGTATCAGCATTCCAGGGATTTGTTTTTGCTGGTTGGCCAATGTAAAAATGTAAAAAGAAATCAAGCAAAATAGTTGCGATGCCAGCAGCCATGATAAATGATCCAATGGAGGAAATGAGATTAGGCATATCCCAGCCTAATCCTGAATCATAGGTGTAGATTCGACGAGGCATTCCTAAAAGGCCAGTCCAGTGCATAATCAGGAATGTTACATTAAAACCGATGAACGTTAACCAAAAACCCCAAGTGCCAAGTTTATCTGATGGCATACGACCAGAAAAATGTGGCAGCCAGTAATAAAGGCCAGCAATTAACGGGAAAAATACACCACCAACAATCACATAATGGAGGTGAGCAACGACAAAATGTGTATCATGCACCTGCCAATCAAAAGGTACTAACGCTAACATCACACCGGTTAATCCGCCAATGACAAAGATAATTAAGAATCCAACGACCCAAAGCATAGGTAGGCGATAAATAGGCCGGCCAGCTAACAGTGTTGCTATCCAAGAAAATAATTGGATGCCTGTAGGGATTGCCACTAGCATACTAGCTATTGAAAAAAATGCTTGGGCCAATTGAGGAATACCTACTGTGAACATATGGTGCACCCATAAGCCGAAACTAATAAAGCCTGTCACAATAGTGGATAGGACAATCCATCGATAACCAATGATAGCTCTTTGGGCAAAAACAGGAATTAGAGTAGAAATGATCCCCGCCGCTGGTAGAAAAATAATATAAACTTCCGGGTGGCCAAAGAGCCAAAATAAGTGTTGCCAAAGAATGGGATCGCCTCCCCTTGTGGGGTCAAAAAAGGGCATGCCAGCTGCTCTTTCAAGTTCAAGTAAAATACTGCCTAGAATCAGTGGTGGAAAGCCAAATACAATCATTAATGCCATAACCAAAATGTACCAGCAATATAGAGGCATTTGATGTAACCCCATCTGCGCTGTACGCGATCGGATAATAGATACAAATAATTCAACACCTGCGCTAACAGCAGAAATTTCTACAAAGGTAATCCCGATTAACCAGAAGTCTGCATTTGGTCCAGGAGAGTAAACTGCATTGGTTAGTGGTGTATACATAAACCAACCTGTGTTAGGAGCTACACCAAGGATCAGGCTGAAGGCTAAAATAATACCGCCAAACAAATAACAAAAGTATCCAAATGCACTTAGCCTTGGAAAGACTAGATCGCGTGCACCTAACATTTTAGGTACTAAGTAAAGTGCCATACCTTCCATCATGGGCACAGCAAAGAGAAACATCATTACTGTTCCATGCATGGTAAAAAGTTGATTGTAAATCTCTGGGGTTACAAGCGATTGCTGAGGAAGAGCAAGCTGAGCTCTTAATATCATGGCCAGTAAACCGCCAAATAGAAAAAATAGTCCACCTGTAACCATAAAACGAATACCAATTGTTGTATGATTTACGATGGTCAATGCGTACCAGCCGCGAGGGTTACCCCAAACTTTATTAAATTCATCATGAATAGAGGTTGAGTTATTAATAGTTGTTTCATTCATTAGAATTCATCTTCCCTGTTTTGCTTGAGGTGTTACTTGGATAAGAGCTGTTTGCTTACTACTTGCCCAGGATACAAAGTCTTGGCTGTTATGAGCATAAACTTTAAGTAGCATTTGCGCGTGAAATTTTCCGCAAAATTCAGCACACTGAGCACGAAAAAAACCAGCTTTTGTTACTTGAAGGCGCATAATGTTAGTATAACCAGGGATCATATCGATTTTTCCACTAAGTCGCGGGATCCAGAATGAATGAATCACATCTTGACTTGTGGCATAGATATCAATAGCACGGCCTACAGGTAGGTGTAATTCATTGATAAGCTTTATCCTTTCATTAGGATAATGAATTTCCCACCACCACTGATGGCCTATCACCTCAATTTTTAATGGTTGCTCGCCATGTACTGGCAGAGGTTGTGCCCGATGGCCTACAGGGATACCAAAGATAAGTAAAAGTATAATGCTGACAGAGGGGAGTAAAATACCGCCGCTAATAATTAGGGCTCGATGCGATCGATTAGACTGATTTTCTTGTAACTTAGGGCGCATCGCGTAGAGCCATAGAGCGACAATCCCTACTACAATAATGCTAGAGTAGATAAACATCCCCCACCAAAGGTAAGAAATCTCTCTTGCAGCAGGTCCGGCGGGATCCAGCGTTGATTGCGGCCCACTACAGCCTATTACTGTAAATAAAAAAAGAATGAATAGTGGCATGATTTTAGTTAATCTAGTAATAAATAGAAGGAATAAAAAAAGGATATTTTGCTGATGCCAGGACCTATTATTAGCCGTATGGCCATTGCTGGTCATCCAATTCATCCAATGTTGATTCATTTTCCTGTTGCAGCTCTGATTGGAATACTTGGTACGGATAGTGCCTATATTTACACCCATGATTTTTTCTGGGCAAGGGCAGGTATTTGGCTTGCTGGAATAGGTGCTTTGGGCGGTGCTATTTCGGGCTTGGCTGGCTTGGTTGATTTGATAGTTGTAGCACGCATTCGAAGAATGATTACTGCTTGGTGCCACGCTATTCTTGCAGTGATGATGCTGTCTTTGGCTTCGCTTAACTGGCTGTTTCGCTTTAAACACCTGACTGATTTGATGCCTTGGGGACTCTATCTGACGCTTTTGACTGCCGGAATGATTTCTTTGACTAGCTATTTGGGCGGTCGGCTGGTTTATGAGTATGGCGTGGGCGTGGATTTGCCGACCAATACGTAACATCCGATGCCACATTTCTAAGCAGTTTCTAAACATAAGGCTTGGCCAAAACAAGCCAGAGGATGGCAATAATTAGTATTGCAGAAATTAAACCTACTATGAGACAAGGTAGTAGCCTAGGCTTCTCCGGCATTTTTTCAAGTCGGAGGATTAACCAACCATTAAGGACATGGCAGATAACTAACCCACTAACTAATGTAAGCTTCATGATAAGCCATGCTGCGATTAGTTTCATTTTTAAAAATATAATAGTTCCTGATATGACTGCTATAAGTGCTGTTGGAGTAAGGATATGGGTAAAAATTTTGCGTGGAACATGGATGTAAGCGCTATGAACTTCACCTTGTTGAATAGAAGCAGTAGCTATAAGTCCTGGCAGGTAAAGAAGAGAACCACACCAACCAAGTAGCGTTGATATATGTAGTAACAGCATCCAAAGCATAAAAATCCTTTTAGACAACCATTTTCTATAGTTAAAAACTATACTTTGTTGGTTAAAATTGATTAACCGTTTATAAGTAAATGCATAAAGTATTTGTTCTTATTAACAGCTTTATTACAGCTCTTACATAATCTGTATTTTTACTATATTGCTTGCATCGCAAACGCTTGTAGAGTGCTCATTTACACGCTGTTCCTTGAAGCCCTTGCTTTTGGCACTAGAGTAATATTTAGAGAACGCTCTACCTATTAAATACGTTGTTAAATGGTTATCGGAACAATTGTAAAGGAATTACTGCTTACTGCAAACCCTGCAAGTGACTTAAAGTAGGGTGATTTATATAAGTTATATTGTTTTAGTATTCTTGCTGCTTGAGATAACTCCTTAAGGTTAGCAATTCGCCTTTTGATTGATTTGTGATAATGAGTTCTTTGGAGTAAGCGCTGCTGTTGGTTAGTTAATAGGGATAATACAATTTAATTATCAAGTTGGAAGAGTTTTAAGGTTCCTAGCTAAATTAATGAAACTGTTCTAGGCTTTAATGCAGGTATTTAAACAAATACAGGCAATAAATATATTCTAAATATGCTTGGAAATTAGCAAAAAATTATCCATCTTCGCAACACCTACAAATGATAAGCGAGAAATAAAAGTGCGATAACTGTACACATAGAAAAGGAATTCAGATGGTACATGAGAATAACAAACCTATTGTCCTTATAACCGGATCCTCAGGAAATATAGGCACTATATTAACAACCGCTTTGAAAAAAGACTATTACGTTATCGGATTTGATCGAGAAAAGGAGTCTGCTGATATTGTCATCGATTTAGCATCAGAATCATCTATCAATCAAGCCTTTCAAACATTTAAACAACGTTATGGGACAAAAATTGCTGCCGTCATCCACCTTGCTGCGTATTTTGATTTTACGGGCGAGGATTCAACTTTATATGAAAAAGTCAATGTTAAGGGAACGAGAAGATTGCTCCAAAAGTTACAAGATTTTGAAGTTGAGCGATTTATTTATACCAGTACAATGCTTGTTCATGAGCCTTGTAAACCAGGTGAGAAAGTTAGTGAAGTTACACCTCTTGGCCCTAAGTGGGTTTATCCTGAATCAAAACTCAAAGCCGAACAAGTGATTGAAAAAAATCACGGCCATGTTCCTTACCTGATTTTAAGACTTGCTGGATTGTATAACGATAGTAGTTGTGTGCCCACGCTTGCTCATCAAATAAAGCGCATTTATGAGCGTTCTTTCAAAAGTTATCTATATGCAGGAAATATAGAGGCCGGACAGTCTTTTATTCATGAAGAGGATTTAGTGAGTTTAATTAGAAAATCCATCGAGCATCGTTATGATTTACCTGAAAAAGAGGTCATTCTTGCAGGTGAACCCGTCGCGGTTAGTTATAAAGAATTGCAACACTACATTACTGATCTGATGCATAATGAGAAATCTGAGTTAATAAATGTGCCTAAGCCTATTGCTAAAGCTGGCGCATGGTTGGAAGAAAAAACAGAATTCCTTATCCCAGATGACTTCGATCAAGGCCAAAAACCTTTTATAAAACCTTTTATGATTGATTTATCTTCGGATCACTATGATTTGGATATCGCAAGAGCTAAGGAAAAGCTCGATTGGCAGCCAAAACATCAAATAAAAAAAGTTTTACCTAACATTATTCAAAATTTAAAAAACGACCCTGAAAATTGGTATGAAAAAAATAAAATTCCAGTTCCAGATTGGATGCAAACTATTCAAAACCAAGATCCTGAAAAAATACGCAAAGCTTATGAAAAGGAATTTCGTCAAACCCATCAAAATTTTCTTTGGGCTCATTTTTTAAATATTGCTTTGGGATTTTGGCTCCTTAGCTCCCCGTTCACTTTAGGCTATGAGTCTTATCTAATGAGGCTAAGCGATTGGATAAGCGGGGGGTTACTTATTGTTTTAGCCTTTATATGTTTATCTTGGCGATTTGCCAGAGCAAGATGGATTTGTGCCCTTGTTGGACTTTGGGTTATCTTTGCTCCCTTAGCTTTTTGGGCACCGACAGCGGCTGCCTATTTGAATGGAACACTGGTAGGATCGCTTATTATTGGTTTTTCCGTTTTAGTACGTCCTGACATTGGTGTCGCGCCTAATGCTGCTATGGAAGGATCTCAAATTCCTGATGGCTGGGATTTTTCACCTTCTAATTGGTCACAACGCATGCTAATTATTATTCTCGCATTTTTTGGACTACTTATCTCTCGATATATGGCAGCCTATCAATTAGGACATATTGATGGCGTTTGGGAACCTTTTTTTATGGGCTATGCCAATAATCCAAAAAATGGAACAGAAGAAATTATTACCTCTTATCTCTCAGAAGCCTGGCCTGTCCCTGATGCTGGCTTAGGTGCCTTTGTCTATATCCTTGAGATTCTCACAGGAATTATTGGTGGAGCAAATCGTTGGCGAACCATGCCTTGGTTAGTCTTGCTCTTTGGCATTTTAATTGTTCCCTTAGGTGTTGTATCTATTACTTTTATTATCATTCAACCCATATTGTTGGGTACATGGTGCACCTTATGTTTAATTGCCGCTAGCGCTATGTTGATACAAGTTCCTTATTCTCTTGATGAATTGATCGCAACTAGCGTTTTTCTCTGGCGTCGCTGGAAAGCTGGTCGACCTATTTTACGCATTTTGTTTGTAGGTGATGTAGATTCTGAAAGTGAAAAAAGTCAGGATGAAACTAATTTTGAACGCCCACCCTTAAAAGTTATTAAAGATATAGTAAGTGGAGGGGTTAGTTTCCCTTGGAGTTTACTGCTTTGTCTGCTAGTAGGTTTTTGGCTCATGTTTACACGATTAACGTTAGATTCTACAGGAAGTATGGCAAATGCCGATCATATTATAGGCTCTTTAGTGATTACTGTAAGTGTAATTGCTTTTGCAGAAACCGCGCGCTCCTTACGATGGATTAATCTTTTTTTTGGCCTTTGTTTGTTGTTTACTCCCTTTATATACGAAGCCAATCTTTTGCAAACTCTATCTAGCCTACTGTGCGGAGGGCTCTTGATTCTCTTAAGTTTCCCTCGAGGAAAAATTTATAATTCCTATGGTGAATGGGACCAGCTTATTATCTAGGTGTTTTGAAATTCCTATACTCTTTTGATAGGCAGCTCAGTCATTGTTTAAGGTGCTGAGCTTATGTTCTCTATATTGGTCCTTTTACTATCCACTAAAATAGCAGACTCCTTGGGCTTGATGGTTTTGCCTTTTTTCAATACCAGTAATTTATTTATTTCAACGCCTATAAATAAGATCTGTGAGGTGAAATAAAACCAGATTAAGATAATAATCACAGAACTGGCGGCGCCAAATATTGAAGCTCGGCCACTGTTGTTAATATAGTAGCTAACAATAAATTTTCCTAAAGTAAATAAAATAGCTGTAATAAAAGCACCCATCCCTACGTCCTTCCAGTCAAGAATAACGTCTGGTAACACCTTAAACAGCATGGTAAAAAGTAAGGTAATAATAAGAAAAGAAATGATATAGTCTAAGATCATAAAAAGGTATATACTGCCACCAAATATTTGGATGAGAAAATTACTCATTGCGGCAAGGGCAACACTTAATGTCATAGAGACTAACAGGAGAAGGGCAACCCCTAGGACCATGCTAAAAGATAGGAAACGATCTTTAATAATATTAAACCATCCTCGACCAGGTTTAGGCATTACTCCCCAAATTCTATTTAGTCCATTTTGAAGTTCAGCAAAAACCCTAGTGGTACCAAAGATTAAGAAGGCAATTCCAATGATCTGAGGCATCTTACTAGTACCAGTTCGTTGGCTATTTTCTATCATAGTTTGAATTTGCAAAGCAGCTTTTTCTCCTGCCAAGCCGGAAATATGATCTAAAATACGGCCTTGTGCGGCAGCTTCTCCTAGAAAGAAACTGATGAGAATAATACAGATAAGCAAGATTGGTGCGAGTGAAAAAATAGTATAAAAGGCCAATGCTGCGGATAAACTGGAAACCCTATCTGTACGCCAAAATTTAAATAATTCTTTAAGTGACTGCCAAAAACTTGCAATGTTCATAATTTACTTCCATTGTAAATGGTACTATTTTAGACCCCTTTATCAGACTTGCGAATCATTTATAGTTACGCGAGACTACTAGCTGTAACAAGCCCTAACCATGATGTCACTAATATAATTAACTATCTGATTTGCTTAGAAAGATTATATCGTTGTAAATTTGCTCTTTTATGGCGCATAAACCTCAGGAGATTAGTGTTTATGCTTTCAAATTACATTTAATTTAAAACCACCTTGCAAGCCATTGGAAAGCAGTTGTTAATAATAAAATTAAAGCCATAAAAGCCATTCCGATACTTTCAATTAAAGTAACTGTTGATAAAGGAACATCTAAATTTGAACCCATATATGGGGAATTAATGTCTAGTCCGGTTTTTAATGCATTAATTGCCCCGATGCTGCTAAGAGTTAATAAGACCACGGTAAGTAGGTAAGTCAGCACAGGAATGAAGAAAGACAAGTATAAAAGGCCTAATAATAACTCGAGAAAAGGATAGACATAGGCATATAAGCGAATACGCTTAGCTAAAATATCATACATTGTGAAGCCTTGAACAAACTTTACAGGGTGAAATAGTTTAACGGTACTGAAAAGTACAAAGAAATTACCCATAAAATAATGTATCCAGACTCTCATGTCGCCATTAATATGGGCGTTAATAGCAAATGCAGATAGCATAGAAACTAATATTAATAAGAGCAAAGGCCAATATTGTTTAATTGATCTTTTTTTTGGCTCAGTATCCATCGTTCACTCCTTGAACTTTAAAGTAAGAGGCAACTAATACTCTGTTAAAATGTTGAAATAATAGAGTATGAAAACACTATAGTTGCTTTGTTGTAACCATTAATAAATTTTTTTAAACTTTATACTATTTTAGATTATTGCCTATTAGCAAAAGAGATTTATATACTTTTAATCCTCCTAATAGGAGCATAACTTTACAATCAAAAGCTAAAATATTTATCTCACAATATTATAGATTATGTTAAATCCTAAATTACTTTCATATTGCTTAAACCTCCTAACTGTGCTTATGCTTGCTTACCTTCAATTTAAATGCTTTAGTATGAAATTGCTATTAACTCGATTAATGAGCTAGTACACTAATTTTTATTTTTAATGAATAAGCTTATGACCAACTCAAAATCATTTTATAATCTAGAAACATTGGGCGGAATTTTACTTTTTATCGCTGCGGTCATAGCAATTTTAATCGCTAACTCACCATTTCGATCTATCTATGAGCATATATTACAAGTAAATGGCGCGGTAAGTATAGGAACATTTTCTATTAGAAAGCCTTTGTTATTGTGGATTAATGATGGCTTAATGGCTATTTATTTTTTGTTAATTGGTCTTGAGATTAAACGAGAAATTAAGCGAGGCGTATTAAGCGATAAACGTAATCTCGTTGTCCCTGTTATCACGGCGTTAAGTGGATTATTACTGCCTGCTGCTATTTTTGCCTACTTTAATGCGCATAACTCGATTTTCTTACATGGCTGGGCAATACCTACGGCCACTGATATTGCTTTTACTTTAGGAATTGTTTCTTTATTAGGTTCTCGTGTACCGCTTTCATTAAAGATTCTACTGACAGCCATCGCTATTTTTGATGATATTGCAGCTATTGTTATTATTGCTATTTTTTATACGAACAAATTATCTTTGGTTTCGCTGTCCTTCGCATTGTTATTTACTTTAATTTTAATGGGCTTAAATTATTTTAAATACCGTCGTATATCGTTATTTATGGTCGTTGGGGTTGCGCTATGGATTGCGGTTTTAAAATCAGGGGTTCATGCAACATTAGCAGGCATAGTGATTGCTATGACAATTCCAGATGAGGGCAAAAGATCGATGCTTACTCGTCTTGAAAATAGTCTGCATCCTTGGATTGTTTTTTTAATTCTGCCTCTCTTTGCTTTCGCTAATGCAGGTGTGAGTTTTATTGGACTTGATAGGGCTATGTTTATGCATCCTATTGTTTTAGGAATAGCCTTGGGTTTATTTGTTGGCAAGCAAGTTGGTATTTTCTTATCGTTGGGTTATTTTGTTAAATTTAAAAAGCTTCTTAAAAAAGATAATATTAACCTTAAGCAAGTCTATGGGATTGCGCTAATTTGTGGGGTAGGCTTTACGATGAGTTTATTTATTGGCTCCTTAGCTTTCCAAGATAATAATCTGCATCTAATGCCTATGGTAAAAATTGGCGTGGTGCTTGGCTCTCTAATGGCAGGAAGTATGGGTTTTATTGTTTTAAGAAATGCAAGGCCTTCGTTAGCTTAAGTTATTTTCTAAATGGTTCTAAGTAATTAATTTTAGCTTTATAAAGTGCTGTAAGCGATTGATTAGATTTTACCGGTAAAACACTTAATCTCCCATTTGTTTCTAAAATTACTGCTTTGACTTCTTCTAAATCACTTATACCAAATACCCTGATTTCGCCTAAAATATCTTCTTCACTAATCCTGACAGACTGCATGGCTTCCTTAATAAATTCACCATCAAAGAATAATAGCGTGGGATCAGATTTAACCCAAGTACGTATTTTTTTAAACCGTGTGGTGATATAAGAGATTAAGCTTTGTAAAAGTACTAAGCAAAACAAAGCTAAAATACCTTGCGTAATACTGACTGTGTTCGACAAAATTGAAGACGCTAATGCCGAGCCAAGTGACACAGTTATTATGAAATCATAAATGTTTAATTTAGATAAAACTCGTTTACCAGCTAAACGAACAAAAAAAACTAGCGCGGTAAAATTAATAAGTGCTGCTAAAATTGTTTTGTAGAAAACACTCCAATTCGCTAACCACATAGATATCCTTTTATAAAAGTTGTTAGACTCCACAGACAAGCCTAAGCTAGATTAAAATGGCGTTAGGTATTATTCTAAGTAGTGCTGCTGTTCTATTGCTATCTTATCTTTTATTCTAATTTAATCTAAGTTAAAGGAATAACGTTGAACAAGCAAAAATTTATTTATCATTCAGCTCCCTTATTTTTTTTGTTCTTTCTTTTTACGGCATCTTCTTTTGGCCAAGAAAATTCGTTACCCAATTCAGCGCAGGATATCGTTGCAAAACCTGCAGAAGAAATTACCAAAGTGGATGTAAAGCCTATTGCGCGTGATAATGACATCAAAAAGCGGCTTGAAGCGATACTTGAAGCAACTAACTGGTATATACGACCAAAAGTTAGTGTGACTGATGGCGTTGTCTTTCTTGAGGGAGGCGCTACGACAACTGATCACCGAAAATGGGCGGAGAATCTTGCCCGAAAGACGCAGGACGTTGTTGCGGTCGTTAATCGGATGGAAATTGTTGATCCTTCAATATGGGATATTCAGCAGCAAATTGGCGCAGGTTTACGAGAACAATGGCGCCATTTTGTACGAGCGTTACCATTCTTTATTTTTGCTCTATTGATTATAGCGATTGCCTGGGCTGCAGCTCACTTTATTGCAAAACTTATCCGTAAAACTTTGCATTTTCGAGGTATACATCCGCTTTTAGCCGATGTGGCTGCGCGTGCTGTAGTATTCTTATGCCTCACAATAGGGCTTTATCTGATTTTACAACTTTTTGGCTTAACAACCATTGCGCTGACTCTAATTGGAGGTACTGGAGTTATTGGTATCGTGCTAGGTATTGCATTTAAAAATATTACCGAGAATCTTTTGGCAAGTATTTTACTTAGTATACAAAAACCTTTTAATAATAACGATCTAATTGAGGTTGCAGATATTACCGGCTATGTACAGGGGCTTACAATTCGCGCCACAATATTGGTAACGGAAAATGGGCACCAAGTACAAATTCCTAATTCTACAGTCTATCAAAGTAATATCACAAACTTCACTAAAAATCCTAAACGCCGTGAAAGTTTCTTAATAGCAATTAGCTGTCATGAAACAATCTCACTAGCACAAGAAATAGCGCTAAAAACTCTAAACCAACATCCTGCGGTCTTAAAGGAGCCTGAGCCATTAGTGTTGGTCGATAGCTTGGCAGTGGGCCTAGTAAATATACGTATTTACCTTTGGTTAGACAGCCGAAAATATAACTGGGAGAAGGTAAGATCATCAGCTATTCGTTTAATAAAGCGCGCCTTCCAGGATGCAGATATTTCTATGCCTGGGCCAGGTATGAATTTAAATATCGGTAAAGATACAATTATTAAAGTTCAAGCGGCTGAGGCTGCATCTACCGTACGAAAAGATGAGATACAGACAACGAAAGAAGAAGGGATGATTGCAACGCATGCTGAAGGGGAGCTTCGTAGTGAGGTGGCTGAAATGAAAAAGCAAGTTCGCCAACATAAAGCCATTGATCAGGAACATAACCTCTTATCTAATAATGAAAGCAATGGCAGTAAGGAAAAAGCAGCTCTTTAAAAGAGAAATAATGTCTTTAAATAACTATTCAATAGGAATTTTTAGTTAAAATACTGTTGATATAGAATTTTTATCTCTTTAGCATCTGGTAAAATCTGGCCAGAAACGGCCGCATCCTTAAATGCGGTTGCATGGTTTATAAGAATAGTCTTATGCTTTTCACAGGAAATATGAGTACAAACATTATGGATTATCTTTAACATATGCATAGTTGCGTTCCTATCTTTGCATATATATGAGCGTGTTCGGCAAAAGGTTAGATCACAAAGTTCCTCAAAATAGATGGGTGATGCAATGACTCTTAATTGATTATCTGTATCATAGCGATAACTAGATGGTGGCTTTGCCTTTGAGACTTTTTGTAAGGTAAGCTCTAGCCAATTCATACAGGTCATAGCAGTAAAGGGATCATTCATACTGGGTGATAAGGCTCGAGCAATAATTTCGACCAATTCATTGACTAAAAAGAGAATGTCTTGTTCTTGATTGCGCTCGTGACCAAATATAAAAGCCTTAATGCATTTATTTTTGATGTCCTTAGTAAGTTCTTCTGAAGAGTAAATGGTAAACATAGTGTCATTTTCAGTTATGTAGTCGCCAGGCCTTGCGTTGATTTTAATAATAAAATCATGTTTGCACGCAATACTTAGCAATGAGTTGCCATCTATAATTCGCATGTAACCATGCTGAGTTGCGCTAACGGTACTCTTAAATTTACTTAAACTTAAGGCATGTTCCTGACTAGGTCCATCTTTTCCAATGTTAATAGGGAATAAACAGTCAACCTGTCTAAATAACTCTTCGCCTACCTTACCTACTACGTTAGACACGTTAATGCTTTGTGGAATGTGGTGAATAAAATAAATGAGAATGCCTACACTACATAGAGTCAAAATAATAGCAACAAGTAATGAGATTTGCGGTAAGAAAGGCTTTGTACTTATCCCGCTGGCGCCACTGTCATTGAGATTGAAAAGAGCGAGAAGGATAAACAAACAAAAAAGAAACGTTGCAATGAATGTTCCTAAAGTGACTTGATTTGCTCTGTCTCGCATAAAATTTGCTATGAGACGAGGTCCAATCTGGCTCGCTGCAAATGAGACAGCTACAATGGTCATCGAAAAAACAACACCTGCTACGGTTATTACTGATGTAGCAATCGTTGATAAGATAGCACTTGCTCTATCAGGTTTGCTTGTTTGAAACCAACCAAGGTTAACAAGCCACTGAGGAACGAATGTTTGATCAAGGTAAACCGTAAAAATAGAAAGTAAGAGTGATGCAATCGCCATGATTAGTGGTATATACCAGTAACTCGCATGCAATCTTGCTAAAAGGTTTAATAATTTTGCGCCCACTACATTCATTCCTTTGTTATTTTAATGTAAGTAAGATTCATTATGGCTTAAGGGCCTTTTACTAAGATGCTACTCTTTATTATTTTAGCACTTAAGAACCCAACTTCCCCTGTAATCATTTTATAAGTAAATCAGAGCCCATCTCTTATATTTAATCTTCATTTAAGTAAGTTTGTTTAACGACGACACTGATGACAGCAAGTAAGGGTGTGGCTAGGGCTAAGCTTAGGATGCCAACCAATAACGACATGATAAGTTGCATAAAAACAATTAATGCAGGCGGTAAGGAAATTGATTTTTGTTGAATAAGGGGCGTAATTAAGTAACTCTCAATCGTTTGAATTGCCAAATATAACAGTACAACGTAAAGTCCAAATATTGGGCTCTTTAATAATGCAAGTAGTATAGCTGGAACAGCAGCGATAATAGGGCCGATATTGGGAATAAAAGAGAGAAGGGCGGCTAAGAGTGCAAGAGTGAATGCAAGTGGGATATCTAAAATCCAAAGTCCAATCCAAGTAAGCAGGCCAATAATAAGCATGGAGAAAGCTTTACCAGCTAGCCAAAGTTGTAAAGTTTGGGTTGTATCATTCAGTACCTCTCTTACTTTATTTTGCTTTTGTTTTGGAAATAATTTGATTAGTCCATTCGTGTAAATCTCAGGTTGATAAGCTAAAGCAATACCAAAAAACAAAATAACAAACATAGTTCTTGCTTTAATTTGGTTAATTTTAATTATTATTGAGCTGACTTTAGGCTTAAATAAGCCTCTAGAGACATTTAGCTTCACGATTTGGCTTATTTTTATTTTTGATTTTATTATTAGACTATTATTGTCACCTTCTAAGCTTAAGTATTTAGAAAGAAATTGGCTGGCTTTGTTTGTATTATTTTTTTCCTGTTTTTCGCTTATTTCGCTTGTTTTCATTTATGCGGGCAACGCGAAGCTTGTATTTATTTAAGGTGTTCTCCTCCATGCGCTATAGCATGCGCCTTCTTGGGTTTACGTTAGGTCGGCAAGGTTTTTTCTATATTATTAGTTTAACCATTCTAGTCACCTTGGTTGGCGCAGCAGGCATTTATGCTTTTGAAGGGGTCTTTGCTAATTATGGTGAAGCGCTTTGGTTGGCTGCTATGATGATAACAACCATGGGCTCGGATTTCTGGCCAAAGACAGTTGAAGGGCGCATTCTTTGCTTAGGGTTAGCTATATATGGGTTTGCCATTTTTGGTTATATTACAGCTGTTGTTGCCAGTTTTCTAATTGGTAAAGAAGCTAAAGATAAGGCAAATCAAGCCAAAATTTTACATGCAATAGAAGAACTTAAACAGGAAATTAAAGTTCCTAAAGATAAGTAATAATTAAATTTAAGAAAAAAGATAAGAAAAAGTCGATTTATAAAAGTATAGTTATCTTTTAATAATTTCTGTTTTTTCAATCTCTTAATTTAGTTTGACCTTGCTACCAATTTAGCTATGGTTAAATTATCGAATTAAATAATATTAATAATTATCTTGCTTCATCCGTACTAAAAATTAGTCAATTTTCCCTAAATTATTTAATTTAGTTGATAAACTATTTACTAAAGTTCACTGACTCTTAAGTTTCATTAGGAGGCATTAGAAGAGCTGTAGAAAAACAGGATAGGATTGAAAAAGTTGGAGGTCATTAATGATAATTAATCTTGCTTAAATTTTTCTACTTACTTGAATCTAACCAGCGTTGATTTGATTAAATATTAATTTAAATACAAATATCTAAATAGTTAATTATTTCAACGGTTGTTTAACTTTGAAAGGGTGGAAGTTTATTTAGATAACATGTAAATGGATCCTGAGGGAATTAATGAATATAGATAATTTTCATTCTATACTAGTCTTTATACAAGAAGGCATTTCTCTATGCGGTGTCTTGGTTATTTTAATAGGTGTATTAATCGCTTTAGGGCGTTACATTTATTATGTGTTTTACTCCTTAACTAATAGTAAATTTGCACTCAATATTAATATAATATTAGATTAAGCCTAGGCCGCGTATTGACACTTGGTTTAGAATTTATTGTTGCAGCAGATCTTATAAGTACTATAACAGCACCTGATTACTATACAATAGGTATTGTTGCTATTATTGTGTTAATTAGGACTGTTCTAACCTATGCCCTAAATCATGAAATAAATTCTATTAGTAAGAAAGAAGAAAGCATATGTAAGCATTAATGACTTAATAATATTTAATTCTATGAGATGAACTTGAAGATTAATATCTTTCTCAAGCATTTTCAGTCACTATTGTCTTAGCTAAGTTTGTCTCAAACGTTTGCTTATCTATCTCTCTGGGTTAAACAAAATTCCAATTTCTAAGTGAGATGGTTATATTTATATTAATTTACACCATACTTAATTGTTCTTGTTTCTTAGTTGCCTGATAGGAAATACATGACTGAATACAGGTTGCCCATCTTTCAAGTGCATCTTTTCTTTGAGGTAGCATTTCGTTCTTGTTATAAGTAGCCATAATTTTAGGCATTTTATGACCTAAGCATTTTTCAATTACGACAGGATGAATATGTAGCGTTTCTTTAAGCTGAGTTGCAAATGTCCGCCTTAAATCATGAGCAGTCCACTCTGGAATACATATTTTTGCCTGAATACGTCTAGTTGCTCTTGGGAGCGCATTTTCATCAAGCGGCTTACCTTCAACTATGCCTGAAAGCACAAAAGGAGAATCACTAATTTCTCTAAGCTCATTAAAAATAGATTTTGTTAGATCAGTTAAATGAATTTTAACGGTGATTCCACCTTTATTATGTTCAGGCAGTACTATCCAAAGGGAATTGGCGAAATCAATTTGGCTCCACTGAGCTAACCGTATTTCAGCTGTTCTGACCCCTGTAAGAATAATTATTTTTATGGCACTTCTAGTTTGAATTGACATCTGGCATTGTGAGCTATCTAAAAAATGCCAAATTTTTTTAATTTCCTCTAAGCTAAGATAGCGCTCCCGATGTTTTTCTAACCCGCCAATATCGCAAGCACGAATATTAGAAGCAGGGTTTGTTTGCATGCTTCCTCTACCGACTACGTAATTGAAGACTTGCTTTAATGTACTTAAGACTCGGTTTGCTTGAATTGGGGCACCGCGTTTAACAATAATGTCTAATGCATTAGATATATCCAAGGGCTGCAATTTATTTAAACTAAAATGGCCAAATAAAGAAATAATATCAGCTTCAATTTGTTGTTTTATTTGTAGAGGTTTTTTGCGGTTTTTGACTACGTAGTGGTTATACCAATCATTAATTAGTTTCTCTACATTATAAGCATCTTTTAACTTTTCTAGCCTACTATGTTCAATAGGATTAATTCCTTGTTCTTTTAATCCTTGCATAGTAAACAGAAGTTCTCTAGCTTGTTTGAGGCTAAGAGCAGGGTACTTACCTAAAGTCATTTTTTGGCGCTTACCATTTATAATAAAACGATAAATTCAAGACTTACTACCGCTTGGCATAACTCTGATTCCAAGCCCACTTGATTCTATTTTTTCATGCCAGTTACTCTCATGCTTGAGATTTTTAATAAAGCTATCGATAAATTTCATAATCATCCCTAATGCTTTTGGTACCAATTTTGGTACCGGTAATTATGTTTATTTATGATATCAGATGAAATAAAATGAAATTTATAGAATGGATAAAAACCTTATTAAATAAGGGATTGTCCTATTATTTGATATTTTTTGATAATATTTGATATTGATAAAAAATAGTCTCGTAATCAATAGGCCAGCGGTTCGATTCCGCTCAACGACATAAGGCTGGTAAGGGTTTAATTCTGATGGTTAAATTTTTGTACTTATTTGGGTACATTTGTTAAATAGTAGTAGGATCTTGCTTTTTCCTAATTAAGAATGCTTTAAATTTTCTTTAAATTAAAAACTATTGGGTAAATTCAAATTTAATAAGTAAATTAGAGTTTTCTGCTAAATTTTGAAAAATATATTTTTTCAATAGAAATTTTGATTTAATTCATTAAGGGATTAAGATTTTTAATGAAATTATGATCTGTATGCTTGTAAATTATATACTTCCGATAGCTATATGGGTTTTCTGATGGATAAATATTTCTTTTTATCGAACATTGGATATTGTCTTGATGAGCTAATACTTGGTTTACATGAGTACTAATTTCATTATGTAGTTTTAATTCCTCTAATTTGAATGACTTAACTAGGTGTTTCTCTAAGAGCTGAATGATTTCATTTAGTAAGCCCCAAATAATTTTTATCTGATTAATGATTTCCTCTCTTTCATTAGCCCGATCGTAAAGAATAAAAGTCTTTTCCTCCTTAAATTCATTTAAATCCTTTATATCAGCCATTGCATTCCTTTTTTACTTAATTAACGCGAGTATAGTTGTTTTATAAATGCTATAAATAATGGACATAAAAAGCTCCCTAAAGAGGGGTTTAATACCTTAAAACATATACTTCACCATTTGCTTAAACCGAGTAATAATCACTAGGGATTTAAGAGTGTATATGTACTATAATTAGTTATCAGACTGTATAAACATTTTCATGTTTCTTAGAACTTGTAACCACATTATACCTTCTTAGATCTCCTTAACTTTTAAAGCGCTTTTTAGGCAGCTTTTATCCCCTTCGTTGGAGAATGAAGATGTTTACCTATACCGCGACTGTTTATTTTGGTCCTCATATAATTAATACCAAATCTAGTGATAATCTTGATGCGCTCTTTATTTGGATGCTTACTGAAGGAGACAAAAACTTTGGTGAGGCTAGTGGCCAAATAATCAATAACTTAAACCTTGAAGTAGTAAAGCAATTTAAGAAAACTTCTTATTAAATTGAGCCTAAGCTAATTTGTAGCAAATATCACTTTATTCACTTTTTATACTAATTATTCGCATTCGCGATTTGTTGGGCTGCATTTTGGTTAGCTCAGCCTACTCTTGCTTTTACTACTTGAGAATAAGTTCAATAAATTAATATCATGCGCTTATAAATGAGAGTTAAAGAGGATAAATAATGCAAGAATCAATCGTTAATTTACTGGTTAAACAGGAAAAGAAGCTACTGGATAGAACAGATTCTTTAGAAGAACTCGCTAATCTTATTGATGATGAATTTATAGAAATTGGTAGTAGCGCGGATTTATATGATAAAGCTGAAGTAATACGATGGCTTAAAAGCATAAATCAACCCCAATATAGTGGATATTCATTCAAAGCTAAGGCACTGTCTGAGAATATTATCTTATTAACCTATATTAGCTCAGTTAAAGATACTGCCGACGCTATGAATAAGCAAGCTATTAGGTCTTCTATTTGGAGATTGCAAGATAAGCAATGGCGTATGATTTTTCATCAAGGCACACCACTAAAATAAAAATAGTTCTAATCCTTTTACTTTGATTATATTTTAATAACCTTATCATAGATCATTTTAGCGAACGGAGGTTGGGCTAAGCATAGCGGCCCAACAATTTCAGTCATCAAGTTTAGAGCATTGAAGATTCGTTAGGCTGCACTTCGTTTAGCCTAACTTACTCTTATTTTTAAAAGCTTTTCGTAAAGACTAAATAGGATACCTCCCTTACAACTTACTGATAATCAAATATGCTTTTATCAAAATTTACAACTTCTTGATTTAAATCCTCTTCAGGAGTAAATAGTGAATAAGCGAAGTTAGGATATTTAGATAGTGAAGTATTGGGAGTTTTTTCCCCTCGACTAGCTGTATCAGTTTTACTATATTTATTACTTGCGCTTTCTTTTTCTGGTTCTACACGCCTCTTATGGCTAGTACGTTCTAAATCAACCATTTCTGGCAAATAATAAAGGGTATTGCTAAAAGCCGTTGGTCTAGAAGGCGCTCGCCAAGTGGTTTGCTCAGCATCATGATTAATTGCATAATTATCTGGCTGTTGCCTCACTCCAGTAACAGGTCTCATTAGATGAGCCATACTCGTTTGATAAGAATTTGGCGCTCTATTTTGGCTACTCGTAGTGTATCTAGATGAAACCTGAGGATTCTCATAAGAGACTGCTCTACTTAATTGAGCAGTTTGTATCATTTTTTTCTCCCAATAATTTATAAAAAGTATTTCTAAATGGTCCATAACTTTTTCTAAATCATTATCGATAAGCGCGGGCGTAAAATAATATAAAATCATTTGGTCTAATTCGTCTTTTCTCTTACCTAAAGTTGTTAAAATATCTTGCCCAGGATATCTTTGTAAATAAGCCTTAAATTCTTTAAAAGCTTCTGGATTTATGGATTTAACTGTTGGGTAAATATCAAGCAAATTGGAAATTGTTTTCTCTACAGATGTATTTTTGTGTGCTAACATAACTACTCCTAAAAATGCAATTTTGAGAGTTACATTATATCATTTTGTTTACAAATTAATCAATATGTTTAATAAATTACATGCTAGAGCTATTCTTACTTGCTTGCTAGATGAAAAATAAGTTGCTGTTTAAAGCAAGCTTAATTAGGTTTGAGGGTCTAGAGGAAATTCAAGAGTTTAGGGAGTAGGCTGAAGAGGTGATATATAGTTTATATGAGAAGATTCCATCGGCATATAAACCGGGAATGTAGTGTTAACACCCAATGATTTATTATTTGCAAAGCTAAAGAACAAGCATAGTACTGTTGAAGGCGTTAACTTATGTTCTCTATATTTCGGTTACTATCAACTAAAAGAGCAGTTTCCTTTGGCTGGATAGTTTTGCCTTTTTTCAATACTAGTAATTTATTTATTTCAACGCCTATAAATAATATTTGTGAAGAAAAATAAAACCAAATTAAAATAACAATTAAAGAACTGGCTGCGCCAAATATTGTGACTCTATTGCTGTGGTTAATATAATAACTGACAATAAATTTTCCTAAAGTAAATAAGATGGCTGTAATAAAAGCGCCTATCCATACGTCCTTCCAATCAAGAATAACGTCCGGTAATACCTTAAACAACATGGCAAAAAGCAAGGTAATGATGAGAAAAGAAATGATATAATCTAAGATCATGAAATTGTATACACTACCGCCGAACATCTTAACGAGCAAACTACTCATCGCAGCAAGACTGAAACTTAATATAATTGAGACTAATAGAAGAAAGGCGATCCCAAGAACCATACTAAAAGACAAGAAGCGGCCCTTAATTGTATTTAACCATCCTCTACCAGGTTTAGGCATAACTCCCCAAATTCTATTTAAGCCATTCTGAAGTTCAGCAAAAACCCTAGTGGTAGCAAAAATCAAGAAGAAAATCCCAATGATCTGAGGCATTTTGCTTTTACTAACCTCTTGGCTATTTTCTATCATGGTTTGAATTTGCGAAGCGACTTTTGTTCCTGCTAAATCAGAAATATGATCTAAAATACGGCCCTGGGCGGCAGCTTCGCCTAAGAAAAAGCCGATGAGAACTATACAAATAAGTAAGATGGGCGCCAATGAGAAAAGAGTATAGAAAGATAAGGCTGCAGCTAAGCTGGGTATTCTGTCTATACGCCACAGTTTAACTAACTCTTTAAGTGATTGCCAAGCGCTTCCAAGGTTCATAATATATTTCCATAATAGATGCTAACTATGTTAGACCAATTTATTAAATTTGCGAATCAATTAGTTGTGTGTGTTGATCAATTGTAGCAAGGCTATGTTTGTTGAACTAGATAAACCTTGATTTCGCTGCGCTGCATCAAGGCTACTTTTGGGGCAATTTATTACTAAAATTCGTCCATTATCAAATGGTTATATTTATGATCACTGGCTTTAAACGGCTTGACACTTACTATAGTCTAAAGCAGTAATCTTTACGAACTTTGCGAAGGCCTTTTTGATAACACTTAGGGAGAAAATAAATGAATAAGGGATTTTATGTAGGTTTATTGTTTTCTTCAATATCGTCATTATGGGCAGGTACTATGGGACCAGTACTTCCTGACACTCAGTGGTCAGGATTTTATGTTGGTGGTAATTTGGGTGGCATGTGGGCTTCATCAAAATGGATTTATCAAAACATCAATCCATACGACGCTTCAGGTCCAAGTGGTCCAATCATTGCCACAACCAATCGATTTGATATGTCAAATATATCCGGCGGCGCTCAAAGTGGCTTTAATTACCAGCTTAACCAATGGGTCATGGGTGCTGAGCTAGCTTATCTTTGGACTGACTTAAGTAAAACACAATCTAATGTAGCACAAGTCTTTTCTTCCCGCGGTTCACAACAAACAGTAAATACGAATATCAAAGGTTTTTTCTTAGCTTCCGGTAGAGTAGGTGCTTTAATTAATCCCGATTGGCTTGTATATGCAAAAGGCGGATATGCAAGGGCTACGATTAAAACGAGTGGAAGAACTCTACCTGCACTCCCGCCGCTTAATTTAAATTGGAACATGTCTAAGGAGCACAACGGCTGGGTAGCGGGCGGTGGCATTGAATATCAATTTATGAAAAATATAACCTTAGGCATTGAATATAATTACATTGGTTTAAGCAATAAATTACACACGGGCGCTGTTTCTGGTAGCGAGCTTATTGGTCCAAATAATCAGGTTATACATCGAGTCAATGCAAATACTCAAAATGTAATGGGACGTTTAAATATCTTATTTGGATGATAGCGCATCGTATTAAGGTTCTTATTCTAAAGCACTTATTTTAAATCTGAATGGGTATTTAAGGCGATTGCATATACCTATAGACCACAACATACATGATTTGCACGGCATTGGTGATAATAATCATGATAAAAAATAATAAGTGTGCAATACTGTAGGCTGTAACTTGCATTTCATAGAGCAAGCCGCACCAGCCTGCAAAAAAGTGACAAATAAAATAAATGACGGATATATTATTTACATTTTTTGATTTGATAGTTAGCCAAGTCTGCGGTAAACATCGTAATGCGCCTAATATGAAACCTAAGTAACTTAATGTAATAATAAATTCACTCATTGTTCCCCTTGTTTTGCATATCGCTTTATAACAATAAACGAGATAAAAAATAATAGACCTATAGTTAAAAAAGGAAAAACCATAATATAGCGTTCAAAGTAAATGTCATAAATGATAAACAACAACGATTGAGTTGAACCCATCAACATCATTACCGGTGACACACCTTGCGAGTTTTTATTTTTAATAATTTTAACAAGAAGTGGCAAAAAAGAAGCGGTTAATAAAACTGTTGCTACTATAAGTAATAGATTAGTACTCATTAGATGACCCTTAAAGCAGCCTGCTCAGTTGGAATACTCAATGTTAAGGACAAGCGAATCAAATTATTAACAATATTTTCTAAGTTAGTGAATTTTTCTTTGATTTTTACCGTATTAATTATTTTATTACCTAATTCGTTAAGAACTAATATCAGCCCGCCGCTATTAGAGATATAGTCCGGTACATATAAAATTCCCATCTCATGCAACTGTTCTCCTACCTTGTGGTCAGCAAGCTGCTTATTTGCGCCACCACAAATTACTTTACATTTCAACTCTCTAATATTATTGTGATGAATAACATTGCCATAAGCGCAAGGGCATAAAAAATCTACTTCAAGTTGATGAATAACGTCTGGTTCAACAATGTTGATGTTTGGAAACTTTTTTTTATAATCATTCACTTTGCTATTATCAACATCGGTAACAAAAATTTTGCCGCCTTCTTGATAAATTCGCTCTAATAAATGGCCACCAACTTTACCTAGCCCTTGAATGGCAAACTTTTTTCCCGCCAACTCCGGATTAGAAAATATAAAATGAGCGGCACTCTTAATAGCAATCAAAATTCCTTCTGCCGTATAAAAAGAAGGATCAGCATGATAGCCGATAACATAAGGCGTCATTTGACTAATGAATTTTATATCCGTACAAGTTAAGCCCACATCAGTACCCGTTACAAATTGCCCTTTAAGTTCATTGAGTATTTTAGCATATCCCTTAAGCCACTTTTCCCTTTCAGCAGATAAGTGATTCTCAATAATACAGGCTTTTGCTGAGCCGTATTGCTGATAACCGCAGGCTTTAAGTTTATATGACATGTTTTGCGAGAGTTGTAAGACATCATTCAAAGCTTCGGGTTCGGTTTTATAATTTCTTACCCGTGTGGCGCCAACAGCCATTTGCGGCGTTTGCGTGTGAATAGCTAAATAGCCACATAATCCTACCTTCTCATCTGTAAAACGATAAACACAGACATGATTATTAAAATTGCTATTATTCATTAATAGATTATTTTTGATGCGTTCAATAGTCATCTAAACACAACTGTTCAAAACTTGTCTTTCAAGTTTAGCACTTTTTTGTACACTATTTTTTATCGAATATATAGTTTTTGATTTTTGATATGGCTAACCAATATAATAAATAACTATTAATCAAAAGCTTAGCTTCTTATAATATCTAGTTTATTACTTTAAAATGGAAAAAATTTATGCCTAAAATTTATTTAGCTGGCCCAATGGTATTCGCGCCCAACGCGCAAGAATTTTTCGCCAAAATGAAAGAGATTTGTCAAAACTATGAGTTGGAAGGTGTTTCTCCCTTTGATGGCCAAATTAGCATAAAAAACAAGCAAACTGGCAAAGCTTTAACATTAGAAATTGTTAAAGCAGATTTTGAATTAATGGACCAATTAGATGGTGCAATCTTTTGCTTTGACTCGTTTAGACGATCAACTGAAATGGATCCCGGTACTGCTGTTGAGATTGGTTACATGAAAGCGCAAAATAAACCGATTAATGGTTGGACGACTGATAAAAGAGAATACCCGCAAAAAGTAAACGATTTCTTTAACCAAATATATCATCTTCAAATTGAAAGCAATGGATTATCTAATCAATTACCTTCATCTGGTTTACAACGTGATCCAGACGGCATTTTAGTTCATTCAGAAGGAATGTATCAAAATGGCATGACTCAAGGAGCAATTGAATTAGCTGGCGGTCAGGTGTTTTATTCGCAAAATTGGGAAGAAGCCTTTCGTTTAGCAGCAGAAGCAATAGCTCAGCAATTTAAGCTAGATCTAAACCACAGCGTTTCGCAACAACCTTATCGAATATTAATCGAGAAAGGTTTTCACCAGAAAAAAAGGGAAGAAAGTAAAGATATTAATCATGAAGATAAGAAACACTTTTCTAGTATCAATTGATAAATTTTAGTGGCCTTGATTACGCTGCGCTGTATCAAGGCTATGTCTGCTTTTTCGAATAAATAACAGGACATTAAACTCAAATAAATTCTTTAATATTTTTGAAAAATTGCTCAGGAATATTATGGTTCTTATGAACTTGATTAAACTGCTCTTCAATTAAATCCCAATTTTTATCATCAGTCATGACTTCCCTTTTAAAAATCTCGAGCATCTTTCCTTGCAACCCCTTTTCAACACACTTTTTCATAAATAATTGACATTCTTCAATGTTGCCTATGCATTCAAAAGAGCGATGTCCCTCTATCCCAGTCATATTTTTATAATGAATGAAAAGATCTTCATCATCAAAGGGATTGGTTCCAAATATTGCATCTACTAAGGATTTGTCAAAATGAGCAAGATAGCCTAACCAAACATACGCGCATTTAGGACATTTTTTACACCAAGGTTTATCTATATTGCATGAATGAGAATTTTTAATGAATTGAGGGTAATTTGCAAGATGACTAAAAATTCTATAATCGTAGATAGGTTTTAAAATACTAAAAAATTTAAAATCGCTGATAAGAAATTGAGTAATAAACTCTTGGAAAAATAGCTCGGCTTCTAAACTTTTTACCCACTGGTGGTTAACCACTCCCTGTATACCTTCCCAGTATAGATTTCCGGTATCAGAACTTTTTTCATTAGCAAAACATAAAGCAGATTGGTGATGGAACAACATGACAGGCAGTGCTTCAAAAAGACACTCAGGAATACCTAGAGTAAATGAACCTTTTAAATGAGGATAATACAATTGCATAAATGGACTTTCTGTAAAGTCATCATAAACAGATACTTTATGGCAACCAAATGGTGATGTGTGTTGCAATAATTTAGCGCACAGCTCATGTTGATACTGCGATCGGCCATATTCTGGTCTAGTCCATTGATAGACAGAGTATTTAAGCTGAGATTGCTCAAGCAGCTTCATTGCTAGAAAGCTATCTTTACCCCCGCCATTTCCCACTAAAATTGTATTGGAGCTGTTTAAAGATTGTCGATGTTGAGAATTTTGAATAGAAAGGGTGGCGCTATTACCAGACAATAACTCGCCATGAACAAAAATTGGCTTATATTCGTTACCAATTCCATTTTCATATTTACATTGAGCATAAGCATGTTGAAAAGTTTGTAAGAAAAAATCTAATGATGCTTGAGAAAGATGTCCTGAGATAAAACTAAAGTCTATTTTAGCTGGAAATAAAGAACAATATTTAAATGTTTCCGAAAGCGCAATATGGGCATATATTTTTTTAATTAATACCTCATTATAGCGTTCACTTAATTGAAATAAATCTACATCAGGATAATAAACTTTTGTCTGAAAAGTGTAATCATCCACTTGATGTGTTATTTCTAAATGAAATTGAAAAATTTTTAAATCAACTAATTTTACAAGTTTGGGAAATAGATTTTTTAAAGACAAGTTAGCTTTTAATCATAAATATAAATAACAAAATTCAAAATATTGGACAGAATACATTTGATTAACAAAGCCCGAATGGTGGTTTACACGCTAATTTAATTTTATTAAGCTGATTATCAGTTATTAAAATTGGTTTGAAACGACTTTGCTCAATAGGGAAATCCCATTCATGACCCATTACAATTCCTGCAGCTAACCGGCCAATCTCATCTGAACCGCGTGCGCCATGGCCATTACCACCAACAACTACATTTAAACTACTGTCTTCATTAATTTGACCAATGTATGGATAATGGATTGGCGTTTTTTCAATAACACAACAAGCTTCTTTAATTGATTTAGGTTTGATGTTAGGTAACAGTATTTGTTGCATCTGCAATAAAAAATCTCGTTGTTGGGTCGTAATCTGTTGTTGGATATACCACTTTCTCATCTGCTCAAGTGAGTCTAAGTGTTCAACTATTGGCTGCATACCTGGTCCAATACGGATATAGTATTTATCATCTGGATATTTTACTGGGGGAAGTAAATAAATTGACATATTTTTATTACCGGTATCCTCAGGATCAACGGTAATAATAGTAGGCATTTTTTTAAGGCTCTCGACTTCTTCAAGCCCAACTTCAAATAGAAGATTTGGTTCTGTAAATGAATGTAATTCGAGTTTATAACCTGGTGGTAAAATTTCATTATGATTTATAAATGCACCAGCTGCGATGAGTATTTTTTTTGTATAAACGGTTTGTATTTTACCATTTAAGGTGACATCTAATTGCCATAAATTAGATGGCTTATTTTTTTTCACATGAGTTACTGTACCTCTGATAAGATTTCCACCATTACGCTGAAAAAGAGAAAGCTGGGCTTTGACTAATTTTCTGGGATTTAAATAACCAGCCATTTGATCTTCATACAGACCTTCTACGCCGCCAAGTATTTGCGGTATTTTGAGATAAGGCCAGTGATGCTCCATAGACTCAGTCGTCATTCTTTCAATGGGAATGTCATTTGCTTTACATTGATCTAACATTACTTCAGTGCGGCTACTTATTGATTTGGCCATTAAAATAAGAGAACCACACTCATAAAAAAATGGTATACCCGAAGCCTTTTCAATATCACGGTAGCGGTTTAAGGATTTCGAATCTGTTGCAGCCCAGACTTCGTCCCAACCTAGCCTTCGCGTTATCCTTGCCTGATCATAGTGTGCCCCAAATACTCTTTGAGAGGACGCAGCCAACTTATCGATAGGTTCTTCTGGGCCTATTAAAGCGATATTGGTTTGTTCGGCACTTAAGTATTTTGCAGCAGCTGAACCAAACATCCCAGCGCCTACAATTGTTACCTCGAAACATACCTGAGTCATACTATATTTAACCTGTTGTTTTTAAACTTATTGGCAAATAATTTTATTTATCAAATTTCTGCATAAGGGATTGTTATATTTGCAGGCCACGAAACCTGATCCAATTAGGTCTCGTGGCCTAATTCTTAGAGGGTACGCAGTGGATTAGCAAGCTCCATTATTTTATCATTCTTATCTTTATCAACAGGCAAAGGTAATATTCCTATACGTGATAAGATTGTTGCAGCCATGGCAGGGGCGCATGATGCAGTTCCTGAACCGCCATCTGTCATAATATAAGCGTTAGGAGCAACTTGGCCTTGAGCTGTGAATCCATCATAGGCGACAGCTCGGACAAGAGCGCGAGTTTTTACATGTTGGCTGGTTTTTAAGCTATCTAAATCATCAAATGTTAAAGTTTGCCCTTTAGTATTTTTTTTCAGTACATAGCTGAGTAAATCGGGAAAAACCTTATTAATAGCATTTAATTGTAATAGATTACGATTTCGTGCAAATACGCCTTCTGGATCAGGCATAATATCCCCATACAAGCTTTTAGTGCCTGCAGCACCAATAGACATTGATTTGCCATCGGCTCGAGCCTGCACAGCAAGCACTACACCTGTGGAGTGCATTTCTCCACCAAAATCAATATTATTGTATTTTTGCAACAGTTCATCAGGAAGATCTTGAATTCCAAAAAGAAAAGAGGCGCCAGCAAACCCAATTGATGCGGGAACCGGTAACCCTAATGCAGGTAAGGTTGCAACATTTCCGCCCGGGCAAAAGAAATGAGAAACTTTTGAATATTGATGTCTTTCATTATCAGGACGAACGCGTTGTTGTTTTTGTTGATTTTGCCATACTAATCCATTTATCGCTTTTTCTTCATCGCGAAGTAAAGCAGTGACATTCCGGTCATAATGGGCTTGGAAACAAGGTTGCTCCTTGCCTTGTGAATTAATATAAGTACCCATTTCTTCGTTTAGATAGTCTTTTAATCCGCGTAAAAATTTTGCAGCATTAATAGAACCGCCGGGTCGAAGAATAGCAGCAGCAGAATTTTTCCAGACACGTTGTCCTTGGGTATTTAATTCAGAGTTTTCCTTACAAAAATCAATAAATCCGGGAACGTAAGCTTCTAACTCGTCAGGAGATAAAGGTTTAGTGTAAGTATAGCCATCCTGCTTAAAGGTATTACACATTTCTTCAACGGTTTTGTGAGCAACGCCTGGTTCCATGTCAAACATGACATCAGCCCTATATCCTTGATTAAATAAATTGCTTACATCTTGCGGATTACGGCAAGGGTGATAACTTGCATTTGCAAAAATAGTTTTGAGTTTTGGATTAAAGTTTGCAAGCATATCCCACATACCCATGCTCATTTTACCCATCTCAGATAAAGTGTCTTCACGCTCTAGTGCTTTTTTTACGGGCTCTTTCTCAAGTTTTGCAACAGCTTCCAAAAATTCTTGTGTGACTTGAGAATCATTTACCCCATCTACCTCAACACGAATACCGCCTTGATCAAAAGATTTATTAAATGCCTCAAGAAGCTCGTTTGGTGGCGGTAACACTGCTTTTATTTCTACATGGGTAAGGCTAAAGAAAAGATTTGCAGCTGGCGTATCTTCTAGATTGCTCAATTGATCATTAATAGTAATGCGAACTCGTTCTCCCTTTTTTTGAGCATCTAAATGAATTAAGAGAGCAATCACATAACCTGCAATTCCACCGCCAGTAATGGTATATTTTTTCTCAGGATAACTAGTTTGAGGCATCATTTTCTCGACATTGTGATCATAATTTTGGCGTGCCATTTTACATTAAATGAACATAAAGGTCGATGGATTGCTATATTTACTGTTATTTAGCTATATAATAATAAGTTTTTAAAACTAAAATTATATAGCTAACAAGTTAATTTAGTTATATAAGTTAAATGCCTATAACTTAACTTAGGTACGTAATAATAATTTCGCCATTAATTGCGGGGCAGACTCATCCAATAAATCCAAATCTTGCTTCGTGACAGGTGGAATATTTTTCTCACTAAAAAATAGTTGCATATTATTAGCAAATAAATGATTTGGTAAGTAAGGTTTTACATTTTGATCATGGCAATAAGGTTTCTTCCCTTTTACCGCTTCCTCATTAATTAATGCTCCTGCAACAGCTTGGCCAACTTTAAGAGCAGCTGCACAAGCATCAGGACCTTTAACCTCTGCTTCAAGTATATAGGGCTTACTTTGAATGGGTAATTCAGAAACTTGCTCTTTGTTATCTTTAAGCAAAATCTGTTTGATAGCTTCTGGGAGAATAATTTTAAATTGTTTCTCCACCTCGTTAAATTTATCACATAAAGAAAATAGTCTCTTACAATAATTTATAAGATCTTTTTGGCCTGGATGAATACCAAAACGAACCTGCATATGTGGATGTTCACCACGTTGTAATTCGCTTAATAATGCTTCAATAAATGCCGTATCAACATCAATAGGTTGTGAAGTACCGGAAAGAAAGATCAGTTCATCTGTCTCACTTAAAAGTAACTTTTGTCTTGTAGCTTGATTATCAATTGGTGGAATTGCTGTTAAAGCGCGATCAATACTTAAATGGCCAATCTCAGCAACGTTTGCACTCGCATTAATAGCTAAAATGTCAGCACTTGCTGCTTTTAAAGGTGTTGCAAACTGACAATTTGGTAGTGTTGCTAAGGTATTAATATATTTTTCCCAAAATGGATGGTTTTTGGGTTTAAACATATATTCATAAGCAATGGTGCAGGGAATAAAAGGTGAAATATTTTTAACTAGCTGGTAGGCACTTTCGTCATCAACAGCAGAGGGAACACCTAAATAGCAATTAGTAATATTTCTAGCTGTAACAAACTCTTTAACTCTTATAAGTTCATCTTGGCTTAAGCGATTATAGGTAATACTAGGCTTTCCTGTGATTGTATCAAGGATAGCTAGATGTAATTTATCTTCAAATGATAAATCTTTGATGCGATCTTGGGCTACTAACGTTAACGGTATGACATACAAATCATCACTGAAACCTGTATTCTGTAAGTACTCAATAGTTTTTTTGGCTAAATCACTATCACCAATACTGCTAATAAAAAATGCTAAGGCCATTTTTATACTCTCTATTTTTAAAATGTTGATCGACAGTCAATTGAACTAAATCTATAACTTTTGATAATAACTATGCAGCCTAGGAAATAAATTTCATTGTTGAATAAATTTGGCCGAATTCTATATTAAATGATCTTATAGAGCAAATTTTAACTAATTTGAAAGTTTTTATCTTTCGGCGTGTTTGAAAATGTCCCTAGTTAGAACAGTCTTAATGCAGCATAAGTATAATCAAGGTTTTTATTCTTCGAAACCAAAATTATTACTAAGTTAAGTATCGAATTAACCCAACTTAGGCTTGCTATTTTCAATTATTTGAGTGATTAATTGGCTAAATGTTGAAGTAACAATGTTGCAGCTGCTAGTTCTTCTATTTTTTCTTCAAATTTAACTCTAGCTTAATTTAAAGACTCAAGGCTACGTTGTTACGTTATTGCAACATAGTAGGGCCAAAAGGAGGACTTGCATTCACCAGAACGCCATTACGTGCTTTTATATTTACCTTAGAAAACGTTATGCCATCTTTTTGGGCTTCTAATATATAATCTCCTGGCGGAATATTAGGAAATGCGATACCACCATCGAGTGATGTCGCTTTTAACTTCCTGGAAAATGGGTTTGTTTTTTGGGTAATCGGTAGAATACCAAAATAAAAGGGTTTTGCATTTATAGCTGGAGATAAAGTGACTTTAACACCTTCAATACCTTGTGGAAGGTCATCTAACGTTTTATTAGGAGGCGTAATAGTTGCCGCAATCTGGCACGCGTTGGGATCTTCCTTAATTCCCATAGCTAAAGAAAAAAACTTATAAGCAATATTTGAGGGTACTTGAAATGAAATATTTTTTAAAAAATTAGTATTGTTAATTCCTTCCGGTGGAACAATTAAGGTTGCCGTCTGTGTAGTTTTATATCCTGACCAAAAAGTCCCTGGCTTTTCAAATACTAAAGTAAGTGGTTGTCCAACAGGCCATTCAAAAGGTCCAAATAGTCCCTTAGAGTCAGTTTTAAATTTTAAAGTTTCATCTTCGAGGACGGTTATTGTTGCATCAGCAATTGGTTTCTCTGATAAAAATGAACGTGCAAAGCCAGATATTAAGACTGTAGGATTTTTTATATCACTTTGCATAAATTAATTCCCTTTAAAATTATATATACAAAATTAGTGTAGCAAACAAATAAAAAAAGAGAGTAAGTTATTTAATCTTTAGGATAGTATAGGGTTCTTAACCTTAATAAGGTATAACTTAATCAAAGTTTCTATTATCCTTGGTAAGGATTATTTTACTCTTATAACCACAGCCATTTTGATTTGTGACTTAGCAGTTGTTTTTTCTTAACAAATCGATTTCAATTAATCACTATAGTTATTAACCGTAATAACCTAACAAATTAGCAATCTCAATAGTGTATTTGAAGTTACAAGCACTATCGGCGGACATATTCCAGTTAAATAAGCCCGCTAAATTTAAGTAGGGCGGTATATCTGGATGGCAATTTTCAGTATCAATTCCATTAGCGATTTTTGGAGTAGGGTACCCAATTCTAATTAGGCTTTTTAAAAAGTCTTGCCCAAAGGTTTCACTGCCATTGAAATAAGTCTGAATATTAATAAGATCAAAATTGAAGGCATTTTTGGCATTAACTTGTGTGTAATTAAGTCCGCCCCGCTGAGGATTATTACCTGCAGGTGTAATAGTTAAATAATAGGGTTTGCCATCTTGCAACGATGCAAAATTTAATGCATTTCTTAAATTGGTGATGACGCTATCAAAATTTATCTGAGTAATAACACCGGTGGTTCCACCAATCTCCTCATCATCAATATCTAGTCCATCTAACTGATGTGTACGAATGAACTGAATGACACTTGGGATAAAAATATTGGCTTGGTTAATATAATCTTGATTGATAAAAGTCCAATCATTCTTGCCCCATCCTAAAGAAATTAATAATTTTATTGCCGGATTAGCTGTGCGAGCAATTTGCGATAAACGGTTGATTCGTTGAGCCTGCTCATTTTGACCAGCTTCATAGGTTAATAATGCGCCATTAGCAAAAGGGTAAACATGGGCAAAAGCAATAAAAATAGTATTGATACGGTTAAAAGGCATACCTAGATTAGGTTCAATCCATTGGCCGGGGCCGGAATTATAAATAGGGTAGAAGGTACCAGCGTAAGGCAAAGAAAAAGTAGGTTTTGGTAGATTTGGATTCACAATAAGAGTTACACGATTATTTGATACCGGTATTGAGCATACAGCTTTGTTAAGGGCACAAACACGAGGCGTTAAGTTTACAAATAAGGCTTGATTTGTACTTTGTATATTTATAGTAAATTTACAACTTGCCTGAGGTCTGAGCTGTTTACATTGATTATTACTAAATGATAAAAATAAACCAGTGTTTATGTTGCCATAATTAGGATCGATAGAAAACGAATTTAGTGTTTTCGTTGTATTATTCTTAACGATATAGCTTAAGGAAGTTATACTGTTTCCGGAAAGAGCAATGGGGTAACTACTTGTTGGAACAATTTCTAGAATGGAAGCTGCATATACGCTACTAAAAAGCGAAATTAATATCGTGAGAAAAACGTTAATCCATTTTTTCATGCAATTTACCTTAAAATCTAGCTTTCAGTGAAAGAAACATTTAGTTCGACAGCAATGCTTTGCGTAGAAAGATTCTTAATTTGCAAAGAAGAGCTGGATAATTGTTGAGCTAGCTTACCTTTACCTAAATTAAAATAGCGATAACTTAGTGAAGTAAAATAATTAATGTGATGAGATTTATCATTAAATAAACTATAAGTTAATCCTAATCCTAATTCGTAGGAAAAATCTTGTTGAGTTTTATTAGTAAAAGGTGTGGAAGTTGCTGCACTTAAGGCAGGATTGGTAGGGTATTCGCGATAATGATAGAAATGATTCCAAGACTTACCAATGCCAACTACCGCAAAAGGTTGCCAATTGACTAAAGCAGTGTAGGCTAAACGGGACTCAATTAGTAGAAGTTTATTTTTTACATGAAAATGATAATTTAAGGTATCAAATAGGCCTTCATTAAAAAATGGGTACTCAATACCCCATATTTTGCCTAGCGCTAATGAATAACTGGCAATGCCCAAAGATAGCGCGGTATCATGAGAAGAGTTTGTAAATGTTTGATTAAAGCCACCACCCCAAAAACCATGCGACTGGTATTTATTCTTTGTTTGGTATTTATTAATTACGTCACTATTTATTTCTACTAAATCATTGGTGCTTAGTTTTGCAGCAGTAATTCCGCCAGCAATAAAAAAGTTAAACTGATTAGCATAGAGAAAGGAAGGAAAGAAAAAAATCAAAAAAAATAAATTCTTCAAAATAAATCCATTTAAACAGTAAGAATAAAATTGCAAAAATTTTAGCGGCTGCTTCTTGCTAGTTTATGAATTTATTAGTAAAAATCAACTCTTTTATATCAAATTAGGTGAAATCACTATTACACATGTTTACAATATTTTAATGAGAGAGGGTAGCCTCGACACAGCGCAGCGTATTCATGGTTCATTAATTTTATGTTTTATTTTCTTTACTTGCTGAATTTATATTTCTCTATGCATAAATAAAAGAATCTATTTAGAAAATTAAAAAATTAACCACCTAATTTTTGTTTAGCTTTTTTTAATCCTTCAAAAATGGGTTCTGAAATATTTTTTGGAAATGTTGTAGGTAGATTGTTTGCAACAGTCTCAATAAGCCTTTCTGTTTTAGATAACATCTCATCAAGTATATCTTCAGCTCTTGCAACAGAATAATTCACCCATTTTGCGGTTTCTAGAAAATGTCTGTGTTGCATAGTACACCAATGATAATGACTATTTTTACTTTTTAAAGCCATAGCCATTTTGATTTTTTGACTCTGTAGTTGTTTTTTCTTAATAAGGGGATAAGCTGATAGGATGTCATACAAGGGTGTTAAGTGGTATTTTCCTTCAGGCTCAATAAATAAACTGAAATTTTTAGCATGCCCGTCGATACCAGCAATTAACCAAAAAAAGATTTGACTCCTATAGAACATATCTCGGTCTTCAATTGTATTTTTAGATCCTAACAATAATTGCATAATATCTTTAATACCGGGACCGCCATCGGATTGATATTTTAAGTTATATGAAACACCTAGTGCTTGACACAGATCTTCTTGCGGTAAGCGCATTAACCAGTTTTTATCACTTGATAGACGTCGGTCAAAGCGTTTGACTGACAAAACTTTTATATTTTCAAAATAAAGAATTTCACAATCTGCCGCGGGTATACCATACGCTTTAGCAAGGAGAGAACATAACCATTCATTTTCGCAGCTATCGCTTAAGTCCATTTGTTGATGTGCAATAAAACCAATAGGCAACTTAAAAATATGAGTCGTGGGTGTCTCTTGCAGGGGCTCACACCAATAACCTTTATGATATAAAAATGCCATTTTTTCTTGAGCGCCAGCGATAGAGATACGAAAATCATCATCTTCACGACTCATACCTAGAGGATTTAACTGATAGTTACGTAGAAGTGCTGCAATTTTGTGTTCAGTAAGGCGTTTATATTTAATTTTTTTTTCAAACTCTGGGATAGGACCTGCAATTAATTGGATAGCTCCTACGCAGTCTCTCCCAATACATGATAATAAATCGAAAGGTTGGTTAGTGGGTATTTGAAAGCGAGCTTGAATACGAGCACGTATCTGCTGGTTATCTGGGAGAAGATTATCAAAAAAATTATAAACAAGATCCCCCTTATAGGTTTGCTCAACAAGGGGTAAAGATAATGAAATGGGCCGTGCGCCTGGTTGTGCTAACCAATCTTTATGGTAGGAAAACGCTAAAGTACCGTGAGATGTTTTTTCAAGTTCTCCCACTAAAAGCCCATTCATTAAAACATGAAGGCGTTGAAATTTCTTTACCATTCCTCTTTCCATTGGTTTGTAATTTCAGTGAGATCTTTTTTTGCAATGAATTTAATATCTACTTCAAGCGCTGATAAAATTCGAAATAAGGTACTTAATTTTATATTTTCTGAATCATTTTCTATGGCAGAAATAGTTTTCTGCTTTAAACCAACTAAATTAGCTACTTCCTGTTGACTTAATTTAAGTTTCTTGCGTTGATTTTTTATAAAGATAGCTAATTCACGAGGAGAATGTATAAGCATGTGCACCTCATAATTAAGTTATACCTTATGGGGGATATTAAAAATCTTATACCTTAAAGGGTATAATGTCAATATTATACCTCATAGGGTATAAAAATTTATACCCTTAAATTATAAAATAAGATCTACTAATTTTTAATTTGATAATCAGAATTTTGTTTTAAATTTAGCAATGAAAGAAAATATAAAAGTTCAATAACAGCTAAAAAGGTGCCCTCCAAATTTTTTGGATGGCACCTGATTTAATTAATTTAAAACTATCTAGAAGTACGAGGATTAAATCTAAACTTTATTCTAAATTTAGGGGAGCAAACCTATAATAAATTATCCATTTAAAGAATGGGCTTTATTTAGCCATAATTCTTCGTGATCAGGATAAAAACGCTTGATTTTATTTAATAGATAATCAAAATCTGCTTGAGTTAGATTGCTTAGTTTACGATAAATTTTCACTCTAACATGATTATCCAATTCGTATTTATCATTAATTAATTGATAATGGGCACCAATATTTTTTCCACTTAATATATCTTTAGCTAAAATACCTATCATACGCTGATGCTTAGGGTCTAAGTGATATTGTACTGGGTCACCTACAACAACAATATCCGCCTCAAAAAATCGATATGGAAAACCACTTATTTCATCAACATGATAGGTATTTAACATGGCAGGAACTGGATTTCTTGACTCTGGCGCAAAAGCATTTTTAAAGATTTCATCGCTCATTATAAATGAGCTAGCTAAGACGTATATTTTTTCATTTTCTTTTACTAAATTATTAAGCTTATAGTCTATTTGTTTTATAGTTTCGATATCATTACGAACACGAGATGTTTGGTAATGTGTAGATAAAAATTTACTATTAAGTTGATGAAAATAGTTACTAATAAAATTAAAAGTTAATAAGCTAATTACAACTAATAAATATAAAAATTTATATAAATTTTTTTGTAATTTAATGTAGGGAATAAAAATTCCCAATGCTAAAAATATTAGAATTTGACTACAAAACAAATATTGATGATGCCATCCCAACGATTCCATTCGATTAAATAGAATCCAGATTAAGCTCAGTTGAATTAATGTAAAAATCGTCAAATATCTACTTTTATAATAGATACAACCAAATATCACTCCTACAAGAGCTAATAAAAAGAGCCCTATGCCAAAATAATTAAATGAACCTACTAAATTAAACAGTAAGCCGCCAAGCTTATAGGCTGAATGAGTAAAATTATAATCATTAAATACCGATCTAGCCAAAAATGGATAAAAAAAACATAGCAAAATTAAAAAACAAAATGAGCCAATAAAAGATATATTTATTAAATAATTTTTTAAATGTACCCAGGTATAATTTTTTTCAATAAAAAATTTAATAAAATTAGTTACTGTCAAAGCTATAAAAAATGTTTCAAACCAGAAACCATACCAACGCCTTGAAAAGATTAAAAACAACAATAAACAACTTAAAGCGATATTTCTTATTAGGTTAAATTTAATAAGCTCATCATGATAAATAATAAATAGAATTAGAGAAATAAAGAACAATCCTACGGAATCTAAATATCCATACAATAATGGATTAAACATCGGAGGGAACAGTGCTAATACAAAGAAAATATTATATAGTTTTATGTTTTTTTCAGTTGTTTCTCTAATAATAGTTTGAATCAAAATAGCTAATACAAAAAAACAAGGAATAATAAAAATATTTAAGATGGATAACACATAACTTAAATAACTTGCTCCTAACAACTTGACGGGTAAGGACAGAAATATTGAAGGCGTTATATTATAAACATCGTATTGGATACTATGATACCATTGCTTCAGAGTTGAGCTTAAGTTACTAAAAATCAGATTCGAGGTATCTTCTGTAATATTCCAGTAGGCTCGAAAGTCCCAATAATATATGTATTTTTCTTTAATAATAATAGAATATACAAAGGCATTAATTAATGTAATTATTAAAAAAATTATATTTATTTCATTTCGTTTTAAAATCTGATTTTTCAGAACATAATAATAAGAAAATGCATATAAAATTAGATAAATTGAGAGACAGAAGAATAAGCCAGTAAAACCAATTATATATCCAACTGATAAAACCAACGAAATTAAGAGTAATCCAGTAAATATTGAATCCGTTTCAAAAAATTGGGTTAATTTATTCATTTGAGCCTATCCATTTCATCAATTAATTTACATTGATTGCTTTTTTGCGCTATTAAAAAGGGATACATTATAAATTAAATGTTTATTTTAATAAATTAGTTTTCCTTTAAATGATATTGACTGCGCGAAGGAGTTGGAATCGACTTAGTCACTTAAATGGGTTGCATCCTGTAATAAATAGAGCAAAACTTATCATCTTATAATCCAAATGCTAGTTATAATGAAGGGAAATCTTTTTAAAATTAATATGCTGGTAGCAATTGGTCCCTAAGAATTTGTAAATTTGATCTTCTTTTTTCAAAAATACAATTTATTAAATTTAAGTTTCTTAGTGATGAATATTGCAATTCTATTTATAAAAAACTATAGTGCTTTTCTCTTAAATATTTAACTAACATACTATGCAGCAAATTAAAAAACGGATGATATTTCTTGATTATTTAAGGATTTTTGCTTTTATTAGTGTTTTAATTGGACATAAATTTTTCCCTTTCTTATTCCATCTTACTAATTGTCATAAAGTTCATGATTCGCTTAAATTTTTAGTTAATTTAGTTTTACCATTTTGTTTTGGCGGTGGTGCTGGGGTTGTGGTCTTTTTCTTAGTCTCTGGTTATGTTATTACTTATGTATTAAAAACGGAGCTACCCTTTGAATTTCTTGTTAAACGAATTTTTAGAATCTACCCTCTTTTTATAACAGCAGTGCTATTGGAGGTTTTTCTTAATTTGCTTATCAATCATAACTCCCCCAATTATCGAATTTTGATTCCTCAACTTTTATTAATTGGTGATCTTTATCATGCGCCTAATGTTCTTGGTGGTGTAGAGTGGACTTTACGTGTGGAAATTATATTTTATTTCTGTATGTGTTTAATGCGCTCACTAAATATTATCAATAACAAGAATATAGCATTACCAGTTATTTTAGTTTTTCTTACACTTCTGCTCAATTTTATTCCGCCTATTCCAGGAGAGGGCACATGGAATATGGCCTACTTAAATATGTATGGCCCTTTTCTTTTTTTAGGTGTCTTTATCTATTTATATGAGAATCAATGTATAAATTTAAGCGCTTTAGGAGCCTTCGTATGTCTTGTTTTTATGCAGTATTGGTACTTAACTAGAGTTTACCAACCAAACTGGCTCCATACCCATTTTGCATTATTAGCCTTTTTACTTTTTGTAATAACATGGAAATTTAGAGAGCGATTAACAACTAACGCCATTATTTTATTTACTTCAGAATTAACTTACTCTGTTTATTTATTCCATAATTGGCTATTTGATAGAATTAAACAATGGTCTGGTGACGGTTTGTTTGCGAAAATGCCCTATACTTTAATTTTATTAATTTTGATTTGTGCTTTTTTTGTTAAATTTATTGAAAAGCCTGCTATTAAATTAGGTCGAACAATTTATCAGCGTCTTACTAAAAAAACTGATAAAATTAATCTTATTAAGGTGACTAAGTTATCCCATATCTAAAACTTATTATTGCTAAAGATAATAAAGAGGCTTAGCTTGTAACAGACGTTTCGTCTATCTATGCCTCTTTATTTAAAAGAGAAGCAAAAATTGAGTTAATATAAATAATTATCTATGAGATTTTATGCAGTAAAACTATTTTATTCATGATATATGAGAATGGGACCATAACAGCAATAACAATGACAGGCGCCACAGTATCATTTAACTGTTCTAATTCAACTAAAATATATAATAATAATGATGATATTGTGTATTGAAAAAGATAGATCAGTGGATAGAAGCTAAAAATTTTCCAAGAATATTGCACCCTAAAGACTATTTTTGCATTAAAACTATAGGAAAAAAGAACGCCTACTATATAAGCAAATAAATAAGCCCATTGATAGTTAATAAATAATTTTAAAAAAAAGTAAATAGCGTAAGTTAAAACTGTATTTAGAAAACCACCTGATAAAAAACGTAACCCATGTCCTAATTTTTGCTTTAGACCAGTTCGATACACTGCTCTTCCTTTTTACTAACTATATTAATAAAATCTTTATAGTTACGAATATAATCATCTGCGTCATAATAATCGGAAGTAAATACTAATAATACAGAGTCGCTAGAATATTTATATTGAATTCCCCAGGTAAGAGGGGGTAAATATAATCCTATATCAGGCGACTCTAGTGTAACCTCACTACGCGCTTTACCATCATCTACTACTACAGAACAACTTCCTTTAATACAAACTAAGAATTGATGGCAATTATAATGAGCATGTTCACCTCGCGTTTTTTCGCTTGGAACATTAAATACTACAAAGTATCGTTTAGGAATAAAGGGAATAACTTTAAGAAACTCGCCTACAGTAAGATCGCCGCGCATATCTCGAACCAGCTTGAGTTGATATAATTTGACCTTACCAACATTCAATTGCTTCGGAAAACCAGGTGAAGGTAAATCACTAGGTTTGTTCTGCGTATAATTATCACTTAATGTATCGCTGTCTACATAACCTATAATTCTTGCAGGTGATCCGGTAACAATAGCATAGGGAGGAATAGATTTGGTAACCACCGCGCCAGCTCCAACCATTGCGCCCATGCCAATGGTTAAGCCAGGCAATATAGTAGCGCCTCCCCCAATAGAAGCGCCTCGTTCTACCTTGGTTGGAAGAAATTTTTCTGGATATATTTTTGATCTTGGAAATTTGTCATTGGTAAATGTTACATTAGGGCCAATAAAAACATCATCATCTAATTGTATGCCATCCCAAAGATAGACGCCTGATTTTATAGTAACGTTATTACCAATCACAACATCATTTTCTATCAAACAATTAGCACAGATGTTTACATGTTTTCCGATTTTAGCACCAGAAAGAATGACAACAAATTGCCAGATACGAGTAGCTTCACCAATTGTTTTTGATTGAACATCCGCAGTAGGGTGAATATAAGTGGATTCAACCATTATTAGTCCTTAATTTATTTTCATATTGTAACGACACAATAGCTAACGGCCTACGTTTACTATTTTCATAAGCTCGCCAAGCATAAGTTCCAACCAGGCCTAATCCTAAGAGATTAAAAGCGCCCATTGTTAGAATAATTAATACAGTAGCTGCATAACCAGGTACGTTAATTACATGAAAAAGTCGAGCAAATAGCACAATTGAACCTAAAGTAACTGATACAATAGTACCTAAAGCACCAATTTTCATTAACAATCGCATAGGAAAATCAGTAAAAGCAAAAATACTATCCATCATGTATTCTATTTTTTTATTAAGTGTCCAGGCTGATTTTCCTTCTTGACGAACCTGACGTTCATAGCTCACTAATTTTCGTCTAAATCCAAGCCAAAAGATAAGCGCGATTAAAGAAGAACGCGATTCATCCAGTTCTAATAGGTGATCTCGAAACAACTGATTACAACCAAATACATCAACACCGCCTTCAGGCATATCACGTACAACTAAGCGTTTATAAATTCGCCAGAAGAGGCCAGAGGTAATCCGCGATATTAACGGATCATTGCGTCTAAGACGAGTACCAATGGCTACATCACATTCATTAGAATCTAATGCTTTAAAGAAATTAATTAGTAAGTCTATAGGTTCTTGCAGATCTGCCGCCATAACACCATAATATTTTCCTCGGGCAGCTTTTAGGCCGCTACGTATAGCTGGAAAGGAACCAAAATTACGCGAATGAAGTAAAAGTTGGCTTGTGTAAGGGAGGTCGTCAATAGCTTCACGTAATAGAGCATATGATTTATCCGGACTACCGTCTACAACAAACACCACTTCTAAATTCCCGTTTAACTGTGTATTCATTTCAGCTAATGCTTGTAGTAAACGGGGTATAGATGCTTCATTTTTATAAACAGGAACTATTACAGAGTATTTCATTTCTACCAACTATTTATAGCGTTTATAATAAAATTAACTTCATCATTACTTAGCTCAGGATAGCACGGCAAAGTAAGTATTTCCCTAGTTACAAGCTCCGTATTTTCAAGAAAAATAGCTGAAAAATTATTACCAAAAACTTGTTGACGATAATCTGGAATTGGGTAGTGAATATCTGTGGCAATATTTGCTTGATGAAGATGCTTACGTAAATCATCACGTCTATTAGTACGAATTACATAAAGATGCGCTACATATTCTGAACCTGCGTGCGAAGGAACAATAACATCCGGGTGAGTAATTCCATCGTTATAAAGTGCTGCAATTTCACGTCTGCGCGCGTTAGTATGATCAAGTTCAGGTAGAAACATCGATAAAATGGCTGCTTGTATTTCATCAAGACGACTATTACGACCGCCGCCCAATTCTACTTGATATTTTGCTGACCAACCATATTGGCGTAAGGATTTCAACTTGTCGGCTATTATAGAGTTATTAGTTACCACTGCACCCCCATCTCCTAACGCTGCTAAATTTTTAGTTGGATAAAAACTAAAGCTTGCAGCATCGCCAAACGAGCCTGCCCGTTTATTATTATGATGTGCGCCAGCGACTTGAGCACAGTCTTCTAATACTAATACGCCTTTTTTCCTACAATAATCAACAATTTTTTCAATTTCTGGAATTAATAGACCATATAGGTGGGTTACAATGATTGCTTTTACACCTGCATCAATTACTCGTACAACTTCATCAAAACTTACTACATAAGTATCACTATTAATATCCATAAAAATAGGTTCTGCGCCAATTGCTAATATAGCATTAGTAGCATACATTCCAGCATTAGCTACGGTAGCAACATAATCCATGCGATTTATACCCATTGCTTTAAGTGCTAATTCTAAAGCATCAGTACCATTGGCAACACTAATACAATATTCACATCCAAGAAAGGCTGCAAAATCTTGTTCAAATTGCTTAACCTCTGGACCCAATATTAGCCAACCATTAGCTAATACTCGATTAATTGTGGCTTGTATTTTTTCTGAATAGTTAGTAATTCTTTTCGAAAGATTGTTGATTTGTTTCATACTTACTTAATTATTATTTTTATTTTTCGCAGCATTATAAATTCAAAATTAATTATTAATCAATCAAGCTCTATACATATGGTAAAAAACTTTATTCATGATGATTAACGTACAATTTATCCTAATAAATGCCTTGATTACGCTGCGCTGCATCAAGGCTAGGATATCTATATATGTTATGGTTAATTATAGTTCATAATTCAATTCACCTTTGAACTTTTTGCCAGTAAGCTTCTTCAATATAAAAAGGCACAATTTCATTTTGCCTCATTGCAAAATTGGTTTTTAAATCTATTTTCTTTTTGGCATATTGAACTTGGTTGGTATGGTTTAGTTCATTCATTACGAGATTATAAGCACCAATCAGCTCGCCATCTAACTTATGATATAAGTCACGTGGAGTATTATAAATTTCTACATCAGGTATAGTTCCTATACCTTCTAAATAGCGATCATGGTTGGAAAAGCCTCTAAGAATTGAGAAGCGAAAATTACCGAATTGCCATGGTAATTTAAACCATAAGGGATATCCTGTGCCGCCACCTGTTCGAGCTCCTAACACTTTGCCTAGGTGATTGGATGAAAAACTATCAACGAAAGTGTCACAGGCTGAAAAGCAGCGTTCGTTAGTTAAAATATAAACTGGTTTATCATAAGCAGGTTTTTCTGCGGACAAAGGTTGGATGTCGTAATCGACCCACTCAGAAAATTCAGAAATAGACGGATCAGTTTGCTGAAAGAGCTCAATCAATTCTGGGCGAGCATACATGGCTTGATAGGAATTTTTTAATTGGGCTTGATATCTTCTGACTTTTTTATTAATAAAATGGGCAACTACACTATCACCAATCTCACCATAACCTCCGCCATTATTACGCACATCGATGATAAGCGATTTGGTGTTTTTTAAAGTATTCATGGCTTGCTTTATGAATGCTATATGCGCCTCATTTCCTGACTTATAATGCATGCTGGTTAGCGTTAACACACCAATATTACCCGGGAGAATTTTAGTTTGAACGATATCAGATAATGATTGTTCATCCGAACTGGGATTTTGGTAATTAATCCAAGGCAATTCAACTATTTTGACTTGTTGAGTAGTGTATTTTTTGATAGTTAATTTAAGATTATCTTTTGGCGCATGCTGAAATTTATCCATAGCATGAATAGCTGAAGCAGTGCGTGATTTAAGTGCATACATGGTTGAAGCTGACATCATTTTACCCTTTTCTGTGATATAGGCTTCAATTGGTTGATCATGGACGGCTAAAACCTCATCGCCAGGCTCAATATCGATGGAGTAAGGCCACATTTTATCTTGCTCTACTTGAGAAATATAATAGCCATCAGGTAGTTTTTTTACTCTGATGGGTGTATAAAATATCTCTTGCAGTGAAGCAGGAATATAGTTGACATGACCATCGTGTAAACTAGATGCGACACTTGTAAGGATTCGTTGAAATTGATCGAAGGTTGTGTTGTCATTTACTTTATTTTTGGCATCATTAACAATCACTTGCCAATCAACACCATGCTGCTCCTTTTTTATATCCCAATAACAATAGATATCTTGTGCCATTTTAGCAACGTAATCAATAGTCTGGAGATATTGCTCTTTGGGGGAGTCGTCTTTTATGGATATAGGTGGTGTAGCATGAGTGATCCCAATACAAGTGAATAATAATATTGAGCTTCGCAGCTTGTTATAGTTATGCATATTACGTCCTTATATTAATAGCGGCCTATAGCTTTTAACTAAAGAAAATAGTGGCATTAATTATTTGAAGCTGTCAATGCGAGGCAAATGTAGGGTATTTTATAGAGGAAATAATGAATCAATTTTATATATTAACTGGCCCGCCAGGTAGCGGCAAAACTTCCATATTAGCTGAATTATCAAAACGAGGCTTTCCAATTATTGAAGAGCCAGCGAGAAGAATTTTGGCCCAACAAAGGTCAATTGATGGTGAGGGTGTTTATGATAAAAATCCCTTTTTATTTAAAGAATTAATGCTATCAAAGATGCTGGTTGATTATGAAAGTGCCTCAAAATACGATCTAGTATTTTTTGATAGGGGACTTCCTGATTTGATGGTCTATAGTAAATGCTTTAATTTGCCTCTAGGTTCAGAGTTAAAGGCTAGTTGTAGTTATCAATACAATCCAACGGTGTTTTTTGCACCAGCCTGGGAGAGTATTTATATAAATGATGCTGAGCGGCGGCTTACTTTTGAAGAAGTCGTAGTATTTGAAAATAACCTAAGAAAGGTGTATGCAGAATTAGGATATCAATTAATGAATATCCCTCTATTAGGTATTTCTGAAAGGACGGATTTTATCTTAAATTTTATTGAGGGTCCTCAAGTTTAAAATGGTCCTTGGTCCGACAATGATATTTTTATTAATTTTAGGATATCAATTAATAAATATTCCTCTATTAAGTATTTATGAAAGGGCAAATTTCATCTAGAAATTGAAGGAAAAACAGAGAGTTTTGAAGTATAGAGGTAGGTAGGAAGTAAAGAGCCTTTTAAATTACGTCGTGATCCTAATGGCGTTTATAGTACTTTACAGAGTGTAACCTGTTATCATCTCTTTAGTATGCCTAGTCAACGATTAGAAGAAGTACTCCAAATAATTCCAACAAGCTCTAACAACCTACCAAAACAGTAAGTATAAGCCTTCTACGCTTGTTAAGTTTTATTATTCAGCCCAAATAGAATCAGGTAATTGTTCATCTAATTTTTTACCAGCAGCACAATCTTTTGAAAAATACATATCACGACGTTTTAAGTAAACCCGCGCGTAATAATCTAGTGCATTTTTTTTAGCAATCTGAGCAGGAACGCCAAGTAACTTTGCCGTAAGATAATTTCTCTGTATTGCTTGACACTCAGTTTTTGCTTCATTATATTCTCCTCGAACATGCATACTTTCATGTGTTAATGTATTTAAGCTAATCAGCTCTTCTAAAGTTGCTTGCTTAGGATGACTAATATAGTTTTTTAAGAATTTGCATCTAGGGTACTGTATAACAATATATCCTTTTTTAATATCTGCATGGCCAGTTATACCCACTTCTTCATCAAATATGGTATCAAACAGTGTATTACAATGCACAATAGCTGATGGATTTTGCGATAACTGTCGCGCTACCTTAGTTAGATAACGTTGAAAGTGCCATTGAGATAGAGATAGCCATGAACATAACAAAGCAAGAACAAATAATAATGCCAGATATCCTTTCGAAACTGGCAGTGCCATATCTGTTTCAAAGCCTAGAAATTTGCTTATAGGATTTTTTAATTCCCGATATATTAACCACCAAAAAAATAAAGCAAGTAATGTCCATATCATAGCTAGCACTTAAGGAAATGCAGACTTAAAAAAATACTTTTTATCTGATATCAACAATACAATCAACATTCTAATATCACTCAAATATTAGTAAGTGTTATCTTAAATCCGAAACTTTATTTCTAGCGATGAAGCCCTTTTGGTGAATACGTGTCAAAAACAATAAATTTTTTTCCATCTCTTTCGACTGTTTTCCCAAATAAACGTTGTTTGGTGCTCACTTTTGCTTCCCACATATCAGATCCTAAATATTTAATTCCTGATTGGCCAAACTCGCGACAAATTTCACCTTCTAGCGCTGCTTTTTTTAACTTTTTATATAAAACAAAATTTGTTTTTTTAAGTTTATTAAAATCTGAAATATCCTTTTTAATAACAGGAAAGAAACCCGAATTATCTTTAGCAATAAATTTTCCGCTAACGTGCTTACCAACTTTGCCATCTGGAAAATTTGGTACCTCTACAACATTAAAACCTTTTTCTTTTGTGGTGTCTTTTTTGGCATATTTAAATTCATCTGTTTTTGTTTCTTCATTCTCAACAGTTTTTTTAGATTTCGATTTTTTCTTTTTTGAGGTAGAAGCAGAAGAAGTGAAAAATAACTGATTTTGCTGGAAAGATTGTTTTTGTGAAGATTGTTTATCGTCAATTTTTATTTTTAAACTTCTAACTTCCCCTCGATAAGCGTCAGATTGCTCACTAAATTGAACGTCATTGAGTATTTCTTCACAAATTTTGTTAGCGCTTTTTAAATTATTATGCTCTAAATACTGTATAGCTAATCCAAATTTTGCCATAAAAAGTTCTTTATATAACTCTTTTGCCGTCTTTTCGTCATCCAGGTAGGTATAATTATCGATTAGCTCCTCAAGTAAAAGTACTTTAGTACTAATTTTGGGCGTTATATCAAGGAGTTTTTTTAGAACCTCATTAGCCTTCTCAACATATACTTTTATATTATCGGGGTCTAGTTCCATTAGGCCATTATAACAATCGAGCGCTGCAGCATATTTATTATTTTCTTTGTTATTTTCCGCAATCATATTATAGCTAGCGCGCATTAGCTCTAGGTAATCGTGAGGTTTATGACTTTCCTCACTTAATGGTGAAGTGTAGTAAGCTGCACACTCATCTGTGATAATTGCAATGCGGTTCACTTTAAGATCAGGTTGAGTCATTAAATTCCTAAGAACTAGGAAATTTAAGTCTGCAATAATTTGAGGATGTATAGTATTTGGTGGCAGTTGATTGGCAAGAGAAATTAATTTTTCACCTATTTCTGGTGCTAGCCTATAATTGCTTTTAATCAATTGAGAGGCTAATGAATTTAACATTGAAATTACGAGCTTTTTTTCGCCTGTTTCTAATAGCATTTTTATATATGATGCTATATTCGGCAAATCTTTTTGCAACATATCTTCTGATGAGATGTTTTTTTCTAAGTACGGTATTAAATTTTCAGCGATAATTGCACCAATTTGAGCAGCTTTGTATTCATTGCTAGAACCAATTTTGCTACTTGTAAGAAACATAGCTGCTTCTATCGCCAAGCCACTATGACCTTTATCGATTGCATCTTTTATGGCTTTGAACCAAAAATCTATTATTCCCTTATAAAGAATTTCTTTCTTCTTATAAGGTATATTCATTTTCTGCATTTTAACATATATTCCTTTAGTTCCCGTCAATAATTGTTCAAAAAATTTACAATCAGCCTCATTAAAATTACCAAAAATTGCTATATTAGCTTGACTTAAAAAAACGAGTCCTGCAGCAGCGTCCTCTATATTTTTTGGATTACTTTCTTCTACTCTTATTGTTCTTGAAATAGCCTCGGCTAATGAACTAGCTGCCTTTTCTAGGGTTTTTCCCAAGGCAATTTTATTCATGAGATTGATTAGATAGAAAAACAATGGAGCTTTAGCTGGAGGGTGTGATTCGATGAGATCTATTGTAGGTATTAAATTACGATCAATTTTTTCTGCAATACTCTGGATACTACTTGAAACGTTTGATTTTGTTAAAATTCTTGTGGATATATCATCTATATCCTTAGCATAAAAATAAACTGAGTTAAATTTGAATGAATTACGGTCGCTTTCAGAGCTCTGCAAAAACATTGCAACTTCAATAGCATTAAGTTTTTCGATAAAATAATAAACTGCTTGTTTTACTTTTGCTGGATCTGCTGAAGGTATTTTTATACTACTTAATGCTTTAATCATATTGTACATTGCATTATGAAGCCGCTTAAGATCTTTAAAATTATTTGTCAATTGTAATATTGACCAAAATTTATCTGTATCGTTTTGTATTTTCTGAAGAGACTTATCCGTTAATTTTGTAATAGGTATTTGTGATATGGCTAAATTACTAAAGTCGTCATTAGGATTGGTTGCATTGTGATAATATGGTTCGAGTAAACCGCCAATTTCTCCTATTACTTGAGGTTTATATTTAAAACGTATAAGATTTTTAACAAAGGTTGGATCAGTATTTATGCGGAAAACCTTAGTGAATATAGATAGGAATTCTTCATAATTCTTTGGACATTCACTTTTTAAAAATTCACTCTCAAAATTAACCATATCAGTAAAAAACTTTAGAAACCTATCATTCATATTTTTCATTACGGGTAGGGCTGGATTTTTTTCTTTAATTTTTTCTAATAAACCATTAGAGGCTGTAAATAATTCACTTGACAAGGGCGAATCCAATTTATCTAATTTTAGGGCAAAATTTTGTAAGATTTTAGCGAAATAAAACTTTTGGGTATCGTTGATTTTATCATATGGTACAGCTCTAATTATTAGAGATACCTTATGAAGCACTTCTGGGTGAATGAATTTATTGTCTTTTAACTGTTCAGTTAACAAATCGAAGATTTTTGTTACAAGAGTTAGCCTTTGCTCAGCTGTCAAAGCGCTTTTTACAAACCTATCATTAATTACATCCCAACAAGATAGACTCTTGGGGTCATTTAAATTTATAAGCATTATAATTGAATCATATATTACATTTTGTTCAAATAATAACGCTGTAGGATCCTGTGAACTAGTAAGAGCATATGCTGTTAACGATTGCTCTAAGCTTTTTGAAGCTTGGGCAATGTCACCATTAAGAAGCTGATATTTAAATAGTCGCCAGTTTAGTGGGCCGATAATAGCCGCTATAGTTGATTGATTACTGGAATATCTTTTAGGGTCAGACAACGCTTGAGCTTTTTTAAAGTAAAATTGACTAAGCGTGGTATCATTTCTAGCTTGATAATAATCAGCTAAACTATAGGCTAACAAGGCAAATTTTGCTTTATCTCCACTAGAACTTTTATCGGTTACTTTCCAATTGTCTACCCATGATTTTACTGAGTCAAAATCTTCGCAATTATATCAGGTTTATCCTGTGCATAATCTAATACGGTTTTTCTAGTTCTAAGCCCTCCTTTACTGACATCAGCGCCACATTTTAATAATGCTTCTACTAGCTCAACATTGCCTATTTTGCAAGCTTCTGCAAGGGGAGTTTGCTTAGAATCCGGGCTTAAATTATCTACAAATTCGCTTTTATCTTTAGGCTCATTTTCTTGTAAAAAAGAGATTACATCAGAAAATCTATTTTGTTGTATCCATTCATGAATGATCCCCGGAGATATATCTGATTTTGGCATAAATCCACCTAAAAAATTAATAAATCTATTAAATTATAGAGCATTTATTGTCAAATTTTGGTAATTGGAGCGAGGCTCAATGGATTGATTTTACCGAATACAGTATTAAACTGCGAGCTAATGGCAAATACATTGCCAAATATGATCCCAATATTACACATAATAAAACATCCCGCCAATTTATGTGAGAGCTAGTGCAGCATTCTCACAAAACCTTAGAAGGCATCTTTTTGATATCGATTTATAGTCTATATGGCCAATAGGTCACTTGTCCTGTACTTATACTCAGTAAGCTTAGGCCGGACCTTAGCCGATAATGTAAAATAACTATCCTTCAAAAACTTGGTTAAGCTGCGGTGTTTCAAGGCTAATTTACTTAATACAGTAAGATTAAAAAGAGTAAAAATCGAAGATAAATTTCTCATTTTTACACATTTACGCTTTATACATTCTCTAACTTGCAAGTTGAAAAACTTGTAAGTTAAAATTGTGGTCAGTTTGTTATCATATAAATCTATGGTGTAGTTTGTGAAACAACTGTTTTTAAATACAGCAACAGTACGCAGTATTATAGGGCTAATTCAAGGAGCGGTACTCTATTTTCTATTTTTAGCTAGTCAAAATAAAATTCAATGGCTAGCCCTTAATCCTTCTATTTTTCTACCCATGCTCATGGTTACCATGTTTGTTCCACTTCTTATTATTCAAGGGCTTGCTAGTTTACGTTTTAAAACGCTTAGTATAGCAACTCTTTTAATTACTTTAATAATAATCGGAGTTGCAGACTATGCTGTTTATAGACAAATTTTACCAAATCAGGACAGCTTGCCACTAATATCCATGGTTTTTTCCATGCAGTTGTTTTTCCTTACTAGTATCCCCTTATTTATTACGCAATCGTTACTATTAAGTAGTGAACAGGATCGACGCTTGGTGGCTAACTATTCAACCTACTTTAATATAGCGTGGAAGTTAGGGGTACAAATTATATTTACTATAGCTTTTGTAGGAGCCTTTTGGTTACTGCTTGCCTTAGGAGCTACTTTATTTCATTTAATTCACTTAACTTTTTTCGAGTACCTAATTACTCAAGCTTATTTTGCTATGCCGGCGACAACCTTTATGATAGCAATCGCATTGCATATTACCGATGTGAATGTGCGTGTCACTCAGGGTATTCGGACACTTTGCTTAACTTTATTAGCTTGGCTATTACCACTTATTGCAGCAATTATAAGTTTATTTTTACTTAGTCTGTTTTTTACAGGCTTGTCGCCATTGTGGCAAACAGGTCATGCTAGCGCACTATTACTTTTAGCGGCAGGTGTATTAATTATCCTTATTAATGCGGTCTATCGAGAAGGCGCTTATGATAATAAATCCTTATTCTCTGTACAGTATTGGGCAGCTGCCTTGTCTTGTTATTTGTTAATCCCACTTATGATCTTAGCTATTTATGCACTGTATTTACGGGTACAACAATATGGTTTATCAGTTGATCGCATTTATGCTGCTGCATGCATGATAATAGGTAGCGCATATGCAGTTGGTTATACTTTAACAGCACTTTTTTCTAAAAAAAGGTTTGTATTATTTGCTTATTGCAATATAGCAACAGCTTTTTTGATTCTCATTATTTATTTGGCTTTACATACGCCCTTAGCTGATCCAGTTCGTCTGTTTGTAGCTAATCAGTTATTGCGCCTTCAGTCAGGAAAAGTGACCCCAGAAAAATTTGATTTTGAAGCGCTCCGCTATAAGGGGTTACGTTTTGGTCAACAAGCATTGCTAGAGTTACAAAATATTTGGCAAGGTCCACAGAGGGAATATGTACGTGCTCATGCTAAAGACGCTTTAAAATTACAGTTAAAAGCTTATCCTAATAGTGGTGAAAAACCCAGTCCGCTAATTATTCATACGGCAAATGGTAAACTGCCGTCGTCTTTTCTTAAGCAACATTGGCCTGCTATGGAAGGCTCAATAAATATTCCCTTTTGTTTAGCAAATGACATAGGAAAATGTGATGCTTGGCAAATACAAGATTTGCAAAATAATTCACTCATCTTAATATTAGAAAATGCTACATTTACTGGATTTAAAGAAACGATAAATGGCCAATGGACAGCCATAGGTTACTGGTTAATGCCTTATCAGTGCAGGAACAAATACGTAAAGCAGCAATTGCTGGAGAATTTAAATTAACCTTACCGCCTTCGACTAATCAAGATATTGAAATTATGGGCATGCGAATAAGTTTTAATCAAAAAATTGACAACAATATTTGTAATCACTAATGTAGCCTTGATACAGCGGAGCGAAATCAAGGTTTGAAGAAGTAATAGCTATCTACAAATGTTTGATTAAGGTTAGCGCTTCTTTAACCAGTTATTTAGGAAGAAAACTGATGAAATGTTATATGCTAGCTACTGGTAGTCATTTATCGAACATCACTTGGATAACTCCTAACTCATCAAATCAGCAAGGCACTTTTTTCACTAAAAAATTTTTTGAAAGAATTAAATTGGATATTCTCTCTTTTTTGGAAAATTTAAAAATAGATGCATGCTATGGTTTTGAAAGAGAAGGTTATTATTTATATGGTCAAAAAACATCTTCTGGTTTTTATGCGCTCGCCTGTAATGTCCAATTAAATAAAAGACAATTAACTTATCTTTGCCACCATCTATTTAAGTGCCATTTAGAGCCTTTCTTAATAGCTGCTGATCTTCCTAAATACACACAAGATTACCAATTGCTTCAAGCCCAAGCTGAGTTAGAAGAAATCAAAGAAATAATCAGGAAAAATATTGAGAAAGTGATAGTGAAAGGTGAGAAATTTGAGAGTTTAATGGCTACAGTAGAGGAGTTTAAGCAAAGATCTTCGCAATTTAAGCATAAATTGAAAATGAAAGAGCCCACTTCTTTTGAACCTCTTCAAAATTATCCTGTGACACAGGCTGAAGTTAAGTTAGAAGAAACGCCAGAAATATTGATAAAAAAAATTGAAGAAATGATGATAGAAATCGAGCCAATTGATAATTTATTAGCAAAAACTGAAGAGCTTGATCAGATATCTTTTAAATTTAAACGTAAAGGGAAAAACAATACTAATTACCATCTCCAATTTTGTAATCTAATTTAAATGAAATAGCTAAAGGATTTACCTTAGGTTCGCTCTTTTTCAAAACATTATTGGTTTAATCCATATCTAGAAAATCAAGATTGATTGGTTTTCTATTAGTATTCACTGCGGTTGTGAAGAATTTTCCTTTAGTATAAATATCACTATCCATAGTAATTATTTGCTTAAATAAACATCTAGCTTTAGATAGACGTTCTAATTCAACACTTACTTTAAATGTTTTATTAGTTGTTAAAGGAAAGAGGTAGTCTATCTCTGCTTTATAGATTACTAAGAAAATCCCTTTTTTGGTAATTTCAAAAAAATTAATCCCTTTTTGGTCTAAAAAAAGGTGCCTTGCATGTTCAAAGTAATGTTGATAGACAGCATTATTAACAATACCCTGAATATCACACTCATAATCTCTAACTTGTAATTCAATTTGAAACAAACTTAATCCTTATAAAAAGCTAGTTTAAGTTAAAATTATTAAGCCTCATTGTTAAATTAGCTCAATCTTTAGAAAAGATACCTTGTAGATATCGCTTCATCAAGGCTACTTCGTCTATTCTTAAAGAATAATTTATACTATCTATCAATTCTGCCCCTAATGACGTATGGTAAATGTGTTACAAGGAGGTAATTCATCTATGAAAAATAATGATTTTTTGGGAGCATCAACCGAAGGTTTCCATCGAGTTGTATATACTGAATGGGGGCAACCTACCTCAGCAAAACCTACTGTATTTTGTGTTCATGGGCTTCTGCGTAACCGCCACGACTTTGATGCACTGGCTAATTTTTTAAGTCTTCAAGGTTATCACCTATTTTGCCCTGATATTGCTGGTCGTGGCGATAGTGAATGGTTCAAAAACCCTCAGCATTATAAATTTGAACAATACATCGCAGATATGACGGCTCTTATTGCTAGATCATCAGCTACTCAAATTGACTGGATTGGTACGTCAATGGGCGGGTTGATTGGGATGATGATGGCAGCTATGCCCAATTCTCCTATTCGCCGTTTGGTGCTAAACGATGTTGGTCCGCAAGTGCCACTCTATGGTTTGCGACGCTTAGCAAAATACTCTGATACATGTATTGCCTTTTCTAATAAAGAAGAGGCAAAACAATATTACCAAAAAATTTATGCCGATTTTGGTAATTTGAGCGAAGCTCAATGGATTGACTTTACAGAGCACAGCATTAAACTTCGAGCTGATGGCAAATACATTGCCAAATGTGATCCCAATATTGCACATAATAAAACGCCCACCCAATTTATGTGGGAGCTTGTGCAGCACCCTCACAAAACTTTAGAAGGCATCTTTTTCGATATTGATTTATGGTCTGTATGGCAGCAGGTCACTTGCCCTGTACTTATCATTCATGGTCGCCATTCAGATATTTTACTACCTGAATACATCACTAAAATGCAAGAAACTCACCCGCGTACAGAGTTGATAGAAATAGAAAATGTTGGTCATGCTCCAGCACTATTAGAATTAGCAGAACATGAAAAAATTAAAAACTGGTTAGAAGCGTCGCTTTAAGGGGGCGTGGCATAATTAACCTTTTATTCATTAAATTTGTAACCTCTAAAATATTTTAATCTTAATTTTGACAAAAAACTTGTTATGTACAATATTTATACTAATAAAGTCTTTAAATGTGTTAATCACATTGGTTGGATAAAAAATGATTTCAGAAGCTGAGGTAATAAAAATTCTGCAAGATCCAGAAGAATTTAAGGGCGTAGTTAAAAATAACAATGACTTACGTAGCATTGCAGAAGCATATCCAAATTATGCTAATGCGTTAGTTGGTGTAATTCTTAGCAATCCAGATGAATTCAATCGCTTAATCCAAGATAGTTTTGAGCTGCTTCACGTTGCAGAAGGACTTCCCGCCTCTGCTAGAAATAATTTAATTAATTTTGTTTTGAATAATACGAAAGAATTTGAACGCCTATTTAAAGATTATTATGATTTGCAGATGTTTGCAAAAGCACTTCCTGATCAGGCTAATACTTTAATTGATGCTGTTCTGATAAGCCCTGAAAAATTTAATCATTTGTTTGAGAATGATGAAACATCATTATTTTTGGCTAAGGGGACATTTCGACAATTTATTGACTTATTAGGTAACAGAGAATACATAGCAGCAGCTGAGGTGGTAGCTAAAAGTGCAGAAGAATATCGAGATCAGGCTAATAAGTTAGTTGACGTAATTCTTAATAATCCAAGCGAATGCGAGCGCTTAATCAAAGATAATTTTGAGTTGATTCACGTTATAGAAACACTTCCTGATTCTACTAGGGATAAGCTAGTTAATTTCATTCTAAACAACCCGCAAGAATTTGAACGTCTATTTAAAAATTATTATGATTTGCATATGTTTGTACAAGCACTTCCTGATCAGGCTCATACTTTAATTAATCATGCTCTTATAAACCTTGCGAAATTTAAGCATCTCTTTAAAGACAATGATGGGTCATTATTTGTGGCTAAGGGAGCATTTTCACAGGTTGCAAAAATACTAGGTAATAAAAACTTAGCTGAAGCTGAGGGGGTAGTAGCTAAGAGAGAAAATCGAGCAGAAATTGCAAAAAATGCTCGATTAATTGGCCAGATAAGTAGGGGCTTTTTTAATATTCCAGAACCCTTACAAGTCCAAATTGCCAGTGCAACAGGCGATCGCAAAATACATAGTGAAGAAGAATCAGACAAAATTGCTTCCCAACATTTAGGAAAGCCAAAGACCTAATCGGAAGATAAACTTAATTTGTTGCATTAAATAATATTTTGATAATTTCTATTTATTTATATATTTAAACAATAAGCGTAGGCTTGATGCAGCGCAGAGTAATCAAGTTTTCATTCTCGAGCTAAAATTTTAAGCAAGGATAGCTTTTACTTTCTTAAAAAGGGAAGTAGGATCACGTCTATTTAAAATCTCGTTAAGGTCCTGAATATATGGCGATAATTGCACATTATTTCATTTAATTCTGCAAATTCCTTAGCTCATTTTATAAATTCCACATAATTCATTTTATTCAGCATTTGAGTTAGGCATAATGTATACATACTTGTTTTGCATAAACTATTTTCCTCCTAGGCAGTGCATTTAAACTTACTCAATATCTAATAAAAATTCACTTTAGCCCTTAAATTGATAAATCTAAACTTTTTTTGCTCATTATAGGGCAATTAGTGGTAACATAGCCTGTTTTATCTTTAAGGCAATCATGACTATGAATTTATTGCAGTCTAATAAAAAAATTATTGTACCTTTTTTAATTTTTGTTAGCGTAATCATTGGTTTGCTCTTTACGAAATATCAGCCTTTTAAGCAAACAGACCACATTTCATTCCTTGAAAAAGATAAAAAATTAAAACAATTTATCGCCATTTATCAAAAAGCAGCTGAAGCACCTTGGGAAGTACTACAACCTAAGCAATTACTGCAATTAGGTGTAACAGATAAAAGTGTAATCTTGCTTCGTAAGCGCCTGCAATTGATTGGTGATCTTTCTAATTCAGCACAGGTTAATAACCCTAATTTTGATCAGGAATTAAAAGAAGCAGTTACCCTTTTCCAACAGCGTCATGGCTTAGCTGCTAATGGTACAGTTGATAAACCAACATTAGCTGCTCTTAATATTCCGCCTAAAACGAGATTAAAGCAGTTGCAAGCTAATATCAATCGCTGGAATGATTTTGCAAAAAAACAAAAAGGGCACTATCTCTGGATTAATATTCCAGCTTTTCAAGCGCAACTTGTTGAGCAAAATAAGATAACTTTAAAAGAGTCTATCATTGTCGGAAAGCCCTCGCATCCAACGCCTGAGATGGCTACCGAAATTACAGATGTGATGTTAAACCCTTATTGGATCGTGCCTTCTAGTTTAGCTAAAAAAAATATTGTTCCTAAAACATTACAAGATGCTAATTATTTAAAAAACCAAAATATTCGTATATTTGACGCTACTAATAAAAAGGAATTGCCGTTACAGGAGTTAGACAATTTGCAATTAGATAAAAATGCCGATAATTATTTTTTTCGTCAAGAACCAGGACCAAAAAATCCTTTAGGGCAGATTAAATATAAAATCACCAATTCTCAATCTATTTTTCTACATGATACGAACTCTGTAGATCTTTTTAAAAATCAAAATCGGGCCCTTAGCTCAGGCTGTATAAGGTTGCAAAATCCGTTTAATTTATTTTCTAAAATCGTACAAAATGATCCATCTATTAATCAAAACTCTCATGATGTTAATAAAATATTAGAATCAGGCGAGCCTTTTAATATTAAATTAAATAAACCTTTGCCTGTTTTAATTACCTATTTAACTGCTTGGGTGGATGAAAAAGGTATCCTGAATTTTAGAGATGATATTTATAAACAAGATGTAGGTTAAATCTCTCCTAAGTTACAAGAATTGCTGGCGGTGGGCAAAATAAACACATTATGATATAATTTTTTCTTTCCGCAATTGTAATTGCATCTAAATTAAATCATTAAATGAGTATTGTATGTTTATAAATAAACTTAAATTGTATTGTTTTGTGGTATTAATTGCAGGTAATTATTCAGTTTTTGCAGAAACAAATACAGATAAAGAGATTGATACACAAATCAACATGTTGTATGAGCAAAACCCTGTTTTAAAAGAACATAATGTATGTAGTAAAACCAATGATCAAGAGGTTACCCTTAAAGGTTGCGTACAGAATTCTTCAGAAAAAGAATTAGCAGAAGATTTAGCAAGTTTAGTTGAATATATCGATAAAATTGATAATCAGATTAAGGTGAATCCTAATCTTCCTGCTGCCAAAAATAAAGCGTCAATACCAGATAAAATATCGGATACCTTAATTAGCCGCTTAATACATGCAAAGCTGATAGTTAACCAATCAATACATGCATCCAATCTACACGTTAAAACCTTAAAAGGAATAGCTATTTTGTCTGGCGATGTTTCTTCAGTAGAAGCGAAAAAATTAGCTTATAAACTAGCGCTTGAAACTAAAGGCGTAGTTGACGTGAAAAATAAACTAAAAGTACATTCTTAACTTTATCAATAAACGTAGGTCGGGCCTTGGCCCGACATCACAGATAAGCCCCTATAATTAAACATAAGTTCTATTTTTGAAAGGACTCTTTTTATGAATATATTTTACCAACTAAGCGTTTAAATTAATTGTATTGCTCCAATATTATATAGTAAAAATAAGTTATACTAGGGCGGTCATGCAATATCAATAAGGATTTCATAAGTTGTAACGAAGTTTCATTAGTTATTTTAAAAATATAAATATGAAAATTAATCTAGACAAAATTCATTATTATCGGTAACATGACAACCAGCAAGGAAGAAAGTCTATTGTTTATTATCTCCAATTCGTTGTTTTATTTGTTACTCGACGTCCTGAAGTTTTTAAGTTTAAGTCTACTTTTTCGCTATTCACAGCCTATAAGGCATCTTTTAAATAAATTCAGGATATTATTATGTCTAATACAAAAATTGGAACCGTAAAGTGGTTTAACGAAACAAAAGGTTTTGGCTTTATTGAGCAACAATCTGGGCCAGATGTATTTGCTCACTTTAAAGCGATTGTAAGTCCAGGTTTTAAAACCCTAGCAGAAGGTCAGAAAGTAGAATTCGTTGTATCTCAAGGTCCTAAAGGACTTCAAGCAGAGAATATCGTAGCTATTTAAAGATAGCCTTGAAATTAATTCCGTATTACATTTAGTAATACGGATTATTATAATAATTACATTTAATATGAACTTACCCAGCCATTAATTTGGGTCTCAATTTGCTTAATACATTGTAGAGATTGAGATTTAGTATGCTTAAATTTAGAAAAAAATTTCATGTTATTATGACTTGTCACTGCAGAGATCTTCTCTTCTAAAGCCGGTAGTTGTTTACTTAATTCTCTTAAAGTATCTTTTAAATAATTGAAAGCTAACTTACCTTCTGAAAAGCGTTTTTCAAAATCTTTTAAGGTATCTTTCACAATATCGTATTGATTAGCCAGCGTAGTTAAGGATTCTTTTATAATTTGATATTCCTTGTGAATATCAAGCGCTGTATAGGCATCAATGATTTTTTGATAGTAATCGTCGTCTTCCTCAGGCCTTAATGTAATAGGACAAATATCCTCTAACTCATGTATTTCTATTTGCGCAGTAATAAAAAAATATTTGCTATCTTGATTTGAATTTGCCTTTTTAATTTTTTCTCCAACAGCAGAGACAACCGCGTTTAAATTTTTATCTTCAGTTAAGAAACATCGCTGTCCGACAATAATTTTTTGGGCGCTTAAGTCTCTATATAATTGAATATAGTCTTTTTGTGAACGCTTAGATGTGTCAATAAACCATACTTCATCAAATAATTTTAAGGCCGATGTCAGAGCTTGAGCATATTTTTTTAAGTTTTCATTAGGAGCTTGTAAAGGAATCGGCTCTTCTAATTTTTTATCAGGATCTTTTTCTTCAGGCATCTTACTGCTTGGATGCAAATATGAATTAATAAAAGCAAAAGTAGGTGATAAAAAATTTAAAAAATTAAAATTATCTTGCTTTGGTGCAATGATTTCGCCTTTAGAGTGGCTATTAGTTTTTCCTTTAATAAGTTCTTCTTCAAGTATACTATTTTGCGTTCCATGTAGGTAATAGAAATATTCATCAATAGAAAATAGGGCAACTTTTCTGAAAGGTTTAGGCAATAAATTAGAGCAGGAGTATTGCAGAGTTTCAAAGAAGCCAATGGCTTGTTCAATACAAGGCCTATCTTTAGCATCATTATCAGTCATACGATAATAACAGTATTTATATAGTTTGTAATAAAGCTGAGTCTCATTAGTTTTTGATAAATAATAGCTACTTAAATCTAATAAATGAAGGAAGGTTTTACCAAGCGCATAAATATCAGTTGCTTCATTATAGTGTGTTTTAAAAAGTAATTCGGGTGCTACATATCCCATAGTATAAATTGCTTGCTCCTTTTTCGGGGCAAAAAAGCTTTTTTTTGTTGAGCCACCAAAGTCAATAATAGTTGCTTTATTTTTATTAAGAGAATAAAAAATATTTTTTGGTTTTAGGTCCTTATGAATTATGTTTTTATCTTTTAATTTCTTATATTCTTTTGCTACTTGCAGGATAATTTCAACCCATTTGCTCATGGGTAAATGGTAATCACCACGAGCTAACTCATCTAAATCCATACCATCAGCCAATTTCATTAAAAGATTTGCTTGATGAAGGGACCATGAAGTTGCAGCGCCACGCCTGTTTTGTGCTTTTTGAGATTTAACAAAATAGTTTTCTTTATCGATAGGTAGTGTTCGTTCAAGATATCCTAAAGCTAAATTAACTTTCTGTAACAATAAGTATTCGTTGTGTTTTTTATCGATAACAGTTAGCTTTAAAACAGCCCATTCCCCAGACTTAAGATTTTGTACCAACTTGACATAACCAAAGCCGCCAGAACCTACATGTTTATTGCGTTGGGCACCATAATAAATGGCATAGTAATTTTCATCAAAAACAAGGATATCATAGGCGGTATTTAACTCTATTTTTTTAAACCGCTGGGCAAAATGTTCTTTTTTTAAAATTTTATGAGATGATTTTTTAATGATTTCGATGTCTTTAATAACTTGTGTAATTTGGTTGTTAGTTAATAATTTATTATCCGGTGAGAGATCTTCTAAATTAACTTTAAATGGAATATGAGGAAGGGTAATTTCATTAATCAGCGGCGATGGCATTTGAACACTCCTGTAAGAGTTAATTTTTATTGACATCTACTAAAAAAGGTAATTTTAAAATTGAGAATAAGCAGGTAAAGATAGTTAAACTATACTTGGTATTTTATTAAATTGATTCTTAAAATAAGTCGGTGTATAGCAATTTAATAGCGTATATGATTCTTATCATTTTTAAAATCTAGTATAGCTAGATATTTTAAAATCCCCATAAATCATCTTTCTGAAGCGATAAAAGTAATTGATATAAAGTCAACTGATTTTATATTTAAAATAGAAAATGATGTAGTTGCCAATAGTGGTATTTTTATTTCTAAAACCAACAAGGTCATTACTATGGCTATTAAGCCATCTGTTAAAGATTTTAACCGCTCAGCACTTATAAAATTCTTATCCACTCTGCTTTAACTTTTTGATAATTTTATACTTTCTTATGGGCTTTTGACTGAAGCAAACATTGCTGAGGAAAAAAATTCAGAGCTTAATTATCATTTTTAATAATACGTATCCTTTTGATCTAATAGATAAAATTAATGCAGCAGCTCTATACCACATCTTAGCACTAATCTCATGAACTATACTTAAAAAAGATGTATTTTTGCAGGAAAATTAATGTCTACTTCGCTTGATAATGACAGCCTTATAGCTCAGACAATTGATGAATTATATAAAATCTGTATGGAAGCACATGATAAAGGGCTTAAAATTTTGGAATCTAAAGAGTATGACGCAGAAGCCTTACGAGCTTGTTTGCAAAATAAGGAAAAAATTTTTGAAGTTGATAATGAATTTAAATTAAATCCTTTCGTTAGGAAGTCATTACAACTAAGAGATATTAGGATGCTAGTTGGGGCTTATCATCCACAAATTGATTCCATTAAAGTGACAGAGACCTATGGTAATATAAAATATATTACAGAAGATGCTAAATTTATCCTTACACTTACATTAAAAGATGGACAAAAGATACATTTTTTTGTTAAGAGTGGATTAGAGAATCAAGTTAAGTTGCTCATAAATCGCCTTCCTGAGGATAATTTAGAAGTTGTATGCAGAAAGCATGTTCGCTTAAACGCAAAACTAAAGTCTAGTGAATTTTGGAGTCAATATAATTGGGAAGAGGGCGTTGAAAAATACTATTATGACAAGATAAGTGATGGCTTTATGAAACAGAGGTTTGAGGAAAATGTCTTACCTTTAGCTCAGCAAAATCAAAAATTAGTTATCATGGACATAGGGGGTGGAAAAGGACGATTAGCCAGTAAACTTATTGATGTTTTATTAGAGCGTCGAATTCCTTTTAAATATATCTTAATAGAACCCGCTTTATCTCAGTGTGAAGTTGCAACGAAACTTTTTCAAGAAAATTACCCCGAACAGATGAATCAAAAAGATGTTGAGGTGATCAACTCAACCTTGGAAGAATTTGCAAATTCAAATAGAGAATATGATGAATATTGCGGAAAAGTCGATGCAATCATCCTATCAGGTGGACCGATTAATCTGGAAATTGTCGGATACGATTTAGCAGAAGAACATTTGGAATATATGCAACCTTTACTCGGTGAGCATGGTTTAATTATTGCCAGCGGCTATTCACCTTTACATTTTAGAAAAAAAGATTTTAAAGAAGAATATGGTCTAGAAGTGTTAGGTACGGTAAAGCGACTTTCTAGCGCAGGCTCTTCTGAGCGAGATGAGTTACACCAATGCTATATTATAAAAAATAGACCGGTCGATATCCCAGAAGCTTCAGTCTCCAATGCCTATAAAAGAGGTACTTAAACTTAAGTACTAAATTAAATTATTATAAGTGATTTTTTTGAATTTACTTTGTCTAAATCGCTATAAAATTTGCTGTAATCACCCCTTACATTAACGACTTAAGGCTTATCATAAGATAATGTGTAAATTTATATTGTAAACCCTTGACTATGACGTTACGTCATAACCTAACCTTGGCAACAAGGAGACAAATATTATGAAAAAATGGTATGCAAAAGAGTTGGCGATTCTTGCACAAGTGTCAGTGCGTACGCTGCATTATTATGACAAGATTGGCTTACTTAAACCTAGTTTGCGCCAAAGTAATAATTATCGTTTGTACTCCGAAGCAGATTTATTAAAGTTACAACAGATTATTGCACTTAAATTTTTTGGTTTTGAGTTATCTCAAATCAAACAATTGCTTAGCAAAAAGGATAATGTACTGCAGAATCTTGCCATGCAATCCAGGTTCTTACAAGAAAAAGCAGAATCATTATTGGAAGCAAGCACTATTTTAGATCGTATATCTTCTGAATGTAGCGCTAATAAATCTATTCCTTGGGAAAATGTGATTGAATTAATTGAGGTATATAAAATGACGCAACAGCTTGAAGATGCTTGGGTTAAAGAAATCTTTACGCCTACTGAGCTTAAAGAGTATGTAAAATTTGAAACAGAGTTAAAATCAAATTCAACCCCAGAACAAAAAGAAATGTTTGAACAAAAGTGGTTTAATCTGGTGAAAGAATTTAAGGACAACTTGCATAAAGATCCTAATTCCAAATTGGGTATTGATTTAGGGAAAAAATTGATGGATTGGGTGAACAATCTATATGGTAAGAAATACGCTCACCTCAGAACTAAAAAATTTGAAAAAGGTTTTGCCGAAGGAAAAGGGCTTGAGCAACATGGATTGACCCCCGAAATTGTAGCTTGGATGGACAAAGCAATGGACGCTTATTTAAAGCAACGTGCTTATTCTATTCTAGATAACTTCGGAAAAATTTCTTCATCTCAGTTATTAAATGACTGGAGTCAATTAATGGATGAAATATGTGGTGATCAGATTGATAAAAAAGCCACAGTTATTACCATTGCCCTAGAAGATGAAAAAATTAGTTCAGAAGCCAAAGAATGGTTAAAAGCTAATTTCAATGTATAGAGTACTAAAACCACGGCATGTTAAAAGGTCGTGGTTAACCATCTATAGTATTTATAAAAATGATATTAGGGAGTTCAAGCAAATGGTTCTTTTGAGGCTTTATGTAGACTATTTAAAATAATACTTATAAAGAAAATAACACTACTACAGAGGAAAAGTGAAAAAGCAACTAAGTAAAGTGAGTGTTCAATAGTGTTAAAAATACTAAGCGTTATTAAACCTGACGCAAGCATACCTAGCGCGCTATAAATAACATTAGCAATAGTTGTATCGTCTGATATAGCTTGACTAAGAGCCATGCCAAGTGAAAAGGAGTTTGGATAAACTATTTGACATCCGGTGGTGTAGAATAAAAATGTAGCAATAATTGTTAAAATATTACCATATTTGCTATCGATAAGTGTAAGCATAATAATGCAGGAAAATACCATCAATAATGAGGCAATTATCAATTTTTTATAAGGTGATATTTTTTGAAGAGCTAAATTTAAGACAGCTCCTATGAACATTCCTACCATAATAACTGTTAAAATAAGTGCATTTTGAATTTGTGTTATCTGTCCATATTTATGAAAGATAAAAGGCGTGCTTAAAAAAAAACAATAAATCCAGTATATGCTATGGAAAAACATAATGGATATAATAAAAAGTGTAAATTAGTTAGTAGTTTCTTATAGATACCTACTACTTTTTGTGTACTAATATTTGAATCGAGATCCTTTAAAAGGGAGGTTGGTTGGTTGGTATAGATTGAACATGATGCAAATAAAAATTATTACAGATAAAAGTAAAAATGCGCCTCGCCATCCAAATAAATAATTAGCATAAATAACTAAAAAGAAAGAAGCTGTTTTAAGTAGAGTTAAAATAGTGCTGCTTATAGACATAATTTTTGATAATTGATGTCCGTTATATTGTTCAGATAGGGTTTGACGTACTAATAGAGTACATCCACCTAATCCAAAACCGGCCATACCGAAAAAAAATGAAAAAACTATTATCTTAGTGGCTATGGCAATGCCTAGCGTGCTAATAAAAGCAATACTTAAAGTGATTCTTAATAAAAAATTAGGAGAAAATCGAAAGACTAAAAAGCTGAAGAAAATCCATCCTAGACTATAAAGCAAAAGAAAAAATGACAGGGTGCTAGTAATTGATTGATTAGTGGTTCTTAGGTCAGAGGCTATCTCAGGTATGAGTGGCGTCCACGCAAACGTTATAAAAAGAACACTTGCAATAACCATTATATAAGTTATTGTATTACTCTGAACTTTCATCAAATTTATGTCTCTACTGATATTTCCTTTTAAATTTTATACAGAAGCATTCTTTAAATCACTTTCAAGTTCTTCATAAAGAAAAGGCTTAAGGTGATCCCCGCCAAATAATTGAAAATAGTGTTCATAAGGCGTTCTTTTCATATATTTATAACTTGTTGCAACAGGCAGAAACTCCTCCTTAAATATATTATGGAATAGGCCAATCATGGTATAGCGCATGTGATTCGAACTATTAAACCCACTTCGATGAATCATGTTACCATCAAAAAAGAGTCCTTGCCCTAATTTGACCTCAATGGAAGTAGGGTTAAATTTTTCTAATTGTTTAAAATCAACCTTGAAGCGATGATTATAAGGCACATCAAGTTTTATTTCTTGCTTTATTAGTTCTTTATGGCTTCGAGGGCATAACATTAAAGTGCCACGTTCAAGTGTCGCATCACGAACTATAGGAATCCACATATGAGTAAATTGGCTAAATGGAATAGTCGAAAATACATCATTATGCCAATCTAAAGTAAATTGTGAAGGCGATCTGTCCTTATGGTTATTTGGATCAGAAAAAATTAAGCAGTTTGATAACATATAAAGCGGATTGTCATCTGAATACTGGTTAAGCTGACGAACAGTTGAAGCAAGCTTTGGATGAGATGCTAAATTTAAAAATGCAGGAGTACGATTGACTATTCGCTGAATAATGGATGGGTAACTTATATTATATTTACGTAATTCAACTATGCCTTTATCTATTATATTGTTGATTTGCATTAATTGTGGTTGATTTAGCTCTTTTGATGCTCGAAATAAAATATCTTTTATTACGGTACTAATTGTAACTTCCATATTTTTTAGTAATGACATAGGTAAAACGTTATCTATAACAATATAACCTTCCTCATTAAATTGCTTAATTTTACTCTTTGAAATTTTCATTACTATTCTCCTGCCTAGTAAATAAAAAACAAACCCTAATAACGAATAGGGTTTGTTTTTTATTTAAGTTGCAGGTATAAACATGATAGCTCTCCTTTTCAGTCAAATGTCTACTAAAATATAGCATACTGATCAAAATTATATCAATTGTAGATACCCAATAATTTTTTAGAAATTAATAGAAACAATAACTTATAAATAATTAAAAAATTCTAATTTTGATTTATAAGGTATTAAAGAGCGGTTATTAAAAAATTTAAATATCAATTAATTTGTATAAAAGTTAATAAATTGTTGACTATTTATCTACTGGTAGGTAGAATGCTGTGCTATGAAACTTACAACTATGCAAGAAAAAATATTGAATACAGCAGAAAGCCTGATCCAAAAAATGGGTTACAACGCTTTTAGCTATAGGGACATCGCTCAAGTGGTAGGGATTAAAACTTCTAGTATTCATTATTATTATCCAGCTAAAGAAGACTTAGCCATTGCAGTAATCGATTGGCAATTGTATCGACTATCATCTTTTTTAGATGAAATGAAGTTCAATGCTTCTTTATCTTTACAAGATAAGTTATTAAATTTAGTGGATAAGGTTATGTCTTTAACATTACATGATGAAATGAAAATGTGTCTAGGAGGTATGCTTGCATCAGATGTAATTTCATTGCCGGAAAGGGTTAAGATTAAAGTGCGTTCTTTTTTTAATGTTTTGGAAAACTGGATAAACGACGCAATTAGGGAAGGACTGTCAGGTAGAGCTGCTTTGCGTACTTTAAAACCTAATGAACTGGCTAGGTATGTATTAGTTCAATTGGAAGGAGGTTTATTAATGTCTAGATTATATGAGGATATTTCTTATGTCGAAACGGTAAAATTTTTTATAAAAAAAACGTTTTAATTTTTTTTATTTATTTTATCTATCTTCTGGTAGATAGATAATTGGGAGAGACAGTGAAAATTAAATTACTAACTTTTTGGATGTTTATTTGGGGATTAATAACTATGACTTATGCGAGTGAAAAAATAATGATTAATGCTGAAACTATTCATAAAGCCACATTTATAAAAATGAAGAGCCAACAAGGTTCTACCTCAAGCTTCTTGCAGTTTCTCAAAAGAGGGGCGCAACTTGTGCATGAGACTGAACCCAATACAGCGCTTTGGTTTGCTTTACAAGAAGATAATCAGCTAGGGATTTTTGATATTTTTTTTAATGAAAAGGGAAGAGAGCAACATTTTGCAGGCCAAGTAGCCCATGCTTTAAAACAAAATGCTACCCAGTTAGTATTAGGAGGTTGGGAAAAAGGGGTGTTACAAAATATAAATAATTATGATCTTATTGCTTCTAATAATTTTAATAAGGATACAGTGTTAACTGCTAAAGAAGCTTCATACATTACTTTTCAAGCTAAACCAGGTAAAAATCGTGAGTTGGAAATTTTATTAACAAAAGGTTCTCAACTTATTAATCAAACGGAACCAGGGACTTATTTGTGGGTTGCCCTGAAAAATAGCCAAAATACGTACGCTATCTTTGATGTCTTTCCCGATAAAGCGGCGCAAAAGGCACATTTCTCTGGCAAGGTAGCTGAAGAGCTTAGGAAAAATGCCAAAAAATTAATTGTGGGGGGCTGGGAAAAGGGCGTTATCACTAATGTTCATCAATTTCGAATTATCGCTTTAACCTAATTTTGCGCACTTAGGTGCGCTTCTCTTATATAAGATAAATAGAGGAACTTTTACTATGCATTATAACCGTATCTTGTGTTTGTTTTTTGTAGAATCATTTCATAAACTAGCCTCTTACCTATCAATCAGTTATTCTCGAATTATCAGGATGCACCTAAGTTACTCAGAAGGAATTAAAGGAGAGAAATATGGGAGGAGAGTTAGAGCGTTATCAACAAGACTTAGATATAGCATCTAAGCCTATTGCAGCACGCCTTGCTGATTATCAAAAAGTTATTCCAGAAATAAGAAAGTTATTAAATGATTATTTTTTTAATGCCAAACGCATTCAGAAATTGAGTGAACCTGCTAAAGAAGCAGAACTGGTTTTTAATTTTGATCAAATTAAAGATGCTATGGAATTCTGTTTGGTGGATGAGTCTTTTATAAAGAATTTAGCTTTAGCTAACGGTTCAAGTTGGGCAACAGCTCTTGATGTTCATATTGCTAATAGTAACTTACCCATAGAAATCCAACCAGAAAAGGGGCTTTACATTTTTAAATCTGAAAAGCCTTATACACCTATGGCACAAGCCTTTATGCAGCAGTTTACTTATGCTTTAGGCATTTATCGATTAAGTTTGAATCTTTATGAAGTCTATGCTCCTATCTTAAATCATGCAGAACTACAGCAAATACAAACTTTCAAAAAATATATTGATTCAGCACAAAGCGCAAAAGAATTGCTGCAACGAGAAGATATCGACTTACTAGCCTTGTATCGGCAGACTAAGTCTTTTAAAAAAGAAATTCTTGGCCAACTTAAGAGTGAAAAAATAGATCAAGGCATTAATATAATTAAAGCTGATTTAGATAAGCTCACTGCGCAGTTAACTCAATTATTAGAATTCGGTGCAGGTTATTTAGAAAACTGTTATAAGGTGTTTCCTAATGATCCTATCCTATGGATGTTTCATGATCGAAGCTGGCATGGCTTAATAAAAAATACTTCAGCCCTTTTATATGCTAATTACTATACTTACTCTACCTTAAGTACCACCTTAGAGATTAAAAAAGAATTCATTGGGTTAATTAAAAATGAACTTGAGCAATTTAACCTTATTGCATATGAGAAATTAGGTTTATTAAAAATTGAATTACTAAGTAAAGCAGCAAAAATTATCTGTGAGTTTAAAGTTGATCTACAGGCTAAGCTTGTTAAGCAAGGTATTGAGATCGTAGAAGCACCAGTAGTCAGTATGTTTTCTAGGACAGCTAGGCCCAGTATGTATCAATTAATGGCTGAATATTATACAGCATCTTTGCCAGGGACAACCAATACGCAGAGTGAGATATTTAATAATATAAATCCTTAGGATAATCTCTTTATTACAGAGCTAACTTGCAACCTTATTTACCAAGAGGTTAGCTCATTTTCTTCATTTTATGATAGTGAAGCATTTTCTGGTATAATGCTTGCTCTATTGTTATCTAGCTATTTGTTATCATTATTAATTTAGAAGTCAAATACCTATGAAAAATACAAATTTAATGATCTGCGATGCAACAATTCATCCAGGTGAAACGGCTAATTTAGCATTGCCACTGCCAGAATATTATTCATGTACTAATTTTTATATGCCTATTAAGGTGATTCATGGTAAACAAGCTGGCCCATGCTTATTAATTTTTGCTGGTGTTAATGGTGATGAGCTCAATGGCATTGAAATAATTAATCGCTTACTTAAGGCTGACCAATTAAGAAATATACGAGGTACCTTAATTGCTGTTCCTGTATTAAATGTTTTTGGCCTGATTAATAATTCTAATCCTTTCCCATATGAAACGAATTTAGAGCAGTGTTTCCCAGGAGATAGGGAAGGTTCTTACGGCGAGCGTATAGCTGAAGTATTTACACGTGAGATTTTAGCAAAGGCTTCTTATTGTCTTGAAATTATAACAGGTCAAATTAATGACGATTTATTACCACAAATTTATTGTGACTTAGATCAACCCGAAAGTAAGCGGCTTGCAAGGCAATTCTTAGCCCCGGTTATCAACCATGTTAAGAAAGATCACTCTTTACGCAAAACTGCTGATGATTTAAATATACCACTGTTAGTCTATAAAGCAGGTGAGGCTAGACGCTTTGATGAGGCTGCTATTAACTTAGGTATTAAAGGTATCCTCAATATGATGAAATCATTGGATATGATTGATGCAGAAGAGCGAAGTGAATCTAATGAATTAAAACCAGTATTTTCACAAGAACAAGACTGGATTCGGGCACATCGAAGCGGCATGGTAGTTGTTGAAGTTGAATTAGGACAATTTATTAAAAAAAGACAAACAATTGGTCGCATCATTGATCCTTTTTGTGCGGATGCAGCAGAACCCATTAAAGCTAATCAAGATGGAGTCATTGTTGGTATCAACCGTAATCCTCTAATTCATGAAGGCCAAAGTATTTTCAAAATAGCTTCCTTTATTGACAATAACCAAGCTGAAATAACATTAGAAGCTTGGTCTGAGCAGCAAGAGGCAATAAACAGTGAGATTAATTAAACCGGCACCCAAAGCTATATTGGTTTGGCTAATATGTGTTTTCTTTTATTTATATGAATTTTTGCTGCGTACCATTTTAGGTACTTTTCAGCAGCCTATTATGCATGAATTAGAACTAAGCCAAGTTCAATTTGCTATCTTGAGTTCAACTTCTTATTTATTAGTCTATGGCCTTATGCAAATACCCGTAGGGGTCATTGTTGATCGCTTTGGTTTAAAAAGGACGCTATTTATAGCAGCTTTACTCTGCGCTGTTGCTAATTTAGGTTTTGGTTTTTCCACCAGTTATCCTATGGCTATTATTAATCGTGTGATTATGGGATTAGGATCATCGTTTGGTTTTATTTGTTTATTGGTCGCAGTTTACGATTGGATGCCAAAACCTAATATTGCCTTTTTTATTGGTTTGTCACAGTTTTTTGGCACTTTAGGCCCAATGATTGCTGGTGGACCTTTAAATACGCTTGCTAATGCTGGGATTATTAGCTGGCGAGGCTTATTTATGATATTAGCCGCTATCGGTTTGTTTCTTTCTTTAATTATTCTGTTATTTGTAGAAAAAAATAAACAGCATCCTGGTAATTTTATAATCTTATCACGGCCGAGAGCTACCTTAGATAGTCTTTATGTGTTGATTAAACAGCCACAAATTTGGTGTATCATGTTATGCGGTACCTTTAACTACTTTAGTATCGAATATTTATCAGAAAATGAAGGAAAAAACTTTTTAATGCATAACGGTTTTTCCTCTAATTTTTCCTCTTATATGATTACTTTAGCATGGTTGGGTTTTGCCATTGGTTCACCTATTGTTGGTTATTTTTCGGATAAAATTAAACGACGCAAGCCATTTCTTTTATTTAGTGCAGGAACATCCTTAATAGCACTTACAGGTATAATTTATTTTCCTATTCAAGAAATAATTGTTGCCTTTTACTTTTTTATTCTAGGCCTGGGCATAGGTGCAGCAAGCATTGGTATAGTCGTTATTGGTGAGCAATGTAAAACTCATTATTTGGCAGCAGGTTTAGGACTTAATAATGGCATTATAATGCTATTGGTTTCTATAAATGCACCTATTATAGGAAGTATTTTGCTTTGGGAATCTCATCAAGTTCCTTTATTAACAGCTTATCACTATTCTTTTAGTCTTTTGGTTTTGATGCCTTTAGTTAGTTTATTCATTACTTTATTTTGTATTCGTGAAACGTTTGCCAAGCCTGTAAAGGAGAATACAATTTTAAATGTAAAGGTAAGTCAATCCTAATAGTTAATTCTTTCTAACTTTTGTTTATTGAAGGTTAGTGAATGTGCGAGCAAAAATATTAATTAACCAAAAATTATCTTTAGTTATTCGCTATTCATAATAAAAGAAATGCGACCATCGGGTTCAACGAAGGAGCGATACACATTTTTTATGGTGATCTCTCCTTGTTGAACTCGTAGAGCTTGCAAGATATCTGCAGATGTTAGCTTCGTTTTTTGCAAATTTTTTTCTATATATTGACCATCTTTAACAACTACCTTTTCATTACCTCGAATAAAGTGCCCGACCCAATTGTATTTAAAAGAAATAAATAGTAAACCACGATGAATAATTACAATCAGGCTAGTTGAAACCAAAGATGACAACAAAGGTAAAGTGCCAACAATAGACGCACCTAGCACCGCCCCTATGACAATGGTAATAATTAAGTCTAAAGGCGAGTACTTTCCTAATAGACGTGCAGATCCTGCTCTAAATAAGAATAAGGCATATACTGTGACTATAGTCGTACGAAAATAGAGCTCATAATTTAAAAGGTCAATAATTTTCATAGGCTTAAGTACAGGAGTAATCCTTTAATAAAAATAAAGAAGTCATTATAACTTGATTTGTCTAAATAAAAAACATATGGGTCTTTTAATTGACTTTTGATTAAATCATTTAAATGGTTTTAGATTTGTCTTTCAAACGTCGGTTGATAATCCATTTCGTAATACCTAAAACCCTACGTTCTACACTTTGACTATAGGCACCAGGATGAACAGCACTCGATTCCGCGAACAAGTCGCGGAATGTAGGCAGAGGGTTAGTTAGCCTAGGTAAAATCGATAATTAAGTCATTATCTTTCTTAGCTTACCTCCCACGGCTTGTCCACGGGATCCTGGATTTATAGGAAGCGGATAAGCCGTACCACATAAAGCTTAAGTTAGCGTAATTAGCTCGTAGCAACTGTCTTGAATTAAAATTCAAGACAGTTGCTACGCTAGTTGTAGGCAAAGGAGATTACAAATGTATTTTGAGTTTCACTAGCTCTTTAATTAGATTTGCTTTAGATTAGCTATCTAATGACAGGAGGAAAATAAGGTACTCAATGAATTTACTTGAACCTATAGTTTGGGGATTGGTGTTAAGTGCTGATTCATTTTCCGCTGCAGTTGCGCTAGGTTTTAGGCCACATAAGTTTAGTGACTCTTTAAAGTTTGCTTGTTCATCAGGTGGAGCTGAAGTAGTCGCTGTTATTATAGGTGCTATGGCTGGGAGAAAAATTCTTGCTCAATTTAGCTCCATAAGTCAATGGATTGCTTTTTTATTACTCTTTGCTGTTGCAGCTCATATGTTTTATGAGGGTATAAAGGAGTTAAAAGTTGAAAGGACAGAACAGGACTTAAAGTTTCATAGTTTCATAAAAATCTTAATAGTTTCTATTGCAACTAGTATCGATGCTCTGGCAGTTGGTGTTAGTTTAGCAATTTCCACTAAACCTTTATTACCTTATTTAATCTCTATAGGAGTTTGGGCGTTTATATCTACAATAGTTGGTATGGCGATTGCAAAACAAGTACCGCAAAGATTATCAGCAATTTTTAATATTATTGGTGCATGCATTCTTCTTATTCTTGCTTTTCAAGTGTTTTAACCTTTTAAAATTTTCGTTAAATATATTTGCTATATTTTATGTCAAGTTCACATTAAATAAGAAAAATGATTTTTATCGGTAACGGGATTTTGATGCTATCGTTCTCTCAATGCTTCTTGCTTAGCTCTAATTAAAGGCTTAATTAGGTATTGGAGAATTGTTTTTTCGCCTGTTTTAATATGAACAGTAGCTGTCATGCCTGGCAAAATATAAAGTTTACGTAATTTGCCTAAATAATTTCGAGGGCGATGTCGAAGTTGGTTTTAGTGTGACTGCATCTGATGGCTCTTATAACTTTATTAATATCGCGCCAGGCGACTACTGGGTCGATATTCATAATGATTCAGTTGATTTTAATATACCTAACTACATCTTAACTACCAATAATGAGCCTGCACTTGTTACTATCGCTGCAGGGCAAGTTATTTCTAATGCTTTTAATTTTGGCTATGTCCCTACAGATGATGATGGTCCTGTTGAGCCACCACCGCCTACAGATGATGATGGCCCTGCTGAGCCACCACCGCCTACCGATGATGGCGGAACTAGTGTGTCAAGTTCTAGTGGGACGACAGCTACTCCAACACCAGAAGATACTTCAGGAACTGACGCAGTAGCTCCTGCTCCTGATGCTGGAACTGTAGCTGCTGCTCCAACACCAGAAGATACTTCAGGAACTGACGCAGAAACTCCGGCCCCTGCTCCTGACGCCGGTGGTGGAACTGTAGCTGCTGCTCCAGCGCCAGAAGAAGCTACAGCATATGATATCGCTGCTATAACTCCTGAGAGTTATCTTGACTCTAGTAGTTTGTTCATTGATAGTATTCAACTCTAAAGTTGAAGTGCTGTAAACCTCGCTCCTGAATATTAAACTAATTAAAATTTCAGGAGCGTGAGTTTTGTAATTACACCATTCATATTAAATTTAAAGAAAAGCAGATTTATATGTAAATGAGGCTAGTATATAACTGCATTTTAAGTGTGCTAACGTTGGTGTTGAAAAAATAACTCTTTATCGCCGTAATACGAAGCTAGTAAATTACTTTCAAGCATTAGGGTGCCAATATGATATTCTGAACCGTGGTATTTTCCATAAACTTCATACAAAGGACCCATAGGTATTTTTGCAAATGATAGTCTAAAATCTTCACGTGAATTCTCAGGGATGATATCTGTTACCGCGCTACTGGGTCTAAAATAGATTTGTTCGGGAAAGACAGGAATACCTGCAAATTTACCCTCACTTGTCCAAGCCGCTAAATGCCATAGAGGTAAATCATTGGCAGGATCACGCGTCCATTCAAAAATTTGCTCAATTGCTTTGAGTGTCCAGCTAGTAGGATGCGCTATATGGTTAGTAAACTCTTTAGCAAAATAATTCCAATTCTCTTGCTGTCCCTCAAGGGAGTTCATCACTTGTAAGTTTAAAGAGGGATTTTGTGATACTAAAAATTTAATAGCCATGCCAGGTATATAGGTATTATCTGTGGGAGAAATAGCAAGAGATAGGCGTGCTACACCAATACCTCCCTTTTGATAAATACCTGTGAAAGGATGATTAGGAGTAGGAATAAAGGCAATTTTTCCTACTGAGCCATTAGCATGAATAATTTTTACCCGTCCTTTTGGTATCTCATCACTAAAATGATCAAAGGTAGCGCTTAAGGTAAATATGCCTTTTATTTTTTCGAGTACTTCTTTAAAACTATTACCACTTAGTTTTGGCAAGGGATTAAATTTATGGCTTTTGACCACCTCATCCCATAATAAATCTTGTTTTTGCGTGGCAGATAAAACTTGATAATCACTGGGTAGTTGTGCAAATACACTAACATTAATAGATAAATATAAAAGCGCACTAACAAGTAAAGTCCAAAAGCGATACATCTAACTCTCCTTAGTAAGAAATTTACTTTTTTAATGGGTATAATCTTTATACATTTGAAATTATTCTAAAAAAAACCTTAAGATGTTAATTTTTCTTATTTAAAATCATCTCAATTATCAAATGATATTGGAATTAAATAAGTAAATAAACAAATTAAAATTAATAAGTTTAAACTCTTGCTAAATGGTCATTTTAAAAATTGTAAGGCTATAAATTATTTATCTTAATATAGGATGTACGAGCTCGCTAATTAAAAATTTCATTAAATTTACTAAAGTTTTTCTTAAAGATACCGAGATAGAGTAGTGTCAACTGTAATCAAGTAATACTTTAAACTTTAGCAAGGATGCCATTATGAAAAAACTACTAATAGCTTTTGTTGTTGTTTCTTCTACTTTAGCAATGACTGGTTGCGGCTGCGCATTATTTGGTTGTGCACCTGCCCAAGAGTATACTGCTACAACTTATGTTAAATAAGTTTTAGTTAGTAGTTAAATATGAACGTAGTCTAAGCAAAGGTCCGCGAGTCTAATCTTAGGCTACGCTTCATTAGACAGATTTAAAAAACATAAATGGTTTTTATATTTTTTTCTAGTTTAATCAAAATCATTATTTGAGTAATCTAGCACTTGAAAATTAGATTTATTTTCTAACACGCTCTGGGGAACTTGGCCGGTAAAATGATTATTGTCTAAGCGTAGAACCTGAAGTTTAGACATGTTGCCTAATTCAACAGGTAAAGAGCCTCCAAAATTGTTGTTTTCAATTCTTAAAGTTTTTAGATTGTAAAGCGTGGTAATTTCACTCGGCAGGGTCCCACTTAAATGATTATGGCCTAAATAAATATGCTCTAAATTTTTTAATTGGCCTATTTCAGGTTTTAATTCACCAGAAATAGAATTATTAAATAAATAGAGTTCTTTTAAATTCGTTAATTCAAAGAGAGCATCCGGAATAATGCCGCTAAGGTTGTTATCATCAAGCCTTAATATTTCTAACCTATTTAGTTTGCCAATTGATATGGGTATTTCCCCTGACAATTGATTAGCATGCAAATCAAGCCAGATAAGATTGTCAATATCGCCTATAGAAACAGGGATATTTCCTTCTAATTTATTTGCTTTTAACCAAATATTTTCAAGCTTTTTGCATTGGCCAATAGAATCAGGAATAACGCCGCCAATCTTATTAAAGCTTAAGTAAAGCGTTTTTAATTCAGTTAAACTGCATAAGGACTCTGGTAAGTTTCCTTCAAGATTATTATCGTATAATTGTATTTCGATAACTTGCTCGTGTTCATTACAAATGATCCCATGCCATTGGCAATAGGAAACTTTTTTTGAAAGCCAATTATCCTGACGAATCCAGTTAGGGCCTTTCGTTGAGTAATAGAATTTTTCTAGCTCTAATCTTTGTGTCGGATCTTCTTTGCTATTTATCGCCATACTGAAGGAAGGAGAGTTAAATAATATTAAGGCAACAATGCCAGCCACTAGCCATATAAATGATTTAAAACAGCGAAGCGTAAGAATCCACATAGAGGGTATAAATTTAGACATAAAAAATTGTTTAAAAATTCTTATCAGGACTATATGATAATCTATTTTATCTACATACACTCTAGAATCTTCGTATTTAAGATTTAGGTGCTATAAATTTTCGTTCTTTCAATAAAAATTTACATCCTCTAACTAAAAAATAAGCTTTAACGTTTGATAAATAGATAGGCTCGCCTTCTTTAGCTTCAGCTATATTGGATTGTTTAATTTCTGAACCATCAATAATAATAACCATGCCTGAACCTATACACTCTGCTTCTTTGCCCTCTCGAATAAGTACAGCACTGTCTTCACCTAAACCCACACCTAATTTTTCAGGGTTTAATAAGATAGCATGGGTGAGTCGGCTAAATCGTCCTCTTTTGATAAAATGAGTATCAACGATACAATGAGGTAATAAACTAAATCCTGAAGAAATAACTAAATTTTGATGAAGTAGTGCTTCAGTTTGTCCACCTGAAGCTATGATTACTGATGGTATAACCATAGCGCCTGCACTTGTTCCTGCTATGATGTAATGCTCATTATGGAAGTATTCTTCTTTAATCGCTTTAATAAGATTGGTGCCTCCTAAAAGTGTAGCATGATAAAATTGATCCCCGCCGGTAAAAAAAACAACCCCTGCTTTTTTTGCTTTTTCTATATAGTCTTCGTTTTCGCCGTCCTCTCGATGTTCAATAAAAATAAAATCAATGATTTTAAAACCTAACTTTTTAAAGGCCTTTTTATATCCTTCTTGAGTTTCTTTATGTAAATTCTTACCAGAAGTAATAAATAATATTTTTTTGATACGAACTTCTGTTAATATTTTTTTAAATATCTCGTAAGGTGTAAAATCGGATTCATCCTCTTCAATATCAGGCGTTTTCTCACCTCTTTGTTCAGCTCCGCCTATTAATAATATTATTCCTTTGGGTTTCATGTTCTTCCCTTTATTAAATTTTTAATAAAATAAAAATATTTAATAATTGCACTAACAGCCATTTAACTTTATTGAAATTAAGTATAGTATGTTTATAGCGCTCATCTCCTAGCTTAGCAGAATTTCTTTTTGAGTTTTTCTGTTAAGCTCTATAATTAAGTTATCAGATTAGTTTCTTAAATGTTGTCAGCAATAAATACTAACTATAAATTTTTATTTTAAAAAATGCCAGGCAAGGGCCGTTATAATGACCTCAGAACAACCCAGTAAATTAATGCCTACTGTATCGATACCTCCTATCCTATATGGTACGGCTTGGAAGGAAGAGAAAACAAAAGAGCTAGTTTTACAAGCGCTTAATTTAGGATTTAAAGGCGTTGATACTGCAAATCAACGAAAGCACTATTTTGAGGAGGGCGTTGGCTTAGCCATTCAGGAATTTTTACTTACTAGCCAAAAAAAACGTAATGACTTATTTATCCAAACCAAATTTACCTCAGCAAATGGTCAAGATCACCGAAAACCTTATAATGAATCTGATTCTTTGGCAGAGCAGGTTAATCAGTCTTTTGCAAGTTCGCTAACCCATCTTCAGACTGATTATATTGATGCCTATATTTTGCATGGACCTACATTTTCTCAGGGAATAAATAAGGCCGATCTAGAAATTTGGCAGGCTATGGAAGAATTAGTTTATGCAGGAAAAGTCAAATTTTTAGGAATTTCCAATGTAACTATTGATCAGGTAGAGGAGCTATACGAACAAGTTTCTGTCAAACCAACTTTTATTCAAAACCGATGCTTCGCTATCACCCGGTGGGATCAAGACGTTAGGTTATTTAGTAACCAAAATAAAATTATTTATCAAGGTTTTTCCTTACTTACTGCTAATCAGCATTATCTTTTAGGATCTTATACGCAATTATTAGCTGAAAAATATAATAAAACCATCCCACAGATTATCTTTCGCTTTGCATGCCAAATTGGAATATTACCTCTAACAGGAACTACTAGCTCAAAACATATGAAAGATGATTTAAATAATAATGATTTTGATCTTTCTATAGATGAAATACAAAATATAGAAAATATAGCAATGTCTTTTTAGCAGTAAGCGTTCGCTCCTATTCACCGAGCGGATAAATTTGACACAAATCGCGTTAAAGTAATGCCCATGAAGTCTCAGGTACTGATGTATACTAAGTTTTTTCAGTATTATTTTCACCGTAATCTGTACTCAAATTAATTAGTTCCTCAAGATTCAACCATATCCCACTGAACGGTTAATAGCGACAACTTAAAAACAGCTCTGTCTTTCCCGCGCAGGCGGGAATCCATTTCTATGTAAGTACAGTGCAAGGGTTAAGGATAGATTTCCGCTTGTGCGGAAATGACAAAAGCTTTAAGTTGATGGCATTAGGCGAGCTATTAATAGCGACAACTTAAAAACAGCTCTGTCTTTCCCGCGCAGGCGGGAATCCATTTCTATGTAAGTACAGTGCAAGGGTTAAGGATAGATTTCCGCCTGCGCGGAAATGACAAAAGCTTTAAGTTGACGCCATTAGCTAAACAATTATTTTTAACTTAATTATTTAAATATTAATCAATTATTTTGCTTTTTTCTTGAATAAAATTTAATATATCTTTTGGCGTTTTCGCAAGATAATTAGGTTGATATTGTCTAAGCGTTTCTTCAGAATTAAATCCCCAAGTAACAGCCATTGAATTAATATTAGCCTTGTGAGCAGCTTCAATATCTCTTGTTTCATCGCCAATATAGAAAGTCTTTAATAAAGGCATTCGATACGTTTTAATTATTTTTCTTAACACCTTCTTTTTACCGAAGTAGCTTGATTTTGCATAAATGAAACTAAATAACGATTGAATCTTATAATGATTAAGCCAGGTAAGTACATTTTCTTCTGAGTTAGATGTTAGTATTCCTAGCGTGCAATTTAATTGTTGCAATTCAGTTAATACTTCCGGTAAATCTGCAAAAATTGGTAAAGAATGGATATCTTCACTGAGCGCTTCTCTTGCTTTGCGAAGTACCTTAGGTAGCTTATAAATAGGGATATTAAGGGATTTGATAAGCTCACGGGAGCTTAAATTTCTTAATTTATCTATTTTAGTTTCACTTATATCATGAAAATTTAATTCATAAGCTAAAAGACTAAATTTTTTTAAAACAGCAGAGAAGCTATCAGCTAGCGTACCATCAAAGTCGAATATTAAATTAAATTTATTATCTGTAACCATGATTGACTCATTCACCATAGCAATCTGATTCATGAAGAAAACGAATTTTAAAGCCAAATGCTTTTTCGAAAAAAGCTAAAGACGACTTTACATCTGTTACATAAATAATCGTGTAGCCAAACTTCATAGATTACACCCTAAAGGTAAAGCATATTAAATTATTTCAATAAGATTCTGAAAAATAACCTTGTGTCCCTTGTGCCATAACAGCTTCTGCATGTCTATTTAAAGCATGAATATAGGCTGCAGTACGCATATCTATTTGATGAAATTGAAATAAATCATAAACATTTGTAAACTCTTTCGTCATGATAGCATGTAATTGTTTGTATACCTTCTCTTGGCTCCAATAATAACCTGATCTATTTTGCACCCATTCAAAATAGCTTACGGTAACACCACCAGCATTAGCTAAAATGTCAGGAACAATTAAACAATTCTTTTCTTTTAAAATTAAGTCAGCTTCTGTGGTTGTAGGGCCATTTGCGACTTCAACAATAATTGGTGCTTTAATTTTTTTTGCATTTTCTTTCGTTATTTGGTTTTCGAGCGCTGCTGGAATTAAAATATCAATATCAAGCTCTAATAATTCCTCATTGGTTATATTATCTGCTTTAATCAACTGACAAACGGAATCTTCACAGTAAACTGCTTGCAGTTGTTTAAAGTTGTTTTTAGCATGAATAATACTTGGAATATCAAATCCTTGTTTACGATATATGCCACCTTTAGAATCGCTGACTGCGACAATTTTATAACCATCTTGATAAAGTAAGTAGGCTATAGATTGTCCAGCATTACCAAAGCCTTGAATGGCTACTTGCATTTTCTTTGGTTGCCACTTATTGATTTTTTCTAACTCTTTAATGCAATAATAGGCGCCTCGGCCTGTTGCTTCTTCACGACCTTGGCTACCGCCAAGCGGTAAGGGTTTGCCGGTAATGACTGCAGGTGTTACTTGGCGGACAATTTTAGAATATTCATCCATCATCCATCCCATAATCATTGCATTAGTGTATACATCAGGAGCAGGTATATCGAGATCAGGTCCGATAAAATCCGCTATTGACGTAATATAACTTCGACTCAATCGTTCTAACTCAAGTCGCGACAATTGTTTAGGCTGAACAATAACTCCACCTTTTGCACCGCCAAAAGGAATACCTACTACTGCACATTTGATAGTCATCCAAAAGGCTAAGGTTTTTACCTCAGCTAAATTAACGCCAGGATGAAATCGAATGCCACCTTTAGTAGGACCACGTATGTCATTATGATGTACACGATAGCCTTTAAATATTTTTAAACGCCCATCATCCATGCGCACTGGTATCGACACTTCAAGGCACGCTTTGGCATGCTTAAGTTTCTCAACAGCTTCTGGATCTAACTTAGCAAAAGTAGCCGCTATATCAAGGCGCGATAATGCTTCGATATACAGTGTGTCCTTTCTCATACGTTATCCTTAAAAGTTTTTATATTTTGTTGAAAGTACTTATTTTATTATTTATTTTAAATGGTTGGAATAAAAATTGCACACGTATCTGCGGGAAAGGATTCCTATCCATATTTTTAATTTTAACTCTTATCTATCAAGTTAAACAATTTATAGCATTCTTAGCTTCGTTAGATACAAACAAGGAGGTCATTGTGCGCCAGTTAAAATACATTATCCTTAGTTTTTTCTTAAGCTGTTCTTCACTTGTGTTCGCTCAAACGTATCAAGGCGAGCTTGAAGTGCTTATCTTTGATTATTTTGATAATAATAAAGCTAAAACGATTTATCAACTTCATGAGGCAGGCGAAGTTTATAAACTAGAATTACCTGATTCAATTGATAAAAGTGAACTTTTATCTGGCAATAAAGTTATTGTTGAAGGTGAAGAAGTTAAAGGTTTAAAAGAGAAGGTGATTAAGGTTGATTCACTTACTGTTCAGAAAAATCTAACTCTGGAAAATTCGCCTAAAGTTCTTTCTGTACCTGATATCAGAAGATTATTAACATTAATAGTGAATTTTAAAAATATGCAAGCAACGTCGACTGTTTCAATAAGTGACGTAGATTCTATCTTATTTACTAGCCTTCAATCGACTCGCCGAAACCTGTTAAGAAGTTCATTTAATCAGGTTAATCTTTTAACTGATCCAAATGGCGACGGTCATTCTGATATTTATGTTATTAATCTAGATTATGATGCAACTGATTGTAATTATAATAAGTGGGCAACAGATGCTAAAAATGCTGCTATGCAGTCTGGACTAAATTTAGCATTGTATAGGCATTTTATGTTTATCCTTCCACAAGCCGTGAATTGTGGCTGGGGTGGTTTAGGGCAATTAGGCTGTGGTACAGCATGTAATACTTGGGTAAAAGCTTATGATCCAAGGCGAGTTTATTCAAAACTTATTTATACTCATGAGCTTGGCCATAATCTAGGTATGCATCATGCTGCCACGGATACAAACAATGATGGTATTAATGATTCAGAATACGGCGATGCGGCTTGTATTATGGGCACAGGTGATTCTCGTTATTATAAAGAAGTTAATGCACCACATCGTGATCAAATGCGTTGGTTTGATTCTTATCCTGAAAGAATTGCGACTGTAACTTCGGGTAGCTATGTACTTAACCCACTTGAAGTAGGACTTCATAGTACAGGATTATTAGCATTAAAAGTAAAAAAGAATGCCACAGATACTTATTATATTTCTTATCGCAGAAATAGGGGGCTTTTTGGATCAGGGGCACCTTCTTATATAGATAGAATTAGCATCCATTGGACACGTGCTGGCGATAACCATACTTATTTTATAAGAACTTTAAATGCTGGCGAAACTTTTGTTGATGCTGCTAATAACGTAAATATTACTGCAGTTATGACTGGTGGCGCTACAGCAATGGTATCTGTTAATCAATAAAAAATAAAGAGAGCTTAGTTTTAATAAGCTCTCTTTATTTTTAAAAAAGTCTAATGCAATCTAAATAATAGTACATTTAAATTTTGCAGAAGAAGGCTTATCTTTAGAGGCTGCGTTGTCGTTCTCTTTATTGACTTCTTCTATAAACATTCTGCCTGCTGGCTTTAATCTTAGTGACGTTGAAACTTTAGGTAAGGATTGTGAAGTTGCTACGGATGACTCCAATATATCGATGCCACTATTTAAAAAGTGAATGGTACGAACTTCGCGATTTACAAATGCTTGTAAATCATGCTGATAATAATCTAGGGGTTCTTTTTCTACAGCAGAGACCTTAAAGTAATAAGAGGCACTAAATTTTTTAACTTCAACTTTAGTCTCTTCAAATAAAGCTTTCATCGCTTTAGTAAAAAAAGGAATACAAAAAGCATTGTCATTAAAACTACGATAAAATGGACAAGCAAAAGCCTCTTCACCAATTTTAAAAATAACTTTTCCATCAACCTCTTTACAGAAATATTTGCTTGCATAAAGAGATAAAGTAATGGTTGATATTTTTAAACTGTCTCTTGCAATAAGTTCATTAGCGAGATGTTTTCTAGCCTGTAGGTAAGTGTTAATGGTTTTGAATAGTTCAGCTGGAAATTTCTCTTGATCAGCGAGCGTATAAGGATTTTTAAAAGTTGCTTCTTTCATGACCTGATACGTAAGTTCATCAATAAAAATTCTAAGGGAGATAGGCGTAAGCCCATCTTTTAAGCGGCCTACATATTCAGAAACTAAGTTATTAGTATAGGAAAGAATACCTGGGATCTCAGTTACCTTATTTAAGGAACGAGTTTTACCAATCGCTTTGTATTTTACTTCAACAGCATATCTTAAAGCATCATTGATTTGGTTTTCACTATTAAAAACTTGAGGATGAATAATACCTCGCAAGCCACCGCTACCTACAAAATAATTAGTAGTGGGGTATTGGTTTTTTAATTCATTAAAATCTTTTATTTCTTCATATTGAATCTTAATTTCAATTGATTCAGCATACTGTCTTAACATTATTTCAAGATCACTAATTAACACTTTAGCAGGAATATTATCTAGAACCTCTCCAAATCCTTGACTTCTATCCATATCAGCAAAGGAACTATGGTCAATATACATCGCATGATTGCGTAAGGGTGTTTTATATTTTTCAAACATTAAAATGTCTATATATGGACATTGCAGTTTAAGTTGAATTGCGCCTAAAAGCCCAATAGGTCCTGCACCAATAAAAATAATATCTGGAGCCAAGTTCATCTCCTTGAAGACTAAAAAGGGGATATTAACAATTAATGTAATTTGATTAAATGGAAAGAAATAATTTTTTGAACTTTGTTAGACTTGGAAAAAATGAAGAAGTTTTTATTTGTAGAATTAAAATAATGTTTAATCTTTTTAACTATTCAGGGCATGTTTGTAATCTATATATGTCCTATATGCCGCAACTACCTTTTTATCATCATACTGTGACTTCATCTCACCCTAGGCACTATAATTTCATCCTACCTCTCTACTGCAATTTCATCTTATCCTACATATAGCAATTCGTCTTAACTGACTTAGTGTGATTTCATCTTATTCAACGCGCCACGACTTCATCATATCTTATGTACCGCAATTTCATCTCAGCCTACGTACCGCGAACAAGTCGCGGTACGTAGGCTGAGATGAAGTGGGGTAGCTTGAGTTTAGGTCTTTACGCTGGAACCTGGGTTTCACTAGGTTGCACCCAGGTTGTTAGTATTTTCTCTATGTGACCAATGCAGTTCTACTGCATTAATAAATTTATGATGAGCTGCCTAAATTGGTCTTCATTTAGTTACATAATTAACTGTACCATCTGGAAGGTTATATTTAAGACCAATCATAAATAAATTAACGTAAGGTTTATAACGGCCTCTTAAGAAGTCACCTGAAAGAGGTTCCATGCGAGTCTGAGTTAAACTCTCGTATTGAGTGAATTGGTAAGTAAATACTAAGTCTGTATTATTACAGATGCGACCGGCTGTACCAACCTTAAGCGCCCAGCCAGTTAACCAGTCCTTATCTTTTCCACTAACACCAACATCGCCTGCGGTATTATTAAAGTTAATAGCAAATTGGGCGGTTTCAATACCAGGTCCTGCAAAGACGCGCATAAAGGGATTAAATTGATACTCTGGTAATATAAATAATCCAAAACCATATCTTAATTTTTCTTTAGCTCGAACATCGGTAGAAAAAAACCAATTATTGACTGTATATTTTGATTCGCCGGCAAAAAAGTCTGCATTTCCTTCTAAAGCAAGTCCTATTAGATTTGGAAATAAAAACTCATAACCAGCAGTTAATTGGCCATGAAAGTTTGTATAAGTATTGTAAAAATGAGAAGAAGTAGGTTGAACCTCATCATTAGGATAGGTAAGTTTCTTTTCTATATTTACATCGTTAATACCTAAGTTTATACCTGCATACCAATTAGCTTGAGCTGTAAAGGATAAAGAGAGTGCGCTTAATGTGACAATAATTTTTTTATTCATAACAAATTCTTACCTATAAAATACTTGGAATAGTGATTACATTTGAGGTTACAGTTTTATTAGCATTTGTTACCGTGATAGAAACATTAGCTTTTCTTGGAGTACTAATATTACTTACAACAAATCGTTTATGAACCGCATCTAGAGTGAGTGTAGCGCCGGGTAAGCCGTTTAACTGATAACTTAAACTTGGATTTGGCGCAAACCCTCTATAGTTAATAAAGGCTTCTTGAAGATTCATAGGATTTCTTTCAGCTTGCGTTAAATGCAAAGCTAGGGCCGAAATACTAAAGTTGTTCGCAGATATACTAAAGAAGGATCCGTTAGAAGCGATAATCATAAGCCGAGCTTTTTTCGTGTTGACAGTAGGTAAATGGATTATCGCACTGCCGGTGTTAGGTACATTTGTGGCGATGACATAAGGATAACTATTTCCTCCATTAGTAGATAAAAAGATATTGACTAAATCAATATTTATTGGCGGTTCATTCGTATTTGCTACTTGCCAGGTGATAAGTTGCATTGTATCGCCAAATAACTGAATGCCAGGTGCGCTAGGGTAAGTAATTAGAAAGGGACCAGCAGCAGCGTTTACTGTTACGCTAGTATTTCTATAAGCATTACAAGAGCCACCCGGCGTATTATTACGAACTGATACTCGAAAATGCATTATACGTGATACAGAAGGTAGGACTTCCCACGTAAAAGGACCATTATTGGCTAAAGTAATTAAATTAGGAAGGAAGCGGATAGGGCTTAAATTGGGTGGAAAGCTTCTAAAATTAGGCCCGCCAGGTGAGTCGCTACGGGGAGGTTGTGGTGAAATTTGATTGTCCATTTGCTCCCAAGTATAAGTTAGCGTGCTGCCACTATTACTTTTGGCTGAAGCATGTAACGCAAAAGGTGTATTTGCTGGAATAACAATAGGAGGCACAGGGCGAATCGTCGGTTCAGGAGGAATTGGCGTTTTAACAGCACAGTTATGAGTTGGGCTAGAAATGAAATTACCAATTTCTTGCAAATTGATACCATGAAAATAACTATCAGAATTTTTTTGTACATTAGGGGCGCAAATGCCTGCGTAACCCATAATAGTACTACCACTGCCAGGCTCCACAGCGGTTGGATTATTTCTATTACAAGCATTATTTTGGGTGTGATTACCGCCGAATTGGTGCCCCATTTCATGGGCTACATAATCCACATCAAAGGGATCACCTATAGGTGTACTAAACGTTGTAGCACCCATAGCCTTTTCTGCTCCATTACAAACGCTTCTAAGTGCTGCAAGGCCGTTATTACCTGTTGAGGCATCAACAACGTGACCAATATCATAATGAGCTGAACCAATAACGGCATCGACATTAGTTTGGTTTTCTTCTAACAACGCTTCCGTATTTCCTGAAGTATAAGGCTGAGTTGCCGGATCAGTATAAATAATTTGCGCATTGTTAGGAATAAGCTCCATTGTTATAGCAATGTCTCGCTCATAAATGCCATTAACACGGTTTAAGGTGGTGATTTCGCCGGCTAAAGCGGCTGGAACAGATCCATAAAAAGCCGTGTATTGAGCAGTAGCTGCTAAAGCAAGCCGATATTTTCTTAATTCACAACTGGCAAACCTTGAAAAATTATTAGACTGGGTTAAGCCAATAAATGAATTGCTCCCAGGAACATTACATTTATTCGGTTTAGTATTAATAAGGTCTTTTTTGTAATAAACCACATAATCTTGCACATTTCCTTGGTCTATTGGGTCAATGAAAATGGCATTTTGATTCGGGACCAGAATCATGGCGTGGAAACCAAGTGGCGTTAAATCAAATTTTACGAGTTCACCAGGATTATCAACACTATAACCGTCAAATGTTCTAATTTCAGGAAATTGAGCCGCTAATTTAGGGTGCATCGTACTATTAACTACCACTTGATAGGAATGAATTGTACCATCTGGATGCGGTAACTTTATTAAAGTAGGGGGCGCTTTTGTTAGGCTGTCTCGGTGCGGCACCGCTTCAAGTTCGTTATAAAGACCTTTTGTATCGATCTCTACAATACGATATTGATTAGAACTAAAATGGAACTGATTAGGTAAGGAAAAATCCTTTATTTCACGAGTTACTGGATAAATTACTTTATTTGGTGGTTGATCTGCAGCTAATAAATTAGAAAAAGATAATAGCAGCAATGCGCTGATTGGCGTCCTTGTCATTATTTTTATAATCCTTACAAATAATTCTAAATATCAGGGACATATGCTAAATTTAATTGATGTTAATTTCAATGAGAAATTGAAAAATGATTAGGTTATGTTGGCAGTTCATTTTTTAATTATCTCAAAGCTTTAAGTTGCGTGACTTGTCCTGCGCTATTAAATGGCAGGCAGGCGGAAATCTATATAAAACTAACATAAGTGTTTATGCATGGGTAAATCGCTAATTTTTGCAGAATGACATAGAATTTTAGCTCTCTAATTTACCCTAGATAACTAGGCGGCTGATTAGAATAGTCTCTTTTTTCTTTGTTGCCTTCTTCTGTCTCATCAGGTTTAAAGAAGGACGGCTGTTTAATTTCGGGTTTTACTTTTTTTGCTTGCTTATAGTCTTGTACCTTAGTTTTAAATAGTTCAATGATAGCTTCATATTTTTCTAGATAAGCTTCATGTTCATTTTCAGGATAGATATTCAGAGCCTTAAGCTTCTGACTGCCGGTTTCAGGTTGGATAGCAAACTGAGCTAAAATTAACAAATCTTGATCCCAACCTAACTCAGTTAATTCGCCATGTTGATTATGTTCAGAAAAGATTTTAATCACACAATCAGCCAAATACGCTTCACATTCTTTTAATAAAGTTTCATTTTCTTCTTGATATTTATTAAGTTTTGTCAGATTGTCCCTTAATGTAAACCTAATTTCCCAAAGCAGTTTTACTACATTGGTCAGAAGAAATTTATTACGTTCAGCAGGCTCTTGCGTTGTGAACGTATAATCCTTTAAGGCATGATCAAGGTTTTCGGGTAAAGTTTTCATGAGATTACGCAAAGCAGAGGCATGTGCCTCTCTTGTTTTAATATTGCGAGAATCTCGTACCTCGATAACCCTTTCGCTTATTGGTTTCTTAATATTCTCGAGATCCTTTCTAAGGGAAGTTTTAAAATCCTCTAAAACAACATCCATATTTGGGTATTTATTAAAAAATTTTATTAATAATTTATCTTTGCTAGCGTCTTTTTTTTCTTTTAGGATTGTTTGGGCCCTAGAAATTGGGCCTTGCATTTTAAAGAAAAGAGCGCCAGTTAGCTTTTTAGTCAGAGCTTGCGCGTCATCAGGTCCAAATTTATTTATTAGTGATTGATAAAAAACTTGCCATTCGTTAGATTTTTCTATCGGCGAAAACAAATTTTCAATAAAATCTTTTGCATTTTTTTTTGATTCTTCACTTATAATGGGTTTAAAATTGACTATCCAATTTACAGCATAGGCAATCAGTTCTTCGTTGCTAAAAAATTTTTCCATATTTTCCCTACTTGATGGGGGGATTCTATCGGTTGGACGTCTCAGATCAAAAAACAAACGCCCAGCGATCTGCGCCCCCTCTCTTCCTAACATTAGCTTAACGAAATTTTCGTCCAGGATATCGGTTATTTCTTGTAAATAATCTACAATATACCTGGCTTGTTTATTCATAGCCTCTTTTAGGCTTTGAGGCATTTCTATAGGAGATTCTTCCTTTGTTTCCATAACAATACCCTGCGAAAGTATATTTTTTAAACATTATAGCAAAAAAATTAAGAATCTTATTAATTAGTTTTCTTTAAATTTTTATTTTGAACTAAATTTATGGTGCTTAGAGTATCCAGATTCCAAAGACTTAATAAGGTTCTTAACAATATTCTTTAAGCGTAGCCTTGCCGAGATGAAAGGCTCGATAAGTTATCACATTTAAATTTTTGAAATATTCATTTTCTATATCAACTTCAAATTTTAAAAACTTTCTGTTTTATCAATAACACCAATGGCATAATACGCATCTATTAATGCTATGGTGTTTAATTAAAATGAAAAATTGCAGAAATATAAATTTCTCTAATTTAATAAAGTTAATTTATAAAGGATTTGTGAAAGCATATCTCTGAGAGTATTATTGTCCTTATATAATTTAAGCACTTGCAATAAATAGCGCTGCTTTTCAATATACTTCATAAAAGTTAATAAGCTAAAGTCTATTATTCACTTCATTATTTTTTGTTTATTGAGGTTTTAGCTTTAGCCAGTATTACCAGAACCTGTCGGCTGCATAGAAATATTTTCTTTGATTTCAGTATCTTTTTGTGGATTCTGTGTCTTAAAGAAAGATGGCTTCTCAGATTCATCATTTTTATTTGGTTTTTCATCTGTTTCGTGTTTAAGTCTGGTTTCTTCTTTAGATTCAAGTACCTTTCTTTTAAATAAATCCATAGTATCTTTGATAGGCAAATGAATTTTATGTTTAGGTTCGACTTTAGACAATTTCTCGTCAAAAAATTTCTTCTCATAAGATGATCTTTGGGGCGTATGACTAATATAGTTATGATAGTGCTCCTCAATCCTTGGAAGGATAAAATTAGCTAATTTTACCATTTTATGCTCTTTATCATTAGGCCAAGATAGATCATTTAATTCGCCGTGTAAATTATGCTCACTAAAGAGTTTAAATGTAAAATCAGCCAGCATATTTTCATATTCCTTAAGTAAATCCATTTTTTCGGGGGTAAGTCCTGTTCTTAATGCAACTCTAACATCCCAAAGCATGGGCCCTATGTAATCAAGAATAAACTGTGCGCGTTCTTTATGTCCTAGCATTAAATATTTTTTGTTATTTAATATACCCTTAGAAAATTCCCCTTCTATTAAGTTCTTTACTGTTTTCGCTAAAGCCTCTTGGGCAGTAGCTTTAGTACTTGTATCTTTAGCTTTATCAGCTTCATCAATTGGATCTAAATGTTTTTGTATCCATTTTATTTGATTGGTAACCTCTCCATGGAGGTGGTCGTAAACGCCTTGTACAGGTGCATGTAAATCAGGATAATTAACAAAAAAAGTTTGTAACATTATTTCTTTTTGTAAATTCTCTGGAGTCCGACTATCTCTCAGGGCTACAGACATCAGTTTATAAGCAAAAGCGCCTTTTATTTTATCCACTAATAGTTCTAATTCATTTGATGAAAATTCATTTTCTCTATCTTGAAAAAAAATTTTCCATTCAGGAGTTTGTTCAATTAGTTTAAAGAAATCTTCAATAAAAGATTTTGCAAAAATTTTTTTATTTTCATCCAGAACTGCATCAGTCATCGATAATCGCTGTAAAGCATAATTAACTAATTTTGGATCTTCAAAAAATCTATCCATTCCTTCTTGCATTATTTGCTCTGCGGTAGGTTGAGGGGGACTTTTTTCTTTCGTTTTTTCTTCAGTAGTTTGCTGAACAGTGCTTTCACTTACATTTTGTTGAACTGGCGGAGTATAGAGTTTTGCATCAGAAAACAAACGCCCACTACTACCTACACCTTTGATATTTGATTTTCCCTGAAACGCTATAAGGAAGTTTTGACCATTGAGCCTAGCTATCTCTTGTAGGTAATCTACAACAAATTTTGTCTGTTTCCTAACCGCCATTTCTACTGCTTTAGGCATCAGATTTTTAGAAGATTCTTGCTTTGTCTCCATAGTAATACCCTAATAATGTACTAATTTTATACATTATAGCAAATTAATAATGTCTTTATTAATGAAGCCTCGACTAAATTAGAAAGCATGGGTTATTAAATTTTTATACTACAATTCTTTAACCTGCTGTTGTATCAGTAAAATCGCTGGCGTAATATGCAACTATTATTGAGATGGTGTCTAATTAAAAGGCAGTAAGCGTGGTTAAGAAATTAATAATTCTTTCTTTATACTTAGTAATCGTTACCGTCAATGCCAAGCCCTTTATAGATAAAGAAGTGTTAAGAGCGATACAAGCAGTGCATTTAGAGCAGCAAGGCATTTACCAATCATTACTTATCTTTTTTAAATCAGACTCTAAAAAAAAATTCTTTGTTAAAGTTATGGAAAAAGATCCAAGCCTTTTACTGACACCGCTTGATTTTATGCCAGTAGTGGTCGTGACTTTTTTACCTACAGATAAAACTTATAAGAAAATGACCTCTTTTCCTGGTGTGCTCTATATCGCTCTTAATAAACCAGCTGCTGAAAAGGTGGAAATTAGTCCACATTCTATTAAACCAAAAGTGCCTTTTCGGTATCCTGGTATCGATTTATGGTGGGAGCATGGATTTATTGGCCATAAAGGTGTATTAGGCTTAATAGATTCAGGAATTGCCTATGATCATCCAGCATTTTTAACCAAAAAAATTATTATTAACAAAACACCTGCTTCTCACTATATTGATTATCCTTTTGGTGTGCGTACAGCTCATGGTACTGGCGTCGCTTGTATTTATGCAGGGTTGCCACTTGAAAACACGCAATATTTACGCGGCGTTGCCTATGAAACGCCTGTCATTTTATCTACTTTAGCAGGTGAAGGGACAGCCCATATGCATAATTTTGGGCTTACTTATTCTAGTTTAAATTGGCTTTTATCTTCTCCATATCGGCCTACAATTATTAATTATAGCTTTGGTAATGGTAATGTCACGTGTCCTTCTTGTCCTGATTGGAGTGGTTTAAGTAAAGTTGTTGATTATATTATTAATCAGAAAAAAATATTATGGGTGACTTCGGCTGGCAATAATAGTTATATTAAGCAAAAAAAGAAGCCGCCCTTTGTTTCGACTATGACAGTCCCTGCTGAAAGCTATAATGCCTTGACTGTCGCTAATATGAATATGTATAGCAATAGTGATGCAACGAATCGCAAATTTGATAGGCAAAGTCATGCTATTTATTATACTAGTAGTCGTGGTCCTACCCTTATCGGGCGAAAAAAGCCGGATATTGCCGCACCTGGTAATGATACCTGGACGTGTGCGCCTAGTCCTAAAAAATATCAATTAAATTACCTAAAATCGATGCATTATAAAAATGGTTATCGTTATATGGGAGGTACAAGCTCAGCAGCACCTCACGTTGGCGGGGCAGTGCTTTTATTAAATGATGCTGGTATTACCAGCCCTATAGCTATTAAAGCCTTATTAATTAACAGCGCAGATACTTGGACGGATAGCAATAAGCCAGGCCCTGATGATCCTAATTTTCCTTACAAAGGTGGTCATCGGCAAATTATCGGCTCTGAATGGAATCCAACGTATGGTTGGGGCTATATGAATTTGCAAACAGCGTTTTATCAGCGAAATTTTATTATTGAAGATAATTTATCACCTAAAAAACCTGCTAGAGAATATCGCATAAAAATGCGTTATCAAGATAAGGTTACTTTAGTGCATGAACGGCGAGTGGGATTCAATAAAAAGGGTCGTTTATGGCGATTAAGTCATTTAATCTTAGAAATTTTAGATGCTTCGAATGGCAAGTTGCTTGCGAAAGATGATAGCTCAATTGATAATGTTCACCAAGTATCGCTTTGTAATGCTCTTAATTTAAGTCGTTGCTTTAAGATTGCACCTAGAGAAGTGATAGTAAGAGTTAGCCTAAAAAGCTCAAGCATTGATGGTAGTTCTATAGAGCCCTTTGCCTTAGCATTGCCTACCAATATAAATAAAGTAAGAATTTAGGGAGAAATAGTATGGAACTTGATATTATTACTTATGAAGAATTACTAGATCCCTCCTTCAATGCAAAGCAAATAGAAAAACCCCTTTTAAATAAGGGAATTTTAGGCGTCAGTCACATTCCTCAGTTTGAACTTAAATATAAAAAGTATATTAATGTAGCTAGGCTGTTTTCGCAGCTAAATGAATCTATTAAAAAACAATACGCGCCTAATTTAGATTCTGACTCAACAGGAGGTTACGAGATAGGAGTTGAATGGTTTAAGAATGAAGATGGAGAATGGCAAGTTGACGCACAAAAAGCATCTTACTATGCCTGTGTTCCTGATAACCCCTTAAATATATGGCCAACTGAAATTAACTTAAAAAAAGCTTATCTTGAATTAGGTGAATTAATCTTTGCGATAGGAAAGAAGTTATTAACCAAACTTGGCTTAAATGAGGAAATCGACTTAAATCACGATTTGCTACGAGGCTTTGGCAGAATGCTACATTATCAAAGGCCAACAGATTTGTCTGAGAAAAAAGATAATTGGTGCGGCGCACATTATGACCATGGTTTATTTACAGGCTTAACGCCCGCTTCTTATTTTAAAGACAATGAAGAAGTTGAAGAACCAAAAGAAGCAGGTTTATATATTCTTCCCCACAATAGTCAACATTTTGAGAAGGTAGAAATACCGCATCAAGACATTTTGCTATTTCAAGTAGGCGAATTTGCCCAACTTCTTTCCCATGACCGCTTTACAGCAACGAAACATATGGTGAAACGAGCACCTGCAGGAATCGAGCGTTTTACCTATGCTTTGTTTTTTTCACCTGCTGAAAAGATGTCAATTAAGTCAGCTTCTTTATTAACAAAAGATTTAAGATACAGTGAGAATCAAACAGCTGAAGGTTATCTGCAATATAAAGATTGGGATAACGCTTCTCTTAAACTTTATCAAGCGACTTGAAAAGATTCCGTAAGAGATTTCTAATTTTGATTAATATAAATATGAGAATGAGTGTAAAACCACATAAGTGCTGCAGATAAAAGTAAAAGTATTCCTCCTATTAAAATTAAGCCGAAAGTACCCATAATGGGTAAAAGATTAGCGCTAAGGCCTGTTATAGCCCATGCCATAGCCATTAACGCACCTGAAAGTCCCATAACCCAACCTTGAGCAGATTTATCAACACTGTCTGAGAATGAGGTTAAAAGAGCAGTATAGGCAATCATATCAAATGCACTGATGGGTAGGGCCAAAAGCCAAATTTCCCATTCCTTTGTGCTAAATACGGTTAATAAAAGACCAATTCCAACGATAAAAAGACAAATAATGGCAATAGTATTAACTTTCCAAATACGCAGCATTAAACGCATGCCCAGGGTTAAAGAAATAACAAAGCACAAACCAATAAAGGCATTAAATGCACCTAATTGCCAATTTGAATAGTTAAAATTCGTATTTAATAACACTAAAATAAATTGAAAATAAATACTAAATCCTAATTGCATCAATAAGAAAATGATCATGAGCCAGCGAACGCTTTTATGCTTAAGTCCTTCAATGAAGATATAAATAGGGCGCAATAAGTTCAGAGGTTTTTGATTAGAATTTATATAAGTTTCTTGAAAGCCATAGTAAATCCAAATCGCTGCAATTAAGGCTAATGTTGCAGAAATAAAGAAAGGTGTAGAGAAATTAAAATAAGAAGATAGTGAATTATCAGAAAATACCCCTCCAATTAAAGGCCCAGCAACATTAGCAACACTAAGTGCCAAGGTCATAATACTCATATTAGTGGCTTTATTATCTGCTGTACTAATATCCGCAATGGCTGCTTGCGCAATAGGTTGGCTGCCCGCCATTAAGCCTGAAAAAGCACGTCCTAACATTAGTAAAAAAATACTAGTAAATAAAACACTTAATCCCATCAACAAAAAGCTTATAAAAAGGCCTAACATACAAATTAAAATGACCTTTTTTCTACCCCAATTATCTGATAAATCACCCATAAAAGAGGCACCAAAAAACATACAGAAAGGATAAAGCATATAGCCTAATCCTAAATAAAAATGGCGCATATTAATCGATAAATGAGAAGAAAATACGGAATTAGGATCCGTAAACATTGCGGTCATGATGGGATACACTAACCCAAATCCCATGCCGTCGACCACAATGGCTAACAAGCAAGGTAGGATTGTATAGTTAGTATTTTTCATAGCTATCCATCTTGAGATCCCTTTGCTAAATTATAGACTTTTTTGCTAGCAAGCTTTAATCGCTAATAAATTAATAAATATTTATTTATAATTAATTAAATTTTTGAATAAAGTTATAGGAAAAAGATGATTGGCAAGTTAACTAAAAGTGCTCAAAGCGTCCAAAATGTTTTAATTAATAAAGGATTGTCATCTAGAGTTGTTGAGCTTTCTGAGTCTACAAGAACAGCAGAAGAGGCGGCAAGCACAATAGGTTGTACAGTTGCTCAGATTGTAAAATCGCTTATTTTTAAAACAAAAGTAACAGAACGTCCTGTTTTGGTATTAGCTTCTGGGTCAAATCGCGTGAATGAGAAAATTATTAGTACATATATAGGTGAAAAAATAACGCGTGCAGGGCCTGAGTATGTACGAGATAAAACGGGCTTTGCAATAGGCGGGGTTCCGCCTATTGGACATAAACAGCCCATTGATTTAATTTTTATTGATAAAGATTTACTTAATTATGAAGAATTATGGGCTGCTGCTGGAACGCCGAATGCTGTTTTTAATTTAACAGGTAAAAATCTTTGTGAATTAACAGGTGGTATTATTCTCACAATTAGCTGAGTATCATGCTGTTATAAGAAAAAATAGCTCTTTTTTTATGATATAAATTACTAATTATCTAATAAATAAGACTTGTAGATTACATTCCTATTCATCATTTTATTATCCTGCTCTTCCTTTTTTGTTTCATTCTTAGGTGGATAAAGAATCTGCTCAGGTAGATTATTTTCATCTTGTCCTGTTTGCGTGGTAAAAGAAGCCTTTAACTCTCCTTCTTTGAAGGTAGCAAGGAACAATTTATATGTTTTAGCAGTGAATGTATGCTGACCGTCAAAGCGTTTCATAAACTCAGTTTCATGTTTAATGGCAAAATGAGCTAGTTACATCAAATGGATTAAATTAATGTAGTAACTACAGCTTAGCACATTACCAATTAATATTTAAATTTATTATACAGCTAAAAGCGAGTCACTAAATTGAATTTCTTACTCTAATTTGTGTCCATGAAATAATCATATTGATTAAATATTAATCAATATGGTATAATAACTTATTGTTAATGATTAGATGTATAGGTTTAAATATGCTTACTAAAGACGAAATCCATGCTATGGCACAAAAGGTAGATGATACCTTATCGATCTATAAGAAAAAAGATAAGGTTAGTGACAACGAATTTCAGAAACTTAGAGCATTTCTAAAACAATTTCCTCCTCAAGAAATTATAGAATGTACTAATTTAGATATAGACATCTTAAGAGCTATTCATCAAAAATTAAGAGAATCACAGATAGATGATGCCTTATTGCTTTATAAGAAAGAAGATAAGATTAGTGAAAATGAATTTCAGAAACTTAAAGCATTTCTAAAGCAATTTCCTACTCAAGAAATTATAGAATGTACTAATTTAGATATAGACATCTTAAGAGCTATTCATCAAAAATTAAGAGAATCACAGATAGATGATGCCTTAATGCTTTATAAGAAAGAAGATAAGATCAGTGAAAATGAATTTCAGAAACTTAAAACATTTCTAAAACAATTTCCTCCTCAAGAAATTATAGAATGTACTAATTTAGATATAAACATCTTAAGAGCTATTCATCAAAAATTGGAAGAACCAAAGAAGGTTGATAATTCTTCGGCTGCAGCTAAAACACAAATCACCCAACCAGTGGTTACTGAGGAAAAGAAACAAGAAGCCAAAGAGGAAATTTTCTCTTCAGTAATAGATCTACCAGAATTTTTTACAAGACCAGAGTTTAAAGATGAAATTTTTGCTTCAATGCAGTTTAGTGACGATTTTAGTGAATGCAATTTAATAAAAGATTTAGGCGTAGTCGAACCGAAGCAAAATCCCACGAGTGGAGAGGAATCCACTAAAAAACGATTTTTAGAAGAAGTTAAAGTAGTTGAAGTAATTGATGAAAGACCAAAGAAGGTTGCAAAACCGAGTGAAACTAGTTCATACACGAAGCAAGGTAATTTAAGCTTTTTTCCTAGTAGTGCAAGCCAAAAGAATGCGGTGCTAAGTTCTGCGAAAAACAAACCTATTACTTCTAATGAAGTTATCGACTTAGATGCGATAGATGAGAATTCATTAGAAGCTCTCATAGGAATATCGAGTACCCCATATAATCCATCCTTTTTAGGAAGAAATCCTATCAATTCCTCTGAAGCACTAAAAAAATATAGTTTAGATGAAGATAAATATATGTCATTGGATGAATTATTGAGTCAGTGTGAATATAAAACACTTTAGAGCTTGCAGTAAAACTGCCAAATTAGGGAAATAAGTGGATTTATTAGCAATTTTCAATAATTGTCTGAAATTAAAGTTAAATTGATTTAATCAAATAAAAGGGAACAATTACAAAATTTTTCGAATTGCAGTTTGCTAACAACTATACATTAAGCTGTTTTAAAATCCGCGCAACTTTCTCAAGTCTTTCTTTTCTATCGCCCCAAAGCTCTATAAAGTAAGGCGCTTTCTTGACAGGCATGACCTGATACTTTTGCTCAAAATAAATTTGTTTAAAAAAATTATCAACTTCAGCTCGATAGGATACGTCAATAGGGCGAATCCCATCATCTTCAATGTCAACTAAGTGCTTGTCATTAATTGAAATAAAGATTAAAAGATCAATATATTTCAGGGCCTCCCGAGTTGGAGCAATGAGGCTTTCTATAAATTTCATATCCAGATCAGTTTGTTTATATTTTTCGGTGTACAAGGAATAGGCGATATAGTCTATTGGACAACGGTCGAAGATAACATTGCAGGAAGCATTCTGATATTGCTTAACCCGACTTAAATTATAATAAAATTGTATTCCGTTACAAAAGCGTGTTGAATCCTTACCAAATTTAATATTGTAGTTATCCCGTAAAGCACGATATGGCTCTGTTTCTAGTTGATAATTAGGATGAGCGTCTATAAAATCTTGCACAAACGTGCTTTTACCTAATGAATGGGATCCTGATACAGCAATACGCATAATCTCTCATTCGCTAGTGGCCTGATTTTAAGTATAGCAAGCTTGAGCTAATGTCATATCTTGCCTCTTAAGACACTTAGTAACCTATCTTCATTTGATTTGCTTAAAATCTGGATTAAGCTTTAGTATGCTTAACATAAGTAAGTCATTTTAATTGTATTTATGCAAACTAAAATTACTGTTAGACCTTATCAAGAAGTTGATGCGCCAGCGTTAGCTGCCATCTATTATAACACTATTCATCAAGTAAATAGTCGGGATTATTCGCCTGAGCAAATTAATGCCTGGGCACCGGTTTCTTCTCTACAAGCTGAGCGCTGGAACCCTAAATGGAAAAGAATAGTTCCTTTGGTTGCAATTTTACATGATAAAATTGTTGGTTTTGCTGAATTCGAAGCTACTGGTCATATAGATTGTTTTTATGTGCATCATAGCTATCAAGGACACGGCGCTGGTAAAGCGTTAATGCGTGAAATTGAGAATAAAGCCAAACAAGAGCAAATTCCGCGCCTGTATGCGGAGGTAAGCATTACAGCGAAACCTTTTTTTGAAAAGTGTGGATTTGTAGTTGTTAAAGAACAACAAGTCCTGATTCGTGGTTATGAGTTAACGAATTATAAAATGGAAAAACGATTAAATTCTGATCAAGTCATCATCAAAGAACTTCATGATGAAAGTATACCTGATATAGTACAAGCATTTAATAAATCTAATTGGACTTTAAAATCGCCTTTGCTATTTAAACAATATTTGCAAGAGCAACAACAACAAAAACGTCTGATTTGGCTTGCCTATTATGGTGATTATTTTGCAGGTTACATTACCTTAAAATGGCAATCTAATTATCCTTTCTTCCAAGAAAATCAAATGCCTGAGATTATGGATTTAAATGTATTACCTAAGTTTAGACAATTAGGAATTGGCTCTTTGCTTTTAAATAAGGCAGAGAAAGAGTGTATGGTAAGAAGTAGCTATATTGGTATCGGCGTTGGCCTTTATGCTGACTATGGCGCTGCGCAGCAATTGTATATTAAGCGAGGCTATTTACCAGATGGCCGTGGCATTACTTGTAATTATAAAGCCGCTGTAGCGGGTGAGAGTTATCCCATTGATGATGACTTAATTCTTTGGTTAACCAAAAAACTAAGGTGAAATGCGTATTTTTTGCCAAGTATCATGATGTTTTTGATAGGCAAAAACATCAGATAATTCATCAGTTCGATAACTGTAAAATAAAACATGATTGAATAGAAGTTTAAAACCACAGTAGAAAGGGCTCATGGGGATCGGTGTTTTATTATATTGTTGTTCAAGCTTTCTCCTTTTTTCTTCTAACAAGGTTTTACTGGCAATAGGTTGTCCAGAAGTTGGCGCATAACTATGAAAACGAATTTGAGCAAAAGGGGAATACATTTGCCAGTAATGTTGATTTTCTTTAAGAGATAAGGCCTCAATAGGGCCTTTAAGAATAACTTCACGTTGAAATAGTTCAAACCAAAAAACGATACAAGCAAAGGGGTTCTCACTAAGTTCCATAACTTTTTTAGTTGGTTTCTGAGTAAAAAACAAAAGGCTCTGTTCAGTAATCTCACGAATAGCAACGACACGCCCGTGAGGGTTAGCTTTTTTATCAGCAGTACAAAGAACTGCTTGTTGCGGATTAGGTGCGCCAGCTTGTTGTTCTTCTTCTAACCAAAGGTGTAGTAATTTAATTGGGTGGGACATAATGCGTATGTAAGTTCCATTTAAAATAAATTATTTTACTTATAAAGAAGAGCCATAAAAATAAGATCTTCATAAATCCCATCGACAAAGACTCCTTTTTTATGAATGCCTTCAATTTCAAAGCCAAATTTTTTATAAAGAGAAAGGGCAGTTTGATTATGTTCACGGACTGTTAATTCAATACGCGTTAATCCCTTTTTTTGTGCTTTGTCTAAGGCTGTTTTTATTAATTGGCTGCCAATTCCCATGCGTCGATAGGGAGCTAAAATACCGATGCCTAATACGCCTCGATGGGCAAAAATCGGCCTATCTAAACTAGTAATATCACACCAACCAATAATTTTTCCCTCTGCAATTGCTAATACATGCGGCCAACTTTCGTTAATATTTTTTGCAACAAAATCTATCGTAGTCTCAATAGGTGGGCCTTCTAAAAAAGCTAAATATTTACGTTCCCGAGCAACACTGTCAACTGCTAACCAGAAGTCGTTGATATGTTCTTTTTGAATAGAAATGATCTGATAATCTATCATGTAAAACCTTTTCTTGCGCCCATCATCTTACATTAATATAACAGTCTTAAAGAATAATGGATAACTGTATTAACTGACATTCTTGCGTAGAGAAATCTATTCTGCAAGATAAAGCAGCTTTGAAAAGTAAGTTAGACACAGGCTAGCCCAACATATTAATATTTAATTAGTTTGTTATAATCCTGTTCAAATTTATTCTATTGTCCTATTAAAGGAAATCAAAATTATGCAAGGTAAATTGGAATTTTTTAATAAGCTTTCTGAACCTATTGAAAACGAGACGGGAAAGATTTTAACAATCTTAAAGCCCAACTTGAAGAAATGGTAATTGATAATCAAAGTCTAGGGTTATCCTTCAATAACCATAACTCATGATTTTCTATATGTTCATAAATAGGATTAAATCCCGCTTTACGATAACAGGCAATAGCTTGGTAATTATTTAAATCAGGTGTAACTAAAACAGCAGCAAAATTAGGAAAGATAAACTGCTCAATTAGTAATACTAAGGCTTGCGATCCTAACCCTTTATTAAGCGCTGAAGGCTCACCAATATACATATCAATTGCTGCCAAGCTAGTTGGTAATTTAGTTAAATAATGGTCATTGATAAAACGGTGAGCATCATAGTATTGAATGTAACCAATTTCTTGTTGATTAAATTCAATGATATAAGCATAGATAGGCTCTTTGAAATTACCGCTCTCTTTGTAACCCTCAACATAACTTGCGTATTTTTTCTTAATAAAGGTTATATTCCAATCAATATCACTATCCCACCAAGCTCTAACATGAGGTGTTTGTAGCCATTTTAACAATAAAGGAAAGTCATAATGTTTAAGCGTTCTGAAAGAAAGGGTCATAAAAATTAGTTGGCTGGTAACCTAAAATACTTAAAAAGCTTAACAAAAGATTCTATTAAATCGAATATTATTGAGCGAATGGATTTAAAATACTTTTAATTAGTTTGCTAATTTAATAATAATTTTCGACATCATGTAAAGTCTAGCCCTTTTATTTCTTAAGTGAAGAGTGAAAATTTAGCTAACAATAACTCAAAATGTAATAAATTAGAAAAATTTGTATAAAAATTAACTAAAAAGGGTATAATTATAAGGAAATGAATCTCAGGAAGTAGTTTTATGCCAAAATTTGAAGTTGCTGCCAACAATAGACATGGCAATTTTTCCCTTACATTTCCTGCCCGCGAAGTTCAAAAAGCTGACAATAATTCAAATCAGGGCATTAAATTCTATGGTCAAAGTTTGTCTGAATTACAGATGTTTAGACGTTATGGTAATTTGCCGGATAATAATATATTAAGCAATAAGCTTATTAATATTTTAGGTAAAAATTTACTACGCTTAGCAAAGCAAAGGAGTGAAAGAGTTGAAAGAGTTAATCAATTATTAGAAAAGCAAAAGACTAAGGGTCATTCACGTATATCTGAGTGGCAAAGGGAAATTGAATTTTATTCCGAATTAGAGTCTAGAAGTAATGCTTTTACCATTAGCCTATTAGATACGTTATCTTCATTAGAGGCAACCCGATTTGAATCTAATGATAAGTTGAGGATAGGTAAAGTTGATGATAAATTAAAAGGGGAAATAGGAAAGCTATATGACGAAAGAATTCAATTTATAAATGGTGAAATAACAAAGTTAAAGAATCTTCGTTATATTCAACCTAACAATCAAATTAAAATTGACCGTCTACAAAGGTTAGTGGATCAAATAAATAAAAACAAAGAAGCTCTTTTAAAAGAATTAGGTAAGTCTGATAAACGTTTACAATCTCTCTATCGTAATATTATGGATGACTTTGCTCATGAACAACGCGCTTTAAGCGTTTATCAACACACTGCAGATAGGGCACTTGATTATGCTAATCAAAGTTTAACAGAAGCCTATCAAGATGCATCTTATGCTATGGAAGCCCATGTTTTCAGTCCAGTTAGGCCAACTGATGAACAATTATGGCAAAATTTAGGGGATGATAAAACAATTATTTTAGATAGTCGTAATTTTCCTCATATGAAGAAGGAAGATGCATTATTAAGCGCTGCTTTAATTAATTATAGGAAAGATACGGCTCCTAAAAAACCTAATCCTATAGACGTCACTACAGACAATGTTAAGGCAATTAAAGAAGAAAGTAAAAAGGTAAAAAAATCACAAAAGTCACAAGAAAGCGAGCAAAAGAACGCAAAAGAAAAAAGGAAAGGAAATATTCCTGCTATGGAGAATGTGCAGACAGTTGCTGAGATTATAAATCTTCAGAACAGTTTAGATACGCAATTAGCAGAGGATGCAGAACCTTGTTCAGGCCCGACTAAATTGCATAATCCTGGTGCAGTAAAATTTTATCACTCTAGTGATTTATTTTCCGCCATCGGTTTAGCCTGTGTCGATTTTGGCAAATATTTTGAACATCAAATGGGGGCTAAACATCCAGCGATGACGGGTGCATTTTTCGTTGCCGCATCAGCAACGTTTGGTGCCGCAGGCGTAGGTGCTGCCGGTGGTCATTTTATGCTAACAGGTTTGCACTATATCACTAAAGCACTCACTATTAATGGTAAACTAGGTGTAAGCCCTGAAAAATTAGAGTCAATCATTCAAGCTATTAGTGCGGAGTGGTTAAAGCTTACTCATACTGAAGGTCTAATAGAAACTATCATTATGGATGGTTTTGGTCTTCCTAAGATTAATTATATAGTATTTGACACCATTATTAATGGCTTTGAACATAAGGATACTCTTTATCAACTAGCACAGAACCTAGCTCAGCAGGATTTAGAATATTATACAGCTGGAGAGCAAGCAGGCAAAATTATTATACAAACCGCGCAGGTTGCCGTTTTGTTTGCAATAGCAATTGCTTTAGGCGTAGGTACTTATAAACTTGCTCACTTAGTTGGTCATGGTTTGGGGACAGAAATTGCTAAAGATTCAGCAAGTGCTTTAGAAAAAATCATTAATGTACCTACGGAGGTATTTACTAATTTATTTTTACATCAAAGCGTAGTTAATGAAGTTTTAGCTATTGCTTCAGCCATGTTAACAATTAAAACAGCCGGTTTATTTTTAGGGAAAGGTGTATTGCTCTTAAATCACTTAAAGAATGATCCATTAGTGAAAGTTACTCCTGAAGAAACACAAGCTTATGAATTAATGATTTTCCTTAAAGAGCTATATGAAACAAACTATGAGGAATATAAGAATAAAAAGTCAGGTATTAATATTCAATCTTTGCTTTTTTATCAATATCATATGGAATCATTAATCGCCAAAAGCGATGCAGTAGCCCAATTCTTCGGTGATGATTTTTTGCAGGATATGGGAATACAAAAATCAGCTATGCCCTTATTAACTAAAGTAGGAAGTAAACTTAAAGCCTTTTTTGTCGATGGTGCATGGGATAAAGTAATAAAGCCTTTAGCAATTCTTATTGCTCCCGTTTTAATTCTTCCCTTATTTCTTTTAATTTTTTCTGAGAATTTTCGTAAGCTTTGGATTAATACTTTTATCAACTTCTGTTTAGGAACAATGAAAATAGCTAACATGGCGTTTTCTGCGATTAAAACAATATCTATAGCAACTTATGGCACAATTCAGCGTTTGGCTATGGTCGTTCCAGATGGTTTATTTAATTTAGTAGCTTTAGCTAATTATGGTTTTCAAAAAGGTCGAGCAGCTACATCCAATCCTGTTGCCGGTGTAGTTTTGGGACTATTGCTAGGTGCTGGCACTTTGGTTGGTGGAGCAATGATTAAAACTTTATTGGCTATTGCGGCTTTAACGATTAAAATATTAAGTTTGGTCGGTAAAGTAGTTAAAGGGGTTGCAACAGTAGGCGCTGTCTTGCTAAGTCCTGCAGTAGGGATAGTTGGAACATTAGGTGCATTACCTTATGTTGGAATAAAGAAGTTAATGGGTCATGATATATCGTTGGCTGATACACTTAAAAACGTTTGGACAAAGGGAGTCTTAGGCTTTATTAAAGGTCCAAGCGAAATAGCCAATAGAATTTCAAATAAAATTACCGAACCTTTGTTAAACAAAATCACTTCTGTTTCTCGCGCTATTGATCAGGAAACTCGCAGTGTTAAAGGAGCTCCGACAATTTATCAAGCAAAAGATAAAGTAACCATAGGTATAGGTACTTTCTTTGATAGAGGCAAGGAAATAGTAGGTAATATTTTTTATCAAGTTAAAAATCAAATTATGAGAAGACCAGAACAGTTTCAACAACGATTTAATAAGGTTGATGTTGAAGGGGCGTTTGTGTTTGGAGGTAGTCCTGACGTCTTACGTGAGAAACTTCAGAACCCTGCTCAAAGCGGAAAGAAGGAAAATTTAGACTCACCAGTTAAAGGCTATCAAGCTTCCGGAACTTCTATATTTACAAGTATTTCTCCGTCAAAACCAGAAAGATCAGATAACACTGACAGTTTCTCTCAGGCAGTACAGTAAATAGACGAGTTAGTAATTAATAACTTTTTTTAGATTTTTAATTTTACTATAACAAGAAAGTTTTATTTCTAGACTTTTAGGATACAGTAATTAAAATAAAATTGAATCCAGGTTCATAGAGATAAAGCCTTCATTCGAGATTAATATTTGCTATTGCCCATTGAAGGGTGCTTTTTAAAGCTTGCCCTCTTATCGTAGTTTCTTGATAGTCCAATTCCTGCCTGATTTTACGAGTATCGACAATAATATCTTGCTGCCAATTAAAATGATCTTGTAAATGGTTAGGAAGTGCTATTTTTTCTTTTTCTATAATTTGCCCACACCAATTCATTGAAGTAGCAATGTTTTTTAACCATTGTAATTCTGTTAAAGGTTCTTGTTCACCAACATTATAAACAAATTTACCGACACGATGATCAAAAAGTGCTTTTACTATCGCTAAAGCCATGTCTTTAGCAAAACCCCGCGTACAACGCCATTGCGCTTTTCGGTTATCTAGCAAAATTTCTTTTTTTTGTTGGAGTATATCTTGTAAATAAGGCATAAGCCGTAGGTAATCACCTGGTCCATAAACAAAAGGAAACCTTAAAATGGTGCTAGAAATAGGTGCTTGTTCAATGACGTTTTCTACTTGGATTTTGCTATAGAAACAATTAAGTTCATTTTTATCATTGGTATATTTTTTATAAGGAAAAATTTCTTGTCTTAATAGCGCATCTTCTTTAAGAGGCATTGGCATACAGTGATTAGCTTGCTTTTCCCACAAAAATTCATGAGCAAGGTAGACATCAATACTACTTATGATAATGAGTTTTTTAGCGACCCCGGTAAAGACATCTAATAATTGTTCAGCATCTGATTGTGTCATAGCAAGCATATCTACTACTACATCTGGCTCAAAATTTTGTAAGGTTTTTTTATACTGACTTAAATGACGTCGCTCGCCCACAACTTTGGTAAGGGAAGAAAATAAATGATTATTCGTTTTACCTCGATTAAAAAGTATAACTTCATGGTATTCTTTAATAAGATAATCAATTAAGTAAGGACCTACTAAATTAGTTCCTCCTAAAATTAAAATTTTCATCGCTAATGTTCATCTCCTAAGTCACGAGTGCTTAATGTTTAACTATAAAAGATATACAGTTTGTCATTACCGATTAGGTGACCGCTAATTTTATCTATCTGATAAGATACGGCCGACCTAAATATAAAATCGCTTTCTGCTAGTTAAAAATAACAAGCTGCACTATTCGCATCTTATCTCTCTAAAGATATTTTTTTGTTAAAAACTTATTGCTACTAAAACTATAAAAATATACGATTTTTAGATGCACCTTAGCAATTAAGATTAATGGATAAAAATATATCTTCCAACAATTTAAGTTTAACTTGGCAAGTTTTAGTTGGAAGCTTACTTGGTATCTTAGCAGGTCTCTTTTTTGGTCCTTATACCAAAATACTTCGCCCAATCGGTGAGGTGTATGTCATGCTTATGGAATCTGTTGTTTATCCGTATATTTTTGCTTCTCTTTTACATGGTTTAGGTTCTATAACACCGAAAATTGCTACGAGAATATTTAAAAAAAATTGGGCTTTCTATCTCCTACTCATTAGTATAAGTTTTTTCATAATATGGCTTCTTTCTTTAGCTTTACCTGAAAGTAATTCTTCAATAATTGGGCCAAATGCGACAAGTTCTAATTCGGTTCAAAGTTTTTTAGAGCGGTTAATTCCAAATAATTTATTTTCTGCCTTAGTCAAGAACTATATGCCTGCTATTATTATTTTTTGTTTACTTTTTGGCTTTGCTTTACAACATTACAAAGATAAGCAATCCGTACTGGAAACGTTAAGCACTGTAAAAGCAGCTTCTTTACAAGTGTGGAATTGGGTTATTTTAACGTCACCTTATGCTGCCTTTTCTTTAGTTGCTTATACTACAGGCACAATTTCTTTTGCCACCTTTGAAAACATTGCAATCTATTTAACTTTATTTTTTTTGGCACTTTTCTACTTACTTTCTGGATTATTCCTCTATTAATAACAAGCTTTATTTCCATAACTTATAAAGAAGTCATGCAATTATTGCGTGAAGCGCTTCTTATCGCTTTAGCAACCAGTTTATCTGTTGCAGCTTTACCTTACATTGAATCAGCGACCAAATCGTTGCTGCTAAGAAATAAAAATAAATTAGATGAGGGAATGGAGAAAGTCACTGAAACAATTACGACGATGAGTTACCCATTTGGCCAAATAGGAAATTTATTTCTATATTTATTTATAATTTTTGCTTCTGTTTATTTTCAGCATCCTATTTTTTTAGAAAATCTGGGGAAAGTATTTCTAATAATACTAACTTATTTTTCGTCATTAGGCTCGCCCTCCTCAACAATAGATTCGGTAGGTTTTTTGGCAAATTGGACATTCCTGCCTGTACAAACGACTAGTCTTTTCGTTGAATTGATACCTATCACCCGTTATGGTCAAGTATTAACGTCAGTAATGGGAATGGCATTTATAAGCATCGTTGGCAGTTTTGCTTATTTTAAACTCATTCAAGTTAGATGGCGTGCGCTTATTTTCTGTATTTTGACTTCTGCAATTATTTTATCAATGTTGTCCCTTATAAATATTAAATTTAATGTATTTAATAAAATTACTCCTAATTCTATATTAAATTTTCGCTTGTCTCCGGAAATTATCGCTAATACTAAAGTCACATTTAATGCTCCAATTGCAGAAAATTTCTTAAACTTAAATTCAAGTACGCTACATCGGATTAGGCAAACAGGTATTTTAAGAGTAGGGTATAATGAGCATATGATTCCTTTCGTTTATTTTAATAAATATAATGAGCTAGTAGGATATGATGTTGCCTTTATGTATGATCTAGCCAAAACATTAGGTGTAGCATTATCGTTTATTCATTTTGACTTTATTAATTTGCTTGATGACATTGAAGCTGACAAATTTGATATTGCTATTGGATCAATTTATGTCATACCCAGCCGGCTTTTAAAAGCAAGTTATACCCAGCCTTATTTTCACGATAGACCTGCTTTTATTGTTAAAAAAGAGAGGGTCAATGATTTTAAAGATGTCAATTCAATTGCTCAAATTCAAAATTTAAAAATAGCTGTGTTTAATGACCCAGTCATGGTTCCTCTTGCTAAAGAAAACTTCCCTAATGCTAAGCTGGTTATTATTCCAAATATGGATGCATTAACACCAGAACTTGATGTTGATTGCTCTTTATGGACGCAGGAACATACACAAGCTTGGGCTTCTGTTCATCCAGGTTATGCATCTGTAACATCGTATGGTTTAAAAAATCCAGCTCCCTTGTTAATGGCTTATATTTTAAGGAAAGATGAACAAGACTTCTTATGGTTTTTAAATTATTGGCTTAAAATAAAAGAAACAGACGGTTTTAGGCGACAAGAATATGAATACTGGTTATTAGGAAAACCAAGGCCATCTATGGCACCTAGATGGAGTATTATTCATAATGTTTTACACTGGGTGTGAAAATTATTTAAATTAGAACTCTATTCAAGTTTTAAATAAATGATTATAAATGGCTAAGTATTAAAGCCTATAGATTATTTATTGTATTAATCAATTGTAGGATAGCTTTCATTATGTGACATATAAGAAATGAAGATACTTTTATGTCACATTTATATTAATTAACTTGATAAACCTGACCTGTTTGCGCACCTTCTACACTCTTTGCAAACGCTTTAGCTACGGTTGCTGCTGGAACAGGTACAAACCCCCTAAAAAAATCACCATAACTATCCATGGATTCAGTTAAAACAGTAGGGCTTACTACGTTAATGCGTAACCCTCTAGGAAGTTCGATTGCAGCCGATTTAACAAAGCTATCAATAGCGCCATTAACTAAAGAGGCTGAAGCACCAAACTTAATGGGATCACGGTTTAAAATACCACTTGTTAAAGTAAATGAACCGCCATCTGTCACATAGTCCATTCCAACCATCACCAAATTGACTTGCCCCATAAGTTTATTATCTAAGCCTAAAGCCCAATTTTCATTGGTAAATTCTTTTAATGGGCCAAAGTGAACTTGACCAGTTGTAGACACGACAGCGTCAACTTTACCAGCTTGTTGATACATTTTTTTAATTGATTCCAGACTACCAATATCGACCTGGATATCACCCTTATTTCTAGCAGCTATCATGACTTCATGACGTGATAAAAATTCATCTGCCACAGCTTTTCCTAATGTGCCTGTACCACCAATAATTAATATACGCATTTACTTTCCTAAATGATTGATTGAGCCTAGTAACTTAACTATAAACAGTAGCTGATATTAATAATTTATTTTAATTGATTAAACTTAGCATAAAAATCTTGCCCCAGTAAGTCTTTATATATAGGTAATCAGATATGAAAATAAAGTTTAAGGTAAGACAAATTATTACTGGTGAAACGTTCGAGCTTATCTGGATAGACGCCAATTAAAAAATCACTAAGCCCGTAAGAAAAAGATTCCTCCTCGATAAAAACTCGTTTTTTCTGATTTACAAATGGTAAAAGTAAAAGATCGCCTTCATATTGAACTTCTACAACCACATCAATTTGATCGTAGGTCAAAGTAAGATTAATACTATTAGTAGCTAAATTGCTATAATGAAGATGTTGAATAATAGCTTCAGTGGTTAAAGCAATTCTTTCAATACTTTGTTTATCAATTTTCCATAACTGACCATGTTCTAAAATAAATCTATTTAGTTTTATATTAGACATGTTTTCATTGAAATTTAACACCGCTTGTTTACGAATACCTATGCGGAAGATTAAATGTAAAAATAAAGCAATAATTACCGATAAAGTTAAAGAGGTGCAGGTGAATGTTTGTAAAATAGGTGGTAAGGAGTCATAAAAATTAGGGTAAATTTCACGGCTTAGCCCAAATAATAAAGCAAGACCTATAACATAGGTCATACGCATATCAATATTTTTTGAAGACATCAAAGCAATTCCGCCGACAACCATAAAGCTACCAGTAAACATTAAAGCAGGTCCTATTACAGACATGGGCACAATAAGCAGAACTAAAGCAAACTTTGGTTGTAAGGCCATCAGAATTAAAACAATGCTGGCTGCAAAAGCAATGTACCGACTTGTAGCACCCGCTGCATTAGAAACACCTACAAGACTTGGTCCGGTACTAATACCAGGAATTCCGCAAATACCGGCTACTACAGCTCCCAGACCATCAGCGAATACACCGCCTTTGATAGATTTTAAATCAGGTTTTTTCCAGCTAGGATCGTTGATTTTTTGACATGTAGTAATTACGCCTACTGTTCTTAATGCTGCAGCAATACTTGCAATAAAAAAAGGTAAAATTAACGAGAAGGAAAAATCATAGGAAATGAAGGTTAGATCGGGCCATGCAAAAAAAGGGACTTTATTAAAATTGACATCATTTGTATGAACTACACCTAATAAAAAAGCCACAATATAACCAACGACTAAACCAACAAAAGAACAAATGAGTTTAATAATTCCTCGCCACCAAATACTAAGACCTACCATTATCCCTAATGTAAGCAAAGCAATAAAAATATGTTTCGTTAAGGAAGCATAATGATATTCCTTACCTAATTCTAGAAATTGAGCTAAGCCTTCTAGTCCTAATTCAATACCAACGATACTAATAATAAAACCTGAAATACCTGGGGGGAAAAAAGCACGTAATTGATAGATAAAGCGAGAAAAAAAGATTTCCATTAAACCTGAAAAAATAGTCATACCTAAAACTAAGGGTAAGCCGCCAGCTGTAGCGGCAAGTAGTGAGGCTTTAAGATATATAGCTGAAACTACAGGCGCAGCTAAATAACCGGAGCCAATAGGGGGCTTAAGTGCCTGAATACTAGTAGCAATAGCTAGGGCAATCATACCCATTCTGACAGCATTTAAAGAAGTAGTGTAAGGAAGGTGAGCTGCTTTTACAACGATTACAATTAGTACTAAATATACCGACATCAATACAACATACTGTATTGCTAGCAAACATAATTTTACGAAAGGTGGTTTATCGTTTACTCCGTATATTAACTCATCATTATTCATTAGCGATGATCTGCCTTATTAATTTAGATTATATTATTTTTGGATCTTTATTAATTTAACAACAAATCTTATAGGATTTAGCAATTTAAAATTGCGTTCTTTAGTGAGTATTAAAATTATAGTTTGCCTTTTGCTCTTTCCTAAAATAATTACTCTGAAAAAATCTTTTAGAAATATTATTTTTTTATTTAATTTAGAACATAATTTAAAATTATTATCCTATATGTTTGGTTATTAACCTATTTGAAATAACAATTGTTGCAAATTATAAAATGTTGTTTATTATTATTTAATTAGAGACACTTTATTTAAGAATATCAATCTTTTATGCTAGTCTAATGTTATTTATTTAATTCTTTAAAATAATAGTAACGAGATTAGAATTTAAAAATGATCTTATTACTAAAAATTATTGGATTAAAGGTTTTAATCTATTGAGAATAGGGAAATCATCCATGTCAAAGCTCAATTATTTTAAGTCAATTGCGACTACCTTGCTTCTCTTCTTTACATTTAATTTATATGCACAAGATATTAATTTAGCACTTAATGCTCGTGCCTGGGCTAGCACAGAGGGGCTACCGGCAAAAAATGCTGTTGATGGTAATCCGAATACACGTTGGGGCTCAATTATCGGTATTGATCCTTCATGGCTTGCTATTGATTTGGGAAAAGCTTATTCCTTGGCAAGAATCGTTATTGATTGGGAAGCCGCTAACGCAGAAATATATGAAGTTCAAGGTTCTAATGATGCTAACAATTGGACAGTGTTAGCTAGAAGAACAGGTGGCGTATTTGGGAACCGTACTGATACAGTAAATGTCTCTGGTAATTATCGTTATATTCGTATTTATGGTATTAAGCGCAGTGTAGGAAATCAGTGGGGTTATTCCATTTGGGAGTTAAAAGTCTATGGCACCGATTCTAATCCACCAGATGGCGATGATAATTTTGTCCCCTTATTTTCAAGTAGTACGCCACTTGAGCCTAGTACAGTCATAGAAACACCTACTGCTTTAATTACGCGCTTTGCTGATCGAGCTCGTGACAGACATGCACGTGAAGATCAATATCGGGCTTATGATCACTATCTACCGTTCTATTGGGAGCATCGTACTATCCAAGTAGAAATGATAGATGAGGTGGCTAAAGGCGGTAACAGAATTATTGTTAACGTAAAAACTTTGTGGCCACTAAGTGCACCAGAATTTAGAGCTTTTTATCGAGGTGTTAATACGGTTGCTGAGTATTTTCATAACGTTTCAATGAGAGTAACAAGTGGTGATAGATTAAATTATCAAACAATAATCACTACTAATCCTAAAGAAGGTCGCGCAATCAGAAATGGCGATCGAATGGAAATAGAAATTAGCGAATTTCTTGCTAATCCGCCACGTGGCCGCGCTAATTATTATGGCACTGCCTTTTTATATATTATTGGGCAAGGACTCGTGCCTTGGGAAGCACGTGGGGTGTTTGGTGATCCACGCACGGAACGAGAAGATTCTTATCCTATTCCCGTTGAAGCTTGGTTAGGTGGAAAAACTACAATACATCATCAGTATACAAATGAACCCAAAGATTTATTTAAACAGATGGCTACCAATACATCAAATATTAATGGCCAGCCTTTTATGTTAGGACGTCGCGTTCATCATACTGATATGATAAATGGTGCGCATTCAGAGCCAGGTAATCCAGGTTTTCCTGAATTAGCTAACAAAGTTGGTGTCAATTACATCAATCGTTCTTGCGTAGGATGTCATGTAAACAATGGCCGGGGGCTTCCACCTGCAGTTGGTACCGTTCTAAATAATTATATGATTATAGTGACAGATGCCAATGGTAATCCTCACCCAACGTTAGGTTCGTTTTTACAACCGTTTTCTACTTCAGGTACGCCTGAGGGTACGGTAAGAATCCAAAGTTGGACTGAAACTAATGGACTTCGTCGGCCTAATTTTCAATTTAGCCCTGCAGTAACGCGGTTTTCACCACGTATTACCCCTCAACTTGTGGGTGCAGGCTTATTAGAAGCTATTCCTGAAAGTGCCATTGTCGAAATAGCTAATAATCCAAATAAAGGCAACGGTGTTGCTGGACGTATTCACCTTGTTTATGAAGCAGGCACTACAATTCCTCGGGTTGGACGTTTTGGTTGGAAAGCAGCAAACGCTACTGTTAGGGATCAAATTGTTACTGCTTTACGTAATGATATGGGCGTTACTAGCTCTGTTATGCCCCAACCTGATTGTGGTCCACAACAAACCAATTGTGGTCCTACAGGTGCCGAAATTAGTGATACCTATATAAATCAGTTAACAACATATATCCAACTTTTAGGAGTTCGCGCTCAGCGCAATTCTGAGAATGCAGTTGTTAAGCAGGGTAAAGCTATTTTTAGCCAAATTGGATGTGCGGCATGTCACGTACCAACCTTTACTACTAGTCCTTATCATCCAAAGGCTGAGCTAAGAAATCAGGTTATTCACCCTTATACGGATTTGTTAGTACATGATATGGGTCCTGAATTAGCTGATACTCTTCCCGAGATTAATAATGTAAAACCAAATGAATGGAGAACGGCGCCTTTATGGAATATTGGTTTAACTGCAGGAGTTAGTGGCGGCGAAGCCTATTTACATGATGGCCGTGCACGAACCTTAAATGAAGCTATTTTATGGCATGGTGGAGAAGGTTCTGCGAGTCGGACAGCCTACCAAAATCTGTCTGCTGATCTTCGTAATGCTTTAATTGAATTCTTAAAATCACTCTAATTTTGCAGAGAGTATGCTTGTTTAACAAGCATACTCTCCTCGTTTCAAAAATAGATCTCTTTCCAAACTGCCATTGATGGTCAATCTCGGCCGAAAAAAGTATTCAAAGCCTGTCCCCATGTAGATAAGGATGCTCATATACTTTATGACACGGTACTTTTTCGGCCTTTTCGACCGACCTGGTCTCATTACCGTCAGTGTGGAAAGTGGCTAATAGTTAACAAAAGATTGCTTCAGAATTAAACTGCCATATAATGAGTACTTAAGTAACTGCACTATTAGTATTTCATGAAAAGATTTATTTTATCACTGTTAATGTTCGTTTTATCCTCGCCAATAGTATTTGCTTACCCTGTAGGTAATGCCTTTCCGCCTTTTAAAATAGCCGGAAATCTTTATTATGTTGGTATGGATGATTTGGCAAGTTATTTAATCGTGACTAAGGAAGGTAATATTTTAATTAATAGTGATCTTGAAGCTAATATTCCCATGATTAAAGCTAATATTCAAAAGCTTGGCTTTGACTATCGCGATACTAAAATTCTTCTTATTAGTCATGCCCATTTAGATCACGCTGCAGGTAGTAAGTTAATTAAGCAGGAAACCAATGCTCAATATATGGTTATGGCTGAGGACGTAGCTACAGTTGAGTCTGGAGGAACAGTAGATTTTTTCTATGCTAATGATAAAAGTATGTATTTTCCAGCAACTAAAGTTGATAAAATTTTACACGATGGTGACCAGGTAAAGCTTGGAGATACAGTATTAACTGCTCATTTAACGCCTGGGCATACTAAAGGTTGCACCACATGGACTATGCAAGTGAAAGATAAGGGCAAAACATATCAAGCAGTAATTGTCGGTAGTCTTAATGTGAATCCTGGTTACCCATTAGTTAATAATAAAACTTATCCCAATATTGCTGCAGATTACAAGCGAGCCATTGAAGCCTTAAAAAGCTTACCCTGTGATATTTTCCTTGGTGCTCATGCTATGTATTTCGATCTTAGTAAGAAATATGCACTTTTAAATAAGACTCAAGTCACCCCGTTTATCGATCCAGATGGCTATAAAAAACATATAGAGCAGAAGGCGAATGAATTTAATTTAAAACTTAATGAGCAAAAAAATAATTTATAGATTAAAGGCTTAAACTTTTAATCAGTTTATAGTTTTGCTTAGTTTATCGTATTGTAGATTAAATAAAGGGTATTTTAAATTTAATTTGCATAAATGGTAAAGTAAGCAATCGCTAGCACTTGATTATTTTTACTTAAGAAACGTATGCCTGCTAGAATTTTTAATGGGAGTTTTGAACAGGTTAGTCAGTATCTTGGGTAATTTAAAAGTATATTAGCCAAAGAACAAGTTTTGATACAAGCTGTTAGGAAAGATCATAGTTGTACGTCATTTTTTAGTTCAAATTACACTTTTTAATGATGAAGAAGTATATTTTTTTAAGGAAAAAGAAGAGCATTTCAATCTTCATACCGAAAATGCCTGAACTAAATCAAGTAAAAGGTTTGAACTCTGCTAGTAGGCAAACTACTATAAGCGATACATATGTTATATCAACAAAGGTCCAAAAAGCCTTCCAGTTTTTATGATAAACAAGAAAAAGATTTTAATATCGATGCTTCTTGTTTGACAACACAAAATCACTAAGTATAAATAAATTAATTTGCAAATAATCTTAAGTGGATTCGTTAAATGATTACCATTTTATTTTATAAATTTATTTTGCAGTATTGATGTTTAAATTAAAACTAACTTGATATTTAATTAATCATTTATTATATTACTTGCTTTTTTTGCTAAAAGGCTGAGTAATGAGGAAAGATTTAATAAAATTAATAGAGCAATTACCTAAGCGAGATAAAGAACAGCTTGATAAACTCAATCCAAAATTAAAGTCCTTACTTTTTTCAAATCATCCAGAACGATATTTATTAACAATTGGTTTAGATTTGCAAGCCTATAAACAAACCAATCTTATACCTGAAGCGATAAAAATATTGTTGTTAGAAAATATACTAAATTCAACTTCACCTGAAGACACATTAAAAATTATTTATCATTTATTAAAACTAGAATTTCAAGCAAACAGTGCTGATCCTATTCGAAGTGGTAATAGATTAATTGGCTTATTCATGCGCTCTTTTATTGCAAAGGAGGAAACTAAAGATGAGTCTGCTGATTTTAATTATGAGGGGGCAGTAAAGCATACAAAATTTCACGAAAAATATAATGCTCGTAATAAGGATAAAAAATTAAAGCATTATGTTGATGTGATACCCAATAATGTCAAACGTATGTGGCTTATTATGCAAAAAACTGCTGAACTTGAGCTTAAAGATGATTATCCCAATTTTGCTGCAAAAGGTTTAGTGTCAACGCCGCCTTTTCATTACACACAGATGTTACCTGCAAATACGTTAGAAGAAGCAAGGGCCAATACACTTGAAATACCAGTGGTAACAACAGCCGAGGAAGGGGAGCAAACGCTTAAAGAACTTACTCAAGGTGTTACTTTGCCAGTATGGGTAGGTAAAAATAAGGACATGCAAGAAAAACTTGAAATAGAAGTTGCTAATTTTTTAAATGAGTTAAAAGCAGATATCAAAAAGACATCTTGGCAAGCAGCAGGTTTTGGAATATTTAAAGGTAGTGTAATTAATGAAGGACAGCGCGTACCCCATAGAGTTGATAAAATTCTCAAGACTATTAAACAGTTTGAAGAAAGGAAATTAAACGCCGTAAGTGCGTATGATAAAATAGTAGGTCATGCGGAAGATGCTTTAATATCACCCCGGCGTGGGCAGTGCAAAACTACAACTAATTTCTATCAAAAAATAGCAAGTCATGACTGGTTAGCTACTCGCGAGGAACTTAGAGAGACGCAGTTAGCTTTATGAATGTAATTAATTAATATTTTAATGGTAGTTCATTTCGAATAGCGGATAATTATTTATAAAGTAGTATTGATTATCAAAATAGATTCCCGCCTACGCGGGAATGACTTGTGAAATAACGATTGATCAATTAAGTGCAGCAATTTTGCATAATTGGTGCACTTAGAAAAATTAAATAGCTGATTTCTATTTATCTATGTCCATGGTAGTTTGATGAAGCGCCATAACCACCAATATGTCCATGATTAGTACTAACCGATCCACTATGACCATGATGGTTGCTAGCGCTCGAAAAAATACCATGCCCATGATAAGAGGAAGTAGTATGACTGTGGTAATTTGAGTCAAAAGGATTGCTGCTATGTCTGTGCGTGGTACCAACATCTACAATAGGTGTACTAAAGAAACTAGACCGATAAAATGGGGAACTATAAGCTGTTGTGTACGACCTTCCTGGAAACCGACAGGCACTACTAAAAAGGAATGGCAGTAAACAAACAGCGCCAATGGTCAGTAAAACAACCGGTAGCGCAATTGGTATTATAGGTGAGACAGCTGCTGCTGAGGCAAGCAAAGCTGTTGTAGGAGCTGCTGCTGACGCTTTTATACTTAATGCAGCAATAACACCTAACGTAACGACTGCTGTCCCTGCTAATGCGAGTAAACATTTTAATTGGAAACTGGAATTATTTCTTGCTAAGTCTTTTAAAGCCATTATTTATTTCCTTCTCTTTTTTATTAAAATGACATATTCGTTATCTTATGAAGTTGAGTCAATATATTTTATTTATTTATTGCAATATAAGTTTATTTTTTGAATTAATTGGATTAAATATATATTTAAAAGTGACGGATAGATCATCTTTATGCACCAGAAATAGATTTTTGCTCATGTGCAAAATGAATAGGCTTCAAATACCTTTATGCCTATCTGCCTATGATTTACACTGTCTTATAATAGTTCGAACTAGAAGCTAAGATATTTTAATTCACTTAGTTCAGAAATTTTACCAACGTCAGGACTACCAGCTAATAAAGAGAAATTTGATTAATAAAAGTGTTTGGCTCTCATTTAAACCTCATACTTAAAGGGAAATTAAACTTGCTTCTTTTGGCGTATATAAATATATTTAAAGCTTTATAATTATGACATACAGGACGTTCAAAGCGCAGATTGCGCATGAAACTATAATTGAATATATAAAAGATAGCGTAAGTAAAACGACCGTTATTCAAGTAATTAATAAATTAAGCTTTGCTACTCTAACTGAGACGAGTATTAATGGTTATAGTCATCTCATAGATGCTATTCATTTAAGCTCGGTCATGACTGATATCAATGTTAAGGAAAAAATAAATTTTTTAATTGATATAATCTTAAAAAGAGCCCAATCCTTAGGAAAGGAAGCAGTTCTTTTTCTTTTAAAAACACCTTGTCATGGTGGTTTTACACCCTTTGGCTCCTTATTAAAAGAAGCGCATAAGGAAAATTTAGATACATTTCTCAATACTATTCATAATTTAATTAACAAAAAATATTTAACTTATCAAAACTATAAGGATATATTTTTTTACAACAGCAAACAGGGCATGAACGCTTTTTATATTCTGCTACGTAGTGAAAACAAAGAGAATTTTCAAACTTATCTTAATGAAATTCATTATAGTATTGATCAAGGAATAATAAGTGCTTCCGATTATATTAATTTTTTTCTTTTAGCAAATCAGCCTTCAATATTGCATCTTACTAATTTAATTAATTCAACTAATTTTCCTGTCTTGCTTGACGAAATAAATTATTTAATTGAGCAACAATGGTTAACTACAGAAAAATTTTGTGAATTTATGGGGAAACGCGATGTAAATGGCTACACTTTATTACATTCTATTATCAAAAATGAAGCTAATGTAACGAATTTAAAGTTAATACTAACTCAATTGAAAAAAGTAACTAAAGCTCAATGGTTAGAGCCTGAAAAATTAGCAGCTATTTTATTTGCTAAAACACCGCGCAGCTTTTCTATAATTCATTTAGCAGTATTTAATAATAATTTGAATGTTGCAAAAGAAGTATTGGCTTTTTTAAATGAATGTGTTCAAGAAAAATTAATTACAAAAAATCATTTTCAAACATTGTATTTGCAGTGCAATCAAACTGGGCTTAGTGTTTTTGCAAGCGCTATTAAAACGGGTAAATTAGAAAACGTAAAGTTATTTATAAATATAATACAACAAGCGGTTATGGATAAATGGTTATCATTTCGCTCTTGCCGTAAATTATTCTTTCAAGCAAGTAATATACGAACTACCCCTTTACATCTTGCTTTATTGAGTGAAAATCCAGCAATTATAGAAGAATATTTATTAGCTTTAAAAGTAGGTTTGATCAAAGGTTATTTTAAAGAAAGAGATATCAAAATATTATTTCAAAAGCCAGACAATAATAGTCGTACTCCATTGTACGAAGTAGTTCAAAGTCAGTCGCTGCCAAGAGTAAAATTTTTATTAGATCAATTAAAGAATCTTTGCTCTGTAGATGTTTATTTAACTATTTTAAATCAAAAAGTAGAAGGTAATTTAGTGGTGTGTCATGGTGATAGAAAAGTAGCTGGAAAGATCAATGCTCTTCTCAAACAGGAGAGAGAACTTAAACTAGTAGACTGTTTAGATTCTATCATAACTTATTCTGCTGATCGGTTCTTTAAAACTAATTTTATGAAAAATAAAACCAATTTAGAGAATGCTGACACATATGTCTTAGGGAAATTTTGTTAAAGGGGAGAATTATCAAGATTTAAGGAGAGGGAAAAATAGGAGGATATAAAACAATAGCTGGTTTGTAATTTTAATATAGTAAATAAAAGTGGCTGTTATATTTAATGTAAAAAATAAAATATTAACAGTCTTTTAATTTTCTTTTTTTAATAGCAAGGGTAATTGCATAATAAATTGCTCATTTATCTATTTATTTTATAATGCAATCCTGTTGTGCTAGTCTTAAGGTCTTAAATGATAATCAAAGAAATAGATAATCCTGGTAAAGGTAATTGCGCCTTTTATGCATTTGCAATCGGCTTAATTGATATTATTAAACATGAAATCGCTAGGGAAGGAGTAAGTGCAACTTTCCAAAAATTAAAAATTTTAAGTATGGAGGTACTTGATCTATCAGCTGATGCTTTTCCTATTAAATTAAATGAAATTAATGAATTTAATTTTAGCGATCAATCTATTTCATTGTTAAATAAAATTCAATACTGTTTTAGGCATATCATTTATAATCATCGTAAACGAGAGCTTTTTGATAAACCTTTAAATTCTCCAGATGAATTCCCTCCTACAGCATTTATAGATTTTACAGAAATGGTTCACTGTTTTGCTAAAAATGATTCAACAGATAATCATTACAATGGTCTTATTAATTCTTCTGCTGCACGTGAGTATGGTATAGAAGTGGCGAATAAAATTAAAGTGCTAAGACAACGAAGGGAGCGCTTAAGTCGATGGTATCCTGAAAATCCACAAGACAAAAACTATAATGATGCTAGAAGAAAGTATATGTTTAACAGCTTTGATGAACCCATTAATCGCTTGATCTTGGAAGCCTTTAAGGAAGATGTTTATATGAAGACTGAATCTTCCATACAACTTAAAAGTAATTCTTGTATTGTGGCTGCTATGAAAGACATTACAGTTAATTATCGTTGGGGTACGCATCGTGATTTAGATGATTTGGCTAATATATTTGAAATTAACTTTAATACCTTTAATTATGGGAGAAACAATTATTTATATGGTTCTGCCAATATAGCGAATCGACCCTCTATCACTTTAAATAATAGAAATAACGGCCATTGGACTACAAATTTAACATTTTTAGGCCACTTTAGAGGCAAACAATATGGGGACTTTTCTAAAGACAGCATACTAACTAAAGAGGAAATAAAAAATATTCTTTTAACTTATACCTCAGGTTGGAAAGCATTAATTACCACAAGACATCATTTACCAAAGGCTAAAGAGCTTATTAAAGACTGTGATAGCGAAAAGCAAAGCATTTTCGATATCCTTGTTAAATTAAATCAATATAGCAGTGATATAGAGTATGCTAGTAATAGCTCTTTTAAAAAACGTCTTGATTATATTTTAGCAAGAGCTAAATATAGCTTTTCAATCTCTGAGCAACCTATCAATGAATTGGTTGATAACGTAAGAGCTCAGATATAATTTAAAATTTATTATCATTTATAAGAAGTGGAATTTAGAATCCTCATAGACTCTTTATTCCCCTCTTATTTATATTTGAATTCATTTAACGCCAAACATCCTATCATGTTGGCGTTATCCTTTTATCGCCAGCAACGTAGAAATCCTCGAGCATTTATCCAGCAATCGGGTCGACCTGGAATAGGCGTAGCATAAGGGCCTGGATGATTAGGTACACAGCGGCCAAAGTAGGTCATATGATAACCAAAACCACAGCCTTGTGCTGCGAAACTTGTAGAAGAAGTAAATATTCCTAAAGTTAAAATAATACCCACACTTAAGGTGAATATTAATTTAGCTAAATAATTAGAATTGACTTCCATACCAATACTCCTTTTAAAGTATTATTCAACTTAATTATAGAGTTAATTTTAAAAATATGGATTATAAATTGATCAAAAAGATAAAAAAGTATTAATTTTTGGCTTTTCTTATTTAAATTTGATACGGCTAAAAATAACAAAAAATGTATTAATTATATGATTTATGTAAATTTTTTAAAATTAATTTATTTTTTAAAGATTTATTTAAGAAAGTCATGTTATAACAGTATCTCCCTAATAATAAGAAGAATTAAGGCTATGAGACGTTCTTTATCCGAATTAATTTGTGATGATTTAGAGGAATTGGCTTACTTTGGATCAGATGTAGTTGCAAGTGAGGAAGTTATCCGGTTCTTAATGACTATGTATCGAAATAAAAATACTTTAGGGGAAGTAGATGTAATCCATAAAATTCAGTTTCCAAATATACTTAAAGACATTTTGCAAGATAATGATACCTATATTAAAAACCAACATAACTTAGCTCTTTCCAATAATCATGTTCCTCGATTTAAACAATATCAATTTTTAATTGAAGTAGGACAGCGTAGTCAATCTCAGCAGCGACAACCTGATAAAGTGCATTATTGCGCAGTTGACTTATTTCTTGTCCCAGGTGAAAGGCCAGTTGCTTTTGTGGCGGATCATTATCGAGGGCATGATGGTTATTATCAAGAATTTCAGCAGGCAGCCCGCGAGCTTAATATTTTTTTTATCATAGCAGGAAACAGTGTTTATCAAGCAGATAGTGTACATTGTCCTGTTTTTTCTCTCTATCACCTCAGATTAACATTTCGGGATAATGATTTTATAGTTGATTTTTTGTTGGATATAACCAAAAGAAATAATGCTTGTGAGCATATTTTAATTAATTGGCATTTATTACCGCCAGATTATTTACTCTTATCGCAAAGTGTAAGTATGTTATGGAAATATATTGATGCGGTTAAACTGCGAGAGCAAATTAATGATGCATTGCCAAGTAAAGTATTAACGCAAGCGTTCTTTGATAAAAATTTAAGTATAGGACTCTATCCGGATAGACACGAGCAGGGAAAGATTCGTAATAGAAATATCAAATTGCTTGCGAATAAGATGGCGGGTGAAGCTGTGGTTCTTTTAGAACAAGAGAAAGAGGAATTCTATAATGAGTCAGTACTTACAAATATCTGTTATAAAGCGCGTTATCCATTACTGCACAAAGTATTAATGGCAGCTTTAACTATTTCATATGAATATACACAAATTCTAGATAATTCTGCAAATACGAATTTCGAGCCTCATCCTTTATTTGAGTTAACATTTTCTTATGCTAGTGTAATAGAAAAATGTTTAAAAAATAAAAGTTTTGCCAGCATTCTTAATAATCGTTCGGTTTTAATAGCTTTGCAATTGAATTGGATTAATCCATCTGATTTATTGAATACTCTTACCGAGCTTAGTAATGAACGCAAAGTTAATCGGGAAAATTGTAATTTTATTTTTAATAACTTAAATGGTTTTGCAAAAATTATAGAACGATTACTTAGCGATAATAAAACGCTTGATAAAGATCTTTTAAAACTCTTGCTATCTCCTAGAACGAAGGCGTTCTTTGAGAAAGAATCATTAGCTGATTTATTTATGAAAGGATTAATTGCAATAGAAAGCATTGAGCACATCCACCCTCATCAAATTGATAAAAATTATTATGCTCAATTAGAAGATGATAGTAAAAAAATAAATTATCTACATGATACCTTTCTTATACAGCAAGACGATATTTTTAGTTCTGATTCTTCTCAAGATTATGAAGATTTTGCCCTATTTGAGGTGCCTGAACCTACGGCCATTTCTGAATTAAGTTTATTACAAAAACCAGACTTAAATATTTCATTATTAGCACACTCTATGAGTAAGTTAATTTTTAATAATAAGCAAGAAAATATAACTGAAGGAGTTGATGATAATTCTAGTTCACAATTAATTGCTATTATCAGTAATTAATTGTGATTTAACCAAATAATCTATTTATTAGTAAATTGATTTTAGGGCTTAAGCCCTAAAATTTTATTTAAATTCAGGAGAAAGTTTAGGCTTTTTATTGGGAGGGTTATCTTCTAAAATCGTTGGCCTAAAAAATGTAGTAGGCACTTTTAAGGTACTAATTTGATTAGGGACTATCTTCATTTTAAATGCAACAGTTTCCTTAAGAGATGCTTCTAATACGTATTGATCTATGTAATTAATAATATCATCTGTCTGGAAAATGCCCTTCCTTTTAAGAACAGGCTGAATCTCACGAAACCAGATGCGTATAGCAGGGCTATGCAACCATTTAACCGCTAAATTCTCACTAATATTATAAAATTGCATTAATTGTGCAGTTTTAATAGCAGTTCGCGTATATAATTTTTCTAAGCAATAGTACGCTTTATCATAAGCTAAGCCATAAGTTCCCATTAATTGTTTAATAATGGATGATTTATTTTTTACTTCGCTAATATCATACACATGTTCGGCATACATGAGGCCATCTTTTTTGATAGCCTTTACCAAGTTTTTTATAAGTTTTTCATCTTGAATAAAAGATAGAGTATGTAGCGCTAGTGATTCATTTAGAAAGCGATGACTGCAATAGCCTTTATCATCCACGTCATTTAAACCAACTAAGTGATTACCCAACAGATCTGGTAATTCTTTAGCTTCATAATATTTTGCTACTAAAGCAATATGCCCATCTTGAGCTGCGCCAAGAAGAATCAATTCTAAAATTTTATTTTTTGTAGCTAGAATCTCTATATCGTTAGAAGAGGTAACTAAATTTATATTGCCTAATAATTGTTCAAGATGTATGCTGTCACCAGCACATACGCTAGCATAAAGTCGCTGTGTGTGATTATTACTTAATTGAGCTAGTTGATAAAATTTTTTTCTTCTTACCTCAGGAGCTAACATTTTAAAATGTTCTAATTCGGTATCAATTTGAAACTGTGCCTTTAATTTTTCTGCAGCTTCAATTTGGGAGTTTTCAATTAAGGCTTGTAGAACATATTCAGGACCTGCGCCAAATTGATTAATAAGTTTGAGGGCTTTGTCAATATGGCCATCTGATACTAATTTCGCGGCAACAGTAGAAAAATTCTCATTGTTTTCTTTTTCATCAATACATGCTCCCTGTTTTAATAATAATACTAATGCTTGATCGTCATTAATTAGGGCACATTCATACATTTGATTAAAGAAAGACATTTTAATACATCCTATAAAACAAATTGCTGAGGGTAGCGTTTTCTTAATCGTTTTTCAAAGAGATTTTATTGACACTCTGTAAAAAAATTAAACCTTATCTTGGCCGTTCTTATTTTATCCAAATAAAATTGACATAGACATATAGTTGATTTAGGATTTTGAGCTTAATCACCAGGGGTGCTTTGTATAACAAAGCTGAGAAATACCCTTATAACCTGCACTGGATAATGCCTGCGGAGGGAGAGTGAGTTTTGTTTAGATTAGGCTTTTTTAGCTAGTCGTTCATTGCTCTTTTTGCTCCAAAGTTAGGAGAATGCAATGAATATAGCTGCTCTTGATCTTTGCTTAGTCACGCAAATAAATAATCAATCTATAGATGATTATCTTCAATTTATTGAATTGACTGTAAAAGGTGGTGTTACCTTAGTCCAACTTAGAGATAAGGTTAATCCTTTATCCAAGATACGTCCCTTAGCCCTTGCATTAAAATCCTTATTAGCCAGATTACATATTCCATTTATTATTAATGATTACGTGACACTCGCCTTAGAAATTGATGCAGATGGGGTGCACTTAGGTCAGTCTGACATGCCGCCTGAGCAGGCTCGTCGTTTACTTGGGCCAACTAAAATAATTGGGTATTCTGTTGAATCTTACGCTGAACTTACACACGCCAACCAGTTAAATTGCATAGACTACATTGCTGCTAGTGCAGTCTTTCCTAGTCAAACTAAAACTGATTGTAAAACTATTTGGAATTTAGAGGGTTTAAGACAACTTGCAACTCTTTCTAAACATCCCGTCTTAGCAATTGGAGGAATTAATGTTCATAACGTCATGCAAGTTATTAGGCATGGTGCCTGCGGTGTTGCTGTAGTTAGTGCACTTCACGAACAGGTAAATCCTTTCATTGTTGCAAAAGAATTAATTCGCAATATTTACAAGGTGAAATTTAATGCAGTATGAAACAGTCTATATGATGGTAAAGCGTATTAAAGAAAGAAAACCACTGATTTTAAACATTACCAATCAGGTTACGATAGAATTTGTTGCTAATGGATTATTAAGTTTAGGCGCTTCCCCTATAATGACTATGGCAACGGTTGAAATTGACGCTTTAGTTCATTTAGCAGATGCGGTCGTCATTAATATTGGTACTCTCAATGATGAATTTATTACTTTATGTGATAGAGCTTGTTTAGTAGCAAATGAATTAGGTAAGCCTATTATTCTTGATCCTGTCGGTGCTGGAGCAAGTTTATATCGCACAGAAACATGTTTACATCTTTTAAAGCACTATCACTTCTCCGTCATACGCGGTAATGCCAGTGAAGTTGGCGCGTTATGTAACTTTAATCATACAACTAAAGGGGTTGATACCAGTATTACCACAGCAGAGGTTATAAAGGCAGCAAAATACCTTTCAGTAGATAAGCAGACCGTAATTGTTATTAGCGGCCAAACTGATGCCGTGATGCAAGATGATCAAGTTACCTTATTGCATAGAGGTTCTGAGGTAATGCCTTTAATTACAGGCTCCGGTTGCCTGTTAACAGCTGTCATAGGCGCATTCCAAGCAGCGCATGATCATCCTTATATTGCCGCTTGTGCGGCTGTCATGTTTTATGGAATTTGTGGTGAGCTGGCTGCTCGAGTAGCAGAAGGCCCAGGTTCTTTTAAAGTTCATTTTCTAGACGCCCTAGCAAAATTTCCAGGACGAGGTGATTATGATGAAGAATAATCTTGCTTGTGTTTTAAGTATTGCAGGAACAGATCCCTCCGGAGGAGCGGGAATTAATGCAGATATTAAAGCTATTTCAGCTACTGGAGGCTATGCTGCAGCCGTAATTACCGCCTTGGTTGCACAAAATACCCAGGGTGTGCAATTTATTCAACCTGTTGACGCTGACTTTGTAGATAAGCAAATGGTATCCGTCTTAAGTGATTTAACCATACAAGCTATCAAAATAGGCATGTTACATGATGAACATATTATCAATATTGTTTATAAAACGTTAAAAAAATTTAAACATATACCAATCATACTTGACCCAGTGATGGTTGCTAAAGATGGATCTCATTTATTGCAATTAAAAACGCTTAATCATCTTAAAGAAAAACTATTAAGGCTAGCCTCTTTAGTTACACCAAACTTATTTGAAGCAGAACACTTATTAGATGAAAAAATTAACAATAAAGCTGAAATGCAAGCTGCGGCTACTACTTTAGGTCAAACATTGCAAGTTAATGTCCTTCTTAAAGGTGGGCATCTTAAGGAGCAGCAGTGTTCAGATGTTTTTTATAGTCTACAAGAAGATACTTGTTATTGGTTTCGGGAGAAGCGCGTCATAACAACAAACACACATGGAACTGGATGTACTTTATCTGCAGCTATTGCCTCTTACTTCGCTCAAGGATTTTCTCTTCTAAAAGCAATTGAGAAAGCAAAGTATTATTTAACCCAGGCCATTATATCTGGAAAACGATATCACATAGGTCAAGGTTTTGGTCCTGTGGATCATTTTTATTTTTTGGAGAATCGATTACATGATATTTAAAGATATGGCGCAAGCAACGAATGAAATACAAATAAAAATTCATCACCATCCTTTTAATATTCAACTTGCAGAAGGAACACTTCCGAAAGATATTTTCATTTTTTATTTAATACAGGATGCTTTATACTTGGCAGACTATTCGCGCGCTTTATCTATAACGGCCGCGAGATTACCTCGTAATCCTCATACCCAACAATTTATACAATTTGCTCTAGATGCAATTAAAGCGGAACGTGAACTTCATTTAAGTTACCTTAGTCAAGTTTCCTTCCCTAATTATGTAGATGAAGCTAATCCGGCTTGTTTTATGTATACCAATTATCTACTTCGCATGGCAAGTCTTGCATCAGTTGAGGAAGCGGTTGCAAGTTTATTACCTTGTTTTTTTATTTATCATGAAGTAGGAAAAAGTATGGTCGCCAATCTTTGGCAAACCCATCCTTATTATAATTGGATAGCTTTGTATTCGAGTGAGGAGTTTGCAACATCGGTGCGAATTGCTATTGAGATTACCAATGAATTAGGAGGTGAATCCTCAAAAACTACAAAATTTAAAATGATTCAGGCTTTTGTGAAGTCCACACAATTAGAATGGTACTTTTGGCAGGGTGCTTACAAGCAAGAAAAATGGTAAGAACAAAAATCATTCGCTATAGTTAATATGTTTGCTCAACAAGAAATAAAATTAGCATAGAAATTGGTATTAAGCCTGAAGTAGTAGCCGAATTACAACATCGGGGTCATTGCATTATACCAAGTCCTACTCTCATCTATGGTGGGGGACAAGCTATTTACTGTCTTAAGGAAGGTTATTTTGCAGCCTCAGATCCTAGAAAAGATGGGCATGCAATCGGATTTGAGTGAAGGTTTAAAAGTAAGTAGCCTTAGTATAATTTTTTAAAAATAAAAGTGCCCCCCCTAAAATGGCAATGATTGCTAATAAAATTAAGGAGAGTTTCACCATAATAGCAGCTAATAATCCGCCTAAGATACCTGATAAAGACTCTGCTAATACTTGCAATGATTGATTATTACCCATAACCTTACCTTGTTCTTCGCTAGGACTTGAGATAGACAGTAAAGTAGCACAAGCAGGTAAGCAAATGGCTAATGCCATCGAAGTTAAAAACAAGGTAAGCCATAAAAATTTTTCTTGATTCGGTATAATAATTAAAATCATAAAAATTCCCGTCAAAAGGGCGGAAACAATAGTCATACTTTTAGCCGAATAACGTCTAGATAAAAAACCAGTTAACCATAAATTAGCAAGTATAATTGGCACCGCAACCCAGGCAATAAATTTAGAAAGTTGACCTACCTGCATATGAAATTCATCAACTAAATACATGGGATAACAGCGAAAAAAACCAAAAATAGCTAGATATAATAAGAAATTAATGAGAAATAAAAATCGCAATTTTTTCTCCGTAAACACGGTAGTAAAATTGGTTAATAATTCGGAATAATTAATTTTTTCTTTTTCTTTGGGAGACACTAAAGTTTCTTTGAAGGTGAAAATAATAAAAACCAATAAAATGATTAAGCTAATACAACAAAGCTCGAATGGGGTACTGTAATTAAACCAGGAAACTAATCTTGAGTTTGCAAGACTTCCTCCTACTAAAGGGCCAATAATGTAAGCTAAACTAGCGCTAAGATAAATATAGCCAAAGAGGGTACTGCGTTCAGTTTCGCTGGCTATATCAGCAATAGCGCCTTGTGACACAACAATATTTCCTTCACTAAGTCCTGCTAAAAAGAGGCTAATCATTAATAAGGTTAGATTTTGGAAATATAAGGAGGCTGTGATTAGAAAATAGAAAATAGTAGTTAACGCAATCGAAATTATTAATATTTTTCTACGCCCATAAAAATCAGAAAGCATACCAAGTAGTGGGGAGCCTAAAAACTGTCCTAAAGGGTATAGGGCTAATAAAATTCCTAATAATATTGTACGATAGTGCATGGAACTGCCTGCAGAAACAAAGCCATGAGCATGAAGAATCATCGGCGTAAAGACCGTTATCATTAAGCTATAGCCAACAAAGCCAAAAAAAATAACAAAATATAGAGGCAAAACTTCCAATAATGATTTTCTTTTGCTAGGTAAGGTTTCCAGAGAGTCCATAATTTCTCTAATAGGTGTTTTCACTTAGAATACTTTAAGCATAGCAAATTACATTGCTATGCTTATCCTCTAGGCTTAATTTAATTTTTTCTAAATTTTTCTGTTCAAATTGATTATAGTTGTGCTATACAATCATTTTTATGGTCAATTTGATTGTTGTTATACTATGTCAAAGATTAAAGTTGCTGTTACTGATAGTCCGGAAGTAGGAAGCCGAAGCGCACCTTCACTTAAAAAGTCATTTGCTTCTGTAAACTGTGATGTTGTTGATGCTGATTTCAGAGTTATGATGAGAGACATACCTAAAGAAGTATTTGAAGAGGCATATAAAACTAAGGAGGGTCGTAAAAAACTCTTTTTACATGCTAAATATATGGCTACTAAAATTCTTGATAAAGTCGATTGCTTAGCATTATCAGGAAATGTAGCAATGATTGATCCCTCTTTATTTAACAAGCTACCTGATACTGATAATAATTTTACTTATGATTTATCCCGAACAATTGCAGAGTTAGCCTTAGTACATGTTGCAACACAGCGAGGGATGCCTATAATGGGGATTTGCGGAGGTTATGAAGCAATTGCTGTTTATTATGATAGTACATTGAGATCATTAACCCCGGCTGAGTTAAAGCAACAAGGGTATATGGCTTATGATAAAATTATTTTTAATACACAATCTATTTTAGGCCAACTTTTTAATCCTGATGAAAAACCTTTATCTTCTAATTCACCAACGGTAGTAGGAAATTTTTTTGGTGCCCATAAGCAAATTGTTGATAAGCTAAAGCCATCGTATTTAAAGGTAACAGGTAGGGCGAGTGATGGTAAATTAATTGAGGCAATTGAAGGAAAGTATGGGGCGCCTTTAATTGGAATGCAATTTCACCCAGAAATTACAATACACGGCGTATTCCCTAATGCTAGTGATATGGGCCCAGAATCGGAAAAAAAAATTTCCCTAAAATTATTTCATTTTTTCTTTAAAGCTGCAGAAACCTATAACAATAAAAAAAGAGTTAATAATTTATTAAAAAAAGTCACTTCAGTGTTTTCAGAAGTAACTCCCAACATAGAAAAAGACCCTATAAGAGTCAAGAATTCCATTAAGGAAAATAATAAAGCCACTATCAAAGGACATAGATTGAGTGTCGTTAAAGCTGAATCTATAGGGCAAGATAATACCCCGTCTAAAACCCTATTAAATAACCCAGCAATATTTTGGCAGGGAAAAAAAAGACTTTATTCAGAATTAGATAATGTACAATGTAATCAAGTAGTACTAGCCAATACCATGTGAGAATTCAACTTCTAAGGTTTGGCCGTAAAATAAAATTATTGGTTAATTGGCCTAGCATAAAGAAGGTTGGCATTTTAATATTAATGTCTCAGATTCAGAGTTAAACTCACTTTTATCTAATTTTAAACTGGTTTTTTGACTTTCTTGCTCAGCAAATAGAGAGCTAACTTGTGGGCCAGTGCTTGCTAATCGAGAAGAAATCGAAGCTTTGTGCTTTAAAATCAAAATCCTGATTTTATTTAAACTAGTGAAAGTGAACGAGGAATCTTTACACTCCATATTTCCTAAGCTGGCGTTATGATATAATTGCTGGTCTGCTTCTTTTAGGCGCTCTGATTGCGCAAAATCAAGGCTCTTCAACGCTGAATTTAGCGACTTACAAGCAAATTCTAATTCGCCTTTTTCTTTCAAGTAGATTCCGTAATAAAAATAGGCCTCGGTTAACATAAAGTAGGCGTAAGAGCCATAATAGGGAAGAATATTTTGTTTAATATTTTTAATAATATCGCGGAATTGGAGTTTAACGTCATCGGTTGGCGTATTATTAAAATTAGCTTTTATATTCTCATATAGATAAGCGTAATAACGTTGGCAAGCATGGACGGAATTAAAAATTATAGCTTGCTTCAGATAATTTATTTCTATTTGCGAGTAATTTACCTTTAATATTTCAGCTGTTTTAAGGGCTTTATAATAATAGAAAATACCTAAAAATAGCTCAAGTGCATTTTTACAAGGTTGTAGGAATAAGGAATTGCCAGAATCCTGAGTAATTAATAATCCATAAGTACTCCAGCACGAGAACCAGGTATTTTTAAATTGAGCTAAGTTGCATACTTTCTTAAATCTGTCATTTACCGTAGCTAATTTAGCAATGAAGTCAAAGTGTTTGCCATCAGCTATTAATTTTTTTACTTGTTCAATTTGCTGAGTAACTTCCATCGCTTCAAATTCTTTTAAGAAATTTTCTGCCAGATTTAAAGAGTCACTTTCTAAAAATTCAGTTAATGTTTGTACTTTTTTAGATTCTACTTGAAAAAAAGAGCCAGGCATTACAAGTTATCCTAGATAACAACTAGAGCTAATTGTACATGAAAATTCACTAAAAAATCCTTAAAAGGAATGAATGAAGAGAAGTTTATTTAAAATGTAACGTAATAACTTATCAATTTTTATTTATTGCCCAGCTTGTCGGCACTCATTTGTGGCAGTTTCGCTACATAGCTGTATACAGTTCTTACCACTAGCTTGCTCGCATTTTTGAGTACAATCAGCTAAAACCTGCTGTATACAGCGGCTTTGAGCACTTTTATCTTCCTGTAAATTAAACTCAGCATTGGAATTAGCATGACCTATTGCAAGGTAAATTAATCCTAAAAAGCAACCACTAGATATTTTCTGCATACATATTCTCCATCCTGAAGTGAGCAAGTTAATATAATTAATAACTACAAATAAATTATCAAATATTCATTATCCAATTATAGATCAACTAAAAATGAGCAAAAAATGAGCGGCAAATTAAAAAATAAACTTTTAAATTATTGCGCAATAGAGCTTACTTACACATAAATTAATCGAAATGTTAACTTATAACTAATAGATTAAGTGTTTTTTGCAAGCTCTATTTATATAGATGTTATATTTTATTTACCTATTTTATTTATTGCAGGCCCTTGGAGGTAGCAGATACTGTATTAGGTAAATCGCTAATATTTTTTTCATCATCAATAGCATATAATCCTATCTTTTTAAGTGTAGCTGTAGGACTTAAGCTTACTGGAGATGGAGTATAGATTTTCTCCAATCGATCAATTTGTCCTTCCCCGCGCGTTAAAAGCTCAGCGTAACGCTCATTAGACAATCTTAATTCTTCTTCAACAGCAAAAAGTTTATTTTTTATCTCCTGATTACTATCTATAAGTTGGTTAAGTCCTTTCGATCGATCAGTAAGAAATTCATGTATCCGATTGTGAAATTCAGCTTGTTGGGACTCATCAGAATTTAAAGTTTTAAATAATTCATCTGCCGTTGCTCGTAATGCTTGCGCAACTAGATTAGCTTGCTCTAAATCAAGGCCCATTTTAGTTTTAACATCATCGAGTTCTAAAATTTTAGCTGATAATTGAGCTTGCGATTCATCATAATCTTTAATTGTTTTTTCTAATTGTAATTTATTTCGCTCTAATAATTTTTTATGCTCTTCAACAGCGTTAGAAAAATTTGCAGACGTTTTTTGTAGCTCTTCTTTTGTTATATCTAATTGTTGTTCGACATCAACTAAATGGCTAACTTGTGATTTTAATTGTTCAACCTGCTGGCTTAATTCTTGTACAAGCGCTGTTAAATGCTCATTTTCTGTTTGAAATTTAGTTATTTCAATCGCTAAATCTTGTCTTATTTGATCAAGCGATTCAATGACGGTACCTAGCGTATCCGCTAAACTTAAAATACCTTTTTTAAGATCACTTTTATCGTTTTGGCTTTGCTGATGGTGGTTATCTAATAAAAAACTGCTTCCTACAAAAGCGAGTAATGAAAATAAACTTATAACTATCAGTACTAAAAGATGCGTAATAATACTAATGACTAAAAGAGGCACAAAGATAATCGAACCTGCTATAACTTTTTGCCACCAGGGTAATTCACCCCAAAATTTTGCTGCTCTTGATAAGATACTTTTATTTTGAGCAAATGCATCAATCATCTTATCCAACTCTATTTTAATTTTTGCTAATTGTTCTTTAGTTGAGGTAATTTGATTAAGTTTAGCTTGCTCTTCAACCTGAGCGTCTTCTGGGGTCGGGTTATTAAGATCTGAAATAGAATTTTCGGGTAGATTTATTATTTTTTCTTCTGGGTTGTTTTTAATATCTTGGGTATTCATTCCATGTATTCCTTTATTTTTGTTATGATAAAAACAACTTAATTTTTAAGAAACTGAACTAATCAGGCTCTTTAATAATGAAAGAGCTAAACTACGAGTAGTTTTTATAGCATTTAAAAAAGGTACTTATTTATTGATTTATACTCCTTTGTTTTTGTACTTACTTTAACACATTAAGTTTAGAAAAAGATCGATCTTAACTTTAATTAGCAATTATAAACTTAATAAACTGATAATTAGAAGATTCTGACTGTAAGATTTAATTAGCTATAAAAAATTAATTCTGCTTCTTAACCCTTTTGAAAGGTGAAAAATGGATTTATATCGGCTACTGTTCATTTTACTCATATTAGATACAAGGTTTGTACAAGCTTTGCCATTACATTTATTGCAGTATCCAGTCGGATTTAAAATTGCTATTTATGCCAGCCCTGTACCTGGTGCTCGGCAAATGGCCCTAGGTAATAATGATATTGTTTTTGTGGGTTCGATAACTGAAGGAAAAGTCTATGCTGTGATTAAAAATAAAAATAGTACTTATGGCACTCGCGTCATAACGCTTGCAGAGGGCTTAAATAAGCCTAATGGTGTTGCTTTTTATAAAGGTAATTTATATGTGGCAGAAATTAATCGTATTTTACGTTTTGACAATATTGAGCACCATTTATTAAATCCACCTAAGCCTATTGTGATTAACAATAATTTACCCAATGAAGAGGCACATGGCTGGCGTTTTATACGTTTTGGGCCAGATAACAAACTTTATATCGGTATAGGAGCGCCTTGTAATGCCTGTGTAAGTAAGGATGTTCGTTTTGCTACTATTATGAGAATGGATCCAGATGGTAGTCATTTAGAAGTTTACGCACAAGGAATACGTAATACAGTTGGTTTTGACTGGGATCCAATTTACCATAAGTTGTGGTTTACCGATAATGGTCGTGATTGGCTGGGAGATAATAGCCCCCCTGATGAATTAAATTATGCACCTAAAAAAGGAATGAATTTTGGGTTTCCCTATTGCCATGGCAAAAATATAGCTGATCCGCAATTTGGAAATTTACGATCCTGCAATGAGTTTACGCCACCAGTACTCGAATTACCTGCGCATGTGGCTGCACTTGGTGTCACTTTTTATACAGGTAATTTATTTCCAGCCGATTATTATGGCCAACTTTTTATTAGTGAACATGGCTCTTGGAATCGTAGGCAAAAAATAGGTTATCAAGTGGTTACTGTTAAATTAAATGATAACCAAGTGAGTCAAGTGAAGCCATTTATTACAGGCTGGCTTCAGGGAGATAAAGTGTGGGGAAGACCAGTTGATAGTTTAATTTTACCAGATGGCTCTTTACTCATTTCAGATGATCATGCCAATGTGATTTATCAAGTGAGCTATATAAAAAAGTAAGTGCTCAACCTTGACTCAAATCCAATCATTTATCAAGACAGTGGCATCTTTGTAATTTATTATGTTTTAATAAACTATCATTTTATGTTTGAGGCGTTGCTGCTGGTAATATATTAGCTTTTATTGGCGCTTTTTTTATAAAATTAATAAAAACTAAATAAACCCCATTAGTCCAACCAAACCCTGTTTCATTAGTTTTATAACTAAACTTAATTTTATCGACTGTATGAATACTGCGTTCTTCCACGTCATATTTTTCAAAAATTGTATGGGCTTGTTCATAACCTTTTTCTACTGTTTTGATAAACCGATTAGCTACATCATGAGCAAGTTGTCTATATCCATAGTTTTCTAAGCCAAATACGGTAAAATAATGAAGAGGCGCCCAGCCAAATGGCGCATCCCATTGCAGACCAGGGTAATGTTTACTGGTCAAAAGGCCACCTTTTTCAAGAAAATTAGGCAGGTTATTAATAAGGGCTTGAGCTTGTTTTTTTGATGCAATACCAGCCCAGAGAGGATAAAAAGTAGTAGCGTATGAGTAATTTCGTAGCTTTTTAGTTTTAAAATTATAATCAAAATAATAACCAGTCTGCGCATCCCATAAATAACGATTTATTAATTTTGCTCTTCTTTGAGCTCTATTTTTCCACACATTAGCTATTTTTTCCTGCTTTAAAATTGTATAAATTTCCTGGCTTTCTTGCTCCAATTTATAGAGTAAGACATTTAAATCAACAGGGGCATAATCCATAATCGCAGCGCTAAAGGGACCAAATTTAGCTGTAATATCAAAACCTGACTCTCTAACAGTACGATCGGCACGATAAAACAAGGGCGTTAACTGTTTAGTTTGCTCATTGTAGTAAAGTGTTTTTTCATAATCAGTCACATCATGGGTTTGAAAGTAATCAATCACTTTAGAATAGTAAGTAGGCGATTCTTCAGGACAGGGTCCTGAACCACCAGCATAATACCGGGAAAGTCCTAATTTTGGTATTAAATGGGGCGGTTGGGTCCAGTAACGATATAATTTATTAATTGCTGGTAATGTTGTTTTTAACCATTTTTTATCTTGAGTTTTATAATAATAAGCAAGGATCATCTCTGTTAATAAAGGTGGATGTGAACGCTCTAAATAATATGTTCTGTTGGCATTTAAAATAGTACCATAATACTTAATTTCATAAATTAAATTATCTACCATATTTCTAGCAAGCTGCAGGCGATTATGCTCTAGTAATCCTAATTCAATAAAATAGCTATCCCATCCGTACATTTCATTAAACCTACCACCAGGAACAACATACGGAAAAGGCAAATAGAGCAAACCATGTTCTTTTATTGAATTAATATTTTTTGGTAAATAGCGAAATTCTATCCATTTTACGGTATCGCTCGGTAAGTGTTGGGTTGCATTTAATTTTACCGCTTCGATGTCTTCGCCTTTAGGTACATAGATAATTAGCTTTTCCTCAGGCAATTTGCTATCAAACCAAGATTTAAAAAGATTTCTATTATCGCGTGTTAATACATCCCAACTGCGAAAAATATAGTGATGTATTTCATTATCGGCTTCTGGGGTTTGATTGGTAGTTACCGACTCAGCATTTAAGGACAAACTGTAAAAACAGTTAATAATAAAAAAACTAATTAATAATTTTTGCATCCAACCCTCAAACTTATAAATTTACATAATACTACTAAAATAATGCTGGCAAGCCTAATGCAAGTTACAAGGCTATCTTATTCATCTTAGGACGTTACTATATGAGGTGGAGTTACTATATGTAATTTAAACCACTATAAATCAAGTAACTTTCCTAAGATAAATAAGCTTCAGACGCTAAGGCTGTTCATTATTAACTTAAAATTATTAAGTTTAAAATCTCTTTGTTTTTATTTAATTATTCTATGGCCACTTTCTTAAATTACTACGACGATTCCATGGGTAAACCCCATCTCCAACATTATTAACAACATGTCCGATGCCGGTATTATCTCTTCCATCTAACCAAAATAAGACGATATGTTCTAAATTCATGGTTGATTTTAAGGGGGCTTCAATTGCACTTTCTAAGTAAACATTAGTAGCATCTCGAAAATAACTATAAATACCAACCCCTAATAGTTGATGCGTATCAACATAATTCCCAATTTTATAAGATGCATATCCATTAACTGAACCATTTTGCCACTCGGTTTGACTAGGCGGATCATAGGGTATTTCTGATTGGTATTGATAAACCTTACCATTATTGCCATTCCAAACTGTTTGATACTTTTGAAAGTGCTCGACCATTAAATTGTACATTATTACATTATTACCATTAACTGTAATACCATTATTACCTTTATTGGTATACCATCCAACATTGCTACCATGATCAGCACGCCACATCCAAAGATTATCACCAACGACATCATTACTATTTATCTCTAAACAGCTTTCGGTTTGACCTAGCTGTGAAGGTCCCCCAACTCGGCAAAAAAGATCATATAGGAAAATCGGATTGTTAGCATGTGATCGATTGCTGCACTTACCATCACCTATTTGTAATAATTTTGATGTGTACGTTGGTCCTGCGTCAAATAAAAGTCCTGCTAACTGAATACCACTAAGATCATTAACAATCAAAGCCGGCTTACCTGTATCGCTTACCAATGTCGCAAGTCCTAAACCATAAACAACAGTATTACTTCTTGTTATTCGAATTGAATCATTTAAATGATACACACCTGGGGTGAGTATTAAACATGGATATGTGTTGTTTTGTAAAGCCAAGTTTATTTCTGCGACTGAGTTACTTGGTTTAGCTATAAAGCAGCTAGTAATAGGAAGAGATTTCCCACTAATATTCCAATCAGTTCCTATTGCATCTGTTCTTATATTAGGACGTTTTAAATAGAATTGATTCGCACTTTTATTGAAATAAATATAGGGTTTTTCGCGAACTATAGGCGCCTTCTCTACAACCGTAATGGATGGATTAGGCCAAGTTCCATCAGGAACTGCGCCAACATCCCCAACAAACACCATACTCCAATTTGCGCCTTCCCAGCGACCAAAAGTCGAATTTCGAGTTAACCATTGCTGTTGTGAACCCGAATAAATTCCTCTTTCAATATTGGAATTTGCAAGAAAACCGCCACTTGAATAACCTATTTCCCATAATCGTAATGAACCTTGTAAGATATTAATTCTACGCAAGAAGGTTGCTTGTGAGACAGCCCAAACATTTTGATCTTTAGGAATAGCATTAGGATAACCTAAGGAGCCTAGCGTTGGAATAATAGTAAGATTTTCCGCGCCACGCCAGAAATTAGTTAATGCACCAGGACCACGATCAGGGTGGCTTGGATCATGTGGAGGTGAATCTTGCGTACGTACAGCGCCTGTTATCTTTGTATCGTTTGGATTGGCCCCTAAGCCTAAAACATGCGTGTAATATCCAGTTCTAACATCGATATTTTCATTAGCTCCATATTGACCGGGCATAAACATAAATGCATAGCGTTGTTCACCAAATTCATTGAAGCGCTGTTGTTCGTATATTTGTCTTATCGTATTATTAATTTCACTAGATTGCATGCTATCGTCAAAAATATATACATTTGGTCCAAAAGGGTTGTCAACTTGATCTGAAAATACACATCCAGATACTAATGCTAAAATAACCATAGCGGCTTTTTTCTTCATATGCACTCCTTGTTTTTTTATTACCCTTCCAATTAAAAACATCTTATCAATTTGTTCAATACCCGGATAGATTGCCAGATTATTTCCGAAAGGTAAAAAAATCAATCTATTTTGATGACACACCGGAAGAAACAAAAAAAGCAACTCTGTTCTTTCTCGCTCTTTTTGATATTTTATTTAGCAATTAACTGCCATTTTATTATTAAACTTAACCTTTTTAGTTACTTTAACATGGGTGGTTGGTTTAGTAGATGTATAAATCCAATGAGGGGATACATTATAATTTATAAAACTATTAATTAGCATAAATTGAACACTAGCGAACTGGATAGGAGCTTGCATAATAATCCTTATAAGTTATGTTTCTAAACGAGATTAATGGGGGGTATTAGATTTATTCGTCCGTCAACCGTTTGACTTTAGGCATTTAGATAGTTTATTTAAAATTTAATAATGAATAATTTAAAGTAAGCTAAACTATAGAAATCTATTAAGTGGTAATAATGATGTTGCAGTCTAAAAAAATTAATATAGAGACACTTATTCTTGTTGCAGTTTGGGAGTCACCTTTTATCTTTCAGGGGTGTTTTCAAATTACCGAAGCGACAAGTAAAGAAAAAATTTTATATTTTTTTCGTTGTCAGTATCTTAATTCAGATACTGCTAATAAAATTAACAATGATTTCTCACCTTATGATTACCATTTTACTTATCTGCATGATGAAACTAATTTGATTTCCTTGGATAATTTAGATGAAGCTCGTGAATTTGCTCTCTATACTCTTAAGTATGCTTTACATACCACTTTATTAGAAATGATAAGACATGAGCAAAAGAATTTACTTTTTATCGATGATATAGCTATGGAAGCAATGATTGAAAGAATAAAGCCGGCTATAAAATATAATGTATTAACTAGTGTTGGTGATGATTTAGGGTTTGCTACCTCAGTTGAATTTATGCCACAAGAAAAGACAGCGCAGTTAGCAGCAAACATATTGCTTACAAATTTTGGCGAAAAAAGTCCTGGCAATATAAGCTTTCACTGATTTGGTTTTCTTAAGTTTATTAATTATTTTTTAAGGTGGCATAATTATAATTTTGCTTTAAGTATTTATTTACATTTTAAATGAAATTATTTTTTTGCCACGTTACTGCGATCTGTGTTAATTACGTAAACCATTTTATCTTTTAGCATTTCTTTTGGCGCGCTATTTCTTAAGAAGAATTTTTTAAGAAAAGTTTTCATAACAATTCCTTCAATAAATAATTAAGCAATAACTGTTTTCAGATATATAATCGTCTTTAAAAAAATAAACTTTAGATTTTTAATAAAAACATTTCATATATTATGTCATTGAATTATTTTCCATTCTTAAATAAAATCGAATTTCTTTTAATTTACTCTACTTATTAGGAAATGTATGTTAGGGAAAATAGGTTCAAGTCTTCTTCTATCATTAAGTATTACACCGTGTTTTGCAGGTTTTTATATTGGTGCCAGTACTGGACCTGAAGGCGCACTTTTTTATCAACGCTCACATGTGAAACGTACTACTATTTATGCTACAGATAATTTTGATGTTATTGATAAAAATCGTTTTGCAGGTGTAGGTGTGTTTGGCTCAATTTTTGGCGGCTATGGTCGGGCTTTTGATCGATTCTATTTAGCCGCAGAAGGCAATGCAAATATAAGTTCACTTGAATATAAGCTTACCAATGATGAATATGTACATGGGAACTTTTCTAAGACAACCTTTACTATTAAACGTAGTTTTGGTATCAGCTTACTTCCAGGTTATTTTTTATCACCAACAACTTTATTTTATGGAAGAATTGGTTATGCGAATGGACATCTTGAAATTAATGAGTCTGATCCAAGCATAAATAGTAGCACTAATAATCTAGATGGTATCCGCTTTGGGTTAGGTGTAAGACATGCATTTGCGCCTCACTGGATTGGTATGATGGATTATAGCCAAACTCATTATGATCATGTAAAAAGTCATACTTTCGACCCCTTTGGCTCTGTGGCTAAACATACCAAAATTACACCCTATGCTGCTCAAGTTGCCTTCGGCTTAATATATAGTTTTGATCAGCCGCCTGCACCAGTCTATGTAAAATGATTCGACCCAATTGCCCTATTATGGGGCAATTTCTATAATTTACACTCTTAAAAATAAGTTAGCTTAATTTAAGCTAATAGTTTCTACATCTATTATTATCAAGCAGATTTTTTTCTATAGCGATTAATTTACTTAACTCAAAAATAAAAACCAATAACAAGCTAATTTCATAATTATTCATTTAATTTTAAGGTTCTATTGACTCTGGATTTAACAATAGAGAGAATTAGAATATTTTATAACGAAGTGATTAAAAATTGAGTCTTATGTTGCTTTATGATTGATAGGGGAAGAAGTAATGATGAAAACAATTAAACTATTAATCAGTTTATTTCTCTTAAATTGCTTGATGTATACGGATGCTAATGCCTGGTATAGCGGGTGGTATTTTGGCAATAGACATTATCATGACTATGATGCTGGATTTGGCTTTAGCTATGGTTGGCTGCCTATTCCAAATATTGTTATCAATATTCCTGTACAGAGGGAGTACTATCCTATTTGTGAAACAGTTGAAGTTTGCGATGAAGTGATTGATGAATGTTGGCTTGAGAAGGAATGTCGTTAAGAAATAAATTGTTCCAGATAAAAAATTAAATTAATAGTTTTTATTTAAAAAGTAGAGAATTTAGTTAGGACATTACTACGATAAAAATTTTTACAAGCTGGATCTGTATTACCGACGGCACGCTCCAAATAATTTATATTAATTTAAAGCTATGAAAAGCTTACTCGAAAACAAAAGGAATAGCAGCAGTGTTTATTAAGTTGATTTAGTGGTTTGCTTATCGTTAGTTATTTTAAATTACAGTACCTCAAATAATAGCGCTGCTTGCCTGCAAACAGCGCCATCATATTAGTTAATCAATCTTTTCAACTGCGTTAGAGAGTTAAGTAAAGTCAATTTCTTGCAAGTAGAACTAAAATTCCCAAATATCTAAAATTTCAGTAGCACTTTGATCATTTACACCTAAGGTACCTAACTGAAATATTTCTTCAATAGTTCTTAAGGTGCTATAGTGTGAATATTTATTTGCACTAGTAGCGCCTGCTTTTACACCTGCTCCAACAAAGGCAGTATAAATTTTGTTGCCAGCACCACCATCATTTTCATCGAAGGTAATAATAAAAAGAGTATTATTCATTATGCTTGCATTGCTAAATATTGGGCCAAAGGTCTTAGCAAAATATTTATCTGCAAAGGCTATACCGGTGTCGTGACCACCATTGTTAATATCAGGTACATACAAAGAATAAGTAGGCAATTTATCTGCAGCTAAATCTGAGAAAAATTGGTGGCTAGGTACGATTTTGGCACATTCATCTGGATTATTTTGAACATTGATGAAGCTAATAAAAGGTTCGTGTTTATGTGAATAAGTTCCACTTTTAGATCCTTGAAAACAATTACCTGGATAAGCTTCAGCATAGGATTTCCAACTTAAACCCTTCGCATTTAGTAAGTCGCCAAGATGTCTAGCATTAATATTATGAATATTATTATTGGTAACTCCAAATGTACTCCCGCCTATTAAGGCAAGATAATTAGGTTGTGAAGGATGTGTGATCGCTGAGTATTGTGATAAATAAGCTCCTTGGGTTGTTAATGATTTGAAAAATGGTTGATTCAGTATATTGTCTGAATTTTCATTTGCAAAAACAATAATGACAACATGTTTAATGTTATTCCAAGAAATGGGACGGCCACTATTTACTGTTGAATAAACAAGCGATATAGGTGTTGTAGAATTAGTACTAACACTTGTATAAGGTGAATTTGATTGATATGTATGTATACCATTACTTACTGTTTTAGATGTAATAGTATAATTACCTACAGCAATTTTATTTAATTGCCACTGAGTACCCCAAGCCAGCGTTTGATTAAAAGTTTGACCTGCGCCTGTTACAGTAATTTGGGGCTTTGCTAGTCCCGTTTCTGGCATGGGCGGCATGTTAATGGTCAAATTACCTGTGTTACCAGATACAATTTTATAAATCATTGTTACTCTAGCAGGATTAGTAGCACATAGCGTTACATTAACTGGATTTGCTTGATAAGTATGAGTGCTATTACTTACAACAGATGAGGTAACTTTGTAGGTACCTACAGCCAGCTGCGTGAGATCCCATTTTGTTCCCCAAGCAACCGTTTTATTGAGCTTTTTTCCCATGCCTTCGACAGTTATCTCTGGTGCACTCAATCCGGCTTCTGGTTCATCAAGAATACTAACAGTCAGAGAAGCTGTACTTGTAGAAACAGGAGTATATTTCATTGCAGCTTGCACCGTTCCATTTGCTATTACACCAATAGTTACTGGACTGGCTTCATAGGTAGTAGTACCATTCGTAACGGTAGAAGAAGTCACCGTATAATTACCAGCAGCAAGATTAGTAAGCTTCCACTGTGTGCCCCAAGCTACAGTTTGGTTGAAGGTTTTTCCCATACCTTGTACAGTAATGGCAGGATTATTTAATCCATCAGCAGGCAAGGCAGGTATAGTTACTGTCAGGTTGCCTGTATTGGAAGTTACAAGCGTATATGTTACTGATACTTCAGTCGTTTCGTTGGCTTTTACAGTGATGTTAATTGGGTTTGCTTGATAGGTATGTTGTCCATTACTCACATTAGAAGAAGTAACTGTGTATGAACCAGCAACCAAATCACTTACACTCCACACTGCTCCCCAAGCAACTGTATGATTTAATGTTTGTCCCATCCCAGTAATTGTAACTTGTGGATTAGCTAATCCGTCTTCTGGTATGGATGGCATAGCAATATTCAATTTACCTTTCTCATTTGATGACGCACCAGATGCCTTGAAAACAAAAGGCCCTGCAGGTGCAGGTGTATCAGGCGAGGCATTAAATTGGATAGTGAGTGGATTATTACAATTTGGGTCAGGTTGTAAAGCAGGAGTATAAGGTGTTCCACCTAACAAAACGACTTGTTTACCAGCTTGGCTATGCATATGCCACGCTGCCCAAGGTTGTCCCCATATATTTGTTGGCATCGCCACATCATAATTAAAGTTCAATTCGATATCGTTAAGGGGAATAGCACTAGAAGTCGTGTTGCATATTGAAATAGTTTCTATCCAATTTTCATTCTTGACTGTTATTTGAACTGGTATAGGTACTCGTTGTACCATGGTATGAACTACTTTTGGTTTTAGAGCCTTTGCAGCAAATGATGCAACAGAGAAGCAACATATAAAAGTTAGTAAGAATATCCATATCTTTTTCACAAAAATCTCCCTATAAAAAATTCTATAGCTCTATATTTAGGTGAAGTAGTGTGTAATTTTGAATGGCTTTAGTACTTAACCTAATCATATTTTTATTTTTCAAATATTAAGCTGGATCAATAGCTATGGCAGACCTAATAATTGTCATTTTATTCATAATTCTGCTTACTTCTAGTGTCCTTATTGTTTATTTATTAAATTTTGGTAGTTGCTGCTATGATATTTTATTTATCATATTGTTTAATTAATGTTATAAAGTGAGCTCATGATAATGAAGTATTCATTAATCGAAAACAGGAGCTAATAAATCCCTGATAGGTTTTAAAAGGTTACTTAAATTATTATACTTAAATTATCTTTATTGTAAATTAAGGGCTTAAAAGGGAAAACTAGGATATTAAGCTCTAATTAATTTATTATTTGTGAATATAATGACAACTTAAATCTTATCATAAGCTAGGCTAGCTTTTTCCAATGCATCCATGTCAGCACTACATATTTGAGTTTTAAGTGCATTAAATTTCTCCTCCGACCATGTATAAATAGCTAATTTAAGCAATCGCTCAATTGTTTTATCATCAAAACGTTTGCGAATAACTTTAGCAGGGTTTCCGGCAACAATACAATACGGAGCAACATTTTTGGTAACTACAGCATTAGCACCAATAATGGCACCTTCGCCAATGGTTATACCAGGCATAATCATGGAGCGCATACCAAGCCAAGCACCATCATGAATAATAGTATCCCCTTTAGCCTTATAAGCTTGCACACTATACTCTGGAAATGGATAAAGACTAAACCAATCTGCACGATGGGTATGATTTCCGCCTAGCATAATAATGACTTCAGCAGCAATGCATACATAATCTCCAATATATAATTGATCAATAGACCACTGTGGCTGCCAATTTTTTAAACTATACTCATCACCGTAAAGATACCTAACGACTGTTTCTTCAAAACTACCCGTCCAGGCATCACTGTAATAACTGTGAGTTCCCTTAATATGTATATTTGGGTTTTTGACAACTTCATGTAAGTACTCTATTTTAGACCAATGTTTATTTCGCGTATCGCTCATATTCAATTATCAAGAAAATTTTTAGCCAATTATATATGCTTTACTAAAAGACATGTAGCTTTAATGTAAATCATAATGAAATAAATAATCAGTTAAGGCAGCATGGCAATGAAATTTAAATCATTAAAAGAAATTAAATCAGCTAGGGTAGAAAATTATGAATAATATAGATCTTTTTTTGCAATCGAAAGCATATGGAGTCGTAGGTGCTTCTAGCAATCGAACCAAATATGGTAATAAAGTATTGCGCTGTTATATGCAGCATAATCTGCAAGTCTATCCAATTAACCCTCGTGAAAGTATTGTTGAAGGTTTATCTACTGTAGCTTCAGTTGCAGATTTGCCAGCAAGTGTAGAAAGCATTTCGATTATTACACCACCTACAGTAACTGATAAAGTGGTGGAAGAAGCATTAGAAGTAGGCATTAAAAATATTTGGATGCAACCTGGCGCTGAGAGTAGTTATTCAATTGATCGTTGTGAGAAAGCAGGAGTCAATATTATTGCAGGCGGTGCCTGTATTCTAGTTGTTTTAGGTTTTAATGATTACTAGTTTATAAAACAAAGCTGAAGTAGGTGTTATAATAATATAATATCTTTTAACGTTTATAAGCCTTAACTTCAGCTTTTAAATTTAATTTAAGCTTTTTTACTGTCATCTTTTAAAACTAGGAAATAGGCAGCAACATAATTTGGAATATTTCTAGTAGCTTGATTATACGCTTCCTTACTTGAATAGGTGCCTGCGAGAAAGTCAACTTGGTATAAGTTATCTGCAAAAGCGCCGCCTGTATCAGCTAAAATTCCGGCTCGAGAAATTATTTGGCCAGTTCTGTTTTGATACTGTATCATCAATAATTTACCAAGCCCTAACTGCTTAAGATCAGCGGCAAAGGTCACTTCTGGATTGATACTGATTTTATAATCAGCATCTTTGCCATAACCTTGAACGCCTTGTACCGATTTAAAATACCAAAAACGCTCTTGTTGAGTAGGCTTTTTCAAAGAATCATAAGCAATATTGTTATTACGATGTACATTAAAAATCTTTTTGTAGTGGCCAAAATCGGCAATAATAGTACCTTGCATTAATGCCGCTTCTAAATCGTCCCGGCTTACATAAGCTAAGGCGGAAACATTTTTATTTGTTAAGGCGCCTTTTAATATAGCTTGTTTGCCAAACTGAAAACGAGTTAACTCAGGTTTGCGATTAGCTTCTTCTAGGGTTAAATTTTGTTCATCATCCGGTAATGCATACAAAGCAAACGATTTATTTTCTATAGGTTTTTCAGCTGCTTTAGCAAGATGAACATAATATTTAGTCATTAAAATTTGATCAGTTGGTAAATTCTTAAGTAAGGGTTTAGCAGTCGCTAATGGTTTTGCTTGTGTTTTATCAGGATACCAACGGATAAATTCAAAATGCTTCTGTATAAAATTAGGATTATTTAATTCGTTTTGATGTGCACAAACAAATCTTAATGTCATTTTAATTCTATCAAGAGGTATTTGTATCGCTTTACCTGGATGAATAACATCAGGGTCATAGTCTGCTCCTTTATCAAGATAAGCGAGTGTTTCTTTTGCTGTAGCGCATAATGCTTGTGTATTGAACTCATAGCGGTCATCAACAATAGGATCGGCTAGCTTAAACTGCGGCGCTGCATAGGTTGCTTTTAGTATTACTAAAGTCAAAAATAAAGTTTTTTTAATCATGAGGAGACGATTATCTTAGTTGTTATTGGATTAATTTTATTGTCATAACTGTTACGGGATGTTCGTTATATTTATCCGTACCTATAATATGCCAGCCTAAATGCTCGTAGTATTTTGGAATTGTTTTATCAAATGCAAATAAGTAAAGCTCTTTAAAGCCCAATTTTTTTGCTTTCTCTTTAGTAGATTCAATTAATTGTTCACCAATCCCTTGATTTTGATAATCAGCGTGCACTGCTAAAGACCCTAACCAAGGCATTAAATCGGGTCGAATGCCATCATTTATACGCAGAGAACACATTCCCACAGGTTCATCATGGTAGAAAGCAACAAGCGTAAGTGGCAGGGTATCTTCATTTAAATGTGACTCAAAACGCTGTTTAACAACATCAATAGGTGTATTAGGCATCCAAATTTTACCAAGAGCGGTATACCAAAGTTGGGCCAATGCTGAAATTGAGTTTTGCTGTTCTTTCAAAAGCTTAATAGTTATCATCAAAGCTATCAGGCATGAGGGAAATAATTAATTTAAATTATTCTATTTTATTGTTACAAACAAATAAATAATTTATAAAAAATATATTAATGAGTTAAGGAAGTTAATATCTTAATTTTAACATTAAATGATTACTCTTAACTACATTATTATCCTTATAGCTAAATAGTATAATTTACCTTTATTTAAGTCGTGTAAGTTTCTATACCTAAATGTTTGAAATTTGATCTATAATTTAAGAGTATAATTTAAGTTGTGAGGTGTGTTATGAGCATTCGCAAGCAGTCTAACCTTGTTAAAGATAGTGATATAAAAGAAAAAAATAATAATTTAACGGATGCTGATTTAGAAAATATATCTGGCGGTAGAAAGGTAGCTGATGCAAAAGCCGAGAGGCGACTAATAGATAGAGATACAAGAGCGCCCAAAGGTTATCGTGACAGATATGAGAGATAGAAGGGAAGGTTCATAAGTAGATAGAGTACAGCTCGTAAAGTAAACCAAAATCCTAGCGTACTCGATGGATATAAAATAAGGACTGATTTATATGAATAGGTTAAGGATAACCTATTATTTTTAACTATACTTTATAGTAGGTTAAACGGTGGAAATATTTGTGAACGCACCAGAAAAAGAAATGGACGCCTTAAAAATTCTTCAAATTTCTCCCTTATTTTCTAAATTAAGAAAAGCCATTTTATGGCGCATTGCCAGCCTTGCACAAAAGCAGACTTTTGCCCAAGGTGAATATTTAATTAAACAAGGTGAGCAAGGTGATAAATGCTTTATCATTAGTAAAGGCTCAGTAGAAGTATTTTATGAATCCAATAATAAATGTATTTCTATTGCTAAAGTAGGGCAGGGTGAAATACTAGGAGAGTTAGCTATTATTGATAGCTTACCTCGCTCTGCTAGTGCAGTTGCGCTTTTACCAACCGAGGCATTAGTTATTACTCAGTGGGATTTCAAAGCTCAATTACAAGCATATCCAGAAATTGCTCTCGAGTTATTACCTTTGCTTGCACAACGGCTAAGACAAACCCAAAATCAATTAATTAAAGATAAGCATGGCTAAGAAAAAGGGCATTGTTTTTCGTAAAAAAGCACTGGAGCAAATTAATCGTCCTACATTAAATGAAGACGTAATCCAGGTTATTACGCCAAAATATTGGTTATTGTTTTTCGTTTTTTTTCTTATTATTGGTGTGTTTTTTATTTGGTTAATCAAAGGCACTTTATTTATTCGAGTAGAGGGAAAAGGAGTATTAATGGCTGTTAGTAGCGATGTTGTTACCGTACAGGCTCCAACAGTAGACGGAAAAATAAAAGATGTTTATATAAAGCCAGGTGATCAAATAAGCAAAGGCAGCAAACTGGTTTCTTATACGAATGAAGTTACTTTAGAATTAAACACTAGCCAACAATTTTTAACTAAATTACAAGCCGAGCAGAAAAACTTAAATGCTCGCTCAAAGCAAATTGTTTCTACGTTAGAACAAAATCAAAATGATCAAATTATTAAAATTAATGATAGTTTAAATGCAGCACGGCAAAAGCTTAAGCAATTACAAATCATGCTTGACTTAAAGGAAAAAGCATTAAAAAAAGGGATTATTGATTTACCTAATGTGACAGAAACTCGAGTTGAATATTATCGATTACTTCAAGAAATTAATTCACATGAAGCTGATTTAATTTCTCAAAAAGCTAATTTAATTGAGCTAAAAGATAAATGGCTTGAACGTGAGCGTGAACTTGCTTTAAATGTACTTAAAGCTGAAGAACAAGTTGCACTTTTAAAACAGAAATTACAAGAATCTCAGGTTATTACAAGTCCAGTAAATGGCATTGTTGCTGAGGTCAGAGTAAGACCAGGGGATTATACAAAAGCAGGAGAAGCTTTGTTAAGCATCATCCCAAAAGTGCTGGATTTATATGCTTTAGTTTTCGTACCAGCTCGCAAAGGTAAATTGTTAAAACCTGGTATGAGTGCCCAAATCACGCCTACTATTATTAATAAATTGGAATATGGTACTATTAAAGGCCATGTGCAAAGCATCTCCCTTTTGCCTGTGACCCAAGAAAGTATGATGGCTGTATTAAAAAATCAACAACTCGTTTCATCTTTTTTAAGTCAAGAACCTTTAATGTCTGTTAAAATACTCATGAATAGGGATGTGCACACACCAAGTGGCTTTCAGTGGACAAGCCGTTTAGGACCTAATATTCAATTAACTCAAGGGACGCTTATTGAGGTTATGATTAATATAGAAACTAAACGTCCTATTGATTTGCTTATTAACTTCTACAATTAATAGTAACGCCATCTATAATTATTTTATTATGGAAATTAAGCGCCCTATACAGAAGCGAGTAAAAACACCAACGATTTTACAAATGGAAGCGACCGAATGTGGCGCAGCGTCGTTAGCTATTATCCTTGCTTTCTATGGGAAGTATGTTACTGCTGAAGAATTAAGGTATGCTTGTGGTGTCTCTCGAGATGGCACAAAAGCCATTAATATCGTAAAAGCTGCACGAAATTATGGTATGGAAGCATATGGGGCTAATCTTGAAATAGAAGAATTAAAAGAAAAGAAAGTACCGTTTATTGTCTACTGGAGCTTTAACCATTTTCTAGTCGTTGAAGGTTTTTCAAAGAAAAGAGTTTATATAAACGATCCTGCTACTGGCCCCCGTAATATCAGTTGGGATGAGTTTGAGAGAGAATATACTGGTGTTATTTTAGTTTTAACCCCAGGTGCTTCTTTTAAAAAGGGTGGTAAGCCTGAGTTTTCTATTCGAAAGTTTCTTTTTACTAGATTAAGACAAAATTATACTGCTTTATTTTTCATTATTTTAGTTACAGCCCTTTTAATTGTTCCTAATATTGCTATTCCTATTTTTACTAAAGCTTTTATTGATTATTTACTTATTGATAATCAGAAAAGTTTAATTAGTTTTGTCTTATTTGGCCTATTATTTACTACACTCATGACGGTTTTATTAACGTGGCTACAGTTAAAGTTTCTTAATCACTTAAATATTAAATTAGATGCGATGAATTCAGTAAACTTTTTCTGGCGTCTACTCCATATCCCTATTAATTTTTTTCAACAACGATCTAATGGAGAAATTGTTGAACGAAGCATGATTAATGAAAGAATCGCCGCGATTATAGCCAAAGATTTACCTGAGCTTGTTGTAAATACTTTAAAAGTCATTAGCTTTGGCTTGGTAATATTCATTTTAAGTTGGCAAATTTGGTTGGTATTATTGCTATTAGTTCTTTTAAATATAAGTGTCTTAATTATTAGTCGACGCAAGTTAATCGATCTGGGCCGTAAATATGCAGGTGATAGAGGAAAATTAGAAGGAATAGAGGCTAATGGGATTCAAATTATTGAAACATTAAAAATTTCTGCTTTAGAGCAATATTTTTTTAATCGCTGGGCTTCTTTCTATACAAAATTTTTAACAGCTGAGCATAAACTTTTACTAACAAAAATTATAACCTCAGCTATTCCTAGTTTTTTTAATTTAATAGCAAGTTTATCTATTATTTTTCTAGGTGCTTTTTTCGTTATAAGAGGCGAGTTAACTATAGGATCAATTATAGCAATTCAAGCATTAACACTTAATTTTCTTACACCACTTGATGCAATTACCAACTTTTTTAGTAATCTATTTCAAATAAAGGGCGATATGATTCGTTTAAAAGATATTGTTGATACGCGAATCGATCCACTTTTTAAATTAAGTCAATTTAATGCAGACCTTTTACAAAAAGACATAAATCCTATCTTAAAAATTAATCAACTATCTTTTAGTTATTCTCCTCTTGAACCACCTGTTATCGATTCATTATCTATGGCGATAAAGCAAGGAGAACAGGTAGCTATAGTCGGCCCTAGTGGTAGTGGTAAATCAAGCCTTGCTAAGTTAGTTTGTGGTTTAAATACACCTTTATCAGGAGAGATTTTATTTAAAGGCATTCCTTATAAGGAGCTTAATCGCAACTTATTAAGTAAGTTTATTACTTATGTGGATCAAAATGTTTTTCTTTTTTCAGGAAGTGTACGTGACAATCTTTCGTATTGGGATAATAAATTTACAGATAAAGAATTATTTGCTGTTTTAGAACAGGTATATTTAGATAAAGATCTCTTATTAAGGGGTGGGTTAAATCTTAAATTACTTGAAGGTGGCGTGAATTTAAGCGGTGGCCAGCGGCAACGTTTAGAGTTAGCAAGAGCTTTACTATTAAAGCCACAATTACTTATTTTAGATGAAGCAACTTCGGCCATGGATTCTCTTCTTGAATCGGCAATTTATGAAAATTTGCGCAAAATTAATTGTACTTTAGTCATTATTGCTCATCGTTTAAGCGCTGTATTTGCTTGCGATCATATTTATGTTGTCAATGAAGGACAAATTATCCAGCATGGTACACATAAGAAATTAATAACTAAGCCCGGTTTATATAAAGAATTAGTGGAGAATGAAAAATATGAGTTATGATAAAATTCCACTGCTTTATATAAAACATTTAAAGAAAGTTTATTCATCAAAAAAACAAAATTATACCTCTTTAACTGATTTTTTTGATATTCATTTTGCAGCTTGCAAATTAGTAGCTAATTATTTAAAAATTAAATTAAGTAAGCCAACAGCTGATATTAATCAATTTAATTCGGTCGATTATCTTCAGACTATAGCAAATCATAATCTATTACGTATTCGTCGAGTTCGTTTAAAAAATAAGTGGTGGAAAAACGATGCAGGTCCATTGATTGCTTTTTTTAATCATCATTGTTGCGCGCTGCTTCCTAAAAAGGATGGCTATGAAATTATAAACGGTAAAACAGGAGAGCGCCGATTAGTAGATGAGAAGATAGCTAAGAATATTCATCATCATGCATATATGCTTTATCCCTCCTTACCTGAAAAAAATGTTTCTATTATTGATGTATTAAAATTTACTTTCTCCTTTCTAAAAAAAGAAATGCGGAAAGTTATATTTTTTCATATTTTAGCCGCACTTTTTTTAACGACAATTCCAGTTATAACAGGGATTCTTTTTGAGCAAGTAATTCCTTATTCTAATTATTCGTTATTAATTCAATATACAATTCTATTAGTTATAATTGGTGTTATTGTTAGTCTACTTCAATTTTTACAAGATATTCTTTTATTACGTATGCGATTTAGAGCCCAGCACCGCATACAAACAGCAATGTGGGATCGATTATTAAAATTACCAATTTCTTTTTTTAAACAGTTTACAGCAGGAGATTTAAGTTTTCGCGTCAGTGTTGTTAGTTTAATTCAACAAGAGCTAGGTGAGCGGGTTATTTCAACGATTATTGCTGGTATTTTATCAGTTACTTATTTAATTTTAATGTTTTTTATTGATATTTATTTAGCATTAACAGCTTTATTTCTTGTATTTATTATGGTTGTTTTTGTATTTTCTATAAATTTAAGATTATTAAAAGTAACTAGAAAGTTAACAACTAAGCAAACTAAAATTAGTGGTATTTTACTCGGTATGTTAGCTTCTATAAGCAAAATAAGAGTAGCTAATAAAGAAAAAAATGCTTTTCAGTTTTGGGAGAAAGAATATGCTGCTAAAATTCACTCAAAATTTATTGCTAATAAATTAATTAATATAAATCACATTTTTACAACTGGTTTTATGGGAATAAGCATACTTATTATTTATGCTTTAATTATTTGGCGTAACAACACATTAAGCTTCAGTAGTTTTATTATTTTCAATGCCGCATTTATTCAATTTTTTAATGCATTTTTAGAATTAACGGCCGTTATAAGTGAAAGTATTGAAATTATTCCTTTATTTCAAAAAGCTAAACCTATATTTGCAAGTATTCCTGAACAAGAGCAGGGGAAAAATAAAATTGATTTATTAGATGGCCATATTGTTATGCAAGATATTGTTTTTCGTTACCCTGGTGATGAAAAACCACTATTTACGAATTTAAATATTGCTATTCAGCCAGGGTCTTTTACCGCTTTTGTTGGGCCATCAGGCGCAGGTAAATCAACTATTTTTCGGCTTTTATTGAGCCTCGATTATCCTGAATCTGGGGTTATTAAATACAGTGGAGTTGATTTAAAAAATATCAACCTAAATTCTTTGAGAAATCAGTTAGGTGTTGTGATGCAAGCAACGCAATTAATCCCAGGCACTATCTATGAAAATATTTGCGGAAACAATAGCACGTTATCTCGTGAGGAAGCGTATGAAATTGCAAGACATGTCGGATTAGAAGGGTTTCTCCAAGATCTTCCTATGGGTATTGATACGTTAATTAACGATGGTATTCAGATGCTTTCGGGTGGAGAAATACAACGTATCAATTTAGCACGTGCATTAAGTAATAAACCTAGAATTCTCTTATTAGATGAAGCAACAAGTGCTTTAGACAATAAAGTACAAGCACAGATTAAACAACATTTGAACACGCTCAATATAACTCGTTTAGTTATTGCGCATAGGCTTAGTACAATTGTTGACGCGGATATTATTTATGTTATCGATCAAGGCTGTTGTATAGAATCTGGTAATTACCAAGAACTTATGGCAGCAAAAGGATTTTTTTATCGGTTTGCGTCTAGAAAATAATTTTCTATCTTCATATAAAATAGCTATGAAAATAAGTTGCATGAGAAAACTCTTTATGCAAGAATAAAACTCTCTGCTTTTATTTATATCAAATATAGTTGAATTAGCAATGAATCAGCCTAGTAATAACTTGTTATGTTTTTCTTCAAGCTATATTGCTCGGCCTCTATGTTCGATTATTCGTCTTATAGCCATTATTAACATTATTTGCCTGTCTTAACGATGAGCGATTAAAAGCGTTAAGACAGGGCTCTTAACGACATGTGCTCGCTCAGCAGATCGTATTTTATTTACCGATTAACTTTAAGAGAGTACAAATAATGGCAAGATCAGTTTTAGAAATTAATCTTAAAAAGGTTTCTGCTTATCCTATTTTAGTAATTACCTTAGCAGCAGGATTTCTCTTTTATAAATATATTTTACAGGTTTTTCCAAGCATTATTACAGCTGATTTAATGCAGCAATTTAATCTAAGCGGGGCTGGTTTAGGCGGCTTAGCAGCCACTTTTTATTATACATATATGATTATGCAACTTTTTGTCGGTATTTTGCTTGATAAATACAGTACACGCTGGTTTACTACTTTAGCTGTTTTTAGCGCTGCAGTAGGTGTTTTAATATTTTCTCAATCACAAACAATATTAATAGCTAGCTTAGCGCGGGGACTGATGGGTGTAGGTGTAGCATTTGCTACAGTTGCTTATATGAAATTAGCTGCTATTTGGTTTGAGCCTAGGCAATATGCTTTTATTAGTGGTTTATTGGCTACAGCCGCAATGGCTGGGGCTGTTTTTGGACAAGCGCCTTTAGCTTGGCTAATTGCTAACTTTGGTTGGCGACATTGCCTGCTTTTAGTAGGTATAGTAGGGCTTTTTTTAGCAGGTTTGTTTTCTTTTATTGTCCGTGATAAGCAAGCTCATCCTATTGCGCGCAATAAAAATAACATTACATTTAAAGATATTAAGCAAGCGCTAGGAAATAAGCAGAATTGGTTACTAACATTCTATAGTGGATTAGCATTTTCACCTATTGCGGTTTTTGGTGGTCTTTGGGGAAATCCATTTTTAGAACAAGCCTATCATTTAAGTAAAACACAAGCTGCCTCTATGATATCTTGTGTATTTATTGGATTAGGCTTAGGTAGTCCTATTTTAGGCTTTTTATCCGATAGATTAAACAATCGGCGCGAGGTTATGTTTTTTAGCACCCTGTTGTCTTGTGTCGCAATAACAATTGTTTTATTTAGTTCCTATCTTTCGTATGCTATTTTAATACTTTTATTATTTTTATTTGGTTTTGGTTTGGGTGCTTTTATGCTTGTTTTTGCTATTGCAAAAGATACTAATCCTTTAGCACTAACAGCAACTATCGCTGCTATGCTAAATACGAGTGATGCTATCTTAGACGCTATAACAGAACCTTTTATTGGTAAATTACTAGATTTAACTTGGGATGGAAAAATGGTTAATGGAATACATGTATTTTCATTAAGTAGTTACCGTATAGCATTGACCGTTTTACCTATTTATTTAATAGTTGGAGCAATATTATTAATTTGGTTAAAAAAGCCAAAATCATAGAATATTGCCTCAAAAAATTAAGGAGCTGACCTGGTGCCAAAGCAACATTCTCCCAGATTTTTAGCCTTAGTCTCAGAAGCTAAGAAGGAAATTAAAGAAATCGATGCGCCTACACTTAAGGAAAAAATTGATAAGCAATTACCTATGTATCTTATTGACATTCGTGAAGATCATGAATGGCCAATAGGACATATCCCTAATGCTGTTCATGTGAGTAAAGGTATTATTGAAAGAGATATAGAAAAACTTGTACCTAATACTGATACACCAATAATTGTTTACTGTAGTGGTGGCTTTCGTTGTGCTTTAGTTGCTAAGACTTTACAAGAGATGGGTTATGAGGAGGTTTATTCTCTCGCTCAAGGCTTACAAGGTTGGCTTGATGAAGGGTATGGCCTTGAGAAATAATTTTGTAGTTTGGCGGTAAAGGAGTTATCTATTATACTTGTTATTCCGTCAGGCCGGAATGCTTTGTTGCGTGGTGAATGTCTTTCCCGCATAGGCAGGAATCCATGTGGAAATTAAACTCAGTACTAATTGAGGATAGATCCCCGCCTACGCGGGGAAAACAAAGAATTTGTAGGGGGTCATATTGAAAACGGTCTAACTCGACCGTCACCTATGCTGCGTTTTTATCGTGCTACGACAGAGGCAGTCATTCTAGATACGCAACTTGTCTTACCTTCTTCATTATACATATCTATTTGCCATACATGTGTTGTGCGGCCTATATGTAGAGGGCGTGTGATTCCTTTTACAAAACCTTTACTTACCGGACGTATATGATTGGCGTTAATTTCTAAACCAACACAATAAAATTTATTTAAATCGACTACAGAATTTGCAGCAACACTCGCTAGTGTTTCTGCTAAAACCACATTAGCGCCACCATGAATAATACCTAATGGCTGTTTAGTTCGTTCACTAGCAGGCATAGTTGCTATTAAAAAATCATCGCCAACTTCAATGAATTTAATACCTAGAAAATCAGCGAGCGTATTTTGATTACGTTGGTTAACATATTCTATACTGATAGGGTTAAACCAGATAGCCATAATAATTCTCATGAAAAGAAATCATAATAGTTAAAACCGCTATTATTATCAATGATCTTCTAATCTTGCTTAGCAAATGAAACTATACGAAATTGCTTGTTAATGATATCTTTGTGATATGGTAACGTTAGTTATATTGTAGTGGAATCAATTCTATCAAACGAAATAAATCAGTCTTCGGTGGCTATTCTTACTGATGGTCGTTTGCGCCAGGCGCAATTGAGAATGTTAGATATGCTAAAGGTAATTGATGCTATTTGTGTCAAACATCAGTTAGTCTATTGGCTTGATGCCGGTACTTTGTTAGGCGCCATTCGACATCAAGGCTTTATTCCATGGGATGATGACATGGATATTGCTATGCCACGAGAAAGTTATGAAAAATTTTTAAAAGTCGCTCCCCTTGAGCTTCCTGCTGATATACATTTACAGCTAGCTGGTATAGAGGCAGGTTACTATAACCTAGGAGCACCATTAAAAATACGTGACAGACGTAGTTATTATTTAGAAAGACACGAAAAGGGAAACGAACCTTATGTGCAAGGAATATTTATCGATGTTTTTGTTTATGACAAAATGATAGTAACTCCTTGGAAACGCCGTTTTTATAAACGTATATCGCGTAAGCTTTTACGCATGCTTGGTACGAAACATTCACCGCTTTCTATGGGGCGTAGTCATAATTTATATCGTGCTTTAGGTTATATTTTTCCTAAAGTTATCCTTAACCATGGATTAGATTATTTGGTACGTCATTCCAAAAAATTAAATAGCCCCTATTTGGGAAGAGGTTATCATTGTAAAAGAGTCACCCTTATAGAGTTTGCAGAAGTTTTTCCACTTAAACGTGCTGTTTTTGAAAATCATTACTTTAATATTCCTTATGATGCTGACTCTATTCTTCGTAAAGAATATGGTGATTATCATATATTACCTCCAGAATCAGAACGTACGCTACGTCATTGTAGGCATCTAATTATTGAAAATTAACTTGTCTTAAAAGCTAAATTATAAAGTCACCCCAATACCATTTAATTAACTTCTTTAAATTAGGCTGAAAATATATAGTTTAAGGCAAATAGAAGTATCTTTAAGATAAGCTAATTATTGTAAATCCCAAACAGATCTATCAATACGTGAGAACTTGCAGTTATTTGGATTGTAGGAATGACGTACGTTGAAAAATTGGTTTTCATTAATACTTAGATCTTTAATTAAACGTAACTTAAAATTACGCCATTGGGGTAGAGGGCCATTGACACTTTGACCTTGATATTGGAAAGCATGTAATTGTTTTTTACCTTTTAAAATACCAAAGTGATGTGGCTCAACTAAACGGGGTAAGTTATTATAGGTAAAGTAAATGGGATGACGCTTATAAATAGCTTTTGCAATCTTTGTTTCTACGGACATTATTTCTTCCTAAATTGATCTTAAAATTAGTTGATTTAGGTGTTAAATTAATTCAATTTACACTCTTTAATTTTAGACTAAAAAACTAATTATTTAAGGAATTTAGCTAATAAATTTATATATCTTATTCTTTAAAAAAATAACTGATTATTGTAGATTTTCTCCAACTTTTTTGAAATCTTTTTCATTAAAAATAGCTGAATAATATTGATAGCATTTAAATTCAAGAAGATTATTGCTGGGGTCTTTTAGAAAAAAAGTTTGATGCTCTATTTTAGTACCTAAAAACCGTTTTTTCAGTTCTATCTCAAAGGGGACTTTTTTATTAATTAATTGATTATAGAATCCTTTAAATTCATCCTCTTTAAGAAAAATTAACCCAAAATGGCGTGGGTAAATGCCCGCTTGTAAAGGTAGAGGCTCATCTATTAAATGCGCTACAATTTGATGATTAGCAAAGTGAAAAATTAAAGCATGTTCTGATTCACGGCCCACGGCAAAACCTAGCTGCTCGTGATAAAAATATTTGGCTAAGTTAAAATCATGGACAGGAAAAGCAAGATGAAATATGGTTTCCATAAAATTATTAGTTAGGTTATCAGCATAATACTTATATTAGCCTACACTAATAGAAATACTTTAATTTTTTTAATGATTTGACTTTCTTTATTCTCTAAAAGAAGATGTTTAATGACAAGCTACTTTCTGGTAGTAAAGCTTAGTTAAGGAGTAGAAATGATTGCAAATTTACTTAGAAATTACATGAAATTGAAGCTTATTCAAATTGTAATGAAATTATTGGCTGGTAAAAAAGGTGCTTTACTTAAAGGTGGTTTCCCCGTTGCATTAGCAACTTTCTTGATCGAAGAATTCTTTAACCGAGCTTGGAAAGATAAACCTTTTAAGAATAACACTAATACTAATAAGCCAAATAAATAGCCTGTTTTATCAAAGCTATCAATGCTGGATTTAAATGATGGGCCGTATAGGGTTCGAACCTATGACACAGAGGTTAAGAGCCTCCTGCTCTACCAGCTGAGCTAACGGCCCAAAATATAGAATACTTAGTTTGGGTAAAAATGCAAGTATTTAAATATAAATAGATTATTGGTTAATCCCAAGCCTTAAAGGTTTCTATAATCCTATCAATAGGATTTCTAGTTTTGTTTGCTAATGTTACAGGTTTTTTAGGAAATGTTTTTAAGGCATCTTGTAAAGTAACAAATGTAAATCCATGTTCTTTATAAAGATTAATAATATCATCTAATGCGTAAGCATTGATTATGTTTGCGTGAATTAATAAGATTTGAGCCTGGTTTGGCGTATGAGCGCGACGATTTCGTTCTAGCGCTTTTAATGTTTGTTGCCAAATAAAGTCTAAATATTCAGGTTTTAATTCTTCATTTAAATAATTATGGCGCTCCTCTTTAGGCAGCGCAACTAACTTTCTATTAAACAGGAAATCCTTACTGTCAATGGTAATAGGCGCAATTGCATAATCTAGGGTTTTTAAATATTCACCTACTTTTTCTCTTTTTTCTCCTTTACTTGTAGCGAGATAGGGAAAGCGAAAATATTTAGGCTTTGTAAGAACGGATGATAATAGTTGATCAGCCAATTCTATTTCTTCTAGGTAAGCGTCAAGGTCTAACTTATTTAAATTAGCATGAGAGACTGTATGATTACCTAGACCAAAACCCTCATCGTGAAATTTTTTAAGCATTATCCAACCAGAATGATCTATATCACCTGCAATAATGAAGCCCGTTGCAGGAACATTATTCTTCTTAAGGGTGCTTAAAATCATATTAAGATGAAAGCTTTTCTTAGGACCTACAAAAGGTAAATCATCAATTGTTAGGGCAATTTTTTTTATCTCAGCAAAACAATTATGTAAACTTAAAAAAACAAGCGTAAAAATGAAGAATCTTTTTAACAATTTAAGGTCTCATCAAAATAATAAAGTAGTATGATAAATGATTTATTCTAGCAAAAATTGCCCTAAATGGCCCTCTTTTATTGTTTTTTAAGGAAAAAACTCATCTTTTTAAATTAGGTGAGAATTATTTTTGCTTATGGTGCTAATTTATTGTTTAATAAAGTTAGAGAAAGCACTAAAAAAGTTAAGTTCAAAGGAGTAAAAAGAAGATGATGGTTAAAGCATTTATTACAAGGTTAACTTTACTCTCTTTAGGGACAGTGATAACAGCGCAAGCAAATGACACCGCTTTCGGAGGTACGGGTGCTTCTCCTTATCCGATTGAACAACCCAATATTAAAATGGCTGCTGAAAAAATAATAATAACTGGCCATAATCTTAATAAAGAAAATAGAAGTGGTTTTTGGGATTACCAATGTAGCTTTTTATTTGAAAATAATTTAAATAAACCTATTACCATTCAAATGGGATTTCCTTTTCCAGTTAATAATGAAGAATTTGGTAATATTTCTATTCCTGCTGGTCGTCAATCTAAACAAGGCGCAGCGCTCGTTTATGACTTTGTAGCAACAGCGCGCAATAAACCTATTGCGGTCAGGAAACAAAGAATTACCTCCAATAAAGAAAAAGGATTAGAATATCAAGAGGCCTACATTTGGAATTTTTCCTTTTTACCCAAAGAAACGGTAACCCTTAATCACCATTATAATACGGGTGTGACCTTCGATGTTATGGGGTATCATTGGGTAAATTATGTGTTAAAAACGGGTAAATTATGGCAAGGTGGACGTATTGGGCGTACTGAGATAGATATTATTCCTAACACTCCTACTCGTTTATGCAGTGAATTAAATAAAAATGCTCATTATACAAAACCCAAACCAAAGGGTATGAAAATCCTGGGCAAGGGTAAAGATAGGCATTATGTCTGGAATTTAAAAAATTTTTCACCTGATGATGATTTATCGGTGTGTTTACAAACCGGGCGAAATTATATTCGCTATCGCGTCGTTTATCCTTTATTAGAAGAGAATTTGACCCGTTTACGTACGATGAATGCTGAGCAATTAACATTAATAAAAAATACTATATATGCTCAATATGGTCGTCAATTTGAGAATAGTAAATTACAGCGCTATTTCAATCGTCAATGGTGGTATGAGCCTAATTCTGGTTATTCAGATAAATTATTAACCGTCGATGATCAGAAAATTTTAGCAGCTATTCATCAATTAGAATTAAAAAAAGCAAGTTAAGAAATATAGCTGCTTTTTTAAGCCTATAGCATTATTCTAAGCTCTTAAAAATAAATTATTTTTATTTCATTACAAGTTCAGAAGTGTTTTTGGCATTGTTAATATTTCCTTAATCAAATTTGTTTAAAATATAGACAAATTGTTCTTAGGATTTAATATGCCAGGACCACTTAGTGCAAAAGGATTACTACACCAACATAATGAAGACCAATTAAAAAAATTTATTAAGCAAAAGTATGACAAAGATAGCACGCTTAAACTGCCAAGTATTTCTTTAGTTCCAGGTTATCTTGGTGGTACCCAGGTAGATACTTATACTAAAACTAGCCCTAACTTCACTGAAGGCCGTATAAATTTCCTTAAAAAAAATGGTCATGCTGAGGGCTTTACATGGACTTCTACGCCTGAAAATCTCAAAAAAGCAGTGCGTTGGGGAATTATTAAGCCTGAGTCTTTAACTGGCAAAGTAATCGCTTGTTTAGGTCAGTACCGCGTTTTGGCGCATGAACGTGTTGCCAAGGGTATGGTAAGTAATACCCAGCATATTAAACTTGAATTACTTGATGTATATCAAGATAGAATTGAAGCTTTACAAGATTTAGAGCGGTTGGTTAATAAAGATAATAATGTACAAGATTTTGTTAAATCAATTAACGATTATATTGAAAGAATCAAATTTATTCAAAGTAACGTAGAATTAAAACTAAAATCTTTAGACGAGATAAATCCAGGTAAAGCAAAACAAATCAAAGCAGATTTAGACGAGGATATTAAACGCGCTCAGGAATACTTACAGGATTTACAAAAAGAAAAGAATTTACGCCCTTACAATCGTGCTCGTGGACGGCATTCCATTTTAGAGTTTGTTAAGCAACAAACAATGATGCATCTTTATGAGTTACAAGGGATTAATCAAGATTTAACTTATAGTAACAAGCGTTTTTTTGCCCTTACGCGCGGCGAGCTCAACGATTACATTGAAGATGCTCGCAAAATTATAGATGATTACGAAGGTGATCCTCGCAATATAATTACTGCAGCACATCAAGGTAATTTTAGACCAGAAAAAAGTCCTAATAACAAAAGCGATGAGGTTGGAGGACCAGACAATTTAGTAACCTATGATTTTACAGCGGAGCATTTAAATGGGAAACAGGAGCGTCAAGCTTTATTAGCAATAAGCTTTATAGAAGGTTGGGATGAGGTTGACTATACAGATCCTAAGAAGCCTAAAGTTAAAAGAAAAGAGAAGGAAGAGGAATTAAGTGTTATTGCCGCTACTCGTTGGAAAACTCATCGCAATTTTAAAGCATTTATAATTAGTTTTGCCTACTTTATTTTTAATATTTTTAAAAGCTCGATATGGCCTGTAAAGCCTTGGCAAGAAGAAACCTGGAAAGACAAAGAATTTCATTTGGCAGCCACAGAATTATGTGAACATGCTAAGCCTGATGAACCAATGTGGTATAAGTTTGGTCGTTCTGCCAAAAAAGTTGGCGATGCCTTTATTGATCTGTTTAAAGGTGTTTTTAATGTTGGTGGAAAATTATTTCACCAGGTTTCATTTGGCATTAGGGATGATTGGTATTTAACGGAAAATTTAGGGCATTTAAAAGATACATTTGAAGAAGTGCAGAAAGAAATAAACAGCATTTCTACAGAAGAAAAAAAACTTTTACAGGAAACATTAAGTACAGTAGAAAATAAATTAAAAGAAAATGGAAAATCCATTGAAGGGTTTAAGGCTAAAGAAGAGGATGGGTACCCTTTAGCAAAAATTCCCTATCATTTAACCGCAGGTGATCAAAACGATATCCTTACCTCCATGCTTCGTGGTGTCAATGGTTTTGCTAATGTTTTCACTCATAATATTTTTGCTAAAGATCCAGTTGCAGGTTTGGCCTTTTTATCAACTTATGCCATTGGTGGTGCTGTTATTTTTTTTCCTGCTGTTTGTAAAGCATTTTTACCCTCAGCTTATATAAATTGGTTTACCCACGCCTCTTATTGTATGGGTAGTTCTCACGAAGCAGCAGCTATTGCAGGTGGCTCGACGCAGGCTCAAATTGGCTCTAGTGTAATAGATTTAATTGCACATGGCCCAACTAGCTCTACAATGCAAGTTGTTTCTGATATTGTTGAAAATCCAATAACAGTTGCTGCTGGGTGTGTTCTTGCCTATTCGTTAGGCTACTATCTTGTTAATGGAATTAAAGGCCATACGATTCCTTATGTAAGTGATTTTTTTAAGAGCGATTTAGGATCGGTACCTGAAACAGGATATCCTCTTATTGGTGCTAAAGTAGGAATTAGCATTTACGAAGCATTTCATACTCCAGAAAATAATCCTTACATTATTGTTTCTCTAACCTATAAACATGGGGAAGTTGATGAGAAAACAGAAGAATATAAAATAGAACTAACGCAAGAAGATTTACGTATTCGAAATCAGATGCGTATAGCAACTTGGCTTGTTGAAAATTCTGAGCATCTGCCAAAACTTAAACCAAAGTCTCTTATTACAATTGCCAGACAAATTGATGCGCATTTTTCAGAGGAAGAAGCAGCTGCTTTAAAAAAAATGCTATATCCTGAAAAAGCACATTCTATTGCTTATCAATTGATTGCTATCCCAACTAGTTATATTCCAGCTTTACTAAGAGTTTTAATTAATAGTGTTATAAGCTTGTCGGTGTCGCGAAATGTTTCGTTTAAATAAACATCAATAAGAACTATTTTTAACAATAGTTTAAATACTGCAAACA
>NZ_CAAAHX010000008.1 GCF_900639865.1 Legionella gresilensis
GCGCCCGGCGGTGGCTAAGCTTTCTAATAAGTGTCTGCCAACCCAAGTGCTGACGTGGTAAATAGAACGACCAGCGGTTTGCAGACTTTCTTTAAGATAATTGTCTACAAAGTCGAAAGCGCGAATAATTGGCGTGGTTATCGTTTCAAAGCACTCGCGTGCCTGATGGGCTAACCAACCCGCAGCACGATAAAGTGCGCGCCCGGCGGTGGATAAACCTTCCAACACGTGTCGACCAAACCAAGTACTGGCGCGATAAATAGAACGGCCAGCCGTTTGTAAAACTTCTTTAATATGATGCCCTACAAAGCTTAATAAATTTACAATTGGTCTTCCTAAGTTTTCTAAACAATCTAAAACCTTGTGGGTTAACCAACCAGCAGCACGATAGATTACCCGCCCAACAGTAGCTAAACCTTCTAATGCATGTCGACCAGCCCAAGTAATAGCACGATATATTTTTCGGGTAGCTGTTTGAATACTTTCTTCTGAGGCATACCACAGAGATTGCAATGGACGATAAATATAAGCTGTAGAATCATATATCGTTTTTGATATAAATTTTGCTGCATTCGACCTAATTCTTGCATGTCTTAAGCTAAATTGTTTATCTTCAGCATTTCTTTCTGTTTGTAGATCTTGCCAAAACTGCGTCCACATTTCAGCACTAAATTTATCCTCGTCCACATGACGTTTTTCTCGCCTTAGCCAATATTGTTCACGTTCATGCTTTCGATTTTTATCTTCTAATTGATGTTGTTCACGACGGTTTTTCCAAAACTGAGTTTGTGCTATAGGCCTTTCGCTTTCTTCCTTCTTTCGCCTAATAGCACGTACCTGCCAAAATTCTCGGCGCTCTTTTATCCTTGCTTTATCCTCCCGATCATGGTTCTCTTTACGATTGGCCCAATATTGCTTCCATGAATTAAGTCGCTCTGTATCTTCAGTGTGATGTTGCTCATGACGATTATGCCAAAACTCGGCACGCTTCGTAGGTCTGTCTGCATCTTCTTTTTTCTGATTAGTCGCTCGTGTTTCCCAAAATTCTCGACGCATTCTGATTCTTGCTGCATCTTCTTGAGCGTGCCGGTATTTACGATTAGTCCAATAATAATTACGTTCTCTTGAGCGATCTATATCTTCAATGTGATGTTGTGCTTGACGTTTTTGCCAAAACTCTGCACGTTCTTTGGGCCTATTAATATCTTCTTGTTGCAGTCTTGTTGCCCATGTGTCCCAAAACTCACGGCGCTCAGTTAATCGTTCTTCATCTTCCTTAACGTGACGGTTTTTACGATTAGTCCAATATTGCGCACGCGCGCTAAGTTGTGCTTTATCTTCGCCTTGATGTTGTTTATGACGTTGTTGCCAAAAATCTCTTCTTTCTTTGAGCCTATCAACATCCTGCTTTTTTTGCTTAATTACCCGTTTTTCCCAAAACTCTCGGCGCTTATTTAATCGTGCTTCATCTTCTTGAACATGGCGATTTATACGGTTACCCCAGTATTTTTGACGGGCAATGAATCTATCTTGATCTTCATCAATATGTCTTTCTAGGCGCCTTTGCCAAAACTCAGCACGTTCTTTAGGCCTATTAATATCTTCTTGTTGCAGTCTTGCTACCCATTTACGCCAAAACTCTTGGCGCTCTTTTATCCTGTCTACATCTTCCCGAGCCTGTCTCTCTTTCCGGCTAGCCCAATATTGTTTATGTGAATGAAGCCGCGCTTCATCTTCGGCTTGATGTTGCTCATGACGGTGCTGCCAAAACTCAGCTCGCTTAGCAGGTCTTTCGGCGTCCTCTGTTTTCTGATTAGTCGTGCGTGTCTGCCAAAATTCTTCTCGTGAATTTTTTCTTACTTCATTTTCTTTAATTTGATGGTCTTTACGATTAGCCCAGTATTGTTTACGTGAATGAAGTCGCGCTTCATCTTCGGCTTGATGTTGCTCATGACGGTGCTGCCAAAACTCAGCTCGCTTAGCAGGTCTTTCGGCGTCCTCTGTTTTCTGATTAGTCGTGCGTGTCTGCCAAAATTCTTGTCGAGCAGCTTTCCTTTCTTCATTTTCCTGAGCATGACGAATTTTACGATTAGCCCAATATTGCTGAGACTGAAGAATATGAAGTTTATTTTGTTCTTCGTGTTTTATAATACGTGCTTGCCAAAAATTAGTCCGTTCTAAAGAACGCGCCCTATCTTCAGCTCGCCAGGTATTATTAACACGCAAATCGACATATAATTGACCATATTTTGCTTTATTTTCATCAGTTTCCCAACTTGATTCTGGTCCAATAACTGAATATAGGCGCTGCCTTATCATGTCGATATTTCTTGTTCTACCCCACATATTCTTATTACTCTCAAAATTTAAATATTTTAAGGCCACGGACTATAACATTTGATTACTTTAGGATCAACTAATTTATAAAAAGATCCAATAATTTCTTAATTAATCAAAATGGAAGATTTATGAAAAAGAAGTCTAATTTTATTAGTTTAAAAAGAGTTAAAAATAGCTTTTAATTTTGCTAAATTTTTTGTTTAGATTTAAATGGCCTAATTTATTTACTTGATCTCCTATTTCAAATTTACTTAGGTTTTTATTAGATATAAAAACTTAACTATCATAGTTAAGATAGATATAATACCAAGATTTCGAGGTAGACAATCTTTACAGTTAACATTACTTACTGTTAGCAACATAAGAAAGGTGTTTAACCTTCCATTTAATTTTCAGGACGATGCACATGCGTATAATTTTTTTTTAGTTGTATCACTTTTTTCATTACCACTAACCGCAAAACCTCATTGGGATCCTCATTTAATACCACAGCAATCAGCGTTTTCACATAAAAGCTATGTATCAAATGAAATGATTAAATCCATTAATGAAGAACCTAAAATTTCAGTATTACGCTTACAAATAAACTGGCTTCCAAATAATGAAACATATTATTTAAGCCATGCAATCATAGAAAATTCCGGTACTCCCGCACTTTTAGCTAAAAGCAAGCATAGGCCTAAGTGGGGAAGTTATTTAGGCATAGTAAAGGATAAAAATGGCAAACACTTATACTATGATTCTATAGGTACAGGCAAAGAATATCGCAAATTATCACGAGCTATAAACTTACGATTCCCCCTTCCCAAGGATAATGTAATTTTTGAATTAGTTGCAGAAAATCCACAGTCAGGAATTATGGAAACTGTTTTAGAACAAGAGATTATTGTTAGTGAATTAGTAACAGATGATACTTATTATCCTGAACTTGAAGTAAAGCAGTTATTAATATCTCAAAAACCGCGGGCTCTTAGAATCAATATTTATGCTGAGGGATATCAGTTTCAAGATAAACATCGTTTTTGGCAAGATGCCATTAAAACTGTTAACGATTTACATAGTAATAATTTTCCTGGAATTGATTATTTTAGCTTTTATGCGGTATTTCATCCTTCTAATAAATCACTAGGCAAGCCCATCGATCTAGGATTTCCTATTCCTGAGTTTGATTCTTTTTTAGGCTTATATTATCCCTATTGGACTGGTGTTGAGCGATGGTATCATGCAGTTTATCCCACAAGCGAAAATAAATTCCGCAAAGCGCTAGCCTCTGCGCCTTATGATTATGCTTTAATCTTAACCAAACACAACGGCTACTGGGGAGTTGGTAATTATATGTCTCATACAGCTATCCCTGCTGGCAATAAATACTATTTTACCTACTTATTACTGCATGAATTTGGCCATTTTTTTGGACTTAATGAAGAATATGAAGGTGGCGGGCGTACAGAATTAGAGTTTGCACCAGATATTGACGAACCGTGGTCACAAAACATGACTTTTTTATCCAGCCCCTCTTATCAAGATTTAAAATGGCATACTTTGGTATCACCTCAAACTGCAATTCCTACACCGGCAAGCGATTGGCAATCTAATCCTCCTGTTTATGGTGCTTATAAAGGTGGTTATGGTGATTCAGTCAGCACGAAAGGCACTAATCATAAACCTGGATTTGACTGCACTATGGAAGCAAGCTCTACTTTTTGTGAAATATGTAAACATGGAATAATGGATGTGGTTTTATATAGTACGGGAGCCATAAATAACCTAATTGATAACAAAAATGAAATCAATTAAGTGAAGATGCTAATAGCGGCCTACGCCGCTATTTACTTCATCAATCAATAGCAGTCAAATCTGAAAATTTTTTCGAAAATTACTTAACATTAAGTTAATCAATTGGCTATATAATAATTCTTGCACAAATCCGGTTATATAATTATAACCAAATCTATATTTCTGCTTATTTAATTAATTTTAAAAAAAATTAATTTTTTTATCTAATATTTAAATTTATAATTTGTTCTCTTTTTCTCTTTTGTAAAAAAATTATGATTACATTGTCTTTTGGTCAAGCAGTTATGCTTTTAATTGATCGCTACAAAAACGAGTTTATTGTTGAGAGACTTAAAAAGTTATATTTAAAAGGCATAACTTCTGAGGAAGACTATCAATACATCATAAATTTATTTAAAAGAAGCCAACTAGATGAAAAATATCAAATCTCAACCAATGCCAATGTTATAAATGAAGATCCTACTAGACGATATTTCGAAACTCATCTAGCGTTTGAAACATTATTTATCGCACTTGATGAAATTGATTCCGAGGATCTTGGTGGTTATTATGAAGCATTGTATCAGCTACTTCCTCCAGCTGAACAAGCTAAATTTAATAAGTATCTTAATAAAACCACTTCAGCGCATGAAGATTATCTTGTTGAAGAATATATTGATACGCTTTCTAAGCTAAAAACTAATAAAAGTTATAATGATTTTTCTGAAACTCAAAAAGATAAATTATTTTTAATCTTTAAATGTGCATGGCTTAGCAGCTTTATTGTTAAGTTACCTGATATACCTCTTAAAAATGCATATGAAATAGGTTTTTTTTCTGAGCAACAACGAGGCCGCCAAATAAAATTCCTTAAAGCCTCTGCTGAAACACATGGTCAACAATTTAAAATAGGTAGCTATTCAAGCTATTTTGGATTAATGAAAAGTTATATGCCTATCCCAAAAAACGATGTGATCTTTACTGAAAGTGGATTTTCTTTTATTAGACCGCCTGATAGGGTCAACTTTAATCTAGCAGCAGCATGGCCAAAAGAAAATTTTTCAACGTTGGTGCACCCTTTTTCATGTTCTATTTCTGGCACCATGTTAAGTCAACTTCGCTGCATAAAAAAGTTAGAAAAAATGGCTCATTTACCTTTTAATAATTTAGAAAAATTCACTTCTTTTCTCAAATGTTTTACCTCTAGCTTGCTTTTTAGTAATGGTGGCCATAGCTATAACGAATTTTTAGCTGTGTTAAAAACCCCTAAAGTTATTTCAGCCTTTAAATTCATTGACCATTTTGAAGAGATAGATGCAATTAACTTATTGTATAAAGACAATGTGCCTCAATTTAATCGAGCCTTAGATAAAACAATCGCCTATACAAAGGTTGTACTAGCAAAACAACAAGTACATGAAAATTTGCTTGAAAAGTACTCAATTATCTAAATTTTTCTGTAAATTATCATAAAAACTATCCCTTTTAATTTCTTGAAAGATGCAATTCAGCTATCTGATATTGGTGTAATTAAAAGCTCTTATACCTACTAGGTTATTTTTACTTGTGTAATATTTATACAAAATCAACTTTATTTATCTTAAAATGCCTGAAATTCATCAATCCTTATTAACCTTACGCCAACCCCTAGGGTAGCTGTATTAATCACCAGGGAGTTTGTAATAGTTACTTAGTACGGTGGTTAGAAGCAGCACTTTTAGGTGAGGAAAAGATGCAGTGCTTTGATAAGCGTATACAGCTTATTACCCAAACGCCAGTTGAACTATCATAGCCGCCCCCCCACCTCAAATCCTGAAACGCCACCACTTTAATTGCTTTACTTATCTCATGCTTAATTATAACTTTCTTCTATCATTATTTATATTAAATTAAGTAATATTTCCTTTACGATAAAATTTATGACTAAAAAAGTTGATATTCTAATTATTGGGGCCGGAATTGGCGGTTTAACTACGGCAGTTGCGTGTAATAAAGCCGGCTTTACAACCCTAATTATAGAAAAAGAATCACAGCCTTCGGAAATTGGCGCAGGTATTTGGCTTGCTCCTAATGCTTTAGAAATATATCGCGAGCTTAACTTAACAAATAATCTCTTTGATTTAGGTTTTGCAATTAAACAAATCAAATTAGCTTCTACTTCGTCAGGGCAATTACACACACTTACGTTAGATAGATCCAAATTTAATATTTTAGCTATTCATCGAGCAAGGCTGCAAAAATATTTAACCGAGCATGTATTACTAAAAGACGTTTATTTCGGTAAAAGTATTACGAGTATTGAGCAGAATGATACAGGAGTAAGCGTTGAACTTAATACAGGAGAAATTTTATGTGGAAAAATTTTAGTGGGAGCAGATGGCCTGCATTCCCAGGTACGCAATTTGTTTTTTCAAAAAAATGTAGTTCGTTATTCTGGTTCTAGCAGTTTTCGAGGGATTGTCAATCTATCAATCCTACCCGATTCTATTGACAACACCAGTTATCAAATATGGGCACCAGGATGCAAACTTGGTTATTCCTTTATAAGTAACCATGAAAAATATTGGTACATTAGTTTTAAATCTAAACCAGGAAATTATTTTAACAAAGATGATGCTCATAGTACCGCATTAACCCTTACCTCTAAATTTTTTGTTAATCATATTAAGTTAATCGAACAAACTTGCCCTCATAGCACCATTCAAACCGATATCTCTGATTTATTGCCGCTTAAAACATGGTACAACAATCGGATATGTTTACTTGGCGATGCAGCACATGCGACCACCCCGCATCTAGGCCAAGGAGCCGCACAAGCAATTGAAGATGCGATGGCGTTAGCTTTTTCATTAAAGAAATTAGGATTAAATGCCAAAGCGTTAAAAAACTATCACCAAGTCAGACATAAAAAAGCTGAATATCTTGTTAGAAAAGCAAAAACCTACGGTAAAATGTCAGAATGGCATTCTCCTTTCCTACAAGCGATTAGAGATACTATCATTAGGAAAACACCAAAGTTTCTTATTAATTACACCACGGATAAGATTTTTTTACCTGTTATTAAATGAGATATTAGGCAGTTCAAACGTTTAGCCTACCTTAACATTATATTCAATTAATTAAGACTACTGATATATTCCTCAGCAAATTCTTGACGTTCATCGAGATCATAGAGGTTGAAGTTAGGTTGACCACCTTGTCTCTCACCATAGTAAAATCTGCCATTTGCATCAACTTTAGCACTTTCCTGAAAAAATACGTATGGACTTAATGTACTCGTCTGGATTCTCTCATTCAATGTATTAAAGAAATATTGATGTTCTGAATACTTATTGGAAATAACTTGCAAGGCATTTACAATTTCATTTTCAAAAAGCCCTGGATCTTTAGGAATGATAGAACGTTCCAAAATAGATTGATGGTCACTGTTACAATGTGACGTTTGAATGGAACCGTGTGTTAAGCGTTGGACTTGCCCTGCCTTTAAGGCTTCTAAAATAATTAAAGAAAATTGATCTTGATAATTTTCAAATGGAAAATCACCGCCTTCTTTAATCAATTTATTCAAAGAATCTAAACAATTTCTTGCAGCCTCTTCTAGCTTCTGAGTTAAAGCTGTATTAGTTAGCTTTTTTTTACAACTATCAGAAAACCAGAATTCATACCAGCGTGAGCGCCTTTGTTGATTCTCATTAAGGTAGTTAAATTTTTTTTTAAATTCATTAATGACTTCAGATAACAGAGCCATTATTTCTCTCCTATAATTGAAAAGTGCGCATCATAACTTGAGAGAAAATAAATTCCTACTGTAATGTAAATTTAAAGTTAGACTTTTTCAAAAAAATAAATATTGCAATAACCCTTCTGTTAATTATCAAAAAAGTTATTAATTAGAATAAAGACAACTTAAATAATTAGGAATTAATTTTTCTTAATTAAGCTTATAAATTTATAGATTAGGCGTATATTTATAATCTAATTCCAAGTTGTCTTTTATTTAACCAATTAAATTGGCTAATATTTTAAGCAGCTTTCCCAATACATTCAAAAATCAACTCAAATACTGGATGACTTAATTAATATCTTTTATCTATGCCAAAAGCTAAATTTATTGAACACAAATCATCAAACAAGGTTTTCGAGTACAACATCTAAAGATTTGTATAATAATAACTTTATTTCTATTCAACAATATGTACATGCTTTATTAGATATGAATAAGCTTGGTTCAGGTTTTTATACACATACCTAAGAGCAGGCTATTAGCAAAATTCTCTGCTTATCCTCTTACAATGATGAAAAAATACCTATTCTTTGAAAAAACATCCAATACTTTCAAATTTGAAAAAAATTAAACTATCGGTTCATGTCCATAGCCAGTTTTGGCATCAAGTACAACAGCCAGTTGTACACAGGGTTGTTCAGTTCTGTTGCTCCAAGCATGATTAGTCCCACATTGAATAACAATATCGCCTGGTTTTAATAAGGTTTCGGTATCTTCCATAATAAGATAAATTTCACCACTTAAGATAACGATATAATCTAACGTTTGTGTTTGATGCATTAATGGATGTGGCAAGCCAGGTACATCTGGAAAATATTTTCTAGTTTGGGAGTCAGGTGGAATATAAACATAACGAAATAAGGTGCCGTTTTTATTTGTTTTTGGCAAAAGCTCATCAAAAATTTGTGCACAACGGGTTGATTCAACAGGCATTGAATCAGTAGCCCATGCATCTGAAATAATATACCCTGCCTCATGGCTTATAACGTTGTCTACCTGCTTATCTTCTATAATGGTAGCAACGCCATTACGATAGCCTGTTACAACTCGCCGTGGAATTTTTGGGGTATTTTCCATAGTTTTCCTTAATTCTTTAAGCAGATTAATTTATTTAACGCCAGTTAAATTACGTTTTGAGATATAGCTAGCCATTTGTTAAATAACTAGCTAAAAGATAAATCTTTTAAAATAATTTTACCTATCGTTAGAGAAGTTAACTTATTTATAATTGATAGAGTAGTTAATTTTATCTGATTGGCTAGTTCTTGTAATAATATAATCACTTGGGGGCGAGGTATCAGTGTGTTTACAAGTCTGATGGTCGTTGACTAAATTAAATCTGATTGTAATGGTTCTAGAAGGTAGACTAATGGTGTGAAATACTATTTCACCCTTCATCACACCTGCTGCAGAAGTTTTATTAACAGTCAAGACCTGTTCAGTTTGACTATCTAATTTTTGCATACCACTTGGATTTAACTTTCCACCTTGTAATTTAACAGTGGTTATTAATAAATCATCTATTAAATTATTTCTTAATTTTATTTCATATCCATCACAAGGGTGAGCAGAAGCCATAAAAGGCACAAATGCCGCAATTAACCCGGCTAATTTGACTTTCTTCATTCTTATTTTTCCTTAAAACTATTAAACCAAGTAAAAAACAATCTATTAAATAATTAATTAATCATTTGATAGGAAATTCATTATCATGAAAAATGGTATGTTGTTCAATAGTTGAATTTTTTAGGATTAAGGGATCAAGAAGTAAACATGATAAAAAGGCTAAGTTTAGTCTGTTTACATTAAAATTAAATTACTAATATTTTGCCATAAATTATGCCTTTTATTTCGTTTCAAATTTCTATAATGCGTCACAATTAAAATTATAACTTTCTATTTTAGTAACACAAAATATCTGTCATTGACGTCAATTTTTATTTGATTCATCTTAATAAAGCGTATCTATTCTTTTAAAAAACAATGCAAGAGTATAAATCTGAAAGTAATAAGGCAAACTTATATAAATTAGGAGAAAAGTAACAATGACGTTAAATAAATCAGTTCGAAAAGCGAGTAAAAATAAGTTAGTTCCATTAATCCTCTTAAGCTTGTCATCAACAAATCTATTCGCTGGAGTATCAAAAGGTAATGGCGCTTGGGTGTATGACACGCTGTATAATAGTTCAGGAAAAAAAATTGGCCAATCTCCAGGGCTTTTTGCTGATGAAATTAATAACTTTAACCTTTCAGCAAGTGGCAATCATACTATAAAAAAATTATATAGCTATGGAGGGAGTTTAGAACTTTATTGCAGAGGGTCAGGAGGAACTTCCCCAACTAAAAAATGTAAAGCTCAAGATATGATGGTTTATTATGATGATGGCAAGTTATCTACCTCTGCTTATTATAATGTTTTGAATAACAGCCCTAAACCCGTATCAATTATACCAATTGTTGATGGTAGATTAGATCAAACAGGAGATGATGATTATTTAAGTGCTTTAAATAATTTAGATAAAGATACAGCATCGCTTTTTGCTGATAAAGTTGCGCGCCTATATTGTAGTGACCCGAAAGTAGATGGTGTACAATTTGATATTGAACCCTTTGATATTAGAAAACCAGGACAAGCTTATTTTTATCAAAGAATAGCTAAAGCCTTTGCTAGTAGCATATGTAAAGATGCTAAACATCCAAATGGCCGAACGTTCTCTATTTTTACAACCTCAGGTAAAGTAAACAGTACTGTAGCTAAAATTCTAACTACTTATAATAATGGTTATGTTATTGATTCACTTTATGATCTTGGTTCTAATCCAGGGAGCGCTGGTACACCACCCGAAGACTATCGTCGCTACATCACCAGTGAAATTAAGAAAATGATGTCTAAAGCGAAACAATATAATTTTAAATATCAACTGGCTATTCCTGCATCCGCCTCTGCTCATGAATTTGAGAGCAAAGATGGAAGAAGTACAGGTTATAAACAAATAGAATATGTTAAAGCTTCCTATGACATCTTTAAGAAATATAAAGTAAAGTTAGATCCCAATTTCGTAGGTGTTTCTTTATGGGCTTGGGCGGATCAAAGATGGTCTGGTGGTAAGCGGATTACGCCATCAATTCCAAATGAGGAAACACAAGAATTTTTAGCTAGAAATCTCTAAAGTTGTTTATAACTAAGCCCTTTTAGGGCTTAATTAGCAGTTTAAGTCCGTTTCTAAGCCTTTATTAAGGTTTAATACCAGCCATTGACGTCAATCCTTATTTCCTTCATCTTAATTACTTGTATTTATGCTATTAACAGCAAAATAACATAAACACAAGGTTAAACATCGCTTGTTAAGCTCACTAAAGGTAGGAGAAAGTTAACCATGATGTTAAATAAGATAACTCAAAAAATTAATAAAAATAAGTTAGTGCCATTTCTAGTCTTAAGTTTGTCTTCGGTGAATCTATTTGCTGATATAACAAAGGGCAATGGTACTTGGGTTTATGACACTCTCTATAATAACCAGGGCAAAAGAATTGGCCATTCGCCAGGACTCTTTGCTAATGAAATTAATAACTATAATCTTTCAGCAACAGGCAATCATACCATTGATAAAGTATATAGTTATGGAGGTAGCCTTGAGTTATATTGCCGGGGCTCGGGTGGTACCTCAACTAGCACCCCATGTACTACAAGCACCATGTATGTCTATTATGATACTGGGAAACTCTCCACTGCTGCCTATTATAATGTTTTAGGTAATGGATGTAAGCCTTTGTCAATTATACCTGTGGTAGATGGCAGGCTGGATGGAGTCGGTGAAGATGATTACTTAAGTGCCCTTAATAATTTAGATCAACCAACTGCTGCTCTCTTTGCTGATAAGGTAGCACGTACACTCTGCAGTGACCCAAACGTGTCAGGTGTACAATTCGATATTGAACCTTTTGATATCAGCAAACCAGGACAAGCTTATTTTTATCAACAAATAGCAAAAGATTTTGCAAGCCCCATGTGTATCGATAGCGCCCATCCTAAAGGTAGAACTTTTTCAGTTTTCACTTTCGCCGGTCGAGTTAATAGTACGCTCGCTCAGATTTTAAATAAGTACAATAATGGCTATGTTATAGATTCCCTTTATGATCTTGGCTCTAAACCGGGTGGCAGCGTTAATTCACCAACCGAATTTCGAAGTTATATTACTACTGAAATTCGTAATATGGTTACTAAAGCTAACCAATATAATGTGAAATTTCAACTTGCTATTCCTGCTGGGGCATCTGTACATGAATTTGAAACTAAAAATGGTCGCTCTACAGGATATGCGCAATTAGATTATGTTAAAGCAGCTTATGAAGTCTTTAGCCAACTTAATGTTAAATCGAATCCAAATTTTATTGGCGTTGCCTTATGGGTATGGTTAGATCAAATGTGGTGGGGAGGATCTCGATTTACACCATCAACACCTAATGAAGAAACCAAAGCGTTTCTGGCTAAAAATTTGTAAAAGCCAGACTTTTAAATACTATCAGCAAGTTAAATACTTTAAATTAACTTGCTGATATATCTAATAATTTTTTAAAATTCAATTTATCCTAAATAATGAATGCATTTCTTATTCTTTATCAACTTGATATTCTAAAATATCGCCTGGCTGGCAATTTAAATAAGAACAAATAGCATCAAGTGTAGTTAAACGAATCGCTCTTGCTTTTCCATTTTTTAGTATTGATAAATTAGCTTCCGTAATCCCTATTGCTTCAGCTAATTCTTTTAAACGACATTTCCTTTTTGCCATCATTACATCTAAATTAACAATAATAGCCATACATTACTCTCTAAATTGTTAATTGCGCATCTAATTTAAGTTGATTCGCTTCTTTAATAATCCAGGAAGCGATTAAAATAACCATAGCTGTAATGAGTGTGGACAAATTAGCTGAGCCTAAAGTAATACTTGCTATGCGCTGACCGGGCGGATTAGTAAAAGTAAGCGCAGCAGTAATAAGAGGCTGATAGACTAATTGGATAGCCTGACCTACTAACATGTACAAACTAATACTTTTAATTAATTTTATATTAATTTGCTCAAATAACTTTTCTTCTGCATATAGGCGAAAAAGTTTAGCTAATTTATAACAAATCATAATGGTTATCGATAAAGGTAAGAATTGAATAGTTAGAATAATTAAGCGATGCAGTATAGAAAACTGGGCTGATCCATCTATGTGCACTATAGGCATCATTAAAACAAAAGTACTTATATCCAATGATTTCGGTAGTTTAAATAAAATTAAATAGATTGTAATTGATGGTATAAACCAACAGCAAAATTTAAAAAAAACAGAAAGTATACGACTAGCTAATTGTATTTTGTTCATAAAACCGTCCAGTTAATTAATTTTTCTGTATTATAATAATAAAATATCGAATTTCAATAATTTATTATTAAATATTTTTTAATATAATTCCTTTTTTCTCATTATTTAGGAAAAATTAGCGCTTTAAATATTAAGTTAAAATCAAAATAATAACTTTTAGTTGCAGCCTAAAGGTAAAAATTTTATTTTTGTAAAAAAAAATTTATTTAAAGCTATGAAAAAATTCATATTTATTACTATTATTAAAGGAAAAGTAATCCTGTAAGTCATTATTTATATTTTCATCAAAACAAGGGAATGAATTAATGAAAATTGTATCAACTCGAGTGTTAATTGGGCCTAACTATTGGTCGAATTTCAGACAAAAACTAATAGAAGTTCGCCTCGATCTAGAGAATTACGAATATTCCCCAAGTAATACTCTAGAAGGTTTTAACGAGCGACTAAAAAAATTAATGCCGACTTTATATAATCATTATTGCTCCCCGGGTGTTGCCGGTGGCTTCTTTATGAGGCTTGATGACGGCACGTGGCTTGGGCATATCATGGAACATATTGCTTTAGAACTGCAAAATCTAGCTGGTATGGATTGCGCCTTTGGTCGAACCTACGGAACTGATATTGAAGGCGTTTATGATGTTATATTTACTTATGAAGCTGAAGAAGCAGGTTTATATGCAGCGACAGCCGCTTTTAATATTATTGATTGTCTTGCCAAAGGCGAAGATTATTTAAACTTAGAAAATGACATTGCTCAATTAAAAACGATTGCTATGCATGAAAAAATAGGCCCTAGTACGGAAACCATTCTTAAAGAAGCTAAGAAAAAGAATATTCCTATTACTCGTTTTAAAGATACCTCATTAATTACCTTAGGATATGGAAAATATCAAAAACGTGTTTGGGCTACTATTTCTTCACAAACAAGCTCGATCGCTGTTGATATTGCCACCCATAAAGACATGACAAAACAATTACTCTTAGCAAGCTCAATTCCTGTTCCTGAAGGAGTCACTATTCATTCGCTAGATGAACTAGACGATGCTATTGATTACCTAAAATTTCCCATTGTTATTAAACCGCTAAATGGTAATCACGGCCGTGGAGTTATTACGAACATTCAAACAAAAGAAAAGGCTATTTTAGCCTTCAATTTAGCTCAGAATATTTCCCCAGAAGTGATTATTGAGCAATTTATTGAAGGAAATGATTATCGTTTTCTAGTCATTAATTATAAACTCGTTGCTGTAGCTAAAAGGACGCCTGCAAAAGTTATTGGTGATGGTATAAGAACTATTCAGCAACTGATTGAGGAAGTTAATGAGGATCCTAAGCGCGGATTAGCACATGAGAATTGCTTAACAGCTATTAAAATTGATGAAGAAACACACTCAATTTTAGCCGAAAATAATTTAACCCTTCATAGTATTTTAAAACCAGGTGAGGTTTTTTATTTAAAATGTACAGCTAATTTAAGCTCAGGCGGTACAGCATCTAATGTTACCCATCAAGTACACCCTGATAATATTGCACTTGCTGAACGAGTAGCACGTTTAATTCAACTTGATGTATGTGGTATTGACATTGTTTGCAAAAATGTTCGCGTTCCTATTAACAAGCAGCGAGGTGCGGTCATTGAAGTCAATGCTAGTCCTGGTTTCCGTATGCATGTTGCGCCTAATGAAGGGGATCCTATTAATGTAGGGGCGCCCTTTATTGATATGCTATTTCCAACAGGCAAACCCTCTCGGATACCTATTGTAGCTGTAACTGGTACCAATGGTAAAACAACTGTTGTTCGCTTAATTGCCCTTTTTGCCAAACAAGCAAACCATTGTGTTGGCTATACAACTACCGAAGGCATTTATTTAGATAATAAGTTAGTGTATCGAGGTGACTGCAGTGGACCCTTAAGCGCTCGCACAATTCTTTTAGAACCTTTAGTGGATTTTGCGGTATTAGAATGCGCGCGTGGCGGCATTATTCGTTCTGGACTAGGATTTGATCAATGTGATATTAGTATTATCACTAATATTACGGCTGATCATTTAGGTATTGATGGTATTGATACCTTAGAAAAACTAGTTGATGTTAAATCAGTTGTTGCTCGTAGCACCCATAAAAACGGATACGCCATATTAAACGCTGAAAATGATTTAGTTTACGAATTGAGAACTGAATTAAATTGTAATATTGCTTTATTCGCTTTTGCCGAAAATCAACGCATTAAACAGCATTGTCAAGCTGGTGGTTTAGCAGCTTTTATAGAAGATGAGCTGATCATTGTTCAAAGAGGCAAAGAAAAACTCGGAATCGCTAAGATAAAAGATATTCCCCTGACTTTTAATGGTACAGCAAATTTTATGGCTTGTAATATTCTACCTGCTGTATTAGTAGGCATTATTCGCGGATTTTCAATTAAAATGATGGCCAAAAATCTATATAGCTTTCAACCAACTGTTGAAAACACCCCCGGGCGCATGAATTTATTTAATCTTGACCATTGCCAAGTCATGATTGATTACGCGCACAATGAAGATGCCTATATCCAACTTAAAAAATTTCTAGACAATAAAGATTATACTAATAAAGTAGGTATTATTGCTGCAAGTGGTGATCGTCGCGACGAAGATATCGAAAGACTGGGTTACTATGCAGCGCAAATGTTTGATGAAATTATCATTCGTCACAATAAAAATGGTCGCGGCAGGACAAATGAAGAATTAACTGATTTAATTACTAAAGGAATTAAATCGGTTAATCCGAAAGCAAAGATAAAAGTTATTTCAGAAGAATTTGAGGCATTAAATTATGCAATGAGCCATGCAGAACAAAATAGTTTAATCTATTGTTCAGTAGATGATGTATTTGATTCAGTTGAATTTATGCTAGGACAAGAGCATGTCCAACCAGCAATGCAACTTAATGAGAACATTTTTCTATGATAAGACCTAAAGGTAAACTACTGATTATTGGAGGCGCTGAAGATAGAGCAAATAAGCCACCTGATATTTATGAACAGCGGGAAGAAATGTCACGGTATGAAATTTTAAGTGAACTTTTATCTGATTGTAGGACCAAGCATGTAGAAGTAGTGACTACGGGCTCAGAAGTTCAAGATGAAGTTAAAAGTTCTTATAAGCGTGTTTTTCAGGAAATGGGTTACAATAAGGTTGGGTTTTTACCGATAACAGAGCGACATGAAGCTCGAAAAAAAGAATATTTAGATCGCGTATATAAAGCTCGTGCTATTTTCTTTACAGGTGGCGATCAATTTCGAATTTCTACTATTTTAGGCGGTACGCCCATTGTTGAAATTATTAAACAACGCTACTTAGAAGATGACGATTTTATCGTGGCAGGAACTAGCGCTGGTGCTATGGTCATGTCTTCAGTCATGATCACTTCAGGCGGTTTGACTGAAGCTCTTTTATATAGAAATTTAGCTACTTCCTCTGGCTTAGGGTTCTTGCCTACTTGTATTATTGATACACATTTTATTAAACGTGGGCGCTTTGGACGTCTTGCGCATGCTATTATCATGAATCCCGAACAATTAGGCATTGGACTAGGTGAAGATACGGCTTTAATTATTAAAAATGGTACTGATGCTGAATGCCGTGGTTCGGGTATGGTGGTTATTATTGATGGTCGATATATTAATCAAACCAATATTACTAAGGTCAAAGAAGGGCAAGCTGTTTATGTAGAAGATTTAAAAGTTCATCTTTTAGTCAAGGGATGTCATTTTTCTTTAACTAAGCGTCGATTAGCAAATCCTGCAACTTCAACTAATTTCGATTAATGATATATGGATAGACTATGAAAATAGCAATTGCAGTTCATGGCGGTGCAAGTAAAAACTCATCTTTTCTTAAAAAAAATAAAGAGTCAACAAAAGAGGATTTGGCGAAAGCTTGCCAAAAAGGATATAAGATTTTGCAAGAAGGTGGAAGCGCGCTTGATGCAGTTGAAGAAGCTGTAAAAGTACTTGAAGATAGTCCTTATTTTAATGCAGGTCGTGGATCTGCTTTAAATTGTTGTGGCGAAGTGGAAATGGATGCTTCTATTATGGATGGTAAAGAAATAAAAGCAGGCGCTGTTTCCATGGTTCGCGAGGTTAAAAATCCTATTTCCCTGGCTCGCTCAATTATGACTAAAACCAAACATGTGTTTTTATCAGGATATGGCGCACTTGAATTTGCTAAAAAAGAAAATTTTTCCTTAAAACCTCAATCTTATTTTATTACCACGCATCAGTATGAAGAATATGAGCATCTCAGTGCCAAAGAAACTTATAAGGAATTATTAAACAAAAAGGATACAGGCACTGTTGGTGCAGTTGCTTTAGACTCCCATGGCAATCTCGCTGCTGGCACGTCAACAGGTGGCACAAGTAATAGTTTACCTGGTCGTATTGGTGATAGTTGTGTCATTGGCGCTGGTTGTTATGCAAATAATAAAACCTGTGCCGTTTCAGGAACTGGCGAAGGAGAATATCTAATAACGGGGGTTATTGCTCACACCATTTCCATGCTGACGGAATTAAATATTCCTATACAGGAAATATGCGAGCAAGTACTTAATGAACGCAATAAAAGTCGAGGCGAGATTGGCGTTATCTCTGTCAATCATCAAGGCGATATTGGGATATCGTTTAATACAGAGATCATGAAACGAGCTTGGATTGGCTTAGATGGCAAGCTATATGTAAAAATTAATAAATAAAGTGAGTTCGCCATAAAAAAACAAAGTCTCTTTTATGGGCTAAATGAACGTCATTCTGTGAATGTGAAGCATTTATACAGAATTTAGTATCCAGCTATATCAGTGGATCCCGCGAACAAGCCGCGGGACGTAGGTATGAAGCAGTTTAAATCACTTAGAGCCACTAACTATTTTAATCCTTACCAAGTTTTTATTCCTGCCTTAATCTATTTTAATTTTTACCCACCCAACCTCCCTACGTTCCGCGACTTGTTCGCGAAATCTAGTATCCTACTATATCCCTGGATCCCACGGACTAGCCGCGGGACGTAGCTCGTTTTAATTATTATCTATTTAGGGTTTTTAATTAAAATTTTTCTTAATTTTTTAAATAACAAGACAGTTTCTTTCTGATTATTTTTACTATAACTTTCAATAAATTGTAATCTTATTTGATCATAACTTAATAAAAACTCTAAAATTTCTTTGGTAAGATGCGGTAATTTATTTTGCAGAATTTTGCATTGTTTTTGCAGAGTCATTGCAGGATTAATTGGAATATTAAATCGTTTAAATTCTCTTTGTAATTGTTGATAAGCTTTTGCTAAAGGATCCCTTCTTCTATATTGGCTCAGAGCGTAGATTAATCCCATTATAATAATAAAACATAAGAAAGTAGCAATAGCCGCTCTTAATAAATCAGTTGTATTCCAGTGTCCCAAACCTAATTTTTTTAGTAAGTCTAATTGCGTATCTTGATTATAAAAAAGTAGCCAACGATCAGCAAAAAAGCGAAGTGTTTCCATAAAGAATTGGGAACGTTGTAACCAGCTTAAACTGGTAGAATAATCATTTCTTTGTTGAGCAAGCCTTGAAAATTGTAAATTACGAATGGCTTTATCAATTCGCTCTGGTGCTATAAAACTTGTTGGATCTACCCGCTGCCAGCCTAAATTTTCTTGCCAATATTCAATCCAAGCATGAGCATTATTTTGCTGAATATCTAAATAGCGTCCAACACTATTCCATATGCCACCTTGATAACCTACAACTACCCTGCTAGGTATACCAAGGGCTCGTAAAATAATAGCAACAGCACTCGCATAATGCTCACAATAACCTTGCCTTGATTCAAACCAGAATTCATCCATTTGATCTTTAGAATATAATTTATTTGGCATTAACGTGTAGTAAAAAGGTTGTTGCCTAATATACACTGCAAGATTTTTAATAATTTGTTCAGGATTATTTCTTAAATTTATAAAATTTTCTCTCGACCAAGAAATTAGCTGGTTATTGACATTAGCTGGCAACTGTACGTTTTGCTGTAATTCAGTTGCACTTAAAGGGCGATACAACTCTTTTCCTACTTGTATGCCATAAATCAAACGCTGCTGGATTTTTTCTTGATTAGCTAAAACTAATCCATGATTAGTTATAAAAAGTAATTTAGGATTGGCCGCTATTGGAAATCCTAAATAAAATAACCACTTTTTTTGGTGGGGATCTAACATTACCTCATAATCTACATTTTGATGGGTGCTCAATTCTTTAAGGGGCCTTAAGTCGCTTTGTCTTATTCCTATAGGATTCCAGCTAACGCCATTATAAAAATTAAGTATTAACCCTTGCCAATAACCATTTAAAATGGGTTTATCCTTAAAGGTGACTCGGAAAGCTGTCCGATCATCTGTAAATAACTGTGTAATTGAACCGGGACTTAATTTTTCGCTAAAACCTATTTGATTTAAAGAATGCGTGGGGACTTGCCAAAGCGGTTTAGCAATCCTTGGGAAAATATAAAAAAGCACTAGGCTGAACGGGATTGCTATTAATAAATATTTGAAACTTCTAGAACTTAAATTTTTAAAAGAGACTTGCTGAGAATTGAGCTTTAACATCAACAATACATTCATTAATATAGCAATAAATAAATAAACAACTATCCAAAGACTCTGATCAATTATTAAAGAGGTAAGGACAAGATAAAAATTACAAATAATTAAAAATTTGATGTCACGAATATTATGAATTTCAAGGCATTTTAAACCAATAAACGTTGCTAAGAATCCTATAAAAAACCCGCTATTGATCATATTGCCATAATAGATTTTTAATAAAATGACTGTACTTATTATAAAAACTAATTTAAGCCAGCCTGGTAGCGGCGAAAAATTAAAGTAAGTAGCGATAAACTTATAGCTCACCGCGCCAATGAGTAATAGTGTTATCCAATAGGGTGATTGAAAAAAGTGAGGAAAATAACATATTAATGTTACAACTAACATGTAACGGGTTAATAATAATAAATGAGAATATTTGCTCATTGTTTTCATGAATAGGTAGCCAATTGACGTAAGCATTGCTTAAGGTGAGATTCGCCATGAGAAAACTTGGTACTTTGCGTCCCTAATTTAAGGCTGTATAAATCATCTCTAGCTTCAGCAGCTTGCACCCAGTAACTTAAAAAGCGAAGTTTTCCTTCTAGATCAATTGCTGGTAAATCCTGTAATTGAAAAAGCCAGTAATCGCCTTCTACGCTATCCATTGTTTTGATAAACCAACCTTGGCTTTTGGCAACAATTTTCCAAGCAATTAAATTGGGTTGAGCCCATGGATTTTCGACTTGCTTTAAATCATAAACTTCATTATCACCAGCTAAGGCCACTTCGTTTTTCTCTTGAAGACTAACGGGCATTGGCCAAAAACCTGGAAAAACAGGTTTAGGGTATACATAGAATTGCCTATCGAAATAGGCATAGCCCCAAACTTTAAATAATCCTAAGGGATAAAAGCTGGTAATTTTTATAGTTGGTAATTTAAAACATCCTCTTTGCCCTGTTTTTATGGACAAAATAAATTTAAATTCATTTAATAACGCTTCTTCTATGATAATTGGTTCTTGTGCTATGCATTGAAATACTAAGCCATAACGTATTTTTTTATTAGGTTGAATTAAAAGATGGATTTGAGCTAAGCTTTCTTCTTCTGCATCATCAATTGTTAGTAATTTAAGCCCTAATTCTTTTAAGTTAGCATGAGCTTCCCAAGCACTTCCCATACCAATTAAAGATAATAAAAATACCATTAAAAAAATTAAACTGATTTGATAATTAATTGCTGCGGTAAATAACGTAATTAATACAAAAGCGTAAGCCCAACCAAAAGCCGATGGAACGATATAGATATTTTTAGAACCAAAGACTTGTGGATTGCCCTTTTGATTACGTGCTTTAAACCATTTTTCTAGTTTATTAGATAGCTTCTTATTCATAAGTAATTATACAGGAACTTGCACACTATCAGTTAAAAGCTCTGCTGCTGATAAATTATTAGGTGCTTTTTTAAGTAATAATCGATGGTTAACAACTGCTGGTAAAATAGCTTGTATATCATCTGGCCGGATAAAAGTACGCTCTTCAATAAGTGCATAAGCTTGAGCTGCACGAATGATACCTTTTCCAGCTCTAGGGCTTAGCCCATGATTAAACCAGTCTTGATTACGGCTCGCTGTAAGTAGTGACTGAACATAGTCTAATACTAAATCAGAGATAACAATTTTCTCACATTGTTTTTGTAGTGCCATTAATTGAGCAGGTTCAATAACAGGTTCTAAGGCTATAAACTTCTTATTATCTGCCGGCGATTTCAAAATTTCTCGCTCTGCATCCGGAGGCGGATAGCCAATAGCTAAACGCATTAAAAAGCGATCCAATTGCGATTCGGGTAGTAAATATGTACCAATATGATAAGAGGGATTTTGAGTGGCAATAACAAAAAAAGGCTCGGGTAATAGTTCAGTTCCAGCATCTGTGGTTATTTGCTTTTCTTCCATCGCTTCAAGTAGAGCGCTTTGTGTTTTAGGGGGGGCACGATTAATTTCATCAGCTAATATTAATTGGGCAAAAATAGGACCCTTATGAAAATTAAATGTTCTTGATTGGGGATCAAAAATCGATACGCCTAAAAGATCACTGGGTAACAAATCACTAGTGAATTGAATCCGTCTATATTGCATACCAGTTAACTGCGCCAGGCCATGACTAAGCGTTGTTTTTCCCATACCTGGGCTATCTTCAAGAAGCAAGTTCCCATTTGCTATTAAACAGGTAATACCTAATTTAATAACTTCCTCTTTTCCGAGGAGAACATTGCTTAGTGCATCCTGCAAGTATTTAATCATATAAAATAAGCAATTTTTGGTAGCTATTCATTAGTATAGAACGATAAATTGGTTATTGCTTATCATAAGCGCTTTACTACTAATCCATCCGATCGTTTTTTTGCAAAGGCGTGCTATGCTAAAATTTAAACGCTTTCTAAATTTTAACTTTAAAAAAGTATCTAATTTAAGGATAACTATGATTGAGCTATATTATTGGCCAACGCCAAATGGGCATAAAATAACGATATTTCTAGAAGAATGTAGTTTACCTTATCAAATTATTCCCATCGATATTACAAAAGGTGACCAATTTAAGGATGAATTTTTAAAAATTTCACCTAATAATAGAATGCCTGCAATTATAGATAATGATCCTAATCTCAATAAACCTCTTGCCATTTTTGAGTCTGGCGCAATATTAATGTATCTAGCTGAAAAAACTGGACATTTTTTGCCTAAAGATATAGCGCCCCGTTACGAATGTTTACAATGGTTATTTTGGCAGGTCGGTGGGCTTGGTCCTATGGCTGGTCAAAATCATCACTTTAGCCTTTATGCGCCTGAACAAGTACCTTATGCGATTGAACGATATATACGAGAGACATCAAGATTATATGGTGTTCTTAATAAACAATTAGCAAATCGAGACTTTATTGCCACTGAATACTCCATTGCAGACATGGCTTGCTATCCTTGGATAGTACCTTATGAAAATCAACAACAGGATTTAAACAATTTCCCTCACTTAAAGCGTTGGTTTCTCAAAATGCAGGAACGTCCGGGAGTTAAGCGCGCTTACGAAAAAGGGAATGAAATAAAAACAAATCCTGTGATGAGCGAGGAGGCTAAACGTATCCTTTTTCATCGAGGGAACGATAAAAACTCCGCGTAACCTCATTGTTATATTGTTTCACATTAAGTTCAGGCAGCACAAGGGAGCAAGGTGAAGAAATGTACAAATAAATACATGACTGAGCCTAGCGAGCTTGTAACGCAGTATGAAACTTAAGGGAGCCGCTATAATAAAAAAGTTGGCATTATTTTATTTAAAGATATTTCTTTCTTAATTAATTTTTTAGCAACCTTTTTTGATTAAATTCTAGCCTATAAATTGCACTTTAAATATTAAATCAGCCACTTTAATTAACATTTAATTTTTACTTTAAAGCGAATTAATAAAAAGTCTATTGTATCTAGTCAAATTTGGTTATGATGTAGCATCGCTTCTTTAATGGTCGGTTAATGCGAAGATTTGTTTTAATCCTTTTAATTGGGTTTTGCTTTTCTGCTGTACAAGCTGCTGATTTTAAAATCAATAAAGTTAGAGTAGATAACAAAACAGTTTACATGGTTGATGCTGGCACTTTCCCCCATGAAAGTAATGCCCAACAGCTTAAGATTAAGCTGTCTACAACTTTTAAACAACCGGTAAGCGTTGTTTTTGATAAGGCTAAAAAGCTCTATGTGGTAACCGTTGGTCCAATTACAGATTTAGAATTAGCAAAAACTATTCAACAAGAAGTAAGTGGAAGTAATACTCCTTTAGCTCCGGTAACGGCCCTTCCTCCCACAGTTCCCCTTCCTTCTGCAATACCCTCTATTAACACGGTAGTGGAAAAGAAGTTATGGAATTTAAGAAATGCCGATATTCGTGCCGTTATAGCTGAAGTATCAAGAGTAACTGGCAAAAACTTTATTATTGATCCACGCGTACAAGGAAAAATTTCAATAGTATCCTCTACGCCAATTTCTGATAAAGAATTATATCAAGTTTTCTTATCTGTTTTACAAGTATCAGGTTATGCTGCTATTCCAAGCGGCCAGGTCATTAAAATTGTACCTAACATTGATGCCAAAACAGTGTCCACTGACTTATTAGATGACTTACGTCATCCACCGCGCGGCGATGATATGATGGTAGAGGTTGTTCCTGTACGGTTTGTACCTGCTGAACAGCTCATTCCCGTTCTAAGACCGCTCATGCCTCAATGGAGTAATGTATCGGCTTATGGCCCATCTAATATGTTAATTTTATCAGGACGCGCTAGTAATATTCATCAGCTTGCTAATATTATCAGACAGGTTGATACCTCAACAGCAAACGGCATAGACATGGTACCTTTAAAATATGCCCTTGCTATGGATATTGCAGGTACACTTAAAGATTTGATTAAAACGCAACCTGGTATGGCTGGCCACGCACAGGTCATGCTTGCAGCCGATGATCGTAGTAATTCTATTCTAATTAGTGGTAGCCGAACTGATCGACTGCGATTAAGAGTGCTCATTTCTCAATTAGATAGGCAAAATCCCAACGGCACAAATAGTAATACCCAAGTTGTTTATTTAAGCTATTTAAGAGCAGAAGATTTAGTTCCTATTTTAGCGGGTGTTGCCCAAGCTAACTTTAGTGGTAATGTAGGAACAACAATTGGCACTATTACAAGACCGGAACTTGATAGTACTAATCCTGCTTCTAACCTCGCCAATAGCAATTCTAACAACCAAACAACTACTACTACTCAAACACAACCTGCACCTTTTGCAGCTAATCCCTCAGCAACGCCTAATACCAGCGGCGCTACTACCCAAAATGAAGGGACAACCAAACCTACAGTACAAATTATTGCTGAACCCAATACTAATTCTATTATTATTAATGCCCCTACTAGTTTAATTCGAATTCTAAAAAACGTTATTAGTCAATTAGATATTAGGCCTGCCCAATTATTAATAGAAGCATTAGTAGCAGAAGTTGATGCAGCAGATATCAATAGTTTAGGAATTGAATGGGGAAGTGTTGGTGTTGGTACTAGGGGAGATAATCTATTTGATTCTCCTGTTACCCCCTTTAGACCTGGATTTGCTATTATAAATTCGCAAATTAGTATTGATAATTTCCAAGCGCAGTTATATGGCTTAGTACAAAGGCGAAAAGCTAATGTTTTATCGACACCCTCAGTCGTTGTCCTAGATAATCGACAAGCCAAAATTCTAGTTGGTAAACAAATTTCTGTAGCAAGTACATCTTATCCGAACAATGGAGGTGGTACTACAGTAGCGAGCCCATATACTACGTTTGATCGGGTGAATGTCGCGTTGCATTTATATGTAAGACCACAGATTACACGCGGTAATGGCATACATTTACAGATTGACCAAGGTAATGACACCATTGATCCGTCAACGGCTTTAGACTTAAGTAATCCTATTTTCAAAATTAGTAGTATTGTTACCGCTGTACATGTTGAAAGTGGTAATGTGGTTGTTTTGGGCGGCTTAACACAAGATAGCTTAGGAACGGATAACAATGGTATTCCGATTATTGGCGATATTCCAGGCCTAGGCAGATTTTTTCAACATAATGTGCGCTCGCGTGAGAAACGTGTTTTAATGGTCTTTATTCGCCCTATTATCTTAAGAACACCCCGTGACGCTGTTCATGTCACAGGCTCAAAATATAATGATTTAAGGCAAGATGAGCTTGCTTTTTTACGCTCACAAGATTATGACCCTAATTATAGTAAAATGATTTTACCACCGCTGAAAGAAGCCGACTTACCAACACCATTTAGTCGTTCTGTACAGCAAAAAGTAATTATGACCAAATGATAGAGCCAGAAAAACAAGTAGAGTTACCAAAAAAACAATTGCCTTATACCTTTGCTAAAGCTAATGGTGTTATAGCAACGGTAGATGAGAACAACCATGGTATTTTATTCCATTTGCCTAACCCATCTTTATCAGTGCTGGCTGAAGTTACACGTTTTTTACAATGCGATCTTAAATTAAAAGAAGTTACCGAAAATGAGTTTCAGCAGCATTTAACTAATTATTATCAATCTAAATCGTCCATTTTAGATGCTGCAGAAGGTATGGAAGGTGATATTGATTTATCATTGCTTGCAGGTCAATTACCTACCAGCGAAGACCTATTGGATAATCAGGATGATGCCCCTATCATTCGCTTATTAAATGCTTTATTTACTCAGGCTATTAAGCAAAAAGCTTCTGATATTCATATTGAAACTTATGAAAATCGGGTCATAGTACGTAATCGAGTTGATGGTGTTTTGCATGAGGTTTTAGAAATTCAACGGGCTATTGCGCCCTTAGTTATTTCACGTGTTAAGGTTATGGCAAAGTTGGATATTGCTGAGAAACGCATTCCACAAGATGGTCGGATTGCCCTGCGTATTGGTGGCCATAACGTTGATGTTAGGGTATCAACATTGCCATCAAACCATGGTGAACGGATTGTGCTACGTATTTTAGATAAGCAAGCTGCACAACTTGACTTAGGTTTATTAGGTATGGCAGCAAAGCCATTACAAATTATCCGCGGCTTAATTTCGCAACCCCATGGCATTATTTTAGTGACGGGCCCTACAGGCTCTGGTAAAACTACTTCATTATACGCCATGCTTACAGAATTAAATGAAGTAAGTCGCAATATCCTCACTATCGAAGATCCTATCGAATATGATTTACCAGGAATTGGGCAAACACAAGTAAATACCAAAGTCCAAATGACCTTTGCAAAAGGTTTAAGAGCTATTCTCCGTCAAGACCCTGATGTGGTCATGATTGGAGAAATTCGGGATTTAGAAACAGCTGAAATTGCTGTGCAAGCAAGTTTAACAGGCCATTTAGTTTTATCTACCTTACATACTAACAGTGCACTTGGGGCTTTAACCCGGTTAATAGACATGGGGGTAGAATCCTTTCTCCTTTCTTCAAGTATTATAGGATTGATAGCGCAAAGGCTCGTTAGGAAACTCTGTTCAGCCTGCAAAACACCTCATAACTTACGTGATGATGAGAAAGAGTTAATGGGTATAACAAATGAAATAGATATTTCAAAGGTATGCGAACCTAAAGGATGTGATCTTTGTAATCAACTTGGCTATAGAGGTCGAACTGGCATTTACGAGTTAATTATTATTGATGAAAACTTGCGTGGAATGATTCATAGAAATGATAGTTTGCAAACGATTGATAACTATTTACGTCCACAAGTTCCAACAATTCGCCAAGATGGCTTTAAACGAGTATTAGCTGGAGATACCTCTTTGGCAGAAATTTTACGCGTCACAAGTCAGCATTAATCAAATTTTGCTCAATTTGCTATTTATAATAAGTCTTAGTAGTATTTATAGTAATGCAAACAACTTAATAAGCATTTAAAAAAGGGGAGAAATGATGGCTGAAGAAAAAAATCCCAAAAAACCGCTTCCTGAAAATAATAAAAAAGACGAAAAGGATCCTAAGCGAGAAGAAGAACATGATAAAACATTAAAAGATACCTTTCCTGCTAGTGATCCACCAGCAACTTATTAGTTCTTTGTAAGCTTTTACCTTTAAATTTAATCTTGCTTCTAAGTATCACGGCTGGTTTGCGGCACCTAGAAGATTTGATTTCTGGATGCTGCGGACAAGTCGCGGCACGTAGGTGTTAAATCGTGGTAGGTAGGATTTTATCCAGTAGCCTGCGTGCAAGCCTGCAAGGCCGGAACCCAGGTTTCACTACATTTCGCCCAGGCTGCTCATCACTTTACATATCAAACAACTAGCTTCTTACGCCAGGTTGTGCCATTTGGTCCATCTTCTAGTTCTATATTGTGATTGAGCAAGGTCTCTCTTATCTCATCAGCTTGCTGCCAATTTTTGGCAACACGTGCTTCCCGGCGTTTTTCAATTAGATTTTCTATAAATTCTTTATCAACGTCAGCCGACTCAGCTTGCAAAAACTCAGCAGGAGAACTTTGTAATAAACCTAATAAACCTGCTAATTTTTTTAAAGTATTAGCTAGTGCTGGTCTTTTAGTTTTATTAAACTCATGACTTAATTGAAATAAAATAGATAAAGCAATAGGCGTGTTAAAATCATCATTCATCGCCTTATTAAATTCATTTATCCATGTCTCATCATTCTCATTCGTATCAGTAGCCTCTTTTATAGTCTGATAAAGCCTTGATAGCGCCTTAGCAGCATTATGAAGATTATCTTCTGAGTAATTAAGAGGACTACGATAATGACTGCTTAAAAGAAAATAACGAATCACTTCAGGATGATGTTTTTTCAAAACATCTTGGATAGTAAGAAAGTTACCTGTTGATTTTGCCATTTTTTCATTATTAACTTGCAGCATACCTACATGCAACCAATAATTAGCAAAAGGTTTGTCACTAGCAGCTTCACTTTGAGCAATTTCATTTTCATGGTGAGGAAATTGTAAATCCAGTCCTCCACCATGGATGTCAAACTGCTCGCCTAAAGCATCCATAGCCATAGCTGAGCATTCGATATGCCAACCAGGCCGCCCTTCTCCCCAAGGTGATGACCAACTTGGTTCCTCAGGCTTGGCTTTTTTCCATAAAACAAAATCAAGTGGTGAGTGCTTTTCTTTAACTACTTCAATACGAGCCCCTGCAACAAGACCTTCTAAATCTTTATGAGATAGCTTGCCATAATCTTTAAAATGCTCAACTTCGAAGCAAATATCACCATTTGCACTTTGATAAGCATATCCTTTAGCAAGCAAGCGCTCAATTAGCTTAATAATTGAATCTATATACTCTGTGGCTCGCGGCTCAAAATCTGGTGTTAAAATATTTAAGGCAGCTGTATCAACATGCATAGCCTGAATATATTGTTCTGTCAGCTCTTGAATAGAAACACCACGCTCTCTAGCACGTAATATAATTTTATCGTCAATATCTGTAATGTTACGTACAAATTTTACTGCAAAGCCCTGGCTTCTTAAAAACCTTACAATAACATCAAAACAAACCATTGATCGAGCATGCCCAAGATGACAATAGTCATAAACAGTTATCCCGCAAGCATACAAACCAATTTTACCAGGCGTAATGGGATTAAAAACTTCTTTTTTACGAGTTAATGAATTATATAAATAAAGCATGATCCTCTCTTTCTAAGCATTTGAATTGCCAGTTATGACTATCAAGTAGTAAAACTAATAACAGTTAACTTATTTTTCCCCACGTGTCTTTTAAGTCGACTACGCGATGAAATGCAGTTACTTTATTTTTATCAGATGTATTAACGCAATAATAGCCTAAACGCTCAAATTGAAATACTTCTCCTAACGGTTGATTAGCTAAGGAAGGTTCACATAGAGCTTCCTGCACTTTCATTGAATCAGGATTTAAAAATTGTAAGAAATTCTCTTCGCGCGCAGGATTTGGATCATTAAATAGTCGATCGTATTGATAAACTGTTACTTTATGAGCATGATTACATGAGACCCAGTGTATAACGCCTTTAACTTTACGGCCTTCAGGATTTTTACCCAAAGTGTCAGGATCATAAGTACAATGAATTTCCTTGATTTCATTATTATCATTATAAACGACATTAATACAACGAATAATATATGCATGCCTTAAACGTACTTCTGCTCCAGGTGATAAACGAAAATACCCCTTGGGCGGCTCTTCCATAAAATCGCTGCGCTCTATAAAAATTTCACGTGTAAAAGGTAAGCACCGGGTTCCTGCATCAGGATTGTTTTGATGATATGCTGGATAAAGCTCTTGAGTTTCATCTAGGAAATTATCAATAACAACTTTAACTGGATTAAGCACACATAGTGCGCGTTTAGCCGTTTTATTTAATTCCTCGCGTACACAAGCTTCTAAAATAGACATGTCAATCACGGAATCGCTACGTGAAAGTCCTATCTCTTCACAAAATTGACGAATTGCAGCCGGCGGATAACCACGTTGGCGCATACCTCTTAATGTGGGCAGGCGAGGATCATTCCAACCTTCAACAATTTTCTGCTCCACAAGTTGCCTTAATTTACGTTTACTTGTAACGGTATGTGACAAGTTAAGGCGAGCAAACTCTGTCTGGACAGGCCTAGCAGGTACAGGTAGATTTTCGATAAACCAATCATAGAGTGGCCGATGATCTTGAAACTCAAGTGTACACAATGAATGTGTTATTTTTTCTAATGCATCAGAAATAGGATGCGCATAATCATACATTGGATAAATACACCACTCATCTCCCGTGCGTTGATGATGAGCATGTCGAATACGATATAAAACTGGATCACGCATATTAACGTTACCTGATTGCATGTCAATGCGTGCACGTAACACATGAGTGCCATCAGGAAATTCGCCTGCTTTCATACGAGCAAATAAATCTAAGTTTTCTTCAATAGGTCGATTACGATAAGGACTCTCTTTCCCAGGCTCTTGTAAGGTGCCTCGATAAGCTCGTATTTCTTCCATACTCAAACTATCGACATACGCTTTACCAGCTTTAATTAACATAACAGCATAATCGTAAAGTTGTTGATAATAATCCGAAGAATGAGTTATCTCTTTCCACTCAAAGCCAAGCCATTTAACATCATCAATAATCGCTTTAACATATTCATCCTCTTCTTTAATAGGATTAGTATCATCAAAACGAAGATAACAATCTCCTTTAAATTCTTCTGCTATTCCAAAGTTTAAGCAAATGGACTTGGCATGGCCTACATGCAAATAACCATTAGGCTCCGGTGGAAAACGAGTAATGACTGTTTGATGTTTCCCTGTGGCTAAATCATCTGTTATCAGTTGACGAATAAAATGCGTACGTTTTTCATTAATTTCTGTCATGGTTTACTCTATCTTATCGATGGCTTGTCGCATGTCTTTAATTAAGCTTGCACCTGCAGTATAAATATCTTTATCCTCTTGATAGGCCTCTATAATTTGATTAATTAAAGCGGCTCCCACAATGACGCCATCTGCAAATTCAGCAACTTGTGCTGCAACAGCAGGTGTTTTGATGCCAAAACCAACCATTAAAGGCAAATTAGTTTGTTCCTTTCTCTGCTGATAAAGCGCCTGTACACTTGTTAAATCTAAAGCATTTGAGCCTGTAACACCTTTTAAAGACACATAATATAAATAACCGCGGCCGTATTGATTAATTAATTTCATACGCTCAGTGGTTGTTGTAGGTGAACATAGAAAAATGCTATATAAATTATAGGAATCCCAAATAGCTGTTACTTCTTTTGCTTCTTCAGGCGGTAAATCAACTAAAATTGTACCATCAACACCTACTTCTTTGGCCCGCTTGGCAAAACAATCATAACCATAATATTCAATTGAATTAGTATAACCCATAAGTACAACAGACGTATCATTATCTTTCCGGCGAAAATCTTCTACCATTTTTAATACATCATCACTGGTTATATTATAACGCAGCGCCCGCTCCATAGCTGCTTGTATAACAGGACCTTCGGCCATTGGATCTGAGAATGGAATGCCGAGCTCTAAAATATCTGCACCTGCGGCAACGAGAGCATGCATTAAATCAACAGTTGCTTCAGGATAGGGATCACCTGCAGTCAGATAAGGGCTTAACATCTTTTTTTTATTTGCTCGCAAAGCGGATAATGTTTTTTCGATACGACTCATTTTAAACTCCAATTACCAAGCATTGATTTATATGCAAAGGCCATCAATACTTGCTACAGTATGGATGTCTTTATCACCACGGCCTGATAAATTAACAACAATACTTTGATTAGGTTGCATTGTTTTAGCTAATTTCATGGCATAAGCAACAGCATGGCTTGATTCTAAAGCTGGAATGATGCCTTCTACTTTGGTTAAAGTCCGGAATGCATCGAGAGCTTCATCATCATTTATTGCTACATATTGAGCACGACCTATATCCTTTAAATGAGCATGCTCAGGCCCAACACCAGGGTAATCAAGGCCTGCAGATACAGAATGTGTATCTCTAACCTGCCCATATTCATCACAAAGTAGATAGGTACGGTTGCCATGCAATACACCTGGCTTGCCAGCAATTAGAGAAGCTGAATGCTGACCGGTCTCAATACCCTTTCCACCTGCTTCAACGCCATATATCTTCACATTTTCATCATTTAAAAAGGGATAGAATAAGCCCATGGCATTGGAACCGCCACCAACACAAGCAACTAAAGCATCCGGGAGGCAAGCTTCTTTTTCTAAAAATTGTTGGCGTACTTCTTGGCCAATGATTGCTTGAAAATCTCTTACCATTTGTGGGTAAGGATGTGGTCCTGCAACAGTGCCAATAATATAATACGTATTATCAATGTTACTTACCCAGTCACGCATTGCTTCATTGAGCGCATCCTTTAATGTTTGCGACCCTGCAGTAACAGGAATAACTTTGGCACCGAGTAATTTCATCCGATAAACATTGACTGCTTGTCGCTTAACATCTTCAGCACCCATATATACAACACACTCAAGACCAAGCTTCGCTGCAACAGTTGCAGTAGCAACGCCATGTTGACCTGCACCAGTCTCAGCAATAATACGTGTTTTACCCATTCTTTTAGCTAATAGCGCCTGCCCTACCGTATTATTTATTTTGTGAGCACCAGTATGATTTAGATCTTCCCTTTTTAAATAAATTTTGGCGCCTTGAGCTATGCTGGTTAATCGCTTGGCAAGATACAAAGGTGATGGACGACCGACATAATCTCGTAACTCTTCTTTTAACTCTTCTAAAAAGCTCTCATCATTCCGGTAAGTCGTATAGGCCGTTTGTAATTCATGCAAGGCATGCATTAGAGTATCTGCGACAAAAATGCCACCATAAGGACCAAAATGCCCTTTTTCATCAGGGAGTTCTTTATTCATAATTTTCTCTTAATGCTTTAACAAATTGAATCATTTTATGATGATCTTTTATACCTGGCGATTGCTCAATACCACTACACACATCGACAGCAAATGGCGATATCTTGCTTATAGCCTGCCTAATATTAGCTGCTGTTAATCCACCAGCTAGAATAATTGGTTTTAAACATTCTTTTGGAATATTATTCCAATCAAATGTAATACCCGTGCCACCATAAGCATTTGGGGAAGGCGTATCTAATAGAAAAGCAGATGCACTTGGATATAAGCTCATCATTTCAGTTACTTTATCTTTATCCTTTACTGATAGCGCTTTAATATACGGTAAATTAAATTGGTTGCAAAAGGCCTCTGATTCATTACCATGAAATTGTAACCACTGAATAGGTAATTCATGTATAACTTGCCATACCTCTTCCACTTGTGGATTAACAAAAACCGCTACTATATTAACAAATAAAGGTAAAGGCGTAATCAGCCTTTTAGCGTCTGTAATAGAAATCGCTCGTTTACTTCCTTTATAGAAAATTAAACCAATAGCATCAACACCTAATGCTATTGCATGGACAATATCTTCTTCGCGCGTCATCCCGCACATTTTAATCCTAGTCTTACAACTTTGCATTTAACGCTCCGACAGGAATAAAGGATTAGAAGCGTTAGCTATAATACCAAACTCTTTAGGATAAGTAACATTTACTAGATATAATCCATAGGGTGGCGCAGTTTCAGCACCTAAACGTCTATCGGTAGCCTTTAACACTTCATGCACCCAAATAACGGGTTTTTTTCCTGAACCGACTGCAATTAATACACCAGCAATATTTCTTACCATATGATGCAAAAATGCATTGGCGATAATATCAATAATAACTAAATCACCCTGTCTTGTTACCTGCACATGATAAATATTACGCATAGGCGTATTGGATTGGCATTCTACCGAACGAAATGAAGTAAAATCATTTTCTCCCAATAAATATTGACTAGCCTCATGCATATGAACATGATTTAGTTGCCGATATTGCCAGGTTACATTGCCACGTAACAAAGCAGGACGAATAGCTGAATTATAAATAATATAACGATACTGACGTGATAAGGCTGAATAGCGTGCATGAAAATTATCAGGCATTTCTTTGCCCCATTTTATACAAACATCTTTAGGCAAATAAGAATTAGCCCCTTGAATCCATGAACGAATTGACCGCTCTTTTACACAATCAAAGTGGATAATTTGGTTGGTTGCATGCACACCAGTATCTGTTCGACCAGCACAAACAACATTTATCTTACAATCTGCAATACGACTAATTGCTGTTTCGATAACTTGTTGTACAGTATGTAACCCTGTTTGCGCTTGCCAACCATGATATTGGCTTCCATCGTATTCAACCCCTAAGGCGATACGCATACGCATTTCCTACTAAAATTGGCCAATGTATAACACCATACTATATTTGTCTAGGGAATAAACGCTAAACTACTGAATATCTTAGCAAATAGAATAAATTAATTGAGTTTATGAAAAATTATAGCCTTTTCCCTTAAATTGCAGATAAAGCATAAAGGAGTGAGGGCGAGGAATTGTACCTAGGAGTAGATGAGGGAGTCGAACAAACTTGTTACACAATATGAAATTTAGTGTGAAATGCTATAGCTTACTTATTTAACTTTCCCAATAACTTTTGCGCTTGTGCTTTTTGCTCGTCATTACCAAACTTTATGACTTCTTCTAAGGATTGCTCAGCTGATTCAAAATCTTCCATAGCAATATAAGTTTCCGCTAGAGAAAGTAAGGTATTTAAAGCCGCTTGGCTTTTAACTAATGATGATTCAGATTTGGAATCGTCTGTATTGGCATTCTCAGCAGCGTTATTTTTAGACTTCATTTGATCTATACTTCCTATTTGCTCAGTATTTAAAGTCTCATGAGAATCTGATAAATTCTCGTTATTGGTATCTAAAGATGCCTCATTTACTAAAGGTACTGATGTTTCAGTGTTTGCAGATGTTGCGTCCGCCTTAGGCTTGATATTCTTCAATAGATTTTCTACTTGCTCATCAATCACAAAATCTAAAGATTGCTCATCCCGTATCATTTTTTTGGGTTTAGGTTGAATTAATTTATCTAAACCAGGCTCAAAATCAACAGCATAATCGCCTTCGTTATTCAGCTTATATGGCATATGTGAATCTGTTGGCTGCTGGATATCATTACCATGTTCATCAGAGGGCATCAAGGAATCTTGTTCAGCATCTGATCCTAATTCATTTGCTAAGTAATTATTTTCTTGTTCAGTATTAATTTCTGCACTAGGCGTATTATTTTCTGTTAAACTTGCTTGAGAGGGATTAGCCGCCATTATACTATTATTTACTTCATCAATACTTACTGCCTTTGCTGATTCTGGCGGTGTTACTGGTGCTTGAGAAATAGATGGTGGCTTTTCAGTGATTTGATTATTTACAGACTGAGGCTCATCATTTTCGACTCTGTCTGTACTATTTAATAAACTTACAGGTGTATTAATCTGATCAGTTTTTATAGTTTCATTATGTTGACTTAAGTCCAACGGTTCACTTTGGGTGTTTTTTAATTTTTCTTTATCCTTCTTATTTTCAACAACTTGAACTGGCTCATCCTCTGTAATAAAAGTAGGAGAGTCTGCTTGCATCTTTTGTACAATTAAGGGCTCTACCACTGAATTTTTTGGAGCTTCTGTCGATTCTTCTACATCGGTTATTTCAGCATTAGCTTGACTATGGTCATTTTCAGACAATGTTGTTCTATTTAGATAAGAATTATTAACAGTAGGAGGAACAATAATAGTCGTTTCAGCGTCCTCATTGAGTTCTTTCTCTTCACGGCGTCTAAGCCAAAGCCAGTAAAGCAACCCATAGAGAATTACAATGGAACTTCCACCCATAATTAACCAGTATAGCCAAGGAAAACCGTCCGATGAATTCAAAGAACTAGTTTGTGCATGCAAACCCTGACGTTCCTGCATAATAACTTTTAACTGTTCCTGTAAAATTGCCATTTCCTTTTGCTGTTTCTTCACTTGCTGCTGTAACCGATTATTATCTGCTTTTAATTTATCTAGCTGATCTTTTATTAAGGAATTTTCTGTGCGTATAGTATCAATTGCAGCCAAAGTTACACCAAGTCCTGCACTAATAGTTACGTCGCTGCTTTGTGAAGATAACTTTTTAGACGATTTTTGGGTGATGGAAGGAATGGCGGTATTAGATGCAGTAAAGAATACTTCTGGTGCTGGTAAGGATGCTGCATCATTGGATAAACTTGTCGTCTCTAAATTAAATTTTGGAATGGGCGCAATTTTAGATTCATAATAAATTGTACCTGATACTTTAACTTTAGAAGTCGTAGCAGACTTATTAATATAAGGAGGAAAGATAACATGCTTAATTTCTTGCTTACCTTGCCAAGCCAGATCATGGGCAGCTACTTCTTCTACAGCTAACTGGATAGGTATTTGAACTATCTGCTCACTAGCAGGAATTTTAAGGCGTTCACCAACTTTTAAGCCATTTAAATTGCCTTCCTTAAAAGCATCTAAATTTGCTCCAACAATTGCTAATACAACTTGTGGCAAGGTCGTCTCAGCAGTTTTATATCTTTGAGCAATCTGCCAAATACTTTCATTAGCTAACGTAGGTCCATAGGTTGCTTCCGACGTTTCATTACTAATTTTACCATTTATATCTTGATAAACGGGCTTATCAACAACGCCAGGTTCGCCAATATCTGTTTTATTAATATTAAGTTTTTTACTATCCGTTACTAACCTAGACTTTTTAACTTTATAACCAGGTGGATCTAATAAGATAGTATAAGCGCGATAGATCTGTCCTGAAGGCCAGGTTAAATCAACTACAATTTGCAGGTAAGGATCTGAAATTCGTTCAGTAGAAGTAATAACGATAATAGGTTGGCCATTAGGATCTTTTTTTACAGCAAACCTTAGAAATGATAATATTTCATTAGAAGTTAAGCCAATCCGTGCATATTCTTCGACTGATGCTAAATTTACTCTTATGTTATCTAAAGAAATCCCATCGATGTCTGTAAGTGGAATCTCAGCATTAAAGGGCTGATTAAGATACGAATGTACCTCTATCTCACCCATTCCCATACCAAAAACTGATATAGGTAGCGATAATGATAAAATCGCAGCACCAAGACAATTTAATTTCAAGCAGCGCTCCCTGCGAGGACTAATCCATTTAAATTATTGGAAAATAACATCTATATCCTTGTTATTCAACCAATTCACTACAAATCTCTTTTCAAATCAAATAGACTTCTTCGGGAATGGCCAGTGAGGAATCGATGTCTGTTGAAAATTGGCCTTCAATAGCAGTTTCTGAATAAATCTAATCACTTATAAATTGCATCAAAGCACTTAGTGCTACATAATTCTTATACCTTAATTAAGTAGATTAATATGAAAGCGATTCTTTTAAATGGTAGGCAACTAGCATCAAAATTAAGGACAGATGTAGCACAAGAAATATCAGCAAGAAAAAAGGCTGGTATTACTCCTCCAGCTTTAGCAGTTATTTTAGTTGGCGATGATCCAGCATCTGAAATTTATGTAACCAATAAGAGGCGGGCTTGCGAAGAAGCTGGTATTACCTCAGTTGCTTTCAATCTTCCTGGAAGTACCAAAGAAGAAAAATTAGTCGATTTAATCCAAGAATTGAATCTTAATAACAATATTGATGGCATATTAGTCCAATTTCCCTTACCAACGACTATAGATAGTGATCGTATTATTGAATGTATTGCCCCCTCTAAAGATGTTGATGGTTTTCATCCCTATAATGTTGGTCGTTTAGCGCAACGTATTCCTCTTCTGAGGCCATGCACACCTTTTGGTATTATTCAGCTACTTGATTTTTATGATATTCCTCTACGTGGCAAAAATGCTGTTGTAATAGGCTCATCAAATATTGTTGGCCGCCCTATGGCTTTAGAGTTTTTACTTGCAGGCGCTACCGTAACGGTTTGTCATCGCTTTACCACTGATTTAGAACCGCACGTTAAATTAGCCGATATTATTGTGGTCGCTACAGGTGTATGTGATTTGATTGAGCCTCATTGGTTAAGTAAATCGCAAGTTGTAATCGATGTAGGCATACATAGGCTAGATAATGGTAAATTAAGAGGTGATATTAACTTTGATGCGGCAAGCCTTCAGGTAGGCTGGATAACGCCTGTACCTGGTGGCGTTGGGCCAATGACTATAGCAACTTTGCTGCAAAATACCTTACAAGCTAATAAACAACAAAGGAAAGAGTTAGCTTTCTAAGTCATCCCAATCAAATTCGCCATCTAATTCATCAATATATTCTCGTAAGCGTTTACGCTCTAGCTTATCCTCAAGCATTTTGCGTATACGCTTTTTATGAGCTAAATCTGCTTCCTCTTCTATAGGAAATTCCGAATAAGAATGGGCATCTTCATCAAATTCTCGATCATATTCTCTTGGTAAGTTCATCTTTTTTTCCACGTAGTTGAATCAGTTAATATCTGTATAATTTTTTATCAAATTGTTATTATATTTTCAATATAGTTTATTTTGAAAAAAAATGTAGAAATAATTTATGATTAACTTGCGTAGATTTGCAGCAGTTAAAGCCGTATACTGCAGAAATTTCGCTAAATCAAAAAGTTATGCTCAGCTATCAACATGGTTATCATGCCGGAAATTTTGCAGATGTAATTAAACATCTTACCTTATGCCGTATCCTAAATTATTTAACCCAGAAAGATAAGCCTCTTTTCTATCTAGAAACCCACGCTGGTTCTGGTTTATATGATTTACAAGATCATAAAGCAAAGAAAACGGGTGAAATTAATACAGGTATTATTCCTCTTTGGGAGGCTCGCAAGACTTTACCATCTCTATTTGAACCGTATAAGAGAGTAATTGAATCACTAAATCCAGATAAAAAGCTTCGCTACTATCCTGGTTCACCCTCTTTAGCCCTGGCAAATTTGCGTATACAAGATCGCGCAACCTGCCTTGAATTACATCCTCAAGAATTTAATCAGCTAAAAACTATACCACGCTTTAATAAACGTGTTTTCTTTGGTCACACAAACGGAATTACAGCATTAGAATCATTATTGCCCCCACCAGAGCGTCGCGGGCTCATTTTTATCGATCCCTCCTATGAAATTAAAACAGAGTATAAAGACATTGCAAATGTTGTCATAAAAGCCATGAATCGCTTCGAAACGGGGGTTTATTGTATATGGTACCCTATTCTTAATCGGGGTTTGCATGCGCACTTAATTGAAAAAATTAATGCTAGTAGACCTCGAGCTAAATTACGTATTGAATTTTCGTTGAACGCACCAAATAAGGCATCAATGATAGGTTCTGGCTTAATAATTATAAATCCTCCTTACAGCCTAGCTCAAGAAATGAAGATAATTCTGGAATTTTTAACTAAAATTTTTAATCCCAATAAATCATTTTATTTAATTGAATAACATGATATTTATAAATGGATGTACTTACAATTTATGAAGGAATGTTGTGTTAGTTACACCACTATTAGCTTTTAGAGATAATTATATTTGGCTTCTTATTGACACTATAGGTAATGTTATGTGTGTTGATCCTGGAGAAGCTCAACCGGTTATAGATTATTTAAAAAGAACTGGCTTCTTTCTTAAAGCCATCTTACTTACCCATCACCATATGGATCACGTTGGAGGTGTTCCTGAACTCTGTCTTGCTAACCCTAACGCTATTGTCTATGGACCGCCGGACACTAGAATCCCTTTTGTTCAACATACCTTACAAAATAATGATCTAATTGAACTTGAACCTTGGCAATTTCAGATATTAAGTATCCCTGGCCATACCTCAAGCCATATCTGTTACTTTGAAACCACTAAGCAACTCTTATTTTGCGGTGATACTCTATTTTCTGCAGGATGTGGCCGAGTGTTTGATGGAACCTATGAGCAATTACTTAATTCTTTAAATTTGCTTAAAGCCTTACCAGGGGAAACAAAAGTTTACTGCGGGCATGAATATACACGACAAAATTTACGTTTTGCTGCAACTGTAGAGCCTCAAAATTTAGTAATTCAAAAGCTTCAACAGGAATTAGGGAAAAATGCTAACGCCTGTTCATTACCCTCTACTATTTCCTTAGAAAGAGAAATTAATCCTTTTTTACGAATAAATATGCTACCCGTAATAAACTATGCCAAAATGCATGGTTGCAAGTCAGAAGATCCCCTTGCGGTTTTTAAACAAATAAGGAACTGTAAGGACAATTTTAACTAAATTAAGGCATAATTTTGAAAATTTAGTCAGAATAAATCGTAAAAAAATATTCCTCACCTATATTATATCGAGTACACTGTTAGGCCATTTGGCTAGAGACAGGCTTTAATATTGAAGGCTAAAAGAACTATTCGAATAAAACTAATTTTACTATTACAATTCTGCTTTCTTTTAAATCCAGTTCAAAGTGCTTCAATTCCAACCGTTTGGGATGAGTTGCGTAATCATTTTTCAATGCCCCATGAAGTTACTCAACCTGAAGTACAAGCACAGATACGCTGGTTAGTTTCTCATCCAGGCTATATTCAAAAACTTGCCCAGGCTGAGCCTTACATTTATCATATCGTTACAGAAATTAAAAAGAGAAAGTTACCTGGAGAGCTTGCACTAATACCTATGCTTGAAAGTGCCTATGATCCTTTTGCTTACTCTGGAGCAGGCGCTGCAGGTTTATGGCAACTAATGCCTGGAACAGGCAGTGAGTTAGGTTTAAAACGAGACTGGTGGTTTGATGGCCGTCGTAGTATTGGCTTATCAACTAATGCTGCATTAAACTATTTAGCCTATTTAAATCGCTTTTTCCATGGTGATTGGGTGTTAGCTATTGCTGCTTATGACTCTGGGGAAGGAACTGTTCTGCGTGCTATAAAACATAGCAGACAAAGATATCGTGCACGCTTTTGGTCCTTGCCTCTACCAAATGAAACGCGATTTTATGTTCCACGCTTTCTTGCTTTAGCTGAAATTATCAAATACCCGCAACGTTATCATATTAGCTTACCCTATATTCCTTATGCGCCCTATTTTGAAGAAGTAAATATTGGTAGCCAGATAGATTTAAATCATGCTGCAAAATTAGCAGGTATTACTTATAAAGATTTAATAAAATTAAATCCTGGCTTTAACCGTTGGGCAACAGCACCTTATCAACCGTTTAAATTATTGATTCCAGCTAGTAGGGTAGCTGATTTTAATCGAAATCTTGCTAATTTTCCCCAGGATAAACGTGTAAGCTGGACACGGCTTCAAATACAAAAAAGCGATAATATAAACTCCATTGCCAAACGCTACTTTACTACAGCAAAGCTTATACGTGAGCTTAACCAACTCAAGTCAGATAGAGTAAAGAAAGGGCAGTATATACTAATACCTAGTACTCGTAATGCCCCTACAGCAGAACCTAAACCTTCTATGAATGTTATTGCTGATAGACCCCCAAGCACACAGACTTATAAAGTAATTCATATTGTTCAGCCGGGTGAAACATGGCAAAGCTTAGAAAAAAAATATGATATCAATGTTCAAGATATAAAATCTTGGAATAAGCTTGCAGCAAGGCCAAACTTAGTTAAAGGCGAGCAATTGATTATTTGGCGTAAAAAAACCACGCCTGGCATTTATACTATTCTTGCAGGTGATAGTTTAAGTAAGATTGCTAAACGCCATCATACTAATATAGCAGTATTAGAAAAGTTAAATCCAAATATCAATAATAAAAGATTAAAACCTGGGCAGAAAATATTTATAGGTTAAAGCTTATAGTTAATAGAGATTAGCCTTGCACCATTTTAATAAAAAATGTCGGTCTAATTTTATTAACCTGAAATTTTATTAGACTTTCTAGAAAACGACTATTAAGAGCCAATCTCATGGGAAAAAAGCTTCAAAAACGCTCATGTACTTTATAAAACGGTACTTTTTCAGTTTTTTTCGACTAATCTTGGCTCTAGATTAACCGTTTTCAAAAACTCTGGTGATGGGTAATTTTGCAATAAAAGAGATGCGACATCCTTCTACTTAACTTAATAAATTTTTATGCAGAAGTTTAAAAAATAAACTAATATATTAGTAATTGTTTAATTATTAATACAAAAATCTAAACTTACACTTGCAAGTTATATATAAATGATGTGTTATAATTGGTTAATTAACTAATTAAGTTGAATACTATGAAATTACTGTTTGACTTTTTTCCGGTATTTCTTTTTTTTATAGGCTATAAGCTCTTTGGCATTTATGTTGCTACAGCTATTGCTATGGTTGCCTCTCTATTTCAAGTTATTCTGTTTAGATTAAAGCACCAACGCTATGAAAAAATGCATTTGTTTAGCTTGGCTATTATTTTAGTGCTAGGTGGAGCAACCTTATTTTTCCATAATCCTTGGTTTATAAAATGGAAACCAACAGGTATTTATTGGTTAACTGCGCTTGTTTTTCTTCTATCACCTGTTTTTGCTACCAAACCTTTAATTCAAAAAATTATGGATAGCAATATTAGTTTGCCTACCAAAATCTGGTCTAGGCTAAACTATGCATGGTCATTATTTTTTATACTCATGGGCGCGGCTAATATCTATGTTGCCTATCATTACGATACTAATGTATGGGTTAATTTTAAATTATTTGGTGGTGCTGGCTTAACACTAATATTTGTTTTCTTACAAGCTTTATACTTGACCCGCCATGTACTAGATAAAGAAAAAGAGTCACCGACTTCGGACTCTTCTCATAGCTTATTAAAACCAGAGGAGCAACGATGAGATTGCTACTAGTTGAAGATGATGAGTTACTTGGGGATGCTGTCAAAACAGGTTTAACTCAGTTTGGCTATGTTGTCGATTGGCTGAAAGATGGGGAAGCTGCACGGGCAGCTGTTAAATCTGAATCATTCGAATTAATTATTCTTGATTTAGGTTTACCCAAATTATCTGGTTTAGGCTTTTTACAATCGATTCGAAGTGAGGGCCATACAACGCCTGTTATCATTTTGACTGCCAGAGAATCTATTGAAGATCGCGTTAAAGGTTTAGATAGCGGCGCAGATGATTATATTATTAAACCTTTTGATTTAAATGAATTAAGTGCACGAGTTAGAGCGTTAGCTAGACGATCACAGGGTCGTGCAGATTCTATTTTACAATATCGCAATATTACTCTTGACCCAGCTGCTCACTCTGTTTATGTTGATGATGTCATGGTTAATGTGCCAAGACGTGAATTTTCGCTTTTACAAAAACTCCTTGAAAATAGCGGACAGGTTTTATCACGTGAGCAATTGATGCAAAGTATCTATGGTTGGGATGAAGATGTTGATAGTAATGCGCTGGAAGTTCATATCCATAATTTACGTAAAAAACTTAATGCAAATTTTATTCGTACCATTCGAGGTGTTGGATATATGGTAGAAAAGAATGAGAGCCATCACACCTGATGAAATCATCTATACGTAAATTTTTATTAATTAATTTATTGTTAGCTATTACAATTACTACAACTTTAACCGCCATCGGTAATTATTATCTGGATCAAAAGGATATTCAAGAACACTTAGATACTTTGATGGCTATTTCAGCCTTATCTTATCAAGCGTTACTTGGTGATGATGTACATCAGCGTCCACTTACTAAAATTCAAGATAATTTAGAAGTTATTCCGCAAAAAATTGAAAATTTCTATCAACGCCGGTTTTTAAATGACTTACCGCCTAAAAATTATTTAGACAAATTTAACTTTCAAGTATGGACCAATGGTGGCAAATTACTGTTGCATTCATCAGCTGCACCTAGAATCCCATTAACAGCTGAAACGGATGGTTTTAGTGATAAAATCATAGCGAATCAAAAATGGCGTGTTTTTACAACTTATAATGCCCAAGCAGGTATCCGTACTGTCATTGCGGAGCGCTACGATACCCGTAATGAGTTAGGTCATCGCATTGCTCAAGATGATCTTTATATTATGCTACTTACTTTTCCTCTTTCTGGCTTATTAATTTGGATTATTATTGGCCGCGGTTTAGATAGTTTAGATAGAGTTGCCCAAGAGGTAGCCAATCGAGCGCCTACTCATTTAGAGCCAGTCGATTTACAGGAAGTGCCAGAAGAAATCAAACCTGTTATAGATGAATTAAATAAGTTATTTTTTCGTTTACAAGAAGGCTTTGAGAGGGAAAAACGCTTTGCAGCTGATGCAGCACATGAGTTGCGTACGCCCTTAGCAGCGCTTAAAACGCAAGCGCAAGTTGCCTTAAACATAAACGATATTGAAGAAAAGAATCAAGCTTTACAAAAACTAATTGCGAGTGTTAATCGCAGCACGCATATTGTTCAACAATTATTAACCATGAGTAAATTAGTTCCTGAAGCAGCAAGTATTAATGACATTGATGAAGTTAATTTGGTTAAGATAACCCGTGAAATTTTAGCTATGCTAGCACCTAGCGCGGTAGAAAAACAAATTGAATTAGAATTTGAGCATGACGAATACCTACCAAAGTTTGAGGGAAATCCAACGGCGCTTAGTATTTTAATTCGTAACCTTGTCGATAATGCTATTCGCTACTGTAAGGAAGCTGGTAAAGTTTTAGTTAAAGTTTATCTGCAAGATGAAGAACTTGTTTTACAGGTTCAAGATAATGGCCCCGGTATTCCTAGTGAATTACAAAGTCGAGTATTTGAACGTTTCTTTAGAGTGCTTGGTAATAAAACAACAGGTAGTGGTTTAGGTTTAGCTATCGTTAGGCAAATTTGTGATTTACATGGTGCTCGTGTTGAATTAGATTCGCCTAAAGAAGGCACAGGCCTTATTGTGCGCGTCTATTTTCCAATTAACTTACCTAATAAAAATAGCGATTTAGATCAAGAAAGATATAGTTAAATAATTTCCAATATGACTTAGCGTTACGAAGTAACCCTGGAATAATTTATATCTATATGCTATGGCTAGCTAAATGTCTTAATGCCTCTCTAATTAGTTGTTCGCACGTTTTTTTACCATCATCTAATTTCTTAACTATCCTTGTTGCTTCCTGGAATTTATAACCTAGAGCTTCTAAAGCACAAATTGCTTCATGTTGTTCCTGCTGACTACCTAATATATTTTGATCTGGCATTGCAAATGCTTCATTTTGGGCTAACTGATTCACAATATCTTTCATTTCAATAATAAGACGCTCGGCAGTTTTTTTACCTATTCCAGGCAATTTAGTTAAAAAATTAATATTATTTTGACTAATTGATTGAATAAGCTCTAAAGGGGTAACACTAGAAAGTATTCCTATAGCCACCCGTGGGCCTACACCATTTATTTTAATTAAAGCTCTAAATACTGATCGTTCTAACTTATCTAAAAAACCGTATAATAAAAAGGCATCTTCACGAACAACGGTGTGGATATGCAAACTTACAGCATCATTACCACCCTCCAGTTTAAAAAAAGTTTGCAGGGATGTTTCAACATCATATCCTACTCCTTGAACATTTATTACTAGCTTTCCTGGCTGTTGTTTATCAATAATCTTACCCTGTAACCAACCAATCATCTTCGCTTCCTTAAGCCTAATTGCTTATTAATATTGTTTCGCATATGGCTGTGACAAATTGCAATAGCTAATGCATCAGCCGCATCTTTCTGGGGCGGACGATTTAACATCAGTAACCGCACAACCATATGATTAACTTGATCTTTTTCAGCTGCGCCATAGCCGACTATAGATTGCTTTACTTCTCTAGCTGAGTATTCACTAACTTGAATACGATGAGATGCAGCTGCAACTAATGCTGCGCCACGAGCATGACCTAATTTTAAAGCAGCATTCGGATTTTGATGCATAAAAACTTCTTCAATAGCTACTTCATCAGGGTTAAAATCATCCATGATTTGACAAATACCATCAAATATTTGTAAGAGTCGACCACTTAAATCTCCGTCCGATGTACGAATACATCCACTATCAAGATAATGTATATTACGCTTCTCTTCCTTAATAACACCATAGCCTGTTACCCGGGAGCCAGGATCAATGCCTAATATAACACTCATTAATGGGCCGATTCGAATAGTGACTCAGGGAGCTCAGCATTACTATGTACTTCTTGCACATCATCCAAATCTTCCAGCATATCTATTAACTTAACTAATGATTCTGCTGTTTCTTGATCAAGCTTTACGGTCGTTTGAGCACGCATGGTGATATGAGATTGCTCAATTTCAAAGTTTGAATCTTGTAATGCCTGCAAAATATTATGATAATTTTCAGCAGCCGTAATAATTTCAATCTGTCCTTCTTCGGAAGTAACATCTTCAGCACCTGCCTCAATAGCAACTTCCATGACCTTATCTTCTGGTTGACCAGCAGCAAGTAGAATTTCGCCTTGTTTTGTAAATAAATATGAAACAGAGCCATCCGTACCTAGATTACCACCATGTTTAGTAAACGCATGACGCACTTCAGAGACGGTACGATTTTTATTATCAGATAAACAATCCACTAAAATGGCTACACCGCCAGGACCATAACCTTCATAACGCATTTGCATCATATTATCGCCCTCAAAGCCTCCGGCCCCACGCTTAATAGCATTATCGATTGTATCACGCTTCATATTAGCTTTGAGAGCTTTAACGATAGCATCCCTTAACCTTGGATTGCTGGTTTCATCAGCCCCACCCATCCGAGCTGAAACAGTAATTTCTCGGATTAATTTGGTAAAAATTTTTCCCCGTTTTGCATCTTGGACACCTTTTCTAAATTTAATATTTGCCCATTTACTATGACCTGCCATAACCTACCTCTATCTACTCAATGATAAATGTTAAATTATATCCTGTCATGACCTTAAAAAGAATGTCAGACACTAACTATAGTGTTAAGAAATAAAGAATAATTTAATTCGTTTATAACTTTGAAAGGCTTGTATAAAGTGACTTAGAATGCAACTATTAGCAAATTACGGGAATACATTAAATTATAATTATTTATAAGGAGAAAGGTGTGTTAGCAGGATTTGGTAATTATCATCAAACAGAAGCAATTGCTGGAGCCTTACCCCAAAATCAAAATTCCCCACAGCAATGTGCTTATGGTCTTTATGCTGAACAACTTAGTGGTAGCGCTTTTACAAGACCTCGTCATCTTAACTTACACAGCTGGCTATATCGCACCGCACCCTCTGTGACCCAAGGTGATTACAGTTACCATCATGAACCAGCATTAAAATTTATTGCCTTACAGCCCCCTAATCCCTATCGCTGGTTACCACTACCTATACCTACTACCGAAGTAGATTTTGTAAATAGCTTATTCTTTATTGCCGGTAATCAACTTGTAAATACTTATCTTTATCAATGTACTCAATCTATGACAAATCGTTATTTTAGCAATTATGATGGCGAAATGTTGTTTGTACCATATCAAGGTAATATTACATTATTTACCGAATTTGGTCGTTTAGAGATAGGTCCTGGACAAATTGCCGTAATCCCACGTGGTGTTAAATTTAAAGTGGAATTAAAAGATGATTTAGCCTGTGGCTATTTAGCTGAAAATTTAGCACAACCCTTAACACTTCCTTCTTTAGGGATTATTGGCTCTAATGGCTTAGCTAATCCACGTCATTTTCTTTATCCCGTTGCCGCCTTTGAAGACCTTAATCAGCCAGTTGTTCTGATTTGTAAGTCAGCTCAGCATTTATGGCTTTGTCGAAGTAATTATTCACCACTTAATGTAGTAGCCTGGCATGGTAATTATGCACCTTATAGCTATGATTTATCTTTATTTAACACTATTAACACTGTCAGTTTTGATCACCCAGATCCTTCTATTTTTACTGTATTAACGTCTGAAAGTAGTAGTAGTGGCATTGCTAATTTAGATTTTGTAATTTTTCCTCCACGCTGGATGGTTGCAGAACATACTTTTAGACCACCTTATTTTCATCGCAATATCATGAGCGAATTAATGGGCTTAATTCAAGGCGAATACGATGCTAAAAAAGATGGTTTTCTACCTGGAGGCATTAGTATTCATAATTGTATGACAGCTCATGGCCCTGATAGTGAAACTTATAAAAATATGATTCATGAAGAGCAAAAGCCTACTCGCTATGAAAATACCCTTGCTTTTATGTTTGAAACATCTCAGCCTTGGTTAATTAGTGAAAAGGCATATTTGCATCCTGCCAGGCAGCAAGATTACTCAGCTTGTTGGCGAGGATTAGATATTGCTAAATTGTAGCTAGTTATATTTCTTAAACTAATTTTATTCAAATAAGATAAAGAGATATAGGGTAAAAGAGACATTATATATTGAGTGATTTTGCATCACATTAGCCCCGCGGTGAGAAATAGGTAGAATCAGGATATTTAGATTTTATGGCTTTTATTAGTAAATTGAAGTAGGGACCATTTATAGAATTTAGGGCAAGGAATTGACTTCTAATTTCAGGTTCATTAAAGCTTACTGGTAAAGCCTGTGCTAATGTTTCTATCTCTAATTTTCCTTCTAGGATTTCAAAGGATTGTAAGTAAGTTTCTAAATCATTAAGCCAAATTGACAAGTTATCAACGGAATTTTCTTCTGTAAAATCAATAGTAAAAAATCTATCAGCAAATTCTTCAAGCTTTGTGTGTAAAAGATTATCCTCTAGTGGCGTTACAAAAAAGGAATTAACTCGTCTGGCTTTAGGTGCTCTTTCTGTCATTTTTTCTAAGTCTATTGCTCCCTCTAAGTTGGCTTGTCTCATTGATAAAACAGATGTAGTTTCAGAGTAAGGCAAGTTAGATGAATAATTTTGATGACTATGGTAATTATATCCATTACATAAGATATTTAGCTGAGGGTTGTTTAAATTACTAGCAATCTTTGATAATAATTGTTGCGTATAGGTGTTAGGAACATGGGATATACTGAGTGTTGCCCTGATATCACGAAGTGCATCTGCTTTATTTGAATTTCTTGCCATAATAGTCTGCACAATTTTAGACACATCCTCAAGCCAATAGTTTAACGAGTCATAATCATTCAAATCTATCTCCAGCAAACGGCTCAGTAAAAAAGCCAATTTATTTTCTAAAGTATCTAATTGATCTATAAATAATTCAGTAAAAGGAGGTTGGGATAAATTTGTAGAGGGGTGGATTGGGGAGTAACTTTGTTGAGAGTTTCTGTCCTGATGAGATATTGGTCTTATTCCACGCAAGCTTCTTACCCTTTCAATAAATTGTTGAGCTTCTAAATAATCTTCTGGGCTTAATCTCCCTCCGTACATATCCTTAGGGTTTACTCCCTTATCTTCTAACTCTTGCTTGAATTTATCAAAGTCACATGAAAATATTGCCGCTAAAGTAGACACATTAAAATTTAAGAGTCTTTTTTTATCTTCTTTATTTAATGCTCTTAAATCTCTTCTTTTTAATAAATAATCAAATAGGTTATTATCTAAAAAACGCTCCCGTATTTTTGTTTCCGATTTCTTATCTAAGTTAGCTAATTCTTCTCTACCCTTCCCTAAAAGGCAAAACAGTGCAGAAACTCCTGCTGTAGAAGTCCTTAGCCTTTCAGCCACTTCTTTCAAATTATAGGCGTCATTAACAGCTTTCAGAAGGTTATCAAAAGTTACTCTCTTCATAATTCACATGAGATTTAAAGTTTGCCATAAATTAAGTATAGTAATTCTACATATATATTTAATTAGAATCTCTAATTATTAGATAAGGTAAGCTATTAATTTATCCTATTTCCAGTGATAAGGATTTATAGTATTAGCTTCTTGTTTTTTATAAAATAATCGAAATAACTCTAGGCCAAGGTAAAATTCGAAACTTGTTTATGTTACGAATTTATTTTGTTAATGTGCTAAATTTATATTTATAAGTTACCTGTGTAACTGGCAACTTAACTGATTAGCTATAGCACAGCTAAATCAGAATAAATCTTCCTGCGTTAAACCAACCCGCTCTAATAAACCTCTTAATGTTTTTAAAGCTTCCACTTGAATTTGCCTAACTCGTTCTCTTGTTAAATCAATTTCTTTACCGACATCTTCTAAGGTTGCTTTCTCAAAACCACGCAGACCAAAGCGTCTTGCTATCACTTGTTGTTGGTTTTCTGTTAGTTTATCTAGTAAAGACTCAATATGTACTCGCAAATCCTCATCAGTTAATAACTCTGCCGGATTCATACTATTTTCGTCAGGAATAGTATCTAGAAGAGATTTATTTTCATCATAACCAATAGGTGTATCAATTGATGTCACTTTGTCATTTAAGCCTAAAAGTTTTTGTACGTCTTCTAATGGTCTATCAACTAAGTCAGCAATCTCCTCAGGTGAAGGTTCATGATCTAATTTTTGGGTTAAATGCCTTGCAGCACGCAAATAAACATTGAGCTCTTTAACCACATGAATTGGCAAACGTATTGTGCGTGTTTGATTCATAATAGCACGCTCAATTGTTTGTCTAATCCACCAAGTGGCATAGGTAGAAAAACGAAAACCGCGATTAGGGTCAAATTTTTCTACTGATTTCATAAGGCCAAGGTTGCCTTCTTCTATTAAATCTAAAAGTGGAAGGCCGCGATTTAAATAACGCCTAGCAATTTTAACGACTAAACGTAAATTTGACTCGATCATCTTTTTTCGAGCATCAACATCTCCTTTTAACGCTAATTTAGCGTAATGAACTTCTTCCTCAGCTGAAAGGAGCGGTGAGAAACCGATTTCACTTAAATACAGTTGTGTCGCATCCATTATCTTACTTGCTTGGCGGCCACGCTGAAACGTTGGAAACGCTTCTTCGTCTGAAAAATCAGGTTCAAACTCAACAGGCTCAATTTCAATATCAAGACTTATATCATCAGAGGCAATTAGGTCGTCGGCTGGCTCATTCCATTCTTCATCTGGTAATTCAGATTCTTTAATTGAATCATTATCTGCCTGCATGATTTCACCTTTGTGTTGAATTCAGTTCTGAGAAATTGGCTTACTTTGAAACTTAATTTATATAAATTTTAAATAATTCTTAAATTATAACTGCGGCAAAAATTCAGTCGGATTAACTGGTTGCCCTGCTTTTCTAATTTCAAAGTGAACCCCCCAAAATTTCCTATCCACAATACCCATGTCGGCAATAATCTGGCCAGCTTTAACAATTTGGCCCTCTTTCACGCGATTATGCGAATTATTTCCATATGCGGTAAGGAATTGATCACCATGTTTAATTATAATCAAATTTCCATAACCTGCTAGACCATTTCCAGCATAAGCCACAATGCCTGAAGAGGCTGCATAAACCACTCCACCTTTTTTACCAGCAATATTTATGCCTTTTTTACCAAAATTAGGATTAAAATTACTAACAATCTTACCGTGTGCTGGCCAAAACCAATGTCCTGTAGCTTTAAAAGGCATTTTTTGGTGAGTTAAAGGCTTGTTAATATAACTAGATTCAGGTTGCCAAGATAAACGTCTAGAGCTGTAATGTGGTATTTGTAATACTTGCCCAACATACAGCCGCGATTTTGTTAAGTTGTTATACCTTAATAGTTCACGAAAATCTAAATCATAGCGAAAAGCTATTGCATAAATAGTTTCTTCAGGGCGAACAACATGTTTTGCAGGTCGGCCTAGGTATGAATGCCATTTTAACTCTTCGACAGGCGCTACGTAATTTTGTTCATGGCAACCTACTAACGTTGAAAGTAGCAATAAATAAAAAAATTTCCGCATAATCTCCTTGAAAACTAAATTAACTTAAGCAATTAAGTCATTTATCCTAAATTAATAATACTCGTTTACTTTCGTCACTATTCTATCTCTCTACCAAACTAGGTCAGCTCAATTTTATCTACCCAGGTCGTTAATTCTTTAAATACTTTAAGGTGGGTCATATCTAAATGAAGTGGAGTAATTGACACATAATTTTGGCTAACGGCATAAAAATCTGTCCCAGGGCCCGCGTCAGCTTCTATCCCTGGAGGTCCAATCCAATAAATCGGACGACCGCGGGGATCAACATCTTTAACTATAGGCTCTGCGCCATGACGTGTGCCTAGCCGAGTCACTTGAAATCCTTTAATTTTATTTAACGGTAAATCAGGCACATTAACATTTAATATAGTTTGTATAGGTAACATTTTAGGCCGCATTTTAGAGACTAATTTGCGCGCAATAATCGCAGCAGTATCAAAATGCTTAATATTATCGCCTACCATTGAAAAAGCGAGTGCAGGGAAACCTAAATAACGTCCTTCAACTGCAGCAGCGACTGTGCCTGAATAAAGCGTATCATCTCCTAAATTAGCACCATCGTTAATGCCAGAAATGACAATATCTGCAACATTATCTAGGAGCCCTGTTAAAGCTAAATGCACACAATCTGTAGGCGTACCTTCTACACTATAAAAACCATTCTCAAGCTTAGCTACATGCACAGGCTTCGTTAACGTTAAGGAGTTACTAGAGCCACTTTGGTTTCTATCAGGCGCCACAACGTCAATGTCTGCAATTTTAGCCATTTCGTGAGCTAATGCACGAATTCCAGGTGCATATACTCCATCATCATTACTTATTAAAATTCTCATGGTCTACTCTCAGGTGATTCTAACCACTTTACTACAGCTAGACGCGTTTTTAATTCGTGTTTATCTTGATCTATCTTTTCTTTTAAAGCAGATTGCTTTGGATTATTCTCTAATTCATTTTGTATGTTTGCTAATTGCATTTGTAAACTTAAGATTTTTTGGCCAAATCGTTGTGGATTTACCTGTAATTCAAAAGCAAAACGATTCATATCCTGAGCGATATCATTAAGTTTGTCACAGCTTATAGAAGGCTGTTTATTAGGACATTCTTTAAGTGCTGCTTGCAATACGCGTGGATTATTACGATAATATTCTTCATCATGAGCCATACAGCTTGTTAAAAAAAGCATCATAAGGCATCCTATTAAACGTTTAACCATATTAACCTCGTGGTTATAAAATTAAAGATGTTAACATTAGTTACCTCGTTCTGCCATGTGCGGTTCTTGATTATTTTTGTAAGCCACATTAATTGAATTAATTGTACCAATTGGCTATTTTAGCAATTTATTTTAAAGATAATAATTATGTTAGATTTTGATATTTCTCGGGATGAAGGAACAGGTGAACTATATCTTGAAACATCCATCAATGGTAAAGCGCTATTAACCTTGCCGCAATTAAATAAAAGCACTGCTTTTACGTTTGATGAAAGACGAGAATTTGGCTTACTAGGAAAATTACCGCATCGGGTTGAAACATTAGAAGAACAAGTTAAACGTGCTTATTTGCAATTTTCAAGCTATAAAACGAGCTTACAACAAAATATTTATCTCAATAATTTACATGATAAAAATCAAATTTTATTTTATAAACTGGTTAGCCGTCATTTAGCTGAAATGTTGCCAACCATTTATACCCCCATTGTCGGTACAGCTGTAAAACGTTTTAGTCATGAATATCGTCAACCAAGAGGGTTATATATAGCCCACTCGGATAAAAATCAAATTGAAGAAATTATTGGCAACCGATCTAATCCTGAAATTGATGTTATTGTTGTTACCGATGGCGAAGGCGTCCTTGGCATCGGTGATCAAGGCATTGGTGGCATGGATATACCAGTCGCAAAACTGATGGTTTACAGCTTATGCGGCGGCATTAACCCGACGCGTACTCTACCTGTCTTTTTAGATGTGGGGACAAATAATACTGAATTACTTAGCGATCCTTTTTATCTAGGTTGCAGACATCCAAGGATTAATGCCGAACAATATGATGCATTTATCGAAACGTTTGTTAAAACTGTGCACAAAAACTTTCCTAATGCTTTTTTACATTGGGAAGACTTTGGCCGTGGCAATGCAAGGCGCATCTTAGATCGGTTTAAAAATGAACTATGTACCTTTAATGATGATATTCAAGGAACTGGGGCTGTTACATTAGCCGCTTTACTTGCAGCTTGTGAGGTGACTGGCAAGAAAATCCATGAACATCGTATCGTTGTTTTTGGCGCTGGTTCCGCAGGTACAGGGATTAGTGACCAAATTGTTGATGCCTTTGTGAGACTTGGTATAGAGCCAGAAGAAGCTTACGCTAGTTTTTGGTTAATTGATCGCCAAGGTCTGTTGATGGAGCATGATTTAGAGCTTACAAATGCTCAGAAACCTTACGCTCGCAAACTTAACGATATTGCTGATTGGGCTATTAACGAAAAACAATACCCTTCTTTAACAGATACCATTCGCCATGTTAAACCATCTATATTAATTGGTTGTTCGGCCCAGCCCGGCGCTTTTTCGCAAGATATTATTGAGATCATGACTAATAATTGCGAGCGGCCTATTATTTTTCCACTTTCTAATCCTGACGATAAATGTGAAGCACAACCAGCGGATATTTTAAACTGGAGTCAAGGGAAAGCACTTATTGCAACAGGAACTGCTTTTCCAGCAGTTGAATATCAAAATCGCCTAGTTGAAATTGCCCAATGCAATAATGCCTTGGTCTTTCCCGGAATTGGCTTAGGTGTCTTAGCAGTTCAAGCCAGTCGCCTTTCAAAAAGGATGATTTGGGCAGCAGCACAAGCGTTAAGCGAGTTTGCCCCTAGTAGAAAAGATAGCTTTCTACCCCTTCTCCCTTCATTAGATGACGCACAAACTGTTGCAAAATATATTGCCGTGGCAGTAGCTAGAGAGGCTATTGAAGAAAATTTAGCTGAGCAAAATCAAGAAGCTGATCTAGAAAAAATAGTTAATGATTTATTTTGGGAACCTCGCTATTTACCGTTTCGTAAAAGAAAATCAAAAGTAGATAATTATTTATAGATTAAATTAGTATCGGTTTAATTTATCATCTATTTATCATTGTATTTCAGTAAAAAAGCTATTGCGCACTAACGGGCGTATCTCGAAAGCGAACAGTCACGGTTTGGGACGTCCCTCCCTGATTTTCCCAAGATCTTGCATAGCTAAAAACAAGAGAGGTAACACCGGGGGTTACGGCACCATGTATTATTTCAAAAGTGAAAACAGTTTGGCCGCCTGCACCCATTAGCTTTGAGTTAGGTGGATTAAATTGATTAGAAACCAAACGCAATAATGATCTATCGTAGTTATGCAAAGTCCATTGATAACCTGTCGTTGGATTAGCAGGTAATATAACTTGAAATTGAGTATCTGTCGGCTTAAGATTAATGGTCATAGGCTTATAACTTGTAGCAGCATAAGTAGTTGCAATAACACTTAGTAACATTGTGACAGCCCATATCGCTTTCATATTTAGTCTCCTAAGCGTTATCTACTTAAATAGAATCCATACACAAGCTATAAACTATCTTTGTCTTATATCAAACAAGCCGTTAGTGTTAATCTGGTATATAGGCTAAGTATCTTATATTTTTTGTTTAACAGATATAAAGCGTTTTTGTCTCTTATACCTGACTTATTACTTTAAGTATAAGCTGAATTTAAAGACTAGCTTAGTCATCGCTTTACAAGCTATGCTAACTTGCAAAATAAAGGAAGATTTACCTATGAAAGCAATTGGATACAAAACAGCTGGTGCACCTGATGTTTTAGAGGATATAGATTTACCTATACCTAAAGCGCAAGGACATGATTTATTAGTAGAAATAAAAGCCATTGCGGTGAACCCTGTTGATTGTAAAGCCCGCGCTTATATGGTTCCACCTAAAGATGGTCAATATCAAATTCCCGGCTGGGATGCAGTAGGTATTGTGAAAGAAGTTGGTGATCAAGTTGCTTTATTTAAGCCAGGTGATGAAGTTTGGTATGCAGGTGCTATTAATCGTCAAGGTTGTAATAGTGAATATCATTTAGTTGATGAACGAATTGTAGGCTTTAAACCTAAGACTCTTTCATATAGCCAAGCTGCTGCCTTACCTTTAACAACGCTCACTGCTTGGGAATTATTATTTGATCGTTTAAATGTTCAAAATAATGAAAAATCAACCCTTCTTATTACTGGTGCCGCTGGTGGTGTAGGCTCTATCTTAACTCAATTGGCTCGGCAGTTAACTTCTTTAACCATTATAGGTACTGCTTCCAGGCCTGAATCCCAAACTTGGGTGAAAAATAATGGCGCTCATCATATTTTAAATCATAATCAACCCATTAAACCTCAGTTAACTAACGCTGGAATAAATGAGGTCGATTATGTTATTAGCTTAACTCATACAGATCACCATGGTTTAGATTTAATAAACTGCCTCAAACCACAAGGTAAATTTGCCCTTATTGATGATCCTATGCAATTGGATTTTAAAGCTTTCAAATTAAAAAGTATTTCCATTCATTGGGAACTTATGTTCACTCGATCACTGTTTATGACTGCTGATTTAATTAAACAACATGAAATTTTAAACGAAGCTGCGCGACTAGTTGAAAAAGATTTAATTAAAACAACACTTAACGAGCAATTTGGTGTTATTAATGCTACTAATTTACGTCGTGCACACTCTTTAATCGAAAGTGAACGTTCCGTAGGCAAGATTGTCCTAGAAGGATTTAGTTAGAAAGCTTATCATTATAATATATTTCTCGAGGCTTAAGTTTATTAAGCCTCAAAGTAACCTAACTGTAAGGATTTGTTAAAATTAATTAAATTTAAATTAACAAAACTTTATATAACTCATGTTCTTAGCCTTTTACTAACGAAAATTAATTCCAATCATCAAAAAATGCTTGGTTGACAGGTTATTTTTCTTGATAAATACTAACTTTTGTCTAATTTATCAGACAAACAAAACTAACTTTTTAAACAACTCTTATTTTTTTTTATTAGTAAGATATTACAAAAATGAAATTATTAAAAAAACGGTAAACATACTACTCTCTCAAATAGTTCATGATTTAATATCGAAATTTAAGTTTAGGATTAATAAGTTTTAGGCCTAAAAAGTTAAGTTTAATTTATAGCTTGCTGTCTCATCTAATAAATCTTAATTAACTCAAGAAAGGAGTTTTTAATGAAATATCTTTTATATGGGTTAAGTGCTTTAATTTCTTTTTCAGCTTCTGCTGCTATCTCTTCTAAAGCACTAACGATCGCCCAACCAACAACCTGCGTTACCGCACAATTTTCATCTTCAGGTACCCAACATTGGAAACAAGTTACTCTAAAATTAACAAATAATTGCGGAAAACCCGTTGACTTTCAAAATGCAAGTATTACATTTAAAAGTAAAACGGCTGTAAATACAGCCTTCTGGGGTGATTTTGCGCCACTGCCCTATCCGGATAATAATTTAAATATCACTTCTCAGCCACAATCTGATAATAATTTTTTGGCAACACTTAATCTTCATTTTCCTACCTATCCTGGTACAACAACAATGTTACCTGCAGGTAGTTCTATCCAAATTAAATATGGTGTTCCGTCTGAAGATCATATTGAAGGCACTGCTAATGTTTACCTACAAACTGCACCTAGCACAGGTACAATTCGTTTGAAGAATAGCTCTACAAAACCGACAAATGTCACCCAGAATTATGCACTTGTTCACATTACGATGAATGGTCAAAATGTACGAGATGTACAATTAGGTTGGGGAGCAACGTTAGATGTCACTGATTTAGCGACAGGAAATTATACTATTTCACCTGAAAATGTAGCAGATACGACCGGTAGTACTTATCAGGGCAGTGCTGTACCAAGTACCATACAACTTTCTGCTGATCAAACAGTTACTTCTACAATCACTTATACTTTAGTGCAAAATGTGGGTAAGATTAGCTTTAGAGTACAAACCTTGCCAGCAGAGTTAACTGGCTATACTGCTAATCCGAGTGTTTTACTTACAGACACTTCAACGAATACTTCAGTTTCTCAAGCAGTAACTTGGAATTCTACAAGCACTGCTTCGCAATTAAAAAATGGCCGTACGTATCGCTTCTCTACAGCACCAATCAATTATAACAATTATAATTGTACGCCTACATTTGCACCTACTAGCGCTATAGCTAATGCAACAACACCGCCAATTGTTAATTTAACTTATCGTTGTGTGCAAGTTGCACAAGCAGCTGTTACTATTAATGTACGTAATGCACCAATCACACTTACTTCATTAAGAGTAACACTAACACCCAATGATAATACGGGGCCCATTGCGCAAGTTATTAGCTTAACTAATGGTTCTGGCTCTAAAGTAATTAATTTAACGCAAGGCGCTATTTACACAGTGTCAGCTGAAAATGTTCCTGGCTACTCAGTTTCTTTTTCACCACAGCCATTGACTGCAACAGCCAATGCCATTGAAACGATTACGTTCACCAAAAACACAGATCCAACTGGAGGTAGACTAATTACCTATATACCTGGTTGGAAAACACCACCTACTGCTCAAGCGTTAGCAAGTGCTGGTTATACCCATGCCATGATTGCCTTTGGTGTATTTAGTACATCCACTCCTGGTGTTATTGTTCCTGCCTTTGATACAGTTACAAAAGAATATATTCAATCTCTGCATAATGCCGGCATTAAAGCTATTCTTTCTTTAGGTGGGGCTTTAACAAGTATTCCAAATACCAGCGTTGATTTTCATCAAGTTCTAAGTGCTGCTTCTTCACCACAAGCCTTTCAACAAACGTTTATCAATTCATTAAATGGATTAATAACACAATATGGTTTTGATGGATTTGATATTGATATTGAACATGGAATAAATGCGGGTGGCACCTTCTCTCAACCACAAGGTGATATTGCTGTGTTAGCTAGCATTATCAACACCATGTATCAGCAAAAACCCTCTTTATTAATCACTTTAACACCGCAAGTGGCTAATGTTGCAGCAACGAGTGGTTTTGATGCTACTTGGGGAAATTATGCTTCCTTAATTATGCAAACTCACAATTCTTTAGCGTGGGTAGGGATTCAATTATATAATACTGGTTGTGCATTTGGCATTGATTTAGTTTGCTATGGCCCTACACCAACTAGCTCTCCAAATTTCAGCGTCGCTATGGCTACTGATTTACTTGAAAATTGGCCTGCTACTGTTAATGGTCGTGCTACTGGCTTTCAACCTTATATTAGTTACTTAAAACCTAGTCAAGTTGTAATCGGTTATCCAGCACCGAATGCAAGTGGCGCTAGTGATGGCTCGCCTGTAACGCCAACAAGTACTATTAAGCGAGCTATTCAATGTTTAAAAACAGCGACAGTAGGCAGCACAAGTTGTGACACTTATGTGCCTCCTCGTGCTTATGGCCTGATTGGTGGTGTTTTTAATTGGGAAGTGACTTATGATCAAAACAATAACTTTAAGTTTGCGACTGATCTTAAAAATTGTGTAATTAATGGTAATTGTTCTTAACTATTCTGTGCGCCATAGAGGCGCACATCCTCCCTTTCCAATTTAACTTCCTAAATCATTAAAACTTGATCTTATTTAATAGACAAGCGATCATTTCTTTTTTGCCTTAAGAAGGAATTCAGCGTGGAACGTGAAATAATGGAATACGATGTTATTATTGTCGGCGGAGGTCCGTCAGGCTTAAGTGCTGCCATTAAATTAAAACAATTAGCTGCTCTCGCTAACACTGACATAAGTGTTTGTATTTTAGAAAAAGGAGCCCAGATAGGTGCTCATATTATTTCAGGTGCCATTCTTGAGCCTAGAAGCCTAAAAGAGTTATTACCAGATAATTGGCAAGAGGCTCCTCTTAATACCCCAGTTAAAGAAGATACTTTTTATCTTTTTACTGCAAAAAAAGCTATCCGTTTCCCAAAACCACCGCAGATGCATAATGATGGTAATTTTATTATTAGTTTAGGTGAATTATGTCAATTTTTAGCCAAAAAGGCTGAAGAACTAGGATGTGAAATCTATCCCGGATTTCCCGCAGCTGACATCCTTTATAATCCTCAAGGAGAAGTTATTGGTGTTGCTACTGGTGAGGTTGGCATAGATAAGCAAGGTAATAAGACTGCTAATTACCAACCTGGTATGCATTTACTTGCAAAACAGACCCTTTTTGCTGAAGGTTGCCGGGGACAACTTAGTCAAAACTTGATGAATCGTTTTAATTTAAGACAAGACGTTCAACCGCAAACATACGGCATAGGCATTAAAGAAGTTTGGCAAGTTAAACCAGAAAAACACCAGCCCGGAAAAGTGATTCACTCCTTTGGCTGGCCTTTAAATCAGAAAACTTATGGCGGCTCATTTATTTATCATATAGCAAATAATCAAGTGGCCTTAGGGTTTGTCATAGGATTAGATTATGAAAACCCATGGCTTAATCCCTTTAATGAGATGCAACGATTAAAAACCCATCCCTTTATAAGTGATTTATTAACCGGTGGTGAAAGAATTAGCTATGGCGCTCGAGCGATTAATGAGGGGGGATGGCAATCTTTACCAAAGCTTACTTTTCCAGGCGGTGCTTTAATTGGTGATGCAGCAGGCTTTTTAAATGTGCCTAAAATTAAAGGAATCCATGCCGCTATGAAATCAGGTATGTTAGCTGCAGAAGCTTGTTTTGAATCTTTTAAAGGATCTCAAGAAACTGAAGGTAAATCTACGGAGTTAACTCTCTATACGCAAAAGTTTAAAGAATCTTGGCTTGCACAAGAATTATATAGAGTTCGTAATATTCGGCCTGGGTTTAAATATGGCTTGTGGGCAGGCTTAGCAAATGGCGTCTTTGAGACAATTACTCAGGGTTATGTACCTTGGACACTTAAACATCGAGCTGATCACACAACTTTATATGCAGCAGATAAAAGTAAAAAAATTGACTACCCTAAACCTGACGGCGTTTTGACATTTGATCGTCTCTCATCTGTCTTTTTAACTAATACCTATCATGAAGAGAATCAGCCTTCTCATCTTAAACTTCGAGAACCTGAACTTGCTATCGACATTAATTATAAGTTGTATGCCTCACCCGAGATAAGGTATTGCCCTGCTGGTGTTTATGAAATAATTGAAGAAGAATCGGGACCGCGGCTACAAATTAATGCTCAAAACTGCATTCATTGTAAAACATGCGATATTAAAGATCCAAAGCAAAATATTATTTGGACAGCACCAGAAGGCGGCGGCGGTCCTAATTATATTAATATGTAGGATCTGTTTACAATGCACCTATCGCCTACGTGCCGTGACTTGTTCGCGGCATCTAATAGGTATAGATAGTTAAATTAAAATCTATACTTTCACTATTTATTGAATGAGGCAAACTAATAATATAATGCTGCTGATACCATGTATAAAATTAGTTAACGATGGCGTGGCTTGGATAACGAAATTTGCCAATGATTTAGCTCTTACTGGATGCTGCGGACGAGCCGCGGCACTTAGGGGGTTGAGGAATGCCAACACCTAGTTAAAGCCTTAGAAAGTTTTACCTTGGTTTGCAAAACTAAATATAACTGAAGTAGCTCTGCAATAGAACCCGTGCATAACCTGCATCTTTTATTGCTGCGTTAAAAAGGTTTCTGTGGTGCCCCTACTCTTTGTAAGCTCTACTTCACAAAACCTTTATTCCTTAGACTAGAATTTTCAAATTATATAGGAAGTCTAATAACAGAATTTAAGGATTATTAAAATCATAGATCTTGCTGACTAAGTTTTTACTAACAAATTACTTAGCTCATCTGAATTTCATTAGTATAGTTAACAATAGTTTGCGTTGGTGCTATTGCTTTAACTTTATTGAGTAAATCAGGCATTAAACTAGAAAGCCAATCCACCATAGGATCAAAATGTGCATATAATTGTGATTGGTCTTTATATTGTTGATGAGGTAGAGAGGTCGCTTTAATGATCACCATAATTAAAGCGACCATAAAAATGCCTCTTACAAAACCAAAAACCATCCCTAATAATCGATCAGTTCCACTTAAACCTGAGCGCTTTAACAGAAACCCTAACAATGTATTGACTATAGCGCCAATAAAAACTGTTGCGATAAGTAATGCAACAAAAGTAACAATATTTCGTGCTGTTTTATCTTGAATATAATTTTGCAGCCATGGATCTAAATAATGCGAATAATGAAAAGCAACCCACAAAGCAATAGCCCAAACGCAAAGTGCAACTAACTCTTTTACAAAGCCCCGAAATAGGCCCGTTAATATGGAAAGTAAGATAATACTAAGTATAATTAAATCAATCCAATTCCATTGCATATTAACTTATCCTTGTAGTAACAATAAGCCCCTGCAATTGCATCGCATTTGCTAAACGCTGTTGTAGAAGTATTGCTTGTTGCTTTTGATTTAGCTGACCGACTGTAACTCGATACACCACACCATTTTTACTAGCTACTTTAGTATAAGAAGCTTGATAACCTTTGCTTTTTAATTTATTTACTAATGTAATGGCATTACTTTGTTGCGAGAAAGTCCCTAGCTGTACAGTATAATAATTAGTGCTATTGGTTGGCTTTAAGGACTTACCTTTGACTAATAAATTTTTTGAACTCTGGACTGGAACAATATAACTATTAGGAACCGGTTGTTTTTTAACAGTCGCAACTGCAACTTTTACTTTTGAAGCCGAAGTAGGTTCAGGTGTCTTTACTTTTTGGATAGTAATCACTTGATCATTAGGTTTAAGTGTTTCTTTGGTAGCAATAACAATTGTTGACTTTAAATCATTGAGCGCACTAATAGGCTCAGCCTTTATTATAACAGCAGATTTACTCTCATTTGGAATTGCTGGAATATCAACATGAGCAACTTTCATAGCCTTAAAGACTTGCTGTTTTTCCGGAAGAGACAATTTAGGAGCAATAGGTTTTGGCGGTAATTGAATAGAGACGGTTTCATCAAAACGATGGCTAGATTTTTTTATAAGGGCCGGGGCAAAAATAGTGCCAATAGACACAATGACAGCAATACCGATTAATCTATGCTTTAATCGTTCATCAATTATTAATTTCATAGCCATTCCTTAAAGTGCTTAAACTATTATTAAAATAGTTGCTCTCATTAAGAGAGGCAGATAAGATCGCGCCCACTATTATAAAAGAGCCAAAAACTACAATTAAATCATGACCATCTGCCTCTTTACAAGCAGCTTGATACGCCAAAAATGGACTATTATAACATATATTTAAATTTATTTCGTTAGCAGTTAAAGCTGAAATCAATTGGTTAGCTTGCGCTGCTCTCTCCCCAGGTAGTAATGCTGGATACCAAGCATGTACATAAACTTTAAGTGGTTTAATCATACCTACAATATCTTTATCAGCAAAAGCTGAGAAAACAGCATGTACCCTTATATTTGGATAATTAGTCTTTAAATAATGCGCTAAGTATTGAACTGCTTGCGGATTATGAGCAACATCTAAGAGCGTGCGCTGAGGTTTAGTAATTATTTGACAACGACCAGAAAGGTTAATTTCTTTGATCCCATCCACATAGGTATCAGCTTTAATAGGTAGTTGTTTTTTAAGACACAACGTAGTCATTAATGCTGCTGCAATTGAATTTGGATGAAAAGACATTTGAGGAACGGTGAGGTTAATATTTTGAAAGGAAAATTTTATTTTATCATCAATCAGTTGATAGCTGTATTCTTGATTTTTGCGATAAATAGGTGCCTTACAACTTGCCGCTTTTTGTAATATGCTTTTTGGTAGATCTTCATCAGCATAGATTACGGGTTTATTAGGTCGAATAATACCTGCTTTTTCATAAGCAATTTTTTCTAATGTATCTCCCAAATAAGCTTCATGATCATAATCAACAGTAGTAATAATTGCTAAATCAGTATCAATACAATTAACTGCATCAAGGCGACCACCTAAACCTACTTCAAGTATAATTAAATCTAAACAATGCTGCTTAAAATGCCATAAGGCTGCTAACGTTGCGATTTCAAAATAAGTTAAGGTAATAGAACCTCTTGCTTTATCGATAATATTAAAGGCTTCTATTAGCTCTAAATCGCTAATAGGTTTTTGATTAACACAAATACGTTCATTAAAATTTATTAAATGAGGCGATGTATAGGTCGCTACTTTGTACCCTGCCTGCCTATAGATTGCTTCAAGTGCAGCAACTGTAGAACCCTTGCCATTTGTACCAGCAACAGTAACAATAACTGCATTTAAATTAAGAATATCTAAGATTGTCGCAACTTTGGTAATACGTTCTAATCCCAGCTGGATAACTTGCACATGACGATGCTCTAAATCATCAAGCCACTGCGATAAACTCTTTTCTTTATTCATATTACTATTTATGAGTTAATTTAGATATTAACTCTGCAATAGTAGGACGTAGTGCTTTGCGTTCTAAAATCATATCAATGTGACCATGCTCTAATAAAAATTCGCTACGCTGAAAACCTTCTGGTAAGGTCTGTCTTACAGTTTGTTCAATGACCCGTGGTCCAGCAAATCCTATTAAAGCATTTGGTTCAGCAATAATGACATCACCTAAGCTTGCAAAGCTTGCTGACACGCCACCCATTGTAGGGTCTGTTAAGACAACGATAAAGGGAAGTTTAGTTTCTGCAAAACGAGCTAAAGCGGCAGATGTTTTAGCCATTTGCATCAAAGAAAACAATCCCTCTTGCATGCGCGCCCCGCCACTTGCAGTAAAGCAAATATAAGGACGATGTTCAGCCGTAGCTGTGTTTACTGCCCTAACAAATTTTTCACCAACTGTGGCGCCCATAGAGCCGCCCATAAAATTAAATTCAAATGCACTAACCACAACTGGATGAGATTCCAAATTGCCTTTCATCACTATTAAAGCTTCTTTCTCACCTGTTGCTTTCTGTGCCTGACTAATTCTATCTTTATATTTTTTTGAATCCTTAAACTTCAAACGATCAATAGGCTCTAAATTAGCTGCAATTTCTTCACGAGGTGATTGATCTAAGAATTGATCCAGGCGTTCTCTTGCTGTAATTCGATGATGGTAATTGCAGGTTGGGCAGATTGATAAGTTTTTGATAAGCTCAGTGCTATATAAAACTGAATTACAACCCTGACATTTTACCCATAAACCTTCTGGCACTCCTTTTTTTTGACTAGATTCCGTCTTAATAATAGAAGGTAATAATTTCTTAAGCCAACTCATAAACTAAACCTATACATATTGAATGGTGATAGTATAATGCAAAATTAAGTTAAAAGTTAGCAGGCATTTATAAGTAACTACAAACATAAACCACGCCTTCTAATAACCTAAAGCACCTCCTATTTAACTAAATCAATTATCTATTATTTTTTATTATTCGTATAATTTTTGCTTTCAAATAGAAATTGCGAAAAACCCACCTAAATTACATTAAATTTTCAATTTATGAAATTGAAATTCACTTACTCTATCTATAAGATTGGTGAGCTTTTATCTTATAGATTTGGACTTAAGCAAGGATTTGTAAAATGTATTTTAAATTAAATATAAGTGATGATAGTGACTTATCTACTGCTATTGAAATACTTAATCCTCACATTACAATACTCGATTTAAGCCAAATTAATTTTACTGATAAAACAGGATTAGAATTAGCGCAAACTTTTAAGGCTATTCCAAGGAAAGTTCATCACCTTAAATTAGGTTGGAATCAACTAGGCGATAAAACTGCTGAGGACTTAGTAGAAGCGTTTGCAGCGATTCCAGCCCATATAACTACACTTGATTTAAGATGGAATAGACTCAACAAGATTGGAGCTAACTTAACGAAGGTTTTTGCTGCTATTCCTATACATGTAATATTTTTAAATTTAAGCGTCAATGATCTAGGGAACTTAAATGGCCAAACCTTAGTCGATGCTCTATCAACTATCCCAGCACATGTAAACACTCTTAATTTAAATGCAAACAATTTAGCTAATAAAACTGAAAAAGAATTAATACAATTACTTGGATCACTACCCAAGACTATTACGAAACTCGATTTAGGTGAAAATGAGTTTTTTATTAAAACAGGCCCTGGACTAGCTAAAATATTTTCTACCCTTCCATTCAGGCTTAATTATCTTAATTTAAGTGGCAATGATCTTGCTAATCTTACAGGAGGAGGCTTTTCTCAAATCTTTTTAGACATCTCAGCCAAAATAACCATACTTAATTTAAGTTCGAATAATTTAGGCAATATAAGTAGTGAAGAGTTGGCACAACTTTTTGCTGGTATTCCAGCAAGTGTTATAGAGTTTAATTTAAGTAATAATGACTTCTCAAATATGTCGGGTGAAGAATTAGCATCTACGCTTGCTGCTGTTCCTAAACATGTAATTACCCTAAATCTAAGTGGTAATAATTTATCAAACATGGCTAGTGAAGACTTAACACAAGCCCTTGCAGCTATTCCATTAAGTGTCACACATCTTAATTTAAGCTGGAATGATTTCAATTTAAAGTGGCTACAAGATGGTATATTAAATGATTTGCCACAAATTTTTTCAGAAATGCCTATAAGTATAACTAACTTAGACTTAAGCGGAAATAAATTTGATAGTGATAATAAACTAGATTTAGCACAATTTTTCACTGCTATACCAGCTAATATTAAAAACTTAAATTTACAAAGAACAGGCTTAAATTTAATTTCTGAAGCGAATTTTAAACAACTTAAAGGCTGTTTATCTAACATTGAAACTTTAACGCTTAGTTATAATGAAATTAATAATATGTCCCCTACATGCGCCAGTCATTAAAGGCAACTATGCCTAATATTCAACAGATAATCTTAAGTGAGACTGAGCAAGATATATTAGAACCTTTTAGCAATTTACTTTATCAACGATATTTATGGGAGCTTGGTGATAGAAATCATCCCCCTTCCCTGCTTAATTGGTGTACGTTTTATACAGTAAAAAAATCGCTTCATGCTGAAAGAGCACCTAATGAAGTAAAAAAGCTGATAGAATAAGTTCCTCTTGATTATTTAGAGAATTCAATACTATAACTTTCAATAATAAATCATTATTAAAAATTGCTAGCTTAAACAAAGATTTTATATAACCTTAATTTAAAGTTTTGCAAAAAAAAGCCGCTAATATTATTATCCAGCAATCTCGGAGTAGTTATGATAAGGTTACTCTTTATAATTATAACGATGATGGCCTGCTTAAATTCTAGCTGGGCGCACACTCGCTATGGTGAAACGCTCTGTCAGCAACCTGATTATTTCTGCCTTAAAGTTAAATCTGGCGATAGCTGGGAAAAATTATTCCCTAATTCTGAAGCATTAGACATTGTAAAAAGAGTTAATCGCATGAATGTTAGATTACGTCCAGGCATGGTGATTGCCGTTCCAAAAAATTTAGACCGATTAAGCGTTTATGATGTCTCCCCTTTTCCTCGCTATATTGAAGGCAATAATGAAAAAACTATTTATGTTAGTCAGCAAAGATTAGCTTGGGCAGCCTATGATGAATCAGGCGAATTAGTCTGGTGGGGGCCGATTTCTTCTGGGCTTGATAAATGTCCGGGTGTTTATGGTGGCTGTACAACGCCAACAGGCTCTTTCCGAGTTATAAGAAAACAAGACATTGATTGTATTTCTACTGCTTTCCCTATGCGAGAAGATGGTGATAATGGTGGCGCTATAATGCCATTTTGTATGCATTTTTTTCGCGGTTATGCTCTTCATGGCAGCAATGAAGTCCCAGGCTATCGGGCAAGTCATGGTTGCATTAGAATGTTCACTGAGGATGCGCGTTGGTTAAATGAAGAATTTGTGGATTTACCAGGCGGAGGAATGCCAGGCACGCGAGTTGTTATCGACTCACCTAATGGTTAATGCCAAGTTAATCTTAACTATCTAGAATTAAAACACTCGCAACGCCATGGAAAAGAGGAAAACCCTGTCAAGAACCATTGATTTTTCTTTTACTAATTATAAAAGAGATAATTAATTACTATAGAATAAGTATTTTCATAAATGCAATGATAGCAATATAAAACGTATTTAAAGAGAGCGGGATATACTTATATATAAACAAAATTAAGCCAGAAAATATAAGGCTAGGTATATGCAAACTAAAGAACATCATCGAGCCCTTCGCATTGGTTGGTTACGTGCTGCTGTGTTAGGCGCAAATGATGGGATTATTTCTACTGCAAGCTTATTAATCGGTATGGCTGCTGCCTATACATCAGATAAAGGGATCTTAGTCGCTGGTATTGCAGGATTAATTGCCGGCGCTATGTCGATGGCTGCAGGTGAGTATATATCAGTAAGCTCTCAAGCCGATACTGAGAGGTCAGCATTACAGCGCGAAAAGAAAGAACTTGAAGAAAGCTTACCTAGTGAAATTGAAGAGCTTACATCTATCTATATTAATCGAGGCTTAGAGCGCCATCTAGCAGAAGAAGTTGCACGACAATTAATGGCTAAAGATGCACTAGGAACCCATGTCCGTGATGAACTTGGTATTACAGAAATATCGAGCGCTCAACCGCTACAGGCAGCAATATTTTCTGCTTGTAGTTTTACTATTGGCTCCCTATTACCCATATTAACCTTTCTTATTATTCCTCGTACATATCTTATTCCGACTATGTCAATTATGGCTATAATTTTTTTGGCTCTACTCGGGGCAATCGCTGCAAAGATAGGTGGAGCAAAAATCATGTTAGGTGCACTACGAGTAGTGCTTTGGGGAACAATAGCGATGATTATTAGTGCAAGCATTGGTTTACTGTTGGGTATAGTGATATAGAATCAATGATTACTTCCCTGTAAAAGAGATTATTAACTAATTACTGTAACATGGTAAAAGAGCCTTTAATCCCATGCGCTGCTAGCTGCATTTTAAAAGACTCTGTCATCTTTTTATCTATGAAAGGTCCAACTTTAACTATGAAGCGCTCTTTATGCTTCTCAATTAAAACGGGCGAAGGTGTAAATTTAGAAAGTTTTTTTTGCAATATATTAGCTAAATCTTTCGAAGAAAAAGCGCCCGCTTGTACATAATAATGTGCAAAAATTGATTTACCCGGAAGAGCAAGCGCTTCTATTTCAACAGGTGCCGTTCCATGGGCAAGCAAACCTAACTTGCTAGCCGCTGCATAAGATAAATCAATGATGCGATCTTTACGGAATGGCCCTCTATCATTAACTTTCACAATAGCTTCACGCCCATTGTTTAAATTTTTTACTCTAACATAGGTAGGTAGAGGCAATGTTTTGTGTGCAGCGGTCATAGAATACATATCATAATTTTCGCCGCTTGAGGTTCGTTGACTATGAAATTTAGTACCATACCAAGAAGCAATGCCTCGTGTTTTATAACCTTTAGCTGTCCTTAAGACAGAGTATTTACGTCCCTCAACTGCATAAGTTTCAGGATTACCATAACGGCTCAAAGGCTCATAAATAGGTTTAATATGCTTAAATTTAGTAGGTGGTGGTCCTGGCGGAGCTCCATCATTTATATGCATTGAAGCACGGTTATTAAATAGTTTGGGTTTGCTAGCAACATTTGTCAGCTTAGCTTGTTGCCTTGTGGAATTTTTTATAAAACGTGGCTGAGGATAGCAACCCCCTATCATTATTAACGAAATCAAAATCAATACTCGCATTCATTATACTCTTTAATTTTTTTAATATTAATCTTCTTTCAAAACTCGCAAAGTGCAAAATGGTAGGATGCGCCAACACACTGAACCAAAGTGTACATAGAGTACATGGGGATTCGAGCACTGCCGCGGCCTGCAAATTGACCATTACAGTAAAGTTTCAAAGAAGTCTACTATATACAATGCCTTATCTGAATAAAATACTTTCCTAGGTAATTGGATGGCTAGATAAGGCTGTGATACTATGACAACATTTTGGAATAGCGAGTATAAAAATGAGGATTTTACATACTTCCATTAAGATAGTATTAGTTACATCATTAATCTTAAATTCAACTAACTTTTACGCTAACTCTTCTTTACCGACTGTAGCACCTTCCCCCAGCTCATCTGTGGCAAACAAACCTCTTATTACTCCTGCACCACCTATTATCAATGCGCAAGCTTTTATATTAATTGATGTTAATAGTGGTAAAATAATTGCTGAGAAGAATAGCGAACTAAAGTTACCACCAGCCAGTTTAACTAAAATGATGACGCTTTATGTTATTTCAAATGCCCTACGCAATGAGCAAATTCATCTTAATGATAATGTACGTATCAGCCATGATGCTTGGAAAACAGGCGGCTCACGTATGTTTGTCAAAGAAGGTCAAGAAGTTTCTGTTGAAGATTTACTAAAAGGAATCATCGTTGACTCAGGAAATGATGCTTGTGTGGCTATGGCAGAACACCTAGGTGGTAGTGAAGCTGGTTTCGCTGAAATTATGAATCAGCAAGCTCAATTATTAGGTATGAAAAACAGTCATTTCACCGATAGCACGGGTTTACCTGATGAAAAACTATATACCACTGCAAAAGATTTAGCGATTTTAGGCAAAGCACTGATTAATGACTTTCCTCAGTATTATCATTGGTATAAGCAAAAATGGTTTACTTTTAATGGCATCCGTCAACCAAATCGTAATCGTTTGTTATGGCGGAATAGTCAAGTTGATGGAGTTAAAACAGGCCATACTAGTGATGCTGGCTTTTGTTTAGTCTCTTCTGCTAAACGCGATAATATGCGTTTATTAGCAGTTGTTTTGGGCTCACCTAGCGACTCAATTCGTGCTGATGATAGTGAGCGCCTATTAAATTATGGTTTTCGTTTCTATGAAACTCATGAATTGTATAAGGCTAATCAAACGGTCTCAGAGTTACCTATTTATAAAGGCAAAAATAGTAAGCTTAATGTAGGATTGTTACACGATCAGGCTATAACTATTCCTAATGGCCAATATCAGCGCCTCAGTATTAAAACTCAAATACCTTCAACCATTGAAGCGCCTATAAAAAAAGGGGATCGTATTGGTAATTTGGTTGTTCATTTTGATGATAAAGTACTAGACACCTATCCTCTATATGCTTTAGAAGACGTACCTACCGGTGGCTTTATTACACGATGTAAAGACTCAGTACATTTAATGTTTAAGCGTTGGTTTGGTTGAGATATTAATGAATTCTGTTGTCTATTTAAATGGTAAATATTGTCCTGCAAAAGAGGCAAAAATTTCTATTTTTGATCGCGGCCTTCTTTTTGGTGATGCTATCTATGAAGTTATTCCTGTATATAATAGCAAGCCTTACTTCTTGGATTTACATTTAGAGCGATTAAGAACAAATCTTAAAAAATTAAAGATCAATTTACCATTTTATAATTGGGATGCCATTTTTTCAGAATTAATTCAGCATAACGGGGGCGGTAATCTGCAATTATATGTGCAGATTACTCGAGGTAACTCAGGGGAGCGTAAACATAATATTCCTCAAAATATCACCCCTACTTGTTTTGTTTTTACCTTACATAATCCTTACCCTACTTTGGAAGAAAAGCGACGTGGTTTACATGCTAAATTACTAGAAGATATACGCTGGCTTCGATGTGATATCAAAACGACTTCACTTCTAGGTAATATCTTACTTAATGAAGAAGCTTTAGCCTCCGGTGCAGATGTTGCACTTCTTGTTAGAGATGGTTTTCTAACTGAAGGAAGTGCTACAAATTTCTTTATTGTTGACAAACAAGGTATTATTAAAACACCTCCTTTATCTAATCTTTGTTTACCAGGTATTACGAGACATATTATTATTGAATTAATTACCCAGCTTAAGTTACCCTTTAAAGAAGAATCTATTTCTATTGATGCCCTTTTTGATGCGAATGAAGTTTGGATAACAAGTACCACAAAAGAAATATATCCTATCACAACCATTGATGATATACCTGTTGGCGCCAACACTCACAATTCTTATTGGGTACAATTACATAATGAATATAAACAATTAATTAAAGGTTTTAATGACAGATAAACTAATTATTGAATTTCCTTGTGATTTTCCAATTAAAATTATTGGCGTCCATTCTGATAATTTTAATTCTGATATTACAAAAATTATTTTAAAACATTTTCCTAACACAGCAAGTAATCGGATAGTTTATAAAACGAGTGAAAAAGGAAATTATGCTGCTATTACAGCAACAGTATACCCTACCTGTCAGCAAGAATTAGATGCACTTTACCGAGAACTTACTCAATACCCTGGCATAAAGATGGTGTTATGATGCTTATAATTCGTCACTTAGGCCTACAAGACTACCTTTCTACTTGGGAAAAGATGAAACAATTTACCCTCGATCGTGTACCTACAACAGCGGATGAATGTTGGCTACTTGAGCATCCGGCCGTTTATACGCAAGGACAAGCCGGTAAAGCCGAGCATATTATTAATCCTGGCAATATACCTGTAATCCAATCAGATAGAGGCGGACAAGTAACCTATCATGGTCCAGGGCAAATTGTGGCTTACTTATTAATGGATCTAAAAAGGCAAGGCTTAAGTATTCGAGCGTTAGTTAACCAATTGGAGCAAATTTTGATTTCACTTCTGGCACAATACGCTATTTTAGCAGTAACTAAAGAAAAAGCGCCTGGTGTTTATGTTGATGGAAGAAAAATAGCATCTCTTGGATTGCGTGTAAAAAATGGCTGTACTTACCATGGCATTGCCTTAAATGTAAATATGGATTTAACACCTTTTGCTGGTATTAACCCCTGTGGTTTTGATAAGCTACAAATGACACAAATATGTGACTATGTACGTGATATTAATTTTGCAGATGTTAATAATCAATTAGCAGAACTACTTTCTAGATCCTTTAATTAACACACTATGCAATTATTTTCAGAATATGTACAACCTATAACGCACTGGCTTGAGACCCATCCTCATTGGGCCTTGCTTTTTACTTTTCTTGTTTCCTTCTCTGAGTCTTTAGCAATTATCGGTAGTATTGTTCCTGGTTCTGTAACTATGACAGCCGTAGGTATATTAGCCGGCTCAGGTATAATGCGAGTAGATTTAACTTTGTTAGCAGCTATTTTAGGCGCTATTGGCGGCGATAGTTTTAGCTATTTATTAGGTTATATTTTTAAAGATCGCATAAGGAACATGTGGCCTTTTAGCAAAAAACCTACCTGGCTTACATATGGTCAAAACTATTTTCAACGTCATGGAGGAAAAAGTGTTTTAATTGGCCGTTTTATAGGCCCTCTTCGTTCTCTTATTCCGCTTATCGCTGGTATGATGCATATGAGTCAATGGCGTTTTTTGACAGCTAACGTACTATCCGCTATCGGTTGGTCTATTTTATATGTTATGCCAGGCGTGTTTATTGGTGCCGCAAGTAGTGAGCTATCCCCTGAAATAGCAACGCGTTTATTTATTGTTGTTTTAATTTTCCTAGCAGGTTTGTGGATTATTTCTGTAATTATTAAATGGTTAATTACCAAATTAAATTATTTTTTGCGTATTCAGCTCCATGATTTCTGGACTTGGTCAGGAAAACATCCTAGGCTTGCGAAGTTGATTCAATTCTTAACCCCTCCAGGTGAAAGCAAGCATTATCAAACAGCCTCTTTATGTTTGGGATTTATTTTAAGTTTTTTTCTTTTTTGTTTACTAAGTTTTTTTGTTATTCACGGTATAGGACATAAATCACTTGATGAGCCAATTCACTTTTTTCTACAAAGTTTAAAAACCTATCCCTTTGATATATATTTTATTAGCTTAAGTCAATTTGTTAGTAATCTTAGCTTATTAACGCTATTCCTATTTATCTCCTTCATAACCATTTTTTTTAGAGATAAACGAACCTTTGTTTTCTGGCTTAGTATTAATCTAACTTGCGCTATATTGTTATTAATTACCCATTTCTGGATAGAAACTCCTAGACCTACTGATCTATTAGAAATTAAGTCAAGTAATTCTTACCCTGCTATTCATTTAACATTTGCAACAGCTCAATTTATGGGAATTATTTTATTCCTCAATAAATATGGCAAATGCCGCTTTAATCAATTTCTAGCTGTTTTGCTGCCTATTATTTTACTTAGTGCAGGCATTGCCTATATCTATCTAGGCGATAACTGGGTAATGGATATATTAGGTGCTTATTTAGCTGGCCTAAGTATTAGCTTATTTTATTGGCTTTTATATCGACGCCATGGAAAACCTTTAGAATACAGAGGTTTCTTATCACCACTTTTATTCTTAATGCTGATCTTAGGAACAACTATCTCTTTAGTATTTAACTTTGAACCCGCAGTTCGTTCTCATCAGGTATACTTAGCACAGTATGTCATAACAGATGATACATGGTGGAATCAACAAAAAAATTTATTACCAATCTATCGAACTAATCGATTTGGTAAACGTATTAGTTTGTTTAACATTCAATATGCGGGTGTATTAAAGCATTTAGAATCCGCCCTATTAAATGCAGGATGGCGAAAAGAGAATGAATCTTTTTTCAAGTCATTTATTAAACGAATTAGTGGCGGTCACTCTGCCTTAGACTCACCCCTTATGGCACAACTATATTTAAATAGGAAACCAGCTTTAGTTATGACTTATCAACCCGATTCTAATAGCGCAGCTGTCATTTTAAGAATCTGGCGTTCAAATTATCATTTAAAAAATTTTTATCAGCCTATTTGGCTAGGATCAGTTAATGTTTACTCCGTAGCAAAGAATCAAACAAATAATATAGCTGCTATAGATTATGTTAGTAGCTCTTTGACACACTTTTTACAAAAACGTAATATTGTACAAATTAGCTTACCTCGCAAATTAAGACGTGCTCCATACTCTGTTGAACCCGTTATTTTATTAATTAAGGAAAATATACCTCTTTTAAATGAGGGAAATCAGTAGAAGTTTTCTTAATGAAGACTTTCATTATAACTTATCCTTATACTATGATTTTATATTAGATGGACAGAAAGGAAATTACGATGAATTATGTTAGGGATTCAATCCATATTATTTTGCCATTAATAAGTATATTTCTACTTATACTAGGAATTAGGTATAAATATAAAAACTATGTCATTTTAGCACTTTGGGTAACTGTTATTTCTATTGCCCTTCACTACCACCTTGCTGGCGGTGAGATACTTGGTTATTACTTTGATTATGTACAGGCTTTTATTTATTCAATAAATCTTTTAACTTTACTTGCTTGTATCCTCTATTTAATTTTTCACTTTGGTAGTCAAATAAGAGCTTTTCGTTATATCATTAGTCTACTGGGGGCTATTTCCATTATTGGTATTGGTTTACTACTTATTAATCTTTGGGTTAATGCCTCGTTTATAGAAAACAGAATGCCTGGCACGCCTATTCTACAAGTAGCTGCTTTTAAAAAGTTAGATTATTGTTCTTACAAATATGTATTTTACAAAATAAGTCAAGATGGTACTTTAAAATTTATGTGCCCAAATCATTATGGATTAATTCCATCTGTAGGCGTTTTAACGTCGGCACCTGATTTTATTTTAAGACAATTACCACCTAATTTGCAGAAGAAATTTCAAAGCGCCAATTTACTTAAGCACCATTCTCAGAAAACAGTTTAAATTGCTTTCTTGCTAAACTTGTAAATTTTTTATGCGCAAGGCGTAAACAATTTACAAGCCAATATTAGGCATTTAAATAATTTATTTTTTAGAATGATTAAAATCCCTATGTTCCGCAACCTGTTCGCGAAATCCCAGCTTTCCTAGATACGCGAGCAGGCATTATTGCGTGAATGAATTTACAAAAAGAGTAAGTAGGCTGGGTGCAGGCCCAAAGGGCCGAAACCCGGGTTTCACTTCGTTTTACCCAGGCTTTATTTAAACTTTTTCCCTCTATACAACAATGCCACTCGGGCAAACCGCGACACATAGGGATTATAGAGTAATTGTGAGACATTTAAATGAGTCTATTTAATTACCTACTCTAGGCAAAAAAGTAATAGCCTAAGTTATGTTCTAATGTTTAATAATTTTTGATAACATGCTGAAAAATCTTTTTTCTTAGTATTATGCGCTTCTTAGTTTTCTGCATCCTAGCAACTTTAAGTGGCTTTGTACTTGGTATGGCTCCAAAAGTAAACTGGGATAAAGCCATTGATAATGCCATTATTCGCTATGGACTTCGTACTGAACCTGAAATGATTCGTTTTTTTGATAAAGCGCAAGTTAGCTACCCTCCTAAAGAAATTGCTCTTCTAGCATTTAAAAAGGAAAGAAAAATAGAACTATGGGCAAAAAATGATAATCAAGCATGGCATTTTATTCATCAATATCCTTTAACAGCTTTTAGTGGCCGTCTAGGTCCTAAATTAAAAGAAAGAGATGGGCAAATTCCCGAAGGGATGTATCGCTTAGTGACTTTTAATCCTTTCAGTAATATGCATCTATCTATGATGATCGATTATCCTAACCATTTTGATCGTCTGCAGGCCAGTAAAGATGGTCGATATAACTTAGGTAATAATATTTTCCTCCACGGCAAATCTTTTTCTGTTGGTTGTCTGGCAGTTGGAGACTGGGCAATCGATCAACTCTTTCTTTTAACGCGCCGAGTTGGATTGAATCACGTTAAACTTATCATAGCACCCAATGATTTGCGTATTGGTAAACCAGCTACTGAAAATTTTGCTCAACCGCGTTGGCTTCCAGAATTATATAAACAGATTAATACAGCACTTAATGAATTTCCTAGCTCAAGAAAATATATTTAAATAGGTTCAAATGAGAAAGAACTATATCTTTAGATATTAATTACTAATTCCATCCTTACGTTGCGTTTACATTTCTTCGATTAAGATCGTATCTAGAGGCCGCGAACAAGTCGCGGCACATAGGAGTATAAAGCTAAATTACAACAAACATATTCTATAAGCTTTATCCTACTTCGGTTAAATTGCTGAAATCGTTTTTACTCATGCTCTGGAGCCACAACAAATATTCCGGGCGCATTACGTAAATATTCATTATAATCCATTCCATAACCAAATATATAATGATCATCTACATGGAGACCCACAAAATCTGCATTTTCCAAGCCGTTAGGGTCACGCTTATGATGCTTATCAACTAGAACTGCACTATAGACTTTTGCAGCGCCCATTGCTTCTACATCTTTAATAATGGCCGCTAGAGTAAGCCCCCCATCCAAAATGTCATCAATAACTAGTACTGTTCGCCCTGTTAAATTAAGACTTGGCTTAACTTTCCAAACTAAATCACTCGCTTTAATGTCACCCTTATATCGAGTAGCATGTACGTAATCTACTTCTAATGGAAAATCGAGTCTAGGTAAGAGATTTCCCATAGGAATTAATCCGCCAATCATAACGCATAAGATGATAGGATTTTTATCATAAAGTTCCTGATGTATATTAATTGCCATCCTATCAAGAGCTGCTTCTACCTCTTTAGTTGTATATAAACAAGTAGACTTTTCATAAACTTCTTTAATTTTGTTTGGAATCGACATTTAGGGACCTACTACTTTGATGGTTAATTAACGTTTCTCAGGTACAGGAAATAGGCTAACTGTACTATCTTTTCCTGATTTCTCTTTAACTTTTCCAACTCCCTGTTTACTAACTTCATCTATTCTATAGATAAAGTGCATAGGGATAAATGTCCGTTTGACACTACCAAACTCAAGCTTTAAACGTTCTTCAGAAGGATCAACAACTAAAGAGGTGTTTTCACCAAAAACAAATTCTTCAACTTCGAGAAAGCCAAACATTTCACTTTCACAAATCTTACGCGCATAAATTTCATAAACCACATCCTGATTGGCGAAAATTAAACGGTATAAAGATTTTTTGGACATTAAATATAACCAGAAAATTAAATGGCTACATTATACAGAGAAAACTGATTTTTCCTACCTTCTATTGTCAAGAAACTTAACGTTTACATGTAGGTTGAAGAGAAACCGGATCAGCACTAACTAAGGCCTCTTTATCAGTTTCTAGAGAAATTGGACCGATTAAATTTTCTTCCAATTTCCGCATAACCAAGCAATAAAAACCTGCAGGAAGAGGTGAAATCATTTTTCCTATTTCATTAAAAATCTCAAATCTTGCTAGCCATTTTTCGGACTGACAAGGCGGTATATAATAGAAAGTAGATAAATGGCATTGTATGTAGCCTCGACGCAACATAGCCCGCTTAACTGACAAAATGGAAACAGGTTTACCTGATAAGGACTGAAAATCTTTTTTATTGGTTTTACGCAACCAATGCCCCCATAAACTAAAGGGATTTATACCAAAAAAAATAGCATAACCTAAGGGCTTAAGTATGCGATCAACTTCATCAAATATATTCTTTGATCCTAAAAGATCTAGAGTTAATGGCGCAATAAGGCAATCAATACTATCCCTATCTATTGGCAGTTGATTAAGTAACATTACAGCAGTAGAAGTATTGTTTAAATAAGGGGTTACTAGCCATTTATGTTGAAAACGAAGCTTATAAAAAAAATTATCGCCCAAACATCCTAATTGTAGCAATGTGTCACCATGCAGAAGATCCTTAAGAGGACTTAATTCTGCAAAAAAGGCTTTATTAACCTCGCTTCCTTGCTTAGTTGAGCACCAGTCATTTAAAGCATGAAATTTACTTCGCTGTTCCTCTAAAGACAAAATGGGCGTCCTAGGCAATAAATTTATCTTTTTACCACAGAGGCTATAAGACAGCAAGTTCCATCACTAAGGGTAAAGCTTTAAAAACTAGCAAAATCAATGGGACCAATAATAAATAAGCTTTTTAAAAATTTACTTATCTGACTGAAGTTTTAAGCGGCAGAGCATCTGGTGAGTTATCACTTAAACCTTTTTTAAGCGGCAACTCATACTGATATTGAATAAAAGGAGCAATATTTTTTAAATAACTTTGTATGGTTTTTATTGTAGGAGAAAGATTATCTAGGCCGTCTGGGTAATTACTTGCCTGAAATTTATTAATTATGTCATTAATAACTTTCTGTGGCTCCAAATCATCATAACCTTTGCCAGTAGTATAAACCCATTCTTTAAGGATATTGATTAGATCTTTAATTAATTTTTTCTCGCATGGTGCTACTGATAAATTATGAAATGATAAACTATTTTGTATTGAGTCTTGTAATACGATTAGATTTTTCATTAAGGAAAAATCTTCCACCATTAAAATGTAATGACGTAAATTAATTGAGGGATGTAAGCTAATTAATTCTAGCAATGATTGGTGAGCAGACTTATCTCCTAATCTATAGGCATTAAGGTAATATTGAGCGACTTGTTCAATTTTATCCTCCCCTATACTTTTAGTTGCTACTTCAGAAAAAAGCTCTCCACACACTTGTTGGAAATTAATATCCATAGAATATAAAAAATAGGGTTTAAGAGCTAATAAACTAACTATATTAACTTTAGTCTCATCAGGAATTGATACTACGGGTATTTGTAATATATCTTTAATTAAATATGAAAAAGCATCGTTGTTGCGCTGCTCAAAAGCAAAGATTAGCAGTGCCGGATCGGAATAAAATTCTTGCTTATTATCATTGAGCTTTAGCAATAACTCTAATATATCAGGCATATCTTTTTCGATTACATACTTAATTAATTTAGTATCAATTTTGGCGCCATTTTTAACGAGCAGCTCAATTGCTTCTTCATTACCATGTTTCACTGCATACCATAATGGTGTTTTACCTGACTTATTTTCTTTATTTAATATTTCTTTACTGCAGTAAGGCATTAATATTTTAATTAATTTAGTATTATCAGATTTTGATGCAAGCAATATTGGGTAATTATTATCCTCGTCTGGCAACTGTTGCGCACCATGTGTAAGTAAAATAGTTGTATATTCTGCTATTTGTGAAGGTTTTTGCTTACTTAGCAAAAGCATATGTAGTGGTGTTTTACCGCTTTTATTTTGTACATTAATTATAGATTGATAAAGCTCGATAGCATTAACAAGATGCTTAATCTCGGGGAAGCTACTCTCAATTGTATGTAAAACAGTATTATTATCCTTATCTCTACTTTGATTAATAATGTTTAAATTAACTACTTTTAACTCAGACTGCCAACCTTCAATCTTTTCAAATAGAGAAAAATTACCCTGTAAAATGTCGGAATTTTTAAGATATTGTAATTTGATAAATAACGCTTCAAGCGATAACTGGCCTGTAAAATAATCGTCGATAGCTTTTAAAAGAATCCCTCGTAAGTCTTGATCATGAACGTTATCCTCTAAAATTTGTAATTCTAATTTTTTTACCTCTTTTTCGACTTCTTCAATTAACTTTCTTTCTTCAGGTAAGTAACTAAATTGATTGATTAAAAACGATCTTTTTATACCTGTTATTGGATCTTCCTCAAAAGCTTCAAACAAAAATTCAGCAAGTTCCATAAAACCTGCCTCTGATGCAGGAAATGTTTTAACGCCATCAGGTTCATTTGAATCATAAATTTCAATAACGCCAGTTTCTTTATTATATAATCCTCCTACGCTATGTTTTACCCCCGAAAATTCAATTAATCGACCTGAGACGAGTATTTCGGGGATTGCTTTAGATAGAATATCTTTATCAAATAAAATTTGAGCTTCAGATATATAATGGGAGTTAGATTTTCTTACAATATATGCAGTTGATAAAAATTTTACATTTTTTTTATTAATTTCTAATAAACGTCCTTGAAAATTATATAAACCAAATATATATTGCATATCAGATAAAGCTTTATGGAGGTTTTCATCGCTGAAAGACACAGATTGACTGTCATCCTCATATTTATCAGCAAATTTATTTAATTTTGTTCTTATAAAGAAAAGAAAACTATGAAAATCCTCATTCGATTTATTTTGAGCGCGAAATTCAAGCCAAGCGACCGTTAAACCAAAGCAAATGCCATCATCTTTTATTTTATTGCGAAATAATTCCAAAAATTTAATAGTTTCTTCATCAAGTTTTTTAATAAAGGCAGATTTATCAAGTTTTTTATCAAGAATTTTAGCTACCCTATTATAGGCTTTAATCAACTTAGATTGATGAATTTTCTCGAAGGGCATAATAAATCAATTAGAAAAAAATATATACAAGTATAGCATTTTTTAATTAACTTAATAATTTGCAAATTAAAGAAACTTCCTTTAAACCATGAAATTTACTTCGCTGTTCCTCTAAAAACAAAATAGGCGTCCTAGATAATAAATTTATATTTAACCGCAGCAGTTATAACACAGCAAGCTCATACCAGCTTAGCTCGTTAAGTTCTGTTAATATACTAAATTATTAGATTTATATATTAACAATATAGTTGAAATTTGCATATTTTGAATAATTTACGTACAATACTAACTAAATCCCCTATCCTTTAACCAATATGCCTAAAGAAAGCCCAAACCTAAATAAAGTTACCATGGAAGCCAACGGAAAAATTGGAGGCTATAGCTTTCAGCAAGATAGTATAAGTAATCAACTTGCCTTTGCCTTTGGTGGCCCCGATGGCGAAAAAGAAGCAGAAAGAATATTTAGGGAAGCTCAAGAAAATTTTCCGCAACCAGTACAGATGAGAGAGAGAAAAGCGTTTATTGAGGAGGAGGTAAGGAAAATAACTCGCCGACTAGACGAAGATTTTCGCAAGGGTTTAAGTGAGATATTTGATTTTGGAAAAATAAAAGACAAGCCGCCATCATCTCAAGACATAGAAGCTTTAAATGCTAGTGCTATTGCACTGATGAAAAACTTAGGATTAAATATTGATCCAGACAATGTTAAAACTCACTACGATGCAGGGCCACCTCAGTTATTTCAAATTACTTTTATTATTAAGCCGACGCTTAATCTTACCAACAATGAATCCAGTATCAATAAATTGGCGAATTTATATGCAAATAATTGTGACTTAAAAACGCGAGAAGAATTTAATAGTTCCTGGAAGGACCATGTCCAGAACGCCAAATCAGGCGGGCCTAAAATGTCTAAAGAGGAATTTTCTAAAGTCGCAGATGAATCATTCAGGGAAACTTTAGCGCAACGGCAAGCAGCCAAACAAGATGCTAATGTTAAAATGGATAGCGTAGAAATGGATGATTTAACCCGAAGTAGTCCTAAATTAAATTAATTTGTAAAATTCACATCTTTTTGTGTTTATTATCACAATTTAATATAATTTCTTTACTAGCACCTATCCTTTCCTTCCCAAAAACCAAGTAAAATATAATAAATAAACCCCTAAGTCCTTATTTTTATTCTATATCTTTTATTTTTTTAATGCACTCTAACATAATTATGTCTAAAATTAACCTTAGGATTATAAAAAACCAACTACGCTATGACAGCAACAGCAGAAGACCAGTCCTTGCAAGGAATTGCCCAATTAATGGTGCATGAAAATCTTCTAGATAAGGTTAAGGCCTTAGAGTATCAGCATATTGCACAAAATAATCGACAAACATTGCTGCAATACCTTGTATCTAATCATATTTTAGAAGCGAATAGAATAGCCTTAATTATCGCCCAAAACTTTGGTGTACCTTTATTAGACTTAGACAGCATCGACCCAGATATTATTCCAATTTCCCTTGTTAACGATAAATTAATTGGTCGTCATTGTATTATCCCTCTATATACGCATGGCAATCATCTATATTTGGCAACTGATGATCCAAGTAAACAAACGGCGTTAAAAGAAGTCCAATTTCATACTGGCTTACATACGAATGCCATTGTGGTTGAAACAGATAAATTAGCTAAATTAATTGATAAATTTCTATATGAGAAGGAAAGTGAAGGGTTAGCCAGCTATGGTGCTAGCGATGATGGCTATGAAGGTATAGAAATTAATTCAGGTGAAGAAGAACCCGAGGAGAATACTCTTAAACAAGAAGATGCGCCCATTGTCAGATTCGTTAATAAAATTATTATAGAAGCTATTAAAAAAGGTGTTTCTGATATTCATTTTGAACCTTTTGAGAAAGATTATCGTATCCGCTATCGTTTAGATGGTATTTTAACAGAAGTAGCAATACCGCCAGCTAGTTTAGCAAGCAGGATAACCTCAAGAATCAAAGTCATGTCTAATTTAGATATCTCAGAGAGACGTGTCCCCCAAGACGGACGTTTCAAAATGAGATTATCTAAAACACGATCCATTGATTTTAGAATTAGTACTTGTCCTACGGTGGGCGGTGAAAAAGTAGTTATGCGTATTCTAGATCCAGGCGCTACCAAACTTGGTATCGAATCCTTAGGTTTTAATCCTATTCAAAAACAACATTTTTTACGGACTATAGAAAAGCCACAAGGCATGATTCTAGTTACAGGTCCAACGGGTAGTGGTAAAACAGTTACGCTTTATACGGCCTTAAATCTACTTAATACAAAAGAGGTAAATATCTCCACTGCCGAAGATCCTGTAGAAATTAAACTCCAAGGGATTAATCAGGTCAATATTAACCCTAAAGCCGGATTAACTTTTTCTGGCGCCTTAAGAGCCTTCTTACGTCAAGACCCAGATATTATCATGGTTGGGGAGATAAGAGACTTAGAAACAGCAGAAATTAGTATTAAAGCCGCACAAACTGGACACCTAGTTTTATCTACCTTGCATACTAACAGCGCTGCAGAAACGTTAACACGTTTGAGTAATATGGGCGTTCCGTCTTTTAATATTGCAAGCTCTGTAAGTTTAATTATTGCACAACGTTTAGCGCGGCGTTTATGTGATCAATGCAAGTCAATTCGGGATGATTTAACACCCCAAAGCTTAGTTGAGCTAGGATTTAGCGAAAAAGAAGCACAAAGCATTCAACTATATAAAGCGACGGGATGTCATTATTGTTCAAATAAGGGTTATAGAGGGCGAATTGGCCTTTTTGAAATTATGCCGATGTCAAAAGAAATTGGTAAAGTTATCATGTCTGGCGGTAATTCATTTGATATTTTACGTCAAGCTCAAGCAGAAGGATTAACAACAATTTATCAGGCTGGGCTTGAAAAAATTAAAGAGGGTGTTACAACACTTGAAGAGGTCAATCGAGTAACGATTGAGTAAAATTTTATGGATAAAACTAAAACAACAGTTGATACATATCGTTGGGAAGGAGTAAACCGTTCAGGCCAAAAGGTAAGTGGCTTGATTGAATCCAATAGTATAGCTATTGCTAAAGCTAGCTTAAGAAAACAAGGCATTATTACCAACAAAGTCATTAAAAAACGAAAATCTCTCTTTGACAAAAAGAATCGAAAGATTACTACTGCTGATATTACCGCCTTTACTCGTCAACTAGCGACTATGCTTAATGCGGGCATACCTCTTATACAGTCTTTTGATATTATTGCCCGAGGACAAACCAATCAAAAAGTTAAGACGCTTATTGAAGAAATAAAGAAGGATGTTGAATCAGGACTGACATTAACGGAAGCGTTAAAGAAGCATCCTAAATTTTTTAATGAACTTTATTATAACTTAGTCGATGCCGGTGAAAAATCAGGATCACTTGATATTATGCTCGCTAAAATTGCTACTTATAAGGAAAAAATAGAAAGGATTAAGAAGAAGATTAAAAAAGCTCTAACCTACCCTATTGCTGTCATTGTAATAGCCTTTTTGGTAACAGCTGCCTTATTAATTTTTGTGGTGCCGCAATTTGAATCACTCTTTAAAGGTTTCGGCGCAGATTTACCCGCTTTAACAAGAGGCGTTATTAGTTTATCTGAATTTTTTCAAGCTTATTGGTATATCATCTTTGGTGTCATTGGCATCGCTATTTTTGCTTTTATCCGGGCAAAAAATACTTCTCCACAGTTTGCTCATACCATTGATCGGCTAATGCTTAAATTTCCTATTATTGGGACTATTTTACAAAAAGCAGCTATTGCCCGTTTTGCACGCACATTATCAATAACATTTGCAGCAGGACTACCTTTAGTCGATGCTTTACGTGCGGTTGCTGGCGCAACGGGTAATATTCTCTATGCGCAAGCAACAGATAAAATACGAGAGGAAGTTTCCAATGGCCAACAAATACGTGTAGCTATGGATAATACCCATCTATTTCCAAGCATGGTCGTGCAAATGATTGCAATTGGTGAAGAATCAGGTGCATTAGAACAAATGCTTTCAAAAGTAGCTGACTTTTACGAGGAAGAAGTTGATAATGCTGTAGATTCCTTAAGTAGCTTAATTGAACCTATCATTATGTCAATATTAGGAATTCTTGTGGGCGGGTTAGTTGTTGCTATGTACTTACCTATCTTTAAACTTGGCTCAGTGGTCTAATGGTGATATTCGATAATCAATTTATAGAATTAAACAGTCCTTTATTTTATTTTTTTATTGCTCTTCTTGCACTCATTATTGGTAGTCTACTAAATGTTATTATTTACAGGCTTCCATTAATGCTAAAACAAGAGCAGTTAGCTGATTGTGCTGATTTATTAAATTTACCTGAAGTCAAAGATAAAAAGATTAATCTTTTTATGCCCCGATCATTTTGTCCTAATTGTCATAAAACGATTAAAGCTATTCATAATATTCCTGTCATTAGTTACCTTTTTTTACGGGGTCGTTGCCACTCTTGTCGCTCTTTTATTCCTTGGCGTTATCCCCTAATTGAACTATCCAGTATGTTGTTAGCTTTATATGCAAGCTGGTATTTTGGTTTTAACCTTTCCTTAGTTTTCGCGTTATTATTTATTTGGATAAATATTTGTTTAATTTTTATTGATCTTGACCACCAATTATTACCTGACAGCTTAACTTTACTATTATTATGGCTTGGTTTGATTGCCAATACAGAGAATTTATTTATAACTTTGCCTAATGCCGTATTAAGTGCCGCTGGCGCTTATTTAGTACTCTGGCTACTAATAAAAGCCCATTATCTCATTACTGGCAAAATTGGTATGGGCCATGGTGATTTTAAATTGTTTGCTGCTTTTGGCGCATGGTTTGGTTGGACAGCATTACCTTTGATACTTTTATTCTCATCTATCACGGGTACTATTGTTGGTTTAATTTATTTAAATTTAAAAAAACAATCTAGAAACACACCTATTTCTTTTGGACCATTTCTTTGCTTTGCAGGACTTATTACCTTGTTTTGGGGACAAAAAATCCTTACTTGGTATTTAAATTACTGGCATTAAGATACTTATGAAAGAGTTATTTGCCCTTAGGTTTTATTACGATGTTTTGCTAAAGCTGAGAAAAACTCAGGTTTATTAAGTCCTATTTCTGCAAAGATTTGTGGGACTTTATCCCAGCTATTTTCTTTATCAATACTTTCAACAATAAGGTCAAAGCCTTTTCTCTTATCAGAATCAACGCCCCAACCATTAATATAGCAAAGGCCTCGTAAGCGTTTTGCCTCAATATGGCCTAAATTGTCTGCAGCTAACAAATATGCATGAGCTTCTTCATATAATTGTTGTTGCTGGCGTTTGTTACTAGGGTTTGCAAATAATTCTTCTTGTTCTATTTCCTCGCGAAATTTTCCTTCCTCAAGGAGTTTACTACCTAATAGATATTGTGCCTCAATAGAATCTAAAGAGGCCGCAGCGCGGTAACACTCATTTACCATGACTTCTGCAAAAGGAAATTTTTTTCTGTTCTTTACAGATTGATAAATTTTCGCCAAATTCATATACAAACCAATTTCTTTTGCAATTGCTTCATCAGAGGTAGGATTGAGTGCACGATCATGCTTTAAAGCCTTAAGCTTTTTTTTCATTGATCGGATGGTAAATCGAGTAAAAAAATTCATGAATAACTCCTACTAAGTTGGCGGAGGCACAGAAATTAACCAATGCAAGGTATATATCCCACTAATAATTAGCACTATAAGAATCAATATTTGCAAAATGACTAATAATGTTTCTTTACTACTGTTTTTCATAACATTTTTTCGGGGACTATCCTCTTCGGGCTTAGCCAAGCCATACAATTCATTTTCAATGGAATTTGAGGTTAAATAAGCAATAAAAGTAGCTAAAATAGCAGGCAAGAAAAAAATTAAAAAAATAATTGTATGAGCCCCTATATCTGTAAAATTATAATGTTGTTTAAGGTTTTCACTCCAAATATAAATAAAAGATGGAACATTATAGTTAAGGTGCCAAATTAAATTGGGTAAAATAAAAAGTGAAAAAATAAGCAACGACAAACCCGCAACTAAGCTAATTATACTTATAATAAATAAAGTTTTATTATGCTGGTATCTATCATATTCCATAATTTTACCTACAAACTGTAAGTGCTCAGCTCCTACCATAAAACGGCCATATTTGGCGCACCTTGCACGAAAATGATAATTCAAAGCCTGTTCCCCCTGTAAATGGGGGGATACTCACATAGATAGCTATGCTGTGCTTTTTCAGCATCATTTTTGTGAAACCTGCATCCAAATCTAACCGTTCACCAAGATATTGAAATATCCCCTACTATTACCACAATCCTTAATTAATTAATCAAAAATTGTATAGCCTTTTTTTACCCCTAATAATTTAATTATCGTCTCTATTTGCTGTTTTGTAATCCTATTTATTGATAAAGGAGGCAATTTATCAATAGAAAAAAACCCAATATCAATAATTTCATGATCACTAGCAAAGTGACCGCCTAGTACTTCACACTCAAAGATACATTTATATATGTATGGCCAGTGAGGTGGGTGATCATGTCGCGCTGTATCCCAAAGCGCTAGCAGTCTTGTTGCTTTACAAAGGAGGCCTGTTTCTTCCTTAACTTCTTTTACAATACATTCTGAAGGCGATAAATTTACATCAGCCCATCCCCCTGGTAAAGACCATTTACCATCTTGTTTTTCTTGCACGAATAATAATTTATTTTCTTTAAAAATCACCGCCCTAACGTCAATTTTAGGTGAAGCATACCCAGCTTCAGCCAAGAATTTTACTTTTAGAGCGCTGGCTTCGTCATCTTTTATAGTAAATAATTTTGCTGATACAGCCATTAACTGCTCATAGCGCGCTCTATCATAAATATCATTACAATAAGCTAGCCCTGTTTGAGCAATAGCTTGTATTTCATTTGCGATAGCTAATAAATTTTTAGTGTTTAAAAGAGTTTCTTTCATAGTTAGTTTAGATGATTGATCATCTCGTTGTTCAAACACTTCAAGAGTCAAGACCAGTTAGAAAAAGCACCTTTACATAACTTATATAAACCTTTTAGCACTATTTCCACTAATACTTTGTTAAAGAACTGTTTGGAAAAACTTTACTATTCAACATAGCAGAAGAAATGTTGGTTGCCAAGCAATACTAAATTTGGCATTGGAGTTCCTAGAATATAGCAATATATTGCTTATTTCCTGTTATGATTGGAATAGATTAAATTAGTGGAATTTACATGAAACGTCATGCATTTATCATTTCAGATGGAACCGGGATTACTGCAGAAAACCTAGCGCATAGCTTACTAACTCAGTTTAGCAATATTGAGTTTGAGAAACATATTACGCCCTATATTGACACGTTAGCCAAAGCTCAAATAGCCGTTGAACAAATTAATCGTATCTTTGAAAAAACCGGCGTTAAACCTTTAGTGTTTATGACTTTAATTAATTCCGATATTACTAATACTATTAAACAAGCGAGTGCTTGTGTATTAGATTTATTTAACACCTTTCTCGGTCCTTTAGAAAAAGAATTAGGTGAAAAATCATCATACACTGTAGGAAGAGCGCATGGCTTCTCACAAGCTTATACTTACCGCATTATTGCAGTTGATTATGCATTAGCTCACGATGATGGCGTAAAAATAAAAGGCTACGAACAGGCGGATATTATTTTAATAGGCGTTTCTCGATGTGGTAAAACACCAAGTTGCTTATACATGGCACTACATTTTGGTATCCTTGCAGCAAATTACCCTTTTACTGAAGATGAATTAAGTTACTCTCGCCTTCCTGAAAGCTTACGTCCCTATAAAAATAAATTATTTGGCTTAACTATTGATCCAGAAAGACTACAACAAATACGTAATGAACGCAGGCCTCATAGCCGTTATGCTTCTGCTGAACAATGTCGGTTAGAAGTGGCAGAAGTAGAAGTCATGTATAAACATGAAAATATTCCTTACTTAAATACTACTCGGTATTCTGTAGAAGAAATAGCTACTAAAATTATTAGCATTGCTGGTATACCGCGGAAGTTCTGAATTAATAGGAAAAGAATGTTGGACCAAGTGGCTAAACCTAATTATAAAAATTTTGTCATGCCCGCCTAGGCAGGCATCCTTTCGTCAAGCTAAGTTAATGTTAAATCGAACTAAGTACGTTAGTATTTCTTAAGACTAAAACAACTTTTATTATTTACTTAGTGCCAAACTCTCAATGGTTACCCGCCTACGCGGGTAAGACAATTCACTGGATATGACTAGAGATATAGCAACTATATTAATCAAACTTGCCATAGGGCCATAAAATCAGTAACAGGCAAGGTACTTAATACGTTGGTATCATTCATAACTTGCAATATCTGATCGAATTTTTCATCCCTAAAACGGCTCTTAAGATTACGCTCAAATTTTTCTAATAAAACAGGTATTCCTTCTTGCCGACGACGTTTATGACCGATTGGGTATTCGACTGTAATCAAATCAGTCTCACTACCATCTTTAAAAATTATTTTAAGGCTATTAGCAATAGAACGTTTCTCTGGATCGTGATAATCCCTTGAAAATTGCTGATTTTCGGTGACAACCATTTTTGCTCTTAACTCATCAATACGAGGATCAGCAGCTGTAGTATCTTCATAATGTTCAGCTCTTAAATCGCCATATATTAAGCCTATAGCTATCATATATTGCAAACAATGATCTCTATCTGCTGGATTATGTAATGCCCCTTGTTTACTAATAATTCTGATAGCAGATTCATGAGTAATAATTTCAATGCGTGCAATACTATCTAATTTTTCTTGCACTTGTGTATGCAGTTTAACGGCACATTCAACAGCCGTCTGAGCATGGAATTCAGCAGGATAAGATAGTTTAAACAAAACATTTTCCATTACATAATTGCCATAGGGCCTTTGGAATTTAAATTCATTTTGTTTAAATAATACATCATAAAAGCCCCATTTAGGTACTGTCAAAGCACTGGGATAGCCCATTTCCTTTTGCTTTGCTATTAACGCTAATCTAACGGCGCGTGATGTAGCATCACCTGCAGCCCAGGACTTTCGTGAGCCAGCATTAGGTGCATGCCTGTAGGTTCTTAAACTTTGACCATCTACAAAAACCTGAGACAACGCATTTAACATCATATCTCGGTCACATCCTAACAACCAACTTGCGACAGCAACACTAGCAACTTTTACTAAAATAACATGATCAAGACCGACTCGATTAAAGCTGTTTTCCAGCGCCAAACATCCTTGAATCTCATGTGCTTTAATCATAGCAGTAAGTACATCATACATTGTAAGACCTGGACGGCCTTCAGATTGAGCTTGACGACTTACATAATCTGCTACTGCAAGAATAGCTCCTAAATTATCAGAGGGATGACCCCACTCAGCAGCTAGCCAAGTATCATTAAAATCAAGCCATCGAACCATAGCACCAATATTAAAAGCAGCTTGAATGGGATCAAGTTCATAATTAGTACCCGGAACTCGAGCACCACCTGGTAAATCTGCACCAGGAACTACCGGTCCTAATAATTTAGTACATTCAGGAAAATTAAGCGCTAATATGCCACAACCTAAAGTGTCCATCAGACAAAAGCGTGCTGTTTCATAAGCTGTGACACTGTCAATCTGATAGTTTAAAACATAGTCAACGATATCAACAATAACCTGGTCATAATCAGGTTTAATATTATCTTCAACATAGGTATTCATTTATTCTCTATCCTTAATAGCTACAAAAGGACGTGGCGCCGGACCTGTATATTCTGAACTTGGCCTAATCAAACGATTATCTGCTCGTTGTTCAAAGACATGAGCTGCCCAGCCCGTAATTCTAGACATGACAAAAATAGGTGTAAATAAAGGTGTGGGAATATCACCATAATGGTAAGCAGAAGCACTATAAAAATCTAAATTAGGAAATAATTTCTTTTCACGACGCATCACCGATTCAACGCGTTCAGAAATTTCAAATAATAAAGTATCTTTTTTAGCTTCTGCTAGTTTTTTTGACCAGGCTTTAATAATATCAGAACGTGGATCAGAATCTTTATATACCCGATGTCCAAATCCCATGATTTTTGCCTTGTTAGCTAACATAAGCATTAGTTTTTCTTCAGCATCATCAGGCGATTTAAATTGTTCTAATAACTCCATAGCAGCCTCATTAGCACCACCATGTAAAGGTCCGCGTAGTGTGCCTATCGCTGAAGTAATTGCAGAGTAAAAGTCAGCCAAGGTAGCGGCCGTTACTCTAGCTGCAAAAGTAGAAGCATTAAACTCATGCTCAGCATATAAAATTAAGGAAACATCCATCATTTGCCGTTCAAGCTCCGTCGGCTCTCGGCCATGTAGTAAGGAAAGAAAATGACCACCAACTGTCTTTTCCTCACTTAAGCCATTAATTTCTTTTCCATGAAAATGGTAGATATACCAAAAGCACATGATCCCAGGAAACAAGGCAAGTAACCTATCAGCAATATCGTATTGTTGAGAAAACTCATGCTCTGGCTCTAATGTTCCTAAGACTGAACAGGCAGTACGGAGTACATCCATAGGATGAGCTTGCTTTGGAATAAGCTTTAACACATTTATCAAAATAGTCGGTATATGCCTTAAACCAATAAGCTTTTCCGTATAAGTATTTAATTCATTTTGATTAGGTAGACGACCGTAATGGAGTAAGTATGCTACCTCTTCAAAAGAAGCTCGCTCGGCTAAATCATTAATAGAATATCCACGATAATTAAGGCCGCTTCCTTCTTGCCCTACAGTAGCAATAGCTGATTGTCCAACAATAACGCCAGCCAATCCGGCTGTATTATTTACCATCTTGTTCCTCCATTAATTGATCTAACTGCCTTTCATAATTATGGTAACCTAACACTTCATATAGCTCATTTCTTGTTTGCATTTCGGCAAGCATTTTTACTTGTGTCCCGTCAGCTAATATTGTTTTGTAAACTGATAAAGCAGCTTTAGACATTGCTCGAAAAGCACTTAAAGGGTAAAGAATCAATTTTATACCTACTTCAGCTAACTCTTCTGCAGTAAACATTGGCGTTTTACCAAATTCAGTAATGTTCGCTAAAACAGGTACGCCAACAGCCTGGGTAAACTGCCGATAATCTGCTAAAGATGTAATCGCTTCAGCAAAAATCATATCAGCACCTATTTCAGCATAATACTGGGCTCTTTCAATTGCAGCACTTAAGCCTTCCATTGCGTAGGCATCCGTTCTAGCCATAATAACAAAATTTTCATCTAGGCGTGCATCTACTGCAGCTTTAATTCGGTTGCCCATTTCAGTTTTTGAAACAACTTCTTTATTAGGCCTATGTCCGCAACGTTTAGCAAGAACCTGATCTTCAATGTGAATAGCGGCAACACCTGCGCTTTCCATAAGTTTAACGGTCCGCGCAATATTAAAAGCATGTCCCCAGCCTGTATCAACATCAACTAATAACGGTAAGGAGGACACTTGAACAATGCGTCGCACATCTTCTAAAACGTCAGTTAAATTTGTCATCCCTAAATCAGGTAAGCCATAAGAGGCATTAGCAATGCCTGCACCTGAGAGATAAATTGCCTGGCACCCTGCCTGCTCAGCTAGCATGGCACAATATGCGTTAATAGTACCTACAATTTGCAAGGGAGGTTGTTTAGCGACTAATTCACGAAAGACCTGTCCTTTTGAACTAACCATTACCTAGTTCCTTTTAGTCAGTAAATGAACTTTTTATCATGACATTAAGCCGATAGCAACTTAAAGTTATAGCAGTATAATTTATGAAATAAATCTAATGCAAAGATAAGATTTGAAATTTAAACCAATCTATTTCAATTGAGGTAAAAATCTGGCTACAGAAAAATTTTTTACGCTGAATTAAATAAGAGGCATTTTTATGCCTCTTATTTTCCAAGTCTATTACTTAGGTGAAACTTCTTTCCACCAACTTGTTTTAGTCTCAGTAGCCCAATGCTGGTCACGCATACGTGAAACAAAGGCTTCAGTTTTCTCAGGTGTAGAAGAGTCTTGATTAAGTTTTATACACCAATCCCAATCACCCATAGTAGACCACATCTTTTCTACGCCATCCCACTTTGCCATAGCATTTATTTCAGACCAAGGCTTATTCGTTTTCATAAAAATTACGCTATTCCATGCTTTCATTTTAGTCCTCATTAAAAAATTAATTTAAACTGAAGTTATAACTTCAGTTTATTTATCTTAGTCTAATTCTTTAAATCTTGCTAATTTTTAGTAAGGCTTATTTACCTTGCATAAGAAATTAAATTTATTCAAAATTAGAAGTTAACTAAATTGCTTAATGTCTACTAATGAAAAAAGGATTTTTCCTAGCTTGTGCTGCATGGCTTTTACCCCTAACCTCTTTTGCTGCTCAAACAGAAGTAGCGAAAAGCTGGAATACGCTAACTTTTAATATTAAGCATAATAACTACCGCTTTTATTTAGAGCCCCAGTTACGTATTCAAGATGCGCCAAATAAGTTAGATCAAGTACTTAATAATGTAGGATTAGGCTATCTTATTAGTCCTGCACTAACCTTATGGGCAGGAACAACATCACTAATTATTGGTTCATTATCCGATGAGATACCGCATAGTAGAGAGTTTAGAATTTGGCAGCAAATAAGCGCATCACATAAAATTCAACAATATGATTTACAATGGCGGACAAGGCTTGAAGAACGTAAACGAGAACACTTTTCTGATTTAAATTATCGTCTGCGCACTCGATTAACTGTCGAGCACCCTTTCTATAAAGCTTTTAGCGTAGTCTGGTATGATGAATTTTTCATCAATTTAAATAGGCCAATTTGGATTACTAGCAAAACAGCCGATCAAAATCGCTTCTTTATTGGCATGGATTACCAAGCTACTAAAACTTGGACGGTAAGTGTGGGCTATTTGAATCAGTACATTTTTACTAAACCACCTATAATAGGCCACGTTGCTTCATTTCATCTTAAGTGGGAAAATAATTAAGCAAAAAGTCTTGGCTTAAATGACAAGCTGGCCTTTTAGATACCACCTACAATAACCTGACATATAAACACGACTATCTTGTACTTCACAAAAGATATCTCCTTTACGTTCTAAGCCTTGTATTGCATGCAACTGGGTTTTACCTAATCGTTTAGACCAATACGGTGCTAATACGCAATGCGCAGAACCGGTAACTGGATCTTCAGCAATATTATGTTTAGGGTAAAAGCAGCGAGAATAGAAATCCGCTTCTCTACCTACACTAGATAAAATTAATCCACGTTTTGGTAAATTTGCTAACCTAATTAAGTTAACTTGGGCCAGCAAAACATGTTCTTCTTCTGCAAGGATGGCCAAATAATCTAATTCACTTTCATATAATTCGGTTATTGGTTGATCAACTACCGATTCAATTAACTCAGAAACCTTAGAGTTTTGGTAATTAAGTCGCGGAAAATCCAATGTATAGAGCTCGCCACGTTTTCCTACACTAATAGAGCCACTTAAGCTAGAAAACTCAATCGTGTCTTTTTCACTTTTCCCTAATTCAAATAAAACAAATCCTGCTGCCAATGTTGCGTGCCCACATAAACTGACTTCACCTTTAGGAGTAAACCAACGAATATAAAGGCTAGAATTGTTCTCTATGATAAAAGCAGTTTCAGAAAGATTATTTTCAGAGGCAATAGCCTGCATTAATTCATCATTAAGCCAATTATCTAAAAGACATACAGCTGCAGGATTACCATGGAATATTTTATCGGTAAATGCATCTATTTGAAAAATTTCAATACTGTCCATGGTTCGACCTCGAAAATTGAACTATAGAGTTGCTACATAACTTGTACATTTTGCTTTAGTGCAAGCGTAAACATTTCGAGAAGCGGAGTTTACATAGCGTAGGAGCACCGCAGCAATAAAGTAAAAGTCGCTGGTTATGCAAGCACTCTTTTAAAGAATGAGGGTGAAGATTACCTATCTCGGCTTAAATTAGCAAGTTCCTTATAGGAAATAAAACAAGAGAAATTATAGATCAATTTCTTGGCAAAGGCGTTAACTAAAACATTTAAAATAGACTTTTTTTCAAAACTCGGCGTAAATTGGCCGTTGCAGTAGAGCTTCCAAAGCAATCTAATCAATACCGAAATTATAAGGAATTATGATTTACATTATTAAATCGCGTATATTTTATATACTTAGGGTAGCTCTTGTTAACTCCTTTCTGAATTAAAGAATCCATTAACATGGCAAGTTCTTGCATCTCTAATTTAGAATCCTTATCATCGTTGTTTTCAATACTATGCCTTAAAAAGGGTGAATACTGTTTTACAGTTTGCATAACCTCTTTAATTAAAGAAGGTAAATTTAAACTCAATAAGTCTGTAAATAAGATCTTAAATGAACGCAACAATTCAATAAAATTATCTTCTCGGGTCATAAAAAAGCTTTTTTTAGTCTCTATAGGTCTAGCGTTTTGTATTACTTTAACTACTTGATTGTAAGCAGCATACAGCTGTTCTACTAACGCATGTTCAAATTCTTTTTTAGAAAAAAGACTAGCTTGATAGGCCATATTTTGACAACCCTCTTGCCTATAATAAGCTATTAATTCTTTTTTAGTTGATCGCTTTAAACTTAAGGAAGAAACCATTAATTTAAATTGATTATGAAGATGGGCATTATTTATAAGGTTTACAGCTTTATTTATATCAATACCACTACTAACCATTTCACAGGTGTTAAAAAGAAGTTTTTGCATTTCTGTATTTTGGTCTACCCAGGAATGCTCCCTAACCATGTCCTTTCTTACTGCTTCGCATAAATAGCCACAAGCTATCTCTTGAGCTGAAAAAAATCCGTAATGATGATTCCAAGAAAATGCTTCATTACTAACCAGCTCATCAAGTACAGGCTCTAAAATTTGATAGATTGTTTCTATATATTTTGTTTGAATGGGAAAGCTAATTTTCATGCCAGGGATGGCTACATTTTTGGCTAAGGGACCCATTTCTATAAGCTCATCTTCTTCGGTAGAAAAGGGCCAATTAGGGTTTAATTGGCCTCCCCTTAATTGCTCGAGATACTGTGCCAACGTCCATACTGTCATAATATACTCCCTTAATATCCTATCTTTAAAGTATAGAACACTGGTTATAGACGATATAACGATGCTGAATTTAAAGAGCATTAATACAGGCCGATATTTTTAATTAAATTGCAGATACTTATGTTTTATTACCTGAACTTGCCGCCTTTTTTAGCATTTCTTTAAGTAAAAAACGAGCCGGCGATAAAGAACAAATAAACGAGGAAGACAAAGCAAATGGTTGTCTAGTAATTACAGCAGTTAACCAATCAGCGCATAGAGGTATAGTTGTTAAACCTCGAGAGCCAAAACCTGTAAATACATATAAACCGCGATGATAATCGCTGATTATTGGCAGCCACCGCTTTGGATCTTTAGCTAAGGGAGAAAAGAGGTCTTTAAAAATATACTCATTAGGAAGGGGTCCTACTATAGGAAAATAATCTGGCGTTGTAGCACGTACACCCATCCAATGATCAACTACAGACTTAGATCTTTTTAAACTAGGCAATAAGATATTTAACTTAGCCAAATTTTTTTCATTATCAGCTTGTAAATTCTCTATACTTGTTTTATTAGGATGATATGTAGCGCCAATAGCATGTTCATTATTTAAATTAGGTAAAATATGACCTTGACCACAAATAGGGATGGCTAGTTTTGCTAACTCAGAATTAGTCTTAATAAAGGTTAGTTGCCCGCTGGTAGGAATAAGCGGCAAAAAAGAGGATTCATAAAATTGATTTGCTTGATAACCATTGGCAATGACTACTACATCCGCAGAAAGCTCTTTACAAAACCATGTTTTATTATCGCAATACAAATCATTAATTTTATAATTTGCAAAATGATGTATTCGTGGATTAGCGACTAAAATCTTACAAAATTCTTTACAATTTATCCAACCCGATAAAGGCAAAAAAAGCGCGTCAAAATCTACCTTTAGATTTGCATATATCTCAGCTTCTTTTGCCGAGATTAGCTGCCCTAACTGTGGATAGTAAGCAAGCAAATGTGTGTTTATACTCTCTAGTAATTTTTGTTCTTGGCTATTATAAGCAAGTTGTAGAATACCCTTTAATTCACCAATAGAATGAGATAACAAGGCTTGTTTATAAAAGTGATGAGCATATAAATAAGCAGTTAACATAAACTGCGCTATAGGAGACTGAAATGCTGAAAACTGAGGATATAAAATAGCTTGTGGATTGCCAGAGGCACCACTTGCTAACTCTTTTTGATTATCAAGTAAGAAAACTTCACACCCTTTTTTAGCTAAATAATATGCTATAGTACATCCTGCTAATCCACCTCCAATTACTATCGCTTTACCTACACGTTCGGTTTTAGTTGAAGGCAGATACCAAGGTGTTTTTTTTACCTTACGAGATTGATACACCTTATCAAGTTGGACATAAAAAATTTGTTTCTTAGAAATTAAGCTACTTTTTTTCTTTATTTTAAAACCCATGTCTTGCAAAGAAGCTTGCATTTTTTCCTGCACGTCAATGCCAGTTAGTGTAGCTTTAGGGGAAGATAAGAGGGCAAGAGTGGTAGAAAACTCCTGAGCTTTTAGTGAGGTATTAAACGGATATTCTTTCAAAAACCAAGCATCGATACTAAATTGTCGCAATTTATACTCTAAATCTTTTTCGCCACAAACAATTAATTCCTGAAAACTAGAAATTAAATCCCCTAGTATTAAGATTAAATTAATCCTGCCTTGCTCAAAGCTTAAATAATGAAAACCTGGTGTTAAAATAGGATACTGTTCTAAAAGTAAATCTGCTTGCAATTTTAATTGTGGAAATTTTTTTAAAATTCTTGCTAAATCCGTTTTTTTTAAAGGCTGTGGATCACAGCTGATATAATAAAGCGCTGCTGTATTTGGCGCATATTTTAACCAATATTGCCAACTTAATAAGAACGTTAAACCAGCTTGAAACTGAGTATCAGCTAAAGTGAAGTGATTATCTTGATTTACAAGTTGCTGCCAACGATTAATAAGTTCATTGCCGATAATAATAGCCTCTTCAAGATCTAATTGCGTATTAAGAGGTAAATGAAGACTATCAGTCATAATGGAATAAGGCAAATCGTCACGCCATCCTAATTCCATCGTTTTTATTGGATTAAATAGACGGCTCAATTAAAATCCTAACTAAACAGCAATTAAAGAAACATCATCTTTAGTAACTTGGTTTTTGTCATTCATCCATCTTTTTACAATAGGCGATAAAAGGAATAGAGATATACTTGCGACAATTGCTATACACCCTAAAATTAAAAAGACATGACTATAACCTGCATTCGTTACAAGAGGATTGACAGTATTATGTCCTACTGTCATCCAATTAGAACTATAACTCGATAAAGTTGCACCTACACCAGTTGAAAGCATCCAAATGCCCATCATCACACCTTGCAATGAGCTTGGCGCCAAAGCACCAACCATAGCATAACCAATAGGTGAAATAAGTAATTCGCCTGCACTTTGTAAAACAAAACTCATAACTATCCATTCTGGCCCTACTAATCCTTTATCATTAGCATTAGCAATACCCATAGGTAAAATAGCAAAGGCGGCCCCTATTAAAAACAGTGCAAAAGCAAATTGCATAGGAATATTAATATAAACGCCGCGGGCTCGCATGCGATTAAATAGCAGACTCAACAAAGGACCACCTACAACAATACAAATAGTATTAATGTTTTGAAACCATTGTGGTGGGATAGTTAACATCAACCAATGACGCTGCACATTATGGTCAATAAAATGAGTTAGGCCCATCGGCCCAATTTGGTAAAGCATCCAAAAAACAATACCTATTATCATTAATATGCCAAAAGCAAATATTTTTTCACGTGCTTCTTGTTCGGGTTGCTTAAATGCTAGCCAATAAATAACGCCGACCATGGTAATCCCCGTAATCAGTACTAACTTATTAGCTAAGTCTGCAAAATGCAGTAAAGGACTCAAAATGAAAGGAAGACAGCAAACCATCAGTAAGCCTTTTAAGGAAGAACGAATTTGTTTACCCTTATCAAGCTGTGCGTAAAGACTATATTTATCTGCCAAAGCGTGCCAATAATATAAACAGATTAAGAGAGCTGCCAAATTACCGATACTACTTAATAGAAATAAACGGTGATAGTTATGAAGCAATTGGAAATAACCACTTAAACTAAAGCCAGCAAAAAAACCAATATTCATACCAGCATAATTATAAAGAAAGGCACTTTCACGTCTTATATCTTCTGGCTTAAATCGCTGAGTTAGCATGCAATTTAAGCAAGTTACATTTAATCCAGCGCCTGTTAAAAAAGCAGCCAATCCATAATATAAGTATTCTAACCTAACAAAAGCAAGTAACAAGCAACCTATTATTTGTGCTAACATGCCCACACAAAATAAAGCTCGATAAGATAAAAAGCGTCCGCCCCAATACCCACCTAATAAATGTAATGCAAAATTAAATGCTACAAAGACACCCATAATACTATTGGCATATTGGGCTGTTAAATGTAAGGGACCAGTCATATAAAGAACTAACGTTGAATATAAAACGCTAAAACTTAAAGTAGAGAAAATTTGAATACAAAAAAGTGCAAAAATACTTTGAGAAAAAAAACCACCCAGTGATTTATTGCTATCTTTCATGGACATTTAATATTTCCCCTATTTACTCTAATCTTTGACTATGCCATGCAATTTTTTAACTGTCTATGTTCACTTTCAATGAAAACGACAAACTTTATTATCTATCAATAATAAGAATCATTTTATTTACAAAATGATTTTTTTGAAGCATATTGATATATTTTGAACAAAAAGCATCTATACTTCTCGCCAATAAAAACAAAAGTAAGAAACCAGTAAGGTTATTTGGGTAAGTAATATTATTATCTTCCTAAATTTCTTTGACTTTCTGCTAAATTATATTATGAATAAAAAAGGTTACCAAATGCATAGAAAAATTTATTTAACAGGCATTGAAAAAAGACCCGGAAAGTCATTTATTTCGCTAGGAATCGTTACTATTTTACAAAAACATTATTCACTACATTGCGTCAAGTTATTTAAAGAACTTGATAATAATCAAACCCTACTTTTACAAAGCTTAACACATAACTTTATGTCGCCAACTATGTCGATTGCTCAAGCCATTAATCTGATGCGGGAAGAACCAGACATATTGTTCTCAACTATTTTTGAAATGATTAGTGGAAACAAAGATTATGAAATTACTTATATAGAAGGGAGCGATTTTGAAAGTGATAATGATGTTTTTGAGTACGAATTTAATTTAACTTTGGCGGCACAACTAAATTGTGAAGTTATTCTTACGATCTCGGCTAAAGATAGATCTTTAAATCATATGCTGTCTATCATTGCAACTGCACTAGAAATTAGTAAACGTAATCATGCTCAAGTTATTGGAATTATTGTTAATCGTGTGCCACTTAAAGATGAGTTTAAAGCTTACGAGCTTTTTAAAAATCAATTTCCCCTCTTAACATTTATTATCATTCCTGAATTTGAAAATTTAGCAAATCCATCCATGCAAGAAATTGCTAATAAATTAAATGCTATTGTTCTATGCGGAAAAGATGAATTGCATCGTAGTGCAAAACAATTTACGGTCGCTGCTAAAACAATTGGTAATTTTCTTGAGTCCAGACTTAAACGAGATGGTATGTTAATTATTACGCCTGATGATCGTATCGATATTTTATTAGGTTCACTTCTAGCCGATCAATCAAGCTCTTATCCAAAGATAGCCGGCATTGTTCTTACGGGTGGTGAAATGCTCGGTAAAACAATACGAGAAATTATTTCAGGTTTAGAGCGCCCTTTTCCAGTCTTATTAACATCGCATCACACTTATGAGACAGCTACTTTATTATTCACAGCTAAGTTTGGTCTAAGTAAAGATAATTCAGCAAAAGTAAAAGTAGCCATTGATGCCATGGAAACTTATCTTTCACCCCCTATTTTAAAACTAATTAACCAAACTAAAAAAATTTCAGGCTTAACACCTGCAATCTTTTTGCATGAATTAGTTAATAAAGTACGTTCTAGTAAGCGTCATATTGTTTTACCAGAAGGAACTGATACTCGGATTTTAATTGCTGCTGATTATCTTTTGAAACGGAATATAGTAAAAATTACTTTACTGGGTAATAAAGAAAAAATTAAACTTCTAGAAAAACGGATGCAGCTTGATTTAAGTCATGCCAAAATTATTGATGTTGATGAGTCCGAAAAAAAAGCAAGCTATGCAAAACAATATTGGCAGCTTCGACAACATAAAAATGTTAATTTGCCTATAGCGCTTGAGCGTATGGCTGATGTTAATTATTTTGCTGCCATGATGGTGTATTGTGGTGATGCTGATGGCATGGTATCAGGCGCTGAACATACTACAGCAAGCACGGTAAGACCTGCTTTAGAAATTATAAAAACTAAACCTGATATAACTCGTGTGTCATCCATTTTTATCATGTGTCTACCCACTAGAGTCTTAATTTATGGCGATTGCGCAATAAACCCAGACCCAGACAGTTCAATGTTAGCTGAAATTACCCTGCAAGCCATAGAGATCGCTAAACATTTAGGCATTGAGCCTAAGGCTGCACTCTTATCTTATTCCTCTGGCACGTCGGGAAGTGGCAAAAGCGTAGATAAAGTTAGTAAAGCAGTTGAGATTCTTCATCGAGACTTTCCAGAAATACCTGTAGAAGGGCCAATGCAGTATGATGCTGCTGTAGATGACGAGGTTGCGGCGAAGAAACTTCCCGGTTCAAAAATTGCAGGCAAAGCCAATGTGTTAATTTTTCCAGATTTAAATACAGGTAACAACACCTATAAGGCGGTACAGCGAGAAACAGGCGCTCTAGCCATTGGCCCTATTTTATTAGGTTTAAATAAGCCCGTTAATGACTTAAGCCGTGGTTGTACACCGCAAGACATAATTAATACTATTTTAGTGACGGCATTACAAGCAGAGGATAACCATGAGCATTAATCAAGTTATTAACAAAGATTGTATTTTAACGATTAATGCTGGCAGCTCATCGATTAAATACAAAGTATTTACTCAACAAAACAATCATCAAATGACACCCTTATTATCTGGACTCATTGAGGGTATTACTGAAGAAGCAGGACTTTGGCATCATTATAGAGAGCATAAAGAGCAGCGCTCGCATCATTTTATTAATCATCAAGAGGCATTTGCTGCATTAGCTAAGCAGCTTCAACTAGATTTAGTTAATAAAACAATTGTTGGCGTTGGCCATCGAGTTGTACATGGCGGGCCCCATTTATGGCAACCCACAATTATTACACCAGAGATACTTAAAGAAATTAAAGCCTTAGCAAAATTAGCACCGCTACATAATCCTATCAATGCCGCGGGTATTGAATACGCTCAAACATATTTTAAAGAAGCCATACATGTAGCTATTTTTGATACAGGTTTTCACCATACCATGCCTAAGCATACTCATTCTTATGCCATCGATGCTCACCTAGCCCAACAACTTAATATTAGACGCTATGGTTTTCATGGTATTAATCATGAATATGTAAGTTATGAAGCAGCAAAATTTTTAGAAAAGCCTCTTTCCGCGTGTCATTTTATTTCTTTACATTTAGGAAATGGTGCAAGTGCTTGTTTAATTAAAAATGGGAAATCCTTTGATACGTCAATGGGCATGACACCTTTGGCTGGATTAATAATGGGAACTCGTTGCGGCGATATTGATCCCGCCATTCCCATTTACCTTCAAGAGCAAGGATTAGAACTATCGACAGTCAATACCGTACTTAATAAGCAAAGTGGCCTAAAGGGAATTGCGAATAATAATGATATGCGTGCTGTTTTAGAAAATTTTCATGCTGGCGATGAAAATGCTATTCTTGCTATAAATATGTACGTTTATGCCATTCAAAAGATCATTGGTGCTTACCTAACTCAAGTAAATAAGCTAGACGCTTTGATTTTTACTGGCGGTGTAGGCGAAAACTCAGCTTTTATCCGTGCAAAAATTATATCTTCTCTAAAGCATTTTGGTTTTATTCTAGATAATGATTTAAATCAAAAAAATAAACAAAAAGAGTGCTCGGTAATATCAAAATGCGAAGCTCCTATCTTGATTGTACCGAGCGATGAAGAAAAATGGATAATGCAAAAAGTCTTTGAAAAATTAACCTGCGAATCAAAATCACTTTTGCCCATTTTAAATAGTATTAAAAGACCTAAATAAGGCAACTGGCGCATTCCTATTTAAGACTTATAAACGCGCCAGTTGCCATTGTATTTTAATTTATTGTTGACTGATGCCACTTAATTCAGCCGCCCAATATGTGGCGCCCGGTAGAGTATCCCATGGATTAGGCAATGTATCAGGTGTGATATAAACCCAGCCAGCGTGTCTTTGTTTAGTTAAGCTTATAGCATTAGTTAATGAACTATATGGTGTTGCATACAATAAATGCCAAAAACGAGATGCAGGATATTTTGTTTCCCAACCACTAGGACGCCAGTTAACATAAGCGTTATAGTTTGATTCAAAGGTTACTAGAATATCAGTTGCATTAATGTAGCATTCAGGTGTATTGGTGCCAAAATTAATGCTTGTAATTGCCTTACCACCTTTTGCTTTTACATGACTATTTAAATTTTGGTAGTAGGTAAGCTTAGTGCAATTTTCAGAAAACCCTTCATCAAAAAAGATACCATCAACTTGATACCAGTTATAATATCTATTGATATCAGCTCGAATAGCCGTAAGACTACGCTGGCCATAACTAGTATAAACATAACCCAATACCGATTGACCTGCGTTATGACTTCTCACAACTTGCGCTGCATAAGCGGGATCCCTCGTTGAGCCAGGGCCATTGAATGGGTTAATTAAAACGATATTGGCTGTTGGGGATCCTTTTATTAACTGATCCCAATAACAGTTGGATGTTCCAGTACACGGATAAAAATAAGAAGGAACAGCAATCTTTTGTGATGTATCATTGCAATTCGAATTAGCAGGATAAGAAAGCGTCATCTTTGTTAGAGACGAGATCCCTGCAGATGACTCAACTTGATAAAGATAATCTAAGCTTCCTGCACAATTTTTATTAGGAAGAACATCTTCTCGTTGGATAACCCATGTTTTAACATTCCCTGAGGTTACAGAAACAGCTTTAAGAGGCGTCCAATTCCAACCAGGGCCCGCATATTTGTAAAGTGTTTGATTCTCAATAAGATAATTAGCCATTAGTCCACCTTGCGGAAAACCATTATCTCCTTTTGGCTCAACATCAATATAAACTCGATAAAAATCCTGGGCAGCAGTAACTTCATATGAAAAGGTTATTACATTAGAATCCGCGCTTGCCTTAGGATTAATAATTAAATTATCAGCTAAAGGTGATGACCATAACGAACTAACATAAAAAAACAGAAAAAATACACTGATTTTTTTTAAACTCATTTTATATCCTTATTTTGTTTTAAATTCCTTTAAAAAATTATTTTTTTAAAGTTTTTTTTAACCAAAAGATCAGTATAAATGAGTTAAGATAATTTACTAAAGAGATCTTTTAAAATTTATTAAAATAAAATTTATATCAAAGATAAAAATCACTTATTTTTGATATAAATTTTTTAATAATTTGTTGATTAAATTAATCTTTTTTCAAATCGCTAAAGACTTTTTCTGCTGCTTCTATAGTTAAGCGAATTTCCTCTTGTCTATGCGCGCTAGATAAAAATCCTGCCTCATACATAGAAGGAGCAAAGTAAATTCCTTTTTCAAGCATTTTGTGATAAAAGCGTTTAAATAAAGCTTCATCTGAAGCAGCAACATCCTGATAACTCCACACTTGGGAATTTTGCGTAAAGCAAAAACCAAACATACCCCCTAACGATGCCTGACAAAAAGGTATAGAAAAAGCTTGAGCTAGTTCAGCTAAACTCGTCATTAATAATTGTGTATAAGAAGCTAATTTCTCATAAAAACCTGGTTTCTCTATTTCACTTAACGTAGCTAATCCAGCTGCCATAGCTAAGGGGTTTCCAGATAAAGTACCTGCCTGATACACGCTACCTTCGGGTGCTAAATAAGATATAATGTCAGCCCGGCCACCTACTGCACCAACGGGCATACCGCCGCCAATAACTTTCCCTAATGTCGTTATATCAGGCATAACATTATAAAGTTCCTGTGCCCCGCCTAATCCAACTCTAAATCCAGTCATTACCTCATCAAAAATTAATAAAGATTGATAAGTATTACATAATTTACGAAGCTCATTTAAAAAACCTGGCTTAGGCTGCACAAAACCCATATTACCGGCAATTGGTTCAATGATAATAGCGGCAATATCTCTAGGATACTGATCAAATAAAGCTTCAACTTGTTCTAAGCTATTAAAATCAGCAGTTAAAGTATGTTCAGTAATACTTGTGGGAATACCAGGAGATGCGGGAATGCCCAAAGTTAAAACCCCAGAGCCCGCTTTTACTAATAAACTATCATTATGTCCATGATAGCAGCCATTGAATTTAATAATTTTATTTTTTTCAGTATAACCGCGAGCTAAACGGATCGCAGTCATCGTAGCCTCAGTACCAGAATTAACCATTCTTATTTTTTCGATAGCAGGCATTAGCTGAATTATTTTTTGTGCCAATTTAATTTCAAGTTCAGTAGGCGCACCGAAACTCATACCTTGCTGCAATGCCTCTTCAACTGCTTGAATAACTTTCGGATGACAGTGGCCTAAAATTAAAGGGCCCCAAGAACCAACATAGTCGATATACTGATGATCATCAACATCTACTAAGTAAGCGCCTTTTCCCTGTTTAAAGAAAACAGGATTTCCACCTACACCCTTAAAAGCACGTACTGGAGAATTCACACCTCCTGGAATGATAGATTGGGCTTGCGTAAATAATTGCTCAGATTTAATCATTATGACTTCCTTTAAACAAAATGCTCTCTATTTTACTTCATCTAAAGGCTCATAAGAAATACAAATTTATCATTTATCTTTACATTAGGAGTCTCTATCGGCAAAATTACTTTTTTTTGAAAGTTGAGATACAGAATGCAAGATTATAAACGCTATATTTGTGTCATTTGTGGTTTTATTTATGATGAAGCAGAAGGTTGGCCAGAAGATGGCATTGAACCTGGTACACGTTGGGAAGATGTACCAGAAAATTGGTTTTGCCCGGATTGCGGTGCCGGTAAAGAGGATTTTGAAATGGTAGAAATTGAATAAGCTTAAAAAGGCTTGGTCACTACTAGCAAAACAATACCAATTAACAAGACCGTTGGGATTTCATTAAATATACGAAAGAATACTACAGCTCTACAGTTAGAATCACTAGCAAAGCATCTTAGGAAATGCCCGCAACTTAAGTGATAGCACCATACAATAATAACTAATGTAAGCTTGGCATGCATCCAGGGTGCTTTTAAATAATAATGGTAGTTAAAAGTAATAAGCCAGATCCCTAAAATCGTAGTTAACAAAGCAGCAGGCCAAGTAATCCCATAGTATAGCCGACGCTCCATCAACTTAAAGCGGCTATCACTTATTTTATCCATTGTATCAGCATGATAAACAAATAAGCGTGGTAAATAGAATAAGCCTGCAAACCAGGCAACCATAGCAATAATATGAAACGCTTTAATAACTAACATAACTATTTTTTCTTATTTTTTTGCCGATTTTTTCGTGAGTGCTTAAGTAAGTTTAAACCCTCTACACTTAATGAAAACCCCATAGCGAAATAAATATAAGCGCGAGGAATATGGAATTTAAAACTATCAGCTATTAAAACCATACCGATTAATATTAAAAAACTTAATGCTAGCATTTTTATAGTCGGATGTTTATCAATAAATCGACTTACTGGCTCACTTGCATAAATCATCACTAAAATAGCACACGTTATTGCTATGGCCATCACCCATAATCGAGTAGTTAAACCAATAGCGGTTAAAACACTATCAAGTGAAAAAATAATATCCATAATACCGACTTGAATAACAACACTTCTAAACGTAACTAACCTATTTTTCATCTCTTTAATTTCAGAAGCGTCTTCACCAACCTCCTGTCTAATTTCCTGAGTAGCTTTAACGATTAGAAAACCACCACCAACAAATAAAAATATATCTCTTACGGATAGACTAAAATTGCCAAGTTCGATTAGCGGCGTTGTAAGCTTTACAAGCCATACAGCAGAAGCCAATAAAGCTAAGCGAGTCATCCAAGCAAAAGTGAGACCCCAACGTCTAGCACTACGACGTTGTTCTACTGGCAGCTTCTCCGTAAGTATTGATAAAAACACTAAATTATCGATGCCTAAAACAATTTCAAGAATAATTAGGGCGCTTAAACTTAATAATATATCTACAAATTCCATGTGTTGATCTCTGAATTAATTATCCATTAATTCCGCAATGGGAAAAGACTAACAATAACGCTATCTATATCTTTTATGCAATAAATTATTAATCTATAAAAAAATTCTAAAAGTTTTAAATTATTATAATTTTAGCTATAATGTGGTCCGTTATACCTATTAACTGTGAGTACTGGCAATAATTAAATTAATTAAAAAGCTACTACGTAAATCTCGAGGCAAAGATACGCCTACCGTAGCTAATTATATAATTCCTCGTAACCAGCATAATATATCTAAGACCGATATTAGTACAAATGCGTTAAAAGTATTGAATCGGCTTAATAGTGCGGGCTTTCAAGCCTATTTAGTTGGTGGGAGTGTAAGGGATTTACTATTAGGTAAATCACCTAAAGATTTTGACGTCGCCACTAATGCAACGCCTAATGAGATTAAAGCCCTCTTCAGAAACAGCCGAATTATAGGTCGCCGTTTTAAATTAGTTCATATTATCTTTCATCGTGACATTATTGAAGTAGCCACCTTTCGCGGTAATAGTGAGTTAGATAATAATCAAGTGCAATTAACCAATGAGCGAGGCATGCTCATCCGTGATAATGTTTATGGCACTATTGACGAAGATGCTTGGCGACGTGACTTTACGATTAACTCACTTTATTACAGTGTAAAAGACGCGGCAATTGTAGATTTTACTGGCGGAGTCAAAGATATTCACAATCAAACTTTACGTATTATTGGCAACCCAGAAATACGCTATCAAGAAGATCCTGTAAGAATGCTAAGAGCCATTCGTTTTAGCGCTAAACTTCATTTTCCACTGGCTCCTGAGACAGCTGAGCCTTTAGAAAAACTTAGTTCTTTAATTTCGCATATTTCTAGTTCTCGCTTGTTTGATGAAATGACAAAGTTATATCAATGCGGCGAATCAGAGTCAGTACAACGCTTATTAATTCAATATGGATTATTTCAACACCTATTTGCACAAACCTACGCCTTATTTGATAGTTCCTACCCTGTAAAAGCTTTTCTTGGGGTTGCTTTAGAGAATACAGATGCACGCATTCGTGATAATAAACCTATTACGCCTGCTTTTTTATTTGCCGTATTACTTTGGTTCCCTTTGCTTAATCAAACAGCTACTTATCAACGCGATGAGCAATTACCGCCTTTACCGGCTTTAGAAAAAGCAATGTCTTATGTTATTAGTGAACAAAATAAAGTTATTGGTATTCCAAAACGTTTTAGTCAAGTTATACGAGAAATCTGGCTCTTACAATTTCGCTTCCCTAAACGTTGGGGTGGTCGTGCGGCTAACTTATTAAAACACCCTCGTTTTCGTGCGGCCTACGATTTTCTATCACTTAGAGCTTTAGCTGGCGATGAATCACTTGAATTAGCGCAGTGGTGGGCAGTATTTCAAGAAGCATCTGAAGACGAACAAACACAAATGATTAGTAGCCTTCCTACGCCACCAGGACGAAAATCAAGGCGTAGAAAGAAACCACAGCCATCTTCATGATTAAATGCTATTTAGCTTTAGGTAGTAATCTAAATTCGCCCGAGCGCCAGCTTAGATTGGCGATCAAACATTTACAAGCTTTACCAAATAGTTATGTGATTAAGGTTGCTCCTTTTTATGCAAATAAAGCTTGGGGTAGAAAATCGCAACCTAAATTTTACAATACGGTTGTTGCTCTTTTAACAACGTTGCCACCGGAAAAATTACTTGTTGCATGCCAAGCAATAGAGAATAAGCAAGGACGAGTTCGACGCGTTAAGTGGGGCGCCAGAACATTAGATATAGATATTTTACTTTATGATAAAAAAACGATTAAAAAACCGTCCCTTACCATTCCGCACCCTTTTTTACTCTATAGAGATTTTGTTTTAAATCCCTTACTTAAGATTGCACCCTTTGTCTGCTTACCAAATGGGTTACCTATTTGTAAAGTTATAAAAATCTAAGCTGTTCTATATAAATAACATAAAAAAACTTTTATATTAAATTAGGATTTATTGAAAACTGCTATTTACGCCTACGTCTCGTGGTTTGTCCACGGGATCAAGTATCGATTTTAATATTAAAGCTCTTAAGGTCTATTTAAGATTTAGAGGGATGCTCAATTACCTAAGAGTTTTATAAATTAAATCGACTGCTTCAATCAAGTTGGTGAGGGTTAAATAAATTTAGGTTTATTCTGTTTGCAAGAATAAATACATATTAAGCTATTTAGAATTTTAAGGAGAAAACGTTGTATAAAACAATTTTGCATGCAACTGATTTAAGTGATAACCATTATAACCTTTGCCAGCAAGCAGTAAAGCTAGCTCAATGTTTTAAGGCCAAACTTCACTTTCTCCATGTCATTGAAACTCCTGCTTCTCTGCAATGGGCACAAAGCCTTGGCTTTGCTGAATTAGCAACACCTGTTAAAGATGACGCTCTAACCACAATGGCTACTTTAGGTGAAGCACTTAATATTCCACTAGCTAATCAACATGTGGAAATTGGCACTACTTATAATCATATAATAGCGAAAGCAAACGAGTTAAGTTGCGATTTAATTATTGTAGGTAGTCATCATTCAACCCATACTCTTCCACCTTTCTTAGGCAGTACCGCTGACGCTGTAGTACGTCATGCACCTTGTGCTGTCTTAACTTTGAGGGCAAGTTGATTCATTACAGATTATTAATCACAAATGCAGGAGCGAAGTAATAGATCACCTTATGTCGGCAACTTAAGAACTGCCCTATCCTTCCCGAGTAGGCGGGAATCCATTCCTGTGTAGGCACAGTACGGGTGTAGGGATGGATTTCTTGATTTCGCGGAAATGACAAAATCAGAAAGTTGTCGCCGTAACATTATCTATTATGAAGAGAAAGCTAAAGTCTAAAAATATTTAAATGTTACATTGCTAATTAAGTTTAAAGCTTGCTATTTCTGTCAGTTAAACCAGGTATTATTTCTAAATTTTTTATCCTTATCTTTTGCCTTCTACTTAATAACTGAAATTAATGTTTTTTTACATGTTTCATTAACCGTTTTTTTCGTTTAAGTTGTCTTGGCGTTAATTTATTTTTTTTATCTTTGAAAGGGTTAACGCTACCTTTAAATTCTAACTTTAATGGCGTGCCTACAAGCCCCAGCTGGGTAGTAAAATTATTAATTAAATATCGCTTATAACTATCCGGTAAAGAATCTAGCTGATTACCATGAATCACAATGATAGGTGGATTATGGCCACCTACATGAGCATAGCGAAGTTTAATCCTTCTACCTTGTACTAAAGGTGGCTGATGCTGATTAACTAAATCTTGCAATAAACGAGTTAACTTAGGTGTTGAAAAAGTCTGAATAGCACAAGCGTAAGCTTCATCTATGTCTTTAAATAAAAGACCTACACCACTACCATGTAAGGCAGAAATAAAACGCATCTTAGCAAAATTTGCAAATTGTAGCCGGCGAGCCAATTCGTTTTTTACATGCTCTTTATGTTCTTCTTCTAAACCATCCCATTTATTAACTGCAATCACTAACGCTTTGCCAGATTCAATGATAAAGCCTAACAAATGCATATCTTGTTCAGTTAATCCTTCTGTAGCATCTAGAAGCATTAAACAGACATGAGACTCTCGAATTGATTGTAATGTTTTAATAACGGAGAATTTTTCTATTTTCTCATTAATTCGGGCTCGACGCCTAATACCTGCTGTATCAACAAGAATATATTGCTTTTCATTGCGACTAAATGGAATAGCGATACTATCCCGCGTTGTCCCTGGCATGTCATAAACTACAACCCTTTCTTCACCTAAAATACGATTAACCAAAGTTGACTTGCCTACATTTGGGCGGCCAACAAAGGTAATCTTGATTGCTTGGCTACTAGTCTCTGATTCAACACTTACATCAAATTCAGCGGTCAAAATTTTAAGGAAATGTTCTATTCCCTGCCCATGTGCTGATGAAATAGAATGTATATTATTAAAACCTAGACGTTGAAATTCAGCGCAAGCAATTTGTTCATCTAAACCTTCTGACTTATTTACTAAAAGAAAAACCGGCTTATTTAATTTACGCAAGGCTTTTGCAATATTCTCATCAATACCTGTAAGACCCGCTCTGCCATCTACTAAAAATAAAACAACATTTGCTTCATCAAGCGCTGTAGCAGATTGCTTAGACATTAATTCATCAACGGCAATATCATCGACACCAATACCACCCGTATCAACAACTATAAATGGTTTATCTTCAAATACTGCTTCGCCATATTGGCGATCTCGCGTTAAACCAGGAAAATCAGCAACCAATGCATTTTGTGTGCGAGTTAAACGGTTAAATAAAGTCGATTTACCTACATTAGGCCGACCTACTAAAGCTACAACAGGAATCATATTAACCTACAGTGAAATGACTTAATTTGCCATTGCTAGTCATAACATAAATATTATTACCAGAAACACTAGGTGCTACGTAGATAGCACTACCTAAATTTGTACGCGAAATAAACTCGCCAGTCTCAGTGGATAAAACATGTAATATACCTGTCTTATCCCCAACAATTAAATAATTACCCATTAAAACAGGTTCTGTTAAATGTCGCGCTTTTAAAGCATCTTGCTTCCATTCCACCTGGCCATTTTTCTTATTAAAAGCCCAAATCACATCATCACTATCTGTCATAAAGAGAGTTTTATTTTTAAGCGCTAGATTGGTATAAGTTGAAGCAGGTTTACGCCAAAGAAACTGCCCATCTGATAATGATAGAGCACCCACATAACCTTGATAGCTTGCAATTAAAGCAACATCACCTTGAACGATTGGATCAGCATCAATATCTACTAAGCGTTCAACATCACTAGAGCCACTAGCAAAAGCAATACTTCGTTGCCATAAAACTTGCCCTGTTTGAATATCAACCGCATCCATTTTTCCATCTGAGTAACCAACTAAAACAGTATTATTATTAAGAATGATCGGTGAAGAGCTAGCTTTTAATATTAAATTTGGGGCACCATGCTCTGATACCCAAAGCTTATTTCCTGTTTTTAGATCAAATGCATATAAATTACCATCAATTGTTTTAGCAATGACTTTATTTTGTGCGATAGCAGCCTGACCTAGCACATCACTTGAAACCTTACTATGCCATAGCTCTTCTCCATTTGCTTGATTTAGAGCAAGAATACTTGAAGAATCGGTGCTGAGGATTATTAATCCTTGAGAAATTGTAGGTCCACTAACTACACCCATGGCTAATTTTTTAGACCAAATTACCTTACCCGTTTTTTTATCCACTGCTTCAACAGCACCATTACTATCAGCCATGTAAACATTGTTTTCATAAATAACCGGCTTTAATTTTAAATACGCTGTTTTATTTTTTTGGCCAGATCCTACTGAAACGGACCATTTTTCCCTTAATTGCGCTTTATCTGCAACAGGCTCTAAAGCCTGAGGCATAGGCGTATTATCTTTACCCAACATATAATCATCAATTTTTGTGCAACCTACCAAGGAAAGCGACATAAACAAAGAATAAAGTGTTGTTCTTTTCAGATTTAACATAAAACCTCTTACACTGTTTTCGAAACGTGATTATCTATAGTTTGGGCTAACGCAGCTAATTCATTAGTTTTCATTTCTAAATAAAGATTGCCCATACCTTGCGTACGTACTTCGGAAATAGCCTTTTTATAAAAATTAATTGCTTGTTGATATTGGCCTGTTTCTGTATAGATATCACCTTTAAGTTCATTGACTATGGGAATATAAGCTAAATCATCAACCTTACCTAATTCAGCAAGTGCTTTATCGTATGACTTTTGAGCAGTATAAACTCTAGCAATACGAATACGCGCAACATCCTTTAGAGGCTTCACTGGACAATGATTTGCAACATAATCTAGAAGCTGACTTGCTTTATTAAAGTTTTCCTTGGCAACATATAATTTTGCTAATGTTAACCGCGCGGCATGCGCATAAACCGTATTACTATATTCTTTTATTAGTTGATTAGCATATGTCTTAACATTTTTATCGTCCTGATTTGAAAAGGCTATCATTAAGTGTTCATAAGCATTCGATGCTTCTGTAATCACTTTTTCTTTATGCCAATGCCAATACTTATAACCAGATAGACTAAGTAATAAAAGAGAAAGCACGATGGTAATTAGCGTACTATATTTATGCCACCACTTCTTAATTGCTTCCAATTGCTCTTCTTCTGTCATATATACTGACATGCTTCTTATCTCCCATAAAGGACTGTATAGCGTTCGCTATAGAAATTAATAGTTAACGTTATACTTAGTTTTAAATCACGATAAATAGTATTTAACTAGGGCGTATAGTTAATTCATTCTTCAAATCACCTAAAGCATACATTTCAAAGTAAAAATCTTTTTAAAACAATCATGGTTTAGAATGTATAATCTTGTAAATAGTTAATTAATTCATTTTGTGAAATAGTGACTTGCTGGTCATTATTACGCAAGTTTTTAATACTAATTAGGTTATTCTTTACCTCATCATCACCAAGAATAAGCGCTATATCTGCACCTGCTTTATCAGCTTTTTTAAACTGACTTTTAAAACTTCCCCCGGATGTATTGGTAATGATTTGCCATGTTTTGTCATAATCATGTAATTGTTCAGCAATAATAAGCGCTTGCTGTAAGCCATCATTATCTGTGGCAATTAAAAATAGACTTGGTAGCGATTTAGAGGCTAAGCTAACAGCTACGGTTTCCATTAATAGTAGTAATCGCTCCGCACCCATCGCAAATCCCACAGCGGGTGTTGCATTACCTCCTAATTGATTAATTAAGGAGTCATACCGACCACCAGCGCAAACTGTTGCTTGGCTACCAAGCTTATCAGTTACCCACTCAAACACCGTATGCCCATAATAATCTAAACCACGTACAAGCAATGGGTTAACCTCATAATCTATTCCCATTTTATCTAAACCAGCGCACAAGCTAAAGAAATGTTGTTTGCTATCTTCACCTAACGAGTCTATAAGTTTAGGCGCTTCACTAAGTAAAGCCTGCATATCCGGATTTTTACTATCTAGTATTCGTAAAGGATTTTTTGTTAAACGTCGTTGGCTATCCTCATCTAATTTATTGTAATGCTTATTAAAAAAAGAAACCAATTGTTCTTTATAGGATTGGCGCTCACTTAACTCACCTAAGGTGTTAATTTGCAAGCAAACTGCATTACCTAGCCCTAATTCGTGCCAGAGACGTTTACAAATAGCAATTAATTCTAGCTCAATCCCAACTCCTGCTATTCCTAGCGCTTCAACCCCTAATTGATTAAATTGTCGATAACGACCTTTTTGTGGCCGCTCATAGCGAAACATAGGACCAATATACCAAAGCTTTTGTTGTTGATTGTATAAAAGACCATGTTCTAGGCAAGCTCTAAGGCAACCTGCGGTTCCTTCAGGACGTAATGTTATACTATCACCGTTTAAATCTTGAAAAGTATACATTTCCTTTTCAACAATATCTGTCACTTCACCTATCGTACGTTTAAATAGGGAGGTATTTTCGATAAGAGGGAAACGTATTTCTTGATAAGCATAACTAGTTAGGCAATTTATAAAAGTTTGCTCCAATAATCTCCATGCACCCGTTTCATGAGGTAAAATATCATTCATACCCCGTATTGCACGAACTTTTTCAACCACTCTGCTTCTCCACTACATCATCATTGTCATTGTCGCTTGTGGCAAACATGGACTGCATTCTTGAAAGGGCTGTTAGTTTTGTTTCAGGCACTTCATTTTGTGCATTTATAGTAGGTTTGACTGGGTTTACTGTTTCTTGATGCTTAGTAAACACAGGCTGCATACTATCTTTATTTTTCTGCCACCATAAACCAATAGCAATTATCGCTGCAATAGCCACAAACCCTGTAAACCAACGCACGAAACGCTCGCCTTTATTTGTTTCTCGCCTACTTTGCCATAAAGCTTTTTCAGGTTTCCGCTCAAAGGTATAGCGACTATTAAAAACTTGTAGAAAAGGTTCAGGAGAAACGCCTAATAATTTTGCATAAGCACGCAGATAACCTTTTATAAACACTGGCTCTGGCATATTGTCATAATCATCAGATTCTAATAACTCAATTACTTTTACTCTTAAATGCAATTTTCCTGCTACATACTCTTGAGTAAACCCCTTTTTTTCGCGAAGTCGCGCTAATTGCAAACCTGGACTGTCAGATGTTTGATTCACCTCATCCATTATTATTGTTGTACTCATTTATTACTCCAGACTTATTCGTTAAGTAAGAAAATCTACTTAACCGTAACTTATAATCAGCTTCTAAATCAGCTTTTCCTGCTTTATTCGCCACTTCTGCAGCCAATCTTAATAAAGCTTGATCATTTAGTGATATTTCATGATATTTTTGCAGGTAAGCCAGTGCTTTTTCAGGTTTACTTTGCTTTAGCTGAATAGATACTAATTCAACGAGTGACTGTTTACGTCCTGGATCTTGCTCTAAAGCTTTTAGAAAATAATTTTCTGCTTTTTCATAATCTGGAATAGCGGCAGCACACAAACCCGCATTTTCATAAGCACCAGAAGTATGAATATACTTAACATCATTTACAGCTTTAAGAAAATAATTTTCTGCCTCTTGGTAAGAACCAATACGGCAAAGAAAGGTACCGTAATTATTTAACTGCACACCACTGTCAGGCGCTAGAGCAAGCGCTTTTTTATAAAAGACTTTAGCTTCATTGATTTCGCCTGTTTTTTCCATATAAAACGCCATTGCTGCATTTGCTTCAGGCGATTTTGGTGATAACTCTAAAGCTTTAAGAAGTTTCTTTTTTGCCCTAGGGCGGTTACCTTTCTGAAGATAGCCTAAACCTAGCTGAATATTATAAGCTGCGGTATTATTACGCTTAGTAACCTGCAAAGCTTTTTCAGCCTTCTCTTCACTATTAATTTGGCATCCCTGTAAGCCTACTAGAATTAGTAAAAATAATAACTGTACTACTTTAAACAAAGTACTATCCATCCTGCTTCATTATTAATTGGGCATTATAACCGCGAATAGTAAAATTAAAAAAGACTATTCTTAGTCAAAAAACTTTCATCTCTACTAATCTAGCTATAAGTAATAGCCAGGAGGCAAATTCTATAATAGGTCACTTGATAAACAACATGATTGTAAACTTATTTAGTCACAGGTTATTACATCCTTCGCTTTTTTTCTAACAACAAGTGTGCCTTTTTCATTTTTTGATATTGATTATCGTTTATCACCTTATGATAAAAAGAGAGGAAAATTCGAGCCGATTGCGCTTTGGGGGAAATTTCAGAATTACTATCCTGCGCTTTTATTGTCCCATCTTTATTATACTTACGTCCATCAGCATGATTGGCATAGCGTCTTGAGCGCGTAAAACCCATTTGAAGAAATTTTCTTGTCATATCCATGCCCACAAAATCATTGTTTTCACGATAGTTTAGATATAAATCATAAATCTCTTCGGCAGATTTTTGCGCAACTTCAGGTGTTTTAAATCGCCAACGAGGAAGAATTTCACTTTTATAAGGTTCAGCAATTAATACACCCTGCTCGCCCTTCCCAATGGTGTAAAGCTCGGGATGCGCTCTAAAGTCTATATTACGATACTTATTAGTATAAGTAGTCTTATTCATATCATTTAACTTTATTTAATAATTAAAAATTTTAGCTAATTTTACTTAAAAGATCGTTGTCTTTGAGTAAATTTATCGCATACAAACCAGCAACTAACTTTGTACTAACTAATCATTACTGGTAGCACCCTTTACCGGCCTACGTCCTGCGGCTTGTCCGCAGGATCCAGTGATAGGGCTGATTCCTAGATCCCACGAACAAGTCGCGGAACTTAGACATAGAATTAAGCTAGCCTAACTAACTATAACCGTACCCTGGATGAAACATAGCGAAGGTAGTAACTTTTTTGAATTTTAATTCAAAACAGTTGCTACTAGATAGGACCATCAGTAACCTAAAATAAATATTTTTACTGTTCTTATTGTTTTGCAGTATCAAGCGGTTTGAAATGTAGTTTTTGCCATCTTGACGAACGACTAGTTTTATCTTTCACGGAACCTGCCAATTGACCGCATGCTGCATCAATGTCATCCCCTCGCGTTTTACGAGTAATTGTATTAATGCCTTTCGCCATTAAAATATCACGGAATTTATTAATTGTAGCTTCTGGGGAGCGTTCATATTGCGTTAAGGGGAAAGGGTTAAATGGAATTAAATTAACCTTTGCAGGTATATTATGGAGAAGTTTCACTAACTGGAAAGCATGTTCAGGTTGATCATTGACGCCTTTAAGCATGACATATTCAAAGGTCACTTTGCGACGTGGCTCATCTTTAAAATAACGTTTACAAAGTGCCATTAATTCAGCAAGAGGATACTTTTTATTAATTGGAACTAATTCATTGCGCAATTTATCATTTGGTGCATGCAGGGAAACAGCTAACGCAACTGGGCTTACTTCTCGCAAACGTTCTAAATCAGGTAATACACCTGATGTACTGAGAGTAACTCTGCGTTTAGATAGACCATAAGCAAAATCATCCATCATAATATCCATCGCAGTCACTACATTATCAAAATTAAGTAAGGGCTCGCCCATACCCATCATCACCACATTGGTGACTTGCTTATCATGGATACCCTTATTTTTTGAAAGTTCACGTACCGCCAACCATACTTGCCCAATGATCTCAGCGGTCGATAAATTGCGATTAAAACCTTGCTTAGCAGTCGAGCAAAAACTACAATTTAATGCGCAGCCTACCTGGGAAGATACACAAAGGGTCCCACGGTTTTTTTCAGGAATAAAAACTGTTTCAATACAATTATTACACTCAAGTTTTAATAGCCATTTATAGGTGCCATCATTTGATTTCTGCCAGGAAGTGATCTCTGGTAAACGAATTTCAGCAACTTCAGATAATCGTTCACGAAGCGATTTACCAAGGTTAGTCATTTGAGAGAAATCATCAAAACCATATTGATGAATCCATTGCATAACTTGTTGGGCACGAAATGGTTTTTCACCTAATTGGTGAAAAAATTCTCGCATCTGTTGATAGTTAAAATTCAACAAGTTAATCTTATTACCCATAACCATCCTCAAAATCTACTACCTAACTTAAGTTTAGCAATTTGTCAGTAGTATCGATCAAATTATATATAGCCGGTTAACAATTGCTTTATCCCAACCTGCCATGGCTTAGCTACGCCGTCCCGAAATCATAGGTTCCGCGGACAAACCGCGGAAGGTAGTCGTTTTAAAGCATTGAAAATGAATTATTAACAGGTTTTACTAGTTATTATCACTCACAGTTTATTGTCTTACACAAATTTCATGTGGTTCAAAGAAAAAGGCTATTTCCTGCGCTGCTGTTTCAGCGCTATCTGAACCATGTACAGCGTTAGCATCAATGCTGTCAGCGAAATCAGCACGAATGGTTCCTTTAGCTGCTTCTTTTGGATTCGTAGCACCCATAATTTCACGATTTTTAGCAATCGCATTTTCACCATGTAAGACTTGAATCATAACAGGGCCAGAAATCATAAAAGTCACTAAATCATTAAAAAAAGGACGCTCTTTATGCACTGCATAAAAACCTTCTGCTTGCTCACGTGTCAATTGTGCCATTTTTGCAGCAACAATATTTAAGCCAGCATTTTCAAAACGCGTATAAATTTCACCAATTACTGATTTTTTCACAGCGTCAGGCTTAATTATAGACAAAGTAAATTCAGCAGCCATTCATGTACTCCATGATTAATTAAAAGGCGCTATTATACATGAACAATTATCAATATGGATAATATTAATTCGCAGTCAGGGTAAAATCCTGTTTTGTAAATAAGAATGAAGCTCGGGAAGAATAAAATTTTACTACGTTCAGCTTTGTCGTTTCCCTAAAGATAGGAACCTATCCAACAAGAGCCAACCGGGCACGGTTGATAAATGGGTTCCCGCCTGCGCGGGAAAACAAGAATGACAGTTATCAATTAACTCTCAGTGTCACCTAAATTAGTATTAAAAAACAGAGATTCTTTATTTTCTGCTTCCTGAGCTAAATCAAGACGATAATCGGGTAATAAATAAATAATATCTTTCGCGCGTAAAATTAAATTATAAAAATTATCGCGAAATTCACGTAATCGCTTGCCAATATAACTCACTTGCTCAGCAAAATCAGCAAGGTTATTATCAAAATCCTCAGTATAATCACCAAGATCGCTAAGTTTATCAAGGATTTGGTTTCTGAGTTCTTCATTAAGTGGGGTGTTTAAAATTTTTTCTGTACGCTGCCAAGCGTCAGGTTTAGTTAATGTATTCGCTTTAAAATTAAAATTACATAATAAGGCTGGAAGCGCTTGATTAATAACTTCTTCACCTATAGAAAGGCCTCCTACTTGCAGGTCTCTCTTGATTTCCCTAACAATAGCCATTAGCTTTTTATGCCAATCATTAGCTCTTTCTATTAACTTTGCTTGGCTGTGGGCAATTAATTTTTCATGCTCAAGTTCAAGTTCATGAAATTCTGCGTTTAAATTAATTAAAATCTGCCTTTCTTTTTCTAAATCATTCCTTGCCCCCTCACCCGGCGTGCCCTCTTCTCGGCTGCTTTCACCCGACAATAAATAATCAATTATTAGTTTTTGGGCATAAAGCTGGTAATCTTGCACTTGCTGTAAAATGATACCATTGAAAACATGCCGTAAAGGCAGCCGCAATAATTGATGATAAAAAGTCTCGGGGGTTTTTAATGCACAGAGCAAATCTTCTTGTTGTAAATTTATTCTATAGCGTTCAAGAATACGTTGTGCAGTAATTAAGCCGTAGGTTGAAAACCATCCAGATAACTCATTTTCTGATTGTTCACTCATTATCAATCCAACTTGATTTTACAATTATGTATGATATAACGCCGCCTATATTACTTATTTTTTATTTTATATGCTAAGCGTACCTCTTCAAAGTATACCTGATTTTTCGTCTTTTTTACGCGTATCTACGCCATTAGCGTGGCTTGAAATAGCGATAGAAAATATTCCATTGTTGCTGCTTGATCATGCCCATTGCGAACGCAAAGCTGCTGCTAATGCCATAAATTTTATGAGTAAGTATCCAGGCTATCCAGAATTAGTCAATATGATGTCACCTTTAGCACGGGAAGAATTACTTCATTTTGAAAAGGTTCTGACTATTATGGCTGAACGAAATATTGCTTTTGGCCCTTTACCACCATCAAATTATGCCCAGCAACTCCATTTTTTAGCAACTAAGCAAAATACACCTGAACGTTTATGCGATTTATTATTAATTGGCGCCATCATTGAAGCCCGCTCTTGTGAACGCTTTAATGCCTTAGTGCCTAAACTAACTAGCGAACCTCAATTAGCACGGTTTTATGCAACTCTGGTAAAAGCAGAAGCACGACATTTTGAAGATTATTTAAAGCTTGCTCATTTATATGGTAAACATACTGAAAAGCGTTTAGATTATTTTCTTAGTGTTGAAAATGAATTGATTTTAGGTTCAGATACCGTATTCCGCTTTCATAGCGGAATACCAGCTTTATCCACCTAACCTTGGAGAAGGCGCGTCAGGCGCTTTATCAATATTTAATTTGTATGTACCTGAAAAGAAGGCTTTAAGTCCCTCATCATCATCCTGGTTAACTTCTTTAAACTTAGCAGTCGTCATCTTCTCATTAGTTTGAGCGTTAGTGACAACACCTGTGTCCTTATCTACAGTATATCCACGCTGTTCAAGCCAGGCAGCTACACCCATATCAAAATATTGTTTTATTGCCTCTTGTTTTGGATCATCTGGGGAAACCAATTTATTATTTAAATATAATTGGGTTTTTAAAACACCGTTGTCATCCACACTGATATCAAATTTTATTGGTTCTGATGGCTTCTTATGAAGTTTATTTTTTACGGCTTCCCCTACCCAGGTTAAACCTTCTTTTACAAGCGAAGGTGAATGATACGATGCTTTGGAAAGTGTACACATAGCAGCAAAAATTTCCATAATACCTGTATGCCACTCTATATAGGAATTCTGCCCAGAGGGTGTGGTAAATTCCTTGGCTTTTGACTTAATCAGCTCCCAATAAGGAACTTTGTTACCTTTGCTATCTGTCTCCTCACTTAATGCTGCCTGACCGGCTTCAAATCTTGCGTTCCGAGACACTGCTTGATAGGCTCGATTGGCCTCAACCTCGGATAGGCAAATCATCTTGTGTAAGTTTTCTTTTATTTGCTTATTTCTTTCTGCTATTTCTTGTGGACTATGCATAGTAATAAACCTTTAACGATTATATTTGGTTAAAATAAAAACCTTTTGATCTATGATAACACAATATTTTTGGCTTGTCATCCCAGTCACTCAACACATATTGCTCAAATTGAGCATCCTGAAAAGTATGTTCTGTTAAGCCAGGCTGATGTGTATGACCATGAATAATGATCTTGACTTGATGTTGCTGCATATGACGTAACATGGCTTTAGGCTCAATAGCCATCATAACTGGTGATTTAACACGATTATTCTGACTATGCTGCCTTACACGCTGGACCATTTTTTGCCTTATTTTTTTCGGTATACATAAAAATAGTGAAGTAAATAAGGCATTACGTGTTAATTTACGAAATCGCTGATGCGCTTTATCATAGATACAATACCGATCGCCATGAACTAATAAAACAGGTCTGCCTGCTAAAGTTATAATCGTAGGCTCTGTTAATAATGTCATACCTGCCTTCGCTGCAAATTGTCTTCCAACTAAAAAATCTCGATTACCATGCATGAAAAATACATTAATTCCTTGATTTACTAGCGATTTAAGTGCAGTCGCAATATCTAGACTCCACTCCTCTAGCGTGTCATCACCAGCCCAAGCATGAAAAAAATCACCTAATATATATACAGTGCGTGTACTTACAGCCGCCCAACTAATAAAAGATTTAAACCGGTCATAGATTAACTCTTCATGCGGATGAAGATGTAAATCTGAAATAAATACAGCTTCTAACATAGTGGCTCAATTAAAATATGCTCGTCTTGCAAGAAAATTTGGCAAGGCTTATCTAGTGGCTGAATTGCGTCACTTAACCGATAAAACCCTGCAATAGAAACAAGTTCTGCTTCCAATGATTGACAAAAAATACGGGCATTTTTATCACCAGAGATACCAGCCAAGGCGCGGCCACGTAAAGCGCCATAAATATGAATATTACCATCAGCCAATAATTCAGCCCCATGACTCACAGAAGCAGTGATAATAAGATCGCCGCCCTTACTAACAACTTGTTGTCCTGAGCGCACCGGGCTGGTTAATAATTTTGTCTTTGTCTCATCAGAACTTACCATCGCCGTTTCTTCACTTACTATTTGCTCTGTAGAAGTATCAGCCAATGGCTTATCATGCGAAGAAGAGGCATACAAAACAGCCATACCCCGTGATTGAGCTAATGTTGCAATAAATGAATTAGCACCTTGAATTCCAACTGGGAAAATACTATGCAAACGTAGATATTGACAAAAGGCGTCTAAATCAAGGTCTTCATTTTGTAAGGCACTACAATCAATAACAACTGGCGTTTTATTGAACAATTTAGGCGCCTGTGCTACAACTTCATCTAATTGCTGAGCAAATAAATCTTTATCTGTACTTAGCAATTGAAGGACCGTAAAGGTATATAATCTACCTTTAAGCTTAAATACTTGTGTTTTCAATGAATTATCTATCATGCTTACAATATCCATGGCCTCCATTTTTGTTTATACTAACACGTGGGGATTCATAACAGAAGGACATCATCGTGGAGAAAATTTGGTTAAAAAATTATCAGCAAGGCGTACCCCATGAAATTGATCCTAGTCAATTTAGCTCGCTAATCGAATTATTTGAGAAATCTTGTCAACAATTTGCTGATCGGGTTGCTTATGTTAATTTAGGTTATCAATTAACTTATGCACAATTAGAAAAAAAGAGCAGGCAATTTGCCCATTTTCTTCAAAGCCTTGGGTTAAAAAAAGGATCACGTGTTGCAATCATGATGCCTAATCTATTGCAATATCCAATTGCTTTATTTGGCATACTCAGAGCAGGATTGATTGTTGTTAATACTAATCCTTTATATACAGCCGATGAAGTTATTCATCAAATGAATGACTCAGGCGCAGAAGTCCTGATCGTTTTAGCGAATTTTGCAAAGACAGTAGAAAAGGCATTACCCCATACAACGATCAAACATGTAATTGTCACTGAGGTTGGTGATGTTTTATCGCCTATAAAGCGAACCATTGTTAATATGGTTGTTAAATACGTTAAAAAAATGGTTCCAGCTTATAAGTTACCACAAGCGATAAAATTTAATGCTACTTTTAAGCATAAAGCAGATAAACCTCTAACCATCCCACCACTTAGCCATAAAGATATTGCCTTTCTACAATATACAGGCGGGACCACAGGCGTTGCTAAAGGTGCCGTTTTAACTCATGGCAATATGGTCGCGAATGTCTTACAAGCTTATTCCTGGATCAAACCTTTAGACCTTACTAAACAAGATATTATTGTTACAGCTTTACCTCTCTATCATATTTTTTCTTTGACCGCTAATTGCTTAACCTTTATAAAAATAGGCGCTAAAAATATTTTAATAACTAATCCTCGCGATATCCCACATTTTATTGATGAAATAAAGAATAGTAAATTTACAGCACTTACTGGCGTAAATACCTTATTTAATGCTTTATTAAATCATTCCAAATTCAAAGAAATTGATTTTTCCCATGTTAAGCTTACCCTTTCAGGTGGTATGGCTTTACAAAAAAGTGTCGCAAAAAAATGGCATGACATGACTAAAACTCGCATCTTAGAAGCTTATGGTTTAACAGAAACTTGCCCTGCGGTAACCATTAATCCTATGTATCTTGAAGATTATAATGGCAGCATCGGTCTTCCCCTACCGTCAACAGAAGTATCTATTCGTGATGATAGCGGGAAAGAGCTTGATATCAATGAAATCGGTGAGCTTTGTGTAAAGGGGCCTCAAGTCATGGCCGGTTACTGGCAACGCCCTGATGAAACAGCCCTCGTTATGACCGAAGATGGGTTCTTAAAAACAGGCGATATTGCTAGAATAGATGAGAATGGTTACATTTATTTAGTCGACAGAAAGAAAGATTTAATTATTGTTTCAGGATTTAACGTTTATCCTAATGAAGTTGAACAAGTCATTAGTCAACATCCTGGCGTTCTTGAAGTAGGCGTCATCGGTGTAAAAAATGACAGAGTTGGCGAGCGCGTTAAAGCATGTGTCGTAAAACGGGATGAAAAACTAACACCAGAAGACCTTATTGCCCACTGCCGTGAACACCTAACTTCCTATAAAGTACCTAAAGAAATTGAATTTTACAAAGAATTACCTAAAACAAATGTAGGTAAAATCTTAAGACGAGCTTTACATTAATAGCCATAAACCTCTACTAAAGGGCAGCTGCTTTTGACGTAATATATGGCAAAGTTAGCTGTTCTATTAAATATTAGAAAGCTTGATATATTGTTCACAAAATAGTGAATCCTTGTGAACAGTTAATGGCGTCAACTTAAGAATAGCTTTGTCATTCCCGCGTAGGCGGGAATCCATCTTTATGCAGGCACAGTGCGAGTGTTCAGATAGATTTCCGCCTACGCGGAAATGACAAAATCTTTAAGTTGACGTTATTAGGTGAATAGTTAAATTTACGATTAAGTTACGAAAAAAATGGCAAAAAAAGCGCAGCATTAGCTATCTATGTGAGCAATTTTTTGCTATTTTTTTCTCGCAAGATGCTCCAAATACAGCTGTTCGGGGAATAAGGCTGAATGATTAAGATTGAAGACCTTGTAAGTACGCATGCGTCGATCTTGCCAACGCCTGCAAGTTATATCCTCCTTCAAGCACTGAAATGATAGTATCATTTGCATACCGATTAGCAATTTCACTTAATTTTTTGCCTAACCAAAAGAAATCCTCTTCATCTAAATTTAGACCACCTATAGGATCTTGATGATGCGCATCAAAGCCCGCTGAAACAAATAAAATTTCAGGTCTAAATTGCTCAAGACGTGGCAGAAATACCCTTTCAAACTGCTGACGATAGTCCTTACCTCTAGTAGCTGCTGCTAAAGGTAAATGCGCAATAATTGGATGTTCAATAATAACGGGATCAAAAGGATAAAAAGGATACTGGAAAGACGAACAAAACAATACATGTGGATTACTTTGTATCATGTTTTGTGTTCCGTTACCATGATGTACATCAAAATCAACTATACCGATACGTTGTACTTGATATTTTTGTATAGCATATAAAACCCCACAAGCAAGATTATTAAGAAAACAAAAACCCATTGCTTGCGCACGCATCGCGTGATGGCCAGGCGGCCTAATTAAGCAAAATACTTTTTTTGCTTCATTTTGATAAATTTTATCAACTGCATCAATGACACTCCCTGCTGCATGCAGGGCTGCTGTTAAGGTTTGTGTATTCATAATAGCGTCTGAACCAACAGAAATATAACCCTCAGTCGGCGCTGACGAATCTAACCTTTTTAAATAAGGCAAAGCGTGAATGCTTTCTAAAAATTGATAAGAAATAGCCTTGGAATCATGCCAGTTTAATGGCAATGCAGATGTTTTTAACTCATCAATTAATACACTAAGTCGCGCTGGAGATTCTGGGTGCCCATGGCCCATTTCATGCAAAAGACAGCTGCTATGGGTGATTAAATGAATTATATCATTAGCCATTGGTATCTAAAGTAATAAGTTTTATTACACTATAGCAACTCCCCGCAAGTTAAATTTAATCTAGCGGCTATTTATTTTTACTTTAACACAATTGCATCATAATTCGTGCAGTTGCACCCCATACGAAACGCGTTTCTGCAGTAAATTGATAAGACATAAATTTAAACCCACGCCTTTCTACTTCTATTTTTTGATAATGATCTATGTTGCAGACTTTATCAATTGGAACTCGCAATACATCGGTCACCTCTTCACTAAGCACATAAGGTTCAATTGTTTCAATGGATGCCAACCAAGGATAGATTAGATAGCCAGTTAAGGTTTGCTCTGGTGTTAAGGATTTTAATAATGTGACACGCTCTGCCGTTATCCCTAATTCTTCTTGAAGCTCTCTTAATGCAGTAGCAAAGAGAGTTTTATCCTCCTCTTCCCATAGTCCGCCAGGAAAACATATTTCACCAGGATGATTTTTTAATTGACTACTACGCTCAGTCAGTATAATTGAATTAGTTACTCGTTCATGCAAAACAAGTACAGCTGCATTACGACGTTGCATGCGTTATCCTTTTAAACACTATTAATTTATTGATTAGAGCTTAAGTATAAGACAAGTTAAAATTGAAGAACTATTAAATAGCCTTTTTATCTAAGACTAGCACCCTGTTTCTTTAAACATATCTTATCTGCGCACAAACCTACTATTGTGTTATCTATTATCTTTCCAACTGCATCCTACGCATCTGCAAGATCTAATCCAGTGGTTAAACTCTGGATCCCGCGAACAAGTCGCGGAACGTAGGCGGGAGCATATTTTAATGCCTACTGTCTACCTACTTTCTATTGGTAAGATTACTTCTCTACCTACGTCCTGCAGCTTTTCCGCAGGACTCATTTAGGCAATTAGCAACTGGATTTCTACAAAGCAAGTCACGGAAAGTTATTGGGCGGAATATGTCAATACCTAATTCTATTGGCAAGAATACTTTTACGCCTACGTTCCGCGGCTTGTCCGCGGGATCCAGTATGGAAACTAGTTCTTAAGCCTATTAAATAAATTACAAGCCCAACTGAGAAGTCTTACTTAATTATAAGCCCTTTAAAATAGCAGCAATTTTGGTGAAGCATTCGTCATACTCATCTTCACAAATTGAATCAATAACAATAGCTCCACCTGCAGCAAGGTAAAGTTCATTATCAGCAGCAACAATAGTTCGAATGGCAATATTTGTATCAAATCGGCCATGAGCAGAGAAGTAACCTATACTGCCACAGTAAACACCTCGTCGATAAGGCTCAAGTTCCGCAATCATGTGCATAGCTTCACGCTTTGGTGTACCTGTAATTGAACCACCGGGGAAACAATTTGCAAAGGCGGCAACCGGCGAAACAATATCAACACACTCTGCTGTAATGTGACTCACTAGGTGGTGTACCGCCTGATAACTTTCTACTTCACATAAAGCAGGTACTTTAACTGTACCTACTTTAGCAATTTTGCCTAAGTCATTACGCATTAAATCAACGATCATCACATTCTCTGCACGATTTTTAGGACAGGCACTTAATGCCTGTTGCCACTTAATATCTTCTGCTTTAGTTTGCCCACGCGGTTTTGTTCCTTTAATGGGCGAGGCAAGTAACTGCCCATTTTCGAATTTAATAAAACGTTCCGGCGAAAAACTCAAAATAATTACGTCGCCTATTTTCATAAAAGCGCCAAATGGCACAGGGTTGCCTGCTCTTATCTTGCTATAAATTGCCCAAGGCTCACCCTCGAAGTAGGCTTTGAAAGGCTGTGTGTAGTTAACTTGATAGCAACGTCCTTGTTTTAACGCTTGATGAATATTAACAAAAGCCTTTTGATATTGTGCTTTTGTAATTAAAGGAGTAAATGTTTTTTGAGGAACTATACCCTTTACCGTTATTTTCTGACCATGCCATTTAAGCAAAACCTCTTGAACAATTGCAGGGGTTTCAGCTTGCGTGTTAGCAGCAAAAAGGGAAATTTTTTTTAAATGATGATCAACAATAACTGCCCAATCATATAAACCAATTTGAGCGCTTGGCATACTGACTAATGATTTTTGTTTTTTACAAGAAACGTCAGCTAATTCACAACCAAAATCATAAGAAAAAAAACCAATTGCTCCACCCTGAAATGGTAAATCTAATTGATAATCTACTAAAGGTATATTTCTTTGTAGTGCATCTAAAAATGCATTGGCTGTAAAATGCTTGGTGGAGAGAGTATTATAAGGGTAAGCACTTATAATATCATAGCGACCTCGAGTAGAATCAGCGCTTTCTAACAGAACAAATCCAGGCAACTGGGTTAACTTGGTATAATAGTCGCTGACTTTATTAGTATAGGGAATATCAATTATTGAAAACTTCGTCATAATTCTCTACCAAAACTACTTGATATTTTAGTTTGCCCTGCAATGTTGCCTTTTTTTTTCACAAAAGTAAAAAAAATTACAAAAGCCATTAAGTTAAATACCACTACTATTATATAGTTTGGTCACTTAATGAGAGTAACTGCATAAGTGATAATCTAATCCAAGCTTTTCTAAGTAAAATTCAAAAAAAGTTAATAAGGTAAGTGGCACAAATGACAGCAAAGATTTAATCCGAACGTCTAAAGATGGTGTTTATTAAAATTTATGAGTATTCTATGTCTCTATGCTTAGAAAAGGAGATGTAGTGTGACAATAATCGCACATTTTGAAATAGCATTTAAACAATTTTTAGATGAACAAGGAAAGTTACATAATTCACTGCCCACATGGGCAGAAGATGGCTCTATTTTACAAGAGCTCTACCGTATTATGGTTCGTACACGCATCTTTGATAAAAAAGCAATTGCACTGCAGCGTACAGGTAGGATGGGTACTTATGCGCCGATTAACGGTCAAGAAGCCATTTCCACCGCCATTGGCCATGTCATGCATAAAGAGGATGTCTTAATTCCCTATTATCGTGATTATGCAGCTCAACTACAACGCGGCGTTAAAATGGCTGAAATTTTAGCCTATTGGGGTGGTGATGAAAGAGGTAGCCAATTTAACTGTAATTCGGGAGATTTACCCATTTGTGTACCTATTGCCTCTCAATGTCTTCATGCTACAGGTGTAGCATTCGCTTTTAAATATCGTAAACAACCACGTGTTGCCGTGACATGTATTGGCGAAGGCGGAACATCAGAGGGCGACTTTTATGAAGCAATTAATGTTGCTGGTGCCTGGCATTTACCTGTAGTTTTTGTAGTTAATAATAATCGTTGGGCTATTTCTGTACCTTTAGCCAAACAAACTGCCTGCAAAACTATTGCGCAAAAAGCTATTGCTGCTGGTTTTGAAGGTATTCAAGTAGATGGGAATGATGTCATAGCTTGTCGCGATGTGGTTATGCGGGCTATCGAAAAAGCGCGCCAAGGTGGTGGTCCAACTTTAATTGAAGCACTTACTTATCGCTTGTGTGACCATACTACTGCTGATGATGCTACCCGTTATCAACCTGCATGTGAAGTTGAAGAAGCGCAATTAAAAGAGCCTATCGCACGACTCAAAAACTTTCTAATCGAAAGAAAATTATGGAATGATGACCAAGAAAAACAATTAATCGATGAAAGTAACGAATTTGTTCAGCAACAAGTTGATGACTACTTAAAGAAATCGCCACAAACTGTTAATACAGTATTCGATTATCATTATGCAGAACTACCCGATTATTTAGTTGAACAGCGCGCAATAGCTATGGAGGAAGCCACAAATGCCTGATATTACCCTTGTTGAGGCAGTTACCCAAGCGCTAGCTTACGAATTAGCCGAGGATGAAAATGTCATTGTATTCGGTGAAGATGTCGGTAAAAATGGTGGGGTCTTTCGTGCGACTGTAGGTTTACAAGAACGCTTTGGTGAACACCGTGTGTTTGACTCCCCTTTGGCTGAATCAATGATTGGCGGGCTTGCAGTCGGCATGTCAATTCAAGGCTTAAAGCCAGTTGCTGAATTTCAATTTATGGGTTTTATTTACCCTGCTATGAATCAAATTATTTCGCATGCTGCTAGAATGCGTAATCGTACCCGTGGTCGCTTACACTGCCCTTTAGTCTTTCGGGCGCCTTTTGGTGGTGGTATCCGCGCACCAGAACATCATTCCGAAAGTACTGAAGCTTTATTTGCGCATATTCCTGGTTTACAAGTCGTTATTCCTTCATCGCCAAAGCGTGCTTATGGTTTACTTCTTGCTGCTATTAGAAATCCTGATCCAGTTATTTTTCTAGAGCCTAAGCGTATTTATCGATTAGTTAAGCAACCTGTAGAAGATAATGGTGAAGCATTACCTATTGGCAAGTGTTTTACACTTATGCAAGGTGATGATGTAACTCTAGTAAGCTGGGGTGCTAGTATTCATGAAACGATGCAGGCAGCCAAACAATTAAATGAAGAGGGCTTATCTTGTGAAGTGATTGATGTGGCAACGATTAAGCCATTAGATATTGAGACCGTCTTAAATTCCGTTGAGAAAACAGGCCGCTGTGTGATTGTGCATGAAGCAGCTAAAACAGGGGGCGTTGGCGCTGAAATTTCAGCTCAGCTCATGGAAAATTGCCTAGATAGTTTGCTTGCGCCTGTTCAACGAGTCACTGGGTATGATACGGTGATGCCTTATTTTCAACTAGAAAAATACTATATCCCTAGTGTTAAACGAATCAAAGACACTGTTATCAGCATAATGGAGTAATAATGAATATTTTTAATTTACCTGATTTAGGTGAAGGTTTACCCGATGCAGAAATTCATGAATGGTTTGTCAAAGAAGGCGATACCGTTAAAGCTGATCAACCATTAGTATCTATGGAAACCGCAAAAGCCGTTGTTGACGTGCCTTGTCCACAAGACGGGGTGATTGCCAAGCTTTATGGTAAACCGGGCGATGTATTAAAAACAGGTACGCCGCTTGTTGCTTTCGAAGCAACTGCTGCAGCAAAAGCAGATAAAGGAACCGTAGTTGGCAACTTAGAAGAAAGTCATGATGTAAGTGAAGATAACTTTACAATTGGCGCAAGTAAAACAAATACAACTCGCGCCAAAGCAACTCCCACGGTACGCATGCTAGCAAAAAAACTAAGCGTTAACTTAGCTACTTTATTAGGAAGTGGCGAACATGGCATGATTACCCGTGAAGACGTGGAACGCGCGGCCTCTAATCAAACGCAGCTTCCAGAAGGTTTTGAAGCCTTACGGGGCGTTAGAAGAACCATGCTAAATAGCATGATTCAATCTCATCGCGATGTCGTACCTGTTACTATTTTTGATGAAGCAGACATTCATGCATGGACCTCTGAAAGTGATATTACTGTTCGCCTTATTGCAGCACTAACTGAAGCTTGTCAATTAGAGCCTGCTTTAAATGCTTGGTTTGATACACTACATAATGCCCGCAAATGTTTTAAAGAAATGCATTTAGGGTTAGCCATGGATACCGAAGATGGGCTATTTGTACCTGTAATTCATCAGGCAAATACCTTATCAGCAACTGAATTACGAAAACAGATTGATGAGTATAAGGAAACGGTCCGTGAGCGCTCGGTCCCTGCTGATAATTTAAAAGGTGCGACCATTACTTTATCTAATTTTGGTAAATTTGCCGGCCGCTTTGCCAGTCCTATTATCGTACCACCGACAGTTGCTATTCTTGCCGTTGGTCGTTTATATGAAGCACCAGTAGTAGACAATGGAAAAGTTGTCGCACATCGCATGCTACCCTTATCATTAAGTTTTGATCACCGTGCGGTAACTGGTGGTGAAGCGACCCGGTTTTTAGGGGCGGTGATTAAAGCGTTGCAACAAGCTTAATCTTATATTTCAAATAAAAAACCCCGCTTTAGTTGGGGTTTTTGCTAACATGACTAACTTAGCAATTTTAGAAAAGTATTTTATCAAACATAAAACTGTTTGAAAAACTGGGATGACAACTCACTTAAAATATAAAATTGTTTAGGCAAATTGATATTGCTAAAATAAATTTAAATCTACCCAACTACCCTCCCGCATTGCCAAATGTATCGTTTCTAAAAAACACATGCCTCTTATACCTGCATCTAAATCTGGATAATTTAACTCTCTTTCTTGCTTTTCTAAATTTTTGATAGCTAAATAAAATTGATAATAATGATTAGCAAAAACTTCAATCATTCCTTCGGGATGGCCGGCTGGTAGACGGCAGTTAGCTAAAGCATTTTCTGAAAGATAGGTATTGTTATTGCCTGCTTCATAAATTTGAATTGGGGCATTGAGGTTGGCGTATTTTAATTGATGATGGTTAGTATGTTCCCATTGTAAGCTACCCTCTTCGCCTACTACCTGAATAGTTAAATTGGCGCTATCACCAATGGTTATTTGAGAGGCAAGCAAAATACCTTTAGTACCATTGGTAAATCGTAATAAAATAGTGCCATCATCATCTAATAATCGATTAGGCACACAGGTATTAATTTCAGCAAAGAGAGATTCTGTTCGTAAGCCAGTAACATACTCTATTAAATGAAACGCATGAATGCCAATATCAGCCATTGTGCCTAATACACCTGCGTAATTTGGATTTTGCCGCCAACTTGCCTGTTTATTACTTGGCTCATTAAACTGACTTAACCAGCCTTGAGTAAAACTCACATGTACTTTCCTTACCGCACCTATTTTACCCATTCTAATTTGTTCACGCATTTCTTTAATCATTGGGTAACCAGCATAAGTATATAAAACATAGCCCAAAAGATTTTTCTCTCTGGCTAAATCCCTTAAAATGATTGCTTCTTCTAAATTAAGGGTCATTGGTTTTTCTAAAATGATATGAAAGCCATTCTCTAGGGCGACTTTTGCAATAGGAAAATGGAGATGATTAGGTGTAACAATAGAGATAACCTCTATCCGCTGCTCTTGGGGTAAGCTTTTTTCTTTTTCTAACATTGTTTGGTAATCTGGGTAAATTCTTGATTCATCTAAGCCTAGTGTTTGCCCTAATTGTTTTGACTTATTAATATCTTGACTAAAGGAACCAGCAACTAAATCATATACATTATCTAATCTCGCAGCATAACGATGGATTGGACCAATCATTGAGCCCAATCCACCACCAATCATTCCCCAGCGCAGTTTTTTCATAGTATTTAATTTGTCCCTAGTAAAAATTATAATTATTATAGGACTTACGAAAAACACCAATCTCTTCGTTAAAAAACATTTTTAATTCGGTCCTAAGTTATCTAAACTCCCTCATTAAAAATGTTTTTTGCCTTGACCTTGGTATTTTTTGTGAGTCCTATATTATAAATGGTTAGCTTAGCAAATTTAGCTTTATTTGAAATACAGGAAAATTACAGTATGGAAACACTTAATAATTATATTTTTAAGGATTCTGACCTTATTAAACAAATTCCTGGCTTTTTATTTGTCAAAGATTTACAAGGTCGAATCATTAACGCAAGCCCTTCCTTTATAGCAGCGACAGGCTATAAGACATTGCGCGATATAAGCGGCAAGACTGATTTTGATTTACCATGGGCGACTCTTGCGTTGGAATACTTACGTTGGGATCAAAAAGTAGCCAAAGGTTATTTTTTAATGAATCACTTAGAACAGCATTGTCATGTGAATTCATCCTATTTTGAGGTTTTGGTCAATAAATCTCCTTTAATTAATGCCGCTGGAGAAATTACAGGTATTATAGGTTTATACACTATGCAACCTTATGTTAAAGCCAATAATATTTATTTAGAGACAAATTCACTAGCAATTTATGGGCAACAAAGGAAATGTCTTAAGTATCTTATCCAAGGATTATCCGCAAAAGAGATCGCAAAAAAGATGGATCTCTCCCACCGAACAATAGAGTATTATTTACAAATTTTACGCAAGAAACTGGCTTGTCGAAATAAAGCTGAACTAATTATCAAAGCGAATCGTTTTTTGCAAGCAAATGAATTTGATTAACTTTATTTTAATATCACTTAAAGAGTTTTTGCCTAACCTGTGAATTTTAATTTAGTGCAAGGCGTAAAAGTTTCGAGGAGCGGAGTTTACATGAAGTAAATGAGCACCGCAGAAACGTTTACAACGCGGCAATAAAGTAAAAGACGCAGGTTAGGCAAAAACTCTAATGATTAAAACTCACTGTCCAATATACAGCATTTACAATTAATTTCTGCATTTGTGGCATAAAATATATTGGATAATCTTCATGGCCAGCACGAATATAAACAACTTTACCCTGATTAATTTGCCAAGTTAACACTTCTCGACTTATTAGATTATTATTCCATTTGCCTTGCATAATGACTTCAGCAGGTGTCGGCACTTCAAAAGGCTCTTCATATATTTCCGTTTGTGGAATAGTAAAGTTACTTATGCCTGCGGCGATAGGATGATGCGGTAGCAATATTTCAATGTGTTCAGGCTCGCCGGTGTCTTTGTAGCTTTGCCATTGACCGCTTGCCTTGAGAATTTTTTTAAAGGGTTTAGAAAAATGTGAGGAATGCAGAGCAATAAATCCCATGCCGTGTTCGATAGCTTCCGTAATTTGATTAGCTATTTCATCTGGTAATTCATGATGTTTTTTATGACCAAACCAAATTAATACATCCGCTTGTTTGAGCGTATCTTTTTTAATACCAAAGCTATCATCATTAAAACTTATAGCATGACTATCTATGTCAGCTTTTTCTGTTAAAAAACTAGCAATATGACCATTAATGCCTATAGGGTATACTTCTTTTGGTTCTGTTCCTTCAGACCATACTAATACTTTAATTAAACGTTTTAAACTTGAAGTCATAATAAACCTCCTTATTTTAGTTAAGGCTTTCCTTCATATAATAAAATTAAGTATGCGCGATTCATATAATGTAAAATTACGTTATTTTTTGATTTTAAAATTTAAAAAAAATAATAAAGTAAAAGATAAGTACAAATAGGCAGCAGTAAATTGTCTAAACCCTTGCTACAAGCCCCTTCTAACAAAGTAAGAATAAGTGCAAGCAACAATGAACTTAATAAAGGAAATGAATCTTTTATTAAGTAAATTGGAATAACAATACAGAAAAAACTAATGATAAAAAAAGCCGCTGATCCCTCTAAAGATTTTTTATTGTTAAAGAGGGTATATTGAATACGGTGATATTTAACGCCGATAATACTCGCTGCAGCATCAGCAAGAGAAAGAATTAAAACAGGGATAGCAAAGAGTAAATAATTTTCTTTTGTTAAATAGAAAAGCAAAATGATACTGATTGGAAAATAGATTTCTCCTAAAGATAAATGTCTTAAATTAAAAACTGGATTAAAAGTATGTTTAAGATAAGGCAGACGTAGTATTAAAAAAAATACGATAGTTAAACCCATAATAACGATAACAGATAAAATATTATTAAATAAAATGGGAAAAGTTAGGCAAGTTAAACCACAAAATATATGGATAAATTTTCTTGAGTATTCTGGGTGAGTGCGGATAAATTTTTGTAATATATATAAGCTTAGAAATATAGTTAAATAGAGAATGATAAAAAATAATATTGTAAATGGCTTAATTTCATTTAACACTAAACTCTCCAGTTCAATCGTCTCCTAATTCAACCATAAACTGTTATTCTAGGGCGTCCATGTTGACACTTCGCCTTTAAGGCCTACTTGCCTTGGCTTGCCCGAGGCATCCAAGGGAATATTCAATTAAGAACAAATTTTATCATATAAAACTTCCCAAGCAGGATTTAATTTTTCAATCAAATTTAATTTCCATTGTCTAGGCCAGTTTTTAAAGCGTTTTTCACGTCCGGCAGCCACCACATAAAACTCATGTATTTCATAATAGACTAACATATGTACATTATATTTAGCTGTAAAGCCTCTAATCACCGAATATTTATGCTCCTAGACACGTTTAATAAGATCTGATGTTGAGCCGGTATACAGAGTACCATTACGCCTACTTGCCATGATATACACATAAAATGATTTCATTTCGCTTCCCTTTTATCGAGTTTGGACTCGACAGGAAAGGTATCATGTCACCGACTCTAATTACATAGGAAAACAACTAAAACAACATGCCATCATTAACCTTGAGATTTTTATCTATTAATGAATGAGAGATTTATTAAAATAAAAATTTAAATTAGGCATCTACTGGATGCCTCAAACCAGCCGAGGCACGTTGGCTGGGTATAGTGTTGCATGGATATATTTCGGACCTAATTACAACCAAATTAGCCCTTGTCATCCCTGCGCAGGCTGGGATCCATTCATTAATAAGCACTGAGCTAAATTCCACCATGGGTTCCCACCTGTACGAGGGATTTATATAGAAAAAGACACCTATTATTTACTCAACAGGGCCTGTAGGTTGTGACAGAACGTTTTGTTTTAACTAAGAGTATTCGTCTTAACTAAAATAATTTATTTAAAATTGTTTAAGTTATGCTTAAATTATTCTGCACCACGCTATCCAACGAATGCTCTACTGCATCAACCTTTTGCATCCGCTGAGTTCGCTGGAAGAAAAATGTAGCTTGACGCGTTGTTATTTTACTTATAGCAAGTTTTATAAGACTAAAAATATTTAATGCAATGTTTGCTACTATTGGTTTCCATGCTTCCCTATGTTTACTTAACTTATCATCTTCACTATGTAAAAGTGTTTTAAAATTCTCATGAAAAGAAAGAAGCCGCTGTTTACGAACTATTCCTCCCCTGATTAGTTCGTCTTCATTTTTCACCAAAAATTCGTCTAAACTATCTTTTAAACGGTAAGCTAAGTCTATAGCAGTTTGACCGGGGTTAGTTTTGTTGCCTTTAAGATACTCTTTATCATTTATATCAATACCATACTTATGCATACCTTCAATATCGCTATACAAGCTTTTTATTCCCAAAGCCAGGTCTTTTGTATCATTATTATTAAACAATCTCTTTAAGACAGAGTTAGCGTTCCTAAGACTAACGATGGGTGCATAAATTTCCGAACTAAAATCGTCACTGTAGTCAATAGGCAAGGTCTTATCATAATCTCTAACAGCTATTATTAATCTATTCAATAAAGGCTGTAAGTGTTGGCCAGGAAAGTTAAATTTATTAGTGTTAATAAATTTTATTAATTTTTTGCTATTACCATCGTTAACATAGTTTTCTAAAGCGCTTTTTAATCCTTCTTTGGTTGGGGAACCATTAATAAATAACGCACGAGCTTGACTATCCTTCCAAAGCAACGTGTCTTTAAAACTAAATCTTTTTGTACGATTTACCAGATAATCATCTAACTCTTGTTTGAAATCACTTGCTAATATCATACGCGTTGCAATACGGCTCTGCGCGCTAAATACACAACTCTCTTTAATAGTTAATTCTTTTTTGACTTTATTACGGCTTTGTTCAGTATCCTCAATGACTCTAAGTAACTCTTGACCTTCAGCTGCTAATTTATCTTCTGATAAAAAGGATTTTAATTTTGCTATTTCCGAGCTCGCTTTTTTGATAAATAAATTTGCTTCCTCTATTTCTTGTCTATATGCTTCATTAATATTTTCTTTATGCACATCAATAATGTTAATAGTCACTCGAGCGCTTTTTTCTTTAGCTTGATGAATTAAACTTTGAATTTGGTTTTGTAATTTTCCTACTAAGGAAATAGTTAATTCATCAAAATTGGCGGTTATTGCATCCAGTTTTTCTTGTAAAGACAAAACCCTTATAGATCTAATATTTTCTTCAATTTTTTTAACTTCGTTTTTTATATCCTTAATCTTATTCATTAGTATATTAAAACTAGCAAAACTAGGTTCTGAATTCTGCAGATACGTTTTAAACAGTTCAGTAAATTGCGCTTTGGTTACTTGTACTTTGGTAATTTCTGCATCAAATAAGTTGACTATTTCTTTGTGATAAGAATTCGCAAGCTCGGTTAAATCTTTTTGTAGTAATAAACAAAGACTATTTAACTGCTTAAATTTGGCTTCATAGCTACTAGAATCAACTAATTTTAATAATAAACTTAATTCTTGTAATTCTTTGCTTATAACTTTTAAACTTGTTTGAAAAACTTCAACAGAAGCTTGCTTGTTTTTAAAGTTTTCGATTAAATCGGGGGAGTCATCTAATTTATTTTTTAAATCATTAATTTCACTTCCCAAAAGTTGCATTTCTTCTGATAAAGTAATTAACTTATCTAAAATTTGAATTTCTTGATGCAAAGTAAATAATTCTTTTTCTTTGTTTTCTACATCCTTAATTTTTCCGTGTAATTGTATCTCTTGCTGTAGAGCAGCAATACTTAAATTATCCGCTGTAATTTCTTTATCAATATTTTTTAATTTACTAATTATTTCTTTTAAAGGGTTAGTTATTGATAAAATCTTATGAGTATCTGATGCTAATTTTTCTAGCCTTTGTAACTTTAACGCATTATTTGCCTTTGTCGATTCACTTTGGAAAATGGAAGGATTAAAAATTTTTCTTAAGCGTTGATAAAATTCTTTCCAATGATTTGGAGCCGTAACGACTACATCTGGACAAATAATATCAAAAAATAATTTTTTTATGTGCGGGTTATTAAATGCCTTAGTTTCTTCAAATACACCTCCAATTTGACTAAGAGGTACATCGCCCTTAGCTGCTGGAATCAGTTTTTTATCTATCCATGAAGAAATTTTGTATAACTCAGCTAATCCTTCATTTTTGATATCGTCTTCGTGGGCCTTCTCTAATGTTTCAATATAGGTTATAACGGCTTGGCGCTCTGTATCCGCTAATTGTTCTAAAATCTCAATAATTTCACTTCTCTTTTCTAAGGGCATATTTCTATTAAGAATAGCTAAAGACTTAGAAAAATCTGCCAGACTTTCTTTAAAATCTAACGTGCTATCATTTACTCTTTTGTGTAAAATATCTATCTGTTCTTTAGGCTTTAATGCTTGAACTGATGCAAGTTCGTCTTGCTCTGTTTGTAACTGCTCAGGTTTAAAATTTTTACGTAATTCATTTATCGAGTGCAGTTTATTTTCTAATATATTCTTAAGTTCATTAACATTGCCTTCACTCATTTTTTTCTCAAATTGAACTTTTTCTTCTAGCTTTTTTAACATACTATCTTGTTCAATTAGAGTTATTTCGATTTGCTTAATAACTCTCTTTATTTCAACTAACTGATTATTTTCTATTTCATACAAATGCTGAAACTCTTTTTGATTTCCATCACCGAATAGAGTGACTAAGTCTTTTGCAATAACTGCATTTACACTGAGCTCTTTTAAATGTTTTTCTTGTAAATCAAGCTCCTGCAGTAAAGTATGAATTGCCTGTTTTTTACTATCTAACTCAATAATTTTTTTAGCAACGTAATCTAGTTTATATTCTAAATCCTCAGGTAAAATGCCTATTTCAAACCTAATTTGCTCTGCTTGTATTTTTATTTCTTGACAAGAAGCGCCTATGGCTGTCGTTGCCTTAAGATGCTCTTGCCTTTCTTCCTCTACCCACCTAAGCCATAGTTCATTCATTTGAGCAATTATCTCTTTTTTAGCTTGGTTAAGTGGTTGTTCAATTTCAGATTGTAAGGATTTAAAAATATTATCGATGTATTCTTTAACAGTTGTTAAGTGGGTTATAGCTCCTGAAGTCACAACAAATTTAGTTGTTAACAGTTCTTGCTGCATGAAAAGTGGAGCAAGACCAAATTGGTGATAATTAACAAGCAAGGAAGCTAAATGACCTTGTGATTCTTTGATCACTTCGCTTAAAACTGTTTTTGTCCGTAATCTATTAAGCAAATCGTTTTTATCTTGAATTAAATGCTCATGCGCAACTAAATCAAGCTGTTCTATTTGCTTTAATTTATTAACTGAGTCATATAAAGTTGTTTTAGAATTTTTAGACTCGGTAAGCTCGCCAACTACTAAGTCTGTAATCTTTGAGGTTATATCAGTTAACTTTGTTTTATAACCTTGCACTAAATAACTAATAGTTCCCTGAATCAATTCAGTCTTTGCTTTTTCACTTTTTACTTTAGGCGTCTCAGCAAAATCTCTAAAATAATCTGCAATTGTTACATCAATTAATTGGTAACTTTGCGGCGCATATTGTTTATATAATCCATTGATATCAACCAATTGTTTCGTCTCGCTGAGTTCAAAAGCAAAATTGCCTTGATGAATAATTGGTTTGCCTAGTAATTTTGAAGTATCCTCAATTGCCATAGGATTTAAAAAAGAAACTAACTTTGCAAGGTCATCTTTAGGTACAGTCGATAATAATTGAGATACGTCAGCTACAATATCAAACATAATTGGATGTTTAATTTGAAAAGCATACCGCTGTAATAATGAATTTAAATACAGGTGTTTAAAATTTCTTAAGAATGTTTGAGTAATGTCACTTATAAGTTTATTTTGGTTTTTAATATAGTTTAAGGTTAAAAAAGGAAAATTAATGTTTTTCAACAAATCTTCAATGAGTGTTTCGACGCCAAAACTTTGCACAGTTGAATTTTTTAAAAGGTTTGCTTTTATTTGTATCTTTAATTCATTTATAGTTCCTGCTAAATTCTGTTCATTCTGTGGAATTTCTCGTAAACTCTGTGCTACAGCTGTTTGAATGATATTAGCTAAATTCTTTTTAAGAAAACGATATAACTTATAAGTAGGACTTGTGTAATCTTTAGTTGAACTCTTTAAGCTTACCAGTTTTGGAATTACCAATATGTCAGTTAAACCAGGCCCACTTCCCTGATTGTAAATACCCATAACACTACGCAATTGATCGATTAGCTTTAACAATTTATTGATTTGACTAGCCGTTTCTTTTGCTAATTCTGTTTTATCTGCTTTAAACTCTTTATCACTTTTGGCTAATTTAAGACGCGCTTCTATTAATGAAAGTAATTGATTAAGGGGGCTATCTGTTACATTTGTATAAGGCATAGTAAAGCTCACAAAAGTTTAATTTGTTCTTCAACTAAAATTCGACAATTGTGAGCATTTTTTTTGCATAAATCAATAAAAATAGCTGATTATATTAATTTTTAGCAAGTTTATTTAATAAATTTCCAAGGCGGCACCCAGCTGTAGCTAGCCGTTGCTTAACTGTCGTTTTAACAGTATGCTGGTATGCTTTAGATGGTTTATCTCCATTTTTTATTAGATAAGCTAATTCAACTGCTAATTGATGCGATTCTTCAGCCCATTGGCTAGGATTTAATACATCAGAATTCGCATCACAGGGCCAGCGCTTTTCTAAGTTATGAGCTTTTTTTACTATATCCTGATATGTATATTGCGTCTTTAAATAACCACCACCATTATCCCAATAAGCATGTAAATTATTAGCTACGGGATTAGGTGCTAATATAATCAAATTTCCGCCCTGATCACCGTTGGGATAAGCTTTACTAAATAAACTAACTGCATGCATTGGTTGATGAATATCACCAATAACATGTAACAAAACACGCAAACTAAAACCCTTATCGTAAGTAGTGGCTGTTTCGTTTTTTAAAATAGCAGTAGCTTCATTAATAGCAAAAATGGCATTAATTTTATCTGGCTCAGTAATAGGCGTGTTATCAATGGAGTAAGGAATATCAACATAGTGTAGTGGTTGCAACCATAGCTCATTTCGGTAGCGTAAGCGATCTAGCCAAGGTGCGGCACTAACCAGTGATTTAGGACCATACACTTCATCAAGTGCATGGTTATATGCATTATAAATTTGTTTTGCTTGCGGTGTTAGTTGATCGTAAGCAATTTGAGCAACGATGCGATGACCTACATTATTCCATGCGTAAGCACTTACACTAAAACCTAAACTTATCCCTAAACCTATTATTGCAAAACATTGTTTTTTCATTATCTATCCTAAATACGGTGACCATGCGGGTTCTTGTACATCACCTTCGCGAGTAGGAAGACGTACCTTAACGCGGCCATCAATTGAAACCATCCCTAATATACCTTTATCTTGATAGCGAGTCGCATATAAAATAAGTCGACCATTCGGTGCAACAGAAGGTGACTCAGCTACCGGCGAAAACGTTAACTGGTTTATATAGTTTTTACCAATCTCTTGTACCGCAATGGTAAAGCGACTATTGTCATCACGATGCAACATAACAATATGTTTTTGATCAGGCGTATAAGAGGCACGAGCGTTATAATTACCTTCATAAGTCATTCGACTAATATTACCATCGGTAAGTGATAACTTATAAATTTGAGGTGAGCCTCCACGCCCAGAAGTAAATAATAAAGAACGATTATCAGGCGCAAATCTTGGCTCAGTGTCAATTGCCTCGCCAAACGTTAACTGTTTTAAACTACCACTGCTTAGGTCGACACTATATATTTTAGGGCTGCCTCCTTTAGAAAGCACTACAGCAAGTTGTCGCCCATCAGGTGACCAAGATGGCGCACCATTTATCCCCATAAAATCAGTGACTAATGTTCTTCGCCCATTGGCAACATTGACAATAAAAACTTGGGCTTTTTTCTTTTCAAAAGAAACATAGGCAATGTGACGACCATCAGGAGACCATGAAGGTGACATAAGTGGGGCTGTTGATACAAGTAAACTTTGCGGGTTATGACCGTCAACATCTGCCACTTCAAGAAAATATTTTGAACGCCCGTCTTGTCGTTGTACTAATACATAGGCAATACGAGTAGAGAAAACACCTTTTTCACCCGTTAGTTTTTCATAAACTAAGTCACTAATATGATGAGCTAATGAACGCATCTCTTTAGCACTTACTTGAAAGCTTTGCGTTAACAATACGCGGCCCTGCGCTACTGCATCAATGAGCTTGAAACTAACCTCATAATGATTAAACCCAGCCTTTAAAACATGGCCTGTTAATAAGCTATCTGCTCCGGCCTGACGCCATACATTAAATGACACATCTTCCGCTGAGTTACTTGGCAGGGTGACTAATTTAAAGCGCCCAGAAAAACGTAAATCATTATTAATAACATTAGTTAATTCTTGACTTACACTATCATAACCAAAAGAGTTAATAGCAATTGGTAAGGCGGAATTAACACCTTGAGTTAGTTCCAAATCTAAGGCAAACAAGGATTTTGCAAACACAATAAATAGTAGTGCTATAACTTTCTTAAGCATTTACCTACCCCCTAACATTTTCAGGTCTTACGGTTAAACTAATATCACGAAATAAATCAAAAGTTGTTGGGTCAGTTGGCACAGGTAATGGTGATGCTTTATAAATAGCCGTTTGTGCTGAGCGATCGAGTATAGGATCGCCACTACTGCGTATTAAACTTACTTCCAAAACTTCTCCACTGGGTGCTAAACGAATCCTAAATTGACTAGATAGGTTATCATTTACATTCTCAGGCAGAATCCATTGTTGGCTAATTGCATTAATAATCATTGCCTTATATTTATTTACCTCGCCTGCAATTTTTGCTTTGTCTGCAGCTTCTTTTGCTGCTTGTTCTGCACGGTATCGCGCTGCTTGGGCTTTTGCTTCCTTCTCAAGCTCTTCTTTTTCTTTTTTTTCTTGCTCTGCTCGAGCTAAATTTATTTGTTCTTCTTGTTTAAGCAATGCAAGTTTTTCTGCCTCTTGGCGCTGTTTTTGTTCTAATTGCTTTTGTTTATTTTTAAGGTCCTCTAAACGCTTAGTTTCTTGCTCTCTTTGCAGAGTCAATTGTTTTAAACGTTTTTGTTCTTCTTCTATCGCTTTCTTTTTAGCTAGAGCTAATTTAGCAGCCTCTTCTTTTAATTTGGCTAGTCGTTGTTGCTCTTGCAAACGTGCCTTACGGGCAGCTTCAGCTTGCTTTTTTAACGCAAGTTGACGATCCTGCTCCGCTTTTTGTTGCTTGACCCGCTCTTCCTTTAAGCGATTTACTGTTTCCATGACTTCTTTACTATCAACACTTACTGCTTTTACAATCTCAGGTTTAGGCTGATCTACTACCTCTGCAGGCATTATCTGGCCTGGCTTATTTTCAGTTTCTTTGACTAAAACAGGTCTGGCACTCATTGATTCAGTTAATAGTAAAATACCTAAAATAAGATGTAAAAAAAGAGCAACGAAAAATGATTTACGATAACTATTATCCATCATCCCTGATACTCCTGTGTTGCTTTTAAAGAATCCGTTAATAAGCCAACCTGCTCTGCTCCTGCTTGTTTAAGCAACCCCATAGCAGCAACAACTTTACCATAAGAAACACCTTGATCGCCTTTAACAAGAACATTCAAGGCCTGGTGTGTTTGTTTCGCTAATTCTAATTCAGCAGCAACGCGTACCATGAGAGCGTGTGGTTCAATAGGACTGTTAGGCTGACTATGAATATTTAGAAAATAATCACCTTGCTGATTAACAGAAACAATAATGGGTTCACGATCACCAGATGCTAGAGATTCGCTAGCAGCTTTAGGTAAGTCAACCGTCACCCCTTGTGTTAATAGAGGCGCTGTAATCATAAAGATAACTAATAAAACAAGCATAACATCAATATAAGGCACCACATTTATTTCAGCTACTGGACGGATACTAGTTCGCTTTTTTCTTAACATATTATCCTCTAACTGGCACGGCAGTTTGCTGTTCGATTAGAGCAACTAGCTCATCTTGAAATAAATCATATTGATTTAATAAATGATTAGCCCGAGTTGAATAACGATTATATGCAATTACTGCAGGAATAGCTGTAAATAAGCCTAATGCTGTTGCAACTAGTGCTTCTGAAATACCAGGTGCTACCATACCAATTGTTGCTTGTTGAGCTTGGCCTAATGCTTGAAGTGAAGTCATAATTCCCCAAACGGTTCCAAATAAACCGATATAGGGCGCAATTGATCCTACTGAGGCAAAATATGGAAGGTGACGCTCGAGTTTACTGGCTTCTTTAGCATGATTAATTTGCATCACTCGTTGAATAGGTTCAAGTATGACAGAACCATGTTTTCTGGAACGAATATATTCTTTAAAACCAGCATGAAAAATTGAGGCTAATCCATGCTTTTCGCGAGGGTTACTATCGATGTCACTGTATAACTTACTTAAATCTGTGCTTTCCCAAAAACGCTTAGTAAAATCATTATATTCGCGTCGTTTACGACTAAAGTACCAAGCTCGTTGTAAAATAAGTGTCCATGAGAAAATTGATGCAACAAGTAAAATCAGCATCACAAGTTTTACTACAATACCTGCTTGTACAAAATAACCCAAAACACTGGCATGGCTACCCATGTTTTTATTCCTCCACATAATAGGTATGTTAAAATTAATTTACAGCGTTATCTAAACTCTTCTGGTAAACGCTTCGGTTTCATTCCTTTATTTACACATACAACTTTAATATTGGCCAGGCAAAGCAACTTTTGTTTAACTTGTATTCTTTGTTCAAACAACAAACTACAGTTACTTTTATCTGTGATAAAAGTGCTGATAGATAATACATCATCTAAGCGCGCAGGGTAATAGTAATGCAACTTAATATCTGAGATTGTAAAATAATAATCAAGCGTTGCGAGCTTAGTCAAAGGTAAATCAGCTTGTCGTAACATTTCTGAACGTGCACGCTCAAAAAAACGAAGATAATTAGCATGATAAACAATACCCATAGCATCAGTATCTTCAATGTAGACTCGAAAATTAGTTTGGTAAATCTCTTTAAGATTCATCAACGCGCTCATAATTGGATGATGCTATTCCCAAATGCTGGTAAGCCAACTCAGATGCTACTCTACCTCGAGCGGTGCGCATTAAAAATCCTTGCTGAATGAGATAAGGTTCAATAACATCTTCAATTGTTCCTTTTTCTTCACCAATAGCAGCAGCAATACTCTCCACGCCTACAGGTCCGCCAGCAAATCGTTCAATCACGGCAAGTAATAATTTTCTATCCATAATATCAAAGCCATGTTGATCAACATCTAACATTTTTAAGGCAAGTTTTGCTATTTCTAAGGTTATGATACCTTTGCCACATACTTCAGCATAATCACGCACACGTCTTAAAAGGCGATTAGCAATACGAGGCGTTCCCCGTGAACGTAATGCAATTTCACGTGCGCCTTCTTCGTCTGTTGAAACTTTCAATAAACGAGCTGATCGCGCTACAATTTTTGTTAGCGCTTCTACTGAATAAAATTCTAAACGCTGAACTATACCAAAGCGATCGCGTAAAGGCGAGGTTAAGGACCCTGCTCGAGTCGTAGCTCCAATTAAAGTAAAAGGTGGCAGTTCAAGTTTAATAGAACGGGCTGACGGCCCCTCACCGATCATAATATCTAATTTATAGTCTTCCATAGCCGGGTAAAGTACTTCTTCAATGACGGGATTTAAACGATGAATCTCATCAATGAAAAGAACATCATTTTCTTCAAGATTAGTAAGAAGTGCAGCAATATCACCAGCTCTCTCCAAAACAGGACCTGAAGTTTGTTTTAAATTGACGCCAAGCTCATGAGCAATAATACCCGCTAATGTTGTTTTTCCTAATCCTGGTGGTCCAAAAATTAATACATGATCAAGAGCGTCCTGCCTATTTTTGGCAGCATCTATAAAAATACGCATTTGTTGGCGAACCGCATCTTGTCCGATATAGTCTTCAAGGCTTAAAGGCCGAATAGCTCGCTCAATAGCATCTTCTTGGCCAGCGGTGGCACTTATGAGGCGATCACTTTGCAGCATAATTTTCATTCTTATAATATATTTTGCTGCATTCTAACATACTTCTTTAGCTAGGTTGATGGGCTTTTTGTATTTATATTGGTTAGGTTTATTTATATTTAATAATAAGTTTTAAATATGTTTTGTCTATTATCTATATTTGAAGGACGTAACTGAGTTCAAATTAATTTTATTTAATATAACACCCTATTAACTACTAATTTCTAATGCACTTTGTCAATTAATCTTAAAAGACGTCTTTTATCATGTGAAAGTTGGTCTGCAAAAATAACCATAACTTTACGTGTTACATTGCTACGTAATTCCATTAAAAAGAAAATGCCGCAATCTAAAATGATACGCATTTTTTCATATTTAATTTCTAAATCAGAGTTACTAATTAAAATCCATTCATCTTTTAAAAAAATTAATTTCTTAAAATGTTTATACGGGATAGGATTATGATAAACAGAAATAAGATTTAAGACTAAGCATAATGTTAAACAACTATTAATAGTCCACCCTAGTTGACTATTAACTAACATATAAGCTGCAAAACTATAGATTATAAAAGTAATTCGAAAGTAAGTCGTTGATTTATTTAGTTCGATTATGCATCTGGATAAGTTCAACAATGGCTAACATCTCCCTATCAGCTGGTTTTTCACTACCCATTAACCAACAGTATAATTCAGGATCGGACGTATTAAGTAATTGCTCAAATACACTAACTTGATTATCTTGTAGTTTATCTAATGATTGTTCAATAAAATGGTTAAGTAGCAAATCAAGCTCCAGCATTCCACGCCGGCAGTGCCACTTTATTCTAGCTTTTCGAATTTGATCAATCATCGTCTTTTAATTGTCAAAAAAGGCGATATTACACTAAAATTTGTACTTATCGCAATTAAGGTTAATATAAATATGAACCAAGAATCTTATCTCATCAATACACGCGCCTATACCGCACTGCAAAATATCAATCAGGAACTTATTTTAAATAGCGATAAAAATTATCTTTTTGATTTATCTTATTTGGCAATATTAAGTGTTGAAGGTAATCAAGCTGAATCCTTTCTACAAGGGCAACTAACTTGTGATGTGCGAGATGTAAGCCAAACAACTATGCGGCAAGGCGCATTATGTAACTTAAAAGGACGCATTCAAGCATTATTGGATATTGTTAAGACCACAACTTACCAACTTATTTTACCCGCTGATCTCATTGCAGATACGCAAACAAGTTTGAGTAAAGTGGCAATATTATCGCGCGTGCAGTTAAGTATTAAGAATGACTATAAAGTGTATGGCTTTTATTTAGCTAATAAGCATGACAAATTGCCACCTAAAATACACTTACCTGCGGAAAAATATGGTTTATCTATAACTGAGGATGGTTATTGTTATTGTATTGACGAATCGTCTTTTTTAATTATTAGTTCTGTAGCTAATCAAGAAGCTTTAACAGCGCCATTTATAAGTAGTCAACAATTTTGTGGTTCATTGGCTTGGCATTATTTACGAATCAAACAGGCAAAAGTTGAGATTTATCCAAATACGCGTGGTTTATTTTTACCTCATCGCCTTGAGCTTCATCATCAAGGTTATATTAGTTTTAATAAAGGATGTTATAAAGGGCAAGAGATTATTGCACGTACTCATTATCGGGCTAAACTCAAACATCAATTAGCAATTTTTGCAATTGATACTAAAGAACCATTCAATGCAGGAAGTAAAATCTTTGATGAATCAGCACAACGAGAAGTAGGAGAAATTATTGACTATTGCCCTTTATCGACAGATGGTAAATTTTTAATTGCGGTAAGCATTCTACACAATCATCCTAATAAAGTTATTTTTGAGGGCCAGAAGGAAAGTATTACATTAAAGAAAAGTTAGCTTAGCTTACTTATCGTAACTCATAAATGATTCCTAACAATTAAAATCTACTGGATTCCGCGAACAAGTCGCGGAACGTATGTGAGGATTATGTAACTATTTAACATCAACGACCGTAGTATCTTTTTCAGACATTTGCATGGTTGTTTGTGTAAGTGCTAATAATTCACGTATTGCAACAAAAAACATTGTATAATTAAGCGCAGTTGAAGAACGTAAATCAGTTAAGATATGACGCCATCTATTAATAAGTCCTGCGTGCTGCTCTGACCATTCTCTAAAGCATGTCATATAGTCCCGTTTATTATCACCTAACTTAATGATACCAGCAGTTAATTGACGCTGTTGCCAGTCTAGGTCATCTCGCAGTGCTTCTCTCGATAATGATTCCCAATTATTCTCAGCTGGATGAGCAATAACCTGATTACGAATCCATGCTAAATCTAAAAATTCACCAATACCAAAATAAACTTCAGCAACGCTTGTTACACTAATATCAAGTTGTTGAGAAACTTCAATGATATCCATTGCAGAAAATAAGGGACGTGTTAGAGCTATTTCGTGCGCTAAACTAGCTGGAATACCTAATTCTAAATACTGATTTAGATATTCTTCATATTGAACCCGATTATTTTCACCAAAGATAAGGGGAATTGCGCCTTTTAACTCAATCACCCCAGGTGAATAGGCTTTAATGGCTTTACCAATATTCAAGCGCATGCGTTGATTACGTAAAAACCAACGCGTAACACGCCTTAATAAGCGGATATAAAGCATGATTAATTCCATTTGCTTATCAGCGGTCACACTCGATTCAATACTTTCAATTTGCTTCCAAATATTGTCTACTTCAAGCACACGACGAGCAATAATATATGCCCGTACAATAGCCGCTACTGAGGCACCTGTCTCTTCTTGCATTCTAAATATAAAAACAAAGCTCATCTCATTTAAGATAATATTGCTTAATTTAGTGGCAATAATTTCTCTTTTTAGGGGATGATTTTGCATTTCTTTACTAAACCTTTCTTGTAATGGCTTAGGGAAATAGTTTATTAACAAAGCTTTAAGGTAAGGATCTTCAGGGACATCCGAAGCTAAAATTTGCTCTTTTAATATCATTTTGCTATAGCAAAGCAACACAGAGATAGTAGGGGTCGTTAAGCCTTTACCCATTAGCTTTCGCTCTAGCAATAACTTTTCAGTTGGTAAAAATTCAACTGCTCTATCAATCTTACCTGTACGTTCTAATTCATTAATATAACGATTATGTAATTCAAATGTACGTAAGCCTTGTCCCGCTGTAAGGCTAATAGCCCGTGTTTGCATAAAATTATCAGCAAGTACTAAAGCAGCTACTTCATTAGTCATTTCGCTTAATAATTCATTACGCTGTTTAAATGTTAAATCCCCAGCTGTTACAATACTGTTGAGTAAAATTTTAATATTGACTTCTTTATCTGAACAACTTACACCAGCAGAATTATCAATAAAATCGGTATAAATAAGGCCATCATTCAATGCATACTCAACCCGTGCTAATTGAGTTAAGCCAAGGTTACCTCCTTCTGCAACTACTTTACAACGTAACTGATTAGCATTTATACGGGTTGCATCATTCGTTCTATCACCTACATCAGTATGACTCTCATTCTGAGCCTTAACAAATGTCCCAATTCCCGCACTCCAAAGTAAATCTACTCTAGCTTTTAAAATAACTTTAATTAACTCATTGGGTTCAATGTCACTAACAGTAATATCAAATACCTGCTTCATTTCCTTACTAACTGGGATTGATTTTGCAGTTCGATTAAAAACACCGCCACCTTTAGAAATCAATTTTTTCTGATAGTCCATCCAAGTTGAACGAGGAAGATGAAATAAACGCTCGCGCTCTTGGAAACTCACCTCGGTATCAGGATGAGGATCAATAAAAATATGAACATGATTAAAGGCAGCAACTAACTTGATATGCTTAGAAAGCAGCATACCATTACCAAAGACATCCCCTGACATATCACCAATGCCAACGACTGTAAAATTAGTTTTGTTGATATCAACATTCATTTCATAAAAGTGACGCTTTACTGATTCCCAGGCGCCACGGGCGGTAATACCCATTTTTTTATGGTCATAACCTACTGATCCGCCTGATGCAAAAGCATCACCCAACCAAAAGTTGTACTCTAAAGAAATAGCATTGGCGATATCAGAAAAGGTTGCAGTTCCTTTATCAGCAGCAACAACTAAATATGGATCATCTTCATCAAAACAGATAACTTGTGGTGGTTTAATAACTGTACCTTCTCTGTAATTATCTGTAATATCAAGCAAACTGCGTATAAATAATTGATAACAAGCAATCGCTTCAGCTTGTATATCCTCTCTATTACCTGATACAGGTAGACGCTTAGGTACAAATCCTCCTTTTGCGCCCGAAGGTACGATAACTGCATTTTTAACTTGTTGCGCTTTCATTAGCCCTAGTATTTCTGTACGGAAATCTTCACGGCGATCAGACCAACGTAACCCACCTCGTGCAACTTTACCGCCTCGTAAATGTACACCCTCAAAGCGAGGTGAATAAACAAAAATCTCAAACATTGGATAAGGTTTAGGCAACCTTGGAATTAACTTACTATTAAGTTTAATAGCGATACAATATTTATGTTTGCCTTGACTATCAACCTGATAAAAATTTGTTCTTACAGTTGCGGTAATAGCTTGAATATATTGCCTAATAATTTTATCTTCGTCTAAATTTGAGACATCATCTAATGACTTAAGAATTTGGTTGAGCTGATCTGTAAACTGCATATCACGGGTAGTGATTTCTTGAGGATTAAATCGAATCTCAAAAAGCTGAACCAATTTCCTTGCAATTGGCGCATTATTATTGAGGGCAGTCTCTATATATTCCTGGCTAAAAGTAAACCCAATTTGCTTGAAGTATTTTGCGTAAGTACGAAGAATAGCTACCTGTCGCCAATTTAAGCCAGCGCCGAGCACTAACTGATTAAAACCATCATTATCTGCTTCGCCTGTCCATATATTCGCAAACGCATTTTGAAAAAGTTCCTTAATTTCATCAATATCAAAAGCCATTTGCTTAGTATACTGCAAAGCAAAATCATTAATCCAAGTAATACGTCCATCTTCAAATTTTAAAACATAGGGTCTTTCACTAATAGCACGCATACCTAAGTGCTCAACGATAGGTAAAACGTCGGATAAAGGAATAGTGATATCATGTTGATAAATTTTTAACCGAAAACTGTCGGCCATTTCATGCATCGGGCGATAAAAATTCATTACTAGCGGATTATCTTGAGATAAAGCCTCAACATGCTTGATATCGTAAACTGCCGTACGTGCGGTGAAATTATCCCGGTAATTACTAGGAAAAGCATTTTTATATCGGGAATAAAGCCGATTAGCTATTTCTTCCCCAAATGCTTCACTAAGAAAATGAAGCAAATCATCTGTCCAGGAGCGTCCAACTTCAATTAGTTTTCGCTCAACCTCTTTAAAATCCCATTGTGTATCATCATCAGGGTTAGTTCTAATTAGAAAATGAATACGAGCTAGAATGGATTCGGTAAATGTAGTGGAAAACGTTATCTCTAAAGCATGAAAGCTTTCTGCTAATATCTTTTCCATTGCATGACGCAATTCTGAAGTAAAGTGTTCTTTAGGTACGTAAACTAAACAAGAGATAAAACGTCGGTAGGGATCTGTTCGTACAAATAATCGAATACGTCTACGTTCCTGCATATAATAAATACCCATTGCTATCTCTAATAATTCATCTTCAGAGGCTTGAATGAGTTCATCTCTAGGTAATGTTTCTAAAATATTTAAAAGTATTTTACCTGCATGGCTTCGCGGCTCAAGGTTAGAGTTTTTCATTACTTGTGCCACTTTATGACGCAAAAATGGAATATGCTTAGGATTAGTATTATAGGCAGCTGAGGTATAAAGGCCTATAATACGACGCTCACCAATAACTTGGCCTTTCTTATTAAAACGTTTAACGCCAATATAATCAGTATAGGTTCGACGGTGTACTGTAGCTTCCGTATTCGTCTTAGACATCACTAATATACGGGGCGATAGGGTTAGCTCACGCGCTTCCGGTGTCATTGATGAAATGCTACGTGCATTTGATTTACTTAAACTAGGTCTAAGTACGCCTAAGCCTGTCTCAGGTAAAGGCTGCAAGACCATTTCCTCACCTTTTTTTACTAATTCATAATCTCGTAGGCCTAAAAAAGTAAAATGATGGTCTTCAATCCAGTGTAGAAAGGCTTTAGTTTCTTCGGCTTCAGCTGGATCAAGACCTTTGAGTTGATCAATTTCTTCAATCGCTTCACATACTTTTTTACGCATTTCTGGCCAATCTTCGACAACAGCACGGTTATCGTCTAAAACCCTTTCAATATTACGATGTAATTCTTCAAGAATAGTTGGATTAGTTTGCCTATCAATTTCCATAAAAATAGGGGCTTCAACTAACACATCCTGTTTCTTACCACTACCACGCGGTAAGACAGCTACAAGATTATTTTCTTTATCCCTTTTAACACATAGGCCACCTAAATAAATGACTAGGTGAGAAGCAAGCCCTAACCGCGTAATGACCATACGTAATGAATCGACTAAAAAAGGAATATCTTTGGTAATTACTTCAACGACAGTATGTGTTGTTTGCCAACCGTGCCGTTCAAATTCAGGATTATAAATACGAACTTTTGTTTCATTAGGCGCTCGATGTTGCATGAAAGTCCAAAAGTTAATAGTAGCACCGTATAAATCATCAATATCCCACTCTTGAAGGTCATCTAATGCTACAGTACCTAAAAATTGCTGAACAAAAGTAGCACACACCTCTGCCTGCTCTGAATTCATCTTTTGCTTAATTTTAGCTACTACTGCATCAATAATTAAGACTTTGCTCTCTTCAAATTTGTAAGACATTCATTCACCTCATTAGGCATGAAAAAAATTGTACGAATTATATACTGTTGCTATAAAACGGTATATATGAAGTTCTTAAATTGTTAATTTTTTAACAGCTAGTTTTCTTCTTTCTCTTAGCTTTTAGAGAATATCATGCAATGAAGCTTTAAAAGACTAATAATTACCTGCTTAACTCTACATTTACATTTAATATTAGCCTTACTCAATGCATACATACGTATTAAGTTTGACCCAATCAGCAAATTTTATAATATCGATATTACGCATACGTATACAACCGTGTGATTGGGGCTTATTTATATCAGTATCATCCGCTATGCCATGAATGTAAATATAACGCGCCAAACTATCTACATTGCCCTCTTTATTACGTCCTTTTTCTAACCCATCTAATTGTACAATTCTTGATAAAATCCAATCACGTTTTAGATGATTTTCACTTAATTTAGGTGAATAGATCTCACCTGTCCATTTTCTACCTACAAAAATACTATTTATAGGTGTATCCTTTCCAATATGAGAATAAACCCGATGCCAACCTCTTGGAGTACATTCAGTACCCATTAACTCCCCTAGTCCATTTTTTGCTGTTGAAACAGCATAGATTTCTAAAAGGATATCATTATCATAGCAATATAATTGCTGTTTTTTAATTGAAATGAAAATAAACTGATTTGTCATTTAATTATCTATCCATAAATAGTTAAGCACTACTTAATTGAAACCGTTTTAGTATTAACAAACTCAAGAATACCTTCTCTTGATAACTCTCTTCCATAACCAGAAGATTTCACACCACCAAAAGGCACTCTAGGATCTGATGAAACAAAAGCATTTACAAAACAAACACCCGTATTTATCTTGTTCTTAGCAATCACTTCACCGCGTTCTAAGTCCCGTGTAAAAATGGCAGCTGCTAAACCATAACGACTTTTATTAGCAAGCGAAATCGCTTCTTCTTCATTTTTACATCGACTAATAGCAATCACAGGGCCAAATAATTCTTCATCAAAAGCCGGCATACCAGGTTTTACATCTATAAGTAGAGTAGGCGGATAATAATAGCCCTTTCCAGAAGGAATTTTCCCACCAGCCAGCAAAACAGCACCTTTTTTAATACTTTCTTCTACTTGATTATGTAGCGTATCTCGTAAGTCTTTACGCGCCATGGGGCCAAGCTTAGTCGAATGACTTTTAGGATCACCTGATGTATAAGTCGGTAATAAAGACAAAATTTCTTCAACTAATTCATCATGAATATTTTCTTCTACAATAATACGCTTTGCCGCAATACAGACTTGCCCGCAGTTATTTAAACGTGATGTCAAAATATTTTGCGCAGCTAACTCAATATCTGCATCAGCCAAAATTAAATAAGGATCATTACCGCCAAGTTCTAAAACAGATTTTTTTAAATTTGCCGCAGCAAGGCTTGCAACTAAACGGCCTGTTTTTTCACTCCCTGTAAAGCTTAATGCTGCAATTTTAGGATGAGAAATTGCTTTTGCGGTAACTTCATTTTCTAAAATCATATGCTGAAATAAGTTAGGTAAAAAACCAGCCTCCTTAAATAATTGCGCAATTGCGTTTCCTGCACCGATAGAGTTTGGTGCATGTTTTAAAATAGCAGCGTTACCTGCCATAATGGTGGGAATTGCAAAACGAAAAACCTGCCAAAAAGGAAAATTCCACGGCATGATCGCTAAAATAACACCAATAGGTTCATGAGCAACAAATGTTTTGGTCATTTCTGTTTGAACAATACGAGGCTTCAAAAATTCTTCTGCATGTTCAGCATAGTATTGACAAACCCATGCACATTTTTCAATTTCTGCTTGACTTTGACAAATTGGTTTACCCATTTCTTGAGTAATAAGGTTACTTAAAGTTTCTTTCTTTGCTTGCAATAAATTTATTAAATTAGTCATTAATAAACTACGTTTTGAAAAAGGTACTTGTCGCCATTCTTCAAAAGCCGCATAACCTTGGTCAATAACCTGATACATCTCATCTTCATTAAGAGCAGTATAGCTTTGTAACACATCTTCGGTTGCCGGATTGATAGTTTGAATAATCATAGTTCATCCTTTCAAATTATTTTTAAAGTGTAGACCAGGCGTCAGCTGAAGCCAATAGAAGAGCAATAAGTAAACAATAAATTAAGACTTACGAAAAACCCAAAGCTCTTTGTTAAAAATATTTTTTGCCTTGACCTTGGTATTTTTCGTAAGTCCTATAGATAAAAGTGATAAGTTGACTAAAATATAACAATTAATTTATTAAATCATTCTTCCCCTTTGCAAATTCTTGCGTATTCGATTTAATTGTTGTTACTATTTTGCGTGTTGAATTATTTGTACTTAAAATAATTTATATTTTAGAAAAATAACATTATTTTGTAAAAATTATTTTTTAATCAAATTGTTTGAATAACTTTATAATAGATAATTTTAATTAAAAACTGCATGAAAATTAGACAATTAAAACGACTGCTTAGGAGCTTAGGATAAAATGACCAACAAAACGCTAAGCTACCATCCGACTCATTACCTAGCTGCTTGGGCTGTACATGCTTTTACGGCAAGTGCTGCCTGTGCTGGGCTTTTTACTCTTATCAAAATTTATCAACATGAATACATTCATGCTCTTTGGTTTATGGCAGCTGCTGTCGTTATTGATGCTGTGGATGGAACTTTAGCCAGATTGGTAGGTGTTAAAAGAGTTCTACCCTACTTTGATGGCGCTTTGCTAGACAATATAGTTGACTATTTAAATTATGTCATTACACCTTGCTTTTTTCTCTTTGTTAAAGCAGATATGCTGCCACCAGATTTAGCAATTATAATTATTGTGGCAATTATTATTACTTCTTCTTATCAATTTTGCCAAGCTGATGCGAAAACACCGGATCATTTTTTCAAAGGGTTTCCGTGCTATTGGAATATTGCCCTTTTCTATATGTTTATTTTTGACACCTCAATGAATACGAATGCTCTAATTTTATCAATTCTTTGTATTTTAATCTTTGTGCCTATTAAATACGTTTACCCTTCTCGATTAGATTACCTTACTGAGTCAAAATTATTAAAAGTATTAATGCATAGTTTTTCTCTATTATATGGGATTTGTTCCGGGGTTGTTTTATGGACTTACCCTACTATTAATCGACTCTGTTTAGTGTTGTCGTTAGGTTATATTATAATGTATTTGACTTTAAGTGTTTATCGAACTTACTCACCTATGTTGCTTTCAAAAATTGCCTCCTATAAAGATTAATTTAAGGGGTTAGGCTCTTATTATTTAAAGAGGCTTTCACTAGTAAGCAGCCATTGAAAATACTTTCAATCACATTAAAATAACAACATTACTTAAAGTAAAAATAAAAAGGGTATTATGTTTATAAATAGATTAGCGTTACTGGCGGCACTTTTAACATTAAATACACTAACTCATGCTAATTTTCCTCGTGGCTGTGAAGTAACAGGTTTTGGTTACAATGGCCCAAATCTTGTAGTAAATGATAAGGGTGGGCAAACTTTCTATTTAATGCAAAATCGCAGTGAGCATCTTATTGAGCTAAAGCGGGTAGAAACAGAAGATATCTTCATGAGCCCATCACTAACAGCTAAAATAAATCCCAAAAACTGGGCAGCTTTTGCATCAGACATAGAAAATTTATATTTTCAATGCTTTCATATTGAAGAAAATAATGCAAAACAGGTTGATTGTAGGGAAGTTTTAGATGTCTGTCAGTATCCACGAGTAAAATTTGCACTTAGTAATATGGGCAATTATTGGGTTTCTGTTAATAAAGCACAGCGTAATGTAATTAATGATTCAACAGCTAAAGGCATCTATTTACGTTGGTAATTTTAAATTTAAATTACGCTGCTAATATTAGAAAAGCTATTATAAACCTAATTAACTAGCTATTATTTTCAATAAACTTTAGTAAATAGTGTTTATGGTAGAGGAAAGACAAAGGAATACAATGTTAAAAAAGGAGGTTGTTTTTCTTTGCATTGGAATTTTAGGTGCGCTTATTTCACTTATTGGCTTAACACAAAACTTTGCAGCTATTTTTTATGTTATTGGATCAACCCTATTACTTATTACAGCTATTTTTTTTAAGTTATTTTATTTTATTGCACTTGAAATTATTATGGCCGCAGGGCATGGCGCACAATTATTAGGTATAGGCTCTATTGTACAAGCAGCTATACCTATATTACTTTGTATTCAATTATTAGTTTTTTATTTTTTAAGTGGGCGATTAAGTAATATTTTATTATTTATGGGAATTATGGGTATTGCCGCTTTATCTATTGGATTATCCTATGAAGATCAGCGAATTTTCTTTCTTGGTAGTACAGCAATTGCAATTTTTGCCTATTCGTATTCATACAAAAAGCCACCTGCTTTAATATGGGCAATTATGAATACAATTTTTGCTTTAACGGCACTTATTAGAATTATTTTTTTTCATAGTTAATTAGGATAAAAAATGGTTAAAACAGCTTCTAAAATGGTACCTCTAGGCAGCACAGCGCCTGCCTTCTGTTTGCTAGATGTTATTAGCGGAAAAAATATTAGTTTAGACAAACGAGAAAATATTAAATGTACTGTCATTATGTTTATTTGTAATCATTGCCCTTATGTTAAACATCTTAATAAAGGCCTCGTTCAACTAACAAACTCTTATCAAAATAAGGTACGGTTTATTGCGATTAATTCTAATGATATTGAGAGCTATCCTGATGATTCGCCGGAACATATGAAATTGACAGCCTTAAAAGAGGGGTATTCATTCCCTTATCTTTTCGATGAAACTCAAGAAATTGCAAAAGCATATCAAGCTGCTTGTACGCCTGATTTCTTTGTTTATGATACAAATTTAAATTTAGTTTATCGTGGTCAATTTGATGATTCACGGCCAGGAAATCAAATTCCTGTTACGGGCGAATCTTTACGTCAAGTCATTGACTGTCTTTTAGCTGACCAACCTGTTTCTGAAATCCAAAAACCTAGTTTAGGGTGTAACATTAAATGGAAAAGGTAAACTTTAATTACAAGTTATCTTTTTATGTTCCAGAAAGTCATTTAGAAATAGTAAAGGAAGCATTATTTGCTGTAGGGGCAGGTAGGAAAGGCAATTATGAGAAAACATGTTGGCAATGCTTAGGTCAAGGTCAGTTTCACCCTACAGGTAATGCAAATCCCAGTATCGGCGAAGTCAATAAATTAAATTATGTGCCTGAATATAAAGTTGAAATTTTGTGTAATTGCAATATTATAAAAAAAGCTATCCAGGCACTACGTGAAAATCATCCTTATGAAGAACCCGCTTATGATGTTGTTTATATTGAAAATTTTTAAGACTTAATCTAATAAGCGTAAAAAATAAAATCTTTATTAAGTTTAGGAAATTACTTTTCTAGTAACTACATTCCTAGAAATAATATATCCAACTTAAGCTTCTAATATTTACATAAGTATTATCCTTAATCATGGAATAGATAAGTAAGCATTAGTTTCTATTGGAGAATTAGGCAACGCCCCTGAAGTTTTGTTAGACAAGATTTAATTTTGAATTGAGCATAGATTTTTCAATTTCACTTCGATCCGTCCCTCTCCCGCGCTAAGAGTTTTGCTCGTATGATGATACTTTTTGCGGGAGAGGGAAATGTCACGGATGGTCATTAATGACAAGCTGTGGTTTTGTTTAGAGAAATTACTTCTAAAAATATAAATCAAATCGCAGAAATGTTAGAGGTAGATGAAAATAGCTTAATGCAATATTTAGAATCATTATCAAGGACTAATCAATTTTTTAAGTTCAAGCATTTAAGAGATATTAACCTTAACGCTATACCCGAAAAATGATTAGAAAACTACCATGATCCTCCCTTTATTTATAAAAATAATGGGAATAATACAATGTTTAGCTCGCAAGTAAGAGAACGCCCAATTACTGAAACTGAAAGAGTAGAAATAGAGTCAGAAACATCGACTAAAAAAGCAACATCAAGGCTGACAGAATTAAAAACGATGCCCGGATAATTATTTCCGGGCATCTTTCATCTTTTATTTTGCAGAAACAACCTGTACTTGAACTTGAGCTGTGACATCGCTATGTACATGGATATCAATGACATAGTCACCAACAGAATGAATTGGGCCTTCGGGTAAAGAGATTTCACGTTTACTAACTTCAACATCTTTAGCAACTAATGCATCTCTAATTTCACTAGCACCAATAGAGCCATAAAGCTTACCTTCATCACTAGCTAATGCAGAGATAACAATTGAAGTATCATTTAGCTTAGCTGCACGTTGTTCAGCACGGGCTTGCTCTTGTTGAGCTTTCTTTTCTAATTCAGTACGGCGTTTTTCAAAATATTCAATATTTTTCTCTGTTGCAAAAACAGCCTTATTCTGAGGGATTAAGTAGTTGCGGCCATAACCTGCTTTGACATCAACTCTATCACCTAAATTACCTAAATTTCTTACTTTCTCTAATAAAATAACTTCCATCATTCACCTCTTAATTCTTGAATTTTCTATCTAAGGATAAATGTAACCTTAGATTAAATAAACTATCTAATGAGCCGAAAAATACATAGATTGGGAGCATTATATAAGGCACGATTATAAGTGGCACAAATAATAGAAAAATAGTCACTAAATCTCTTTTTCTAGCCATTATATTAAAAAATAAGCTAATCCCAGCAAACATTAGGTAAACTACTAAAAGTGGTAGACAACTAATGGCAATAGGATTACTTTGATATACTCCAAAAGCAGCAACAATCAATAACAATACACCGACACGACTAGCTCGAAAAGCAAGCATTTCTTCTCTAAAACCACCTGGATAAAACAACAGCGATTGAATGCCTCGCGCTAGCATTAATGAGCCTAGGGCAGAAAAAACGAGGCTTAATACTCGAATACCCAGTAAAGAATTAATGATCAAATTTGGATTAGTGCGTTGCTGGCTTTCTAAAAGTTGCACCAGCATATGATTTGGATCTACTTCTTTTAATGCAGCAAGTAATAGAACATATTGTTCATTAGCATAATTCGGTAAAAACCCATGAACCAAACTAATAATTATTAATGCAGCAATTAAAATTCCAAATATTACTATTTTCCAATTTGCAGTTAACCTTAATATTAAGGCAGCGCTAAAACCTATAATAAATGTTATTATAGTCATAGAAAAAGCGTGCCCTAAATTAGTATTAAACTGATAAGAAATGTAACTTGCAATAATTCCACAAATAAATACCTTAGCACCATCAACAACTCCTTTCCGTAAGGTAACTAAGGCTATCACTGCTAATGATAACCAAGTAGTAAGGGGTATTAGGGCCAATATTGCAGCTACAAAAAATGCACAAATCTCATTTTTTAATATATATTGACCTTGATTACGCAAAAAGGTATTCATAAATTTCTGTTATCGATGACTGTCACAATAAGGCAATAGACCTAAAAATCGAGCACGTTTAATTGCCTGTGCTAATTGTCGCTGAAAACGAGTGGGTACACCAGTAATTCGGCTTGGTACAATTTTCCCAGTTTCGGTAATATAATTTTTTAATAAATTAATATCCTTGTAATCGATTTCGCTAGAGCCTTCGGCATTGAAACGACACATTTTTTTACGACGGAAATAAGTTGACATCTCAATTCTCCTTAGGCTGCTCTCGTATCTTTTTCTTTATCTTTATCTTTTTTCATTAATGCCGATTCACCCGTTACTGCTTCCTTCTTAAGGATAATAAGATTACGGATGATAGCATCATTAAATTTAAAAGCGTTTTTTAATTCATCAATTGCAGCTTGATTACATTCAACATTCATTAAAATGTAATGCGCTTTATGAACATCTTTAATTGAATAAGCTAATTGACGACGGCCCCAATCTTCTCGACGATGGATAACCCCATCTTGCTTGGTAATAATACCTTCGTAACGTTCAATCATACCTGGCACTTGTTCACTTTGATCAGGGTGAACGAGGAACACTATTTCATAATGTCTCATGAATTCTCCTTATGGATTAAAGCCTTCTTTAATAAGATAAAGTAAGGCAAGGTTTTAAAGTGGGCGATTTTAACTTATTTTTGTGCACGGAGCAAACTTCGATACCAGCGAAAAAACTGCAATAATTTTAATTAATTGTAGCAAAAATCTCACAAATGAATTTATTAAATAATTTACTGAATTTAAGATGATGATTTAAAAGGCAAATGCAGAAAGAAAACAAAACGTTTATTTATAAGACAATTGCAAAAATAAACTTACACAAAGCACCCTCTTTATATCATAAAAATAATAAAAATAAGTTTATATGACAAAAAATTTTCTATAAATTTTTTTCAGGCTGTATATGTTCTGCTTGCAAAAACATTGCTTTTACCTAATCCATACGATATAACGTCTTAAAAAAAAGAGATTTTATATGGATATCATTACAGTAGACTTTGAAGAAACGTTAGTGATTAATGTAAAAAATACAAATATCTTACTGGTAGCGTTTAAAACCCTGGAACATGGCAACATTAAATTTGGTGTCGAAGCACCCCGCTCAGTAAAAATTCATCGAGAAGAGATTTATCAAGCTATTCAATTAAAAGAGAAACAAAGTGAAGTTACTTGACTTTACAGTTTTTAAACATCCTGCTAGAGCCTGCTCGATTATAACAAGCTTATTAATAGTTATACTTTCAAGTCTTGCTTTTTATGTTAACTCCCATTATTACCATTACAAAGGTAATAACTATCTCCCGCCTTTCACGTTATGGGCTGGAATTAGTTTATGTCTAATTTTAATCGGCTTAAGATTACTATTTAGCCATAATGATTATTTCATTGAAATTACACGTGCCTTTGCTGGTATTTATTTTTCTATGTTATTTGTTGCTCTAGCAACAAATGCTGCACAATATAGTCCCTTTCCTCCTATCGACAAATATATCGTTGCATTAGAATCTAAATTCTATATTGATTTACCTGCTTTAATGGCTTGGACCAACCAATATCCTAATTTTAAATTAATACTTGGTTTGGCTTATGATAGCTTGGCTTGGCAAATGGGTTTTCTACCTCTGTTAGTTGCCTTATTAGGTCAATTTTCTAAAGTTTGGGAATATTTTTGTTTATTATTAATTTCAGCTTTGATTGGCTTTACGTTTTACTATTTTTTTCCAACTACTGCACCAGCTAGTATCTTAAAAAGTCCTTTTTTTTTACCTGAACAATATATTACTGGCATAAAATTTATGCAAATTCACCACCATCAACAACCTACTTCACTTGAAGGAGGTATGATAGCTCTCCCTTCCTTTCATTTTATTTGGGCTTGGTTATGCTTATACGTAGTCAGAGGTTTTAAGCCATTATTTATAATGATGCTAATTATTAATTTTTTTCTTGCTTTATCTTGTATTTTATTAGGCTGGCATTACCCCTTAGATTTAGTTGGGAGTATTGTTGTACTCCTTATTACCCACTTTATTTATAATTATCTTAAAGAGAAAAATCACCTCAGCCGATCTTTACTGGAATACCAGAAGGAAAACTAACTTCGGTTTGAATTACTTTATTATTCTTATCACGTATATTGCTTTGTTTAGCTAGCAAATTAGCCACTAATTTACTTAAATTAGTGCCTCTATGCTCTATTAAAAGTGGATGTGCTTCCAGAAAAATTGCACCGCTAGCATAGCCTAGTTTAACAGGTTCATTAATGACTCTCACTGAGGTGCCTACTTTTACGTAATCAAATAAAGATTCAATATCTTCTGGCATCATACGAATACATCCAGCACTTACACGCGATCCAACAATATCACGGCGGTTAGTACCATGGATTAAATAAGTGGGCCAACCTAACCTTAATACATGCCTACCAAGAGGATTTCCCTCACCGGGAGGAAACTCTTCAGGAATTGGAGTACCATGCCGTGCAGCTTCTGCCCTTACATTTGCGGTTGGCCGCCAATGAGGATCGCGTTCTTTTGCAATAATTCTAGTAAAGCCAAGAGGCGTTTTCCAACCTTCCCGACCAATACCTACTGGCATCGTGATAACAATATTATCGCCTGGTACATAATAATAGAGCCTAAATTCAGCTAAGTTGATAACTAAACCTTGGCGCGGTCCAGGCGGTAAAATATATTGTGAGGGAATAATAACTTGGGTTTGAGGATATAGTGGCCGCAATGGATCGAGTTTAGGATTAGCCTGTATCATCTCATGATAGCCAATATCGTAACGTATTCCTACATCACTTAATGTTTCTCCGGCTTGTACAGTTGCATACTGTATTTTGCCAATTAAATCACTATGCGTTGAAAAAACCCAAGTCGAGGCGTAATTAATAGAGGTGATTACTAAAAACAACAAGCAGATAAGATATTTGATAGGTATCATTGAAGCTGCTCTCTTTGTCATAGCCCAACCTGAATACTGGAAAAATTCCAGCATTCAGGTTTCCTAACTACTTTTAATTTGAACTCTTACTAAATTGCTTATCAAGCTTAAAACGCTGACCATATTGATTTTCTAGTTTAGCAAATAATTCATTTAATTTATCATGACCAAAGTGCTTGGCATAATTCATCGGCCCACCACGGAATGGAGCAAACCCTGCCGCAAAAATCATTGCACCATCTAAAAGATCACTATCTGCTACGACGCCCTCTCGTAAACACGCAGCTGACTCATTGACCATTCGCAAAATTAAACGGTTAGCAATTTCAGGATAAGATTTATCGGTTTGTGGCTTTTTCTTAATGGGCTTACCATCTTTATACTTATAAAAACCTTCCCCTGTTTTACGACCGAGTTTACCTGCCTTAACCATATCACGTAATTTTTGCGGAACACTACCACCGTAATATTTAGTTAAATTCTCAGCTACTGCTAGACATACATCCATACCTACGGTATCTGCTAATTCAACAGGCCCCATAAACATACCAAATTCTTTCGCTGCTTCATCAATGGTTTCGCCTGCGTACCCTTCTTCAAGTAATTGCACACATTCCATTAAATAAGGCATAAGAACTCGATTCACTAAGAAGCCAGGGCTTGATTTTACAGGTAATGGAAGCCGGCTAATTTGATTGACAAAAGCACAAGCCTTGTCACGGATCTCACTTGCTGTTTTATTACTACTGACGACTTCAACTAACTCCATTTTGGCAACAGGATTAAAATAATGAATACCAACCAGACGACTTGGGTTAGTCATCACTTGACTAATTTCATCTAAAGGAATACTTGAAGTATTTGTTGCTATGATAGCATCTGCTTTTGCCTTTTCTTCTACGTGCTTCATAATAGTTTGTTTGACTTCTAAATTCTCAAACACTGCCTCAATAATTACATCAGCACCTGCTACGCCAAAACCTTCTGGATCAGCAATTAATCTATCCATTGCTGCTTGAATTAGGCGCGGTTGCTTTAATTTCTTTTTAAATAACGAATAAGCTCGTGCTTTCGCTGCGCCGATTTGTGCATAAGATTTATCTTGTAAAGTAACTCTAAGCCCACGCAATGCACACCAAGCCGCAATATCGCCGCCCATGACACCTGCACCAATCACATGAACATGCTCTGCTTTAAAATCACTAGCTTTTGCAAAACCCTTCATACGTTCTCTTAGTAAAAACGCACGAATTAAATTTTTAGCGGTTTCATTACGTGTAATTAGTTGCTCAACTGAATCTATTTCCTTTAAATAAGCCCGCTCCCCATACCCTCCTTCCTTTTCCCATAAATCAATCACAGCATAGGGCGCAGGATAATGCTGTTTGCGAACTCGTTTTGCTACGTTATAGCGTATGATTGGCGCAACTATAGGTCGAACCCAAGCATAATTAGTAAGAGATTGCATAAAAGTGGGTTGATGTTTTTTAGGTTTATTTTTAATAAAATAAACCGCAGCACGCTTTAATTGGCGTATAGGGACAACATCATCCACAAAACCCATGGATTTCGCTTTGTAAGCCGCAATAGGCGCCCCTGTTAAAATGACTTTTGTTAATGCGTCAAAGCCACCAATTAATTGTACTAAGCGAACTGTTCCGCCCCAACCTGGATGAATACCTAATAAAATTTCTGGCAAACCTAGGCGAGTATCAGGTTCATCAGACGCTATGCGGTAATCGCAAGCTAGAGCTAACTCTAGACCACCGCCCATACAAAAACCATCAATCATAGCGACCGTAGGTATTTTTAATCCCTCTAAACGAGCAAAAACAGTTTGTCCCTTTCTTAAAAAGTCAACTGCCTCATCAGGAGTTTGGAATTTAGAAAATGCATTAATATCAGCGCCAGCAATAAAGCCTTTATCTTTGGTTGAATAGATAACTAATCCTTGGGCTGAAGGTTGGTTAACAGCCTCTTGTAAAATACTATTTAATTCATCTAAGACTTCTGAGTTGATAGAATTTAATGCTGCATCAGCACGATTAAGACCTAACCAAATAATATTCTCTGCGTCAGTTTCAATTTCCCAGTGTTTGTAATTATTCATTATCCTTTCACCCCGGTCACTCTTTCTAAATACATTGCGCCGCCTTGGCCACCGCCAATGCAAATTGCAGCCATACCATGCGTACCATTTGTTTGTTGTAAGGATTGTAAAGTATGTAAAACAATTCTTGCGCCACTTGCACCAATTGGGTGGCCAACAGCAATTGCCCCACCATCTTTGTTTACTTTATCTAGAGATGGTGCACCTAATGCCTGTTTTAAACCTAGCTGCGTACGGCAATAATCTTCATCATCCCAGGCTCTCAAACATCCTAGAACTTGCGCTGCAAATGCTTCATTAATTTCCCAGCAATCTAAATCCGCAGGTTTTAAATTATGGCGCTCTAAAATAGGTGTTGCTGCATGAACAGGCCCTAATCCCATATGAGCGGGATCTAAAGCGGCCCAGTGAACATCAACAATACGGCCAAGTACAGGTAAATTATATTTCTTAACTGCATCAGCGCTCGCTAAAATTAATAAGCAAGCTCCATCTGTTACTTGAGAACTATTACCTGGCGTCACCATACCGTATTTTTTATCGAAGAAAGGCTTAAGCGTGGCAAGCTTCTCCGGTGTTGAATCTTTTCTTAAACCAGTATCTTGAGTATAGACTTGCCCTTTATTATCAATAATTGGCGTAATCTCAGTCATCCTTCCTTCATCATAAGCACGTGCTAAACGCTGATGGCTTTCATAGGCAAACGCATCCATTTGCTCCCGAGTAATATTAAAACGATAAGCAACCTTCTCAGCAGTCTGGCCCATATTTAGACCAACTATTGGATCGGTTAAACCACGCATAAGAGCAATAACAGGTGCTAAATAGCCAGGTTTAAACTGCATAATTAGCCGTGCACGCTGTCCTGTGCTTTTAGCGCCCATCCAATTACCTAGCCAAGCAGCCATTTTTTGATTAAATAGCAAGGGAGCATGACTCATTGCTTCAGTCCCACCAGCTAAAACTAAATCACTTCGGCCTGAAGCAATTTGTAAGGCAGCATTATCTAATGCTTGCATGCCAGAAGCACAATTACGCATGACAGTAAAAGCAGGCATACGTTCGCCGCAGCCTAAGCGTAAAGAGATTACGCGTGCAATATTCGCTTCATCAGGACCTGGCATTGCAGCGCCAATAATAACTTCATCTAGATCAGTAGGAGAAAAAGGTTGACGGCTTAACAGGGACATACCTGCGGCAACAGCTAGGTCCGAGCCGCTAAAGGGTCCAATATTTTTAGCCTTAAGAAAAGGGGTACGATTCCCATCAACAACATATACTTCTCTACCATCTAAATACGATTTGTGTTTCATTAATCCTCCTATCATTCATCCTGCGCCACAAAGTAACAGCCAGTCATTCAATTTATAAAGATGTACCCCAAACTAATTTTTTAATATCAGGAGTTTACACTAAATTTTGTTAAAATCAGAATGAAATGGATTCTTAAGAGCAATCGTTTGTTGAGCCAAGGTCCAACATACAGAAAATCGATATGGCGCTAAGTTTAACTTATTCATTACTATATATGAAAGATAGCAGTTAATTAAATAATATGTAAATGCCACATAATCATTAAAAATTAATATTTTTTATCATGAATTTTATACCTGCGATTGACGTAAGCAAAATAACTGATATACTCGCCGCATTACCTGGAGAGATGGCCGAGTGGTCGAAGGCGCTCCCCTGCTAAGGGAGTATGGGAGAAATCCCATCGAGGGTTCGAATCCCTCTCTCTCCGCCAGTCGTTTACGCGCCCGTAGCTCAGTTGGATAGAGTATCTGGCTACGAACCAGGAGGTCGGAGGTTCGAATCCTTCCGGGCGCGCCATTTTTGCCTTAATAATCAATAAGTTATAAAAATACTTAAACTTGTAAAAAAAGTGGTGTAGCAAAATTGTAACACTTCTTTTTCTACACTGGTTACACTTAACCATGTGTACCACAAGCTAACGAACTAATTCTATTTGCAGCTATTTGTAAATGAGCACTTGAAAGATGTGCATATTGCAACAACATTTCAAAATTTGACCATCCGCCTAGCTGCTGTAACTCTTGTAAGCTTGTTCCATTTTGAACATGCCAACTTGCCAAAATATAACTTAATCAGGCTAGCGAAAAATATCTGTATCACCTCATTTAAAATATTTTTCAAGCCTTTGTATTACATTCCTTGAATCCAGTATTACAATTGTAAACCATCAACTGATTAAGTAAGACTTTTTGCTAATATTGATAAGCATGTAAGTTTAAAAGGCCCCGGCAGTGTGAGGAAGACTCTTCGGTGATTTCAATCGGTGAGTAAGACTTAGAAACACCCACACCTGTGTGGGGAAGATTAACTATTCATCCATAATCCACCCTCAATATTTAAGCCACATTCTCAACGCTAACTGACAAATCTAGCCCTTCTCGATTTAATAAATTCTGCAAACAAAGCTGAACAAACTGTTTTTTAGAGTAACTTAGCTTATTCATCAGCAAACTACAGTTATTTCCATATTATTTGTAAAATTTTTTGTATGTCCTTTTCCCTTTGCAAATTATCAAAGTCACCTCTTAAAAATTTTAGAGAATATTTTTCAACATCAATTTCCTTCTGAGTTCGAACTTTTAATGCTCTTAAAATAGGCAGAGGAGGACACCACCCTTGAACTGCATGCAGAGCTAAAAATGGGAGTACTAAGCCTGGAAGGATAAGCCAATAGATATTTACAAATGCGCCTAATAAAACACCAATAAAAGCCAAGATAGAAGCGTTTAACTCTAATACTCTTTCTACATTATATTCTTTTTCAATTTTATCAATTCTTTCGCTTATCTCATTTGAACTTGCTGTAGAAAAAGTCTGAAGGGTTGCTACCATTTGATTATCAATAGCTTGATTAGCAGCAGATGAAGTATTAGCCCTCACGTGGTCTTGTTCCATAACCCTTCTCCTTAAATGTTTTAATTAAAGTTAGTACTTCACAGCTACTTATTCAAGATGAGTCCACTATTAAATGTAAACTACTTGTTGATATTTTGATTAAAATATAAGCAACTATAATGTCTATTTTCTGCATTCCTTTTTCTTTATTTTAGATTTATTCAATATCGGACTTGTTGTTTTATTGTTTGCGCACATAAAGTTATTAGCGGATAATTACGGTTATGAAAACAAGGGACTGCACAAGTGACAAATCTACCTCTGAGATGAGTAAGATTAGAGACCACCTGGCCAATGAACGAACTTTTCTTGCATGGATAAGAACGAGCATCGGTTTAATTGCGTTTGGGTTTGTAGTAGAAAAATTTTCATTATTCCTTAAGCAACTTAGAATTATTTTAACAAAATCCTCTATATCATTACCACCACAGTACAATCTTTCATTATATCAACATCTTCCTAGTTACTCTGCAAGCTTTGGTATAGCTCTTGTTATCTTAGGCACCTTAATAAGCTTACTGGCTTTTCTTAAATATAAACAAATTCGAGAGCAAATCAGTAGTAATCAATTTAAGCCTACTAATTTTCTTAATTTCACTTTAACTTTAATCATTTTTTTAACAGGGTTTATTTTAGCAATTTATTTGATTGTGAATTTAGTTAATACATAGTTCACAAGAACCTTTTTTCCGATTGAACGTATTAAAACATGCCTAAAGTAATGACGATATCATCACTAGGTAAGAGTTTATTTAGCAATTTATCAAAATAATGCTAAGTAAGTGTTAAATATAATGCCACTACAAGCGATTAAGGGGGGTTTTTAGATATTGCACGCCATTTTCTTCGGTCTCACCTAAGTGGCCTGCCCTAATATTAACTTGTAGAGAAGGTAGCAGTAATTTGGGAACAGGCTTTCCTTTATCTTTTGCTAAACGGGCAGCGACATAATTTTCTTTAGAAACCCCATGTGCTATCATGGAATTTTGTTGTTTTTGCTGGCCAACAGTGGAGAGATATTGGGGTGGTTGCCCTTCAGGCGGATAATCATGACACATAAAAAGTCTTGTATCAGTTGGAAGGGAAAGAATTTTTTGAATGGAATCGTAAAGTTCGGCAGCGCTTCCGCCAGGAAAATCCGTTCGTGCAGTTCCTACATAAGGCATAAATATTGTGTCTCCCACAAAAGCAGCGTCTTCTAAAAGATAAGTCACACAAGCAGGCGTATGCCCAGGGGTATACATTACACGAACAGGAATAGTGCCTATGTTAAAAATTTCCTCATCTTGGAATAAATGATCAAATTGTTTTCCCTCCAGTAATTGTTTTTTTGAAAGGTTAAAAAGAGGAACCCAAAATTCTAGGACTTTTTTAATGTGTTCGCCTATGGCTGTTTTCCCGCCTAATTGTTTTTTAAGATATTGTGAGGCAGTGAGATGATCAGCATGGGCATGGGTTTCTAAAATCCATTCTACTTGTAACTGATTTTGCTGGATAAATGTAATGACCTTGTCTGCTGATGCAGTCGTTAACCTTCCCGAGAATATGTCGAAGTCAAGAACAGAATCGATAATAGCGCAACGTTTTGTTTTTTCGTCAACCACGACATACGTATAAGTGGCTGTAATAGGATCAAAAAATGGTTCAATGTGCATGGCAGCCTCCGTGAATAATTAAACACTAAATAATGAGATAAATTCTTTTATTAAAATGCTAATGCCTATAAAAAGAGTAAATATGCCAAATAGATTTCGCAACTTTTTAGCCTGCAATTTACTGCCTATAAACATGCCCACTATTAAGCCTAACAGGGCTAGCGCTGTAAAAAAGAGCAGTAAACTCCAATCGAAAACGACGCCCGCTACAATATCGCCATGAATACCAGCGAATGCATTAATAGTAAGGATGGCTAGCGATGTCCCGATGGCTTTCTTAACATCTAAATCGAAGAATGTTATTAAGCAGGAACTATTAAAAAGCCCCCGCCTGCGCCAATTATTCCTAATATTAGGCCAATCAGCAGGCTAACGAATAACCTAAAAACAGCATTCTTTAAGCCTTTTTGCAAGTGACATAATTCCTGCTTGATTGATTCCATGGCATTTTGGCCAAGACATAAGCGAGACCACAATAGCCGCTAATGCCTGCAAACACTAATCCAATGCCTAAAAACATGGTAAAGGCAATAAAAAATGGTGAAATTAGCCAAGCTAGAATGCTAAAGAGAACGAGAAGTGTTCCTACAAAAACCTGGACTTGTTGTTCCAGAGGAAGTGGAAATTGGTTTGATTTGTCCACCGGGAAGCCTGAATCAATCCAACCACCAATGCCGCCTTCAAGATTATAGATGTCAACCTCAGGATGCTTAAGCATCAGTTTTTGACAGGCTGTAGTGCTTCGTTTTCCTGCTTGACAGTGCAGCACCAGCTTTTTAGAGTCAATATTGGGTAATTGTCCTGTTTCAATTTGGCTTAAAGGAAAAAGATGCGCTCCAGCAATTTTTTTAGTGGCATGCTCTGCTGGTTCTCTTACGTCAAGTAATACGGCTTTGTCTTCTTCTAACCACTGCTTGACTGTTTTTGCATCAACATTTTTTATAGTCATATAACCTCCAAAATATTAGCAAATCCTAATATAATAAATAAATTTTTTACTCTTTACAGTAAATCAAATATAACGTAGCTAAAATGGCTTCTACTTCTGGTCGACCAATACGATAGTAGATAGTGGTACCTTCTTTTTTCGTTTTAACAAGGCCCTCATTGCGCATTTTTGCTAAATGTTGAGAAATTGCTGACTGAGATAAGTTAATACTTTCAGCCAACTCGTTAACTGAACACTCTCTTTTTAGCAAATGACATAAAATTAAAAGCCTTCTCCCATTAGCAAGAAGCTTAAGCATTGTTTCTGCCTTATTGGCACTTTTTATCATGACCTCAAGGCTTGGATTAGAAGAAATAGTATTCATATTTTAATTATATTAGTAATTGCTAATATTTCAAGTGACTTTGGCTTTAATTAAGTTGTTACAGATGTTGATAAGTCTATGTGTTGTATTTTACGTTCCATAGGCTTAAAAATTACACGTTAGTCTCAGCTAAGGTTAAATATTAATTTGGATGTTAATTCGCATTTTTACTTTCTGTAACCTAGCCCAGATTAGGTACTGAATCTCGTAAATTAACGGTTTACTCTATGAATTCAACTTACGACGCCTAATCTTCCTACCTTTTATACGAAAAAAGAGTTAATCTGAGATTTTTATCTCATAACTTCTACTTATAATAAGGATAGTTAATGAAAGTATTTAAAAATCTAGTTTTTACTTTCAGTATGATAGTTACAAAATTTTCACTTGCTTGCCCAATTTGTCTTACTGAAACAGGACAGCAAGTTCGAGATGGTATTTTTAATTCCAATTTTGTTCTTTATTTATTTTATTCAATATTACCCTTTATATGCTTTTTTTTGATCATTTATGCCGTTTATCACGGTAAGATTTTATCTAGTAAGGACTAATTATGAGTAATAAACAACCTTTATTTGCTGCAGGGCTGCTCTTAGGTATTGGCCTAGGTGGTTTTTTTGATGGAATCGTTTTTCACCAAATTTTACAAGCCCATAATATGCTTTCAAATATATTTTTCCCAAACACGATTCGCAACATTGAAATTAATATGTTCTGGGACGGGTTATTTCATGCCTTTACTTGGATAAGTACTGTAATAGGTATTTTTTTATTGTGGCAGGGATTAAATAATAAAGAAATTTATTCAGGAAAACATTTCATTGGCCTGTTATTACTGGGTTGGGGACTTTTTAATGTCATTGAAGGAATGATTGATCATCTAATTTTAAAATTACATCACGTTATACAAAGAACTTCAATGGAGGGACAATTTTATTCGGATATAGGCTTCTTAGTTTCTGGAATTGTGCTTTGCTTAATCGGATTAATAATAATTCGTAGAAATAAACAGATTCCTTAAATTATTTTCAAGTTATGTTGAATTCCTAAATTGGTAGATTTAATTAAAGAAATAATAAAATGAAATGGATTCTCCCATATTAGAAAAGGGCAAAAAATGCAACTGGGTCGTTTGTTATGAGTCTTAAGAAACGACCTTTATTGATAATTTTAGCTCCCTTCTATTTAACGCTTATGCAGTAAGAAGTAATCTTTTTTTTGGGCTGCGTTGCAAAAACTATGTAAGCTACAAAAACACAAATTTAGGATGTAGTTTAGCTATATACATGAAACAATTGGTTAATAAATGAAACCTCATTCTAACTGCCATACATCCACCTATTAAATTGCCTTTTTCGAAACATTCTCATAACTTCAAATCCTTTAATCGTAGCATAAGCAGTTTTCATGGAATGAAATCCTAAAGCAGGATTGATAAGACGTTTAAGCTTACCGTGGTCTGATTCCTGACGCTTATTCCGATATTTTATTTGCAAATGGTTAACATATAACGCTAAATTTCCTTCTTGTTTCAATTCTTTAATGGCTTGGCTATAGGCTGGATTCTTATCGGTATTGATAACATTGATGTCACATGTTAGATTGCTTTTTATCAGTTTCTTTAAAAAACGTTTAGCCGCTTTAACGTTACGGCGATGAGAAAGATAGAAATCAATGGTATTGCCACCTTCATCAATTGCTCTGTATAAATAGTTCCATTCGCCTTTTACTTTGATATAGGTTTCATCTATGTGCCAACAGCTTAAATAGCGCTTTTTTTTACTAATCCGCTTCTTCAACGTCGGCGCATAGTGCTGAACCCAACGATAAAGCTTTGTGTGCTCAATCGAAAGTCCTCGTTCGGACATCATTTCTTTTAGATCGCGATAACTGATTCCATATTTACAATACCAACGCACGCACTGCAAAATGATCTCTCCATGAAAATGGCGCCATTTGAAATCTATAGGATTTTTAAAACTCATCAGAACTACTATGTGAAAATTCAGATAGTATACTACAGCATTGTTTTTGCAACACGGCCGACTTATTATTAATTTTTTTAATGATAATGGAACATCTTAATCATGGATGAATTAGTCGGATTTAGTAAATTATTAGATTATGGCCTTTATGTTCGTGGAATAGTAATTACGTTTTATGCCCTTATTTTATTTCGAGCAACTTCATCGCGCGTATTTGGCAATTATTCTTCCTTTGACTTTATTATTTCTATTATTTTAGGTGCAATTTTAGGCGAGGCTATTGTTAATAACATTCCTTTATTACCTTCCATGGTTGTTTGTGCTGTTATTGTCATAATTCATAGAATGCTGGCCTTTTTATCTTATAAAAGTCGCCGCGTGGGTAAATTTATTAAAGGTGATAAAATGCTCCTTGTACAAAATAACAAATACAATTGGGATAAGTTACATTGTTGCCGGCTTACTCAGAATGACATCTTACAATCATTAAGAACACAATATGGTCTAAATGACATTGCTGAGGTTGATGAA